>NZ_JAETXX010000009.1 GCF_021764745.1 Joostella atrarenae | reverse complement strand
TTGCTATATACTTAAATGATTATATTATTTAATCGTTTTTGTGCTTAATAATAGATTGATTTTCTAACTAATATTTTGCTTTAAAATACTTTCTTCTATTTATAATTTTTACCTACTTTAACTTCCTTCCCTAATAAACTATTTTACTAAATTGCATTTTCAACTTTATACTTAGATAATGCGAATTTATATATCATTCATATTCCTATTACTTACAATTTCTTACCCTGTATTAGCGCAGTCTACTTCAGAAGACTCCTGTGTTGTATTAAAAAATGAGAATCAGCTATTGCCTATAAAAGATTTATTGCAATACAATATTGGGTTATTAGATTTTAGCATAAATGCTAATAGTAACAAATCATCAGATGAATTATTAAATGAACTTAATAAATATTCAGAAGTAAAGAACGTGACTAGTGGGGATGCCTTTGAACAAGATTTACTTATCTGTACAATAACTTCTAAGAATGTAGATTGGGAATTATTGTATAGGGTATTAAAATTATCGCCTAAAAAGAAGATAATACTAGTTTCTTTTATCCCTTTGTCATCCATAAAATTTAATGACTATATCTTTGAGAGTGATGTTTTAATTCAGTTTGATAAATTAAATAGTGTTTCAATGCGTAATGCTTCCGAAATAATCTTTGGAGGTAAAGCATGTTATGGAAAATTAGTTAATCCTATAGAAGGAAGATATGAAGCTAATTTTGGAATATCTTTAGAAAATAAGATAAGAATGGGATATGGAAACCCAGAAGAAGAAGGTTTAAATAGTGAGTTTATCGATAGAAAAGTAGACTCTATTATGTCTAAAGCTATAGATAAACATGCTTTTCCTGGGGCTCAACTTCTAGTTGCTAAAAACAATACAATTATTTATCATAAAGCGTTTGGTTATCATACGTATGATAAGAAGTATAAAGTTACCAATAATGATTTATATGACTTGGCTTCCGTAACTAAAATAACTGGTCCTCTTCCCGTTTTAATGCAATTAGTTGATAATGGAGTTATTGATATAGATGAGAAGTTTAGTCATTATTGGAAACCATGGCGTAAAATTAAAAACAAAAAGGATATTACTGTGCGTGAGGTTTTGGCTCACCAAGCTGGTTTAGAACCTTACTATATCTTTTTGAATGAAATAATAAAAGATAAGGAGTTTGTAAAGCGATTTGTTAGAAATGAGCCTAGTAAAAAGTTCTCTATTCAGATTTATAAGAATTTATATTTGAATAATAGGTTTCATAAAAAGATGTATCGCATTATAAATAAAACTCCAGTTTCTGCTGTTAAGAAATATAAGTATTCAGGGCTTACATTTCTCTTATATCCAGAGATAATATCACAACTTACAGGAGTTTCATATGAAAAATACGTAACAGATAGTATTTATAGTCCTTTAGGAGCTGAAAATTTAATGTTTAATCCATCAGGGAAATATTCTGAAGATCTAATAGTTCCTACGGAATTAGATACGATTTATAGAAAAGAGTTTGTAAAAGGATGGGTACATGATGAAAATGCTAGTTTATTGGGAGGTGTTTCTGGAAATGCAGGTTTGTTTGGAACAGCTAATGATCTCGCTAAATTAATTGCGATGTACCAGAATATGGGGACTTATGGAGGGAAACGTTATATTTCAGAAAAAACACTTAAAGAGTTCTCTAAAGTTCAATATCCTGAGAATGATAATAAACGAGGTTTAGGATTTGATAAGCCTTTGCTTAATAATGCAAGCCTAGACATATCGCATGCTTCTCCTGCGCCGGAAGTGAGTCCAAAAAGTTTTGGGCATGGAGGTTTTACTGGGACCTATGTTTGGGCAGATCCTGAAAATAAACTGATGTTTATTTTTCTATCAAATAGAGTATATCCAACAAGAGATAATAGAAATTTGTATAGTTTAAATATAAGGCCTTCACTTCAGCAAGTATTTTATAAGGCTTCTTCAGTAGAATAAATTAGATTTTAAGTGTAAGCTTAGTTTGTATGATAGTGGAATCATCAAATGTTTTTTCTATTTTAGATGATGTATTAAATCAACCATGAATGTTTTTTAAAGGATTTATCCTAAATGTAACTCTAATACTATTTTATGCAGCCTCTGGATTGGCGCAAGGCTATGATATAGTTAATGAAGAGCATTCTGTAACGGTGGAGATTAAAGGGATTCCTTTGAAGGATGTCAAATGGAAAGAAGATCCAGCATTGATAACAACTGGTACGTTTATATCCAGTCTTAAGACATTGTCTCCGCAAAAGAGGGGATACCGATTTTCTCCTGATATTTTTAATTTTAACGATTTTGAAACTTCCTCAACTAAAATCTTTAGAGCTTATAAATATAATATATCGGATAGATTAAAACTACACCTTCCCTTTAAGAGAGACGCTTTACAGAATGTAAATAATGACGAAAGGGTTACGCTTATTGATATTCAGTATAGAGATAGTGAGAGAAATGATGTTGCCTATTTTAATGGTGCGACTAGTTATATTGATTTTGGTTCTGATAATACAGATTTTCAAGAATTAACATTATCCGTATGGATAAATCCTGAGAAAGTAACAGGGAGTAATAGTATTATTGGAAAAGGAGAAGTTTTTTCAGCTAAAATATTTGATGGACATCCGCAATTTACAACACCTGGGATAAAAGATCATGTGAGTGAAGCAATTACTATAGAACCTAATAAGTGGGTGCATTTGGCATTCGTATTCATGCCTAACGATCAATTATTTTTTTACTTAAATGGTGAATTGAAAGATCAGATTACGGCCTCTACGATTGCAAATACTGATCATTCTATTTTAATTGGAAGTAATTTATGGGGGCAATATTACGAAGGATATATGAGCGACTTTGCTTTATGGAATCGAGCTTTAAGTGATGATGAAGTACATGAAGTCTTTGAAAAAGGGATTCCAGTTTCACAGGAGCAATCAAAATCATATTCGTTATGGTGGTGGCTGTTATTGATAATCCCAATAGGGATTTTATTGTATTTTTTACTTTCAAGAAAAAAAGGAGCGAGTTTGCCTTTAACGCAAGAAGGGAATAAAAAAGAACTTGTGCTGCCAGCTTTTAATATTCGTTGTTTAGGTGGCTTTGTTTTAACTGATAAAGATGGTGTTGAAATAACACATTTACTTTCTCCTAAAAGGAAAGAATTATTTTTGCTCTTATTACTTTATACAATTAAGAGCGGTGGGATATCATCTAAAAAGATGGGAGAGATTCTTTGGCCTAATTTTTCGTCGGAACGTGTGAAAAATAATCGTAGTACACAGATTAAAGAGCTACGTAAAACATTTGAAGGTAAACTTCCTATTACAATTGTTTTTATTGAGAAAAAGTGGAAAGTAATTGTGCCTGAAGATATAAAAGTAGATGTTATTTTATTGAAGAATTATATTCCTGAACTATTTTCTGGGAATTATAATACTAATTATGACTGTTCTTATCTTGAAATTTCAAGCATAGTAACAAAGGGAGCTTTACTTCCGCAGATAGATATAGAATGGATAGATAGTTTTAAGGCTGAATATGAAAGTGCTGTGCTAGATATTCTTACTCCGTATCTTGAAAGAGATAATAGCGATTGTAATTTGGTGACTGTTTGTAATGCTATTTTAGCAGTAGATCCTTTGTATGAAACTGCTGTAAAAAAGAAGGTGCAACTCTACATGAAGGAGGGAAAGCTAATGACAGCTCAAAAAATAATGGAAAATTATAAAAAGCTATATGAGGCATTCTACAAGGAAAATTATGATATAAATCTACTTCAATCATAATTTTTCGACTTTATTACCCCTTTTATTACCCCTCTTAGTACATCCTATGTTGTTAGATTAGAGCAATTAATAAACTAATACTACATTTCTATGGAAAACAACAAGAGACGTGATTTCTTAAAAAAACTTGGTGTAGCTGGAGCTGCAGCAACTGTTGCGCCAATGGCATTTGCTGGAGAAACAAAACCTTTTGAATATCTAAAAAGAACAATAGCAACACCTAATGCAGATACAATTCGTATTGCTTTAATTGGAGCAGGAGGTATGGGAACTGCCGATGCTTTAACTGCTTTACAAAACCCAAATATTACTATTACTGCTGTTTGTGATTTATATGATGGAAGAATAGAAGAAGCAAAAAACAAATGGGGAAACAGTCTGTTTACTACAAAGGATTATAAAAAAATATTAGAGAGAAAGGACGTAGATGCTGTGATAATTGGTACCCCAGACCATTGGCATAAACAAATAGGTATAGATGCATTGAGTGCAGGGAAGCATGTTTATTGTGAAAAACCTATGGTGCATTCTGTTGATGAGGGAATGGATTTAATAAAAGCTTGGAAAAAATCTGGAAAGATTTTTATGGTTGGGAGTCAAGGGTTGTCTTCTTTAGGGAATGAAAAAGCAAAGGAACTTTTAGCAGCTGGAGCTATTGGAGAGCTTAATTATGCAGAGGGTTTTTGGGCTAGAAATTCTCCGCAAGGAGCATGGCAGTATCCAATTCCGGGAGATGCCTCTACAAGTACTGTAGATTGGAATAGATATATTGCTAATACTAAAGATCGTGAATTTGATCCGCTTAGATTCTTTAGATGGCGTAATTATTTAGACTACGGAACAGGAATGTCTGGAGATTTATTTGTTCATTTATTCTCAAGTCTTCATTTTATCACTAATTCTTATGGGCCAAATAAAATATCTGCAACTGGTGGGTTGAGATATTGGAAAGATGGGCGTGAAGTTCCTGATGTATTATTAGGAATGTTTGATTATCCTGATTCTGCTCAACACCCTGGATTTAATTTATCACTACGCTGTAATTTTGTTGATGGAACTAGCGGAAGTACGTATTTAAAAATAGTCGGAAGCAAGGGGTCTATGGATGTTAAGTGGGAAGAAGTAGTTTTAAAAAGAAATGCAAATACTTTTGATGATGATCCATTTCTTGCTGAAAAAATGAAAGGACAAAATCAACGATCAGATAGAAAGAAACTTGTTGCTCCATTAGAAACAACTTATACTGCTGAGAAAGGCTATAAGGGAGCCCATTATGATCATTTTGCTAACTTCTTTAATGCAATTAGAACTAATGGAAGTGTTGTCGAAGATCCAGAATTTGCGTTTAGAGCAGCAGCACCTGCATTATTATGTAATGACAGTTACAGACAGAATAAATTTATCGATTGGGATCCAATTAAAATGAAATTAGTTTAAAAATTAATAAAATGAAAAAAGTATACTTAATTATGGCTTTATCAGCTTTTATATTAGGCTGTAAAGAAACTAAGAAAACAGAAATCGTAGAATCTAAAGATGCTAAGGAAACAACTGCTTCAGTAGAGAAAAGTAGTGACTGGGAATATCTTTTCGATGGTACCTCTACAGACGGATGGAGAAGTTATAACGGAACCTCATTGCCTGATGGATGGGTTATAGAGGAAGACATGCTTAAATCTCTTGGAAAAGGGGGTGATATAGGAGGAGATATTGTATATGATAAAGAGCAATATGGAGAATTTGAAATTTCTATTGAGTGGAAAATTTCTGAAGGTGGAAATAGTGGACTTTTTTATCACGTTATCGAGGATGAGAAGTATGATGCTCCATATTACAATGCGCCAGAATATCAAATGATAGATCAAATTGGATTTCCTCTGAAACTTGAGCCTTGGCAGTCTTTAGGGGCAGATTACGGTATGTATAATCCAGATTATGAAGGAGCCATTAAAAAGGCTGGAGAGTGGAATACTACCCGTATAGTTTTTACCAATGAAAAGGTTGAATATTGGTTAAATGGAAAAATGACCGTATCGTTTGTTCCTTGGAGTGATGATTGGAAAGAAAGAAAGGAAAGTGGTAAATGGAAAGATTTTCCAGATTACGGTAAAGCAAAAAGTGGTTATATAGGACTACAAGATCACGGAAGTTACATATGGTTTAAAAATATTAAAGTAAGAAAATTATGAAGTCATTTTATTTAGGAATATTTACAATTCTTTTGGTTTGTATGAGTTGTGGTTCAAGTACCTCTCTTTATAACGGAACTAATTTAGATGGTTGGGATATCTATGGTACAGAGAAATGGTATGTTAATGAGGAAGGCTTATTAGTGTCCGAAAGTGGACCTGATAAACAATATGGATACCTAGCAACAGAGAAAACATTTAAAGATTTTGAATTAACAGCAGAGTTTAAGCAAGATGCTGATGGAAATAGTGGAATCTTTTTTAGATCTGATATTGAAGGAACTAAAATAAGCGGTTGGCAAGCAGAAGTTGCTCCTCCTGGACATGATACGGGTGGTATATACGAATCGTATGGTAGAGGATGGCTTATTAAACCTGATGCTGCAAAAGATGCTTACTTAAAGTATGGTGAGTGGAACAGAATGAAGGTTCGAGTTGTAGGAAACCATGTAACAACTTGGTTAAACGGTCAGGAGATGATTAGTTTAACAGATGAGAAAATAGGGGAAGCTACTGGAAAAATTGCTTTGCAAATTCACGATGGTGGTGGAATTAAAGTTTATTGGAAAAATATTAATATAAAAGAGCTTTAAAATATAATCCAAATCTTCTAGAGTTAGAAGATGGATTGATAATTCAATTTGTTAATTAATGCGACGGAGTCGATCTAAAAGCCCACACTTTTACGGTCGGCTCTTTAGTTTATATAAAATTGTAGTAATAAAGGAGTGTCGATATTTTAGTATTCGACTTATTTATCTCCAAAAAATGATCTCATAATCACTCTTAAGCTGTAAAACCCCATTGCAATGGCTCCTATTGCTAATACTATTCCTATAATCAATACAGGCATATACCAAGGGTGAGTTTGATTTTTAAAAGCCTGATAAATAACTGTAGGAGCTAGAAACATTAGCATCACGGTGTATGCGAAATATTTTAAGCTTTTAAAAAATAACTCTCTATCCGTGTGTCTCATTATTATATGCATTTATGGAATTACGTACGCTTCCATTCTTTTCTAAAAGTTCCTTCGCTTTAGCTTCATCTACAGGAATCTCGTCCATAATCATTCTTATTCCTCGATCAACTAACTTATGATTGCTTAGCTGCATGTCTACCATTTTATTACCTATAACTTTACCTAAGCGAATCATAACGGCCGTTGAAATCATATTTAGTACTAATTTCTGTGCTGTACCAGCTTTCATTCTTGAGCTTCCAGTAACAAATTCTGGACCAACAACAACATCGATAGGATATTGAGCTTCTTGAGAAAGGGGACTTTTGCGATTACAAGAAATACTTCCTGTGGTAATATTGTTTTTATTACACATTTCTAAAGCTCCAATAACATAGGGAGTAGTTCCTGAGGCTGCAATACCAATTACTACATCTTTTTCAGAAACATTATATTCTTGTAAATCTTCCCAACCTTGATTAGCGCTATCTTCTGCAAATTCAACTGCTTTTCTAATTGCAATTTCACCACCAGCTATAATTCCGATAACCAAATCATAAGGAACTCCAAAAGTGGGAGGACACTCAGAAGCATCTACAACTCCTAAACGACCGCTTGTTCCTGCTCCCATGTAAAATAGGCGTCCGCCATTTTCTAATTTAGGGACAATAGCATTTACTAAAGCTTCTATGGAAGATAATTCTTTTGAAACTGCTTCAGGTACTGTTAAGTCTTCTTTGTTGATATTTGTAAGGAGCTCTTTTACGGTCATCTTTTCTAGATGATTGTATTTTGATGCTTGCTCTGTTGTTCTTTTAAAATCCATTCGTCAAAAGTAAAAATTATTACTCAATAGTGTATGTATAATTATCAGTTTCCGATAATCTAAAGTATCCGAAGGCAAAATTATCTAAATCTGATTCGTTTACAATATTACCTCTAACTGTAGCGGGTTGCGTTTCAAAAGGCCCTCCATTTTCTCCTGTTTGAGAAAGTAAGGTTTGCATATAAGTAAAATATCTTTTTGAAATACCATATAAGTTGATTTCTACATCGTCTCCAGGCTCGATATCTTCACTTGTAAAGTAGGCTGATATTTCGTTTCCGTTTAGTAATCTGTCTTCAATTACACTTATAGTATTGTCTTTTTCAGCATCAAACTTATATAGGTAATAATTTTCTTCATCAATAGGGTCTTGAAAGTAAGCTTTAAGCTCTATGTATTCATCAGAGAAAAAAGTAGTGGTGCTTTGTTCTATGTATTCTATTTCAGAAACGGGTAGTAGTGTTTCTTCAGCTGTATACGTTTCTCCTTCAGAAATTATTGTTAGGTAATAGGTTCTATTTAATTCAGGTTTAAAATTATCTGTTTGATAAAATCCAGAATCTCCATTTTCAATGAAGTCATATTGATTGCCTTCTTCATCAACGATATATACTTGAGCATCATTAACAGGAGGAACTTCAGTATCAAAATACGGCGCTGTTGTTGTGAGTCTTATTTCTTGTAAAGAACCATCTGTTCCTTTAACCCAGTTTATAGAAGCTTCTACCACTAATCTCGGTGGAGCAGTTTCTAAATCTACATCTATTACTTCTTCGCAAGATGAAATGAAACTGGTGAGTATGATTATTAAAAGTATTTTTTTCATGTTCTTAAAATTTGAAATTGTAGGTTACAGATGGAATAATCCCGAAAATAGAGAGTTTAACGGCTTCATTTCGTTGTTCTTCTACGTTTTCCCTAAAACTGATAGAAGCTGCATTTTTTCGATTGTAGATGTTATAAATACTAAACACCCATTCACTCTGCCAGCCTTTAGTCTTTTTAGGATTTGGAATGTATGTTGCGGAAACATCTAAACGGTTGTAAGAAGGAAGTCTATTATTATTTCTTTCGCCGTAGCTAGGAACGGTAACCCCTTCATATTCATACTGACCAGAAGGAAAGGAAGCCGGTCTTCCCGTTTGGAATATAAAATTCCCTCCAAAGCTCCATTTTGGAGTTAGCGTGTATGATGCGGTAAGAGAGATATCGTGTGTTTTATCATATGGAGTATGATACCATTTACCGTTATTTATTCCAGGTTCAATACTAGTTCTTCCAGGAGTTCTTTGGTGAGATTCTGATAAAGTATACGCTAACCAACCTTGAAATCTCCCTATGTTTTTTCTGAAAAGGACTTCCATACCGTATGCTTTTGCTTCTCCATTTAATATAACCTGCTCAATAGCATTGTTAGCAATTAGATCTGCACCATCTATATAATCGATTCTGTTATCTATTTTTTTATAGAAAAGTTCTGTTTCTATTGAATAGGCGTTGTTATTAATGTTTTTAAAATACCCAACTGCATATTGATCTAGAATTTGAGGCTTAATAAAAGAGCCACTAGGAGACCATATATCTAAGGGAGTAGGAGAGCTCGTATTCGTAATTAAATGCAAATACTGTGTCATTCTGTTATAGCTCGCTTTGATAGATTGCGTATCGTCTAAGGTGTAAGAAACAGCTATTCTTGGTTCTAAATTAGTGTAAGTTTTAACAGATTTACTTCTGCTAACGCTAATAGTGTCTATTGGAGTTGCTTTTTCATAAATTCCCAATTGTTGATTGTAAACTACAGGATTATCATCTTCGTAGACATTAATTTCATCTTGACCATATCTATTAAAATGACTTAATCTAAGTCCATATTCAACGGAAAGATTTTCTGTAATTTCTTGTTCTACATCTATATAAGCTGCAGCTTCATTTGCATATTTATCGGTAAGTTTAAAATAATTAATACCAGAATCTTCTCCTTCAGGTTCTATTTCTCCAGGATTAAATTTATAATAAACGTTATTAATTCCGTAGTTAAGCTTTAATTTATCTGACAGATAATGTTTGAAATCGTATTTTACATTGAAGTTTTTAATACCGCTATTCCAATTAAATCCAACAAAATCTAATGTTAGTCCGTAGTAATAGTCACTATAAATTACTGAAAGATTTGAAAATAACTTATCAGAAAACAAATGATTCCATCGTAAATTGATTACCGAATTTCCATAAACATTATTAAAGCTATCACTAATATCAAAGATGTCTCGACCAAAATATCCAGACATATAGATACTATTATTATCATTCAATTTATATGATAATTTGGTATTAAGATCGTAGAAATAAGCAGAGTTATCATTGTCTGTAAGTTTTAAAAATAAGTGAGCATAAGAACTTCTTCCTCCAATAAGAAAAGAGCCTTTGTCTTTTACAATTGGCCCTTCCGCTAAAATTCTACTGGAAACGGCACCAATTCCACCTGTCATATGGAATTTTTTACTATTTCCGTCTTTTTGATAAATATCTAGTACAGAAGATATTCTCCCTCCGTATCTGGATGGAATTCCTCCTTTATAAAGTTTTATATTTTTTATAGCATCAGGGTTGAAAACCGAAAAGAATCCAAATAAATGTGATGAGTTAAAAATTATGGCTTCATCTAATAGGATAAGATTCTGGTCTGCAGCGCCTCCTCGGACGTTAAAACCAGAAGAAGCTTCACCAGCGTTACTAACTCCAGGAAGGAGTAAAATCGATTTTATAACATCTGCTTCTCCGAGTACAGCAGGAATTTTTTTTATGGTTGCAGCGTTAAGGCTGTTAACGCTCATTTCTGGTTTTTTAATATTTATCTTTTCAATGTCTTGCTCTAAAACAATTTCGTCCAGTTCTTCAGCAGCATCTATTAAGCTAAAATTTCTTTTGGTGCTTTCACTTAGGTCAACTTCTTCTACAATATTTTGAAAGCCGATATAACTTACTTCAACATTATAAGTGCCTGCAGGTACAGAAATGGAGTAAAACCCGTATTCGTTAGTTGTAGTTCCTGTTTGTAGTTCTGGAATTATAATATTAACTCCAATGAGTGTTTCATTACTTGAAGCTTCTGAAATAGTTCCGCTGAGGATTACTTGATCTTGTGCATAGGATATTGAAATCCCACAGAAAAAAAACAAGCAGATTTTTAAGAAGTTGGTCATTCTATTTTTTTTAATAAAAATAATAGGAATTCTGTTGAATCACATAAAAAAGTGATTAAAAAATAAAGCCTCCAAAAAGGAGGCTTTATAATAATATATATTAAGTAGCATTATAATTTTGCAAGAATGCTATTAAATGTTTCACTAGGTTGCATTGCCTGTTTTGTTTTATCAACATTTGGCAAATAGTAACCACCTATATTTACAGGTTGTCCTTGCGCATCGCTAAGTTCTTTAACAATCTCTGCTTCTTTTTCTGTAAGCGCTGTTGCTATAGGAGTAAATACTTCTTTCAGCTCTGTATCTTGGCTTTGTTTAGCTAATGCTTCTGCCCAATACATTCCTAAGTAAAAATGACTTCCTCTTGTATCTATTTCTCCAACTTTTCTAGAAGGCGATTTATCTAACTCTAAGAATTTACCAGTAGCTTCGTCTAACGTATTTGCTAAAACAATAGCTTTACTATTATTATTAACATTACCATAATGCTCTAGAGAAACTGCCAGCGCTAAGAACTCTCCTAAAGAATCCCAACGTAAATGTCCTTCTTCTAGAAATTGTTGAACGTGTTTTGGAGCAGAACCTCCAGCACCAGTTTCAAATAAACCACCACCATTCATTAAAGGAACGATAGAAAGCATTTTTGCACTTGTACCAACTTCTAAAATAGGGAAGAGGTCAGTTAGGTAATCTCTCAATACATTTCCTGTTACAGAAATAGTATCCTTTCCGTCTTTTAACCTTGCTAGTGTGTAATGAGTAGCCTCTTCTGGAGACATAATTTTTATATCTAAGCCAGCAGTATCATGATCTTTAAGATAAAGGTTTACCTTTTTAATCAATTCTGCATCATGAGCCCTTTCTTTATCCAACCAAAAAATAGTAGGAGTGTTCGTTGCACGTGCTCTATTAACGGCAAGTTTTACCCAGTCTTGAATAGGTAAATCTTTAGCCTGACACATTCTCCAGATATCTCCTTCTTCTACCTTGTGTTCTATAATAACGTCTCCAGCTCCGTTTAAAACCTGAACAACACCATTACCAGAGATTTCAAAAGTTTTGTCATGAGAACCATATTCCTCAGCTTTTTGAGCCATTAAACCTACATTAGGAACTGTTCCCATTGTAGTAGGATCGAAAGCGCCATTTTCTTTACAGAAATCTATAGTTGCTTGGTAAACGCTAGAGTAACTGCTATCTGGAATAACGGCTTTAGTGTCTTGACTTTTACCTTCTTTATTCCACATCTGTCCAGAGTTACGGATCATAGCTGGCATAGAAGCATCAATAATGATGTCGCTAGGCACGTGTAAGTTGGTAATTCCTTTATCAGAATTTACCATTGCTAGATCTGGTTGCTCTTTTAATATAGTTGCTATTGTAGCTTGTAATTCTTTTTTCTCTGCGTCTGGTAGCTCGTCAATTTTTTCTAATAAATCTCCAAGACCATTATTTTCTTCCGCATTTATTCTATCTAATATAGCGCCATGCTTTTCGAAAAGCTCTTTGAAGAATACTTTCACAGTATGTCCGAATATAATTGGATCGGACACTTTCATCATGGTTGCTTTTAAATGTACAGAGAATAGAACTCCTTGTTTCTTTGCGTCTGTAACTTGTTCTTCAAGAAAGTTAACTAAAGCTTTTCTGCTTAATACAGTAGCATCAATTATTTCCTTGTCTAAAACTTTAAGGTGATCTTTAAGAACTTTAGTTTCTCCGTTATTACCAACAAACTGAATTTTTAATTCTTGGTCGTTAGTTACGGTAATTGATTTTTCATTTGAACGAAAGTCTCCATGACTCATTGTTGAAACATGCGACTTTGAATCTGCAGACCATGCACCCATTGAATGTGGGTTCTTTTTTGCGTAATTTTTAACCGCTTTTGGAGCTCTTCTATCAGAATTACCTTCTCTAAGTACTGGGTTTACAGCACTTCCTTTAATACTATCAAAACGAGCTTTAATCTCCTTTTCCTCATCGTTTTTAGGTTCGTGAGGATAGTTAGGAATATTAAATCCTTTTTCTTGCAACTCTTCAATAGCGTTTTCTAACTGAGGAATAGATGCGCTAATATTAGGAAGCTTAATAATATTTGCTTCTGGAGTTTTAGCTATTTCACCTAATTCTAATAAATCATTAGGAACTTGTTGCTCTTTAGTTAGCATATCTGGAAACACAGACAAAATTCTAGCAGCTAGAGAGATGTCTTTTGTTTGAATATCGATATTTGATGTTGAAGTATATGCTTTTACGATTGAAAGCCAAGAATAAGTGGCTAATGCAGGAGCCTCGTCTGTTTTAGTGTAAAGAATTTTCGGTTTTTGTGACATTTATTTGAAGAACTAATTTTAAATTAAACTTCACAAATATACAATTTAAAACAGTTTTTCTATAATAGAATGGTAACCAATTCTATAAAAAAAGTGATAAAATAAAAGCCATATCAATACAGTAAATGTTTTGATATGGCTTTCTTAGAAATAGCTGCATTAATAATTCTTAAAAAGATGTTCTTCATTTAGAAAAACTTACTAATTCACTATTTCTTGAAACATTAAGTTTTCTCAATAATGTAATCAAGACCTAACTGTAATATTTCGATTTTTGTTTTTAATTCCTACTAAGATTAATTATAAAAATTAATTCCTTTTGGCACTGACTTAGTATGTAATACTGAGTTCAAACTTTCTCTATTCATTTTAAGTTTTAATTCAAAATGGTAGCGACTTATTAAAAACATAGAATTAAGAACTTATCTGTCTTAAATCTGTTATATAAAAGTAAACTATATGTTCTGTAATTGCAAGTTTTTAACAAATTAGTAATCAACACATTATAAACATGAGTTGTTAACAATTGTTCATAAAAAAAAGCCTGCAATATGCAGGCTTTTCTATTTGCTATAATAAATTGGTTATGCTCTAACCTCTTTAATTCTTGCTTTCTTACCAGTAAGACCTCTAAAGTAATAGATACGAGATCTACGAACTTTACCTTTCTTATTGATTTCTATTTTCTGTAAAGCAGGCATGTTGATTGGGAAAATTCTTTCTACACCAACAGTTCCAGACATTTTTCTGATAGTAAATGTTTCTGAAGTTCCTGTACCTCTTCTTTGAATAACTACTCCTCTAAAGAACTGAGTACGTGTTTTTTCTCCCTCTTTAATTTCGTAGTATACAGTAATTGTATCTCCTGCTGAAAATTCAGGGAAGTCTTTTTTTTCTACAAATTGGTCTTGTACAAATTTTACTAAAGATTCCATTGCGATATTTTTATATAATGTGTTGATTCAAGTTAACATTCACGATTATCGTCAGAGGTTAATCTGAAATTGGATGCAAAATTAATTATTATTAATTAATACACAATATTTTGTAACTTATTTTTAATTAAAAAAATGAATTATTCATCTAATAAATCAGGTCTTCTCTCTTTTGTTCTCTTATAAGCTTGATCTTCTCTCCATTTTTCAATCTTCGGAAAGTTTCCATTTAGAAGTATTTCAGGCACTTTATGACCTTTATAATCCGATGGTCTTGTGTAAACTGGAGGTGCTAATAAATTGTCTTGGAAAGAGTCGGTTAGGGCAGAGGTTTCATCATTTAAAACCCCTGGGATGAGTCTGATGATGGAATCACATAAAACAGCAGCTCCTAATTCTCCACCTGAAAGAACATAGTCTCCTATCGAAATTTCTTTTGTAACAAATATATCACGTACCCGCTGATCTACTCCTTTATAATGCCCACATAATATGATTAGGTTTCCTTTTAAAGAAAGTTGATTCGCAATATTTTGATTTAAAGTAGCGCCATCTGGAGTCATATAAATAATTTCGTCATAATCTCTTTCAGCTTTAAGACTGCTAATACATTTGTCTATTGGCTCAATCATCATTACCATTCCTGCGCCACCTCCAAATTGGTAATCGTCTACAGTTTTGTAATTGTTAGTAACATAATCTCTTAGATTATGCGTGTGAACTTCTACAATTCCTTTGTCTATTGCTCTCTTTAAAATAGAAGCTTCAAAAGGACTTTTTAATAATTCTGGAAGTACGGTTATTATATCTATACGCATCTTAGAAATAGAGTTTAAAGAATTATTCTTCTTCTTTAGCATCTTTAAATTTAACGGATTTATCAATTTCTCCTTTATAGGCTTTTATAAAAGCATTTTTAAAGATACCTGCAATAGTACTAAAAATGTTTGAATCTACGTTATTAAGGTCACCTTCAAGGGGTATTTTTGTAGCGAGCGTTCCTTGTTTTTGATTTTTAAAGATAAATTTAAAGAATCCAACAAACCCTTCCCATGCTTTTTTAAAGATACTGCTATTCTCTTTGTCGAAGGAGTCAACAATTTTAGTGTCTGTAAGAATTGGTTTGAAGTAACCTTTCAAATAGCCGTCATTGATGACTAGCTCACTAAATAAATCAAAACTACCTTCTTCAAAGTCAATACCTACATAGGCTAATGTAAAAGAGTTTAATGCTTTTATATCTGCTTTCTCTAGTGAGAAGTCAAAGTCTACATCTGGAATTTGTTGAACTAGATCCATCCTACCATCAAGATTTACTTTTCCTCCACCAATACTAATTCCATCCATATGTATGCTAGAAGGTAATTTTTGCTCTTTATCTTCTACATTCCTCAAGTTAGTGGCTTCAAGATTTATTTGGTCAATATATAGATCTACATCTGGACTTTTATTAAACTCAATAAATCCAACTTTTCCTTCTGTGATACTAAGCCTGTTGATGTCGATAGGAACAAGGTCTGTTAAGGCTTCACTCCAATCGTTATTTGTTGTTTTTACAGTATCGTTTACTTGTTCTTCAAAAATATAGGTGATTTTTGGTCTGTAGAGCGCTATTTCACTTACAATCTCTCCATCTAAAAGTGATTTCCATTGAATAGAAATATCAGACTTTTCAAAATTTAAGAAGGGGATATTATTATCTCCATTAATCTTATCTAGTTTTAACTGATGAATTACATAAGCTCCGCGAAATAGATTCAGGTCAATATCTTCAACATGCCCATAATAGCCAGGAATGTCTTGTAATGTATTGTTTACGTATCTTTTTACAATAGATGGAAGTAGTAATCTAATGATAACTAATACAACTACGATTATAAGAAGAGTATAGGATGCTTTTTTTCGCTTAGACATAGTGTTATTTTGAAACTAAATATACAAAGAGGCTAGTTAAAAAGTAAGTTTTTAATCTGAATACTATCACAATTTTAGTAAGAAATTACTGAAACATCTGCTTCTGTAATGTACTTAATTGTTTAAGAACAGATTTATTTACTTTTTAGCTAGCCTCTTAAAGTAAGGCGTATGCTATTTTATTTTGCAAGCTTCTGCTTATTAATTTCGTCTTGAAGTTGTCTTCTAGCTTTTTGTTCTCTTTCTAAAGCTTTTCTTCTGTGCTCTTCATACTCTTCTTCTAGTTCTGCTAAAGATTTTCTAGCTTCTTGAGTAACAGTATTTGCGTTTTTATATTTGTATATAAAGAATCCTAAAATAAGAGCTAATAGTGCAACAATACCCCACATGATACCTTTATAAGCAGGTTTATTGATAAGTGCCCCAAAAAAAGAAATACTGTCCTTTTGTTCGGTAACGGTAGCGAGTTGCTCATTAGTAGAGGCAAGCTCTTTATTTAAATTATCTATAGTAGATTTCTGATTGGAAGTAAGTTCTTCTGAAGTGTGTAATTCTTTTTCTAACCTTGCAACGGAGTCTAATGTGTTTTTCTTTAGTAACTGAAGCCAGTTAATTTTAACTACTTTGTAATCTTGGTAATTATTTGCTTTCTCGAAAATGTATTCAAACTGATTATCTATACTTCCTTCGGTTAAGGATAGTTCTTTATCTTCTTTTTCTTGAGCAAAAACTACTGAGATTGAAAAAATAAATAATGCTGTTGCTGTTAAAAATGTCTTTATCGTCATCTTCATTCGTTAAAAATGTTAATTTGGGGTTGCAAAGTTATGTTTTTACTGCTAACGAGCACAATAATAAGTTATTGTTTTTAATTGCGAAATAAATGTCACTTTTTATTTATACACAGATTATCACTCATTAAGCCTCTATTTACTTGTTTTTTCAGAAGTAAATCGCATAAAATTATAATAAATACAATATGATTACGTAACCTATATTAGGGATTAAGCCTTCTTTTATAGTTACGTTTACTCTGAAAAAATGCGACTTTGTAAATTAACCGAACCCATTATTTTTTTACAATGTCTATAAAATATGTTTTACTTACGGTATAAGTGATGCTTTTAGACTTCTTAAAAGCTAAATTTTCTGGAATTAGTTTCTAAATAACCTGTTTTCTATTGTTAAAAGAAAGAAATATATGGTTGTTGGTTATAATTTTATTCGACTGAATATTAAAAGCTATTAGAATTAGAGGTGACAATGAAAGCTTCTAGAGTTCATTAGGGCTCTTTACTTTTCTGAAAGGAAATGTTTTATAAACTTTTATCCTAAACACAATATCATTTGTTTTTATACTATCGTCAAACTCTTGTTTTGTGTAGTGATAAGAAAGGTTGAATTGCACTTTAAAGCTAGGATCTATAACATAACCTAATCCTGGAGAGACTCTTATAATGTCGTTTATTTGCTTCGATGATTTAATATTCAAGAAAAATTCTATATCCGCAGGAACATAAAATCCTCTATGCTTGGAAGTGAATAGGCTCTGTAGGTCTAAAACCGCAGAAATTTTATAGCGAAAGCGAAGTCCGAAAGATCGTGTATCCTTTCTGAAAAGATTTGTGAATCGCTCTTCAAGCCTCAGATATTGCTGGATATTAACTCTACTAGTAACATTAAAACCTATTTTATAGCCTTGATAAATTCTGTACTCAAAAACATCATCGATGTCGTAATTATGAATATAAAAATAACCGACACCTTGAATTAAACTGTGACTAAAATTAAAATTATTAAGTTCTATATCATTTAAACTATAAGAAATCTCAGCTCTAGAAGTAAGTCGCGTCCAGTCGTTTGGAGAGATTGTTCGGTAGCTTAAATCAGCATTAAGCCTTACTCTATCATTTATTTTCCATGAAGGACTAAAATGAACCCAAAGCTGACGCGTAATGTCGTTGTTACTGATGGAATCATTTTCTTCGGTATCAGTAGTTTGAGCGTAAGATGATGTGTTGAAACAACATACAAAAGCAAGCAATAATGCAAGCTTCAGAATCAAACTTCTTTTTGTACTAAATCTCATGTATGTTGTGAAAATTTGGTACTAAAATAACCAATATTTTCTATTTATTAAAAACAACTCTCATTATATTTTTTTAATGAGAGTTGTTTTGTTTTAATTCTAATAATAGGTGAATCTTCTTACTTTAGAAATATACTTAGCAAGTCTCATAACTTGGTGACTATAACCGTATTCATTATCATACCAAGCGTATATAACAATATTTTTTCCGTCTGCAGATACAATAGTAGCATTACTATCATATATTGAAGGAGCAGAAGATCCAACAATGTCTGAAGAGACCAATTCGTTATTTAAAGAGTATTTAATCTGCTCTACAAGGTCACCTTCTAAAGCATATTTTTTTACAATAGCATTTAGTGCATCTTTAGAGGTTTCTTTTTCTAACTCTAGATTTAAAATAGCTAACGATCCATTTGGTACAGGAACTCTAATAGCATTAGAAGTAAGTTTTCCAGCTAATTTTGGAAGCGCTTTTTCTACTGCTTTACCAGCCCCAGTTTCTGTAATTACCATATTCAATGCTGCTGCTCTTCCTCTTCTGTATTTAGAGTGCATATTGTCTACCAAATTTTGATCGTTGGTATATGCGTGAATGGTTTCAATATGTCCTTTTACTATTCCTTGAGAATCTTCTATAACTTTTAAAATTGGAGTAATAGCATTGGTGGTACATGAGGCAGCAGAAAAAATATTTATTTTGTCTGGGTCATAATGAGTATGATTAACTCCATGAACAATGTTTGGGATATTTTTACCTGGAGCTGTTAAAAGTACTTTATCTACACCTATAGAAGTTAAGTGTCTCGACAATTCTTTGTCATCTCTAAACGCACCTGTATTGTCTATAACCAGCGCATTTTTAATTCCGTAGTTTGTATAATCAATATCTTCTGGCTTCGCAGCATTGATTAGGTAAACTGTTGTACCATTAATAATAAGTGCTTTCTTTTCTAAATCTGTTGTTACTGTACCAGGAAAAAAACCATGGATAGAATCGTTTTCTAACAGTGAAGCTCTTTTTTCAAGCACTTCAGCAGTAATCTCTCCTCGGGTAACAATGGCTCTTAATCGGAGTTGAGATCCTACTCCAGTCTTGGTCATTAATTCTCTAGCAACAAGTCTTCCAATTCTCCCGAAACCATATAGAACAACATCTTTGGGTTTAATATTATCCGATTTATGAGCGTCTTTAAGTTTATCTATTACAAAAGAAGTTGTACTTGTGTGGATAGATTCTTCTAAATGGAATTCGTACGTCAATTTACCGATATCGATTTTAGCAGGAGGGAGGCTCATATTTTTTATGGCTCTAGCAATATCTACAGAATCAAAAATAGAGATTGGTTTCTGTACAAACTCTCCAGCATATTTATGTAAGTTCATAATTTCACTTACACTTTTATCAATTAATTGGTTTCGAAAGAATACTAATTCAATCGCGTTATCATACCAAAGATCGCTTACAATTTTAATAAACTCTACAGTAGCTCTTCTACGATCAGCCTGGAAGGCAAGTTCTTTCTCGTAAGTTTCATTTGTAACAGTCATTCTAGTTTGTGTTTAGTTTGTAGTTTTTTATAATTATCGGCAAAAGTATATATTTCAAACGTTTTCGTAAAGAATTTTATCAAAAAAAAAGAGCTCCGTATAGAAGCTCTTTAATATTAGGGGAAGTGTTTTGTTATTCTCTAAAAATAAGTCTTTCTCTTTCTCCACGTTCGTTAATAGTAACGATACTCATCATACCATATTCTTTGGCTTTAGCAACTGCATTTTTAGCATCTTCAACGGTTTTTATTTTTTGGTCATTAATACCGATTAATAATTTTCCGTTTAGTCCTAATCTTCGATTATATTCGTTAGAGCTGTAGATAATAACGCCGTCTTGATTATTGAATCTTTTTTTGTCTGATTCCGTTTGTGCTTGCAAAGAAATACCTACCTCTTCAATAGTGTATATGTATGTGCTGTTGTCTATTAATGTAACTGGGAGTTCTACGTTTTTTTCATCTCTTAAAACAGAAAGATTAACTTGATCGTCTGGTCTTTTACTTCTTAGGTAACCTGTTAAATCAGAGAATTTAGAAATTTTAATATTATCAATCTTTTTAATAATGTCTCCAGGTTTCAATCCAGCTTTATAGGCTCCAGATTTTTTATATACTTCAGCAACTAAAACTCCTTCAGATTCATTAATTCCTTCAACTCTACCATTTATAACAGCTAAATCTTGGCCTTTAATACCCAAGGTTCCCATTTGTACGTTTCCAAATTCCATGATGTCATTAACGACTTTCTTGGCAATATTACTTGGTACGGCAAAAGAATAACCTATATAAGACCCCGTTTGAGAAGTAATTGCAGTATTAATACCGATCAATTCTCCATTTATGTTTACCAATGCACCTCCACTGTTTCCTGGGTTTACAGCAGCATCTGTTTGAATAAACGATTGAAATTTACCGTCATCTTCATTTAAGTCTCTTGCTTTAGCACTTATAATTCCTGCTGTAACTGTTGATGTTAAATTAAATGGATTTCCAACAGCTAGCACCCATTCCCCAGTTTTAGTGAAATCAGAATCTCCAAAAGCTAAGTACGGTAAATCATTTTCAGCATCTATTTTTAGCAAAGCAATATCAGTCTCTGTATCCGTTCCAATAAGTTCTGCTCTGTATGTTTTATTATTATTTAATGTTACCTGAAGTTCACTAGAATTTTCAATCACATGATTGTTGGTAACTATGTATCCATCAGGAGAAATTATAACACCAGATCCAGTTCCAATTTGTGCTTTGGAGTGCCCACCAGAACCATAAAAATATTCCATAATGTTGGATGGTCCTCTACTAATAGTCATGTTTTTAACGTGTACTACGGCATGAACAGTTTTCTCTGCGGCATCCGTAAAGTTTATATTATCGGCAACGGCTAATGAAGATGGATTGTAATTTGCTGTGACGAATTTAGAAGGACTTTCCTGTGTTTCTATAAAAGGAACTTCCTTTTCAAAAGCTACTTTATAGATCCCTAATGTAATCGCCCCACCTAGTATTGAAACTAGTAAAAGACTCATAAATTTTTTCATAACTTTTAAACTTATTTATTTTAATTAACATTTAAAATTACTTTATAATCAACTGTTTTTTATCAACTTTAACGCACTTTAACAATGGATTAAACGCTTCTATTATTGTATATTTGCGGATTAGTTATAAGCATGTTAATTTTTAACATAAAATTTATAATTATAATTTACTGAATCAAAAAAACAGATGGAACTTAACTTTTATAAATACCAAGGTACTGGGAACGATTTCGTTATGGTTGATAATCGCCAAGGAATTTTTCCTAAGAATGATACTAAACTCGTAAATTTTTTATGTGATAGAAAATTTGGTGTTGGTGCAGATGGTCTTATTCTCTTAGAAGATGATGATGCTACCGATTTTAAGATGGTTTATTATAACGCTGATGGGAATGAGAGTTCCATGTGTGGAAATGGAGGAAGGTGTTTAGTAGCCTTTGCTAATTTTTTAAATGTGGTAAAAGAAGTGTGTACTTTTATAGCAGTTGATGGGTTGCACAGTGCTAGCATTAAAGATGGAATTGTAAGTTTAGCAATGCAAGATGTTGCAGAGATAGCTACTTTTGAAGGTTATACTTTTTTAAATACAGGTTCGCCTCATCATGTACAATTGGTGGAGAATCTTGCTGCTTTAGATGTGAAAAGTAACGGAGCAAAATTACGTTATGGGAAATACGGTAGCACAGGAAGTAACATTAACTTTGTGTCTAAAGAAGGTGATGCAGCTTTTGCTGTTAGAACCTATGAAAGGGGAGTAGAAGATGAAACACTTTCTTGTGGAACTGGTGTTACTGCTGTGGCTTTAGCAATGCATGCAAATGGGCAAACAAAAGAAAACAAAGTTGCATTAACTACACCTGGAGGAACTCTAAATGTATCTTTTGAAAAAAATGGTGTGGGTTATAAAAACATTCATTTAGTAGGACCTGCTACACAAGTATTTTCAGGATTAATAAAAATATAATGATAACACTATCTGGAAATACTATTTACTTAAGAGCGTTAGAAGCTGAGGATTTAGATTTTCTATATGCCTTAGAAAATGATGAAAAAATATGGGAAGTTAGTGAAACGCTTACTCCTTATTCTAAGTATATCCTTAAAGAATATTTAGCAAATAGCCACAGAGACATTTTTGAGGTAAAACAATTGCGATTAGTAATTTCAGATTATAATAATAACATCTTGGGTTTGATCGATTTATTCGATTTTAATCCTAAAAATAAAAGAGCTGGTGTAGGTATAGTTGTCTTAGAAGAAGGAAATCGTAATAGAGGCGTAGGTCGCGAGGCGCTGTCTTTACTTATTGATTATGCCTTTAAGCATTTAGACTTGCATCAGTTGTACGCTAACATATCAGAAAATAATAAACCTAGTATTCATCTTTTTTCGAATTTAGGTTTTGAAAGAGTCGGAGTTAAAAAAGATTGGAATTATACTTCTGGAGAATTCCATGACGAAATCCTTTATCAAAAGATCAATAAATAATGTATATAAGAAAGATTTTAGTAATTATAGCTCTTATGGGCGCTGTTGTAGGTTTTGGTTTTATGTATTATGTCTATAATGCAGTATTCTCTCCAAATACAACTTTTCAGAATGAAGAAGCATATGTTTATGTAGAGTCAGATGGCACTTTTAATGATGTCCAAGATCAATTAGAGCCATTGTTGGAAGACATGACTACTTTTACAAGAATTGCTGAGCGTAAAGGATATGTAAATAATATTAAGCCTGGTAAATATGCCATAAAGAAAGGGATGAATAATAATGAGATTATTAATTCTTTAAGAAGCAGAAATTTACCAGTAGATATTTCTTTTAATAATCAAGAAACATTGGGTAAGCTTGCAGGTCGTATTGCTATGCAGATTGAAGCAGATAGTGTTTCATTGCTGAATAGTTTTAATGATCAAGCTTTTCTGAAGGAAGCTAATTTTAATGAAGACACAGCGCTTGCTATGTATATTCCTAATAGTTATGAGTTATTTTGGAATACTTCAGGAGAAGGCTTTAGAGATCGTATGTTGAAAGAGTATAAGCGCTTTTGGAATGAAACACGCATGAAAAGAGCTGAAGCGATTGGTTTAACTCCGTTAGAAGTGATAACGCTTGCTTCCATTGTGCATAAAGAAACAGCTATGGTAGATGAACGCCCAAGAGTAGCGGGAGTTTATATGAATAGACTTAATAAAGGGATGTTATTACAGGCAGATCCTACAGTTATCTATGCTGTAAAGAAACATGCTGGAGATTTTGATAAAGTAATTAAAAGAGTATTGTATAAAGATTTGGAATTAGACTCTCCATATAATACTTATAAATATGTTGGCTTGCCTCCAGGTCCGATTGCGATGCCAGATATTTCTGCAATCGATGCAGTGTTAAATTATGAAAAAAATGACTACTTCTATTTTGTTGCGAACGTGAAGGATTTCGGATATCATAAATTTGCTAAAACCTTATCTCAGCACAATAGAAACAAGCAAGAGTACGTAAGATGGCTTAATTCTCAGGCTATAAAGCGCTAGTTTAGACTTTAAGATTACTTTAACTATTTGATTTTGTGGTTATTAAAAAAGTCGTATATTTGCACGCTAAATTTTAAGTAATCATTCATTTGATGTAAAGCTTAAAGAAATAGATAAGTATGAAAAAACAAGTATTAAAATTATATGTTTTAGTAGGAGTTTTGATTTTCGTAATCGTTGCAAGTTTAGGTTTTACTGCTACAAAAAAAACCGAAGAAAATGTTCTTAATTTTAATAGCGTAACAGAGCCTTTAGCTTATTCTGTTCCTTTAGAAGAAGATGTGGAAGTGGAAGAAGTTATTAGAACTCCTTTTTTAGGAAAGTCTTTTAATGGTTTCAAAGAAGCATTAGCTTTTAAAGAGTCTCGAGGAGATTATTTTACTGTAAATCCGTTAGGATATATGGGGAAATACCAATTTGGTAATTCTACTCTAAAGACGATAGGAATACATTCTAGTGCAGATTTTCTTAACGACCCAGAATTGCAAGAACGTGCTTTTATAGCCAATCTTGAAAGAAACAAATGGGTTTTAAGAAGAGATTTGGAGTGGTATGTAGGAAGAGTATTTAACGGTGTTAAAGTTACAGAATCAGGGGTTTTAGCTGCCGCTCATTTGGCAGGTCCTGGTAATGTAAAACGCTACTTACGTACGCATGGAGCTTCCGGGTTTGCAGATGCAAATGGAGCTTCTATCCGTTATTATATGCGTAAGTTCTCTGGATACGATGTATCTCATGTGAAAGCTAATAAAGCTGCTAAGATTTAGTAGTTTTATAATGTTATAAGAAAGCCTCAAAACGATTGTGTTTTGAGGGTTTTTGTATTTTATAACTCTAGTATATTTTTATTGAGCGTGCAGAATAAAAATAGTAGGTCTTTTGTGTAAATCTATTTTTGCTCCTTTCCATTGCGCTATGCTTTGCGTTTTAATGGTTTCTGTAGGTAATGTGATGTCACATGCTACGCAAAGTAATGTGTTAGGAGAAAGCATTGCAGTGATGTCTGCTAGCAGTTTGTCGTTTCTGTATGGAGTTTCCATAAATATCTGCGATTGATCTAGTTCCTTAGATCTCTTTTCGAGATTTTTCAACTCTTTCTTTTTATCCGCTTTATCGATTGGTAGGTAACCATTAAAAGCAAAACTCTGTCCATTCATTCCGCTTGCCATAAGAGCTAGTAGAATAGAGGAGGGGCCAACAAGAGGAACTACTTTAATGCCTTTTTCATGCGCTATAGCAACAACATCAGCTCCAGGATCTGCCACACCAGGACAGCCAGCTTCAGAAATAATACCTACATCATGGCCGTTTAAACACGGAGTGATGAAAGTAGGAATTTCCTCTGGTAATGTATATTTATTAAGTACTTGAATTTTTAAACTGGGCTGTGATTTTTTAGGGCTAATTCGTTTAATAAACCGACGAACGGTCTTTTCGTTCTCCACAATATAAAAATCAAGATTTTCAATCGCTCTTTTTATAGAAAGAGGGAGTACTTCAAGTGGTTCTACTTCACCAAGTGTTGTTGGGATTAAATATAACTTTCCAGTGTTGTTATCTGTAGCCATGTATGAATTTTATGGCGCTAAGATACGAAGAAACTATAAATTAGAGATTTCTTTTACGATAACATCTGTAGCCTGATCGAGCATTTTGTATACGTTTTCAAAGCCCATTGCTCCGCCATAATATGGATCTGGAACATCAAGATTTTCACCTGGAGTTAATTTATTTAAAATAAGATGTACTTTTTGTTTATCGTCTTCATTTCTTGCTTGCTGGATAATGTTTTTATAATTGCTATTATCCATAGCGAAAATTAAATCGAAGTTATCAAAGTCTTTTGCAGTGAATTGTCGGCCACGCTGATCTGTAATATCAATATTGTACTTATTAGCGATTTGAATAGATCTAGGATCTGGTTTATCGCCAATATGGTAATTTGAAGTTCCTGCTGAATCTACAAATACATCTTTAGGGTTTACTTTTGCTTTTAGGATTCCTTCTGCAAGTGGAGATCTACAAATATTTCCTAAGCAAACCATAAGAACTTTAACCTGCATTATTGTGCGAATTTTTTACTTAAATCGTCAATGTACTTTCTAAATTGTTTATCAGTTTCTGCTAAGTTATCAACAGTTTTACAGGCGTGTAATACCGTTGCATGGTCTCTCTTTCCAATTTGAGAACCAATACTCGCTAAAGATGCTTTAGTGTATTTTTTAGCAAAGAACATAGCTAGTTGTCTAGCTTGAACAATATGACGTTTTCTAGTTTTAGACTGAAGTGTTTCTACATCCATTTGGAAATAATCTGAAATTACTTTCTGAATGTAATCGATAGAAACTTCACGTTTTGTATTCTTAACAAATTTCTCTACAATCTGATTTGCAAGTTCAATAGTAACTTCCTTTTTATTGAAAGAAGACTGAGCAATTAAAGATATAATGGCACCTTCTAACTCACGAACATTACTTTTTATGTTTCTTGCAACACATTCTATAATCTCGTCTGGCATCTCAACACCATCACGATAAAGTCTATTTTTAAGTATAGAAATTCGTGTTTCAAAATCAGGATTCTGCAATTCCGCAGATAATCCCCATTTAAAACGAGAAAGTAAGCGTTGTTCGATATCCTGCATATCTACAGGAGCTTTATCAGAAGTTAGAATTACTTGCTTCCCATTTTGGTGTAAATGGTTGAATATATGGAAAAATACATCTTGAGTTCCAGATTTTCCTGAGAAAAACTGAACATCATCAATAATAAGAACATCTATAAGTTGATAGAAATGGATAAAATCATTTCTTGTATTCTTCTTAACGGATTCAATATATTGCTGTGTAAATTTTTCAGCTGAAATATAAAGAACTGTTTTTTCAGGATATTTATCTTTAATCTCAACACCAATAGCATGTGCTAAATGCGTCTTACCTAAACCAACACCACCAAACACAAGTAATGGATTAAAAGAAGTTCCTCCAGGTTTATTCGCTACTGCTAAACCAGCAGAACGCGCCAATCTGTTAGAGTCTCCTTCTAGGAAATTATCAAAGCTGTAATTAGGGTTTAGTTGAGATTCGATTTTAATATTACGGATTCCAGGAATTACAAAAGGATTCTTTAATTCTGGATTCTTATGTTTAACCGGTACGTCTAATTCTTGAGGCTGCATAGTAGCTCTATTCGAACTAGGAATGCTTTCTGTAAATGGTTGTTTGTTGCCATAGGTATTCTCCATTCTTATTACATATACCAATTTAGCATTTTCACCTAACTCTTTAGTTAAGGCAACTTTTAGAAGTTTAACATAGTGTTCTTCCAACCACTCATAAAAAAATTTGCTAGGAACCTGAATACTCAAAGCATTATCCGTTAACTTTACAGACTTTATGGGTTCAAACCAAGTTTTATATGCTTGAGGTTGTATGTTGTCTTTTATAAAGTGTAGACAATTTTCCCATACGGATTCCGCAGTTACGTTCATTCTTTGATATAATTTTTTTCGTTAGTCAGGTTTGATAGTGAATAGAATTTTAGAAATCAACTATCATTTAAGATTAAGCAAATATGTGAACAAAAAATTGAAAAAAAAAATGAATGGAGGTTGAATTTATTGTTTTTTTTTCGCATGCTTGGTAACATTTTGTTCATAATTTAATAACACACGTAAAATACATTTTTTAATGGAGAAAACAAATAAAATTAACATAAGAGTTCGATATAGTGAAACAGACAAAATGGGAGTGGTTTATCATGGAAATTATGCTCAATATCTTGAAATTGCGAGAGTTGAGTGGCTTCGTGATTTAGGAGTGTCTTATCGTTGGATGGAAGACAACGGCGTGATGCTTCCAGTAGTGTCTTTGCAGATAAATTATAAGAAATCAGCGAGGTACGACGACTTATTAACAATTGAAGCGAGGCTCAAAAAGACGCCTACCGTAAGGATAGAATTTGATTACACAATTTTCGATGAAAAGGGCGATATAATAGCTGAAGCGAATACAACTTTGGCTTTCATAAATAGTGAAACTTTTAGGCCTATGCGATGCCCTGATTATATCCTCAATAAATTATGATAAATACTACAGTGTTGATAATTCTATTTCGTAATACTGCTCAAATGCTTTTTCGATTTCTTCGGATTTACTTTTTCTAATGCTTACGATAATTTCGCAAGAGAGTTCCATTTTTTGACTTTCTATGGATAAGTTCTTTTCTTTTATAATACGCATAACATTATTCATGTGTTTGTATTCAAAGGAAATTAAAAAATGAGTATCGATTGTTTTTTCAATGATGTAAGCTTCGTCTAAACACAATTGAGCAGTAGTTCTGTATGCGTTGATGAGTCCGCCAACACCAAGTTTAACGCCTCCAAAATAGCGAACAACAATAATCAGTACATCAGTAACATCATACGATTGTATTTGTCCGTAAATAGGCATTCCCGCTGTATTTGAGGGCTCTCCATCATCATTAGCTCTGTATTGCAATTTATCTTGGTCAATTCCAATTTGCCATGCATAACAGTGGTGGCGGGCGCTACTGTGTTTTGTTTTGACCTCCTCTAATGCTTCTTTAATGTCTTCTTCGCTTTCAATAGGAAATCCATAACCAAAAAACTTACTCCCTTTGTCTTTAAAGAGTACTTCATTGGTGGGCGCTGCTATTGTTTTATATATGTCTTCCAAAATATTTCTGACTTCTTATGTAGTTGCAAACATAGTAATTGTTGATAGTCTATATAATAGTTACTAGCATTTATTACTGCGGAAAAGGAAACTCTTTTTCAAATAATTCTGTAATATCTTCCTTCCCCGGAATCAAATTCCATGTATGGAAACCAAGTTGTTTTGCGGTTTCAATATGTTCTAAAGTATCATCAATAAAAAGCGTTTCTTCAGCAATAATATTGTTGTCATTCAAAACAAACTCAAAGATATTGCTGTTTGGTTTTCTTAAGTTTATTTCATGGGAAAGATAAAACTTGTCAAAGCACTTTTTAAATCGATTGTAGTTTTCTAAACTATTATTTTTAATTACCTGCTGAATATGTAGCTCATTGGTGTTGCTAAGTAACAATAAACGATACTTTTTTTTGCTTGATAAATCTTCTATAAAATCCAATCGGTGTGGTGGAATTTTTAGAATTATGGCATTCCATATTTCTTGAAGCGTATTACTGTCTATATTTGGAATAAGCTTTTGGTAAGAATTTGTAAATGCTTCTGTGGTAATTAATCCCTTTTCATAATCGTTATTTATTTTTATAATCTCTTCAGTGAGTATAAAATCGGGCTGCTTTTCTAAAATCAACCTCATGGAAGCAGGTTTGTCTAGATCGACAAAAATATCTCCAAAATCGAATACGATATTCTTTATAGTATTTTGCTCCTCTTTATTCTTTTTCATCTTCAGTATTTTTATATATTTTCAAAATATCGCTAGCAATTTTTTCTTCTGAAAAAAGTTTAGAAACATTAATGTCAGGAGCTTCGGTGCCTTTATTAAAGATTACTTTACCTTTAAAAACGCGAGCTTCGTCCCATAAATCTACATTTATAAACGATTGAAGTGTTTTAGAACCTCCTTCAATAATAATACTTTGGATGTTGTTTTTGTGTAGCACGTTTATAATCTGCTTAGTTACATCTTCCTCAAAATCTATTTTTTCAAAAGAGGTGTTTTTAAAGAGCGTAGAAGGGGTGTTTGTATTTTTATCAACAATAAAAACAGTGTGTTGTGTATCGTCTAAAACAAAAGAATCTTTAGGAGTTTTTAATTTGCGGTCGATTATAAATCGTGTAGGGGAATTCCCTTTCCAGTCTCTTGTGTTTAACTTCGGATTGTCTTTTATAACAGTGGTGGTGCCAACTAAGATAGCGTGCTCTTCAGCGCGCCATTTATGGACTAATTGTCTGGAAGTTTCGCCTGTAATCCAAACTGGTTCACGCTTTTCAGCTAGTTGCTGCGGACTAATAAAACCATCTGCACTTTCGGCCCATTTTAAAATTATGTAAGGCCTTTTCTTTTCTTGAAATGTAAAAAACCTTTTGTTGGCTTCCCTGCATTCGTCTTCAAGGATTCCAATCGTTACATTACAGCCAGCCTCCATCAGTTTCTGAATTCCACGTCCGCAAACTTTTTCATTTGTGTCCAAAGCTCCAATAACGACATTCGGAATTTTATTTTTGATAATTAAATCGGCGCAAGGAGGTGTTTTTCCGAAGTGAGAGCAAGGCTCTAAAGTAACGTATATTGTAGCGTTTTTTAAAAGAGAGGTGTCTTTAACCGATTGGATAGCATTTACTTCTGCATGATTTTGTCCTGCTGGACTGGTGTATCCTTCTCCTATTATTTTTCCGTCAGCAACAATAACACTACCTACCATCGGGTTGGGGTATGTGTTTCCTAAGCCATTTTTAGCTAGTTTGATGCATCTTTTTATGTAGAATTCGTGTATATTCATCCCCAAAATTATCAAAACAAAAATACTATTAAATCATCGTAATATTTCATGAATATAAGAGAAATTAAGCCAACTGATAATAAGAGGATGGCCGAAATTGTTAGAGAAGTGATTGTAGAAATGGGAGCGCCAAAAGTAGGCACCGCCTATGAGGATGTGGCTCTAGAAGATTTATACGAAACCTATAATAAAGAGAAGGCGAGTTATTTTGTATTAGAAGAAGATGGCGTTGTTGTTGGAGGTGCTGGAATTGCTCATTTAACAAATGAGGCAGAAACGGTATGTGAGCTTCAGAAGATGTATTTTTTAGGGATTACCCGCGGAAAGGGATTAGGTATGAAGATGATGGAAACCTGTTTAAAAACAGCTAAAAAGTTTGGATATAAGCAGTGTTATATAGAAACGATGCCATATATGACGGATGCTCAGAAGTTGTATAAAAAGGCAGGATTTCGCTATTTAGACGCTCCAATGGGAAATACAGGGCATTATTCTTGTCCAGTTTGGATGCTGAAGGATTTATAAAGTTGGATTTGTAATGAATTTGAGTAACTGTAATTAATATGCATACTTAATAATTAGACTTGTTAATGATGAAGTTAAAGGAAATAAAAGAATTGTACCAAAGCGAGTTAAAAGACCTATATCCTTTAGCAGAGATTACGACTTTTTTTAATTGGCTTTGCGAATCATATTTACAATTAAAGCCGTATCAAATTCAGCAAGAATATACAACAGTTATATCGGGAGAGTCTGTATCTAGTTTTAAAGCTGCATTAGCAGATTTAAAAGCAGAAAAGCCAATTCAGTATATTCTTGGGAATGCTCATTTTTACGGATTAGAGTTTGCAGTTAATAAACATACGCTAATTCCGCGCCCAGAAACAGAAGAGTTAGTCTCGTGGGTGCTAGAAAATGTAAAAACAGATAAAGAGATTAATATTCTTGATATAGGGACAGGATCTGGTTGTATTCCGATCGCTATTGCTAAAAACTTCTCTAAAGCTAATGTTTATGCTATAGATATCTCTAAGGAAGCGTTGGAAGTGGCAAAATTGAACGCTGTAAATAATAACGTAAATGTATCTTTTTCTGAAGTTGATATTCTTAAAGCGTCTAATTTGGCTGATATATTTCCAAAGGTTGATGAGTATGATGTGATTATTTCTAATCCGCCGTATGTTCGGAATCTTGAAAAAGTAGAAATCAAGAACAATGTTTTGCAATATGAGCCTGAAACTGCTTTATTTGTTGCTGATGATAATGCCCTTATTTTTTATAATAAGATTGCAGCATTAGCATCAGATTCTTTGGTAGAAAATGGTGAACTGTATTTTGAAATCAATCAATATTTGGGGGAAGAAATGCTTCAATTGATGGATAAACATAATTTTCGTAATAATGAGCTCAGAAAAGATCTTTTTGGAAACTATAGAATGCTTAAAGGGTTAAAGTAATTACATACTTTTTTCAATCCTTTTATCAGGAATAAGCCACATAATTGCTACGAGAATATAACAAGCAATTGCAATCCACGGAGAGATAAAGGATAATGCTATTCCGATAAGGTAGAAAACAATAGAGAGTTTCCCTTTTCCGTCTTTCCCAACAGCCTTTTTAAGAGCAAAATTCTCGTCATGTGCTTTCAAAATTTCATTTTGTAATATATAATACGCTATTGCCGATAAGAGCAGAACAGCTCCGTATGCAATTACTGGCATTATAGCATCGTAATGTTCTCCAATCCATGATGTCGTGAATGGAATAAGCGAGAGCCAAAATAAGAGGTGTAGGTTTGCCCATAGGATTTTTCCGTTTACTTTTTCTGTTATCTGAAAGAGGTGGTGGTGATTATTCCAATAAATACCTACATAGATAAAACTAGCTATATAGCTTAAAAATACTGGGGTTTTAGAGAGTAGAGAATTTAGATCAGTTCCCTCGGGTGCTTTTAATTCTAACACCATTATTGTAATAATAATAGCTAAAACACCATCGCTGAACGCTTCTAAGCGATTTTTTGTCATTGTCATTTAAAAAGTTTTATATAGACTATTTGCTACCAAAGTACGAAAAAGAGCGATTAAAAATACAGTTGTGTGAGAGAAATTTAGTATACTTTGGAATTCTCAATTCTAGATTTATCTTTTTTACTATATTTGCTTCACATTTGGCAATGAGGTCTGCCTTTAACCGCTCCGTTTTGAGCTGATGACTTCTACTTTTAATGGCTTATGCCACAGTAGAATCATTTATATATGTCAAAATGAATAATAAAAAAATCAAGCAATTCCTGCTCTCATTAGAGCAAATTCCAACATTACTTTATCTCTTTAAATGGATCTTTATTTGTCTCCTCATAGGAAGCATAGTAGGGAGTATTTCTGCTTTCTTTCTTTTGAGCCTAGATTGGGCTACAAACTGGAGAGAGGCTCATTTATGGATTATTTGGCTGCTGCCAATTGGTGGACTCATTATTGGTTATTCGTATTACCTTTATGGCGATAGCGTTGTAAAAGGGAATAATTTACTGCTTGAAGAGTTCCATTCACCAAAAAAAATAATTCCTTTTAGAATGGCTCCTTTAGTGCTATTTGGAACGATCGTAACACATCTTTTTGGAGGTTCTGCTGGTCGAGAGGGAACAGCGGTGCAAGTTGGTGGAGCCGTTGCAGATAGATTCACAAAGCTTTTTAAATTATCGGATAGCGATAGAAGGATTGTTCTCATTGCAGGTATAAGCGCTGGTTTTGCTTCTGTTTTTGGAACTCCATTGGCGGGAGGGATCTTTGCATTAGAAGTTCTCGTTTTAGGGCGGATCCGTTTGGGTGCTATTGTTCCTAGTTTTATGGCGGCAGTGTTTGCAGATTACTTTTGTGAAATTTGGAACGTTAATCACACACATTATCACATAGATACTGTTGCAGAAATGACACCTGTTAATTTATTATGGACGCTTTTAGCTGGAATTATATTTGGTTTGGTGGCGATGTTGTTTTCTAAATCTACTCACTTCTGGAGCAACTTATTTAAAAAGCATGTAAAGTTTCCGCCTTTAAGACCATTTATAGGAGGTGCGATTTTAGCAGTTTCGATTTATGCTATTGGAACTACAAAATATATCGGATTAGGAATCCCAACTATTGTGGATGCTTTTAATGTGAATTTAAACTCTTATGATTTCTTATTGAAGATATTGTTTACCTCATTTACTTTGGGAGCTGGATTTAAAGGAGGGGAGGTAACACCTTTATTTTATATCGGAGCCGCTTTAGGAAATGTATTGATTTGGTTCATTCCGTTACCGATGGGATTATTGGCAGGAATGGGATTTGTTGCTGTTTTTGCTGGAGCTACAAATACACCAATTGCATGTACTGTTATGGGGATAGAATTATTTGGAATTGAAGCTGGAGTTTTTATAGCTTTAGCATGTAGTACCGCTTACTTATTTTCGGGTCATTCTGGTGTTTATTCTTCGCAGATTATTGGCAGTCCTAAGAATGCTTTTTATGATAAGGAAAAGGGAGTGCATTTATCCGATATTGAAGAAGGGAGAAAAAATAATAAAGACCGAAATTAACTTTTCTTCTTACATTGAAACATCTTCTTTTTGATAGATTTCACAAGCATGACATCTTGTCAATTTATTTGTATTAAATTATGTTAATCAGTATTTTATGATTGTTTATATAAACTTTTAGTTTAATGTGTTTTTTTAAGTTAGAAATCACTGATAATTACTACTAAAAAGTATGATTTCTTGTTCGGAAATTGAATTATAAGGAATATAACGCAAGTAAAAATAGCGCTTATTTTTAATTTCATGATGCTATTTTGAAGCTAAATTTTTAGTTCTTTTTTTGAGAGCAAATACAAGGTTTTCCTCTGTTGAAATTAACTTAAAAATTATAGTTTTTTATGGTTAAAAAAAAGCTCTTTTATTTCTGAAAAATGAGACCTTTTTAATGATGATTTCTGACTAAAAATAAACACGCTTTCTTGATTTAAAATTATAAAAACACATCATTTTATTTTTCATAATGAACCAAAAAAAGGATAAAAATGAGTCGGAAAGTTGCATTTAAATTCACAATTTCCGACTCATTTTTATCCCTGTAATTCTGCTTTTAAATGTCATCAGCAGTTTTCATTTTATGTAAAAAGGAAGTTATCTGCTCTTTAAATAGGATTTTAAACCTTCATAATTGCTTACTAAAAGACTTTCTTTTTTATTGTTCATTACGGCTTTTATTTGCTCCGGAATAGGAACTGTAACTCCTAAAGTACTCTCCACAACATCTAAGAATTTTACAGGATGTGCTGTTTCTAAGAAAACCCCTAATGTATTTGGATGTGTTTCTTGGTATTTTTTTAAACCTAAATAGCCTACTGCGCCATGTGGATCTGCAACGTATTTAGTGTTATTGTGGATAGAAAGCATTGTTTTTTTAGTTTCCTCATCAGTATAGCTGAAAGATGAGAATAACTCATTTAGCGCCTCAAAATCATTATTAAATATTGTTTGGATACGGATAAAGTTACTTGGGTTTCCTACGTCCATGGCATTAGAAATTGTCTGCTTCGAAGGCTTTGGAGAGTATTGTTTTGTAGCCATATATTGTGGAACCGTGTCGTTTATATTAGTGGAGGCAACAAATTGTTTTACCGGAAGTCCTAGTTTATGAGCCATCATACCAGCACAAATGTTTCCAAAATTACCACTTGGAACAGAGAAAACTAATTCTTTGTTCTGTGACTTTAGCTGTTTGTAAGCAAAAAAGAAATAAAACATCTGTGGTAGCCATCTAGCAACATTTATGGAGTTAGCAGAAGTTAAGTTTTCTTCGGTGAGTTCTGAGTCTAAAAACGCAGTTTTTACCATTTCTTGGCAATCATCAAAAACACCGTCTACTTCAAGAGCAGTAATGTTTTGACCAAGTGTTGTGAGTTGTTTCTCTTGAATATCACTTACTTTTCCGCTAGGATAAAGAATAACAACCTCAACTCCCTTTACGCCTAAAAAACCACTAGCTACAGCGCCGCCTGTATCTCCAGAAGTGGCTACTAATACTGTTACTGTTTCATCAGCCTTATCTCGGTTAAAGTATCCTAAGCAACGCGCCATAAATCGAGCTCCAACATCTTTAAATGCCATTGTAGGACCGTGAAAAAGCTCTAAAGAATAAACATCGTCTTCTACTTTTACGGTAGGAAAATCAAAACATAATGTTTCCTTGATAATTCCCTTTAGAATATCTTCTGGAATTTCGTTGTTTACAAATTGCTTGATGACCTTATATGCAATTTCTTCATTGCTATAGTTTTCAATGTTTTCTATAAAATCCTTATCTAATGCTTTTATTTCATTTGGAAAATAAAGACCTCTATCTGGAGCAATACCTCTTACTACTGCTTCTTCAAAGCTAGTATTGGCGTTGCTTTTGTTGTCGTTAAGACTATAATATTTCATTCTCTTGATTGTTAATGCCGTTAAGCTATTATGCTGTTACGAAGCTTTCAATTAATGTATGTCTAGGTAACTCCATAACGTTATAACTATTTTTTAAAGTACTTTTACTCCTTCAGTATTGATTTTGGATACATGAATATCATAATCTACACCAAAATCTTTATAAATTTCTGCCATTGCTTTTGCTGCTTTTTCTGCAGTCTCTTTGCCTTTAGATAAAGCAAATATTGACGGCCCTGAACCTGAAATTCCGCCACCAAGTGCACCTGCTGCTATGGCGGCCTCTTTAACTTTATGGAAGCCTGGTATCAGCGGACTCCTCATAGGTTCTACTATTTCATCGTGTAAGCAGCGTCCTATTAATTCGTAATCTTCGGTATAGAGCGCACTTACCAATCCTGCTAGATTACCCCATTGGATAATAGCTTTTTTAAGAGGGATAGTTTGCTTAATTACCGAGCGAGCATCAGCAGTTTTCACCTCTATTTGCGGATGAATAACTGTAGCATAGATTTCTTTTGGTGAATGTAGCTTTATAACTTCTAAAGGATCGTAGCCTTTTACTAAAGTGAAACCGCCAAGTAGGGCAGGAGCCACATTGTCTGCGTGCGGAGCTCCGCTAGCTAGCTCTTCACCTTTCATAGCGAATTTTACCAATTCATTTAAAGAAAAAGGCTCTCCAAGTAATTTATTTACACCAAATACTGCCCCAGCAGAACTAGCAGCACTGCTGCCAATTCCACTTCCAGGCTTTATTTTTTTAGTGATCTCTATCTCAAAACCATAATCGGTTTCCGTTTCTTTAAGCATAGCTAATACAGCTACTCCCGCAACATTCTTCTCTGTTTCTAGCGGCAACTCTTGACCAATGATTTTAGTGATTCGAACACCTTTTTTCTTTGTTTTTCGAACCAGCATTTCATCTCCAGTATTATCTAAACATAATCCTAGAACATCAAATCCACAAGAGATATTTGCTATTGTTGCTGGACAGAATAATTTTATCTCGTTCATGGTCTAAAAATTACCAATTCTTATGATGTCTGCAAAAATTCCTGAAGCTGTTACATCTGCACCAGCACCAGCACCTTTTATAATTAACGGTTGCTCAGTATATCTCTCTGTAAAGAAAAGAACGATATTATCTTTTCCTTCTAGGTTATAGAAAGGGTGGTCTTTAGGAATGTGTTGCAGCCCTACTTTAGCCTTTCCATCTTCAAATTGCGCAACATATTTAAGTCTACAGTCTTTGCTAGCAGCATCATTATAGATTTTATCAAAATGAGCTTTATTTTTTACAAGAGATTTGTAGAAATCTTCTACGCTATTTGTGTCTAAACTCTCTTGAGGAAGAAAAGCTTCATTCTCTATCTCTTCAATATCTATTTCATGACCGCTTTCACGAGCAAGAATTAATATTTTACGCATTACATCAATTCCACTTAAGTCAATTTTAGGATCTGGTTCTGTGTATCCTTCGTCTTGAGCTTCTTTTACAACTTCATGGAAATCTGTTTTGTCGTTAAAATTATTGAAGACGAAATTTAAACTTCCGGAAAGTACCGCTTGTATTTTTGTAATCTTATCACCAGAGGCAATTAAATTTTTCAGGGTATCTATAATAGGCAACCCTGCACCTACATTCGTTTCGAATAAGAATGGAGCGTTGTATTGTCTTGAAAGCTCTTTTAGGTGGATGTAATTTTTATACGGAGAAGAAGCAGCGATTTTGTTACAAGTAACAACAGAAATACTGTCGTTTAAATAGTTCTCGTAAGTGTTTGCAACTACTTCATTTGCAGTATTATCAACAAAAATGCTGTTTCTAAGATTCAACTCTTTTACTTTATCATAAAATGCTTCTAATCCTGTTTTTTCACCTTCATCTAAAAGCGTTTTCCAATTCTTAAGATCGATTCCGTTTTCATTAAAGATCATTTTTCTAGAATTAGAAAGAGCGACAACACGGATATTTAATTTTAATTGCTTCTTAAGGAACTTGCGTTGCTTTTCTATCTGAGCTAGGAATTTCTCTCCTACATTTCCAACTCCCATTACAAATAAGTTGAGTTGCTTTATGTTATCTTCAAAAAACTGCTCATGTAGTGTGTTAAGAGCTTTTTTAACATCGTTTTTATTGATCACAGCAGAGATATTTCTTTCAGAAGCACCTTGAGCAATAGCACGGATATTGACATTGTTTTTTCCTAATGCACTAAACATACGCCCGCTAAGTCCTTGGTGACTTTTCATATTGTCTCCAACTAAAGCTACAATTGCCAAATCATCTTCAACAATAACAGGGTTTATTTTTTTGAGTGTCATTTCATACTCAAACCCTTTATTAAGTGCAGTTCTAGCTTTTTCAGCATCAGCAGAAGCAACTCCAATACAGATAGAATGCTCTGAAGAGGCTTGAGTAATAAAAACAACACTCACTTTTGCTTCAGAAAGAACTTCAAAAAAGCGTTTTGAAATTCCAGGAATACCTACCATTCCACTTCCTTCTAAAGAAATCAGAGAAATGCTTTCTACATGACTTATTCCTCTAACAGCGCGAGCTTTTCCGTTGTTGTTTTTTGTGATTAGTGTTCCTTCTTCATTAGGAGCGAAGGTGTTTTTTATATGAATAGGAATTCCTTTTGATAAAACAGGTTGTATTGTTGGCGGATATAAAACTTTAGCCCCAAAATGAGACAGTTCCATTGCTTCTTGATACGAGATATGTGGAATTGCAAACGCTTGTTTTACAAGTTTTGGATTGGCAGTGTACATTCCGCTAACGTCTGTCCATATTTCTAAGGCATCACTATTTATAGCTGCTGCAATTATGGCTGCAGTATAATCGGAACCTCCACGTCCTAATGTTGTAGATTCTCCTTTTGCAGAAGAAGCTACAAAACCAGGAACTACAATTACCTGATAACTAACAGTACCAAAATAATTTTCGCAAAGCTCATTAGTCGTCTTAAAATCAACGATAGCTTTCCCGAAAGAATCGTCTGTCTTTATAAGAAGTCTACTGTCTTTATGTACACTCTCCAAGCCTTCTTTTACAAAATATTCGTTGATAATAAATGAAGATAGAAGTTCTCCGTAGCCAACAATTTTATCTAGTAATTTTGGAGTGATTTCTCCGATTAAAAAAGCACCTTCTAGTAAAGTTTCAAGAACATTTAGCTCTCTTTTTATATTACTTATAACTTTACTTTGGTTGTTTATAGAGATAAGTTCTTGGGCGGTTTTAATATGTCTTTCTTCTATTTCCTCTAATACATTTTTGTAGTCTTCATCTAGTGAAGAGGCGAGGAGAGAGGCTTTTACAAGCATATCTGTAACACCTCCAAAGGCAGAAACTATAATGGTAGTTTTTTCCTCTTTTGAGTTATTGACGACTATATCTTTTACTTTTTCTATATTCTCTGCATTAGCAACCGAAGTGCCGCCAAATTTTAATACTTTCATTTGTTAGTTTTTTCTATTATGGAGTGTTTGTGTGAATTGAGATCCATAATAATGTTTAATAGTTCTTTTAAAGTTAGTTGGGTGTTGTTTATGTGAAAATTATGTTTGCTAAAACCTCGAGTAATCGCTTTTATATTTTTGCATATAATACTACAATGGGCTAATTTTATATAGTACTGCTTGTATTGTTGCATTTTTATAATCTATAAAAGGAATCTCCTTTGTTTGGATTTAAACAAATATAATATACGGACGATATGTGAAAATTTATACCCCAAAAGGGGTAATAATAGTAGTGTTACGAATAATAGAAACAATACATGTATTCTCCGTGGAGAATATAGAAGTAGTATGTATGTTATTAAAACTTTGCATGTGTTTATTCGTAATAGTATTCAAATGTAGTACTTTTATAGTATTAAAAAAACATAAAAGTTATTATTAAGAATTTAATAATTTAACTAAAGAATTGTTGTAAAATGAAGATTTTTTCTACTAAACAAATACGCCTTGCTGATAAATTAACAATTGAGAGGCAAAATATTACCAGTGATGAATTGATGGAGAGGGCTGGTAAAACAGTTTTTAATTGGATAAATAGACAATTAGTAAATACAAAAGTTAAGATTCATATTTTCTGTGGAATAGGAAATAATGGAGGAGATGGTTTGGTTGTAGCTCGACTATTATTGAAACAAGGGTATGATATTTCTGCTTATGTTGTGAATTATAGTGATAAACGTTCTAAAGATTTTTTGCTGAATTTTGATAGGATTAAAAACCTAAAATATTGGCCGGAGTTACTTACAGAAGATAATGACCTTCCCAGAATTGGTGCTAATGATATAGTAATAGATGCTATTTTTGGAATCGGCTTGAATAGACCAGCTGCTAGTTGGGTAGCTGCTATTATAAATCATATAAATAAAAGTGGTGCTTTTGTTCTTTCTGTAGATATTCCTTCGGGCCTTTATATGGAGAAGGCTATTACAGAAAAAGATACAGTTATAAGAGCAAATTATACGCTAACATTTCAATTACCTAAATTAATTTTCTTATTACCGCAGTCTGGGATTTATACCGAATATTGGGAGGCTCTAGATATTGGTCAGGATGCAGAACACTTGTATAAAGAGCCTACAGATATGTTTTATGTAGAAAAGTATGATGTTCTTGGGGTTTATAAACCACGTGGAAGATTCTCTCATAAAGGCACATTTGGTCATGCTTTGATAATTGGAGGTAGCTATGGTAAAATTGGCGCTGCTCTTATGTGTAGCGAAGCTGCATTACATTCTGGAGCTGGATTGGTTACTTCTTACATTCCTAAATGTGGGTATCAAACAATACAAGCTTCTTTTCCTGAGGCGATGGTTTTAACAGATTCCGAGGAAACACATATTTCTGATATAAAATTTGATATCACGCCTACCGCTATTGCAATCGGACCAGGATTAGGGAAGCACGCAGCTACTGTAAAAGCTTTTTCCGATTTTATTATTCAGAATAAAAAACCTTTAGTGATAGATGCTGATGCTCTAAATATTATTTCTGAAAATAAACATCTTTTAAAGTCGATAAAAGGAAATGCTATTTTGACGCCACATCCAAAGGAATTGGAGCGGCTAATAGGAAGCTGGAAAGACGACTTTGATAAATTAGAAAAAGCGAAGCAGTTTTCAAAAGAAAATGAATTGGTACTTTTGATAAAGGGCGCATATACGGTTACTATAAATAAAGAAGAATTGTATTTTAATTCCACAGGAAATCCAGGAATGGCAACAGGGGGAAGCGGAGATGTGCTAACAGGGGTTATTTGTGGACTCTTAGCGCAGGGATATAGTTTGTTTGAAGCTGCGATAATGGGAGTGTACATCCATGGAAGAGCTGGAGATCTAGCTGTGTTGCGTTCTGGCGTAGAAGCGCTAACAGCAACAGATATTATTGATTTTACAGGAGATGCCTTTATTGATTTGCTGAAGAAAAACACGAAAGATTATCAAGAAAATCAAGATAATGCTTAATATAAAATAAGGATTAGGTTAATTGTTTGTATTTCCTTGTAAAATTAGTCGGTAATACAGATTTTTGGACTTTTAACTACATAAAGAGAATGAACGATTTTTACTATATAAGCTCAGAAGTATTAGATATTGAAACGATTTCTAATGTAATAGATAATAAGTTAAAGCTTAAACTATCTGATGAGGCTAAAGTTAATATAGATAATTGCAGAAAGTACTTAGATAAAAAGATAGCTGCGGATAAAAAACCAGTTTATGGAATTAATACTGGATTTGGATCTTTATGTAATGTAAAAATTGCTGACGATCATTTGAGTCAGCTTCAAGAAAACTTAGTGATGTCTCATGCCTGTGGTACGGGTGAAGCGGTGCCAAAGGAGATTGTAAAACTAATGTTGTTACTTAAAATACAATCTTTAAGTTACGGACATAGTGGGGCGCAACTCGCTACAGTTTGTAGATTGATAGACTTGTATAATGAAGATATAATCCCTGTTGTATATACCCAAGGTTCCTTAGGTGCATCAGGGGATTTAGCTCCGCTTGCACATCTTTCTCTTCCTTTATTAGGAATGGGAGAAGTTTATTATAATGGAGAAACAGTAAAAACGGCAACTGTATTAAAAGATAAAAATTGGGAGCCGATAGCTTTGCAGTCAAAAGAAGGACTAGCGCTTTTAAATGGAACTCAATTTATGAGTGCATATGGGGTGTGGTGTATTATAAATGGGTATAGACTTTCGTATTTAGCGGATTTAGTAGGAACGATGTCCTTAGATGCTTTTGGCGGACTTACAGAGCCATTTAATAAATTAATACACTTAGTGCGTCCGCATAGAGGACAAATAAAAACTGCTGCTAGAATTTTAAGTTTTATTGAAGGAAGTGAGATTTCTGAACTTCCTAAAACGCAGGTTCAAGATCCGTATTCTTTTAGATGTATGCCGCAAGTTCATGGTGCTTCAAAGGATGTTTTGGCACATGTAAGAAAAGTTTTTAAGACTGAAATTAATTCGGTTACCGATAATCCAAATATATTTATTGATCAAGATGAGATTTTATCGGGAGGTAATTTTCATGGTCAGCCGCTAGCGATGGCTTTAGATTATTTAGGAATCGCATTGGCAGAGTGGGGAAGTATTTCTGAAAGAAGAACCTATCAGTTAATTTCTGGACAACGAGGATTGCCATCATTTTTGGTGAATGATCCTGGATTGAATTCTGGATTGATGATTCCGCAGTATACCGCCGCTAGTATTGTGAGTCAGAATAAGCAATTAGCAACTCCTGCAAGTGTAGATACTATTGTTTCTTCTAACGGTCAAGAAGATCATGTAAGTATGGGAGCAAATGCAGCAACGAAGTGTTTTAGAATCTTAGAAAATCTGAAATCAATTCTGGCAATCGAACTTTTAAATGCTTCTCAAGCATTGGCCTTTAGACATCCAGCAAAATCGTCGGAAATAATAGAAGACTATTTTGAGGCTTATACTAAAGTAGTTCCTTTTGTTGATAAGGATAGAGTTTTCCATGACGATATTAAGAAAACTATTGAATTTATGGGAACGACAAAAGTATCTCCTGAAATGTTTAAAGATTAAAAGGAGCTGATATAGGTTTGATAAGAACCTAAGTATTTAAAAAGTTTTAAAATTAAGGTGGAGAAAGTGATTTAATCCATTTTCTTTAGCACCCACTTTACGGAGTCTTCTAAATTTTTGAAGAGTTTCATTTCTTTACCATAAAAATACTTCTCAATCTTAAAATTATGCCTATAAAGTTCTTTACTAGATACAATAGCTAATAATTTTAAATTATCAATATCTTTTATGTATTCGTAGAGTGTAGGGTTAATGGCGTATGCATTTTTCCTGTAAGAAATATAGCTATAGTTTTTGTTGCGATAATGAATGTCTGCAATAGCTATTAAGTCGGATAAATTCTCTAATGACAAATCGATTCCATCATTAATTATACCTATGACAAACTTTGGGTATATTTCTATATATCCAAAATCTAATTTATAAGATTTAATTAGTTTATGTTTACTAACGAGCGTTGTCATGCAGCAAAAATAAATCTAATCACATTCTTAATTTATTTTATGAAAGAATATTAGATTAAGTACATTAATTGTTAGCCGAATTGAATATTTATTGAAGGATAGAAATGAAAAATATTCAAAAAGAGACTGTAATATTGAAGAATTAGGAAAATATAAGATTAAAAAAGAACCCGAAATACCTTTAGTTTAACGTAAGGTATTTCGGGTTTAATAATTTTATAAAATAGATTCCTTATGGTTTCCAGTTTAGTTTCTTTTCGATGGATTTTATCATGAGTCCTGCAATATCAATATTTGTAGCAGTTTCAATACCTTCTAATCCAGGAGAAGAGTTTACTTCAAGTAATAAAGGACCTTTTGCGGATCTTATTATATCTACTCCAGCTACATCGAGCCCCATTGCTTTTGTAGCTTTAATAGCTATCTTCTTTTCTGCTGCCGTAAGTTTTACCAATGATGCCGTTCCTCCTAAGTGCATATTTGCTCTAAATTCTCCTGGAGGAGCTTCTCTTTGCATAGCTGCAACAACTTTTCCGTCAATTACAAAAATACGAAGGTCTTTTCCGTCAGCTTCTTTAATGAATTCTTGTACTAATATATATGCATTTAGGCTTTTAAATGCATTAATAACACTCTCTGCTGCCTTTTTTGTTTCAGCTAAAACAACACCTTTTCCTTGAGTTCCTTCAAGAAGTTTTATGATAAGAGGAGAGCCTCCAACCATTTTTATAAGGTCGTTAGTATCTAAAGGAGAGTTCGCAAAACCAGTTGTAGGAATACTCACTCCATTTTTCAGTAATAATTGTAATGAAAATAGTTTGTCTCTAGACTGACGAATTGATTCCGCTTTATTTAAACAGGCAATATTTATAGATTCAAAATGTCTTGCTAGAGAACATCCGTAATAAGTCATACTCGGACGAATTCTAGGAATTATAGCATCTAAGTCGTTTAGAATTCTACCTCCACGATAATGTATCTCAGGAGTTTCGGCATCTAATTTCATGTAGCATTGGCGGATGTTGAAAAATTCAACTTCGTGTCCCATGCGTTCTCCTGCTTCTATAATTCTTCGGTTACTGTATAAATTTGGATTGCTAGCAAGAAGTCCAATCTTTAAGCCACCTTGAATTTGAACGTTAGCTTTATATCTTTTATTAACATCTTCATCGCTGAGGTCGCCAAGCATAAAGCTACTTTCTGGATCAACAATAAGTCTTCCCATCATAGCTTCTCTTCCTAAAAGCATACGGTATCCCATGCTATCTCTATTGGTAAGAGAAACTTCTATATCCCAAGAAGTATCGTTGAGATTAAGCGTAGTTTTTATGATATATCTATTTTCACGGTTACCTGTAGAGCTTTTAATAACTCTTTTATCAACAACAACAGCTTCGCAATGAATTACTTTTTTGCCGTTATGTTGAATAGGGTACACATCAAAAGTTACCCATGTATCGTTATTTCGCTGAAATGGCTGAATATTTACAGCATGTAACGCAGACGTTTTAGCACCGCTATCTACACGTACTTTGATGGTTGATATATCTAAATCTGGTAATGATACCCATTCTTGGCTACCAATAATCGTTTTGTTACTCATTTAAATGTTTTTAGGTTCTAATCCTAGGGTTTATTTGTTCGACTTCCTATGTGTTTTAAAAGAAAGTGTCGAATAGAGTTATTTTTAAGCTTAGAGTTTCCTCTAAGTGATCTTCCGAAGCTATAAGGCTAAGGATAGGTTATTTACAGAACAAACTTAAGCAAAAGCAAAAAGAGAGTTCCCAATTCTTCTAAGTTAAGAAGAATTTTAGAGCCAGTAAAATTAAATAAAAAAACGTGCGATAGTTATACCGCACGTTTTAATTATTGTAAAATTAATATAAACTTATGATTCAGTTGACTTTTCAGCTTTACTGATAGTTATAGTAAGTTCATCTTTTTCTTTGTCTAGATCCATAAAAATACTATCCCCTTCAGATAGTTTTGAAGTGATAATCTCTTCAGCTAAAGCGTCTTCAATATATTTCTGAATAGCTCTTTTTAGAGGTCTAGCTCCGTATTGTTTATCAAAACCTTTATCAGCAATATAATCTTTTGCTTTTTCGGCTAATTTTAAATTGAAGCCTAGGCTTTCAATACGTTTATATAACTTCTCTAATTCGATATCGATAATTTTGTGAATGTCTTCTCTCTCTAAAGAGTTGAACACAACAACATCATCAATTCTGTTTAAGAACTCTGGAGCAAATGCTTTCTTCAACGCATTTTCGATTACACTTTTTGAGTGTTCATCTGCTTGCGCTTTTTTGGCCGATGTTCCAAAACCAACTCCTTGACCGAAGTCTTTTAATTGGCGAGCTCCAATATTGGAAGTCATGATGATGATAGTATTTCTAAAATCAATTTTTCTTCCTAAGCTATCGGTAATATATCCATCATCTAATACCTGTAAAAGCATATTAAATACATCTGGATGTGCTTTTTCTACCTCATCTAAAAGAATTACAGAATATGGTTTTCTTCTTACTTTTTCGGTAAGTTGACCACCTTCTTCGTATCCTACATATCCTGGAGGTGCTCCAATCAATCTAGAGATAGCAAATTTCTCCATGTATTCACTCATGTCGATACGAATAAGCGCATCTTCAGAGTCGAACATCATGTTAGCAAGAACTTTTGCTAATTGCGTTTTACCAACACCAGTTTGCCCTAAGAATATAAAAGAACCAATTGGTTTATCTGGATCTTTCAATCCGGCTCTATTTCTTTGGATTGCTTTTACCACTTTGGCAACAGCGTTATCTTGTCCAATTACCTTCCCTTTAATAAGTTCAGGGAGTTTTGCTAATTTAGAGCTTTCTGCTTGTGCAATTCTTGTTACAGGAACGCCACTCATCATGGAAACTACATCTGCAACACTTTCATCTGTAACAATCTCACGATGTAATTTACTTTCCTCTTCCCAGTTTTCTTGAGCGATAGCTAAATCTTTTTCGATACGTTTTTCATCGTCTCTAAGTTTAGCAGCCTCTTCGTATTTTTGCTTTTTAACAACAGAATTCTTCAGTTCTTTAACTTCTTCTAATTGCTTTTCTAGCGTTAGAATTTGCTTAGGAACCTCCATATTTGTGATATGAACTCTCGATCCAGCTTCATCCAAGGCATCAATAGCTTTGTCTGGAAGGAAACGATCTGTTAAATATCTGTTGGTAAGCTTAACACAAGCTTTAATTGCTTCATCAGTATAAGTTACATTATGGTGCTCCTCATACTTATCTTTAATGTTGTTAAGAATCTCAATAGTTTCTTCAACACTTGTAGGCTCAACAATTACTTTTTGAAATCTTCTTTCTAGGGCGCCATCTTTTTCGATATACTGTCTGTATTCATCTAAAGTAGTGGCTCCTATACATTGAATCTCTCCACGTGCTAATGCAGGTTTGAACATATTAGAAGCATCTAAACTTCCAGTAGCTCCACCAGCGCCAACAATAGTGTGAATTTCATCAATGAAAAGAATAATATCATCATTCTTTTCAAGTTCGTTCATTACAGCTTTCATACGCTCTTCAAACTGTCCTCGGTATTTTGTACCGGCAACAAGAGAGGCAAGGTCTAGTGTAACGACTCTTTTATTATAAAGAATTCTTGAAACTTTCTTTTTAACAATACGCAATGCAAGTCCTTCTGCGATGGCACTTTTACCAACTCCAGGCTCTCCAATTAATAGCGGATTGTTTTTCTTTCTACGACTTAGGATTTGAGAAACTCTTTCAATTTCTTTCTCTCTTCCTACTACAGGATCCAATTTATCTTCTTCAGCCATCTGTGTAAGATCACGTCCGAAGTTATCTAAAACAGGAGTTTTAGATTTTTTATTAGACTTAGGAGCGCCTCCTGTAGTTCCAAAAGGATTGTCTCGAGGCTCTTCTCCAGCGCCAGTTTCATCTGAAAAAGATTCAGCTGAAGGTGCGTCTATATAATCGTCATCGCTAGTTATCATAAGCTTAAATTGTTCTTTAACATTATCGTAATCAATCTTAAGCTTGTTAAGAAGTTTTGTTGTTGGGTCGTTCTCATTCCTTAATATACAAAGCAACAAATGAGCTGTGTTTATAGAAGAACTTTGAAACAACTTAGCTTCTAAAAAAGTAGTTTTTAAAGCGCGTTCGGCTTGTCTGGTAAGGTGTAAATTGCGTTTATCGTTTGCATTTATACCACTAGCAGGGTTCGACGGACTTAATATCTCTACTTTTCTTCTTAAATGTTCAAGGTCTATACTTAATGCTGTTAATATGTCTATAGCTTTTCCGTTTCCATCACGCAAAAGTCCGAGCATAAGATGTTCCGTTCCAATAAAATCGTGCCCTAATCTTAAGGCTTCTTCTTTACTGTAAGCAATTACATCTTTTACTCTTGGTGAAAAATTATCATCCATACTTTTTTCCTTTCTTCAGTTAAAAATAGTAAAACAACTATAAGTAGACAAAAACTGTACCTTAATTCTTCTTCTTTGAGGCTACTTTCAGCTAATAGACAAAAAAAAGTATCAAAAACAAAAAAATTAACATTGATTTTATTAACCTTTCAAGGGGCTTTTTTTGTTGATAAAAACATTAAAAAACCTTTTAGAGTAAGGTGAAATCGTCTTTAAAATGTGTATATTGGCTCGATTTATAATTAAAACATAATTTATATTTAATATGGCAGAAGGAGAAAAGCTGATCCCTATTAATATTGAGGACGAGATGAAATCGGCTTACATTGATTATTCAATGTCGGTCATTGTGTCACGTGCTCTTCCAGATGTTAGGGACGGATTAAAACCAGTTCACCGCCGCGTTTTATTCGGAATGCATGAATTGGGAGTTAGATCTAACAGTTCTTATAAGAAGTCTGCAAGAATTGTAGGAGAGGTATTAGGTAAGTATCACCCACATGGAGATACTTCTGTTTATGACGCAATGGTGCGTATGGCTCAGCATTGGAGTCTGCGATATATGATGGTAGATGGGCAAGGTAACTTTGGTTCTGTGGATGGCGATAGCCCTGCAGCGATGCGTTATACCGAGGCACGTATGCGTAAGATATCTGAAGACATGCTTGCTGATATTGATAAGGATACTGTAGACCATCAGTTAAACTTTGACGATACATTAAAAGAGCCGAAAGTACTTCCTACAAGAGTTCCTAATTTATTGATTAATGGAGCTTCAGGAATTGCAGTAGGTATGGCTACAAATATGCCTCCTCATAACCTTTCTGAGGTTGTAGATGGTACTGTAGCTTATATTGAGAATAACGATATTGAGGTAGATGAATTAATTGAACATATAAAAGCTCCAGATTTTCCAACAGGAGGTACTATATATGGTTATGATGGTGTTCGTGAGGCTTTTAAAACTGGTAGAGGGCGTGTTGTTATTCGTGCAAAAGCTACTACAGAAGAGGTTAACGGACGTGAATCTATCGTAGTTACAGAAATTCCATATCAAGTTAACAAGGCAGACATGATTAAAAAGACTGCCGATCTTGTTAATGATAAGAAAATTGAAGGGATTTCTAATATTCGTGATGAGTCGGATAGAAATGGAATGAGAATCGTTTATATTCTTAAACGTGACGCTATTCCTAACATTGTTCTTAATACATTATATAAGTATACAGCGCTACAATCTTCTTTCAGTGTTAATAACATTGCATTGGTTAACGGAAGACCAAAATTACTTAACTTAAAGGAAATGATCCATTATTTTGTGGAGCATCGCCATGAGGTAGTAGTTAGAAGAACAGAATATGAACTGCGTAAAGCAGAAGAGCGTGCTCATATATTAGAAGGATTAATTATTGCTTCTGATAATATTGATGAGGTTATTGCAATTATCCGTGGTTCTGGTAATGCAGATGAAGCGCGTACGCGTTTGATTGAGCGTTTTGAACTTAGTGAAATCCAAGCGAAAGCAATCGTAGAAATGCGATTAAGACAACTTACAGGTCTTGAGCAGGATAAGCTACGTACAGAGTACGATGAAATCATGAAGTTTATTCAAGAATGTAAAGATATTCTTGCTAATAAAGAGCGTAGAATGGAAATCATTAAAACAGAACTTCTCGAGGTTAAAGAAAAGTATGGAGATGATAGACGTTCTGTAATTGAATATGCTGGGGGAGACCTTAGTATGGAAGATATGATTCCAGATGAGCAAGTGGTAATTACTATTTCTCATGCGGGTTATATTAAAAGAACGCCTTTAACAGAATATAAAACTCAGAATAGAGGTGGAGTAGGACAAAAAGGAAGCTCTACACGAAACGAAGACTTCTTAGAGCATTTATTTGTTGGTACAAACCACCAGTATATGTTATTCTTTACGCAAAAAGGAAAATGTTTCTGGATGCGTGTTTTCGAAATTCCTGAAGGAAGTAAAACTTCTAAAGGGCGTGCTATTCAGAATTTAATAAATATTGAGCAAGATGATAAGGTGAAAGCCTTTATTTGTACTCAAGACTTAAAAGATGAAGAGTATATAAACAGCCATTTTGTCATTATGGCAACTAAAAAAGGTGTTGTTAAGAAAACTTCTTTAGAACAGTATTCTCGTCCAAGACAAAACGGAATTAATGCAATTACAGTTCGTGAAGGCGATGAATTGCTTGAAGCTAAACTAACAACAGGTAACAGTCAGATATTATTAGCTGTTAGATCTGGTAAAGCGATTCGTTTTGAAGAAGGTAAAACACGTCCGATGGGTAGAAATGCCTCTGGAGTTCGTGGTATTACTCTTGCAGATGATAATGATGAGGTTGTAGGAATGGTATCTGTACATAACCTAGAAGAAAACATACTTGTTGTTTCTGAAAATGGTTATGGAAAACGTACTTATTTAGACGATCCTGAAGATGGAGAACCAGTTTACCGAATTACAAATAGAGGAGGTAAAGGGGTTAAAACAATGTCTATTACAGAAAAAACTGGAGCTATTGTAGCTATTAAAAACGTATCCGACGAGGATGATCTTATGATTATCACAAAATCTGGAGTTGCTATTCGTATGGCAATTGAAGATTTAAGAGTTATGGGGCGTGCTACGCAAGGGGTAAAACTAATCAATCTGAAGAACGATTCTATTGCCGCTGTAGCTAAAGTTATGAAAGAAGAGGATGATATAGAAGACATAGATGACATCGAAGTTGTAGAGGATGGCACAGATGTTGATTCTAACAAAAGCGATATCGATACCCCTAATGTCGATACCGAATCTGATAATGAGAAAGAATAATATTTAACACAAATTTTTTAAACAATGAAAAAACAAGTTCTATTAGCATCTGCAATATTAGCATCATCTTTTGCTGTTGCGCAGAAAAGCGAACTTAGAGATGCTGAAAAAGCCTTAGATAATGGAAGTGCTGCTGAAGCAAAAACTACGTTACAAAGTTTATCATCTACAATTGAATCTGCAGATGATAAATATAAAGCGGAGTATTACTTTTTAACTGGTAAAACCTATGCAGATCTTGCAAAGAAAGGTGGAGCTGATGCAGATTATGAGAAAGCAGTTGCTTCTTTAAACGAATTGATAGCGTTTGAAAAAGAATACAAAACTAAATATACTGATGATGCTAAAGAGATTCTTAATAATCTTTCTGGTGACATTGTAAATGCTGCTGTTGAAGATAATAAGAATGAAAATTTTGCTGGTGCTGCAAATAAGCTTCATATGGCTTATGAGATGACAGATAATGAAGATTATTTATACTTCGCTGCATCTAGTGCTGTAAATGGTGGTGAGTATGACACTGCTTTAAGTTATTACGAGAAACTTAAAGAGCTTGGTTATACAGGAGAAAGTACAGCTTACATGGCGGTTAACAAAGAAACTGGAGAAGTTGAAAATCTAGGTTCTGAGCAAAATCGTGATTTAATGGTTAAAACTGGAGAGTATTCTGATCCTACTGAGGAGAAAACAGAATCTAGAATGCCAGAGATCGTTAAAAACATCGCTTTAATTTATAATGAAAAGGGTGAGACTGAAAAAGCTGCTGCAGCTATTAAAGATGCACGTGCTGCTAATCCTGATGATATAAACTTATTGCTTACGGAAGCTAATATGTATATCAAAATGGGAGATAAGGCTAAATTCCAATCTTTAATGGAAGAGGCTATTCAGAAAGATCCAAAAAATCCTACACTTTATTACAACTTAGGAGTTATTCTTGCGGAGCAAGGTAATAAAGAAAAGGCTAAAGAATACTATGAGAAAGCTTTAGAATTAGATCCAGAAAATGAAAATGTATATTTAAATATGTCTTCATTAATTCTTTCTGGAGAGAGAGAAATGGTAGAAGAAATGAATGGTTTAGGTAACAGTGCCGCTGATAACAAACGTTATGATGAGTTAAAAGCTGAGCGTGAAGCTATTTACAAATCTGCTGTTCCTTATTTAGAGAAGCTATTAACTGTTAATCCTAATAACGTAGATGCAATAAGAACACTTATGAATATCTATGGTACAATTGGTGAGCAGGCAAAATTTACTGAAATGAAAGAAAAACTTGCAGCTTTAGAGCAGTAAAATTTTTCAAGAAATAATAAGAGAATCGTCTAAAATTAATTTTTTAGGCGATTTTTTTTTGAATAGACTTTATAGCTAGTAATTCTTATTTATTGGTGGCGTATAATTTTCTGTGACGTTTGAACGAAAACAGCTACTTGGTCTGTTCTATATTTCTATGTTGCATAAGAATGTTCTTGGTGTTGATTTGAGCTAATTAGGACAGCTTTTAATGCATTTTTTGCTTTTAGTTGTATGAGTTATTAGGATAAATTTTATAATTAAATACGGAGCTTTCTGTAATGAGAAATATGTAATCACTTTAAGTATTATTATTAAAACTATTAGTGAGTTGTATGGGTAAGATGCTATAGGTAATTACTAATTACATGGTTTTAGAGTTATCAGTGAAAGTTTATGTATGAGTTCTTACTTATAAGTGTGTAGGACTCAAAAAAAAAATAGGCTGCCTTTTTGGGCAGCCTATTTTTTTAATATTGATTAAGGAATGTTTATTCACAACCTCCAGTAAATCCTTCAGCGTTAAACTCTGTTTGTACAGCTCCTTGGTTTTCTCCTTGTACTGCTTGGATAACCAATAGATTAACCCCACTTCCATCTCTTTTAGGACTACAGTATTCAAATAAGTAATAACTACTTGCTTGTCCAGCTACATTATCTGAAATTTCTTCAAAGGTATCTTCTAGATCATCTTTGTCATTAGCAAAAGCATATCCTGTTTTTCCTATTTCCTCTAAAACATTTTTGTCTATTTCATCACCTAAACCGATGGTAAAGAAAGATATATTTTCGTTTGCGTTTTTAACTGCATTAGTAGCATCACTTTCTTTGTAACGTGCAGCTTGATCGGTTCCATCAGTAAATATAACTACTGAAGAAGCAGCAAGAATGTCGTTCTCTTGATTCTCATTTAGAATTCCTGTTGCAATTTCTGTAGACTTAATTACAGCACCATATAAATCTGTAGAAGGGTCGTTGCTAATATCATCAGTAATTCCTTCAATAGCTGCTGTAAGTTCTGCTCTGCTAGAAGTAAGAGGATTTAACTCGTGTAAAACATCTTCTCCGTCAAACCAGTAAATTGCCATTTTGTATTGCTCGTCTGCATCTGCAGGCATTACTTCATCTATAAAACTAACAGAAGCTGCTTTTAATTCTTCTAAACTTGAACTTAATACACTATTACTTAAGTCTAAAACAAGTAATGTATTTGTATTGAATATCTGAGTATCGGGAGAAATTCTTCCATTAGACTCAGATGGTGAAATTGGTTTGTAGCAATTGTCATTTCTTCCTTTTTCAAAAATATTAAAATTGCTAGATTCTAAATTAGAAACAGGCTCTCCATCTTTAGTATTCACCTTAAAGAAAACAGAAACTTTTCCTGGTAATGTGGTAAATGTTTCTTGTATGGTTAGAGATAATTGCTCTTCTCCCAAACCGAGGCAGTCATCTACACCAGATCCTGATGAGAAATCGTCATCAGAAGATCCGCAAGCATAAAATAGACTTACAAGACATAATACACTAAATATTGTTTTAATTAATTTCATGTGCTTCATTTTTATTTTAAATAAGTTCAAGCAAATACTATTTTGTTTATAGCATTGCGTTTTTATATTGTTATACCCGATATGGATAAAACGTATCAAAAAGATTAAAATTATATTACAATACCAAATGTTTAACTTTTTATAAAGAAAGATAAATTGATATAAAGTGTTGTTCTAAAATTAGAAGGGATAGCTGTTTTATTTATAGTAGTTTAGCTAGTTTGTATAGGGAGCAAAAAAAGTTAAAGCTAAAATTTCTTTAACTCTCTAGTTATATTGAGTTTAGCTTATTTTCTCAGCTTTTTTACGCTGAGTAATAGTTGAATAATTTAATATTTTTGATCGAGGAGGTTATTGAAATTTGAAAAGTCATCATTTTCTGCCATTTTTTTAATTTTATCGGCATCAAAGTTTCCTTTCAGATAAAGTAAAGAATTATTAGCACCTTTATTGTTGTGGAGAATAATTTCTTTAATGGTATTTCCTTTTTCTTTTACGGTTAAAAGGCTTTGAGTGTCGCTAGTATTTTTTCTAAAAATATCAGAATAACCACTCTTAGTAATTTTGTCAATTTCTGAGTTTATCTGCTGATTTCTTAGTGCAGTATTTCCAGGGATATTCATATATCTAATATCAGATACATTATTTATAAGAGCATCTACTTCAGGAGAAAGATTCCCAATTAGAGAATACATAAATTTAGGCACTTGTACCGCAGTTACGTTCGTGTCATTTTTATGAGCATCATAAAAACTTTCTACAGAACTTCCGCAAGAAGTTAATAAAAAAACGAGTCCAGCAAATAGAATTTTTCTAATCATGATAAGATATTTTCTTAAAGATAGTAAAAAAATCTATGTGCATGCATCCCATAATGGATCTTTGGGTAGGGGAGCGGTAACACTTATAAGTTCTTTTTTAACAGGGTGTTCAAACTCTAATTTACTAGCGTGTAAACTTATACTCCCATCTTTATTACTTCGGTCGAAATTGTATTTTAAATCGCCTTTTATAGGGCAGCCAATAGAAGAAAGTTGAGATCTTATCTGATGATGACGTCCCGTTTCTAGGTTAATTTCCAATAAATAATAATTGTTAAGGCTTTTTATGATGGTATAATCTAAAATTGCTTTCTTGCTGTCGGGAACCTCATTTTTATGAGCGTAAGACTTATTCTGCTTTGGATTTCGTTTCATCCAATGTATCAGCTTATCAGATTCTTTTTCAGGTTTATTTTTTACAATCGCCCAATATGTTTTTTTAGCATCTTTCTCCTTAAAAAGCTTATTTAGTCTTGGTAATGCCTTGGACGTTTTTGAAAATAAAACAATACCACTGGTCGGTCTATCCAAGCGGTGTACCACACCTAAATACACGTTTCCAGGTTTATTGTATTTATCTTTTATATATTCTTTTACAACTTCAGAAAGTGGTTTGTCGCCAGTTTTATCACCTTGAACAATGTCTCCTGCACGCTTATTAATAATAATAACATGGTTGTCTTCGTAAAGAACTTGGAGATTTTCTTTGGTTGAATGCTTACTCATTCGCTTCGTATTAGCTTTTAAATGATGAAGATTAGGTTTGTTGAGATGATTGTGAAGTTATTTTTAAATATAACGGCCTATCACTTCAAGTTTAATATTGTTCTTCGTCGTTAGGGAAATCCTTACTTTTCACGTCGTCAACATATTGAGATATAGCATTTGTCATATCATCATATAGATTTAAATAACGTCTTAAAAAACGTGGATGGAATTCGTGTGTCATCCCTAAAAGATCATGCAATACTAATACTTGTCCATCAACACCATTACCAGCTCCAATTCCAATAATAGGAATAGAAACAGATGCTGCCACTTCTTTTGCAAGCTTTGCTGGGATTTTCTCTAAAACAATAGCGAAGCAACCAGCTTTCTCAAGCATTTTAGCATCTTCTTTTAGTTTTTTGGCTTCTTCTTCCTCTTTTGCTCGAACGGTATATGTTCCAAATTTATATATTGATTGTGGAGTGAGTCCTAAATGGCCCATGATAGGGATTCCAGCATTTAAAATTCGCTTTGTAGATTCTTTAATTTCTTTACCACCTTCTAGCTTTACAGCATGAGCACCACTTTCTTTCATTATTCTAATAGCAGAACGTAATGCTTCTTTAGGATCCGATTGGTAACTTCCAAAAGGGAGATCTACAACAACCAAAGCTCTATTTACAGCTCTAATAACAGAAGATGCATGATATATCATTTGATCCAATGTGATAGGAAGTGTAGTTTCGTGGCCAGCCATAACATTACTAGCAGAATCTCCAACTAAAATCACATCGATACCAGCGCCGTCTACAATTTTTGCCATCGAATAATCGTAGGCCGTTAGCATAGAAATTTTCTCGCCGTTTTGCTTCATTTCAACTAACGACTTTACTGTAATTCTTTTGTATTCTTTTTTTGCTACTGACATCTGTTCAGGTTTAGGGTATAAAATTACTGTTTTCGTTAGAGAATAACCATTTATTACGGTAGGAAATTACTATTTTAAGATTTATAGTTTTTAGCATCGTCGTTAAATAGTTTATATAAATGAGTTTAGTATTACAGACTTTATAAAAGTGATTGTCACTTTAATTTTATAAATTGCTCCAAATATAAATCAACCAATTACTATACATGTTTAAATCTATTTCTACATTATTAATCTTCCTGTCTTTTTTTGGAGGATTATCACAATCTACAGTTGAAAATGAGACTATAAACCTAATAAAGAATTCATATTACGATGGAGTCTCTGTTGCTGTTCCAAAGAATGTATCGGAAGCAGAAGCATCTAAATTGTCTTCTATGGTGAGACCTTCTGCTCGTCAATTGAGATGGCAAAATTATGAAATGTTAGGTTTTGTACATTTCAACTTAAATACGTTTACAGGAATGCAATGGGGTTCAGGAAAAGAGGATTTAAATATATTTAATCCTAAAGAACTCGATACAGACCAATGGGTAAGTACTTTTAAAAGTGCTGGAATCACCTCTGTTATTTTGGTTTGTAAACACCATGATGGTTTTACTTTATGGCCAAGTAAATTTAGAGAACGTACCATAGCGAAAACTCCATGGAAAGACGGAAAAGGAGATGTAGTAAAAGAATTTATGGACGCTTGTAGAAAACAGGGAATTAAAACAAGTATTTATTATTCACCTTGGGATAAGCAAGCACCTTATGGTGAAGACTCTTATAATGATCTTATGGTTAATGAATTAACAGAATTATTAACCAATTATGGAAATATAGACTTGGTATGGTTTGATGGTGCTGGACTCGATGAAAAGACAAGTGGAGTAAAAATGAAAATTGATTGGCCTAGAGTTTATAAGCTTATTCGAGATATACAACCGCAAGCATTAATATCTGGTGCTGCCCCAGATATTAGATGGGTTGGTAATGAGGCAGGAAAAGGACGCTTTACCGAATGGAGCGTTCAAGGAATAGAGAGTATGGAAGCCGATTTTTCGGGATACGACAGTGGCGTACCATTAACAAAACCAACTTTAGGAAGTGTAGAAGAAATTAAAAATTATGAGCAATTGGCATGGTATCCTGCAAGGGGAGGGTTGCCTGTTAGGGTACAGTGGTTTTGGAAACCAGGCCAACACAATAGAGGGTTGGATTATATGATTAATTCCTATTTTGAAACTGTTGGTCAGAATAGTAATCTTTTAGTTAATTTATCTCCAGATAATAGAGGTCTGATTCCAGATGAAGATGCTCTTTTGCTTAAGAAGTTTGGAGAATATATTAAAGAGATGAAAAAGCATAACTATGCTAATGGAGCAGTGGCGTCTGCAACAGAAACTAGAGAAGGAGGATATGCTGGAAATTATCTTTTTGATGATGATATAAGAACATCCTGGGTTGCACCAGAAGGTAAAAATACAGGAACAATTATATTAAAACTTTATGGTAGTCAAAATTTTAATGTTGTAGAACTACAGGAGAATATTGTAGATTTTGGACAACGTGTAGAAAAATTTGAGATTGACGCTTATATAAATGATAAATGGGAGACTATTGGTAATGGAACTACTATTGGGATTCGTCGTTTCTTAAAAGTTCCAAATACCCAAACAGATAGCTTACGAATTAGAATAACAGATAGCAGAAATAGTCCTAGTTTATCAACTGTACGATTATACGTAGCTCCACCATTGTCTCCGTTGGTTTCTGTGGATAGAGATAAAAAAGGGAGAGTTTCAATAGATGGAGCTTCAACGAAAGTACTTTACACCGTAGATGGAAGTAGTCCCCAAGAGAGTGGAGTACTTTATGAGTCGCCGTTCGAATTCCGAAATGGCGGAGTAGTAAGAGCAATAGCTGTAAATTCTGAAAAAGATAACTTTATTCAAGAGACGAGAAAGGCCTTTAGTATTTTACCTGATGAATGGGATATTTCTAAAGGGAAAAATATGGATTATTGTTTAGATGATAACCCTGATACTGTTGCGGAACTACCTGAAAGTAAAAAAGAGAATACCTTTTTTGTTATTAATTTTCCTCAAAGCACAACGGTTAGTGGTTTTGGATACGTCCCTCCTTCTAAAGATCCATCAGTTGGAGGTAGAATAGAGGAGTATGTAATTTATGGTCTCGATGAAAGTGGAGAGTGGAAGGCTCTTGCAAATGGTTCGTTTGGGAATATAGATAACAATCCGATAGAAAGAAAGGTGACTTTTAAAAACGCAGTAGAAACAAAAGCTATTAAAGTTGAAATTAATAAAGTATCAAAACAACGTAATACAGTGCGTATTGCAGATTTTAAAATCTATTAGTAAAGAAGCTTTCTGATTTTTTCAAATCAAGATTCAGCTAAGTAATTTTAGTATCAATAAAAAAGGATCCGATCTCTCTAATAGCTGAGAAATCGAATCCTTTTTTTATTCAGGACAGAAATAATTTAGTTTTTCTTTCCTAAAAGACTTTCATTAAACAGGTTGAAAATTCTAGTATATTCATCTGTCCAACTACTAGGCTCTACAAAACCATGCCTTTCTACTGGATAAACAGCCATTTCCCAATTGGTTTTTCCTAGCTCGATAAGTTTTTGAGAAAGGCGTACCATATCTTGGAAATGCACATTATCATCTACCATTCCGTGTAAAATAAGTAAATCTCCTTCCAAACCATCAGCAAAATATATAGGAGAGCTTTTTCTGTATGCAAGGCTATCTGTTGTTGGAGTATTTAAAATACGAGCTGTATAGCCATGATTGTAAGCTGCCCAATCTCCTACAGATCTTATTGCAGCACCAGCCGTAAAAGTATCTGCTTCATTAAACATTCCCATTAGTGTAATAAATCCACCATAAGAACCTCCATAAATTCCAATTTTATCTTTATCAATTCCATGTTCATTTACCAAATAAGCCGCACCGTCTACCTGATCGCTTAAATCTTTTCCTCCCATATGTCTGTAGATGCCTGTACGCCAATCTCTACCATATCCTGCGCTTCCACGGTAATCAATATCCAAAACAGTGTATCCGTTATCAACTAAAATATTATGAAACATATATTCACGAAAGTAAGAACTCCACCATTTATGTGCATTCTGTAAATACCCAGCACCGTGAACAAAGATTATTGCACCTTTATTTTTTACTTCTGTAGCTGGTTTGTAGATTCTTGCGTGTACGTTAGCACCATCATTTGCTTTAAAAGTTATGAATTCTGGAGATCTCCAGTCGTACGCTTCAAAATCTTTGGTTGTAGAATGTGTTACTTGTTTTGCAACGGCATTTTTATTATAAATTGGATTTTCTTTTATATATAATTCCCTAGGTTGATTGGCGTAAGAGTAGAGGATAGCCATTTGCTTTTCATCAGAAGAAAGCGTGACATCATTTCTTCCTGTCTTGAAAGTTAATTGCTCCATTTTTCCGCCATTTAAAGACATTCTATAAAATTGACGATCTCCAGGATGCGTTTTGTTTGCTGTAAAATACCAATGCTTCTTATCGTTAGCAATTTTAGGGTTATAAATTTCAAAATCCCCAGAAGTTACTGCTTTTGATTTTTTATTAGTTGTATTTAAAGTGTAAAGATGTGAATATCCAGTTTTTTCCGATTGAAACCATATACTTTTATCATCTGGCATCCATCCTAATTCACCACCTCGATAACCGCCAATTCCAGGTCCTGCAATCCAAGCGATATCATGCTGATGATCCAAATTAGTTACGGTACCATCTTCCGTGTTTAATAAAACAATCCATCGGTCTTTATAGTCGTTCGTATTGATATCTAAAACAGCTTTACTCCCGTCTTTATTCCAAATAGGGCCACTTATATATCCTATTCTATTATCATTTTTATATGTTTTATCAGGATAATCTTTAGTGTATTCAGGAATATAATCCAATCCTTCAAGATTGTCTAATGCAACAGGATATGTTTTTCTGTTTTCAATATCATATATAAAAAGCTCATATGTATCGGGCTCATTTCCTACTTTAGATCGTGTGTGTTGATCTTCAGTATAGCCAGATTCTGTAACGTAATGTGGGGTAATAGTCCCTTTATTGTCTTCCCTTTCTACCAATAAATAGCTTACATACTTCCCATCTGGACTTATATGTTGGTTTTGAATAGATTTACCTTCAGAGTAAATTGGAAGAGGAGCTTTTAGAGCTTCCTTTTTATCAAAATAATCCTGTCTATCTTTTTTAGCTTTGCGTTCACTTAAAACATCGAAAAGAGCTAATTGGTCTTGGTATAGCCATTCATCTTTTTCATCTCTTTTATTCCCGTCTTTCTCTTTTCCGTTATTGAAATCGGTAATTTGTTTTGTCACTCCAGTTTTTATATCCCAAGTATAAATATTTTTATTACTGACATATGCTATTTGCTGTTCATTGTTAGTAAAATGAACATTCCCTTCGTAATCTTGAGTATTGGTAATTTGAATGATTTCTCCAGAGGCGATTGTCATCATATAAACATCACCATTCTTACTGTATATTTTTTTTGATTTATCGTTGCTATAAATCCCGTATGGAGAAGGAAGATTATAAGAAGCCTCAAAACCTACTTTTTTTGTTGTTTCTGAAGCTGTATTATATGTATATAGCGAATCGCTGAATGCATTTTCTGGATTCCAATTAAAGAGAATGTTTTTTCCGTCAGCAGACCAATGGGCATTTGAAGGTAAATGACCAACAAAATTGTCCCCTTGCATAATCTGCTTGATAGATAATTTGGAATTGTTATTTTTTTGTGCTTGCGTGAAGCAAAAACTTGTTAATAGAAATAAGCTTAGAAGTGTAGTTCTTTTCATTATAAATGTTATGATTATTGAAAAAACCAAATATAATCATTTGTTATAATAGGAAGAACAGAACTAGCAGTTATAAATTTTTAAACTGTTGTTGAAAGTTAATAAGCAAATTATTATAGCGTACTGGCACCATCATCTTCACGATCTGGTTTGTTAATTACAACAATTCCCTTTTGTAGCATTAAACTATTGGGGTAGGTAATAAGTTCTCCGTCATCTGTGCGTAAATGTAAATGGAATGCTTTTATATCCTCAATAATAGCTTCTGAAGGGAAGTCTTTATCTTGAATTCTAATACGATCTCCAATTTTAAAAGGGAATGAGAAGAATAAAATAATTCCGGCTGTAACATTACTTAATATAGACCATGAAGCAAAAAAAGCAACACCAATTACCGCAAAAGCAGAAGAGAAAAATAGACCCAAATCTTTAAAGTCTAAGCCCCAAATAAAACTAATTACAATGGCACCAACAATGAATATAAATGTATTAAAATACTTTAAGATAAGTAAGGTTCTATTTCTGTCTATATCACCAATTTTTCCTACTTTTTTTATGGCTTTAAAAAGTAAGAATCGAACTAAAAATAGAATAAGAATAACGACAAGTGTTCTTATTATTTCGTCTTTGTATATTACTAAGTATTCTGTCATAAAATTATAAACCTAATGAGTCCCGCAAAGATACATCAGTTATAGATTTTTTTGACCAATAAGCAGATTTAATTGTTCTGATTTTTTTAGCTGTGGATGTCAGTTTTTTAGCATCTTTTCCAAAGCCACTTTTGTAAGTTTCTTGCCAATTATCAATAGTGTGTGGGAATTTTGTTTTGAAGTTGATAACAAGTGTTCTCTCTAAATTAGGATAATGGATTTTATAAGAAGATAAAGCGCCCTTTTTGTCGAGAGAAGCTTCTGCTTTGAACTTCTTAACAGGAATATGTTTTAGTCGGGTGTATTCTAATGAAGGGATAAGATCTATATTTCCTATTGGTAAATCTTGAGGATTGATCCTTATTTGTGTCCAAATTTCATCTTCCAAAAGACCTTCTTCTATTTTATAGTTTTGGTCAGCTTCATTTTCAAAATAAGAATGAGAAGTAACTTCAAATCTATCTCTACTGTTAATTTGTGTATAGGCTTGTCCGCACCATTCTGTAACGGTATTGGTTACTTTAATGGCATGATCTTGATAGCTAATAGGAAAAAAAGTACTCGTCATTATTGAGTACGGATAAATGCCTGTTATATAATTTTTAGTACTGTTAAGCTTTAAAACGGTAACATCATCGTCAGAGGGATTATCAGCTTTTACTTGCTTATTTTTTAAAAAGGGCTCCGACACAAAAATAAGCACAGATTTTCCGTCTCTAACTTCTCCGTAGCGTGCTTGAGATAATTCGTAAGAGGTGATTTCTGCCTCTCCAGAAAACCAATATTTTCGAAAATCGTCAGTTAATTCTCGAGAAACTTTTTTAGTATCTGTACTTGTAAATCCCCAATAAATGGCAGAGATAGCAAGAATTATAATTAAAAATAAAGATAAGTACTTTGTTGTTTTCATCTGAACCTACTTTAATTTAAAATTACAAAAAACTATTCTATTACTAGGGAGTTTAAAGCTTTATAAACTTCATAAACAGGCAAGCCAACAACATTTGCATAAGAACCTTCAATTTTAATAATTCCTATTTGACCAATCCATTCTTGAATTCCGTAACCACCAGCTTTGTCATAAGGTTTGTAATTGGTTACATAATACTCAATTTCATCCTCTGTAAGCTCTTTAAAATATACTTTAGTAATATGATTGATAGTTTTTTCTATTTTTTTAGTAGTAAAACAGACAGAGGTAATTACTTCATGCATATTTCCAGAAAGCGATCTCAACATAGCCATGGCTTCCTCTTTACTTCTTGGCTTTCCAAGGGCTTCTTCGTTGTGCCAAACAATAGTATCCGAAGTTATTAGAATATCATTCTCTTTGAGTGTCTCCTTATGTGGTAACGATTTTAGCTGAGCTAGATAATCAGAAATTTCGTATTTATATAATCGCTTAGGGTATACTTCTTCAACTTCTTTTAAGCGGATCTCAAATTCAATACCTAGGTCTTTTATAAATTGTTGCCTTCTAGGAGAGCCAGAAGCCAGGATAATGTTATAATCTTTAAGTCTGTCGTTTAAAATCATTTTTAATTATTTAATTAAAGTGCATAAAGTAGAATGTTTGAAGCTTTACAAAATAGAAACCTATCGATTACAATTTTTTAGTCGGTTTTTGCATCAAAACTATCTTTCCATTTACCCTGTACTTTCAAGACTTGTTCAATCACATCACGAACGCATCCTTTTCCACCTTGTTTATGAGAAATATATTTTGAAATCTCTTTAATTTCAGCAACTGCATCATTTGGGCAACAAGGCATTCCTACCATTTTCATAACATGATAATCTGGAATGTCATCTCCCATATAAAGAACATTTTCAGATTTAATATTATAGACATCAAAATATTCATCAAGTGTATCTATTTTATTGCTCACACCTAAATGAATATCAGTAATCCCTAATCCTCGTAATCTTGAGCGAACACCTTCGTTACTTCCACCAGAAATAATACAAATATTATAACCCTTATCTAAGGCAGTTTTCATAGCATAACCATCTTTTACATTCATGGTTCTTAGTAATTGCCCGTCTGAAGTGATTGATATAATTCCGTCTGTTAAAACGCCGTCTACATCAAAAACAAAAGTAGTAATGTGTTCTAGATATTCTTTATAACTCTTTTCTTCCATAGCTATTAATTATAGATGTTGTTAGTAGTTTGTATATTTCTTTATGCGAATCTTTTTCTAGTAATTCGAGATGCGAATTTATGGTTTTTGTATCGTTTCTTTTTGCGGGTCCTGTTTGAGATTCTTCAGGAGTAAGTGTTTTTATTTTTTCTGAAGTTTCTTCAATAAGAGGCTGTAGAATATCAAAAGGGATATCATTCTGCTTACAGATTTCATTTCCTATTTGGTACATATGATTCACAAAATTATTTACAAATACAGCGGAAAGATGAATAGCTTTTCGTTGTTTAGAATCAATTTTATAAACTTTATTAGAAATAGATGCTGCTAATGTTTGTAGTACTTTTAGGTCTGTATCATTTTCAGCTTCAATACAAATAGGGATTTCTTCAAAATTCACCTCTTTATCAATAGAAAAAGACTGCAACGGATAAAAAACACCTCGTTTATTCTTTTCATTTAAATCTAGCATAGAAACATTGCCAGAAGTATGTACAACCAGTTTGTTTGAGAAAGGAAGCTCGTTAGAAATATCAGCAATAGCATTGTCACTTACAGCGATCACATAAATATCTGCTTCAATAATGTCTGCTAGCTTATTAGTTACACGTGTTTTATCCTCGAAAACTTTGATAGCAGAAAGCGATCGATTGTAGCATTGTACTACGTTTATAGAGTTATTTTCATTAAAAACTCTAAACAAATGATGCGCTATATTTCCTCCTCCTAGGAGCACAATTTTTAACATGTTGCTAAATTACGTAATGGTGACCATTTTGGAGATTAAAAAGGAGAAAAAGTTAGTCATTATAAAAGTTATCACCAATATTTTGAAGTTTTTAATGCCGATTATTAGCACTATGTCGTTTTCTAAAGATAGATTTATATGTAAGAAATGTGAGCTGTATTAAACATACTATCAAAACGTTTATTATGCAGTCTATGAGTGGTAATAGGTCTCTTAAGCTTATTTGTATAGACGGTTATCGTCTTTGTAAAGAAATAAAGCTATAATATTACTAAGTGTAGATTATAAGTTCTTAATAATTCTTCTAAATTAACGTTTTAAATCACAAAAAGGACTTATTTTTGCGAACTGAAATTCAATTGGTAAAACTCTATAATACTGATGTTAGATTCTCTTAAAAAAATTATATTTTCTACTCGTTTAATGGCTATCCTTTTTGTTGCATTTGCAGTATCAATGGCGCTAGGAACTTTTATTGAAAACTGGTACAGTACAGAAACTTCTAAAATTTGGATTTATAACACTTGGTGGTTTGAACTCATCATGTTATTTTTTGTTATAAATTTCCTTGGTAACATTAAGCGTTATCGTTTATTTCAGAAAGAACAGTGGGCAGTACTTTTACTACACTTATCTTTTATAGTGATCATAATGGGAGCTTTTGTTACCCGTTACATTGGTTACGAAGGAGCAATGCCTATTAGAGAGGGTTCTACAGTGGATTATATTCTTACGCAACAAAAATACCTTAGTGTTTTTGTAGATGGAGATGTAGATGGCGAGCCACTAAGAAAACCTCTTCAAGATGAAATAATGGTAACTAGTGAGGCTATAAAATCTTCGCTTCCATGGAAATCAGATTTTAAAGGGGAACCTTTTAAAATTTCTTATGCAGGTTTTATTGAAGGAGCAGAAGAAGGACTTATTGAAACCGAGAATGGTGATAACTATCTTAAGATCGTAGAAGCAGGTGGAGGTAACAGACATGATCATTATTTGAAAGATGGAGAGGTAGCCAATATTCATAATATATTATTCGCCTTAAATAAAGAAACTCCAGGAGCTGTAAATATTACGGTTAACGATTCTGCGAGTACTATAAAATCACCTTTTGAAGGTACTTTTATGAGAATGGCAGATCAGTTTCAAGGAACTGTAGTTCAAGACAGCGTGCAAGAATTAATGTATCGTTCTCTTTATAATACAGCGGGAATGCAATTTGTTTTTCCTGATCAAATGATAAAGGGTGAATATGGTGTTGTAGAAACGAAAGAGAAAAATGAAAATCAGCAAGACGCAATTATATTAGATATTACTACTGGTGGAGAAACGAAACAAGTTAAAGTTTTAGGAGGATCAGGACATCTTACAAACCCTAAGACAGTTACCGTTGGTGATTTTGACTTTCATCTTTCTTTTGGTTCTATTAAAAAAGACCTTCCTTTTAGTATTACTTTAAATGATTTTATTGCTGAAAAATACCCAGGTACAGAGAAGGGGTATTCTTCATTTATGAGTAAAGTTACCGTAAATGACGAGCGTACTTTTGATTATGATATTTATATGAATCATGTGTTGGATCATGGCGGGTATCGCTTCTTTCAGTCAGGATTTGATCCAGATGAAAAGGGAACAATACTTTCTGTAAATCATGATTATTGGGGAACTTGGATTACCTATTTAGGGTATTTCTTATTATACACGGGACTTATGGGAATTATGTTCTTCGGAAAAACGCGATTTATAAAATTAGGAGAGATGTTAGAAAAAGTAAAGGCAAAGAAAGCTACTTTATCTGCTATTGTAATCCTTTTTACAGTTTTTAGTGGGTTTGCTCAAAACATTCCAATGCATGGAACGATAGACCACCCAGAAGATCAACAAGTAAAAGAAGAAGAACACATACATGTTACTCCGCCAACGAAACACCAAATAGATTCTATTTTACAAACTACCATAGTTCCAAAAGAACATGCAGCTAAGTTTGGAGAGTTAATTATTCAAGATAGTAAAGGAAGGATGAAGCCTGTGAATACATTTGCTTCTGAGTTGCTTAGAAAACTAAGAAAGTCTGATACGTTTGAAGATTTAGATGCTAATCAAGTATTGGTATCTATGATACAGAATCCTGCATTATGGTATAATGTAGACTTACTATATATAACTAGTAAGAATGATAGTATTAGAACTGTTATTGACGTTCCTAAAGATCAAGAGTATGTAAAAGCGGTCGACTTTTTCGATGGAGTAGAATATAAATTGTCTCCATACCTTCAAGATGCATATGCTACAAATACACCTAATCAATTTCAAAAAGGTTTTAGAGAGTTTGATTTAAAGCTAGGATTGGTTAATCAAGCGCTAGGAGGGGAGATTCTTAGAATCTATCCGTTGCCAGATAATGAGAATAATAAATGGATTTCTGCAACAGCATTTAAAAATGAATCTTATAAAGTTAACGATTCACTTTATGCTAATTTTATAAACAAGTCTTTATCTTTCTATGTGATGGCTTTACAACAAGCTAAAAGCACAGGAGATTATACCCAAGCAGATAAAATTATAGAAGCTTTCAAACAGAATCAAAAAAACTATGGTTCTGAGGTATTGCCTTCAGAAACAAAAATACAAACGGAGATTATTTATAATAAGTTAAATATTTTCGAAGAGCTTTTAATCTGGTATATGGTTATAGGTTTAGTGATGTTCACCGCTATTATTATTCAGATTTTTAGAGATTCTAAAGCACTCAGAATTATTATTAACGTATGTAAAGTAGCTATCTTTATCATGTTTGCTCTACAAACTTTAGGATTAGCAGCAAGATGGTATATTAGTGGACATGCGCCGTGGAGTGATGCTTATGAGAGTGTGTTGTATGTGGCTTGGAGTACAATGGGATTAGGGTTGTTATTCGCAAGAAAAAGTAACCTTACACTTGCATCAACAGCTTTTGTAACAGCAATTATACTGTTTGGAGCACACATGAATTGGATAGATCCTGCCATAGCAAATCTACAACCTGTTTTAGATAGTTATTGGTTAATGATTCACGTAGCAGTAATTGTAGGAAGCTACGGACCGTTTACATTAGGAATGATCTTAGGTGTTGTAACGTTATTATTAATAACTTTTACTACAAAGAAGAATAAATCTAAAATGGAGCTCAGTATTCAAGAGCTTACTATTATTAATGAACTGGCGCTTACTGTAGGTCTTGTTATGTTAACTATTGGAAACTTTCTAGGAGGACAATGGGCTAACGAGAGTTGGGGTAGATATTGGGGCTGGGATCCAAAAGAAACATGGGCGCTTATAAGTATTATGGTTTATGCTTTTGTAATTCATATGAGGCTTGTACCAGGTTTACGTGGTCGTTGGGCTTACAACTTTGCTAGTATTTTGGCATTTGCGAGTATCATGATGACATATTTTGGTGTTAACTTTTACCTTTCAGGATTACATTCATATGCAAGTGGAGATAAAGTTATTACGCCAATGTTTGTTTATTATGCAGTATTCTTTGTATTTGTTTTAGGTGGCGTAAGTTATTGGAGATATAAAAAGGTCTTTAAATAATTTATATTATTTGTAAGTTTTATCTGATGATTATTTTTACTCTTATGGTGAAAATAATTCTATAATGTTGTATATTTATTTGACATTAATGTTGGACATAAAACTTTTAAAATGAAAAATTTAGCACTTATTTTAGCTTTTGTCGCCAGTATTTTATTTGTAAACACTAGCGAGGCTCAGTCAGATTTCCCTAAAGCCGATTTTTTAAATACTATGAATAGTTTCGATGATATTGGGCTGAACTTATCATCAGACCAATCAAGTGAACTTAAAGATTTAAATTCTGGAATGGTAGATAAAGTCTTTAGTGTTCTAAATAGTGATAAGGATAAGGAAAGTAAGATTTCTGAATTGAAGAATATTAAAAGTGATACCAAAAAGAAAGGAATTGATATTCTTGGAGAAGATAATTTTAAGTCTTACAAGAAGTCAATGAAGAAGAAACTTAAGCCTTTTAAGAGAAAGACAAAGCTTGTTAAGTTCGTGTTGTAAAAAGAATTATTAAAATCAATATAAAGAACCGCTTAAAGATGAAAAATCACATTTCATCTTTAAGCGGTTTCTCTTTTCTATTATACCCGTTACTAAATTAAGCCATAAAAACTTACACTTTGAATTGATTGATGTATTTTTGAATTATAATTTATTGAAAAAGAATTACAGATGAAATTAGATATACTCGCATTTGGCGCTCACCCTGATGATGTAGAATTAGGATGTGGGGCCACAATTGCAAAAGAAATAAAACTAGGGAAAACCGTAGGAGTTGTAGATTTAACTAGGGGAGAACTAGGAACTAGAGGTACAGCGGAAATTAGAGATAAAGAGGCTGCTAATGCCGCTAAAATTCTTGGGATTGAAGTTCGTGAGAATTTATGTTTTGCAGATGGTTTTTTTGTAAATGATAAAGCCCATCAGTTGGAAGTTATTAAAATGATTAGAAAGTACAAGCCAGAAATGGTGTTGTGTAATGCGGTAGACGATAGACATATTGATCATGGTAAAGGAAGCAAGTTAGTAAGTGATGCATGCTTTTTAAGCGGTTTAAAAAGGATAGAAACAGCAATCGATGGAAAGACTCAACAAGCGTGGAGACCTAAAGTTGTTTACCATTATATACAATGGAAAAATATAACCCCTGATTTTGTAGTGAATGTAGATGGATTTATTGATATTAAAATAGAAGCCATTAAAGCATATAGTTCTCAGTTTTTTGATCCTAATAGTAAAGAGCCAGAAACACCAATTACCAGTAAAAACTTTTTTGATAGTGTAGATTATCGTGCTAGAGACTTAGGAAGGTTAATAGGGGTAGAGCATGCAGAAGGTTTTACAGCAGAAAGATTACTGGGAGTGAATGAGTTAGGGAATTTGTTGTAAAAAAGATAATTTTTTCTTTGCAAAAGGGATAAAATGATTTACATTTGCATCCGAAATAAACGGTGGTTGTAGCTCAGCTGGTTAGAGCATCGGTTTGTGGTACCGAGGGTCGCCGGTTCGAACCCGGTCTTCCACCCAAAAGCAAAAAGGCTTCCTTAAAAGGAGGCCTTTTTTTGTGCCTTTATTTTAAAAGCTTCCGTATATTTAAATCTTCAGTTTAAGAGAATAGTTTTTTATAGTTTCTTTCAATATAAATAAATGGAGAATTTAGAAGTTATCGTTGATCCAGCAGTTAAAAATGTTTTTAATAAATATCCCGCTTCCGTTAAAAATAAGATGCTAGCGCTTCGTGAGCTAGTATTGGATACAGCAAATAGCGTTGAAGCAATAGATAAGTTAGAGGAGACTTTAAAATGGGGAGAGCCTAGTTATGTTACCAAGATAGGAAGCACACTTAGGATGGATTGGAAATCTAAATCTCCAGACCAATATGCTATGTACTTCCAATGTAGTAGTAGTTTAGTATCTACTTTTAGGTTACTTTTTGGAAACACGCTTACATTTGAAGGCAATAGAGCAATTATTTTTAAATTGGAAGATAAGATACCAGAAGAAGAATTAAAGTGCTGTATAAAAGCTGCATTAACGTACCATAAGGTAAAACATTTACCTACGTTGGGAATTTAAAATATAATTTAAGTTTAGAGCATAAAAAATCCCGTTGGTTATCAAATCAACGGGATTTTTTTATGTGTTTATCTATTATTATTTAGTAGGCATCGCTTTGTCTACTTTAATTCTTTCAGGTCTATTTGCAACCTCCCATGCTGTTTGGAATACAAGCTTAGCTCTGTTTGTTAGTAAATCGTAATTTATTTTGTCTGGAGTATCAGATATTTTATGGTAATCTGCATGTGTCCCGTTGAAGTAAAATATAATAGGAACATTATGCTTTGCAAAGTTGTAATGATCACTTCTATAGTAAAAACGATTTGGATCATTGTCATCATTATAAGTATAATCTAATTCGATATTAGCGTACTTTTTATTCACTTCTTCAGAAATTTCATGTAACTCCGTACTTAATTTATCAGAACCAATTAAGTAGATGTAGTTTCTGTCTCCATCTCTTTTTGGATCAATTCTACCAATCATGTCTATATTTAAATCGGCAACAGTTTTTTCTAACGGAAAGATAGGGTGTTCAGAGTAATACTCAGAACCAAGAAGTCCTTTCTCTTCTCCTGTTACATGTAAAAACACGATTGATCTTTCTGGACCATTTCCTTCGTCAGCGGCTTTTTTAAAGGCTTCAGCAATTTCTAAAATAGCAACTGTACCACTTCCATCATCATCAGCACCATTAAAAACATTTCCATCTGCATCTACACCTACATGATCTAAATGAGCAGAAATAACAAGATATTCTTCAGGTTTACTTTTTCCTTCTATAATAGCTACTACATTTTCAGAATTTTTATCTACAGTTTTATTTTCAATATTTAAAGATATTTTTGAATCTAAAACTTTAGCGTCATTTTTAGAATCGATATCAGCATATAATTTTTTAGCGGCTTTTTTGTCAACAAAGAAAGTAGCTAGTTTATCATCGTCACTTTTAAGACTCATACTTCCACCGTCAGCAGATTCTAGATAATGATTGTATCTTCTTAAAGAGCGATTGTAGTATGCATCATCATAATAAATAACACCTTCAGCACCTTTTTCTTTCGCAATTTTTATTCTTTTAGAAAGTGTCTCTCTCCAATTAGACCAAACACTAGGGTCTTTAGTTCCTGTAAGAATGTAAGAACCATAATCGGTTACTGGCTCTCCAATTTTTATAAGGACATATTTACCTTTTACATCAATATTTTTATAATCCGAATATTTGTCAGTATCAATACCAAAACCAGCATATACCAATTCATAAGATTTATTTGCAACAGAAGAAAAAGTAATAATTCCATTTCCTAGCTCAAAATCTTCACCTCCGTAAGAAATTGTTCCTTCTGGAGTTCCACTAATTTCTAAAGGGACATTTTGGAAATAATCATCGCCACCTTTTGCAGCAGGAATTCCTAATTTTAGATACTCGTTTTTTAAATATTCTACAGCTTTCTTTTGTCCTTTATCTCCCGTGTTTCTTCCTTCAAACTCATCTGAAGCATAGGTATATAGATGTTCTTTTAACTCACCTTCCGTTATGGTATTGGCATAAGAAACTCGATCAGATTTTTCTTCGGTTGTATCTTTTGAAGTAGTGCTGCCATTTTGTTGTGCACTGTTACAAGCAAACGCAAAGAAAAGCCCTGCATATATTATTTTTTTCATTCGTAATATTTGTTAATCGTTGATTTTTTCCAAATATAGGTATGAGAAACAAATAAAAAGTGGATTTAAATTATAATAACATGTTAAAATTATATAATTTTATACTACGTTAGTGTTCCCCTTCCCCTGAACATATTTTTTAATAAATAGAAACTAATTTATCAACGATAATTTTCTAGATAGTAGTGTTTTAAAATAATTTCTTTTGTTTTTAAAAGTTATTTTTTTTTATTTTAATAGCTATCTATTTAATTTTCAGTGTTCAAACTAACAGATCAATATTATTTACATGGTTAAATATTACTCTTCTTTTTTGCTCTTATTTTTTAAGCTCAATAAACCGTATAGTAATCGTTTTAAATTTAAAAACGAATTATGTGTTTTATTTTTCATTGTTTTGTGTGTATTTACTGCAAGTGCTCAGGATTGTAGTGTTAATGCAGGAATCGATGAAACCATTTGTGGTGATGTTACTACCTATAATCTTTCTGGTTCTTTTGCCGGAAATTTTCCAGGTAGTCCTCAAGCAGTTTGGACACAAACAGGAGGGCCATCAGTAACAATTGTTGATAGTGAAAATGCAGAAACCGAGATTACTGGACTTGTTGGAGGAAATGAGTATACATTTCAATATACAGGACAATGTAGCGATGGGGTTACTGTATCTCAAGATGTTACTATAACTGTAGAAAATATTACGATAGCAGATGCTGGTAGCGATATTGAAACTTGTCCAGATAGCTCTGGGAGTGTTTTAATATCTGGTAACACACCTTCTTATACAGGAGAAGTTGGTACATGGAGCATTGTAGGTAGTAATAGTGCTGGAGTTACAATTAATACACCTAGTTCTAGTAATTCTACGATTGATTTATCTGAGGGGAATGCGGGAACTACCACGCTAAGATGGACAATAACTGGTCCAGAGTATGCCCCTGGATTATATTGTGAAACTTATGATGAAATAACGATTACCAATTATGGCGGTGTTGATCCTGTTGATGCTGGTGAGGATCAAAATCTTAATAGCTGCTATACAGTCTCGCAATCTACTAATTTGGATGGTAGTTTTGCTGGAAATGGGCTAGGAGGCCAGCAAGGAACATGGAGCTTTGTAAGTGGTCCCAGACAACCTAATATTGTTAGTCCTAATGATAATGACACTGAAGTTAATGGTTTATATGAAGGGACTTATGTTTTTAGGTGGACAGTAAGTGGTCCTTGTGTAACGGGTTCAGATACAGTAGAGATAACAGTGCAAAAAGCGACTCAAGACGTTACGAAAGCTTCTGTAACCAATGGAGATCAAGTGTTTTGTGATCAAGGAGTTACACAAACGACTTTGGTTGGGAATCAGCCAGAATTTGCGGGAGAAACAGTAGAGTGGACACAAACAAGTGGTCCATCTGCTGCAATATCTGATCCATATAGTCCGACTACCATTGTTAGTGGTTTGTCTTACGATAATACTTATAAGTTTAGATATTCAATTATTAATGAAGATACTGGGTGTTCAACATCAAGAACTGTTACAGTAAGTTATAATGATAATAATTTATCAATTGAAGCAAATGGAGGAGCAGATATTATTGGTGCATGTGGAGAAGAGAGTATAGATATTCCATTTGTAGTAACAGGAAGTGGTGTTAATGAATATAGTATTGTAAGCGGACCAATTGGAGCTTTTACTTATCCTACAGATTATCAAACTTTTTCAGATGAATCTCCATTAACACTAACTTTTGACAGATCTGGAACTTATAATGTAGTTTTAAGAAGAAAGATTACGGGAGATATTTTATCAGAATGTGATATTTCTAGTACTAGTATTAATATAACGATTTCTAAATCTCCGACTCCAGCGAATGGGGGAACGAATCAAGTCTTAGAATGTGGAAATACAACCACAGAGCTTACAGGAAACGAAATAGAATCTGGAAAATCTTTGTGGACACAAATTACGGGACCTAATCAAGCAAGTATAGACAACCCATATGCAAGGGTAACAGGAGTATCAGGATTGGTTCCTGGTAATTATGTATTTAGATATATGGTTACTGCAATAGGAGGTGCTTGTGTTTCAGAAGAAAATACACAATCAGATGTGTTAGTGGTAGTTTCTGATGATGTCCTAACAGATGATTCTGATGCTGGTCCAGATCAATCTGGAATATGTGCAGATGGAAGTGTGTTTTTAGCAGGTAATGAGCCGAAAGATGGTCAAAAAGGAACATGGTCACAAGTAAATGATGGAGCTCCGATGACAGTAGCTTTCGAAGATGAAAATGATCCAAATACAAAGGCAACTGGTTTTGATGAAAAAAATCAAACCTATACTATTCAGTGGTTAATAACTAGCGAAAGTGGAAGCTGTACAACAACCAGTGTAGACCAAGTTGCAATAATAACTTCTGATTCTGAAGCTCCTACACCAGCAGAAGCTGGAGAGGATAGATGTTATGCAGAAGGCACAACGGAATTTTCTTTAGAAGGGAATTCACCAAAATTATTAGAAACAGGAACTTGGACGGTTACTCCCGCAGGTCCTGTTATTTCGGACGTAAATGATCCTACAACATCTGTAACTGTTCCAGGAGATGGTTCTTATACATTCACGTGGTCCATTGATTCTCCAAATTCTTGCGAAATAACTTCAGACGATGTTTTAATTGTAGTTGATACAGAATCGGAGGCAGATGCTGGGCCAGATCAGACAGGGTGTTCAGATACTTTTACTATGGCTGCTCAAGCAACAAGTGCCACTGGAATGTGGACACAAGTTATTGGACCTGGAGGATTTACCATTGTTGATGAAACGAGTCCAACAACAGATATTAATTTTACATATTCAGGATCTTATGTTTTTGAATGGACGGTATCCGCTGGGGAATGTTCGACAGCTTCAGATCAAGTAACTATAAATGTAGGATTACCACCTACAACAGCCGTTGCTGGTCCTGATCAAACAGTTTGTAATGGAGGTAATTCAATCACATTAGCTGCTAATGATTTCGATGCAGATACAGAAACGGGAACTTGGACAAGTACTTCATCTTCTGGAGTAACTCCAACAATTACAGATCCTAATGACCCTAATACAACAGTAACTGGACTTCTTACAGGTATTTATACATTTACTTGGTCTATAAAAGGAGACCCTAATTGTGATGCAAGTACGGATGATGTTGAAGTTCGTATAGGAACTCCAGCAAATGCAGGATCCGATCAAAGCTTATGTAATGCAACTAGTGTATTACTAGAGGCGGAAGAAGGTTCTACTGGAACATGGTCTCAAATATCTTCAACAGGGGCAGATGCTGTTATTTCTCAAATTCCAAATAATAGCAATATAGCAAACGTAGAAATCGTTCCTGGAGTAGATTATGTATTTGAATTTACTACAGACACACCAGGATGTATTACTACAGATCAGGTGACAATTACTAATAGCGGACTTCCAGAATATCAACCAATAGCGGGCGATGATGCCGTTGTTTGTCAAGCGGATTTAGTGCCAACAAATACATATTCTTTAAGTGGAAATACACCACCATCTGGAGTAACTCCCGAATGGAGAATTGCAGATCAGCCTGATGGCGGAAGTGCAACAATTACAGATCCTAGTTCAGCAACTACAACAATTACAGGATTAGATGTTCCTGGGTTTTATATTTTAGAATGGAATTTTAGTGTTGGGAATTGTACAACAGAATCGGATGTTCTTCGATTAACTGTTCTTCAGCCACCATCTCAAGCGGAAGCAGGTCCTAACCAAGATAATGCATGTGTTTTATCAGCGCAAATGGCTGCAACAGCTCCAACAGCAGGAGTGGGAGAATGGACATTTGATGTAGATCCTTCCAATGGAGATGCTATTATTGATAGTCCAAATTCACCAACTACAACAATATCTAATATTACTGCTTTAGGGACTTATACATTAAAATGGACAGTTTCTACAGGTCCTTTCGGAACAGATACAAGTTGTGCACCAACAGAAGATACTGTAGCTATTACTTTTACAGATGAACCACCATATGTGGCAGATGCAGGAGTAGATCAAGAAATATGTTTAATAGCTCCAGCTACAACAACACCAGTTACTTTAGATGCAGAAGATTTTCCAGATGGAGATTTAACTGTAGGTACATGGTCGTTAGTTAGTGGTCCAAATACACCGAATATTGCTGATGTTAATAATCCGAACACAAATGTTTTAGGACTTGTAAGTGGGGATTATGAATTTATGTGGACTACAGAAAAAGGAGGCTGTACAGATAGTGATACAGTTTTAGTTACTGTTTACGGAAGCCCTACAGAAGCAGAAGCTGGTCCTAATCAAACAATAGCAGAGTTTACACCTTTAGTTTTAGCAGGAAATACACCAACCGTAGGAGAAGGTACATGGACGCAAATTAGCGGGCCTACGGATGCAATCTTTACAAATGCTAATAATCCATCTACTTCTGTTAATGATATATCGAAAGGTACGTATGTTTTTGTTTGGACTATTACTAATGGTTCTTGTGAAGACGCTACAGATTTCGTTAAGATAGAAGTTATTGGAAGTGCAGATTTAGAAATATCAAAAACAGCGAGTTCTAAAAGTGTAACTCCAGAAATTGTATCGCCAGGAGATGTAATTACTTTCACGATAGAGGTATTTAATAATGATGTTACAGGAACATCAGATGCTACAAATGTAGCTGTTAGTGATCTTCTTCCTGATGGATATACTATTGTAAATAATTCTATTTCTGATGGAGGAATCTATTACTCAGGAAACTCGGTAGTAAGATGGGAAGGTCTTTCTATTGGTTTAGGAGAAACAATGGACTTAACATTTGAAGCTACAGTTAATAAAACTGGAGATTATGAAAATAAGGTTTTAATTTCTGCTTCAGATCAAAAAGATCCAGATAGTGATCCAGACACAGGTTTTTCAGTAGATGACTTAAATGATGGAGTTGCAGATGATGATGAAGCAACTGCATTAGTTGTAGTAGAACCTGCGGATTTGGAACTTACAAAATCAGCAAATAAAACAGAAGCTAATGTAGGTGAAGAAGTAACTTTTCGTTTAAATTTAGTGAATAACGGACCAGGAAGTGCTTCTAATATCTCTGTGCTAGATTCAATTCCTAGCGGATATACTTTTGTTAGCGGAAGTGCTTCCAATAATGGAGTTTATAATGCTGGAGATAATACTATTGTTTGGGATGATATCTCTTTAAATAGTGGTTTTACAAGCAGCTTACTTTATAAAGCAATTCCAAATAGTACAGGAACAGATTATACAAATATAGCTCAAATTACTGCTTCAAGTAATGAGGATCCAGATAGTGATCCAGAGACAGGATTTGATGAGGATGATTTAAATGATGGAATTGCAGATGATGATGAAGCATCACTTACAGTTCCAATCTCTTATACAGACCTTTCATTATCAAAAACAGTAGATAACACTACTCCAAATGTAGGAGAGATAGTTGTCTTTACTTTAACGGTAACAAATGAAAGTACAACTACAGATGCTACAAATATTACAGTAGAAGATTATGTTCCAAGTGGATATAAAATTATAACCATAAATAATAGCGGATTAAAAATAGGAAATACAATTAGATGGACAGGCTTTAGCATTCCTGCTGGAGCATCTTTAACATCTTCTTTTACCGCTGAAGTTCAAGCGCCAGAAGGAACAACAGATGAGTATTTAAATATCGCGCAGATTACAGAAATGGATCAAGCGGATAGTGATAGTACTCCTGATAATGATGATGGTGACCAGAGTGAAGATGATGAAGATAATGCAGTAGTTACTCCAGAAGTTGCAGATTTAAGTCTTACAAAAGTGGTGAATGATCTAACTCCAGTATTAAGTGATGTAGTAACATTTACTGTAGAGGTAACAAATGATGGTCCTAATGATGCTACAGGCGTTAATGTAGTAGACATTCTTCCATCTGGATATACATTACAAACTGTAAATAATGGTGGTTTTGCTAGTGGGAATACTGCAACATGGAATAATTTATCCATTGCTAATGGAAATACTGTTTCATTAACTTATACAGCAACGGTTATAGAAGGTGATGGATCCATACTAGCCTATACAAATACAGCTCAAGTTACTGCAAGCGATCAGTATGATCCAGATTCTACACCAAATAATAATATAGTAAATGAAGATGATCAGGCCATAGCGAATACAGTTCCACAAAATTTAGTTGATATTGAAGTAACTAAAGTGTCAGATGTTCAAACGGTGGTAAATGGTAGTACCGTTGTATTTACAATTACTGTTGCAAATAATGGACCAGGAAATGCTACGGGAGTTAAAGTTGAAGATCGTATGGGAACTAATCTAACATATGTTTCTCATACAGAATCAGTAGGGACTTATACCGTTGGCCCTCCAGGTGATTGGGATGTTGGAAATCTTGCAGCAGGTGCATCAGAAACATTAACAATCACAACTACAGTGAACAATAATGTTGCAGGAGATTATACCAATATAGCAGAACTCTTAGAAGTTAATGAGACTGATGTAGATTCTTCTCCAGATAATAATATTCCGAGTGAAGATGATCAAGATGAAGTTGATTTAAGTGCTACATTGGTTTCAGATTTAAACCTTACAAAAACAGTAGATTTATCGGAGCAAGTTGTTGGTGAAGATGTAACTTTCTCAATTACGGTAACCAATGAAGGCCCAAATAGCACATCAGGGGTTGTTATAAATGACTTATTGCCTACTGGATATGCGTTTGTTAGTTTTACTGCTACGGAAGGAACTTATGATCAAAATACAGGAGATTGGGCTTTAGCGAGTCCGTTAGGTGTTGGAGAAGTAGATAATTTACAAATTAGAGCAACTGTTTTATCAACTGGAGATTATTTAAATCGAGCAGAGATTATAGCGTCGGCTAATCCAGATTCTGATTCTGATGTTTCTGTTAGTTTTGATGTTGATGATTTAGGAGATGGTATTGCAGATGATGATGAAGCAGAAGTAGAAGTAACACCAATTCCTTCCATAGACCTTTCATTGACTAAAACAGTTAATAATTCGACTCCAAATATTGGAGATGAAGTAATATTTACTGTAACGGTTACCAATGATGGTTTAAGTGAGGCTACAGATGTAACTGTTAAAGATTTATTAGCAGATGGATTAGAATATGTATCAGATAATAGTGGAGGTAATTATGATGAAGCTACTGGAATTTGGACAGTAGGCTCTTTAGCAGCAGCTGGAGCTACATCAGCGATAGAAATTACAGCAAAAGTTTTATTGTATGATGATACACAACCAATTCCATTAGAAGACTATTTCAATAGTGCAGAAGTGTTTAGTGTAAATGAAGATGATGTTGATTCTACACCAAATAACGGTGATGATTCTGAAGATGATTATGATGAATTGCAAGTAACTCCTAATCCTACGCAAGTAGATCTTTCAGTAGAAAAAACAGTAGATAATTTAACTCCTTCTGTTGGAGATAATATAACTTTTACTATTGATGTTACAAACGATGGACCTCAAGATGCAACAGGAGTAATTGTAACCGATAAATTAAATCAGCCAGGCTTTGCATATATTAGTCATACTGTAACTGTTGGTAATTATGTGCCTAATTCTGGAGCATGGAGTGTTGGGGATTTACCAATGGGAACTACAGAGACTTTAACGATTACTGCTACTGTAGAACAAACAGGGTCTTATGTAAATACAGCACAGGTAACAGGACAAGATCAGTTGGATTTTGATTCTACACCTTCAAATAACGATCCAGCAGAAGACGATTACGATACAGTAATAGTTACTCCAGTTTTCGAAGCTGATCTAACATTGAATAAATCAGTGAATAACCCAACTCAGGATGTTGGAAAATTAGTGAATTTTGAACTTGTATTAACCAATAACGGACCATCAAGCGCTACAGGAGTAACGGTTACAGATTTATTACCTGATGGATATACATTTGTTGGTGCGATAGCTTCAGAAGGAAGTTATGATGAAACTACAGGATTGTGGAGTTTAAGCACAGAAATACCTGTTGGAGCACAAGAAACATTAGAATTAGTAGCTCGTGTAAACTCTTCTGGCGCTTATTTAAATGAGGCAGAAGTAACAGCTTCCGATCAAGTGGATCCTACTTCTACACCAAATGATGGAGCGGGAGATGATTATGATACAGCTATAGTAACCCCTAACTTGTTAATAGACCTTAATTTAGATAAACAGGTGAGTAAATTGCTTCCTAATGTTGGAGAAAGAATTTATTATACATTAATATTAACCAATGATGGGCCAAATGAGGCTACTAATATTGAAGTAACAGATATGCTTCCATCAGGAGTTACATTTGTTTCTTATTCAGGAACTGGTAGCTATGATGAAGGAACTGGAATATGGAATGTTTCAGCCCTAGGCGTAGATGAAACTGTTTTCTTAAAGTTGAATGTTACGGTAAATACTTCAGGAACTTATATAAATACTACTGAAGTAACAGCTGCCGATCAGAATGATATAGATTCTACTCCAAATAACGGAATCGATTCAGAAGATGATTATGCTGAAAAGCAAATTATACCTCGTACTCCTTCAGATATAGAAGTAGAAAAAATAGTTGATAATGAAACGCCTAGTATTGGAGAGGTAATAACCTTTACGGTATCAGTTTATAACAATCCTAATAACGGAACTTATATTAGTGATGCTACTGGGATTATTGTAGAAGATGTATTACCATCTGGATTAGGTTATGTGGAAGCAACAACTTCCAACGGTACTTATGATGAGACTACGGGCGTATGGAATATTGGAGACCTTGCAAATGGGGCAACTGCTACAATGACAATGGAAGCGAGAGTTAGAGCAGCAGGAAATTATACTAATACAGCGGAACTTATTGCTTCGGATACAAATGACCCAGATTCTACTCCAAACGATGGAATTGGTCCAGATGATATTTCAACTGTGGATGTTACACCTGTTGTAGCCGCAGATTTATCCCTTACAAAAACGGTAGGGAATGCAACCCCTAAAGTCGGAGAGTTGATTCAATTTGGAATTACACTATCAAATGATGGTCCTGGGGTTGCTAGAGGCATTGAAGTGACAGATATTTTACCTGCTGGATTTACTTATGAAACAAGTTCTTCAAGTAATGGTTCTTATGATTCATCAACAGGAATATGGACATTAAACGGATTATTACTTAGCGGAGATTCAGAAACTTTGACGATTATCGCAGGTGTAAATCCTTCTTCAGCAGTAACAGACGAATATCTAAATACTGCAGAAATTACAGCTTCTGCAAATAAAGATCCAGATTCTACTCCAAATAATGGAGTTGTTACAGAAGATGATTATGCTGAGGTATTAGTTACTCCAATACCGCAAATAGATCTTGCTCTAACTAAAACGGTAAGTAAATTGGTGCCAAGTACAGGAGAGGAAATAGTGTTTACTATTACACTCGAAAATGCTGGGCCTAGCAATGCAACCGGAATAGAAGTGTTAGATCTGCTTCCAGATGGATATTTATACGTTTCTGATAATAGCAATGGATTATATGATAATACAACAGGAATATGGAGTGTTGGAGACCTTGCTAGCGGTAGTGAAACAATTCTTACTATTACTGTTGAGGTTTTAGAAGGAGAATACTTAAATATTGCAGAAGTAAGTGCAGCTAATGAAGAGGATATTAATTCTACTCCTGGGAATAATGATCCTGATGAAAATGACCAAGATCAAGCGCAAATTTTAGCACGAGTAACTACAGACATTAGCGTATTAAAAGAAGTAAGCTCTACAGAACCATCTGTTGGAGATGAGATTACTTTTACCATTAATGTACTTAATGATGGTCCAAGTACCGCTACGGGCGTTGTAGTTAAAGATTTATTGCCTTCTGGATATAGCTATGTTAGTTCTACGCCATCAACTGGAACTTATGATCAAGCTACAGGAGGTTGGGATATCGGAGTGATGCCAAATAAAGATATTCAAACGCTAACCATCGTGGCTCAAGTTTTAGGAAGTGGACGTTATACAAATACAGCGGAATTAATAGCATTAGATACTTACGATCCAGATTCTACTCCAAACAATGGAGTTGAGTCAGAAGATGATCAATCGTCTGTAAGTCCATTCGCTATCGGATTAGCAGATTTATCATTAACTAAAGAAGTTGATAATGCTATGCCGAATGTTGGAGAGCAAATACAGTTTGTAATTCAGGTGACAAATAATGGAGAAAGTGATGCTAGTGGCGTGGAAGTAACAGATGTATTACCTGCAGGATTTACATATGTAAGCTCTTTTGCAACAGCGGGAACTTATAACGAAACTACAGGTATTTGGAAATTGAATACGAAGCTTATTGATGGAAATACTGAAGTGTTAAGTATAAATGTAACGGTAAATGAGCCTACAGGAAATATTGAAGATTTTACAAATTGGGCGCTAATTACAGCAAGTGATACTGAAGATCCTGATAGTGATCCGAACACAGATGAAACAGAAGATGATTTAAATGATGGGATTGAAGATGATGACGAAGCAAGTGTAATTGTAAGTGCATTGAGTGTAGATCTAGGATTAGAAAAAACTGTAAATGATACGCAACCTACTATAGGAAACGATGTTGTATTTACCATGACAGTAACAAATTTAAGTGCAACTGAAGCTACTAATATTGGTATTGAAGATGTATTACCTAGCGGATATAATTTTGTGAATGCAATAGCCTCTTCGGGTACTTATGACGAGCGTACAGGAATTTGGACAATAACTTCTTTAGCAGGAAATGCAAATGCTACATTAGAGATCACAGCTACTGTTTTAGATGTTAACGATTATGTAAATGTGGTTTCCTTAGCTTATTTAGATCAGTTGGATATAAATCCAGGGAACGATACAGCAGAAGCAACTGTTACACCAAATTGTTTAACTATTTACAATGAATTTTCTCCAAATGGAGACGGTACAAACGATTACTTCTATATTGATTGTATTAGTCAGTATCCAAATAATAGGCTGGAAGTTTACAACCGTTGGGGAAGTTTAGTTCATGCTGAAGATGGATATAATAATGAGTGGGATGGTACAACAGACGGTAAATCTACCGACAAAGTATTGCCTATAGGAACTTATTATTATGTATTAGATCTTAAAGATGGATCTGAACCTAAATCAGGATGGTTATACCTTAACAGATAAAATGAACGTATCAATGCCAAACATAAAAAGAAGCATTAGAATGAAAAGTAATTTTAAAAATATAGTATTTGTGGTCGCTTTTATCTGTAGCGGGATTTCTTTTGCCCAACAGTATCCACAATACACACAATATATGTATAATACGATGAGTGTTAACCCTGGTTATACAGGTTCTCGTGGACATATGTCTATTATTGGTTTGTACAGATCGCAATGGGTAGGGTTAGAAGGTTCTCCAGAAACACAGGTTTTTGGAATAGATACTCCTGTTGGAAAAAATGTTGGTTTAGGACTTAATATTGTAAATGATGCCTTAGGTCCAACAAACGAATTATATATCGATGCTAATTTTTCGTATACCGTTCGTTTAAACAACCAAGATGAACGTTTATCATTTGGATTAAAGGCGGGAGGACGTTTCTTTGATGCTGATTTTAGCAAAGGAATTTATCAAAATCCTGATATAGCTTTTCAAGGGGATATCAATAAGTTTTACCCAACTATTGGAGCTGGAATCTATTACCATACTTCAAAAGGATATTTAGGATTATCAATTCCGAATTTCTTTTCTGAAGATCATTATGATGATGTTGAAGAAGAGATTGGAGCAGAAAGAATGCATTATTATTTTATTGGAGGGCGTATTTTCGACCTTAGCCATAATGTGAAATTCAAACCTGCATTCATGGTTAAATATGTTCCTGCTGCTCCAGTAATTGCAGATTTTTCAGCTAATTTCTTATTTTATGAAAGGTTTAGTTTAGGAGCTGCATACCGTTGGGGAGATTCGTTTAGCGGACTTCTAGGACTTCAAATAACAGACGCTATTGGTTTAGGATATTCGTATGATATGACAACTACAAACTTAAAAAACTATAGCTCTGGAACTCATGAAGTTTTTGTTCGCTTTGAATTTAAATCAGATAAAGAAAAATTAAAATCACCGAGATTCTTTTAGATATGAAGTACATGAAGAATATATATATAGTGTTTTTTACTTTGGTTAGTGTAGTTTCATATGCACAAACCAAAAATAGAGCTTCTGATAAGAATTTTGACCGATTGTGGTACAAAAAAGCAGCGCTGCAATATGAAAGTGCAGTAAAGCATGGAGACACTTCTAAAGAGACTTTAATGCGCTTAGGAGATTCTTATTTTTTTAATTCCGATATGGAAAATGCAGCTAAATGGTATGGGGAGTTATTTTCTAAATATGAAAATGAACTAGAGCCAGTTTATGCATTTAGATACATCCAATCCCTCGAGGGAACTGGAGATTACCTGCTTGCAAAAGGAGTTATGAAAATATATACTGAGAAGCTTAACGATTCTACATTCGATGTAGAGCAATTAGAAGATAACGATAAACGGATCGATGCTTTAAGAAATTTACAACCTGAATTTTATGTAACACATCTTTCATCAAATTCTTCCTTGTCAGACTTTGGAGCTGTATTTTATGGTAATCATGTGGTTTTTGCTTCCACAAGAGATTCTAGTGTTGTTACTACAAGAAAATATCATTGGAATGATCAACCGTTTTTAAACCTTTTTATTGCTGATACCATGGTTGGAGGAACAGATTTAACCAATGTAAAATCGTTTTCAAAATCTATAAATAGTAAGTATCATGAAGCTGGTGCAGCTTTTACTAGAGGCTTCGATACGATTTATTTTACCAGAAATAATTACCTGAAAGATGGACTTAAGAGAGATGCTCAAGGAACAAATAACTTAAAAATCTACCGAGCAGTTTCAAAAAATAACAATTGGAAGGAAATAGAAGAGTTGCCTTTTAGTAGTGATGAATATTCAGTTGGGCATCCTTGTATTAGTCCAGATGGTAAAAAATTATATTTCACATCTGATATGCCTGGAACTCTTGGAGGTTCAGATATTTTTGTCGTAGATATTCTTTCTGATGGAACCTTTTCAACACCTAGAAATCTCGGGTCACAGATTAATACTAGCGGAAGAGAAATGTTTCCTTTTGTAACCGATACTAAAATTTACTTTGCCACGGATGGACTTTTAGGATACGGAGGTCTTGATGTTTTTGAAGCTAAAATTGAAGGAAATAATTTTTCTAAGCCTACAAATTTAGGACGTCCTTTAAACAGTAATCTAGATGATTTTGCATACATAGTAGACGAAAATACACAACGTGGTTATGTGTCTTCAAATAGACCTGGAGGTGCTGGAGATGATGATATTTATTCTTTTCAAAGAATTCAGAAATGTGATCAGTTGGTAAGAGGAACTATTACTAATAAAGAGGATGGCATGCCAGAAGCTAATGCTGTTGTCAAATTGTATTTAAATGATAAGGTATTAGATAGTACTCTTTCTGATGCAGCTGGTTTATATAGTTTTGAAACACCACTTATTTGTGAGGAGAATTATAAAGTAACCGTTTCTAAAGACGATTATACAGGAGATGAAGTATTATTTTTGACGACCAAAGAAAATAGCTTTGTTAATGAAGTACCTTTAGAAATTAAGCATAACTTGATTGTAGAAGAAGGAGGGAACTTAAAAATTAAGATTGGACTTATTTATTTTGATTTTGATAAATGGGATATTACTTCTAAAGCAACAATAGAATTAGATAAGGTTGTTAATATTATGAATGAGTATCCTAATATGGTTATTAAAATAGAATCACATACAGATTCTAGAGGTAGAGACGCTTACAATATGCAACTTTCAGATAAACGAGCAAAATCAACTAGAGATTATATCGTTTCTCAAGGAATAGACGCTTCACGTATAGAAAGTGCTATTGGTTACGGTGAATCTAGGTTGTTAAATGGATGTAGTAATGGAGTCCAATGTACAGAAGAAGAACATGATTTAAATAGAAGATCTGAGTTTATAATCTTAAATATGCGTTGATCTCTATTATATTAATTTTAGAATAGTAAAAGCGGATGTCGTCTTGTATTTATAGTAATAATTTAAAATACTAGATGGCATTCTTAGATTATAAGCGCTAATTTAAAGATGTTATTTTAAAATACTTTTATAATTATTCTACATACTACAACGTATCTTTGTTTTTAAACCTCAATTATATGAGGAATATCTATGCCGCAAAAACAGAAATTTATAAAATCACGTTTCCTTAGAATTGCACTGAGAATAGTTGCAATTCTATTGCTTTTATTCTTTGTGCTCGTATTGGTAATTAGAAGCCCTTGGGGACAGAATTTAATTGTAGGGAAGGCGGTTAATTTTCTGTCTAACAAAATTGGTACAGAAGTAAAAATAGAAAAGCTTTTTATAACGTTCTCGGGGAATGCATCTTTAAATGGTTTTTATATAGAAGATGAAAAAGGAGATACTTTGGTATACTCCGAAAAACTAGAGCTTTCTACCTCTTTACTGCCATTAATTCAAGGAACGGAAATAGATCTTAATTTAGTAGACTGGTCAGGTTTAAAAGCTAATATTGAGCGCGATACTCTAGGGAGGTTTAATTTCGATTATATTGTAGATGCTTTTGCTTCCGCAGATACTACCCAAGTAGACACAACCTCAGGATCTATGAAGATTAGCTTGGGGAAAATTAAATTAGAAGCTATCAATCTTCGCTATAATGACCAATTAACGGGAATAGATTTAGAAACTAAATTAGGAGAGTTATTATTAGATGTTGATGTTTTTGATTTGGACAAAATGAGATTTGAGGTTTCTGACTTTGAATTTAATGATGGTACTATAAATTACACACAAGGAATACCTTTTGAAGAAGATACAGATACCACATCTACAGCTACAATGCCTTTTATTAGGTTTGATAATGTAGATTTTAAAAACGTAGAAGCGTATTATAATGTCATTGAAGATAATACAACGATGGCTGTTAATTTAGAGGCTTTGTCTTTAGAACTTCCTAAGTTAGATCTTAATTCTCAAGAAATTGTTGTGGACGAATTTATTCTTGAGAAGACAAAATTCACCTATAATGATGCTAGTAAATTTATCAGTGTAACAGATACTATTTCTAGTTCTTCTCCAACCGAATTTAATTGGCCAGATTGGAAAATAACAACCAACAATATTGAAATTCAAGATAGTGAGCTAACTTTTATAACACCCACAGATACAATTGTTCCCAATGGTTTTAATGCTAGTAATTTAGAGTTAAAGCAACTTAATTTTGCTTCGGAGAATATTACTTATCAACCAGGAAAAGCAGCTGTTGTTTTAAATGAATTGTCTTTTTTAGAGCATGGAATATTTCACCTTAAAGATTTGAATTTCGAATTGAGTATTGATGATAAGTCTCTAGGGATTAACTCACTCCATGTTGTTACAGGGAATAGTGACCTCACAGGATCTGCTGCGATGAAGTTTTCTTCCGTTGAAGATTTTATAAATAATTTTGAAGCTTCCGTTATGGATATTAGACTTCCTAATTTTAATATCAATATAAAAGACGCTTATTATTTTCAGCCTGACTTAGCGGAGAATAAATATATAGATTCTTTAACATCAAATAATATAAAAGGAGCTTTAACTCTTACGGGGACATTAGATAGTTTACATTTAAAAAACACTTCTTTAAATTGGGGGAAACAAGCAAAAATAGAGTTAAATGGAAGCATCAAATCTCCAACTAATGCAGATAGTCTTAAACTATACATACCAGATTTTAATATAAAAATGCAAAAGCAGGCTTTGGCTAGCTTTATAAGTGAAGATTCTTTGGGTATTTCTATTCCAGATTCCCTGAATTTAGTAGGAAGTTTAAATGGTGGTCTCAATAATATAAATACTAAGGCGGTATTAAAAACTTCCGATGGTATTGTAAAACTGAACGGTAAATATAGCGATGAGCAGAAAATTGCTTTTGATGCAGACTTGAATGTCGATCAACTACATCTAGGAAAAATTCTTAAGAATGATGAAATTGGAGCCCTTTCTTTTAGGGTGAAAACTTCAGGAAGTGGGAATAGTATAAATACTTTGAATGCCAAATTAACTTCGGAATTTGATTCGTTAGCGTATGCTAATTATGATTTCTCAAAGCTTAAATTAAATGGTAATATTAAGAACGGAACTGGAGATGTAACAATAGCTTTTAAAGATGATAATTTAGACTTCAATATGGATACCCATATGATTTTAGATTCGCTGAACTCTAAGTTTAGTGTTTTTCTTGATCTTAATGGAGCAGATCTTTATAAGCTGGGGATTACAAAAAGCGATGTTCGTACAGGCTTTAAGCTGAAAGCTGATTACGAGGGTGATTTTTCTAATTTTATTCTCGACGGAAGTATAACAGAAGGAATAGCAATTTATCGTAATAAATCTTATAACATAGATGCTTTTAATTTTAATGCAGCACTAAAAGGGAATAGCACGCTCTTAAAGATTAAGAGTAATATGTTGGAAGCAGATTTAGAAGCGAATACAACTCCAAATGTATTAGCTCAGGCGTTAGAAACACAATTATCTAGTTATTGGGAAGCGAATCCAAATGTAACTTTAAATGATAGCATTGTATCTAAAAAGACAACGAATACAACTATGAAGATGAAAGTGTTATTAAGGCAAACACCAGCTTTAAGCGAGGTTTATTTCCCTAGTTTAGAAGAAATGGATTCTGTAGCAATAGTTGTAGATTTTAATGAAGCTCAGAAAACAATCAATGCAGATATCAATGCGCCATATGTAAATTATAATAGTAATGTAATAGATAGCTTGCATCTATATTTAGATGGTAAGGAGGAAGATTTAGTTTTTAATTTAGGGTGGAGTGGAATTGAATCTAATTCAATTTCCATAGATAAAACAACGCTTAAAGGAACTCTAAAAGCTAAGATACTGTTATTAGATTTTAATAGTAAAGCTGAAACAGAAGATTTAGTACAAGTTAATTCTGAAGTTCTTTTTAAAGGAGATACAATTCAATATCATATCGATCCGAGTACGCTTATTTTAAATAGAAAAAAATGGGATATTCCTAATAGTAATGAGATTTTATATGCTCCTAATTTTATTGCAATTAAAGACTTCGTTTTTAGTAATAACGGTCAGGAAATAGCATTAATAAAATCTACAACTTCAGAAGAAAAAGATATAGTGGGAGTTTCGTTTGATAACTTCAAACTCAATACCATTTTAAGTTTTTTAAATCCAGATGAGCCAATTGCAAAAGGTGTTGCAAAGGGAGTTCTTAATATTGAAGATCCTTTTAATAATGCAGGAATACAGGCAGATCTTAAGGTTACAAATTTAGAGGCTTTAAAAGTGCCTTTAGGAAATTTATCAATCAATGCTTCTTCACAAAATTATAGTGATTATGAGTTTGCACTTGCTCTAAAAGAAGGAAATATAGATTTAGATTTAACAGGGAGTTATATTGCAGAGGGCGAAGATTCTAAATTAGATTTAGACTTGCTTCTGAATGGATTAAAAATGAAAGCTATTGAAGGTTTTTCAGGTGAAGAAATTACAAATACAAAGGGAAGTATCAGCGGAAAAGCTAAACTAACAGGAACTACAGCCAATCCTATTTATAGTGGAAAATTAAATTTTGACGGTGTAGAGATGCTAGTAAATCAGTTAAACTCTAATTTTAGTATCGATCAAGAAGAGCTCTCTTTTGATAATAATGGGTTTACTTTAAATAAGCTATCTATTCAAGATGAAGATAAAAACGTATTTGTTTTAGACGGAAAGATTTCAACAGAAGATATTGCAAATCCTGCCTTCGATTTAACTTTAAAAGCAGATAATTTTAAAGTATTAAACTCTACAAGAGAAGACAACGATTTATTTTATGGGAATGTAAGTTTAAACACAGATATCACCATAAAAGGAGATTTAGAAGTGCCTCGAATAAATGGGAAACTAAAAATCAAAGAAGATTCTAAATTTACGGTAATTGTTCCTGAGTCAGAGTTAGATATAAACGAAAGAGAAGGAGTTGTTTTATTTGTGAATAGAAAAAATGAAAATGATATTTTAACTCGAAGAGAAGAGCAAACAACGGCGCCTTCTATGTTTGAAAATTTTGATATTGATGCTTTAATTTCAGTAGATAAAAATTCTGTTTTCCGAATTGTTATCAATGAACGTTCTGGAGATAATTTAGAGGTTTCTGGTACAGGAGAGTTTAATTTCAAAATGGAAACGAACGGAAGGACTACTCTTTCTGGTCAATATGAAGTTGATAATGGACATTATGAGGCTAGCTTATACAACATTGTAAAAAGAAAGTTCGATATCTCTAAAGGGAGCAAGATTACTTGGAATGGAGACCCCTTGGATGCATCATTAGATATAAAGGCGATATATAATGTAGAAACATCGGCTTCTGCGCTTATGGCAACTCAGACTTCTAATTCTAGTAATGATATTATAAATACATACCGACAGAAATATCCGTTTTTGGTTTATTTAAATATAGATGGAGAGCTTTTGGAACCAGAGTTAGCTTTTCAGTTAGATATGCCAGAAGATGAGCAAAGCGCTGCTAGCGGAAATATATATAGCGCTGTTCAGCAATTAAATGAGCAAGAAGAGGAGCTTAATAAGCAAGTTTTCTCCTTATTAGTAATGAATCGGTTTTTTCCAACCTCAGGAAGTGATGGTAGTGCAGGAGGCCCTGCTTCTATAGCCAGGGACAATGTTAACGATGTACTTTCAGATCAATTAAATACTTTCTCAGACAAGATTTTGGGAGATACAGGTGTGCAGTTAGATTTCGGATTGGATAGTTATACAGACTACCAATCGGCTTCTCCACAGGAAAGAACGGAATTAGATATAAATGCTAGTAAAAGTTTGTTTGATGATCGTGTCATTGTTCAGGTTGGTAGCGAGGTAGATATTCAAGGAAGTAGTCAGACTTCAGATGGAAATGCTCCTGCCATTGGGAATGTGGGGATTGAGTATTTGGTAACTGAAGATGGACGTTATCGTTTAAGGGGATATCGAAAAAATAAATTTGAAAGTATTATTGATGGGGAGCTTATAGTTACCGGGATTTCAATTATTTTTAATAAAGAATTCAATAAGTTTAAAGAACTTTGGGAGCGTAAAGTCCGAGAAGAAGTAGCCAAAGAAAAGAAGTTAAAAAAACAAGAGCTAAAAGAAGAATAGTTGAAGAATTCATTTGTAAAATATAAAAAGATACTTTTCTTATTGATTTCCTTTATATGCCTAACTGCATGTAATGTAAAACGGTTTATTCCTGAGAATGAGGTTTTATATACGGGTGGAGATATTGATGTTACTACCGAAAACAAAATTAAAGATCTTGGGACTATTGAGGACGAATTGGATGGTTTACTCCGTCCTGAGCCAAATTCTAAATTATTTGGAGTTCGATGGGGACTATTAACACATTATAAAGCACAACGAGAAAAGCCAGGCTTTATAAACAAATTCTTAAATAAGAAAATAGGTGAGGAGCCTGTATATTTATCTGATGTAGATGTTACTAAAACGGAAGATCTTATAAATAACCGATTAGAGAATCGAGGGTTTTTTAAAAATACAATTACTTCTTCAGTAAATAAAAAAAAGAAAACTGCTAATACCCATTATGAGGTTACTTTAGGAGAGCCATACCGACTAGAAACATATGAACTTGATAAAGACAGTTTAAAAATATACGACTCTATTCAGAAGTCATTATCAGAAACTTTCTTAGATAATGATACGCGTTTCGATCTAGCGAGTTTTAAAGAAGAAAGGTCTCGTATTGATGATTATTTAAAAGCACGTGGTTATTATAATTTTAATGAAGACTTTTTAATTTTTGAGGCGGATACCAATCAATATGAAGAAAAAAAATATGATCTTTTCCTGCGATTAAAAACAGAGACTCCAGAAAAATCTAAGATTCCTTATAAATTGAATTCGATTTCTGTGTATTCAGACTATTCAATAGAAAACGATAGTGTTCCCAAAGATACAATTAGTTATAATGGTATTGATTATATTCAAAGCACCGATTTTTTTAAGGCAAAGCGTTTAGCCCCTTTTATTTTATTTAAAAAAGGACAATATTATAATCCTAAGTGGTCTAAGTTTACTAGTAACCGATTGTCAAAAATAGGAACCTATAAGTATACAACGATACGTTTTGATAAAACAAAACCCTTTCAAGAGGGAGATTCTATAGGGCTTTTAGATGCAAAAATCTATCTATCTCCTATGAATAAGCAATCGGTAAGGGCAGAAATACAAGCCAATTCAAAGTCTAATAACTACGTTGGTCCCGCTTTAGCACTAACCTATACTAACAGGAATTTTTTTAATGGAGGAGAAATCTTTAATGTCTCTGCAAAGTTAGGTTATGAGAAACAAATTGGGGGAGGAGATGATAATACTGGAGCTACAAGTACACAGCTGGGATTAAAAGGCGATTTGATTTTTCCGAGGATTTTATTTCCATTTAAAATTGATTTAGGATTTAGATATGAAGTTCCAAAAACAAAAATTAGTGCGGGGATAGAATACCTTGATAGACAAGATTTATATACTTCTACATCACTGCTAACATCTTTTGGGTATACATGGAATGCCAATAAATATGTTTATCATGAATTGTCTCCAATAAGTTTTAATTACAGTAGCTTGTCTAATACTTCTGAAGAGTTTGATGAACTTTTAGCTGATAACGAGTTCTTGGCGAATAGCTTTGAGCAAAAATTTATTGCAGGACTTACCTATAGTTTTATTTATAATGAGACTTCAGATACTGAAAAGAAGAACCCTATTTACTTTGCTGCTAATTTTGAGATAGCAGGTAATATTTTAGATTTAATTAGTGGAGAACCAAATGAAGATGGCGTAAAAAAGGTATTAGGGTTAGAATATGCTCAATTTGCAAAAACAGATGTAGATTTTAGATATCGATATTCCTTAGGAAATGAGCAAGCTTTGGTGGCTCGTTTATTCGGGGGGATTGGTTATGCATACGGTAACTCTGTTAGTTTGCCTTATTCTAAGCAGTATTATTCTGGGGGTCCTTTTAGTGTAAGGGCTTTTAGAATTAGATCTTTGGGGCCTGGTACTTACCAATTAACAGATGAAGAAAGTAGTTCTTATTTAGATCAAACTGGAGATATCCGACTGGAAGCAAATTTGGAATATCGCTTTCCTATTGTTTCTTTTTTAAAGGGAGCATTGTTTGCAGATGCAGGAAATGTGTGGTTACTTAATACAAATGATGCAATTCCAGGAGGAGAATTCTCATCTGGTTTTATGAAAGAGCTTGGAGTGGGTGTGGGAGCAGGACTGCGTGTTGATATTCAGAGCTTTGTAATTCGTTTTGATTTTGCAGCTCCAATTCATAAACCTTATGAAGATCGCTACAATTTTGATTTAAAAGACCCTATCTTGAATTTTGCTTTTGGATATCCTTTTTAGCCTTTTTAATTCAGTGTGGATTTATATTCTTCCTATTTAAAAATAGGATTTAGCTAGTAATAGAATAATATTAATTACTGCTGGCACTGTTTGTACGAATAATATTTTTTTACTCGCAGTAAGAGCACCGTAGATCCCAGCAATAGCAACACAAGCTAAAAAAAACAAAGCAATATTAACTCTCCATTCAGCATTATTAATAAAGAATGTCCAAATAAGTCCTGCAGCTAAAAAACCATTATAAAGTCCTTGGTTAGCAGCCATAGCTTTTGTTCTTGGGAATAAATCATTGGGAAAGCTTTTAAATACTTTTCTTCCTTTAGTTTCCCAAGCAAACATTTCAAACCACATGATATAGCAGTGTAGTAATGCAATGATTGCAATAAGAATATTTATTATATACGCCATAATGTATGAGTTATTTTCTATAAATATAACTTAAATTATTAAAGCAACTTCCGTAGATTGTAAAAATAGGACGTATGAAATTGTAAATAGAGAGATAAGAAATAAAATTTTTTTTGGCTCATTTTTTGGCTCTTAATGTTAGTCAACTAGAGTATATGTTATAATATAATCGGATCTGATTGAGTCAAATAGTATGATTATAGTAGTGATTGGTCTGTGGGATTTAATTTTAATGCTGCTATTATTTTATTTTTATTAGGTTTTAGTGTTATAAAATATAAAATTAGAATGGTAGCAAAGATTAGAAAAACAAAGTTTAGTGATATAAAATAGCTAACGATGGCAAATAAAGTAGCTGCTTCAACCCAAGCATACCTCGCTATACAAGCAGATTGATAATTTCCAAACTTTTGCTGAAAGGGAAGATCTTTGTTGTCTATCCTGAGAATTAACCTATTATATGTTAAGTTAGATAAGAAAATAGCAAGTATTCCTACACTAGGAACTATGTATAAAAAGGGATCGCTAGTATCTGAAATATCAATTTTTATACTTTGAATATTATAGAAGGCAATTCCGAGGAAGACTATTTGTCCAAATATTAATGCTGTATAAATGAGAGTAAGCGTAGCAAACGGAGAGTTTTTTTTATTAGTAGTTTCTATAGTTATTCAGAGTAAGTTCTTGGGTTTGTAAAAAATAAAAAATTAATGATCGGCTATCTAAAAGTTTATAGAGACTAATCTTGAATAAAAATACAGATTAGAAAATCTTTTAGATAGCCGATTGTTAATTAAAAGACATTAAAAAGGACTATTTAAAACCAAATGTTTTAAGTCCTTCATGGCTTACTTTAATAGCTTCAAGTGGTGTGTGATGAAAAGTCTGGTCTTGTTCTACCATATAATATTTCATCCCAGAAAGGTCTCTTTTCTCCCAAATTCTTTGAAAATCAATTGTTCCTTCACCTACAGGAGCAAATTTACCGTCTTTACTCATGTCTTTTACATGCCATAATTTAAAACGCCCAGGATACTTTTCGAAATAAGAAAGAGGATCTGCTCCCGCTTTGGTAACCCAATATAAATCCATTTGGAAATTAACGTATTTAGGATCCGTTTTTTCTAAGAAATATTCAATAGGAACGATTCCATTTACATCCTTCTTAAATTCGAAATCATGATTATGGTAAAGGAGTTGCAATCCTGCATCAGCACATTTTTTTCCAACAGTATTTAAGAAATTAATCATGAAATCTAAGTCTGGATCCATTCCCAGTGTCTTCGTTTTTTCATCATATTTAAAATGTCCCATTGGAGGAACTGGAATAACGAAATAGGTAAAGCCAGCAGCCTTTACTGCAGCAATTTCTTCATCGATGTTGTCTAATGTAGCACTTCCTTGGTGTGTACTAATTCCTTTAAGTCCTTTTTCATCTAAAAGGTTTTTAAAGTCTTCAGGAGTCATGTTATAAAACTTTCCATCGCTATATCCAGCGGCTTCAATGTTTTTATAACCAGCTTTGGCAACAGAATCTAACGTAGCTTCTGTATTTTTTCCCATATCATCTCTAAGGGTATAGAGTGCTAATCCTCCAAATTTGTCTCCACCACTTTGGCAGGACATTAATAATGCCGCAGAAGCGACTGTGAATGCTTTGAAAGCACCCATAAATAGGTTTGATTTCATAATAATTGCGTAAAATAGTTAGTATTTAGTACTTTCAAAAGTATAAAAATACTTTATAAGTAGTTTTTTTATAGGCGATAAATTAATAATTGTTTATTATTGGAATACATTTTTTAGGAATAATTCAATAACTATATTTAGGATAGATTCATTGTTTGTAATGTTAAATGATGAATTTTAAAACATGCTAATTACCATATATTCTTATGAATACAGTTGAAGATAAATTACGGGAGAGGATAAAGGAACTCACATGTTTATATGAGGTAACTTCCATTATAGTAAATTGTGATTATAGCCAGTTAGAGATCTCTCTACAGGCAATTACGCATTGTTTAAAGCGTGCTGTTCAATATGAAAATGATAGCTTTGTTTGGATTAAAACTGCCGATCATTTCTTGAAAGAAGGCGATTCCGTTAAAAATGCTGTTTATCTTAAAGCAACAATAAAGGTTTTTAATGAAGTTGAAGGAGAAATTGTAATAGGGTATCCTTCTGAAAAATTTTCTGAGCAAGATTTTTTAGAAGAAGAGAAGCAACTCCTTAATAATATAAGTCTTGAAATAGGAAATCTCCTTGAAAGGAAACAGATAAGGGATAGTGAAACCCTCATGAAAAAGCAGATGGAGCGTACCGATCGGTTGAATATTTTGGGTGAAATTACAGCAGGAATAGCCCATGAATTAAATACACCGCTTACTAATATATTAGGTTTTACGGAGCTTTTGGAAGATGAGATAAAGAATGAACAGCATTTGCAGGATTTAGGAAGGATTAAAGAGAGTGCTATTTTCTCTCGAGAAATAGTAAAGAAGCTTATGTTTTTTGCTTGTGAAGTTCCTCAGCAAATGGAGAAAGTAGCTTTAAAACCTATTGTTGAGAATGTTTTAAATTTATTAAAGCCATCTTTTAAAAATAAAAATATCCAACGCACACTTGTTATTGAACCTTCAGAAATAGAAGTTGGTGCAGATGAGATTCAACTCACTCAGGTATTATTTAATCTTATAATGAATGCTATTTATGCTTCTCCGGAAGAGAGTACAATCGATATTATTATTAAAAGGGTTAATTCTGGAGTTCAAATAGAGATTATCGATGAAGGGTCTGGAATTCCTGAAGGGATTGAAGACAAAGTATATGAGCCTTTTTTTACAACTAAACCTACAGGAGATGGATCAGGACTGGGGCTAAGTGTTGTTCATGGAATAATAAATAGTCATAAAGGAACTATAAAACACTCTCCAAATACTCCAAAAGGAACTATTTTTACTATAAATTTCCCTGAAAGTTAAATCATGTCATACCAAAAAGAGAACATATTAATCGTAGATGACGATATTCATATTTTAGAATTGCTTCAGCGTCAACTAAACGCTTTAAATTTCTATATTTTCAAAGCAGTTTCAGTAAAGGAAGCTGTAACAATTCTAAAAGGAAATACAATCGATTTATTGGTAACAGATTTACAGATGCCAGAAGTAGATGGTTTTCAGCTTATAAAATATGTGTCTGAACATTATCCTAAGATGCCTGTTTTAGTAGTTTCAGGATATATTTCTGCTAAAGGTTCTTTGGAAATGGGGAAATCTGGAGTGGTAGATTATTTAGTGAAGCCTTTTACAAAAGAGGAGCTTAAAAATGCTATCGATAAATCGTTAGTGAATACCAAGCTTGTTAGAAAAGAAAAAATTGATTCTAAAACAGCTCCAAAGTATGATGAACTCATAGGGCAGTCTGAAGCTTTTAATGTAATAAAAGATATCATAGGGCGTGTAAAAGATATAAAGGCAACAGTACTTGTACAGGGAGAAAGTGGAACAGGAAAAGAGGTTATTGCTAGAGCGATTCATTATCATGGAAAGTATGCAAGAGCTCCTTTTATAGCTGTAAACTGTGGAGCAATCCCGGAGAATCTTTTGGAAGCAGAACTTTTTGGTTATGAAAAGGGAGCTTTTACAGGCGCTAATGAATCGAGAAATGGTTTTTTTCAAGCTGCAAATGGTGGGACTATTTTTTTAGATGAAATAGGAAACGCTTCTCCAAAGGTTCAAAATAGTTTATTGAGAGTTTTACAAGAAAAGGAAATCATTAGAGTAGGATCTCAAAAGCCTCAAGAGATAGATGTGCGGGTAATTGCAGCAACAAATAGTAATTTAATGGAGCTTGTTCGTCAAGAAAAGTTCCGTGAGGACTTATATTATAGATTAGCAGTTGTCGATATAAAATCTCCACCATTGCGAGATCGTAAAAGTGATATTCCATTATTGGTAGACAAATTTGTTAGGAAATATGGTTTGGAGTATAAAGACAGATATGTTACGATAAGTCCGAATGTAATAGATTTGTTTTTAAGATATTCTTGGCCTGGGAATATACGTGAACTAGAAAACTGTATCCAAAGAGCCGTAATTATGTGTGATAAAAGTATAGAATTATCACATGTGCCAGATACTTTAAAGTATAAAATAGATTTTCCTGAAGAAGAATTAGTCACCCTTGCAGAGATGGAAAAAAGGTACATTAAAAGAGTACTTGATTCTGTTGCTAATAATAAAACGAAGGCGGCAGAGATTCTAGGAATCGATCGAAAAACACTTCGTAATAAATTAGACTAATAATCTCTAATTTTTCAGTTTATAAGAAGTGCAATAGTACCTCTTCAATTTAACGTCAGAAAATACCCTGGGGCATTCGTTCCCACTTGGGGATTCCTTCCCCAATACACTTTTTTACATTCATTTATAAAAACAACATAACGTTTTGTATTTCAATACTTTAATTTTTAAGTTAAAGTCTTTTGTTATTATTGGCACAGCTGTTGCCAAGTGTATTGTAGAAATATTTATAACAATGGAAAACTATAGCAAAAGTATATGCTCTACATGTAAATTTTTAAACAATTGCGTGCTTACATTGAATAAGCAATTTGTTATAACATGTAGTGAACATGAAAACAAGAACGATTATAGAACAGTCTTGGCAAGTTAATTTTTAAACTAATTAAGAAAGCTTACAGCCTTTATTAAAAATAGAAATACAACAAAATGGTTACAAAAGAAATAAATAAGAAAGCACCTCAGAAACAAGGGATGTTAAATAATGTGATGCGACAATTCAACCACGCGTCAGATATTATTGATCTTAATAAAAATATCCGCAAGATATTAAGTATTACAAATAATGAGTTGGTTGTTCATTTTCCAGTAAAAATGGATAATGGAGATGTAGAGGTATTTACAGGATATCGTGTGCAACACAACAACGCATTAGGGCCTTATAAAGGGGGACTAAGATATCATCCAACAGTAGATATTGATGCCGCAAGAGCATTAGCAATGTGGATGACCTGGAAAACATCGCTTGCAGGATTACCTTATGGAGGAGCAAAAGGAGGGATACAATTAGACCCTTCTAAATATTCTACATCAGAATTAGAGAGAATTACAAGAAGATTTACCTATGCGCTAGGAGATAATATTGGTCCGGAATTAGATATTCCTGCGCCAGATGTAAATACGAATCCGCAGACAATGGCATGGATTTTAGATACGTTTATGTCTACAAAATCTCCAAATGAACGTTCTACAAATATGCATGTTGTTACAGGAAAACCTATTGGAGCTGGTGGTTCTGAAGGGAGGGATCGTGCAACAGGATATGGAGTGTTTTTATGTATTAAATTCTGGGCGGCTCACAACAAAGTGGATTTAAGCGGAAAGAAATTTATAGTTCAAGGTTTTGGGAATGTAGGCTATTGGGCAGCTCACTTTTTAGAGAATGAAGGAGCAAAAATGGTAGGAGTTCAAGATGCTTTTGGAAGTATTTCAAATTCAGAAGGAATAGATGTTGAGTCTCTATTTGCTTATAATAAGAGTCAAGGAAACATTGTAGGATTTAAAGATAGCAGTAGCCTTCCATCAGAAGATTTCTTTGCATTGGATTGTGATATATGTATTCCTGCTGCACTAGGAAATCAGATAACGGTAGAGAATGCATCAAGTATTAAAGCTTCCGTTATTGCAGAGGGAGCAAATGGACCTACAGATGTAGAGGCAGAACAGATGTTGCTTGCTAGGGGTGTAGATATTCTTCCAGATATTTTATGTAATTCAGGGGGAGTTATAGGAAGCTACTTTGAGTGGTTACAGAATAGAAATGGAGAGATTTGGTCTTTAGAGGAAGTAATGGAAAAGCTTGAGAAAAAGTTAAAGGAGTCTTTTACTAAAGTAATAAATGTTTCAGAAAAAAGAGGAGTAGATAGAAGAACAGCTGCTTTTATTATAGCAATAGAAAGATTGGAGCAGGCATATATTCAAAGAGGAATTTTCCCATAGGATTTAGATATAAAGTTTTAGACTGAAGAAAAGCATTTGCTATTACACCGAGCGTTCATGGTGTTTTAGCAGTTTGCTTTTCCTATAAAGCGTATAAAAATGAAGTATAAACAGTTAATCATAGAAAAAAAGGAATATGTGCTTTTAAAGCAGATGCTTAGCCTTTCCAATTATTATCAAGATGTAATATTTAAAAAATCTATTAAGCAATTAATGGATGAATTAGAGACTGCCATAATTAGTAATGAAACGGATTTACCTGATGATGTAGTTAGATTTAATTCTATAGTAAGGGTTTCTTTAGAAGGAGGATGGACAAAAGAGTTTCAACTGGTAGTAGCTAATAAAGCCGACTTAAAGAACAATAAACTTTCCGTTTTATCTCCAATGGGAACCGCTGTAATGGGACATGCTTTAGGTGATGTTTTTTATTGGGAACTCCCTTCTGGAAAGAAAGAAATTACAGTAACATACGTTGCGCAACAAGAATTATCAAACATTAATAGCTAACAATGAGAGAACAACTTTTTTATAATCACGAAGACGACTCCTTTATAATGAAGAAGAAGGATAAAGAAGAAGTAGGGAACTGGACAGATCATTTAGAATTTATCAATTCAGAATTAAACTATTTCATAAAAATAGAGGAGCAATTAATTAAAGATATAAACATAAGTAATGCTTTAAAGGAGTTAAGAAGGAGTAACGCAATTGTACTTAAAGATTTGTATCGATATGATGTAAGTTTAGGGATGAGTATAGAGTGTGATACGGTAGATTGTGACACATTTTATCTGGGGAATCATGAGAAATGTAGAAAGGTATATCTCGATTTTATAGAGCGTGTAAAGACGTTTAAGCTTACTTTCTATTCAAAAATGTTGATCTATACACGACTGTAATAAATTGATAATAATGTAAAGAGCTTATAAGTGATTTAAAACAAACCTAAAATATATAACGATGAAAAATATTTTATTTTTAACTGATTTTTCCGAAAATGCATGGAACGCTTTAAAATATACCATATCGTTATATGAGAATATCCCATGTAAATTTTATATTTTAAACTCTTTTTCAGAAGAAAAGCATGGTCTTGATTCTTTAAACTATTTAGATCCTTATGAAGCATTCCATAATTCATCAGCAAATAATTCTAACGAAAAGTTAGAGCAATTACTCAATAAGCTAGCTTTCTTTGATACTGATGCAGCGCATGAGTATTTTATGATAGCTAAATCAGGAAGCTTATTAAATGCAACTCAAAAGCTAATTTCTCAATTAGATATAGATGAAATTTTAATTGCAGCTAAAGGGGATTCAAATAAAAAGAATAAAATTTTAGGTCGAAATACTAAAACGATTATTAAAAACATTAATAAGCTTCCTATTCTTATAGTGCCAAATACTTGTAATTCTAAACCTACTTATAAAATTCAAGCTAAAAATATTTCTTTTGCTGATTTGCAAAATACTTTAAATGACGGCCCAGTAATGCTACTAAAAAATAATACAGTAGAAGAGCATGAAGAAATACATGGTTTGATAGATTTAGGAAACTTTCAAAATATGTATTTACATCTCGCTCATCATATAAGGCTTTAAGAATCAATTCATAGTAGGATATTATTATATAGAACTTTTTTATTTCCCAAAAAAGTTAACAACTCTGTAATGAATTTGATATTTTTGAGACTACAAGAAAAATTCATTTTACGAGCGAATGTTCAAAGATACTGCGATATTAATTTTTGCTAATTCTGGAAGTGCTGAAAAAGCCAATAAGTCGATACGTAAAAGTGAAATTTTATTCAACGAGCTCAATAAATATGTTCTTAAAATAGTTAAGAACTCTAACATTCCCTATTTTTTAATTACTGATAAAGAACAAGTAGGTAATTCTTTTGGAGAGCGCTTTACAAATGCAATCCAAACAGTTTTTAATAATGATTATAAGAATGTAATAACTATTGGGAATGATTCCCCTCAGTTAAAAACGAAGCATCTTCTAGCTACAGCAAAAAGGTTAGAGAGAGGAGAAACTGTTTTAGGTCCTTCTTCGGACGGTGGATTTTACCTTATGGGAATTCAGAAGGAACTTTTCAATAAAAAAGAGTTTTTAAATATATCATGGAACTCTAATAAGGTTTTAAAAGAAGTAGAAACACTTATAAAAAAATCCAAAGAGAGTATATTTAAACTAGAAACTCTTATTGATATTGATAAGGAATTAGATATAAAGAGAATCCACAGTTTTCATCGTAAAATTTCTAGAGTTTTACATCTTATTATTCTCGCTATTCTTTCAGAGAGCACCATCGTTTTTTATCAATCCCTTCAGTTTTTCGAGAACAGAAAATCACAACGCTACTTTAATAAGGGATCTCCTTTGTTGGCATAATACTTACATATATTATTATGATTTAATCACTTTATAATTAGTGATTTAAAAATCATAGTAGAAATCAATCTTAAGAAATATTATAGCCAACAACTTAAATTTTATATGAAAAATTTATTGTTCTGGGGAATGCTATTTATAACTATATCAGCATTTTCTCAACAAGACATCACAGTCTCTGTGATAGATATTCAAAGTAACATTCCAGTTTCTGGGGTAGAAGTAGTTTTAAGTAATCAAAGTCAAGGAATCACATTAAAAGATCTAAGCAACACACAAGGAAAAGTAGTTTTCAGAGGAATTCCATCGCTTAACGATTATCAGGTATACTTTACAGGGAATGGAGATTATGCAGGTGCAAGCATAGATAATATAGATATTAGGTCCAACCAGAATGCAAATTTATTGTTGCCGTTAGATACAAGTATAGCAAATGAGCAGCAGTTAGATGAGGTAGTGCTTTATAATAGTACGTCTGCAAAAATTAACCGTAGAGATGCAGAAGTTTCTTTTGAGTTAAAAGCAGAAGAAATTACAGAAATTCCTGTCGAAGGGCGAGATATTACTAGAGTTTTATATCGATTACCAAATGTAACACAAGCAACTGGTTTCTATCCTGAAGCTCCTAATGTTAGTATTAATGGGGCAAATCCCTTATTTACTTCTTACACTATAGATGGGATGGATAATAATGAGCGCTTTCTAGGAGGTCAACGTTTTAATATTCCCGCGGGTTTCGTAAAAGATGTTTCTGTTTTTACAAGTAATTATTCTGCGGAATATGGTCTTACTGGAAATGGAGTTATAGATATTACTACTAAATCTGGAAGCAATGATTTAGCAGGGGAAGTTTTTTTTGTAACCCGTCCAGGGCCTGTTATTGATGGTGAAAGTCCATATGCGCAAAGAGACCTTTCTGGGAATCAAGTGAAAAATGGTTTTGCTCGTTATCAAACGGGAGTTGGAATAGGTGGGGCTATTGTAAAAGACAAAACGTTCTATTATTTTAATTTTGAACATACCACAGATATAAAAGACAATTTATTAAATGTAGATGATCTTGGAGTAAATGAAACTATTCGAGGTAATAATAACTTCGATTATTTCTCTGTAAAACTAGATCAATTATGGAGTCGCAATTTTAGAAGTTCTCTTCGTGCGAATGTAGGAGTTGTTGGCATAGAAAGTCAAGGAGGTGGATTAGAAGGAGGAGTTACTTTTCCGTCAGCGGGATTCAAACAGGTAAGAAACAGCTTGAATTTGGCACTTAAGAACGCCTATAAATTTGGAGGAATTAGTGCAGAAACCAATTTTCAATATAGTCGTTTTAGATGGGATTATTCGGATGCTAAAAACCCAAACCAATCACAAGTAACTTTGAGAAATCCTTCCGATGAAACTATTGGTATTATAGGGAATCCAGGAGGTACGTTTAATGAGATTGAGAACACATTTCAGTTTCAACAGAAGTTTAAATACTATATAGACAACCATACCATAAAAGCTGGAGTTAATTTTATTAGTGGCGATCATAAATTGTTTGGTGGCGGAAACCCTGTTGGGAATTACGTGGTAGATTTAACCCAAAGTCAAATTAATAATCTTGCAGCGAGTGGAGTTGGAGGAAGTCTTGATATAAATGATATCCCGAATGATGTTGAGGTCGTTAATTACAGTGTTGAATTACGCCCTAATTCTTTCGGAGAAACTCAGAATATCACAAGTTTTTATATGGAAGACTTATGGTCGGTTTCAGAAAAATTGAACTTTACTTTTGGACTGCGTTACGACTATGATAACCTTTCTAAAGGGGGTGGTAATAAAGGGGATTATAACAATCTAGCTCCTCGTTTTAATTTTAATTATGAATTAACATCAAATAGTATCATCCGTGGAGGATATGCTATTGCCTATGATAAGATAAATTATGCAATTTATAGTGATGCGCTTCAACAGAACACTACTTCTGATGCTTATAAACAGCAAATACAAGCTTTTATAGATCAAGGGATTCTTCCAGCAGATACAGATATTAATGCCGTTACATATGATGGAAATTTAAGTGCTAATATTACAGGTGTAGATTATTTGCAAGGACCACCAGCTTCAGAACTGGAAGGGCAGCGTGAAACTGCGTTTTCTAATGAGCGTAGGATCTTAAACCCTAACGGATATGATAACCCATATTCACACCAGATTTCTTTAGGATATCAATTACAAGTAGCCGATGATAAGTTGTTTTTTGTTGATTTGTTCCATAATCGAGGAGTAGATCTATTCAGAATTAAAAATTTAAATGCTGCTGAAGAGTTTCCAATAGACGAAAATTTTACAGTAGAAGATGTTAGAACCCCTGCAGAGGCAGATGCTACAAGACCAGTACCAATTATTGATGGGGAAGGGATTATTAATGGACAATCTGTTAGTGGTGTTGCAAGAAATGTAGTAATGACAGAAAGCAAAGGGAAATCTCGTTATTATGCGATGAGTTTAAACCTTCAAAAGGTAAGAGGAGAAGATAATTATTCTTACCGTATTAACTACACTCTATCTTCTCTAGAAAATAATACTGAGGATATTAATTTCCGTCCACAAGATGCAAATAATTATGGAGCGGAATGGGGGCCTTCCATTAATGATAGACGTCATAATATCAACGGAATTTTTAATTTCTATCCATTTAAAGGAAGTACAATTACATTGGCTTCATTGTTACAAAGCGGACAACCAATAAACAGAATTCCAGATGCTTTAATTTATGGGACTACAGATTTAAATGGTGATGGTTCTGCTTTTGGTGATTCTTATGTTGGTAATAGCGACCGTTCACCGGGGGAAGCTCGAAATGATGATAGATTGCCTTGGTCTTTTAATTTCGATCTAGGATTGCAACATCAATTTAAATTAGGAAGTAATAAATTGGAATTAAGAGCAGATGTTTTTAATGTTTTTAATGTGGAAAACTTAAGCGGATATAGTAATAATGCAACACAAAGTAATCAGATTCAAGTAGGGCCAGCTTCTTCAAGGAGATTTGTGCAAAAAAATGCAGGGCCTCCTAGACAGTTCCAGTTTGGAGTACGATATTTGTTTTGATTAATGGGGGTAACCACTTAAGTAGCTATAAATAGTATAGACAATGAAAAATATAATATATATAACATTACTTTTTTGTTTCCTTTCCTGTAATACAACAAAGAAAGAGGCAGAAGAAGATATAACTAATGCATCCTGGGAAGAAGTTTTAAGCAAAGCGAATGGAACTACTCTTACTATGATGATGTGGAATGGCGATACTAAGATAAATAGGTATATGAAATCTTATGTTGCGCCTAATTTAAAGGAAAAGTATAACATCGATTTTGAAATTGTAAGCGGGCAAGGAGCAAAAATTGTTCAGCTATTAATGACAGAAATTCAAGCATCGAAGAATAGGAGTGATGTAGATTTAGTTTGGATCAATGGAGAGACCTTTTTTCAATTGCGAGAAATAAAAGCTTTATATGGACCGTGGACTACTAAAATTCCAAATGCTGAATATATAGATTTTGAAAATCCTTTTATAGGAATGGATTTTCAGCAACCAATAGAAGGATTCGAACTTCCTTGGGGAAATGTACAAATGACATTGATTTATGACAGTGCTAAGGTTGAGAATCCTCCGATGACACGAGCATCTTTACTTAATTTTGTAAAAGAACACCCAGGGACTTTCACTTTCGATAACCATTTTACAGGACTTACTTTTTTAAAATCTTTATTGATTGATATTGCTGGTGGAGACGAATCTTTATCTGGAGCATTTAATGAAGTTAAGTATAAAAAATATAGTTCTCAACTTTGGAGTTATATAAATGAATTAAAGCCTTATTTATGGCGTAAAGGAGAAGTTTTTCCTGAGGGAGTGGCACAAATGCATCAACTTTTTGCCAATGGAGAGTTACTTTTTACAATGAGTAATAATGATGCTGAGGTAGATAGTAAGACAATGGAAGGACTGTTTCCTGAAACAACAAGAGCTTATGTTCCTGCATTTGGGACTATTCAAAATTCACATTATCTGGGGATCCCAAAATTATCAGGAAATAAAGCAGCAGCATTAGTAGCAGCAAATTTTTTAAGCTCTCCTGAGGCTCAGTTAGAGAAAATGAAGCCTTCAGTATGGGGAGATGGCACTGTTTTAGATTTAGAAAAGCTGCCGAAAGATAGTAAACAGAAATTTATGAATATTCCATCTAGAGAACATGCTCCAGATAGAAGTGAAATTCAAAATCGAGCGAATATGGAACTTGCTCCCGAATATATGATTAGATTGGCAGAGGATTTTAGAAAAGAAATAATTAATAAGTAATTTATTGAAGATAACCAGTAATCATATAAGCAAACTATTTTTTTTAGGTATTGTTTTACTGCCCGTATTTTCAGGCTTGCTATATGCTATATTTTATAGTTTAGGACTTATAGGAATTTTAAATGATGGTTTTTCTACGGAAGTTTGGAGAACAATTTTTACCACAGAGCCATTTTGGAAGTCTTTACTTTTTAGCATTTATATAGCCTTAACGAGTGTTACGATTGCAATAATATTAGCACTTACCATTGCTATAAGTTGGAGAAAGAGCTTACAAAAGGGTTTCCTATCTTATGCTATTTATCTTCCGCTATGTTTTCCAGCTACAGTGATGGCTTTTTTTAGTTTTCAACTTTTATCTCGTTCAGGGTTCTTATCTAGAGTTGCCTTTAATTTTGACTTTATAGACAGTTTAAACTCATTTCCAGAGTGGATAAATGATGGTTATGGAATAGGAATTATCTTTACTTCAGTATTGCTAATAACACCTTTTTTTATCATTCTATTTTCTAATTTATACCAAACGGAGAATTTGCGTTCTTTTATTACATTGTCTAAGAGTTTTGGAGCTTCAAAACAACAGACCTTTCTAAAGGTTACCCTGCCGATTTTATTAAAAAAAGCTTCAGGCACCATATATTTATTTATCATTTTTGTAATGGGAAGCTATGAAGTGCCCTTGCTTCTGGGACGCCAAGACCCACAAATGATTTCTGTGGCTATTCTCCAAAAAATACAACGATTTAATCTTTATGATATTCCAACAGGTTATGCAATGAGCGTTTTATATGTACTTATAATCACAGTTGCATTAGTTTTTATTTATCTAAAGAATATAACCCTTTTTAAAACTCAAAAAAGTGATGTTTAAAAGGGTGCTTCAATACATATTCTTTATATCTATAGGCTTTCCGCTTGTGTTTTTATTAATATTATCCTTCGGAAGAAAGTGGCAGTATCCTAGTATTTTTCCAGAAGAGATTACAACAACTAACTGGGAGTCATTGCTACAAACAGATGCAGAATTATTTATAACATTTTTTACTTCGTTAGCAATTTCACTTTCTGTAGCAATTATGGTTACTATTATTGCTTTTATAGTATCAAAATATATCTGTAATAGTAAGTACAAAAATGTTTTCTTGCTGCTAGCTTATATTCCATATTTACTCTCTCCTGTTATAATGGCTGTTATTTTTCAATATTATTTTGTAATCACAGAATTAACAGGCACGTTACTAGGAGTAATAATAGCGCAGTTTTTAATAGCTTTTCCTTTTGGAGTTATTATATATAGTAATTTTTGGAATCCTAATTTAAAACATTTAGAAGAGTTAAGTAAAACTTTAGGAGGAAGTAATTTTAAGACATTTAAGAGAGTCCTTTTTCCGCTATCAAAAAGCGCTATTCTATTATGTTTTTTTCAAGTCTTTTTAATCTCTTGGTTTGAATATGGGCTAACGAATTTAATAGGCACAGGAAAAATAAAAACCTTAACAGTACAGGTATTTACCTATATAAATGAAGCTAATTTGTTTTATGCATCAGTAGCGTGTTGTTTACTAGTTTTACCTCCTATGTTTCTTATTTATATAAATAAGAAGCTTTTAATGTTTTCTGAATCCGCAGTAGAATGAATAGTATTTTAAAAGTTGAAAATCTTAATAAATCTTTTAAGAATGAATCGATTCTGAAAGATGTAAACCTAAATTTGAATAAAGGAGAAGTCCTTAGTTTATTGGGGTATTCTGGAGGTGGAAAAACAACTTTATTAAAAATAATTGCTGGTCTTGAAAAAAAAGATAAAGGAATTATTATTCTTAACGACGAAGATATTAGCGATACAAAAGTTCAAGATAGAAATATTGTTTACCTATATCAAGATGCGCTTTTATTTCCGCATTTAAATGTATTTGAAAATATAGCTTTTGGGTTGCGTTTAAGAAATATTGATAAAGCTATTATCGAAGAGAAAGTTTGGGACATGCTTGATAAACTTGAAATGAAAGCACACGCCAAAAAGATGAGTACAGAATTATCTGGTGGTCAAAAACAACGGATCTCTTTTGGTAGGGCAATGGTAATAGAGCCACAGCTATTATTGTTAGATGAGCCTTTTGGAGCTTTAGATGGAGTTACTAGAAGTAAAATGCAAGTGCTTTTCAAATCATTAGCAAAAAAAATGAATGTTTCTGCTTTATTTGTAACGCATGATCTCAAAGAGGCTATTGTAATGGGCGATGAAATAGCGAGAATTAAGAAAGGTAAATTAAAACAATATGCAACGAAAGAAGATTTTTATAATGATGATGATTCTGGAGTAAAAAAAGAAGTTGACTTTTGGAAACAATTTAATTAATTATTATCTGATTGTTTCGCTGAAAATTATAATTTAAAGAAGCTAAAGTTGTACCTAATGAGGTCAATTTAGTATAAAATAAACTATTATATGTTACAAGATTTTAATCATATGCAATCTGTTTATTGGGTGTTTACTCAACTATGTAACGACGATTGTGATCATTGCTATAATGATTCTAGCCCTTTTGGAAGCAGAATTAGTGAGGAAGATTGCATGAAGATAATCGATAATATGCCTGCCAAAATAGATCGACTGATTTTAAGTGGGGGAGAGCCTATGGCTGATATTAAATTGTTGTATGCAGTACTTGATAAACTTGCTTTAAAATATGGGGAAGAGACTCAGATAATGTTGCAGACCAATGGAGATTTAATGACGGATGAAAAGTTAGCTACACTTATAAAAAAGGGAGTAAAACGCTTTGATATTGCAAGTATTGATAGATATCATAAAAAGGCTGGAAGTCGTTTGATGGAGCTTTCAGACATTTTTGAAAGACATGGAGTTATTGGAACAGAAAAAGACCCTTTAATAGAAGGAGGTCACTATTTAACCGAAAATCCATTGAGTTGGGGATATTGGGGCGCTAGTGAAGATATGTGGCTAGGAGGAAATTGGGCTAGAGGAAAGGCCATGAAAAATGATATTTACCTTAAAGATCCCAATCATAACTTCTGTTCTATACTTTCTGGTGCACGAAATTTTCTAGGTGGATATGATGATATTCCTCAAGAGATAAGTATTCAACTCTGGAGAATAAATCCATGTTGCCCAGGAACTCATTTTCCAATGGGAGATGCCCGCAAAGAAAAAGTATCTGAGGTTCTTAAAAGGGCTTCTAATAATGCAGTTTTTAAAGCTTTAAATGCAGGAGAACCTTTGGAAATGGGAATCGAATTGGGAGTTTCTAAATCGGAAGCCGAGGCCAAAAACCAAGAACTCAAAAACATCTGTTTATACTGTGATCATTTTATGAAATGCCATAAAGATGAAATTTTTGATAAAAATGGTGTAATAGAAAGTGACGTTACTCTAGAGCGTTAAGTTTTTAGTGATTTTAGTACTTAACGGTTTGGTAGTCGACATATAGTAATCTATTAATCGTCCTTGTTCATCAACAAGGTATTTTTGGAAATTCCATTTTACAGAAGAATTTTTCAATCCATTTACAGATTTTTCTGTAAGCCATCTATAAAGTGGATGTTGATTACTACCTTTTACATCCACTTTCTCAGTAATTAGAAATTGTACGCCATAGTTTTTTTGACAAAAGCTTTGGATTTCTTCAGCATTACCAGGCTCTTGACCACCAAATTGGTTACAAGGAATTCCTATAATCATTAGGTTGTCTTCATAGGTTTCATATAATTCTTCTAGCCCTTTGTACTGACCAGTAAAGCCACATTCTGATGCTACATTAACAAATAGTATTTTCTTTCCTTTATAAACACCTAGATCAATTTTGTTGCCATCAATACTGTTAATCGAAATATCGTAAATCGATTCTGTAGGTGTTACAGGCTCTTGAGCTTTTCCAAATAGTGACATCATAATGCAAAGGTATACTAATGTTGTTTTCATCCTTAAATTTAATTAGTAAGCAAGATACAATTTGAAAATTAATACAAAAAGAAAGCCCTTTAAGGCATGTAGCTTTAAAGGGCTTTTACATAGTATTATCTACTATTACCTGTTGACTTATTTAATTAATTTCACGTTTGGAAAAGCAGCTTTGTATCCAAACCAAAAAGCATTATGTGTAGCAAAACGTGTTAAAATGCTACCATCTTCAGCAATTAATTTATTTTCAGTAATATTCCAAATTTTCCCTGTAACATCAATTACACTCATTTCATCCTGGAAGTTTACCAGCTTTAAACCATTTGTTTGGTATACACGATGTGCTCCAGATTTGTCTGTTAGCACTACTAATTTAATATTCCCGATGCTAGTTTCATAAATGCTGTTTTTCTTTAAGAACTTGCTAGAAATGGCTATGTTTTCTTTTGGGAAACTAGCATGTCTAATAGATAAAATCTCGTCTTTATTTTTAAGTTCACTAGTATCTTCATTAGGAACGGTAAACATTAATTTATCAGTAGAGAAATAATCATTATATGCTTTTCCTTCTCCATAATCTCTTTCAAACCCTGTATCTAATGATAGAACTTGCGTAGCTGGATGTCGCTTTTTCCATTCACCCCATGTGGTTGTAACAACACTTCTATAGGGTAATTTAATGCCTTTACCAACCAATGGGCCAATTACGGGTTCTCCTTCTAAGGTACTCCATAAAGATTGGGTTGCTTTATCGTACATTAGTTTGTTAGATCGATATAGAAAGCCGCTTGTTCCAATTTCATGATTTACGCCATTTACTTCTGTTTCGTATAAAATAACAGTTCCGCAGAGAGTACAGTAGACTCCAGCAACATCAATACCACCTACATTATCTACAAACATTTCGTGCCATGCTAAGATTCGTTTTGGGTAGGCACGAGCATCTCCATTTACCTCAATTCCGAATACAATATCACTATCATTTAAATAGTTAGCGTCATTTTTAGTAATCATTTTTGGTTGGCGTAGTGGAGGAATACCATCTTGTTTTACACCTCCCCAACGTACCTCATCCAATCGGATTATACTTTCTGAAGCTCTATCTTCAAAATAGCCTCTAAATTTTAGATCTATTAGCGAATGTACTTTTGCTTTGTATTCGAAATATTCATCTTGATAATTAGCATCTTTATTCCAAAGCCAATGGAACCACTTATCGAAATCGTAACCAAATTTTTGATCTGTCTTTTCTTCTAGCAAGCTTATTAACTTTAATATAAGGTCAGAATTTCTTGAGAAGTAGATAGACTCGATAAGCATGATTTCATATCCTTCTTGCCAGTTTTCATCAATGGCAGTAATTGCATTTTCTAATACCTTTTTATCTTTGGAAATCACCAAATTCAAAAAGTGATTCATCATAGTATTCTGTGTGATGTTCATAATTTTACCTTCCTTGTTTTGCTTGACTTTTTCCGTATGTTGTAATGGCATTTCTGAAATTTCACTTGTATAATCAGAACAAATCATAAGCATAACGAAAAGGCCAATGATTAAATTGAATGGACTCATTTTATTAAAATATTAATTGTTTTCGGGGAAATTCCCGATATAGAAATCACTTATAAGAAGTTGTTTTATAAATGATTATTACATACAATATTAGTCGGTTTACATACCGATACCTTACGTTTATTTTCGACTATTTTCTAAATATAGTTTGGACTCAATTTTAAGAAAAATCAGGTGTATAAAATTAAATTACGGAAGAAAGAAACTATGTTGTAGTCGTTTTTAATTAAAACAAAGGCTCAAAAAACACTTATTTTTTTGAGCCTTTGTTTGTGGAAATATAATGTATTATTCAAATGTTTGGATAACTTCGCCGCAGTTGGACATTTCTTTTCCATAGTAGGGATTGCTTATTTCTTGATTGAAACTAAGCCAAGAAGCGCCGTTATTATTATCTACCATTGGACAGAATTGAGTATAGGCTTTTTTATGAACTCCATAGAGCGTTAAACTTTTAATCATATCATCAGAGAGATCTTTAAAATACTTTCTTTGCTCTTTGATTTCTGAAGCATTAGCAATAGCTTTTACTGAAGATTGCAGCTCTTTTTGGATAGGTGTCCATGTATTTCGAGCATCTTTATTTTCTAAAAGATCTAAATCTATTTCACTTAAGTTATTTTCAATGCTATTTGCTGCATCTTTTGCATTATTGTAGTCATCATTTACTAAAGCATCTTTTAACACTATATAAGAATTTAAAACTATTAAAAGCTGATTTTGAAACTTCTGAAATGAAGGTGTTTCTATGTTTTTAGTTTTACTGTTATCAGTTTCTATTCCTAAGTGACCTTCATGACCAGTTGTTGTTTTGCCACCTTCTTTATTCATCATAGACTTTTTGCCTTGCAATTGTGCAGCAGCATCTACAGTGAAAGTACCATTGGTAACAATTTCTTCCCCATTTTTAAGACCGCTTGTTATAGCGTAATCAGTTCCGAATTTTTTTCCCAAGGACACTTCTCTCATTTCGAAAATGGGTTTATCAGGACTTGTTTTTACATATACTAAAGACCGTTTCCCTGTCCACATAACCGCAGAAGAAGGAACTTTTATTTCTGAATTTTCAGATAGTTTAGGATCTATTTTCACCGAAGCTTCGATAAACATTCCTGGCTTTAACTTGTTGTCTTTGTTGTTAATAACGGTACGAACTTCGACAGTACGGGTATCATTATCTAAAATAGGATCGATATAAGAAATTGTTCCTTCGATAGTTTTATCAGGAAATGCATTAGATGTGATTATTATATTCTGATTTTTCTCAAGAGATTGAATATCCTTTTCATAAGCATCAAAAACTCCCCAAACAGTATTGAGGTTTGCAGTTTGCAATATTGCCATTCCATCCATCATATGTCCACCTTCAGATACATTTAAACTGGTAACAACTCCAGAAACATGGGAATGTAATGTAAATCTACTTTTAGCAGTTCCAGAGCTTATAATATCATCGATATATTTATCTGAGATCATCCAGTTTTTCAACTTATTTCTTACGGCATTATACAGCCCAGGTTGCACATCTTTGATTTTATATGCTGTAATTAATTCTTGCTGAGCACTAACTAATTCAGGAGCATAAACAACAGCTAAAGCTTGGCCTTTATTTACTGTTTCTCCAAGAGATTTTACGTATAACTTTTCAATTCGACCATTAAAATGAGCAGATTGCGTATGGGTTTTGTCTTCATCAGCTTTAATTGTTCCTGACAGTTTTAAAACCGAATTTTCAGACTGTTTACTTCCTACGATGCTGGTCTGAATGTTTGCTAATGCCATTGCATTTTCAGTCATAGAAATCTCATTGGGGGAAAGGCCATCTGCACCAGATTCCGCAGGGATAAGATCCATTCCACAAATAGGACAATCGCCAGGTTCATGCTGCATAATTTGCGGATGCATAGAACACGTCCATAGCTGCTCTACAGATTCATTTTCATGATCATGTGCAGAAGTATTGGTTTCCTTGGTTGGGTTGCTAAAAATTAACCAACCCAATAAAACGCCAATAGCGACAGCAAGGCCAATAAACAATACATTTTTTTTCATAATTCCTTTTTATAATCAGAATAGGCAAAGTTTTATTTCAAACTAATAATTAATCAATAGAAGCATTCTTCAATCTTAAAGCATTTGCAATTACAGAAACTGAGCTAAAACTCATAGCCAATGCTGCAATCATCGGTGAGAGTAATATTCCGAAGAAAGGAAATAACACACCTGCGGCAATTGGTATTCCTAATGTGTTGTATATCAAAGCAAAAAATAGATTTTGTTTGATGTTTTTCATAACAGCATCACTAAGGTTTCTTGCTTTTACAATTCCATGTAAATCGCCTTTAACTAAAGTAATCATCGCACTTTCAATAGCTACATCTGTTCCTGTTCCCATTGCAATTCCAACGTCACTTTTTGCTAATGCTGGGGCATCATTAATTCCATCACCGGCCATGGCTACTATATTTCCTTCGTCTTGTAACTTCTTAACTTCTTCTAATTTGTTTTCTGGGAGCATTCCAGCTTTAAAGTCCGTTAAGTTAAGTTCTTCTGCAACTGCTTTTGCTGTATCTTGATTATCTCCAGTAAGCATAATCACAGAAATTCCTTTTCCCTGAAGATTTTTAATAGCTTTTGCACTCGTTTTCTTGATTTTATCACCAATTACAACATAACCTTCTATATTTCCATCAATAGCGAGGTAGGAAACTGTTTTTCCTTTTTGCTGATATGAACGTGCTTCCTCTTTTATTTCTGACGATAAATCAGCATTTGCATATGCCATCATTTTAGCATTTCCAAGGGCAATTTTCTTTCCATCAACAATTCCTTCTACACCTTTTCCTGTAACCGCATTAAATTTGTCTGTTTTTGAAATTTTTACATGTTGCTCTTTGGCAAATTTCACAGTAGCTTCTGCTAGCGGATGCTCACTAGAACTATTTAAAGAAGCAATGAAATGTAGTATTTCATCTTCTTCATAATTAGAACCAAAAGTTCCTACTTTATCAACTGTAGGCTTCCCTTCTGTAATAGTCCCCGTTTTATCAACGATCAGAACATTTACTTTATTCATCTGTTCTAATGCCTCTGCATTCTTAATAAGAACACCGTTTTGAGCTCCTTTACCAACACCAACCATAACCGACATTGGAGTGGCAAGGCCTAGCGCACACGGACACGCAATAATCAATACAGCAATGGAGTTTACTAGCGCATAAACATAGGCTGGGTCTGGCCCCCAAATTGCCCAAACAATAAAAGTTATAATGGAGATAAGAACTACTACGGGAACAAAATATCTAGAAATAGTATCTGCTAACTTTTGGATAGGAGCTCTACTGCGACTAGCATCATTTACCATATGGATTATCTGAGATAGGAGGGTATCGCTTCCTACTTTTTCTGCTTTCATTAAGAAAGATTGATTTCCATTAATAGTACCGCTACTCACTTTATCTTCTACTTCTTTATTAACAGGAATAGGCTCTCCAGAAATCATAGATTCATCAACCGTAGAATTTCCTTCTGTTATTACACCATCAACTGGAATCTTATCTCCTGGTTTAACTCGTAAAATATCTCCCTTTTTAATTTTATCGATAGCAACTTCTTCTTCATTTCCATCAATAACACGGATTGCTTTATTAGGAGCTAATTTTAATAATTCTTTTACAGCGCTATTTGTTTTGTTATGTGCTCTTGCCTCTAATACTTGCCCCATTAATACTAAGGTTAGTATAACCGTAGCAGCTTCAAAATAGACATGTACAGCTCCAGAATCTGTTTTAAATTGTGCAGGAAAGAAATCTGGAAATAGCATTCCGAAGAAGCTAAATAACCACGCTACACTTGCCCCAATTCCAATAAGAGTGAACATGTTTAAATTCCAAGTTATGATCGATTTATATGCACGTTGAAAAAACATCCAAGTGGCATAGAATACTACAGGAATAGAAAGAGCAAATTGTACCCAGTTCCACCACTTTTGATCCATTATTTTATATAATGGATTGTTTGGAATCATTTCACTCATAGCAATCAGAAAGATCGGTACTGTAAATGCGAGTGCAATCCAGAATTTTTTGAGTAATTTCTTATAAGTCTTTTCTTCTGAAGAAATCTCAGGTTGCATAGGGACTAAATCCATTCCACAAATAGGACAATCCCCTGGCTCATCTTCTATAACCTCAGGATGCATAGGGCATGTCCATTGCTCCGAATTAGAAGTTGTAAGACTTTGTTCTGCCACCAAATCCATCCCACAAACAGGACAATCACCAGGTTTATCGTAAGTTTTATCACCCTCACAATGCATGGGACAATAATATGTTCCTGTTTCATTACCAGTTTTTGACTTTTTAGCGGCTTTATTTTTCTTAGCAGTGGCTGTAACTTCCGATTTATCTTCAAGATTATGAATACTGTATGAACCACCGTCCTTTTTCATGGCAGCTTGTAACGCCTCAAGAGGAATATGGTTTTCCATTTCAATGGTTGCTTCCGCTTTTTCTAAATCTACGGAAGCATTGGTAACCCCTTCAATTTGATTTAGGGTTTTTTCCACGTGACCACGACAGCCATTGCAACTCATTCCATTTATGTGATATATATGCTTCATTTTATGATGCCTTTATTGTAAATTATTAAGTACTATAAAATTATAATATATAAGTCCTTTACAGTGTCATAATTATGGTTATTAGTTATATAATTTGGTCTAGTGACTTTCTTGTATTTCTTTGATCTTTTTTATAATCGGTTAGACTCATTCCAGTTTCATTTTTAAACTGCCTGCTAAAATGATTTATGTTGTTATAATCTAATAACTGACTTATTTCAGTAAAGTTGTATTTGTCGCTCTGTATGAGTTCTTTAGCTTTCTCTATTTTAAGTCGTATAAAATACTTTTCTATGGTTATTGTTTCAACGGTAGAGAATGTTTTGCTGATTTTTGAGTATTCTATATTTATAGATTCTTCTAAATAAGCAGAGAGTTTTTTATCTAATTTTAAAGGAAGATTTTCCAATAACTTAATAAGCGAAATTTTTACATTCTCAATAATTTTTTGCTTCTGAGTATTTATTATCGAAAAACCATTTCTATCGACAATATCTTTAGCTTTTTCTAAATCAGTATCTTCATTAATATCTAAAGTTATTTTACCTAACTCAATGTTTTTAAGTGCAAGTTGGTGTTGCTCAAATTCTTGTTTTAAGACCTTGATACACCGATTGCAAACCATGTTTTCTATGTGTAAGGTAACCTCCATATTATTCAGATTTACTTTTTAAATAGCTATTAATTTCAAGATAAAAAGAGAAAACTATTTGTATTAGTTACTCTTTTTATCCTGTTAAATGTTATTAATGATGGTATTTAGATTTATTTAATTACTTCTTTTACTGAACCACATGTTAGCATTTTTCCTTCAAAATATGGATTTGCTATATTTTCTTCTTTTGAAAACCAATATGCTCCTTCGTTATTAAATGCCATCGGACAGAATTGTTTGTATATCTCTCCTTCTGAAATATTAGACTCTAAAAATGGTTGTATTGCTGCTGTAAGCTTAGAAAAGGCTTTTTGTTGAGCTTCAATATTTTCACTAGTAGCAATTTCTTTACTTAAATTAGAAATATCTAAATAGTTATTGCTGATGGTTTCCGAAAGCATTTTACCTCCGCTTTTTGCCTCTTGAACATCACCTTTAGTAAGTGCAGTTTTAATATGATTGTAATGCTGAAATACTTTATCAGCAATATCATTTTTAAAAGCAATGGAAGCTATTTCTGCATCTTCACGCTTTTTATCGGTTGCTTCTTTACAGGAAATAGTAAAAACACCTAATGCTAATAATACTACGATTTGTTTTTTAAAATGTGTCATGATTTTATTGATTTATGATTATTTCTTGTGATTTATTTTTTAGTCTATTAAATAATTAATGAGCGCAGACTGGGTATAATATTCCTGAATCGCTTCAATCTGATTGATTCCGAATTTTAATTGTAACTCTTGAATGTCGAGAACATCATTGAAATCGATCGTACCATTTTCATAATTTTTAATTAATATATCTTCCGCATATTTCGCTTGTTTGAGATTTTTCTTCTGAAGATTGAATTTAATTCTAGCTTCATTTCTCTGCGATATAGCTTTAGAGAATGTAGACTGTAATACATTTAACTTGCTATCCTTTTGAGATTTAATTTCCTGCTGACGGAGTTCGTTTTGCTTACTGATGGATTTATATTTTTTATTAAAAATAGGAATAGATAGTGAAACCATCGGCATAACAACATCTTTACCGTTATCAGAAAGATCTACATCGGTACGCTCAGAAACAGCAATATAATCGAGTCCGAAACCAATATTTGGAGCACTTTCCTTTTGGTTTAATTTCTCCGATTGCGTAACCGATTCATAAAGCTTATCGTATTTTAGTAATTCTGGATTTAAAGAAAGAGCATCATAGCCAAGAATGGGATCTTCATCAGGAATTTCTAAATCAGAAACAGCAAGGATTTCTTCATCATAGTTTCTATTCAGCAAGTTATTTAAAGCAGCTTGAATTCCCTTAGATTTTTGCATAAGCACTTCTTTCTCTTGTTGAACTTCATTTTGTCTTATCTGTAGTCGTAAAACATCTACGGCACTTGCTTTTCCTACTTCCGTAGCAGTTAAAGCCAGCTGTTCGTAGGTTTTTAGTAAATTATAATTATCATCTAAAACATTTTGTTTAGCTCTAATTCCATATAATGTATAATATAAATTAGAGACAGAAAGAGCTAATTTTCGCTTTGCGATAACCATTTCTACATATTCAGAATCTGCCATTGTAGCAGCATAATCTTCTCTCTTACCTACGGTTCCAAACCACGGAAGCATTTGTTTTACTGATAATTTTGCACGTTGTGGTCCAGTTCTAGTTTCTGGTTCACTAACAAAATAACCAGCACTAAATTCTGTATTTTGAACATTATTTACTTCATTTATTTTTTCTTCAGCAATCTGATAACGTAAATCAAAACTCTGTATCTCAGGATTATTATCGATTGCTTCTTCGATATAAGCGTTTAAATCTTGCCCAGAGACCTTGGTTATAATCAACAAAGAGACTCCTATTATGAATGTATATCTCATGCGTTTTGTCTTTTTAATTGAAACTCTTTTTTCCAGCTATACAATACAGGGACTATAAAGTAGGAGGTAACATCGATAACCATTCCACCAAATATTGGAATAGCCATTGGAATCATAATATCACTTCCTTTTCCTGTGGAAGTTAAAACTGGTAAGAGCGCTAATATTGTGGTAACGGTAGTCATCAAACACGGGCGAATACGCTTATTTGCAGCTTCCAATGCAGCCAAACGGATTTCTTTTTTATCCACAGGATTTTTACGCTCAAATGTTTGTGTTAAATAAGTCGCCATTACAACGCCATCATCAGTTGCAATTCCAAATAGCGCTATAAAACCTACCCAAACGGCAACACTAAGATTTATAGTTTTCATATTGAAGAGGTCCCGTAGATTTTCTCCAAAAAAGCTAAAGTTTAAGAACCAATCTTGCCCATAGAGCCAAATCATAATAAAACCTCCAGCAAATGCAACAGCAATTCCCGTAAAAACCATAAGTGATGTGGAAACAGATTTAAACTGAAAGTATAGAATCATAAAAATGATTAGTAGTGCTAAAGGAACAACAATAGACAATGTCTTTTCCGCTCGTATTTGGTTTTCATAAGTTCCTGTAAATTGATATGTAATTCCTTTTGGAACACTAAGTTCTCCAGTTTCAATTTTACTAGTTATCAATTTTTGAGCATTCTCAACGACATTGACTTCAGCAAAACCATCTATTTTATCAAACAGAACATAACCAATTAAAAAGGTGTCTTCACTTTTAATTACTTGTGGCCCTTGCTCATATTTAATATTAACGAGCTCTCCCAGCGGCACTGGACTCCCTTTTTCCACAGGAACATAGATATCCTTTATGTCATCAGCGTTTCCGCGGAGTTCTCTTGGATATCTTACTCGGATGCCATAACGTTCTCGGCCTTCTACGGTTTGTGTTAAGGGCATTCCACCAACAGCAACTTGCAATACTTGCTGAACATCTTCAACGGTAATTCCGTATCGAGATAATCGTGCTCTATCTATATCAATTAATAAATAGGGTTTTCCAACAATTCTATCAGCAAAAACAGCTTCTTTTTTTACTCCTTCAGCTTGCTTAATAATAGTTTCTAGTTTCTTTCCAAAAGCTTCGATTTCATTTAGATCTTGACCTTTAACTTTTATACCCATTGGAGAACGCATTCCAGTTTGGAGCATTACCAATCGGGTTTCTATTGGCTGAAGTTTTGGAGCGGAAGTAACCCCAGGGATTTTTGTGACTTTGATAATTTCGTTCCAAATATCATCAGGATTATTGATATGAGGTCTCCAATTTCTATAATACTCGCCATTATCATCAGGAATAAGGTCTGTATTGTCTATATATTTAGGATTTTCAATTTCTGAAGCTTTATATGTGGTTTCAGTATTTTCTTTATTATTTGGATTGAGAACAAGTTTCCCATTTTTCAATATAAAAAGCCCATCTTCATTCACCTTATAGCGCTGAAGTTCCCCTTCCTGATTGCGCATGTATTCAGATTTATATTGAATCATGTTTTCGTACATGGAAAGAGGAGCAGGGTCGAGGGCAGATTCTGTACGACCAGATTTACCAACCACTGTTTCTACTTCAGGAATACCAGCAACCGCCATATCGAGATTCTGTAAAACGCGCTTATTTTCCTCAATACCAGCATGAGGTAATGAGGTTGGCATTAATAAAAAGGAACCTTCATTAAGAGCTGGCATAAACTCTTTTCCTGTATTTCTCATGATAATAGCTCCTAGAATCAATACTGTTGTTGGAACTATTAAAAACAAGATTCTATTATTTAGCGCCCATTGTAGAATGCTTACGTAGTACTTTCTAAAAATGGAGAACACACCTAAAAGTCCGAAGCATATTATAGAAACAAAAATGAGATTCATAACAATACTTCTATCGAATCCTAGCGGTCTCCAATATTCAGCAAGAAGAAAAACAATAGCAAGAACAGATATTATAATATTAAAAATATTCTGATTTAGTTTTAAATTGTATTTAAAGAACTGTAAATCATATTCTTTTTTAGTGCTTTTTATAAAATATATGTCGATCCCTGCAAAGGCTATTAATATAAGTCCTAGCCAATATCCGTAGAAAATAGCGGTAAGTCCTAAAAGAATTAAGATACTCCCGATTACATATCTTGTAAATTTCCTCACTTCTCTTTTCTTAAATAAAAAGGCTGCAAAGGGAGGAATTAGAAACAATGCAATTACTAATGATGCTGTTAACGCCATTGTTTTGGTGAACGCAAGGGGACGAAACAGTTTTCCTTCTGCACCAATCATTGTAAAAACAGGAATAAAACTGATAATGGTAGTTAGTACTGCAGTTAAGATGGCTCCAGATACTTCTGAAGTTGCATTGTAAACCACTTCGTTAGTTGTATATCTCCTTCCATTATCATCAAAGCACAGTTTATCTTCCTCAAAATGACGAATCATATTTTCAGCGAGAATCACTCCAACATCTACCATAGTACCGATAGCAATGGCAATTCCAGAAAGTGCCACAATATTGGCATCTACATTAAAAAGTTTCATGGAAATAAAAACCATTAGTACTGCAACAGGGAGTAATCCAGAAATAAGTATGGAAGCACGTAAATTAAAAACCATCACTAGAATTACTAAAATGGTAATTAATATTTCTAAAGTGAGCGCTTCATTGAGAGTTCCTAATGTTTCTTGAATAAGTTCAGATCGATCATAAAAAGGAACAACCGTAAGTTGCGAAGTACGCCCATCTTGCAGCGTTTTAGAAGGTAAGCCAGCCTTAATTTCTTGTAATTTATCTTTTACATTATTGATTACCTCCATAGGATTGGCACCATGTCTTGCTACCACAACACCGCCAACAACTTCTGCACCCTCTTTATCTAAAATCCCACGACGAGGAGCAGGACCTAAATTTACCTTAGCAATGTCTTTAATTTTTATAGATACATAGTCTTCAGAAGTAACAACGGCATTTTCAATATCTGAAATCGACTTCACGTATCCCAATCCGCGTACTAAATATTCCGCCTTATTAATTTCTAAAGTTTGCGCTCCTATGTCTTTATTACTATTCTTAACAGCGTTTACAATTTCATTTAATTGAACATTATATTGACGCATTAATTCTGGATCTACATCAATCTGATATTCTTGTACATAACCGCCTATTGAAGCAACTTCGGAAACACCACTAGCAGAGGAAAGGGCATATTTAACGAAATAATCTTGAACACTCCTTAATTCATGTAAGTCCCATCCTCCAGTAACGTTACCGTCTTTATCTCGCCCCTCTAAAGTATACCAATACACTTGACCTAACCCTGTAGCATCTGGGCCAAGTGTTGGATTTACATCTGTAGGAAGTAATCCACTAGGAAGTGAATTTAGTTTTTCGAGAATTCGACTTCTACTCCAATAGAACTCTATATCTTCATCAAAAATGATATAGATACTAGAAAACCCAAACATGGAAGAGCTTCTTATTGTTTTTACACCAGGAATACCCAATAAAGTAGAAGTAAGCGGATAACTTATCTGATCCTCGATATCCTGAGGAGACCGTCCTTCCCATTTTGTAAATACAATCTGTTGGTTTTCACCAATATCAGGAATAGCATCAACAGCTACAGGATCTGAAGGGAGGATACCAGTATTCCAGTTAAAAGGGGCGTTTACAATCCCCCAACCAACAAAGAGAACCAATAATAATACGGCTACTAGTTTGTTTTCTATAAGAAATTTAATGCTTTTATTTAGCATATAAGTTGATAATTAAACAGTTATAAAAGAATGAATTTATGAAGTGTCAAAAATTCAGATACAATATAGTTTCCCTAATGATAAGAGCCATTAAGGTAAAATCACCCCATAAATTATGGGATACTGTTTAAAAAATCAGATTAAATATGTTTCGTGTAGTTTTTGTACATCCTTTATAATAAGGGGAGGAGTATAATCCTTAAAAGGAATAATTTTTTCTTCTAAACTATTATATAAATTAAGGTAAGAATAGAAAAAAGAAGCAATAAAAGTCTGCTGCTCGAAAGTTAGATTATCAAAGGAAGCTTTAAAATTATCTTGCCCTTTGTTCACTATTTGTTGATCCGAACAACAAGATTTTTTAGAAATTTCAATATCACAATCGGTTTTCGATTGTTGGTTCTTTTCCATTCCACATGAACTAGTACCATGAAATAAAGAAAAATCTACTAGAGTATCTCCACAATAATGCATATCCATTTGGAATGACGTTGTAGTGAGAAACACTAAAAGCGCCAAGGAAATTGCTAATATTTTATGTGAAAAACTCTTCATATTACTGCAAAAGTATAAAAAAATACTTTGATGTAGTTTATTTGTATAATTTTTAACGGATTGAGGGTTTAGATTCTAAGTTATAGGTTGGATAATTAAGTTATATATATTAAAAATATAGTATTCTTTAAATTAGCTTTAGAATTCAGGAATATATTTGGGGTGATATAAGATTCTTTGTTTATGATAGTTAAATTTATATTATTAGTATAGGGTGAAATATAAAATTTATATAAGAGGTCTTTTTTTAAATGAAATGCTAAATTTAGTATTATGAAAATATTAGTAGCAGAAGATGAGTTTTCTTTACAACAATCTATCGCCACATATCTTGAAAAGGAAGGTAATGTTTGCGAAGTTGCTTCGGATTTTAATGAAGCTTCTTATAAAATAGCTATATATGAATATGATATTGTGATTCTCGATATTAACTTATTAACGGGGAGCGGAATTGATATTTTAAAGGAATTAAAGAAAAAACAAGGTGTTATTACTTCGGTAATTATCATTTCAGCTAATAATTCATTAGATGACAAACTAGAAGGTTTAGACCTTGGAGCGGATGATTATCTTACAAAACCCTTCCATTTAGCAGAACTAAATTCTCGTGTAAAAGCAATTTTAAGACGGCAGAAGTTTGGGGGTGGCAATGTTGTTATGTTTAATGAAATTAAAATAGATACTGATAGCCATGTAGTCACCGTAGATAAAGAAGAGGTTGTGTTGACGAAGAAGGAATACGATTTATTATTATTTTTTATAATTAATAAAAATAAGGTCTTGTCTAAGGAAATTATTGCAGAGCATTTATGGGGGGATAATAGCGATTTAATAGATAATTTTGATTTTATTTATGTGCATGTCAATAATTTACGAAAGAAACTTACTCAAGAAGGAGCAAAATATATTAAAACTGCCTATGGAAGTGGTTATAAATTTATAGATGAATGAGTAAAGAAAATAAAATAGGACTCATACAAAAGACTTCACGTATATTTATTATATCTAGTATTGTACTGATGAGTCTTAGTGCAGTCTTGCTTTATTTTTATGTTCGTAGTATCTTACGGGAAGAAATTGAAGAGGAGTTGTATTCTACTACAGCCAGAATTGAACATTTGTTAGCACAAGGAGCTGCACCGTTTTCTTTACCCCCAGTAGTTGAAGTAAACTCTACGCCTATACTTTCTAAAGAAACGATTAAGGATACACTAATATTTGATCCATCTCAGAATGAAGACGAGGTTTTTAGGGAGCTCACAAGCTTTAAAGAAATTAAAGGAATAAATTATAAGATAGTTGTCAGAGATTTAGTGGTAGAATCTGAAGGCATATTAATAGCTATCATCGTTTCTTATATAGTTATTATTTTACTAGTTTTTATTATACTTTTCTACTTCAATAGAGTAGGAAATTCATACCTATGGAAGCCATTTTTTAGTACACTGCAAGAAATTAAAAAGTTTTCTATTACTAATAGAGAAGTAATAATGTTAGAATCGACAGACATAAAAGAGTTTAGCGAACTAAACTATCAAATAGAAGAGTTAACGGGTAAAGTACGTGCCGATTACAACAATTTAAAGCAATTTACCGAAGATGTATCTCATGAACTGCAGACTCCATTATCAATTATGCAAGTAAAAGTTGATAATATAATAAATGGAGATCCATTAAGCGATGAACAATACGCTCAATTGACCTCGATTCAGAGGGATATAAAAAGAGTTACTCAAATGAATAGGGGACTAACATTATTAACTAAGATTGAGAATAATCAGTTTTTAAATGCTACAGAGGTTTCTATCCCTTTTCTGATAGATGAAAATTTGAAAAATTTCAAAGAGATTTCTCCCCAAGTGATTCAGTATAATAAGGAGGATGAATTATTAGTCACTATGGATTTATATTTAGCACAAATTTTATGTAATAATTTAATATCTAATGCAATAAAACACAATTCGGGTGTTGGAGAAATTATTATAGAAACTAAATCTAATAGTTTATTTATAAGCAACCAAGGAACAAATTCGATATTAAATGCGGATCAGATATTTAATCGTTTTTATAGGGAAAATGAAAGTATTAAATCTACAGGTTTAGGTTTAGCTATCGTTAAGAAAATATGTGATCTATACAATTTTAAAGTTAGCTACCATTTTAGAAGCGGATTACATGTTTTTTCTGTTAATTTCTTCAATTAGTTTCCTTTATAACAGATTATTCCTTCTCAATTTTTATAGCAAATACTTTTTTACGTTGTCATTAAACAATATTCAGCTCGATATTATTTTCTGAGAATAAGATTCTACATTTTAGTAATGCTATGATAGTAAATACGTCTTTAAATTTCCTTTAGATTCTGCACATATTTTTACCTCATAAATTTAGAAGAAACAATAAATTATGAAGTATAAAATTTTCCCCAAACGCTTTCAGTTATTAAAAACTTTCGTGTTAATATTTTTAATTCTCTCATTCTTGGTGAGAGCAAGTTTTCTCATTTGGAATTTTTCAGAAACAGATAAAAGTCTTTTAGACCTCTTAAAAGTATTTGTTAATGGACTTTTCTTTGATATCGGAACGATTTCATTTTTTGTAATTCCATATTCGTTATACTTACTTATAATCCCAAATAATTGGATAGGAAGCCTTCTTGATCGTATAGCTACCTACGTGGGCTTTTCGATTGGCATATTAACTTTATATTTTTCTTTTTTTGCTGAATTCACCTTTTGGGATGAGTTCCATAGAAGATTTAACTTTATTGCGGTAGACTACCTTATATACACTTATGAGGTGGTACAAAATATCAATGAATCCTATCCGTTGCCATTATTAATAACTGCGATGTTATTATTAGTTGTAGCAACTCTTTATTTAGTTCATAAGTTAGGAGTCTTTAACGATGTGTTTTCTTCTGAAATTCTTCTGAAAAATAAATTACTGATCGCAATTCCATGGGTAGTAATTGCTTTGTTTTTTACAATTTTCATCTCTAATGAAGACGCGAATTGGTCAGTTAATCGCTATAATAACGAGCTTTCAAAATCTGGAATCTATTCTTTTTTTGCTGCTTTTAGAAATAATGAATTATCGTTTACAGAATTCTATAAAACCTTATCTCAAGAACAAACATATGGTCTTATTACGGAAGAATATGCTAGGTCAGGAAAAGTAATAAATAAACAAAAGAATCCTCTTTATAGAACTATTGAAGTTAACGATACAATCGAAAAAATATTAAAACCGAACGTGATTTTTATTTGTATAGAAAGCTTAAGTGCTAAATACTTAGGGATTTTTGGACATGAAGAACCTATTACGCCCAATTTAGATGCGCTTTCTAAAAAGAGCATCTTATTTTCTAATTTATATGCTACAGGGACTAGAACGGTAAGAGGAATGGAAGCTATTACCCTATCAATACCGCCAACACCTGGTAGAAGTATCGTGAAAAGAGAGAACAATACTGGGATGTTTACAATTGGTGAAGTATTTAAAGAAAAGGGATATCAACGTAACTTTTTTTATGGGGGCGATGGTTATTTTGATAATATGAACACTTTTTTTAGTGGAAATGGATTTAATATAGTGGATAGAGGACGTGGATTTCTTATTGGAGATGATATAAAAACTACAAGAACAAATATTGAGGATGATGAAGTAACTTTTGAAAATGCTTGGGGAGTTTGCGATGAAGATATTTATAATAAAGTATTGAAAGTTGCAGATCAATACTATGAAAAAAGGGAGCCTTTCTTTGATTTTATAATGACCACTTCTAATCATAAACCATATTCGTATCCAGACGGGCGAATTGATATTCCTTCTGGAAGTAGTAGAAGCGGTGCTGTAAAATATACTGATTATGCTATCGGAGAATTCATAAAAAAGGCACAATCAAAACCTTGGTTTAAAAATACAGTATTTGTTATTATGAGTGATCATTGCGCGAGTAGTGCAGGCAGATGGGAGTTGGATATAAATAATTATCATATACCAGCAATGATATACAATCTTCCGAATATAAAACCACAAGAAATATCAAGGTTATGTTCCCAAATCGATCTTTTTCCAACTCTATTCGGATATCTAGATTGGGAGTATACTTCGAATTTTTTTGGTAAAGATATAATTAAAGATTCTTTAGAAGACGGAAGAGCATTTATAGGTAACTATAGAAAGCTAGGACTTTTAAATGGAGATGATGTAATGATACTTGGAGATCAAAAGACAGCTAACTTCTATAAATGGGATAATAATACCAATGAACTTTCAAAGCAAAAACTGTCAAATTCTTTTTTAGATAAAACAATTTCCTATTACCAAACGGCAGACGAATTATATATTAGCGGGAAGCTAACTTTAAAAAGTTTGGCGGAATGAAAAGTATTCACTTTATAATAAACCCGATTGCTGGTAAAGGAAATAATTGTATTAGCGAGAATCTTTTAAGAGCTTATTTCCCTATGGATATGTATGACATAAAGATTAAATATACAAGCTTTAAGAAAGAAGCAATAGAACTGACTAAGGCATCTGTAGAAGAGAGAGCAACAATTATTGTTGCGTGTGGTGGAGATGGAACTGTTAATGAGGTAGCTTCTATCTTGGTAAATACAGATGTCATCCTAGGAATCATTCCAATAGGATCAGGGAATGGATTGGCTTCAAATATAAAAATCCCTCGAGATATTGAAAAAGCCTTGACTGTGATCAAAAACCAAATAACAACAAAGATAGATGTTGGATGTTGTAATGGAATGTACTTTTTTAGCAATACTGGTTTTGGATTTGATGCTAAAGTAGTTAGGAGTTACGAGGAATCTAAAAAACGTAATCTAAAGAGTTATTTAAAGGCATGCTTCAGAACATTTATAAAATGTAATAATAACAATGAAGCTTCTATGGAGGTTATTATTGACGATATTAAGTACTATAAAGAACCACTTCTTATATTTATATCGAATTCTAATGAGTTAGGTTACAACTTTAGTTTAACACCAAAAGCATGTTTACAAGATGGTTTGTTAGATGTGCTAATAGTCCCTAAAATGCATAAAGTTAAGTTGTTATTGTTTGGAGTTTTAATGCTTTTTAAAAAGCATATATATTTAAAGGATGTAATGCATTACCAAACTAAAAAATTAGATTTAATAAGTGTAAAAGGAAATTTTTTTGATTCTCAAATTGATGGTGAGTATAAGCCTTTGTTAGAGTCTAGTGTTTCTATAAAATTATTACAAAATTCTCTTACCATAATCATATAGTATAAAAGGCAAAATTAGAATCTAGATGTATGCTTATATAAATTGCATATCGATCCATGATGTTACATCCGAGTATAAAAAACACATAGAACGCTTTTATCTCGAATAGAACAGAAGTATTGGTAATATTTATGGAGAGGAAGGAACTATTTCATTTTCATTTTATGGTGAAGTTGTCCGTTTAGAGTTGAATAATGGAAAACATGAGAAATTTACGTATAAGAATCCGACACATATACAGCAACCGATGATTTCCAAGACGGTAAACTATTTTTTAAATGGCCATAAAAATCCGTGTTCTGTTGATGAAGGAATGTTAGTCATGGAGATAATGGATGCTTTTTGCTGTAAGTAGGAGTTTAAGCTCTTTTGGGAATTGATTTAAATAGTTGATACGTATTGATTAATAGTTTTTTAAAATCTATTATAAAACCATATTAAGTATATCAAATTTAAATACTATTTTAGCTTGCTTGACCTATTAAGCACTAAACTAACCATCAAAAGAATATATGTATCAAGAATTAGATATTGATATCCAAATGGATGTGGATTCCATTCAGGAAATAAAAATTGTTCCTTCTATTCTAAATGTTATCTGTAAGACTACAGGAATGGGATTTGCTGCAATTTCTAGAGTTACAGATAAGAATTGGGTTGCTTGTAGTTCGATAGACAAAATAAATTTCAAGTTAAAATCTGGCGATCAATTAGAATTGAACAACACGATTTGTAATGAAATAAGAGAGCATGGTGAAAAAGTAATAATAGAAGATGCTAATGAAGATTTATATTATTCTTCACACCCAAGTCCATCACTTTATGGATATAAAAGTTACATAGCAGTTCCTATTTATCGTAAGAATAAAGACTTTTTTGGTACATTATTAGCTTTAGATGCTAAACCTACAAAGCTAAAGAGTCCTGAGGTTTTAGAAATGTTTAAGATGTATGCTGATTTACTTTCTTTGCATTTAGAGATGGCAGATGAGCTTAGGTCTGTTAAGCTTGCGCTTAGAGAGGAACAAAAAATAGCAGAGCTCAGAGAAACTTTTATAGCTGTTTTAGGTCACGATTTAAGAAATCCGGTAGGTACAACCAGATTATCTGCAGATATTATTTTAAAGCAAGATCTTCCAAAACCGATATTAAGACAAGTAGAAATAATAAAAGCATCTTCTTATAGAATGCAAGAGCTGATAACTAATTTATTAGATTTTGCTAAAGGTCATTTAGGTGACGGTATTAAATTAAAGCTTGATCGCAATCGTAAAAAATTGACAACTGAATTAAAGCAAGTAATTGCTGAGGCTAGGGGATTAGATCCTTCTAGGGAAATAATAAGTAGCTTCAAACTAGATGAAAGTGTGTTGTGCGACCCACATAGATTAGCTCAATTATTATCCAATCTTTTAGGAAACGCATTAAAACACGGATGTAGAGAAGAGCCAATTAATGTTTCGGTAGGGATTGTGGATAGAAACTTTGAAATAGCTGTAAGTAACGGAGGCGAAAAAATATCTAATCTGAAAATAAACAATCTTTTTAAACCTTACTATAAGGAACAGAATCCTAAGAATGAAACAGGACTAGGTTTAGGACTTTATATCGTTTCTGAGATTTCTAAAGCACACAATGGTGAAGTAAGTGTAAAATCTAATGATGATAAGACCACTTTTACTTTTAAAATGCCGTTAGTAGGGAGGCAAATAGATTAGTTTTTATTACTTCATTACTAATAATTATAATCTTCTCTAATTTATTCTGAATAGTTATAGTGTAGAAAATTTACATTAAATTTGAAATATTTATATGTAAATAGCAAAATTTTAATGAAAACTGTTAGAATATTACTTTTAGTAAGTGTACTGTTATCTTTAAGCTGTAAGGAAATTGATAAGGAAGCTAAGCAAACAAAGCGACCTAACTTCTTGTTTGTATTAGCAGATGATCAATCGCCATTCGATTTGAGTGTATATAATCATAATTCCCTATTGGAAACCCCTAACATAGCTAAGTTAGCAGCAGAAGGGGTTGTTTTTGAGAGTGCTAGGCATATGGGATCGATGAAGGGCGCTGTATGTACTCCATCCAGGCATATGATTATGACAGGCCGAACATTATGGGATTTGCCTCCAAGTGCTGTTTCTAGGGAGGATACAGAACCACATCCTTTAGATAAAGAAACCATCGGAGCTATATTTAATAGAGCGGGATATAAGACCATGCGTACTTGTAAGGAAGGTAATTCTTATCCTGGTGCAAATAGGCAATTTACTGTGGTTAAAGATGCTACAAAACGGGGAGGAACAGAAGAAACTGGAAGTGCGTGGCATGCCAAACAAGTTTTAGATTATTTAGGTATTAGGGAGCAAAATAAAGAAGAGGATCCTTTTTTTATTTATTTAGGTTTTTCTCATCCTCACGATACTAGAAATGGGACTCCAGAATTACTTGATAAGTACGGTGCTGTTAATCATACAGATGAAAATAGCCTGCCAGCTTTAAATGATAAGCAACCTTTACTTCCAGAAAATTATTTGGAGGGGCATCCTTTTTTCCATGGACATCCTAAATTAAGAGATGAAGAACGTGTAAGTGGTGTCTGGAAAAATAGAGATGAAAATACGATTAGAAATGAAATCGGACGTGAATTCGCGTGTTCAGAAAATATAGACATACAATTAGGGAAAGTACTTAAAAAGTTAGAAGAAACAGGAGAGCTGGATAATACCTATATTATATATACATCAGATCATGGTATTTCAATTGGGCGTCATGGTTTAGTTGGGAAGCAAAATTTATATGAACATACATGGCGTGTACCATTTATTGTAAAAGGACCAGGATTAGAAGTTAATAAGGTTAGAAACGGGAATATTTATCTTTTAGATGTTTTACCTACAGTTCTAGAATTAGCAGCTATTGAAATACCTGAAACCGTTCAAGGCAAAAGCTTTGTTCCAGTACTAAAAGGAAATCAGGAAAATATCAGAGACACTATGTATGGAGTCTATGCCGGTGGAACAAAACCAGGAATGAGAACAGTAAAATCTGGAGATTGGAAATTAATTAAATACGATGTAATGAATGGCGAAGTTCGAGAGACACAGTTATTTAATCTTGCAGCTAATCCACATGAATATATAGCAGAGCACCGCAAAACAGGGGAAATGGAAACTAATTTAGCTAATGATCCAAAATATGCTGATAAATTAGAAGAAATGGAGGAATTACTATTAGCACAAATGCAAGTATATAATGATCCTTACAGACTTTGGAATCAGCAATAAGATTAGTTTTTCTCAGATCATATTTGAGTTACATACCTCATTAAAATCCGCCTAACATCTTTGTTATCTTGGCGTGGAGAAATATGATGTTTCCAATCTTTTTTTGGAGTATCTAAGGAGCAATATCCAAAGCCTTTGTATATTCCATTTTCTATGTAAACCAATCCTATTTCGTTTTTGTTTCTTCCTTCTACATTAAAGAGTTTTGTGAATTTTTTTAGTTTAGTACGATTTAAAAATTCTTCCACACGTTGGTTATAGTACTTTGGGGATTCTCTTTCCATGCATGCTCCATTACATTCTTTAATATGATACTGAAAACAGTAAGAAGAAGTTTTGTAGAGTCCGTTTAATTTCTGACAAAGTTTATATTTTTCTGTAATCCGAAATAAATAATCTTTAGCCTCTTTTAGGGTAGAAAAGGATGTTATTTCTTCGTTTTTAAGTTTAATCTTATCTATTTGTAAAGTTTTATAGCCATTTTTATCTTCACTTAAATAAAGACCATATTGATAAATCGTTCTCCGTTGTGAACGGTTGTATAGGGGCTGATGTTTTTTTATAAGATCGGATTCATAGAGTAAAGCAATGAGTTCAGAACCCATAACTTCAAAAGAGACTCTCTTTGTGAAGAGCTGAATTTTAATTGATTTTCTATCCTTTCCAGAAAAATGCTGTTGGATCCTTTTTCGAATATTAATACTTTTTCCAATATAAATAAGAGTATCTCTTTCATCATAAAAAAAGTAAACACCTGGAGTATTTGGGATGTCGGTTTTATCAATAGCTATCATTAAAAGTGCATTCGCTTTTATTGGTTATAAAATTAATGTTTTTAAATTTTATTTTATTGCAACCCATTTAGTTTGAGCTTTTTTTGAGTAAAGAACTACTATATTTCGTTAAATAAAATACATGATTTTTTTAATACTTTATAAGATTGAGTATCTTACGATGAATTTTAAGTTAATAACCTTACCAATAATATTTCAATTATGAATAGAAGAAAATTTATTAGACAAACTGGTTTAGTTACTGCAGGAGTTTATACACTAAGTCAAACTAATTTAATGGCTAACGTTTTAAGCAGTAAGACTATAGATCCTTTTGGAGTTCAGCTTTATAGCGTTAGAGATGTATTACCAAAAGATCCTCGAGGTGTAATGACTAAACTGGCTAATATGGGCTATAAGCAATTTGAAAGTTATAGTGGTTCTGAAGGTTTTTTATGGGGATTGTCTCCAAAAGAGATGAAAACATTTTTAGGTGATATAGGTGTAGATATGGTGAGTACACATTTTGATTATATGGGTGCTGTTAAAAATCCTGATGAGCTGAAGAAGAATATTGATATGGCTGCAGATGCTGGATTAAAATATATTTTATCTCCGTATATCGGAGCACAAGAAAGTTGGGACGACTGGAAAAAAATAGCAGATCAGTTAAATAAAGTAGGGGAAGAGGTGAATAAATCAGGATTAAAATTTGGATATCATAATCATGATTATACTTTTAAACCTTTGGAAGGTAAACTACCTCAAGATTATTTATTAGAAAATACAGATCCCACTAATGTGATGTTTGAGCTTGATTTATGTTGGATAGATGTTGCTGGTGTGAATACTATAGATCATCTTGAAAAGTATGGAGATCGCTACGAGCTTTGTCATATAAAGGATTATAAAATAGTAAATGGTAAACCCCATCAAAATGATTTAGGAAAAGGAAATGTTGATATTGAGAAAACGCTTACTGCTGCATTAAAAAGCAATATTAAGTACTTTATTGTGGAGCAAGAAGAATATCCAAATTCTTCATTAGAGAGTTTAAAATATGATGCTAAGTACATGAAATCTCTTGACGTGTAGACTTTAAAACTTATTTCGTTTTATAATAAATATAAACCCCATTTTAATGGGGTTTATATTTTTAGATATAGCTGTTAACTAAAATGGTCTAATATCTGCGATCTTTTCTTTTAGTCATTTTATTAGCTTCAGAATCATTTTTAAAACGTTCTTTTTTAGGATCCCAATGTAGCGTTCTTCCTAAATCGTAAGCAATATTAGCAGCGTTACAGACTGTAGCGGTACGATGACCAACTTCAATTGGACAAATAGTTTTCTCTCTAGTTTTCATACAAGAAATCCAATCTAGATAATGATTACCTTGATTTTTGAATAAACCGCTAGGATCTTCAACAGGAGTTGGGAACAATATGGTAGTTGGATTTGTATTTATAAAGCTTCTACTAACATCCATACTTCCTTCTGATCCAATAAATCTAACAGCTCGACCTCTTCCAAAGTCTTCATGAACCATTTCTATTCCATTATCATAATACATTTTTAATCCCCTTAGAGCTGTTGGGTCTGTTGGCGGAATATATTTTACTGGACCTGAATTATCCATATTTAAGCACCATTGTGCAATATCGAACATATGAGCTCCCCAATCGGATAGAAGTCCGCCACCAGTTTCTGTATAATCTCGCCAGTCTGGATAAGAGCTTACAATCTCTGGTGCAATTTTACTGTTGTAGTCAAGTAATGGAGCAGGGCCACACCATTTATTCCAGTCAACGCCACTTGGAAGTGGTTCTGCAGGTAGGTTGTAACTTATAGCAGGGTCTCCAACATCAACTAATATTTTTTTAATTGTTCCTAGTTTCCCAGAATCGACAATCTCTTTAGCCTTTTTAAAGATATCCCAAGAACGTTGCATGCTTCCTGTTTGGAAGACAGTATTATTTTTATTTGCTGTTTTAACCATTTCAATTCCATCATGAATAGTATTGGTTAGCGGTTTTTCACAATACACATCTTTTCCTGAATTCATAGCGTCTACAGCTTGGATTTTATGCCAATGGTCTGGAGTTGCAACAATGATTCCGTCAATATCATTTCTTTCCAATAACTCTTGATAATCAAGATATGTTTTTACGCCATTATAGCTGGCAATATTTCTTTTTTCGGCATATAATTGCTGTATGTTTTGCTGAAAGGAATTTCTTTTTCCATTCCAAACATCGCTACCAGCAACTATTTGTGTGTCTGTATTGTGAATAAATTTATTAGCTAAAATATTCCCTTGTTTTCCAAGTCCAATTATTCCTAAGTTAATTTTATCACTTGGAGCAAGAAAGCCATTACCCATTACGTGTCTTGGGATAATAGTAAAAGCACCTAATGTAAGTGCACTCTTTTTTATAAAATCCCTTCTTGAGTCTTTTGTGGTTTTCCTGTTAGTAGTGTAATTAGTTTTTTTCATTTGTGGTGGCTGGTTAAAAGTAAATTTTACCCCTAATATAAAAACATTCAAGAGAAATTTACCTTGTTTTATCTAAAAAGCAGTGTTCTTTCATCTAATAAAGCTTGCAGCCTTGATACACATAATGATAAGAATATCAATAATTCAGATTATCTTTTATAGACTATTTTTCGTCTTAATATTAAAAAAAGTATTATTTTCATAAATAAAAAAGCTTTGTGCATAAAGGGTTATATACGAGCATGTTTACTTTGTATTTTTCAGATAGCAGTGCTCTCTAGTTATTCTCAAGACAAGCAGAAAAAGCGAGTTTTTCGAGATTCGCTAGATAATAAAGTCGACTTCAGCGATTTCTTATCAAATCCATCAGGTTTTATTCCTTTAATTCAACCGATAACAGAACCTGCTTTAGGGGGAATTGGAGCCGCAATAACACCTGTTTTTATAAAACCAAATAAGCATCCAGAGAAAGATCGGTATACACCTCCAAATGTAACTACTTTATTAGCTGCTTACACGGCTAATAATTCTTTTCTTGTAGGTGGTTTTCGTATGGGATATGTACCTAAATACAAGTTTAAATACACAGCAGCATTAGGTTATGGTTCTGTTAATCTAGATTTTTATAGAACGCTTCCTATCGTTGGAGAAAAGAAGTTTGGTTTTAATTTTAGCTCATATGCATTTGGGGGCTCTATTTTAAAACAAGTAAAACATTCTAATTTTTATGTCGGGTTTGAATATCTATTTGTGAAAAATAATATAGATCCCACTTTTGAATTTGATAAACTTCCTTCCTTTGTTAAAGATAAAGATTTTTCAAGCATCATAAGTAGTCCAGGTGTAATTGTTGAGTATGATCACCGTGATAATGTTTTTACCCCAGACAGAGGGTTTTATATGAATACAAATTTTCATTTAAATGGAACATGGACTGGGAGTGATTATAATTTTCAGAATTTAGAAATTATAGCCCTAAAATATATTTCTGTAACTAGTAGATGGATTAGTGGTTTTAGAGTTCATGCAGATATGCAATTTGGTGACTCTCCTTTCTACGCCAAACCAGGAGTGCAATTACGGGGTGTGCCTATGGCTAGATATCAAGGAGAAAATACTTTTGTATTTGAAAGTGAACAGCGTTATGATTTTACAAAAAGATGGAGTGGAGTTGCGTTTGGAGGATTGGCAAAAGCTATAGAAGAGAATACAAATTTTAAAGATGCTTCCCTTATTTATAGTTATGGTACAGGGATACGATATCTAATAGCTAGGAAATTTAAAATACGAATGGGACTTGATGTTGCTTGGTCTAATAATGATTTTGGTTACTATATTGTTTTTGGTTCTGCTTGGAATCAGAGAAATTAATAAATACTATGTCATACAAGACATGGAAAAGCGCTATTTTTGTATAGAATATGCGTATAAAACACCTACTTTTAGCCACCTATTGCTTGCTATGTATTAAATATAGCGTAGCTCAAGAAAATAGTTCAATCGATTCTCTTATTTCTGTTTATAGGTCAGAGTTAAATACCACTCCCATAAAAGCTGAAAAAGCTGTGCACGAGTGGCTAGCTTTAAGTATTAAGTCAAAGGATTCTATAAAACAGGCTCAAGCTTATTATTCTTTATCAAATCTCGGTAATATTACTGGTAATTATAAACAAGTAGTAACAGAGGCGCCAAAGGCTATTGCATTGTTAAAAGCTAAGAATATGATTAATGGCTTAGCTGCATGTTATAATATTTTAGGATTGGGGTATAAGAATTTAGGGCGGTATCCTGAAGCAATGGATAACTTTTTACTATGTTTAGATTATGCTGAAAAAACGAATGATAAACAGCAACAAGCCAATGCTTATCAAAATATAGCAACGCTATACATCCTACAAAAAGACTACACTAAAGCAGCTAATAATTTGGATAGAGCTGCAAACCTATACAGAGAATTAGGAGATGATGATGGAGTATTAGTTACACTTTTTAATTATGCTAATATTTTAAAGGAGCAAGAACGCTACGATGAAGCGTTGAAACACTATAAAACCGTTTTAGATTATAGAGAAAAAGAAGGGAATAAGGCCGCAATTGCTTATGTTAAGATAAATGTTGCTCAATTATTGGTGGAGCAAGAAAAATATGCGGAGGCTATTCCTAAACTTAATGAAACATTAGATTTATTAGAAGAATTAAATTTTATATCGGATAAAGCCATTGTTTTAAATGATTTAGGATTGTGTCATAGTAAATTAGGAAATACCAAAGAAGCTATATCCTATTTTGAGAGGTCTTTAAAAATAGGAAAAGATAAATCTCTGGCTTCTTATAATTCTCAATTCTACAAAAATCTTTCTGACTTATATAGTGATGTTGGTAATTACAGGCAAGCATTATTTTATTACAAAAAAGGGATAATTGTTTCTGATGACATTAATTCTGTTGATAAAGAAAAATATGTTGCGAACCTCCAAGAGCGTTATGAAACGGAATTAAAAGAAACTCGAATTAAGTTATTAGAGAAAGAGAAAAAACTTAATGAAACAGAGCTAGAGAAAACAGCATTGAGTTTAGAAAAAACAGCTTTAGATTTAGATAAGCAACGTATGGTGCGTAATATTTTTATTATTGGATGTATACTATTAATTGGGGTATTAATTCTACTGCGTTATTCTTATTTAAAAAGGATGAAGGTTCAGCAACAGTTAACATATCAAAAAGAAGAAAATGCCAAGAAAGAGATTACAGAATTGGTTAAAGATCATAAGCTTTCTGTAATTGAAAAATATCAAGAAGGACAGCAAGAGGAAAGATCGCGTTTAGCAAGAGAAATTCATGATGGAATTGGGAGTGATTTAGCAAGTATTAAAATTGGTTTTGAACATTATTTGGAAGACCATAAATCGGAACCTAAAGCTAAACGTTTATTAGAGGCTATAGGGAATTCATGTAAAGATATCCGTTCACTTTCGCACCAATTACATCCTTTACCGTTTTCTAAAATTGGATTTAGTAGTTTTTTAAAAGAAACCTTAACGCAAATTAAAAGCAATAGCTCACTTTCTATTACAACCTTTTTATATCCAGAAGAAGAAATAGACGACCTATCAGATTCTTTATTAGCAGATACATATCGCATTATTCAGGAGTTGGTTAATAATATTCTAAAGCATGCCAATGCTACAGATGTAGAAGTACAATTAACAAAGCACGATGCGTATTTAAATTTGGTAGTGAGTGATAATGGTTCAGGATTTAAGACAAACAATAAACAAGGTATAGGACTCCGAAATATCAAGGAGCGTGTACAAAAGAGAGATGGAGATATTAGTATAGATAGCTCTCCTCAACACGGTACTTCTATAACTATTAATTTTCCTTTTTAATAATATTGATAATGAAACAGATAAACCTAATAATAGCCGACGACCATTTAATGTTTTTAGAAGGTCTAAATACCATTTTAGCTGAAATAGAAGGAGTAAACGAAATCCATATTGCTACTGAAGGAAAACAAGTATTACGTCTTTTAGATCAGTTTACCATAGATATAGTAATTAGTGATATAAATATGCCGAAAATGGATGGATTGGAACTGTTAACGGAACTGAAGAAAAAGAGCAATCCTCCAAAAGTGATAATCTTAAGTATGTTAGATAATCATCGTACAATTTATAAAATTATTCAGAAAAAGGCGGATGGATTTGTACCTAAATTTACTAGTAAAGAGGAACTTCAGAAAGCAGTGAAAACTGTAATTGATGGGCAACAATATTTTTCAGAAAGTATTAAGCAAAAATATATGGAAAGTGTATTTGAAAGAAAAAAGTATAAAGATATAGAGCTTTCTAAAAGAGAAAAAGAAGTGTTGGAATTACTATCTCAAGAGCTTACTTCTAAAGAGATTTCCGAAAAGCTTTTTATATCTGTAAATACTGTGGAAACACACCGTAAGAATATATTACTAAAAACAGGTTCTAAAACTACTACAGGAGCTGTGAAATATGGAATTGAAAGCGGATTATTCGATACATAGTAAGTTAAAATAAAAGAAAGTATTTTTCGGGAGTCGGATTTCTTCTACTAGTTATTTAAAAGCTATTGAAGTAATCCGATTTTTTATTTGCTATGAACTCTTCTTCGATTTATGATTTTCAACATTTGGGTTTATGGAATTATAATATCACTGAAAACAGTTAGTAAATTTTAAACATAAGTATCCATCTTTGTAATCGTGCTTGGCATATAAAATGAAGATCACTTATATTTGGATATAGAATATAATCTTATTTTTCAAGATAAAATTATGGTGAAGTTAATTTTGAAACCTATGCTAATTGCTATAAGACACGGGAGTCTTTATAATTAAAAATTAAAATATTGCTAAAAATGGTATTACAGCTAACTTCAAATGATTTTCAAATTAATTCGGTTTCCGTAGAGTTTCCTATTGGAATAAATCAATTGAAAGACATTTTAAAGAGCACTTGTATTAGGCATAAAGCAAAGTATAATACAATTTTTACGTGGGACGAATTGGGGGTGATAGCACATTCTAAGAATGGAGAATTGGTGGAGTCTATAGCAATAGAATTAACTTCAGAAACCTTTAAATTTAGTCCTAAAGAAACATTTACAGGCATATTTTACTTCAACAATAGGGAAATTACCAATTACTATGAAACTTATAAGGAAGAGCATGTAAAACTATTTGAAGGTGATGATAGTGGTGCTTTGGTATTAAATAATATTAGTGCTTGGTTTTATGTGGGGGAAAACGCTATTGATGCTATAGAAATTAGTGAATATAAGCCTTACAATCGGAGTGATGGAATTCCTAAAGATTTATACACTATTAAAGAATTAAATGAAGAGATTATTCCTTTTGTTGATTTTGGATTTAAAGTAGCGATTATTCAAGTACTGATGTATGAAAAAGGATTGTTACAACCGAAATTTGATTTGTATGAATTTGTAAAATGGTATCCTCACAGAGAAATAGATATTGAAGAGGAGGGGTACGACCAAATTGCTGAGGTTACCCAATATTTTAAAGACTTGCAAATTCCAAAACGGTTTGCTTCGGAGGTTACAGAAATCTATCAGGATGGAGGAAATGATATTTATATAAATTTGATTCGTTTTTCTGGCGGGTGGGAAGATGAATGGGATATTATAAGTAGTGATGATATGGTGCATTTCCCCAATCTTAAAAAGGCAACATTATGTTATGCAAAAGATGCTATTTACGATGAGTTTATAGAAATGGGAATTGATACTGAATGGTTATAAATAAGTTTTAGAGTTATCTCTATTGAAATAATAAACAAAGAGCAGTTACAATATATTAAAAGGAACAAAAATTATGATTCCAGAAGAAGAAGCTAATAAATACGTAAGAAAACATCAAAAACCTGATGTTGATAGATTTGAATTCGGTCGGTTTTCAAGACCTTATAATATTCTAGGTAAAATTTTAGGGTGTATTGAAAAAGATGAGGATTCAAGGTATTATGTAAAGGATTTTATAGAAGAATTTGACGATTACCTAACTGTAAATCCTTGGGCAACCGAAGAAGGCATGAGATTGGGGATTCAGTTATATGGTGTAATACAAGCGCCTTACCTAGCTTCGATGTGGGATTTTATCAATACGTTACCTTACCAAAAGGGGTATGATAGAAAAGCGTTTAGATCAAAACCTACAAAAGAGGTTTTAGTAAATAAAATAAACTATTTTATTAGATTTTTAAAAAATAGTCGTTTAGGATTTGGAGGACTTTCATTGCAGGAACATTTTCAATACAGCACTTACTTTCCTCAAAGTAATAGCTATTTTTTTGCTGCTGTTCTTCATAATTCAGGAGGTTTATTTGATGAGTTATTGAATGATATTCTTCAAGGGGAAGATGAAATAGGAGGAGTAAGCAAGGATATTATTCATGCGTTATTACTTTCAGAAGAAGAAAAACATTGGGAGTTGGTCGCTAATTTATTACTAGCAGCGCAACGTCAGGAAGGATTAAGGCAAACAATTTTAGAAACCTTAGACGAAACAGGTCTTAGTGCGCTTAAGTACATGATTGGTGTTGTTTTAAAAAATGACCTTACACGTTTTAGTAGTGTGATTAGAGCTGTTTCTATGTGGTTTGGCTTGCATTGGGAAACTCCAAAAAAAGCATCAATAAATCGTATTTTAGAACTCGCTGAATCTCATATTTTAAATATAAAAGACGTAGGTCTTTTATTAAAAAGTAAAGATAATTTAGAAATTTTTGTTGGTTTATGGTCAATAGGAATATTGGATGTAGATCGTGCCAATGAACAAGCATTAGAGATTGTTTATAATTCTGAGAGTAGAGACAAAAAGATTCTTGCTTTGTACTTTATGAGTACAACAGAACGCACAAACGATTCTTTGGTAAATTATTTTGTGAATGAATTGGGGAAAGATCCAGCTTTAGATCACTGGATGCTTGTAAATTTACCTCCAACTACTTTAGAGAATGATACTTTTGAACGATTATTAACCGTAGCTAAAAACGTTTCAGAAAGCGGGAAAAAGTTCGAAACTAAAATATTCTCTTGGTGGAGTTTTACTCCTAGTCCATATTATTTTTATCAGTTTCTTATTAATGGAGCTACAGAGCAGCAGCTAGAATCTATGGCTGATGATTTAGAAGAGCTGCCAACAGAATTTAGAGAAAGTTATATCCGTAAAGTTTTTCCTAAACATTATAGTTATTCATTTTATAATTACAATCAAAAGTCAGCAAAAAAGGAACGTTTAAATTTCGATCAAAATTCATGGAAGAGAACATTAGCAAGAAAGGCAATTTACAATAGGAATGAACTGCTAATGACTACTGGACTTAACTTGTTTAGTAAAATGCATCTTTATGATGAAGATTTACATATCGCCGAAGATTTATTAAGACGTAAGAACAAGGGTTTACGCACCTCATTGATTCAATTATTAATAGAATTACCGGTAGATCGTTTAAAGGGAAGTACTACAAACTTGGTGACCTCAAAAAGTGTAGAGCAACGTTTAGCAGGGTTAGAAATATTAACCCTTTTACACGATAATAATAGACAACCAGATTTTATTGAGCAACAAGTAGATATTTATAGAAAACGACCTAAAATCACTAAAAATGAGCAAGTATATTTAGATAAACTTTCTAATAATACCGAAGAATATAACTTTAGTAATGGTTTTGGAGCAGTAGATTATGATAATTTAAGTCCGCTATACCATCCACAATCTCGTTTTGAACGGAAGAATAGTTTTCTTGATAAATTGGGAATTTCTACATCGCAATCTTCAAGTTTTATTTTTAAAGACTTTATTGACGTAAAAAAAATAGTTACCACCGTTAATAGATTAATTGATATCGTTCATGAAAATAGAAACTTCGAATATCAGGTAGCGGGATATCAAGGGGAAATACAAACGATATATTTAGAAAAAGGAATTCGTGATATAAAAGACTTAGATCGTGATGCAACAGCCTTAGAATATCTGAACAATATTCCTTTAGCAAATTTATGGATCTCATGGTATGAGGAGAGTAAATTAAATGATTTTGAATTATATGCTGCTATAAATTACATCAACAGTAAAGATGCTCCTTATGGATTTTATAAAGATTTAGAGCCTTTTATAAAACAATATATTCCTGGTTTAGAAGCGTTAAATCTTGATGACAAGGATAAGTATTCTTCGAAGTCTAGATTATACCTCACTATTTTAAATCGTTTATTTGATGTTTATGTAGACAGAAAAACAATTGTATCCTTTAAATTAGATATGTTTGAAGATATGGTTGCTAATTTTCCTGAAAAATATAAGCTATATAAGTTCGAATCTAATGGGAGCTATTATACTGAAGTCAAGTATTGGTCAACTGTAATAGTTTCGTATTCAGGATATATAAATGAGCCAGATTTAGAGTTACTTTCTCACGAACAGCTCGAAAGGTATTGGGGAATATATGTGTATTTAATGGCACAATATGTTGGTTACCCTGATAGTATTTCAGATGTAAAAATTATTACCAACGAGAAAAATAGATCTAACAAACTTATACTTCCAAACCTTTTTGTCACTTTAAAACTCTATAAACAAGGTTTAATTAACGAAGACGATCTATTGTTACAGGCATTATATTCTAATGAATTAATGACAATCATTGATGGCGGCTTCAATTATAGGATGAATTATAAAAGGATAGAAAGAGGAAGTGTCCCTAAGCAAGTATTTGCAAGTTTAAAAGCTAATTTATTAGATACAGAATTAGAGCGAGGAGATTTGGCAACTCCAGCCTCGGAGTATATTAATGCTATTAACAAGGTAGAAGGTGTAGCATATGTTTTTAGAATTTTAGAGCGTTTAGGAAAAGAAAATTTTGAGCGTGGTTATAGTTACTATGGAGACAGTAAAAAGTCTAAGTTTAGTGCTATGCTTAAAAAGAGCACCTTTAGTGATGCTGAAAGTTATTTAGATTTTGCCACATTAGCAGATGAAGCTAATCTACCAAAAAAACGTTTAATAGAACTTGCTTGCTACGCCACACAATGGGCAGGTATAGTAGGAGAATATTTAGGATTAGAAAAATTAGAAAATGCCGTATGGTGGTTTCAAGCACACGCTTCAGATTATATGAATAGTGAAAAGGAAACCATTATTTCAAGATACTCTAATATCCCAAAATCTGATTTTGCCCTAGGTGCAATAGATATAGATTGGTTTAATAAAGTATACACTAGTTTAGGTAAAGCGAACTGGAAAATACTTCATGATGCTGCCAAATATATTACAGATGGAAATGGGCATAGACAAGTAAAACTTTATTCTAGCGTAATGCTAGGCGAGGTAAAAATTACTGAAACGCTAAAGAAGATTAAAGACAAACGCGATAAAGATTATGTTCGTGCTTTAGGTTTAATTCCACTCAGTAAAACTGTTCCAGAAAAAGATTTACTTAAACGATACAACCTTTTACAAGAGTTTTTGAGAGAAAGTAAACAGTTTGGTGCTCAACGTCAAGAAAGTGAACTTGCAGCAGTAGAAATTGCTTTAGATAATTTATCCAGAAATGCAGGTTACCAAGATCGGGTGCGCTTTAATTGGGCTATGGAAACCAAAGCCACCCAAGATATCATGAAAAATGCAGTCATTACTATTGATGAAACAGAAATAGAATTAGCAATTAATGACCTTGGCAAAACTGTAATTAAGGTAAATAAAGCTGGTAAATCTCTTAAGTCAATTCCAGCAAAATATAGAAAAGATAAACAAGTTTTAGCGTTAAAAGAGAGCAAAAACTATCTTTCTCGACAATACAGTAGAACGCGTTTATCTCTTGAGAATGCAATGGTAAACGAAGACAAATTTACCGCTCTTGAGATTCATAATATGATGCAGCATCCTATCGTAAAAAAGATGCTTAGTAAGTTGGTTTTATTCGCCCCAGAAAAAGAATTTTCAGGATTTTATAAAGACGGAAGTTTAGTAGCTGTTACTGGGAAAACACATCTATTAGAAGAGAATGATACATTGCAAATTATGCATGCTTCTCATTTATACAAAGCAGTGGAGTGGGATGTATATCAAAAGTACCTTTTTGCTGAGCGTATTGTACAGCCCTTTAAACAGGTATTTAGAGAATTATATATAATTACAGATGATGAGCGCGAAAATAGTAATAGGTCGGAACGCTATCAAGGTCACCAAATTCAACCTAAAAAAACGGTGGCGCTTTTAAGGGGTCGCGGTTGGACGGTGAGTATGGAAGATGGATTGCAGAAGGTATTTCATAAGCGAGGTTTTATCGCCACTATGTATGCAATGGCTGATTGGTACTCTCCTTCAGATATAGAAGCTCCAACACTCGAAGACATCTGTTTTCATTCTATAGATGATTATCAAATTATCCCGCTTTCGGAAATTCCTTCCGTGGTATTTAGTGAGATTATGCGAGATATAGATCTTGTGGTAAGTGTTGCTCACGTTGGTGGTGTAGATCCTGAGGCGAGTCATAGTACGATGCAGATGCGTGCGGTTCTAGCAGAAGAGTCAGCAAGATTATTCAAGCTTAAAAATGTAACTGTTAAAGAGCGACACATTTTTATAAAAGGGAAACTTGGCGAATATAGCATCCATTTGGGAAGCGGACAAGTTAGTAAACACGGTCTATCTTTATCTATTATCCCTGTTCATAGTCAGCATCGAGGACGTATGTTTTTACCATTTGTAGACGATGATCCGAAATCTGCTGAGATCATATCTAAAATGAAATTACTGTCCGAAGATAATAAAATACAAGATCCAACTATTTTGGCACAAATAAATAGTTAATCATATAATTATAAGAGTGTTTCCCCACTTCGGTGGGGTATGCTTTTGTGGCAAAATTTTATACTTTCTCACGACAGCTTTTACGCAAAAAACTATAAAAAATGGAATTAACACTTCAGCTAAAAAAACTAGGCAAAAAAAAGATCAAACAAGTCCCAATTACACTTTCTAAAACACCCAATAATTTAGAAGAACTATTAATCTCTTGTGTGAAAAACCAAGTTGATGCGTTTAATAAAAAACGATTAGAAGTTAATGTAGTTGGCTTTTTGAGTCCATCAGAAATTCAAGAACAAGCGCAAAGTGGGAAAGTGGATTTTGGCGATATATCAAATACAGATCAAGCTAACTTGCAACAAGCTATAGACAATGTATTGTTAGCTTTTAAAGATGGGCTTTTTGTTGTATTTGTAGATGATAATGAAGTAACTGAATTAAAAGAGCCTTTAGAATTAACTTCAAAAAGTGTGATTGCATTTATAAGAATGACATTTTTAGTAGGTACGTATTGGTAAAATAATACTTTAAAAATTATCAGAAGATGACAATAAAAAGCATACAAGATAAGCTAGTAGAAAGCATAGTAGAAAACCATGCTTCGTGGTCTAAATTATTAGTTGATATGGATTTAGGAAATTATGCTCCAAATATGTATGACATAGCATTAAACCCAATAAATGTAGCTGTAAACTTAACTGATAAAACCTTCACTTTTAATAGCGCAACGCTTTCCTTCGACTTAGATTTTGGTGTTTCTCACGGAGAGGATGTTGTTATTTTTTCACAGCAAGTAACTGGTAAAGGAACATTTCAATTTATAAATGAAAATAGTAATATTCAACTAAAGGAGTTACAGTTGGATGAATATTAAATGTTACGAAAACCTATGAAAATCTACGTACATATATCTTATTCCTTATTCTAAAATATCACTGAAAACAGTTACTAAAATTCTTTCTTAGTAATCCATATTTGTTATATAAAAAATATAATTATGGATTTTAATACAATGTTGCAGTTACCTGTTTTAGAGATTAGTCAGGTTATAAAAATACTTCAAGAGATTGCAGACCAAGAGCGAACTAAAGAGAAGCCTAATATGCCCAAAGTTATAATAAGCACGACTGCGGGGAATGTATCTGGTTACTTTATAAATTATGATACTAGTAAAAATATAATACTTCTTGGAAATTGGTATGATAATAATCCAGAATTGCAATATGTGCAGTCTCATGCTATTTCTTCGATTTCTCTAGTGAAATTCAATAAATACATCCATTTACTATCTGATGGGAAAATTCCATTCACTCCAGATACTAGTGACATACCGACACTTCTTCAGTTAAAAAAAGAGATTAAAGAGTTGGAATTAGATCTTAATAAAACATTTGATAAAGAAATTTCTATTGTTTATAAATACGAAGAAACGCCTGAAGATTTAGATAAATTTTATGCTTCAAAAGTATTGTTACTTTTAAAAGAAACACTCTCTAAAATAGCTGAAGATAAATTGGCTAAAGAAGCTTTTAGAGAAGTGGCATCAGTAATTAATTTTAGTCTAGAGAATACAAATGAATATACTTTAAAAGACGATGTACTTTCTGTAGTTATAGATGTTTCAAAAGGACTAAAAAGCGCTTTAACAGTAACCCAATTACAAACTGAAATAGAAAAAACCTTATAATTTAAACCCATTATTATGCAACAAAACAATGTAATAGACCGAATAGAATTTGTTTTAAATGAAGATAAGAATACAAACCAAAAATTTGAGCTAAGTCAATTTGATTATAATTTTTCATCAGGATATAGTTCAAGTGATAGTTCTGATAGGCAAATAGAGGTTTACATATCGGGATCTATAAATGCTACTATAACAGAACTTTTCTTAAAATGGATCTCAAATCAGCCAGGGGATTGGTCTGGTTCTATTAAATTATTTTTTAAAAATAATGATACTCCAGAGCTTACTCTTACGTTTGGAAGTTCTTCAGTAAGTAATTTTAGCCAGTCTTTCATTGAAAATAACACCTATGCGCATGATGCTTACTTTACGGCTGTTTTGCAGGATGTATTTCTTAACAATTTAAAAATGAGCTGATTTAAGAATATTTAAAGCTAAAAAAAAACTTCTTTATGACACTTAACATAAAGAAGTTTTTTAATTTATTTTTAAGCTATTAATAGCTACTTAGGCAAAATAGGTTTCTCTTATTATAGATTTCAGTTGCTTTAATTCTTTTTGCTCTTCGTCACTCAATGCTATATCCAATCTAGTTATTCCTTCTAGTAAATTATGTCTTAAAAACAAGTCGTCTTTACCAGCTGTTCTAGCTATTTCTTGATGTTCTTTTAATGCCTTTTCCGAGGGATTGTCTTTGCTCAAAAACATTGCGTTGTACTTTGTAAATTGGTTTACATCTTCTAATTTTTTAGCACAGGTCTTTATAGCATTACCAAAGAAATTGGTATCATCTTTAGGGCAATCATAGAATGAGCGATCTGGATAATTTAAAATTAGGTTTAAATAGGCTTCGAGTCCTTCTTTATATCGTTCTTTTTCAACTAATAAACCAGCATAATAATAATCTGTTTTCCATTCTCTTGCTGCTGGAGTTTCTACTTTAATAGTTTCGCAAATAGCAATACTTTTTTGTTTCAGAAAGCCTTCGTTAGCACAAGTAAAAGCTAATTTTAAATAGTAAGCTTTGTTTGTAGCTTTTGTGGCAGCAAGTTCTAATGCTTCTGCTGCTGCCTGATGGTTTTCTAAAACCCAATAGATTAATCCGTTGTTTCTATAATCTGAAAATGTCTCTGGATTTAAAATTAAATCTTCCTCAGTAAGATCAGCTAAACCTTCTGGCTTTTCAATTAAAAAGTCATAATAACATAACCAATGGAATATAGGATATAATTCTGGAGAAAGCTGTTCTTGTTCATAGTTATAGATAGCAAATTTATAGCATTCTTCATAGTCTCCCATTTCGAAGATTGTTTCTACACACATGTTTATAGTACTACAATATTCACTGTCTCCAATGTTGTAATAATTTACCTCTTCCTGCATATCTTTTAAAAAGGCCTTGTAATTATGATTCTTTTTATGGATAATCATTCGTAAATTAAACAACCAAGGAGCGTATGAATGTGGTGGTAAAGGAAAACCTTCTAAGGCTTCATTTATAACCTCGTGAGCCTTATCAAAATCTTCTAACATCACTAAAGCACGCGCTTTAAAGAATAGTGTTTTTAGTGTTGGTAGATTTTTTAGATGAAATTGCTCAACAATATCTATTATTGTCTGCCAACTTTGGGTTCTATTGTTTACTTCTAGTAGGTAAAATAAATATTCCTTTATCGAAAGTCCATTTCTATAGGCTTCATGGTAAGCAGCTGCAGTTTCATTATAATCTAGTTCAGAATAGAAAAACTCTGCTTTTAGTACCAACAACAATGGGTTTTTAGGATTTATAGCTAAGCCATGTTCAACACAGAAGCGTAGATCTTTATTATTTTTTGTATAGTGATATGCAGCATTTCCTAATAGCACATAATGATGTTGAGCTAATTGCCATTCAGAGGAAACAAGAGCATTCATATAATTTCTGTAGTCAGAAAAATCTATATAATTTTCATCAGGAAAATTTGGACTCTTTGGAGCTTTTAAAACTTGAATAACCAAATCATATTTCATATACGACTTAGCATAATCTGCGAATAGGTAACGTATTCTATCCGTTAGTTCTAAATTCTTCCATTCGCTATTCCATTGTTCCACAACCTCTACAGGTCGATTTTCCCATAAAGCGACTTGTATATAGGTTAGGCTTTTATTTATTGCATCCAAGCGATTATCAATTTGAAGACCTTTTAAAACTTTGAGATTGTGAGTAGACGATGCCAAATCCAACAATTTATAACAGTCCGCTTCTTCAGGGGAGTTACACAATTCTTCTAGCAAGGACGTTTCAATTTCCCATAGTAAAATTCGAGCTTCTGTAGTTGCGGGGTAACATTCAAGCACATATTTTAGCACTTCAATAGCTTCTGTATAACGCTTTTCTACTTGCAGCTTTAACGCGTAATGAATGTGTAATGTGTCGTTGTATGGATACGCTATTAACGCTTTTTCATATACCTCTTGCGAACATTTCTTATAATAGCTACAAATAAACTCATAATCAGAGGCTTGAACTTGTTTAATATTTTCTAGTGCTTCTAAATATGTTTGCATTAAACCTACATTAACATCTTTAAAAACCCCTAAATAGCGTGTGAAAATTCTAATATAACGTGCATTCCATTCAAGGGAATCATTTCCTAAGGCACTATAGTTTTCTTGAATAGCCAGTAAGTGCGATTCTAAATTAGAATAATACTTTTTATTATAAAGCATTTCTGCTCTTTCGATATGCTTAATTACTTCTTCTCTTGATAAACTCATAATTTCCATTCTTTAAACCATTCTCCATTTTGTATGTATAACCGTTGGTAGTGTTCCCAAAGCGTCTCTATTCCAGGAAATCTACTATTATCTTGTTCTTTAGCTCCTGAAACAAACTCATCACCAATACATACATTCTGGTGAAATTCTCCCCAGCTAGAAAAAGTAGACTTTATGCGGGTATTTACATCCTCTAATCTTAATATAACTTCATCAAGAGTTATAAAATCTAAGACAATACCCAAACGCATTAAGAAAATATAGTAAGCAAGTTCGTAACCAATGAGTTTCTCTTTTTGCAAGCTAAAGCGGTATTTCCACGCCCGTTTATAGATATTTTTAGTACTTGGATTCTCCAATTTATTATATTCGGCTTCAAAATCTTGCGTTGTTAAACTTCTAAATTTTGCTGCTAATTTTTCAAAACTATTAGAGACCATGCTGCCATTTTCATAGCGTTGTAAACTGTTACGAAGATGTAAGCCAGATTTAATCCCGTAAAGCTTTAATAATCTTTTTGCATGCTTTACATGAATCTCATCTTCTAAATTAAAACCAGACCAACTTGTTAATTCTGCATTTTTATGATTGTTTCTTAAAATCAAAGCAGATAGGTTTAATTGATCTTGTATTGTCGGTGTAATATCTTGCGTCATTATTTATGTGTTTAAATCGTTAACTACTTCTAATAAAGCTGTTGTTAACTCCTTTGAGTAGGCTCCCGAGTTTGCCATAGCCTTTAAGCCCAACTCATAAGAACTTGCCATTTTAGTGTTCTTTGCTACTGAAACAAATAGATTTCTACAGAGGTTTCCATATGTTTCAAGCGTTGTCCCTGGAGCTAAATCTGCATCTAATAATGTCATATAAAGCGCTTGGTTAAGTTGCATTTCTATAGCTGGGTGTTCTTCAAACCAAATTTTTAATTGCGATGTATTTTCGTTAAAAGCAGTAAGGAGTTCAATCTCATAATCATTAGTTTGCTTATAATTTTCAAGATTATTTAAGAGCATTTCAATGTATTTTTGATTTATCTCGAAACTAGATATATCAGTTTCTAATTTTTCCTTTTTCTCCTCAACTACAATTGTTTCTTTTTCTATTTCCTGCTGAAAATGATAATCATAAAATTCATTTACAATAGCTTGTAGTTGTTTGTTATTAGAAAAGTTTACTTCAGATGCATTATTATATTCATAAAGAGACTGTACAATAGGTTTAGCGAGCTTTTCTTTGTTTAACTGTTGAAGTAAATCTTTAAGATATTTTTCAATTTCTGTACCAACTGTCGCTAGTGCTTTTATGTGTTCCCCTTTAATTGTACTCTTTTGATGCAAAACGAGTAGGCGATTAAATGTTTTATTTAAAAAGAAAGATATATCGTCTTCAATAGCATTAAAATGATTGGCTGTACGTGTACCTTGCGTTTTTAAAACAGCTGAAACCCATACTGCTTCTCTGCGGGCGCTGTAATAATAATCGCTTAAAAAATTATACCAACTCTCAATATGGTTTAGAGAAAGAGGACGGTTTTCGTTGATATAATGGGTTCTTGCAAATTCATTACAAGCGGTAGAAATACAACTATCAATATTTTTTAAAGCCCAAACTTCATTAACAATATTAAACTTCTCTGTTTGCTCACACAATCCCGCTAGTGTCTCTACAATTAGAGTAAGGCTATTTACTTTAATATCTTCTGAAGTATTTCTAGCTGTATAAGCCATTTCTATTAAATATTTATACAGAGTTTCTTGATCCTCTTGATCAAAAAGTTCGAGTAGTGAAGCGCGTGCGTCATAAAACGAAAGCACTAAGAATTGGTTCAATGGATCGTTAATGCCAAACTCTTTAAAATGATCAAGCCAGTTTTTTAAGGAGCTATTAATTTTAAATAAGTCTCTAATTATAAACACTCCCGTAACTTGGAATTCTTTTCCTTCATGAAAAACTATAGGTAAACTTCCAGTTTGAAAACCTTTTAAATATCCTGAAAATATAGTGTTGTAAAGTTTAACTTGTTCTGGGTTCCCTGATTTTTGATTACATTTCTCGAACCAAAATGGTAAGAAATCAATTGGGATTATAGAAGTATTAATGTCTTCTAAAATATGTTTACCATTATCCTGGAAAGCTTCCGTGAAAAAATTACTCCCGCCATCTGCATTTAACCAATCTAAAAATTTTAGATAGCACTTTTCTAATTGTATGGTCGGAATATCTTTATTTCGGTTATTAAAAAGTAAAACATCTCCAGCATTCCACTCTTTAAGTCCTAAAGAAGTGATTAATGGATAAATACCATTTGCAGTTTTTATATTTAGTAAATCGATACTTTCTTCTTCTACAAAAACTAAGCGTTCTTGAAGGGCTTTGTGCGCTGCGAAAGCATATTCTAAATTATCATTATAAAAAGTAGCTAAATTTTCCGAAAGCCATGGTTGGATTAAGTTATAAGCACCTAAAAGATATGTTTTTCCTACAGGTAATATTTGGTGTAAAGCTGTAATAAATTCATGCCAATCATCATTAAAAAAATGCTTAATAAAGTCATTATTAATCTTAAAGGAATGTTTTGTGGCTTCTTTAGAGGAGTTAACTACAGCATAAGTTTCATTTAAAATTGTGTGTTTTAAACACTGCTGAATGATAAAATCTGAACTCAAATAATCTCTAATATCGAATGCGCGATGTATCAGAAAACGAGTAATTGGGAGTGAGGCTTCAGATTCGCTATGTACTAGCTTTTTGATGACAGTAAAAATTTGATCTCTTAGATTTTCTGAAATGTCTTCCGATTGTAAAAAGCTAAGACTGAAATAGAGGAAATCAGTCAATTTATAACTACTCTTTTTATCTGGATAAAAACCATTCTCTAATAGCGGTAGCCACGAAGCAATAAACTCTAAACCTTCTTTCTCATTCGCATAAATCTCTGGATGATAGTAAATTTGTTTTGCAAGTGATTCAGAAAAAATAGAATTGCAATTTTTATTGGTAATACTATTTTCTAGATTCTTATAAAGAATGCTCTTTTCGCAATCCATTAGTCCTAAAATATCTAGTAATGCTTTTCCTTCAGAAGGTTCTAAAAGCGTGATATTTAATTTTGGAATTACTTTATTTTTAAAAATTGAAAACATATATCGGTACTTAGTCAAATTATTTTTTAATAGATTGAACTTCTTCGTTATTGAAGAATGAAGTTTAACATTTGGTATTTAGTTGTTAGATTATTCAACCTCATTTATCTATAAGGTTTTTTAGAAAGGCACTCAGGGAGTCCGCTTTTTGTTGTACGGTTAACTTTTGCTTGCTAAAGCAGATTACTTGTCCTGCTTTCCCTAATATATTTGGGGCAAAGTCTATCGCTGCATAATTTCCATCTTCTAATTTTAAAAATGGAATCCAATAAGGTGTCATAAACATTGGGAGTTTTTTTCCGTCATTCTCTTCCGTAAAAGATAAATTTAAATACGAAACATGGTGTGGTCCTTCAAAGGGTATCTTTGTTGTTATTTTATTTTTATTTGGTGCAGGAATTAGCAGTTCTTTTAATCGCCAATCTTCGAATTCGATATTCCATTCTTTCCATATTTCTAGGACTTGCTGTGCATTCAAAAAATAAAAACCTTCAACTCCATTATGGAGTTTAAAAAAATCTTTTAAAAGTTTAGGGAACGCATAACCTGCTTCTCTCTCAAATTCTAGATATATCTTGTCATTTGTAATGGGAGGGTGGACTTTAAGATTTTTGGATGCTAATAAATTTTCAAATTCTTTTTTAATTATATCAAAATCTTCTTCTACATTTAGCTGAATAAAAGGCACTAGGTAATCTGCTTTTTCTTTGGCTAATTCTTCAGCAATAAATCTATAAGGAATAAACTTTTCGATAAAAGCACCTGTATCATTATAAATATGAATGTCTTTAAAATTTGACTCTGGCTGAGAAATAAAACTAATATGACTAAACTCATAAATGGTTGAAGTAGCCTTTTCTTTTTTATTATTTATAGCCAAAAACCATTCTTTAAATGGGGAGGTATTTTCAATCTCAAATGTGAAAACTATTTTTTCCTCTGAATAGGAAATCCCGTAGAATTTGGTAATAGACTTATAATCGGGTGTAATAAATAAGAGTTTAAATACTTTTTTATTGGTAACTCTTTCAATGGATTTAATAAGAACATCTCTAAATATAAAACAGTTTTTATGATGATCTGGATTTTCAAGAACTGGAAAGGTATTTATTTGAATTTTATTGAAATTGAAATCATCCCATTTCAAAGCTTTAAAATCTTCTGAATATAGTATATTATTACTCATTTTCTTAACTCTATGATAGGGTTAAATTACCTTTGAACATTTAAATTCTCATCACTGAAACTAATTATTTTGAATACTCCTAAAGGCGTTTACCATTAGATTGATTGTGATATTATGACTGAAATCACTCCGATATTTTCTTGATAAATTGTGACATAGGGCTATAACTACCATATACAGTATTGAAGTTAGTTTTGATTTTTTGTAGCAGATCAGAAGATGAAAATTCAGAGAGTTGATCTAAACATGTAATGATTAGATTTTTAGTTGTTTTAAGTTCCTCATGATAAATTGCATCACAGCTAAGAGCATAATTTAATAACTCACTATCCAATGCTTTTACTCGGAATTCACCCTGAAATTCATTTGTAACATTAGTTTCATGTTCATTATTCTCTAGGGTAACCGATTCGGTGTTTGCCATTGGGCCATTTCCATGTCGAGTTTGATAACAACGAGTAACATAATAGATCGCAATTTCTACATGATTTCCCAAGTGCTTTTTAATAAGCTGAATGGCATTTTTAGAAGTCGTATTACTCCACGTAGTATGCGGATAGAAACCATGTTGTGTATCCAGCAATATTCCTTGGCTGCCTTCAAAAATAAAATCACTATAAGAAGAAGCTAATGTGGACAAACCTTCTAATCTATAAAACTTTTGAATAGCCAAACACGTTTCTATATAATAAGCCTCGTCATAGTTTTTTAATTCCTTTTCAAAGTAATCTTGGACACTTTTAGGTTGATTAAGAATCAATTTTGTATAGTAAACTCTAATACTATTTAGACGTTGCTTTATGATAGAGGCAAATTGCAAATCGTTAGCATAGAAATAGACATCTTCCTTATTTCGAGCAATGGTAGTTCCAAAACCTAACCCACAAGAACCATGACGTTGTTGCTTCTCAATAGCACGATTGTATGCTATATCATAAATGGTGGTTACCATTGCGAGCGGATTAAAATAAAGTTTTGGTTGGTATTTATTTAAGTAATTTCCTTCTTCTAAAATTGCAGGAGGAAATAGGGTAGTGTGCTCAGAATAATAGGTTGGAATACCTTGTAAAGTCCCAGAACCGAAATTACTAAAGGTATGAGAAAGCTCCTCGTTTTTTACTGTATGCCCAATCTGATGGCCTCCAGAAAATCGTATTACCAACGTTTCTTTAGGTTTATGGGATGCCAAAAAACTTGTTGTTAAACCTTTTCCAGCATCACCAAACCCTAAATCTATAACTATACTACATTTTGCCATTTAAAGCATATTTTCAATTTCTGGATTACCTAGCGTATTATTTGTTTGACTTCCAGAAGCTGGTTTATGGTGTTGTATTACAATTTCGGCAATACGTTTGGCAACCTTCATATAGTCCGGTATTTCAATAAAATGTTCTCCTAAGAGTTCTTTCCAGTTTCCTTTTCGTAGCGAATGTTTAGAATATTCTGAATGCTCTAAATGTAAATGAAACACGTTATATTTCTCTTGAGCTTCTTCAATAATAGCTTTTGTACTAATAGTTTTAGCTTCTTCTTCAGAAGTATATTTTTTGATTACTTCAGCAGGGATTTTATCAAAAACAGGTTCGTCTCCAATAGTGAATAAGAAGCCCTTTTGTTTTCTCTTTTCCCAACAATCGATATTGGTATGTCTTGCAGCAAATAAATGAGCCAAATTATAACCTTCTTGGTTATTTCCACCGCCGCCACTTTCTAAATATACCTTTGTAAGCCAACGATCTAATAACTCTGCCGAAGATTCAAATTGACCAACTTGTAAAGGAGCATTATCATAAACAAAATCTCCAATCCCCATAAATAGAACTTGCGGGTGTTCAATTCCAGCTTCCATTAGAGAACTTATTAGATCTGGCAAAGTTTCCTTCACTATAACTTCGGGTACAAACCCCATACTTCCTGTAACATCAAGCGCTACAATTATAGATAATGACTCTGGATGCTCCTCCGAATCTCTAGATTCTCTAGCAATTACATTACTGGGGTTCATCTCTGGATCAATTTCTCGAGAAGTAAATATTTGCTCTCTAGATTTGTTATTATAACCTTTTGAGAACCTTAAGCGCGTATAGGCTTCATAGCTAAATTTTCCTCCTCCCATTTTATATGATATTTAATTTTTCGCCAAATAGATATGTATACCTTTTAATAGCGAGTTCTAGTTTAATTTCTAAATTTCTAATCTTAACTGTCATTTCTAAATCTTTAGAGACATAGTTTTTTGCATCGAAATCTGTTGCCAACACAAGGCTATTAGCGTCTGTAGGACTCATATCGAGCATGTTTTCCTGTTCTCTTTTTAAGCGTTTTAGTAATAAGCTTAAATCTTCAGCCTCCCGCTTATAAAGCAATTGTGCATCTTCAACAATGGCTCTTGCACGATCGTCTCTAATCTTTTCATTATTGCGTTTTAACGAATCTAAAAATGCTCCATTTAATTTATTGTCTTCCATAACTAAGATTGTTTATACAAAAGTAGAGGGTGAAAAAGAGGTTTTTATCACTGAATACAGGGATACTTTTAATTAACTTTACGTTTAAGCGTTTATTTCTGAAGTACTCTATTAACAATTAAGAGTGATTACCACTTTGTAGATAAAAATGCTTCTTCCTCTTTTGCTATCATTTCATCCATTGATAAATGGGTAGAAATAGGAACGAAGTCAATAGAATGAACTTCTTTTGTTTCGTTGTTATAGTACACCTTAATATAGCCTGTAATAGGAGAAACCCAAACACCCTTTTCTCGTTCTTCTATTTCTTTTTTGGTTTTTATCGTTTCTGTAGCAGTTATCCAAAGTACATTGTTAAAATTGTTTGGATTAATGTAACTATCATAATAATCATAAGTTTTTTGTTTAGGATGTGATTTTTTTAAGTACTTATTTATTTCAGTATCAACAGTCTCTTTTATGTCATTAAAAGCTTCCCCTTTTTTATGCAACCGGTAGTTTTTTAATTCCCAAATTGAGTCTACTTGTTCTAAATTATGTTCAAGAGAAATATTAGTATTTGGAGGAATATTTAATAGCAACGGGATCTCATGATAATACCCTAGAATTTCTGACTTCTCTTTATTGAAAAGGGTTAAAAAATACTCTTCTTTATCTAGAATTTCAGCCTCTGTATATTCTTTTTTAAATGAGAAAATAATTTCATTGTAACCCCATTCTAAAGTTACCCCAAGAGGTTCCATTAATTCTGAAATCTCATTTTGCTTTCTCACGGCTAGAACTCTTTCTAAATACCGCTCATTAAAAGACAACCCACCAGGTGAATCGGAAGGGATATCTTTCAGATCATTAATTTTTTTGGCATCAAAAGTAATTATGAGTTCTACTTTCGGATTCTCTTTTTCAAAAACTCGAGCAATAAAACAATTGGGGTTCATATTCCCCGAATTAAAAAAACGATCTAAATCACTGTAATCTAACTTATTGTTATAGTTTCTTTCTAGAAAGGAATGCAGATTCTTAGCGGCTACCTTCTTAGATACCATAAATTTTGACTTCGCAACGTTTATAACAATACCTCCAATTAATATAAAAATTCCGATTCCAATCGTGATTTGTTTAAGTCCTATTTCCATATCACTAAATTACATTCGTGTTTCTTTTTTTATATCACGGAATTCAGTGAGTGTTTTTTTTACCCAAATCAGGTCTTATTTTAGGAAGCACGGTATAGTAGTTTTGTAAAGAGATTATAAAACTAAAAACACATAATATTATGGGATTACAAGAAAAGAAAGCGATAAGAATGGTAGAAGAGCAATATTTAAGCGACTACCAAAATGAAATTAATACTACAGTAGGAAAGGAATTACCAATTAAAATTAATTGGGATACTTTTGAATTGGAGTATATTAAATTCGTGCCAAGTGTTTGTTTACAGCGTTTAACAGATGCTATAAAAAATGTATGTGAGGACGATCTAGGAAAAGAGTCAATCCAAGAAAGTATAAACACTATTGAAGTTAATTGTATTCCAAATGAAGATGCAGAAGCTAATAAGTCTTTAAAAATTGAAGATGGTACCTTTACTTTAACTGCATGTTGGGGAGGACACCATTCTGGCTATTATCCAGATATTGCTTTGAAAGAGTTTATTGAAAATAACTTATAATGCTAGAAAGCCTGAAGTATATCTTCAGGTTTTTTTATTTTATGATCAAACGTAATTTAATTTATCTCTTAAATATTTTGTCAATTAGCTTTACTGGTTTTGTATCTATTTCAAAGACTTCTAGAACTTTAATCATCATTTATACAGCGCATAGTTATAGGTTATCGTTATATAGTTTTTAGATGTCGATAGTATTTAATTATGACTATGGCTATAAGTATCTTGCACCTAGAAAAAATAAAGATAATTAAAGATGAATTTACAAGAGTTAAATAAAATAGGATTAACCCAAGAGGGTTCTGAAAATACAGCAGAAAAGTTAAATGAGCTTTTAGCGAATTATCAAATATTTTATATGAATGTAAGAGGCTTGCATTGGAATATTAAAGGGAAAGATTTTTTTGTATTGCATGAAAAGTTTGAAGAATTATATAACAGTTCTCTAGAGAATATTGATGAAATAGCAGAGCGTATCTTAACGTTAGGGGTAACGCCTTTACATTCTTATAAGGCCTACACTAAGATTTCTAAAATTGAAGAAGCAGAAAATGTTTTTGATAGTGGAGAAGCTTTAAACACAGTTTTAAACGGATTAAGACAATTACTTATCATCGAACGTGAAATTTTAGGAGTAGCATCAGAAATAAATGATGAGGGAACCGTATCTTTAATGAGTGATTACATTACTGAACAAGAAAAATTAGTTTGGATGTTTTCTGCAGTAGTTTCAAAATAAAAAAGAATGTAATTTTTTAAAACATGAGATTTCATACAAGAAAATGGGTAAAACCCGAAGATTTAAATGCGAACGAAACTCTTTTTGGAGGAAAATTATTAGCATGGATAGATGAAGAAGCAGCTTTATACAGTATTATTCAGCTAGAAAATAATTTTGTTGTAACTAAATACATGTCCGAAATAAATTTTATCTCTTCAGCAAAAAAAGGAGATATTATAGAAATAGGAATAGAAGTTATCAAGTTTGGTAAAACATCCTTAACATTAAGTTGTGAGGTTCGTAATAAAATGACAAGGCAAACTATTATTACGATCGATAAAATTATAATGGTGAATCTAGATAAAGATGGTAATCCACTTCCACATAATAAAACAGAAATTGAATATGTAAAGGATAGGTTGAAATAAACCTAAATTCTTACAAAAGCCCTCAAGAAATTGAGCGCTTTTTTGTTTTGCATTGAATAATTTGTTCTTATTGATTTTAGCAATTAAAAGTGATGAAGATTTTTCATTTTAATATTAAATTTGTAGCTGATAAAAAATAATATAAAACCCTAAAATCGAATTTAACCATGAAAAAATTATTTATTATTTGTACATTATTAATGTCGCTTTTCTCTAGTTGTGAGACAGAAAATTCGGAAGATGTAACTCAGGACAGAATTTATACCAGTTACGAAATTTTATACATCCAAGATGAAGATAAAACAATAGCGAAAGCTTTATTCACTTTTGGTAATGGCGAAGGAACAAGGCTTCAACTTTCAGAAGGAGCATCTATTACCTTTAACAATACAAAAATTCCTTTTAATAGTTTATTAGGGAACTACGAATTAGAAATGTCTGGACTAGTTGACTCTGGAAGCTTTACTTATAAAGATTTAGAAGGAAATACTTTTAGTAACAGTTTTACTATTAATCCAATATCTTTTACTGAAAGTGTTCCAATGACTATTGATAGAAGCAAATCCTATGATATTAATTGGGGAGGAAGTCCTGTAGGGAGTAATGATTCTTCAGTAGTTGTAACTGTTGTTCCAAATAATTTAGGGCAATCCAAAGTGTTTATTGAGGCAGATGAGAATGCTGAAACGGTAGTATTAAATCCAACGATATTGGGAGAAATAGATCCTCAACCAGGAAGATTATATATAGAGAGGAAAGATGTTTTAAGAGAAATGGAATCTACTTCTGCTGGAGGAGTGTTTTATGGAAATTATAGAGCTAAATCAGTTGAAGTTACAATTAAATAGAATCCACTTCCACATAATAAAACAGAAATTGAATATGTAAAGGATAGATTGAAATAAATCTTAATTCTTACAAAAGTGCTCAAGAAATTGAGCACTTTTTTTGTGTTCTAATATCAAGATATAAAGATGGCGTGCCGAGCTATAATACAACTAAATAAATTCATCTTATCCTTACTTTATAAGTTGATGTCTCTAAAGGACGATTCTATGTGATAAATGCTAGATTTCATATTCATTTTTCACTTCAAGTAACTTGAAATGTTGATAAGATGTTAAGAACAAAAACCGTGATAGAGGATATAGTTTTAAATTATTTCGGAAATTTATATTCTCTATTTATTTAGAACTGTTCTAATTAATTTATTACATTTTTTTCATGGCCATAACTCATTTAACTAAAAGAAATTCCATACAGAAGCCCTTTGAACTCAGTAAGATAAGTAGCGCAATATTAAAAGCTATGAACGCTGTAAATCATGGGGAGACTCATGATGCGCAAAATATAGCTAATAGCGTTTACGATGCATTACTAAAGCGTAAAGAACAACATATTGATTACATTCCTACGGTAGAAGAGGTACAGGATGTTGTTGAAGAAAGATTGATGGATGGTGGATTTTACGATGTAGCGAAAGCATATATTCTTTATAGAAATAAACAGGCGCAAAGTAGAAAGAAAAATATTTTTGAAAAGCGTCTTAATCTTAAACCTTATGAATATCCAGAATTATACGAATATGTACCTGCAATTCGTCATTCTTATTGGATCCATACAGAGTTTAATTTTACGAGCGATATACAGGACTTTAAATTCAATCTGAGTGATGTTGAGAAGAATGCGGTAAAGAATACCATGTTAGCAATTTCTCAAATTGAAGTGGCTGTTAAAACATTTTGGGGAGATATATATATGAAGCTTCCTAAGCCAGAAATAGGGTCTGTAGGTGCAACTTTTGCAGAAAGTGAGGTAAGACACCACGATGCATATTCACATTTGCTAGAAATATTGGGGCTAAATAAAGAGTTCGAAGAACTTAAAAAGAAGCCTGCTATTATGAGACGTGTAAATTACCTTGAAACGGCTCTTAAAAATTCAAAAAGTGAACATGAAAAAGAGTATACAGAATCGATATTATTGTTCTCGTTGTTTATAGAACATGTATCCTTATTTTCTCAGTTTTTGATCATAATGGCTTTTAATAAGCACCAAAATAAATTAAAAGGGATTTCTAATGTTGTAGAAGCAACTTCAAAAGAGGAACAAATACATGGAGATTTCGGAGTTGAGCTTATAAATATCATTAAAGAAGAGCGTCCTTCTTGGTTTGATGAAGATCATGATTTAATGATTCAGCAATTATGTGAAGAGGCATACGAAGCAGAAAAGCAAGTGGTAGATTGGATTTTTGAAGATGGAGAATTAGACTTTTTACCGAAGGCAGTTGTAAATGAATTTATAAAAAACCGATTTAATAAATCGCTAGAAAGTATAGGGATTAAAAAAATATTTGAGATTGATGAGGCTTTATTAAATGAAACCGAATGGTTTGATGATGAAATTATAGGCACAAAGCATGGAGATTTCTTCGTTAAGCGCTCTATCAATTATAGTAAAAGAACACAAAGTATAACCAGTGACGACTTATTTTAAACCATGGAAAATAGAGAATTAAAAGAACAAGAGGTACAGCAAAAAGATACCAATACGCAACAATTAATAAATGCTCGTAAACAATTTCTTGAAGCTAATGCAGCTGGAAAAGAAGTTGATGATTTCCAATGGTTAAATGAATACAGTCAGCAGTTCTTAGCATCTGGATATCTTACTAAAGATGTTACTCCAAAGGGGCGTATCCGTGAAATTGCGGATAGAGCAGAAGCTATTTTAGAAATTCCTGGTTATAGCGATAAGTTTTACAAGTATATGTCTCAAGGTTTCTTTTCTTTGGCGTCTCCAGTATGGTCAAACTTTGGAAAAGAACGTGGATTGCCAATTAGTTGCTTCGGATCTCATTTGGATGATGATATGGGGAACATTTTATATACACAATCAGAGGTTGGAATGATGTCCAAACTAGGGGGTGGTACCTCGGGGTATTTTGGGAACCTTCGTCATAGAGGTGCTACTGTTAAGAATAACGGTGAAGCATCTGGAGCTGTGCATATAATGCAATTATTCGAATCCATGGTCGATGTGGTTAGTCAGGGTTCTGTACGTCGTGGTAGGTTCTCTCCTTATTTACCTGTAGAGCACCCAGATATAAAAGAGTTTTTGGAAATTGGTTCTGAAGGAAATCCTATTCAGCAGTTAACACACGGGGTTACTGTTACGAGTAAATGGATGGAAGAAATGATAGAAGGCGATGTAGATAAAAGAACTATTTGGGCAAAAGTTCTTCAGAGTCGTGGGGAAATGGGGTATCCATATGTGTTCTTTACAGACAATGCTAACGATGGGAGTGTAGATGTTTATAAAGATAAATCGCATCGTATTCTAGCAAGTAATTTATGTACTGAAATCATGCTGCCTTCTAATGAAGATTGGTCTTTTGTATGTGTACTTTCAAGTTTAAATGTTTTGCATTATGACAAATGGAAAGATACTGATGCAGTAGAAACGATGATATATTTTCTTGATGCGGTGATAACGGAGTTTTTAGAAAAATTAGAAACATATCGAGATTCAGAAAATAGAGATGACCGTCAGACTTTCTTATTTATGGAGCGTGCTTATAATTTTGCAAAAGAAAATCGTGCTTTAGGATTAGGAGTTTTGGGATGGCATTCATTATTACAGTCTAAGAGATTATCTTTTGAAAGTCAAGATGCTTTCAATCTAAATCACGAGATTTTTCAAACAATACAAGATAGATCTTATAAAGCTTCAGCAGAATTAGCTAAACTATTTGGAGAACCTAAAGTATTAAAAGGGTATGGTAGAAGAAACGCTACATTAAATGCTATAGCACCAACCACTTCATCAGCATTTATTTTAGGACAAGTATCACAGGGGATTGAGCCAATTTGGTCTAATATTTATGTGAAAGATATTGCCAAGATAAAGACTACTATAAAGAATCCATATCTAGAGGAGTTGCTGGAAGAAAAGGGACAAAATACACTGGAAACTTGGAGAAGTATAAGAGATATGGACGGTTCTGTTCAGCATTTAGATTTTTTAACAGATCATGAAAAGTCGGTTTTTAAGACCTATTCTGAAATTGATCAGATGGATATTATATACCAAGCAGCAGCAAGACAACCATTTATCGATCAGGGGCAGTCATTAAATATTATTATACACCCAGAAATGCCTGTAAAAGAAATTAATAATATTCATATAACTGCATGGAAACTTGGATTAAAATCTTTATACTACCAGCATAGTATGAATGCAGCTCAAAAATTCAAGCAGCGAAAAGAATGTACCAGTTGTGAAGCGTAGTATTTATTGCTACTGATTTTTTTCTTAGGAGTTAAATTCGTTTATTTAAAATAGGAAACCTGAAGGGTTTAACGAATTATAAACACTGTATTCGGAATATAAGTAAGTATAAAGGGAAAGGATAATTAGTATGGATTTAATAAAGGAAGCAGAGTCTTTTGAGAATGAAAAGATGGCTAATATGTCAACTAGCGATAGAGTAGAAGCCTCTAGGAAAGCTAAAGATTTGATTTTAAGGATAAATGAAGTCTATAAAGAGACCAAGGATGAAGAATTGATGGACCTCATGAAAAGACTCACGCTTAAAAAGCAGAAAATAGAAAAACGCCTAAAAGGAAGAAGTTAATTTCTGACATTTTCTTT
>NZ_JAETXX010000008.1 GCF_021764745.1 Joostella atrarenae | reverse complement strand
TCCAATTGGAGATCGTTATGATGCTGTGGAGAATTTAGGAAAACGAGTAAATAGCAATCGAGATGACTTTGGATTTATAGCCAAGAATGGAATCGGTTTTGTATCGTCTAATAGAAACGGTGGTGTTGGAGATGATGATATCTATGGATTCGATTTTGAGAAATGTACAAAAACAATTGAAGGGATTGTATATGATGAAAGGACAAAAGAGCCACTTCCTGGAGCGACGGTACGATTGATAGATGCAAATGGAGAGCAGTATGCTGCATTTACCAGCAGTGCAGATGGAAGCTATACTTTTGAAGATGTGGACTGTATTCCAAGTATTGTTATCACAGGAGAAAAGCTCGATTACCGTCCAGCTAAATTAGAAGTAGCGCTAGCCAATCCGCTTACAAAACAAGATATTTACTTAACAAATCTAATTGTAGACGATCAAATTGTATTAAAACCTATTTATTTTGATTTTGATAAATCGGATATTCGTTCTGATGCAGCCTTTGAATTAGAGAATATTGTAACGGTAATGAACAATCATCCAGAGATGGTGATTGCTATAGAATCGCATACCGATTCAAGAGGAAACGATGAATATAACCGACAACTATCTGATAGAAGAGCAAAGTCAACAAGAGATCACTTATACTCACGAGGAATTGCTAAAGATCGTATCCAGAGTGCAATAGGATATGGAGAGTCACAACTTTTAAATGGTTGTAGCAATGGAGTACGTTGTTCTAAAGAAGAGCATCAATTAAACAGAAGATCAGTGTTTAGAATTGTAAAGTGATATAAATTGTACTTTTAATTTCGTCTTTAAATGAAATAAAGGAAGACCTTAATGTTAATGACAAAAGCCTGTGAAGTATTAACTCACAGGCTTTTGTTGTATATGAATTACTTTTTTAAATATTATGTAGCTGGAATCTCCACGCATTTCCTGCTAGCCCCGATTGAGCCATATACCATGTATTGGTAAAAGCGGGCAATTGCATTAGAAGAATTGCAAATACTGGATGGCTACTGCTATAAATAGTTGTTAATTATTTAAAATAGAGTTTAAAACCGTAGAAGGATTTTCTCGAGCATCATTCTCAACATCCTCAACAATATTAAATAGGCCATCTACTAACTGGTTTGTAATAGCATCATTCAATTGGGCTGAACCGCTATCTGTACTTCCAGTACCTAATACTGCTCCGAAAATTCCATTTAAGGAGCTATTGCTTCCACCAAGCGCATTGTTTAATAAGCTGTTTACACCTAAGCTTTCAGTTTTCTGATTTACAACAGGAGAAATTGCAGTAGTTAAATCTGTATACGTTTTATCCTTTAAATATTTTGTTGCAGCTCCTTTTCCGCCAGAAACAATGGCAATTGCATCTTGTGCAGTCATTTCATTGATGGCCTTAGTAACAATAGGTTTTGCTGTTGTAATAGAGGCCTCTGCAATATCACTGATTAAGGCTTGTTCCTTTTTTACTACGCTAGATAAACCTAAAGACTCTAATTTGTTATTAATGTCTTTTAATTTTTGAGGCATTGCTGCATCAATAAGTGCATTAGTCATAAACTCATTGGAGTCGCCAAAAACGTCAAAAGCATCCTGTGTACCGCTATTCAATACAGACTTGGTTGTATTTAAAACTACATTACTGTTTTGAGTTGTAGCGCCATTAGTATTTAATGTATCACAACTATTTGCAGTCATTAATATGCATGCAAGCATTGTAACGCTAATTATTCTTTTTATCATAGTTTCTTTTTTTATATGGTGTAAAAATATGTTCAATTTCGGAAATATTCTACTTTTTATACCCTCTTTTCCAACTCTATAATTTCTAAATCTTTAATTTGTTCGCCGTCAATTACAAACCGAAGCATGGTTCTTACTTTATGAAAACCGTGCTTTCCTGCTGCCCCTGGATTCATATGAAGTAAATTGAGTTTCTTGTCCCACATTACTTTTAGGATATGTGAATGTCCGCTTATAAAAAGCTTTGGTGGGTTTGCTTTTATATCTTCACGAATTTTACGATCATATTTATTTGGATACCCACCAATATGTGTGATCCATACATCTACTTTCTCGCATAGAAACCTGTTGTTTTCAGGGAATTCTAAACGTACTTGATCGTTGTCAATATTCCCAAAAACACTTCTTAGAGGTTTTAATTTTTTTATGGTATCTGTTACTATCGGATCTCCAATATCTCCGGCATGCCATACTTCGTCAGCCTTTTTTACATATTTTAAAATCTGATCGTCTATAAAACTATGGGTGTCTGATAGCAAAAGAATTTTTCGCATAGGATAATAAAATTGAAATTTTGAGAATTATGAAATAACAATCCTCTTTGGTTTTATGTGTGAGGCTACTATTCAATTTAGGAAATGCCTTTACTGAATACTCCTATATTAATACTCATATCAAAATAGTATCTTTGTAGCTTGTTGCAAAAATAGCATTTTGAATTGAGATATTTTTTAGAGCTTTCATATAATGGGCGTCACTATCATGGTTGGCAAAACCAACCTAATGCAATTTCAGTACAAGAAGTATTGGAAAACGCACTTTCTATACTTTTAAGAAAAGAGATAAGTATTATGGGTGCCGGTCGTACAGATTCTGGAGTGCATGCTAAACAAATGTATGCACATTTTGATACGGAAGAGGAGATAAATAGGGTGGAGCTGATTTATAAATTGAATAGTTTTTTACCTACTGATATTTCTATAAAAGATATTTTTTTAGTTAAAGATGATGCACATACGCGTTTTGATGCTGTGGCTCGGAGTTATGAATATTGGATAGTGCAGGAGAAAAATCCTTTTTTAACTGACTATGCATATTATTTTAAAACAGTTCTTGATATTGGTGCAATGAATGAAGCAGCAGCAGAATTATTAAATCATAAAGATTTTCAATGTTTTTCCAAGTCCAACACCGACGTAAAAACATATCTTTGTGATCTTAAAAAAGCGGTTTGGGTTCAAGAAAAAGAAACGTTAGTTTTTCATATTACGGCCGACAGATTTTTAAGAAATATGGTTCGTGCAATTGTAGGAACTTTATTAGATGTAGGTATAGGTAAATCTAACTTGCATGATGTTAAGCAAATTATAGAAAGTAAAAGTAGGAGTAAAGCTGGAGCATCTGTTCCTGCACATGGACTTTATTTAACCGAAGTTACCTACCCAGATACAATACAAAGAAATTAATGAGTAAAGATAAAGCAGGAAATACATTCGATTTAGACTTATTTAAACGTCTTCTTCGGTACACGAAACCCTACAGAATAACATTTATAGGAGTTGCATTGGCAGCAATATCACTTTCTGTATTTTCTTCGTTGCGTCCTATATTATTAAAATATACTGTAGACGATTATATCTTGACAAAAGACAAACACGGACTTCTAATGTTTGTTGTTTATATGGCTGCGGTATTATTTTTAGAGGTTGTTAGTCAGTTATCATTTATATATTATGCCAATTGGCTCGGACAATCTGTAATAGAAGATATTCGAGTGAAATTATTTAAGCATATGTTAAGCTTTAGAATGAAGTATTTTGATAGTTCTTCTGTTGGAATATTGGTAACTAGAGCTGTTAGTGATATCGAAAGAATCGCCGCTATTTTTAGCGATGGACTCTTTATGATTGTGAGCGATTTACTTAAAATGTTTGTTGTTGCTGGAGTAATGATATATTTCGATTGGCAATTATCACTTATTGTATTTGCTGTACTCCCTTTAATGTTATATGCTACAAGGTTATTTCAGAAAGCAATGAAAAAGGCTTTTATTGAAGTCCGTAAAGAGGTTTCTAATCTTAATTCTTTTGTTCAAGAGCGACTTACAGGAATGAAAATCGTTCAGCTTTTTGTGAGAGAAAAAGAAGAATACGATCAGTTTAAAGTAATTAATGAGAAACATAAAAAAGCATGGATTAACACCGTGTGGTACAACTCAATTTTTATTGCTGTAGTAGAATTGATGTCTGCAATAACAACAGGATTAATTGTATGGTATGGTGGCTTGCGAGCTGTAATGGATGGTGCTAGTGACCTTGGTAATATCTTTATGTTTATCATGCTTTCTACTATGATTTTTAGACCATTACGACAGATTGCAGATAAATTTAATACTCTGCAAATGGGGATGGTTGCTGCAAATCGTGTGTTTGATATATTGGATACAGAAAGTAAAATTGAAAATAAAGGAACGCTTACTGCAAATGATCTAAAAGGAGATCTTTCTTTTAAGGATGTACGATTTGGTTATATTAAAGACGAAGAGGTTTTACATGGAATCTCTTTTGATGTAAAACAAGGAGAAACTATCGCTATTGTAGGAGCAACTGGTGCTGGGAAATCTACAATTATCAATCTATTGAATCGTTTTTATGAAATAAATTCAGGAGAGATATTAGTAGATGGTGTTAATATTAATGACTTTACAATCCAATCACTGCGTTCTCAGATTGCTGTTGTATTACAGGATGTATTCTTATTTGCCGATACAATCCTAAATAATATTACGCTAAATGATCCATCAATTAAAGAAGAGGATGTAATACGCGCTGCAAAAGATATTGGGATTCATAAATTCATAAAAAGCCTTCCTGGTGGGTATCATTATAATGTAAAAGAAAGAGGAAGCATGCTTTCTAGTGGCCAGCGTCAGTTAATAGCTTTTTTAAGAGCCTATGTAAGCAATCCGAGTATCTTAGTATTAGATGAAGCGACTTCTTCTGTGGATGCGCATTCAGAATTATTAATTCAGAAGGCTACAGATAAAATAACAAAAGGGAGAACTTCAATAGTAATCGCTCACAGATTGGCAACAATTAAAAAGGCAAATAAAATCCTAGTAATGGAAGCAGGAAAAATTGTAGAATCTGGAACACATGAAGAACTTCTTAAAAGAGAAGATGGATATTACCGTAATTTATATGAAGTTCAGTTTTTAGCTGAAGAGACACTCTAGTTAAAAAAAATACATTAGATAAATGTTATCAAGCAAGTTGTATTATTTTATAATTGAAGCTTGACTATTGTATGAGTTATAGCCTAAGTTAGGTCTTCTATGATGATCTTTTTAAGGTCATTAACTTCATCATATAAAACAAATTCTCCATTTTTAATGTAAGAAATCTGACCATTTTCTTCACTAACAACAATAACTACAGCATCTGTTTTTTCACTTACTCCAATTGCAGCACGGTGTCTTAATCCAAATCGTAAAGGGATGTTTCTCTCGTTAGAAACAGGTAAAATAGCACGAGTGGCTACAATGCGGTTTCCTTCAATAATAGCAGCGCCATCATGAAGTGTACTGTTTTTATAAAAAATACTTTCTAAAATAGGTTGGTTAATTTCAATATTCATTTGGTCTCCAGTCCCTTTAATAAAGTCCAAAGAGTTATTACGCTCTATAACAATAAGAGCTCCCGTAAGTTTAGCACTCATTTTTTCACAGGCAGAAATTATAGCATCTACATTGGTATCGATTCCCATTCCGTCGTGTTTCATAAAATTGAGATGCTTCATAATCCCCTTTTTACTGAAATTTGTAGAACCTACCATAAGTAGAAATTTACGTATTTCCTGTTGGAAAACGACTATAAGAGCAAAAAAACCAGCACCAATAAATTTACCAAAAATGTTGCTCAGAATACGCATATTTAGTGCCTCTGTAAGTAAGTAGATAACATAAATGATAACGATACCAATAAAAATATTGATGGCAACGGTGCCCTTTACTAGTTTGTATAAATAGTAGAAAAGAAATGCAACTAGAAAAATATCAATGATATCTACTATTTTCAATTCTATAAAGTCAAATATTTCCAAGACACTAAGGTTTTATGTAAAAATATAAAATTAGGGGATTAAAATACCAATTTTAGAATGATTATATATGAGGTGTGTTTTTTGTAACCATTTCATGTATTTTAATACATTCCATAGCCTCTTTTACATCATGAACTCTTAAAATATTAGCTCCCTTACTCAAGGCAATTGTGTTTAAACTTGTTGTACCGTTTAAGGCTTGCTCAGCATCAATGCCTAGAAGTTTATAGATCATAGACTTTCTACTAATTCCAACAAGTACAGGGAGACTTAAAATATGAAGCAAGTCGAGTTTCCCCATAAGCTCATAATTCTGATCTAAATTCTTAGCAAATCCAAAGCCTGGATCAATGATTATGTCGTTTATTTTATGTGCATTAGCTTCTGCAATTCTCTCTGAAAAATAATATAATAGCTCACGGATAAAATTACGATAGATTGTTTTCTTTTGCATCGTTTCAGGATTACCTTTCATATGCATCAAAATATAAGGAACGCCTAATTTTCCAACTGTAGGAATCATATTTTTATCAAGAGTTCCTCCAGAAATATCATTAACCATACAAGCGCCAGCTTCAATATTTGCTTTAGCAACCTCCGCTCTAAAGGTATCTATAGAAATAAGAGTGTCCGGAAAGTGCTTAAGAATAAGAGTAGTAATAGGTGCGCTGCGTTCAAGTTCTTCAGTTACAGTAACCTCTTTGGCACCTGGACGAGAACTATAGGCTCCTAAATCTATAAAAGTAGCTCCCTCTTTTAACATGGTTTCTACACGATTTAGAATTAGGCTGTCTTTGGTATATTTTCCACCGTCAAAAAAAGAATCTGGAGTGGTGTTTAATATGCCCATTACTTTTGGACTAGTGAGATCGATGAGGTTTCCTTTGCAATTTATAGTCATTAAATTATATTATTTAAATTCGAGGTAAAAAGGCTTTCAAAAGCAACAAAATACAAAGTTTAAAGGGGTAATTTTGAACAATTGAAATTTTTAAGCGAAATTTACACAAAATAGTATCAAACTTATGCAAAATACATCAAAACAATACGACGAAGTGATAGCTATTTGTCGTGAATTGTTTGGGAAGAAAATGAAGGATTATGGGAGTGCATGGCGTATTCTTCGGCTTCCATCACTTACCGATCAGATATTTATAAAAGCGCAGCGTATTCGTTCTCTACAAGAAAATAGTGAGAGAAAGGTAGATGAAGATGAGGTTTCTGAATTTATTGGTATTATAAATTATAGTACCATGGCACTTATTCAGTTAAAAAAAGGCGTGGTAGAGCAACCTGACTTAAATCTTGAAGAAGCTTTAGAATTATATGATTTTAATATTGAGGAAACGAAAAACTTAATGTTGAATAAAAATCATGATTATGGAGAAGCATGGCGAGAAATGCGCGTGAGCTCTTTAACAGATTTAATCCTTCAGAAGTTACTTCGAGTAAAACAAATTGAAGATAATAAGGGAGAAACATTAGTGAGTGAAGGAATCGATGCAAATTATCAGGATATGATAAACTATGCTGTTTTTGCAATGATTCATTTAAAGGAAGAAGGGAAATATTAAAATTATAAAATTTAGAATGGGTAAAATATTAGTGTCAATTGCAAGGATTATTGTTGGTTTTTTGTTTGTTATAAGTGGACTTATAAAACTTAACGATCCTGTAGGTTTTTCATTTAAACTAGAAGAATACTTTAGTCCAAGTGTGTTAAATCTAGAGTTTCTTGCTCCATACGCATTAGCAATTGCAATTGTTTTAGTGGTTTTTGAGACCGTTTTAGGAGTGATGCTCTTAGTAGGATTTAAGCGTAAATTCACTGTGTGGAGTTTATTACTGATGATTCTATTCTTTACATTTTTAACCTTCTATTCTGCCTATTTTAATAAAGTAACCGATTGCGGATGCTTTGGAGATGCTATAAAACTTACACCTTGGGAGTCTTTCTCTAAAGATGTTGTTTTATTACTATTGATTTTAATATTGTTCTTCAAAAGAAAATATATTAATAAATTTAGCTTTGCTGAAATAGCAACTTTCTTATCCTTAGTGCTTTGTGTAGGGTATGTGTATTATGTATATAACCACTTGCCAGTTGTAGATTTCCGTCCTTATAAAATAGGAGCTAATATTATGGATGGGATGGAAGTCCCTGAAGGTGCACCGGAAGCAGTTTATCAATACGATTGGAAATTTACTGTAGATGGGCAAGAAAAGATAATAAGTACCAATGGAGATTATCCTACGGTAGATGGAGATTTTGTTGGTGTTGAAACTACAATGGTTCAGGAAGGATACGAGCCTCCAATCCACGATTTCACGATGGAATTAGACGGTACAGATTATACGGAGGAGATAATGAATTGGGATCGCGTTTTAATTGTGATTTCCAGAACGATTGAAGAAGCAAATACAGATGGATTAGTAGCTGTAGCGGAGGTTGCAGAAGAGGCAAAGAAGAAAGGATATAAAGTTATTGGCTTATCTGCTTCTAATAAAGAGCAGTTGGCTCTTTTTAAAGCAGAATATGATTTAGATCTAGACTTTTACTTCTGCGATTTAACCACAGTAAAAACGATTGTTCGTTCTAACCCTGCTTTATTAGAACTTAAGAAAGGAACAATCACACAGAAGCTTCATTTTAAAGATGCTCACGATTTTGAGTTTGATAACTAACAATAAAAATTTAATTGTAAGAAGATGTTAAGAAGTCGTTTAAATAACTCTTAATTGATATTTTTGCAGTGTAATAAAAATTCAACCAAATAATAAAAAAATGAGAAAGAAAATAGTTGCCGGAAACTGGAAAATGAATAATGACCTTGCTCAAACGCAAGCTTTGATTGGCGATTTAAAAAAGAGTCTACCAGCTACAGACGCAGAAGTAAAAATAGCACCAACTTTTACTAATTTATTTCCAGCTTACGAAGCGCTAAAAGATAACGTAATCGAGGTAGTTGCACAGAATATGCATCAAGAAGAGAGCGGTGCTTTTACTGGAGAGATCTCCGCTTCTATGCTTAAAAGTGTTGGAATTAAAACTGTTATTTTAGGACATTCTGAGCGTCGTGCTTATTTTGGTGAAGATGATGCATTATTAGCTAAAAAAGTAGACACAGCGATTAAGCATGAGATGGATATTATTTTTTGCTTCGGAGAGGAACTGGAAGACAGAAAATCTGATAACCACTTTAAATTAGTAGAAAGTCAGTTGAAAAATGGATTGTTCCATTTAGATGCTGCGGATTGGAAGCATATTGTTTTGGCTTACGAGCCTGTATGGGCAATTGGAACTGGTGAAACTGCTAGTCCTGAGCAAGCTCAAGAAATGCATGAGTTTATAAGAAAAACAATAGCAGATAAGTACAATCAAGATTTAGCAGATAGCATTTCTATTCTTTACGGAGGAAGTGTGAAGCCTGCAAATGCAGAAGAGATATTCTCTAAGCCAGATGTAGATGGTGGTTTAATTGGAGGGGCTGCATTAAAAGCAGAAGATTTTATTGGAATCGTAAAAGCTATTTAAATATAGCAATATAGATATTTTGAATAAAGTCGAAGTGTTGTATTTAAATACAGTGTTCGACTTTATTCTTTTAATAGATTTTAAAACATAATAGAATGGATCAAATATATCTGGAGTATACTTTTAAAGTATCGCCAACAAAGCAAGGAAATGAAATTCTGATTGCTGAATTAGGTTATGCTGGTTTTGAAAGTTTTGTAGAGGAAGAGGATGGCGTAGTTGCTTATATCCAAAAGGGAGAATGGAATCCAGAGATATTAGCTGATATTCAGATTTTAGAGAGTGAGCTTTTTGAAATCGATTATGAGTTTAAAGAAATCGAACAGCAGAATTGGAATGCTGAATGGGAGAAAAATTTTCATCCTATAGAAGTTGACGGATTGTGTACTGTTAGAGCTCCTTTTCATGAAAAGCCGACTACTAAGTATGATATTATTATAGAGCCTAAAATGAGCTTTGGAACTGGGCATCATGAGACAACACATATGATGATTCAGTTTTTGCTGAAGAACGATTTAAAAGGGAAGAAAGTATTGGATATGGGGTCTGGTACTGGAGTATTAGCAATCCTAGCAGAAAAGGAAGGAGCAACAGATATTGATGCAATAGATATTGATAATTGGTGTTATCTTAATTCTATTGAGAATGTTGAGCGTAATGATTGCCATAAGATTAATGTTTTAGAAGGTGATGCCTCTTTATTGGAGGGAAGATCTTATGATGTGATTATAGCGAACATAAATAGAAATATCCTTTTAGCAGATATTCCAACGTATGTAAATTGTTTAAATGAAGGAGGAACTTTACTGCTTAGTGGTTTCTATAAAGATGATATTCCTCAAATTCAAGAGAGATGTGAGGAATTTTCGTTAAAATTCATTGAAAATCACGAAAAGAACCATTGGGTTGCTGTAAAATTTTTAAATTAGCATAAAATATTGAATATGAGTACAAAAGAAAAAATTTCAGAGGAGTTATTGCTTGAAGAGGAAGTGCTAAAACAGAATGAAATTGTACTTTATAATGATGAGGTTAATACATTTGATTATGTTATAGAAATGCTTGTAGATACATGTGAGCATACTCCAGAACAAGCTGAACAATGTTCAATTATAGTTCATTACAAAGGTAAATGCACGGTAAAAACAGGAGAATATGATGATCTTAAACCTCGCTGTACAAAGTTGCTTCGCGCTGGATTAAATGCAGAAATAATTTAGATAATTACTTCCCGTTAGTATCAATACCCATCAGTTTATAAACTAAACTGAAACGAAATAGACATGTAATAAGGATAGCAATTGCAAAGAGCATAAATATTACGCCTACTAATCCTTTTAAAATTTGAAAGTAAAAAAGTATAGCTATTATAAATGCTGTAACAACGCGTATTAACTTATCTTTTTGTCCAATATTTTTCTTCAAAACAAAACTTTTTTATAAAAATACATAAATCATTATAGCTAGGAAAGTCATAGAATCATAAAATTTGTAAGGCTTATTTTTTAGCTTTATAAAGTATTAAGGATTGCTATAAATGAATAAAGCTCATTACATTTATTATGATGTAATGAGCTTTATTTTTTATAAATTATCTTAAGAATTCGGACAAGAATAATTTGTCTTAGGGATTTCAGTGTTTTTTAGCGCTCCAAAACCACCTTTTATATCTACTAGGTTTTTAAATCCTCTAGCTTTTAGTATCGAAGTTGCAATTGCAGAACGATATCCGCCAGCACAATGAACGTAATACTTTTTATTTTTATCTAATTCGCTCATATGCTCATTGATAAAATCTAGAGGAAAACTTTTACCTTTTTCTAAGTGCTCTGATTCAAATTCTCCAGGCTTACGTACATCAAGAATATTTAAAGTATCATTATATTCTTTTTGAAAAGTTTCCGCAGTAATAGAATCAATAGTATCTACTTCTTTTCCTGCTTTTTTCCATTGCTCCAATCCGCCTTCTAAATATCCTAAAGTGTTGTCATAACCGACTCTAGATAGTCTTGTAACAGCATCTTTAGATTTTCCTTCAGGAACAATTAAAAGAATTGGCTGTTTTAAATCTTTAATAAGTGCACCTACCCATGGAGCAAAAGATCCATTAAGTCCTATAAAAATAGAATTAGGAATATGTTCGTTTAGATATTCATCTTGAGTACGAACATCTAATACTAAAGCTCCTTCCTGATTGGCAATTGCCTCAAATTTTTCTGGAGAAAGTGGAACATCACCTTTTTCTAAAACATCATCAAAAGTTTTATACCCCTCTTTATTCATCATCGCATTTTTAGAAAAATACTGTGGAGGAGGCATAATTCCATCTAGAACTTCTTCAACAAACTCTTCTTTTGTCATATCAGCACGAAGAGCATAGTTTGTTTTTTTCTGATTCCCTAGCGTGTCAACTGTTTCTTTACTTAGGTTTTTTCCGCAGGCAGAACCAGCGCCATGAGCAGGATATACAATGATATCATCAGCTAAAGGCATTATTTTATTACGAAGAGAATCGAATAATAAGCCAGCAAGATCTTCTTTAGTGATGTCTTGTTTAATGGCAAGGTCTGGACGACCAACATCTCCTAAAAATAAGGTGTCACCAGTAAAAATAGCGTGGTTTTCTCCATTTTCATCTATCAATAAATAAGTTGTAGATTCTAATGTATGCCCAGGAGTATGAAGTGCTTTTATAGTGATCTTACCTATTTTAAACTCTTCATTATCTTTAGCTTGATAGCTGTTGTATGTGGTTTTAGCGTTTGGGCCAAAAACAATAGTCGCTCCAGTTTTCTCTGCAAGATCTACATGTCCCGAAACAAAATCAGCATGGAAATGTGTTTCAAAGATGTACTTTATAGTAGCATTTTCTTTTTCAACACGTTTTATATATGGATCGGTTTCTCTCAAAGGGTCAATAATTGCAACTTCTCCTTCAGATTCGATATAATAAGCACCTTGTGCCAAGCATCCAGTATATATTTGTTCTATTTTCATGATTATATTTTTTAGCTGATCGTTTAAAAATTTAAACTTCAGATTAGTATTAATTTTATTACTTCAAAGATACTAAACAACTTTATTCTAAAATGTGATTAATGTTACATTAGCCTAATAGTATAACTCTTTTAAGAGGATGTAGATACTCATAATTAAGATTAAATATCCAAATCCTTTTTTAAGAATCTTATTTGGGATAAAGTTTGATAAACGCCCACCTATTAAAACCCCAACAATAGTAATGGCGCTAAATATTAATAAGAATTCCCAGTCTATCTTTAAGGTTTGCATGTCTCCAGTAAATCCAATTAAGGAGTTAAAGGCTACAATTACTAAGGAAGTTCCTACGGCTTTTTTCATGGGTAAGTTGGCCCATAAAACTAATGCAGGTACGTATAAGAATCCACCGCCGGCACCTATAAATCCTGTGATAATTCCAATTACAAGACCTTGAATAAATGTTTTTGGGTATGGTTGTTTATAATCTAAGCTTCTTAAATCTCTTTTTTGCTTCTTTATCATTGATATAGCAGCTAAAAACATGATCAGCGCAAAAAATGTCATGATAAGCATGTCTTTGGTGAAGATGAAGTTATTCAATGTGAATATTTCATCTGGAATCCAAGGAACCAAAAATCGTCTTGATAGATACACGGCAATAAATGAAGGGAAAGAGAAGGCGAGACCTGTTTTAATATCTACATTCCCATCTTTATATTTCTGAATTGCACCAACAAGAGACGATGAACCTACAACAAATAGAGAGTAGGCGGTTGCAACGACTGGATTATAAGCTAGTAAATAAACAAGTAAGGGTACTGTTAATATGGAACCACCACCACCAAGAAGACCTATTACTAAGCCGATGATTAGTGCTCCAAAATATCCAATAATACTTTCCATAGATTTAGTGAGGGAGTTTGTCTTTTACCATTCCGTAAACGAAGGTTCCTAAAACGGCTGCAATAATAACAATTATCATAGAGAAAACACCTGTTCCTAGCAAAATATACATTGGTCCAGGGCAAGCACCAGCTAAAGCCCATCCAAGTCCAAAAAGAGAGCCTCCAATTAAATAACGAGTGATACTTTTATCCTTATTAGGAATAATAATAGGATTGCCTTCTATACTTCTTATTTTCTTTCTTTTGATGATTTGGATTAGAATAATACCAGTAACAACAGCACTTCCAATAATTCCGTACATATGGAATGATTCAAACCTGAACATTTCAAAAATGCGATACCAAGAAACAGCTTCTGATTTTACGAGAACAATTCCGAAGAAAATACCAGTGACTATAAATTTTAGATATTTCATGTTTCTAGTTTAAAAAATTAATGGAATAATTAAATGAGTCATTATCAATCCGCCAATAAAAAAGCCTATTACAGCGATTAATGAAGGAGTTTGAAGTGTGCTTAAACCAGTTATAGCATGACCAGAAGTACAACCTCCGGCATAGCGAGTTCCAAAACCTACTAAAAAACCTCCGATAACAAGAATTGAAAATCCTTTTAATGTAGATACAGCCTCCCAACCATATATTTCCATTGGAAGTAATGTTTTTCCTATATTTTCAAAGTCGAAAGTCTGAAGTTTTTCTACTGTTTGTGGGTTTAGTAAGATGTTCGTTTCGTTTGAGAGGAAAAAATGAGCTATAAAACCTCCAATAACAGTACCGAGAACAACCATAAGGTTCCATTTTTGGTCTTGCCATTTAAAATTAAAGAATTCACTTTTTTTACCTGCACCAGCAATGGTGCAAAAAGTTCTTAAGTTGGAAGACATCCCGAAAGTTTTTCCGAAGTAAATAAGGGTAAACATAACGAGTGCAATGAGTGGCCCAGATACATACCACGGCCATGGATTTAATATAAAATTCATTTCTTGACGATTATTTATACAAAAGTACAGTACTTCTATAGAAGGCTTTGTAATGAATGTTACTTAACTTCTAAAACTTTAAAACCTCTATTTTATTTCTGTATAATTTTATAACCGATTCGTTTTCTAATTTTTTTAGAAGTCTTGAAACTACAACTCTAGAAGTGTTGAGGTCTTCGGAGATTTCTTGATGGGTGATTGTTAGGATAGTATCACCTTTAATTTTCACCTTGTCAGACAGATATTTTTCTAGGCGTTCGTCCATTTTTAAGAAAGCAAGAGTATCTATAGTTTCTAACATTTCATTAAAACGCACTTGATAACTTTCTAATATAAAATTACGCCAGCTAGCTTGCGTATTAAACCACTCTTGCATTTTATGAGCTGGAACAAATAGAATTTCAGCATCTTTTTCTGCAACAGCTCTAATTTTACTTTTAGCTTTTTTTAAACAGCATGTAAGAGACATGGCACAAGTATCTCCTTCTTCCAAAAAATAGAGGAGGAGTTCTTTTTCACTTTCATCTTCTCGTAATATTTTTACAGTACCACTTATTATTAATGGAACAGCATGTAATTCTTGATCGATATCCATAATAATATCATGCTGGTTATACTTTTTTAAAGTACCAAACTCTATCAGTTCCTTGATTATGATATCATTAAATAAGTATCCGAATTTCTGCTCAATGAGATTTTTCATGTTTCAAAAATAAGCTTTTATAAAATTTTCAAATAGTTTGATTTGTTTCAAAAAAAATATTATATTTGCACCCGCGTTTAGAAACATCTGAATGTATGTTAAAGGCCTCGTGGCGCAACTGAATAGCGCATCTGATTACGGCTCAGAAGGTTCCAGGTTTGAATCCTGGCGAGGTCACAAAAAAAGCTCTGTATTTTACAGAGCTTTTTTATTTTCAGAAGACATTTCTATTTTGCTGTTAAGCCTTGTTCTTCAAGTATAGGTTTCATTATAGGTTCGTTCTCATCAGTATCTTTATATTCTTCTCTGAGCTTAATTAATTCTTTTTTCATCTCTTCAATTATAGATGTATATTCTTTGTCATTAATAGCATTATGAAGTTCTTTAGGGTCTTTTTTAAGATCATAAAATTCCCATTCTGGAGTTGTACTTTCTTCAGAGGTTCCAGACTTCTTTAGTCCTTGTCCGTAAAAGAAAGCAAGTTTATAGCTGCTATTTCTGATTCCGAAATGTGATGGCCTGTCTGGAGTATGTAACCAATACCTGTAGTACATCTCTTTTCTCCAGTCTTTTGGAGTTTTCCCTTTTAGGTTGTTTCTAAAACTTGTTCCTTGGATAAATTCGGGTTTTTCAATTCCTGCATAATCAGCAATTAGCGCAGAGAAATCGATGTTTAAAATAATATCATCTATACGTTTTCCGCCTTCGAGTTCTTTAGGATATCTAATTACAAAAGGCATCTGAAGAGACTCTTCATATATAAGGCGTTTGTCAAAAAAGCCGTGTTCTCCCAAGAAATAACCTTGATCTGCCGTGTAAATTACAACTGTATTTTCTGCTAGTCCTTCTGCTTCAAGATAATCTAATAATTTCCCAATATTATCATCGATAGCAGCACCACTTCTCATATAGTCTTTTACAAATTTCTGATATATTTTCTTTCGAGTTTCCACGCTATCTAATCCCTCTAAAGGGTAAGGAAGTCCAGGATAAGAAGTCCAAAAATTTTCAGGATCTACAGTCGCTTGATGCCATCTGTTTCCTAATTTTTCCAGCTTTTGTCCTAAGAAAGTTCTTCCTCCGTTGCCTTTTCCGAAGTCAAGTAAAGAAGCTGGTTCAGGAATTTCTTGATCTGTGTATAAGTTATTAAATCTTTCAGGATAGTCAAAAGGCTCATGAGTGGCTTTAAAGCTACAAAACATAAAGAATGGTTTCTCAGGGTCTCGTTCTTTTAAATGATTTATAGTGAGGTCTGTAATAACATCAGTAGAGAAACCTTTATATTTTTTTCCTTTAGAACCATCAGCTCCATCCGTCCAAGTCTCTTTGGTTTTTAAAACTGGATCCCAATATTTTCCTTGCCCAGGAAGGACATTAAAATAATCAAATCCTTCTGGCTGTTTGTCTAAATGCCATTTACCAATAATAGCTGTTTGGTATCCGTTATTTGCTAGTTCTCTAGCGATATTAGGATGCCCTTTAGGTAGAGGTTCTCTGAGTGTATAAACTTGATTTATTTGACTATATTGACCTGTGAGAATACTTGCGCGGCTAGGGGAGCAAATAGAATTGGTACAGAAGGCATTATTCAAAACAACACCTTCATCAGCGAGGCGTTTAATATTATCATTTTTCACGTAATCTTCTAAGATACCACCGTAGATTCCCCATGCTTGAGAAGTGTGATCGTCTGAAAGGATAAATAAAATATTGGGTTTTTTTTGTTCTGAGTCTGTAGTATTGCTGTTTTTTTTGGAGTTGTTACAAGCGGCTGAAATGACTACTATTACTAAGCAATATAAAATTATTGAAAATTTTTTTATCATGAAAAAAAGTATTTTGATTGGTTAGGGTATTCAATATTAAAAGTTTTTATTTTACGAACAAAGGATTTCAAAAATTAAATATATTACGAATTATTTCTGATTGAGTATGCGGGCTCTATTAATATGAATAAAATTTATATATTAGTGTTCTTGACTTGTTAATGTTTTTTAAATAATTATAATTAAAAATGAGAAAAAAAAGAGTGTCTATTAAGGATATAGCGGCTCATCTCAATATATCTGTTACTACAGTTTCTTTTGTGCTAAATGGCAAAGCTGAAGAAAAACATATTTCCAAAGAGTTGACAAAAAAGGTGCTAGAATATGCAAGGAAAGTTAACTATTCACCTAATCAAATAGCGCAAAGTTTACGTACTGGAAAATCAAAAATTTTGGTTTTTATGGTGGAAGATATTTCCAACCCATTTTTTGCTTTATTAGCGAGACTTGTGGAAGATATTGCATATCAGAAAGGATATAAAGTACTTTTTTGTAGTAATGATAATGATGATGGGAAGTCTATAGAATTGATAAACCTTTTTAGAGATAGGCAAGTGGATGGTTTTATAATAGTTCCTTCTCCTGAACTAGAAGGCACTATTAAGAGCTTACTTTCTGATAATATTCCTGTAGTTATTTTAGATAGGTATTTCTCTTCTTTGGAAGCTAATTATGTACTAACTAATAATAAAGAAGCAACGGAGGTTGCTGTAAATCATTTTATAGAAAACGGATTTAAAAATATAGCATACATTACTATTGATGCTATCCAATCTCAAATGGAAGATAGGTTATTAGGTTATGTAAGTGTTGCAAAACAGCAAGGGATTCCAAACTTATCATTAGAAATTCCTTTTGAGGAGACTACAAAGGGAAATAGTGAAGTTTATATCAGAAAGTTTATGAAGCAGCACCCTTCTATTGATGCTTTTCTATTTGCAACTAATTATTTAACGCTGGCGGGACTTAAAGTGATTAAGAAAGATTATCCTGGCTTAATTGAAAAGGTTGGAATTATAACTTTTGATGATAATGAGCTTTTCGAAACATATAGTCCCTCAATTACAGCTATATCTCAACCTATGCAGGAAATGGCAAATAATGCAATGACTCTTATTCTGAGCTTAATAAATAAAAAAAATACTTTTAATGATTTTGAAAGGATTACGCTAAAATCATCATTAATAGTTAGGGAATCCTCCGTGCGTAGAAACTCTAGATAAGAGTCTATTAGTACTTTCTTAAACATGAGTAAAAAAGCTATGATAAGTCATATTAATTATTTTATAAAGTAGCTTTTAATTTACTATTGTTATAGGATAATTAGAAGTCAGTATCCATATTATGCTTATTAACTTTTCTGATTTTAAAATGTTAAATTCCCATGATCCTTTATTTTATACAGGGCTATACTGTATTGTGTAGCATTGTGATACGTGTTTTTAAATTTTATGATTTTGTTAAGAAGTTTTGATGTGTAGATTCTGATTACAACCATAATTTATCTAAATTCGTTGTTTATCAATCATTTAAATTTTTCATGAGATACTTTCTTTTAATTACTTTGATTATAGTCTATGTAATCCCTTCTTTTTCTCAAGAAGTCAACTCTTTTGATGTAGACAATGACCAAGTTCGAGAATACATACAGAAGTACAAAAAAGATATCCGAGGACCTTATCGAGATTTGCGTTGGTTTTGTGATGATGGTACTTTTAATATGCCAAAGGAGCCTTGTGGAGATGATGTTGGTGGTGTACAACGAGCTCGTTATAAGGAGGAAGTGATTGCACTTGGAGAAACAAGTCATGTTTATTTAGGTCAAATTCTTTCCACTACAAACTTTGATAAATTTTGGGATCAAGAGAACTACCATTCTAGAATGAAACAATACCAATTAGAAAAATATCTGAAGTCTATTGATGATGGTTGGATTAATAGAAGGGCTCAATATTACAGAGGCGCTTTACAAGTTGAGGATGAAGAAGCTTGGGGAAAAGACTTTTTTATATGGTTGCTGAAGGATGAAGAGGTTCTTGAAAAACACTTTTATATGGTACGTCAGGCTATTAAAGATATTCCTCATGCTGGTGATGATAATGTAGCTCAATTGATGAGAAGTCAATCTAAAGTGATTGCAGAAGAATATGAACCTTTCATGGATTTAAGAATTAAAATTCATGGACAGCCACAACGAACGGATATTGCAAAAGTGGAAGCTTTTAAAAATGATAACGATACAAAATTAACTCCTTCATTAAAAAAAGAATTTAATGAACTCATAAAAACTATGAATAAGTATTTTGCACCGGTAAAAATAAGTGCATTGAGCTCTTATTTGGAAACGGTTACAAATGCTGAAATAAAAACTACCGTTACTAATTTTATTGAAGCAAATGAAGATGGTACTGCGGAAGAAAATATAGAGGGAGCATCTGATTTAATGTGGTACATAAGAAATGAGATTACTAATGAAGATTCTGCAATAGGACGTTTAGCTTTAATGGACTTATCTCTTAAGTTAGAAAATATAATCATTAAGAAACTTGACGATTACTCTAATGAAAACTTAGATTCTTTAATAGATAAAATATGTTATTTATCTACTGCTGCTGCAGCTTCTGGATATACAGAAATTTGGGAATGGGAGCAAATAGCAGGAAGTATTCACAAAACTCAAAATGATTCATTGACATTACAAGAACTAGATGATTTTCTAGTAGCAGCTAGAAAGCAGTTAGAGTGGGGAACAAGTATTAATAAAGCTGTTTATGATGATGTAGTTGGGGTGTATCAAAATTTTGAACCCTTGGTGCATGGTTTCTTAGACGATAAAATAAGAGGTTCTGTTGCGCTTCCTCTTGGAAATGCTATTGGAAAACTCGGAACATTTATTTCGAACGAATCTTCTTTAAATAATCGTGTGTTTAGCTTGTCTAATCAGAGTCATATTCATGGTATAAATCCTGGATATGCTTTTGGGAAACTTGTTGTTGTAGATGGTAATGCGGAAGGTTTGGATGTAGATGCTAAGAATATATATGTTTTTGAGCGTCCTCCGTCAGATTTAAAACCGGTAGCAGGTCTTTTAACTGTTTCTGAAGGGAATTTAGTTTCTCATTTACAATTATTGGCAAGGAATTTAGGGATACCAAATGCTGCTATTTCTAATGACAATTTTTTAGCGTTAAAAGAACATAATGGTGAAAATATATTTTATGCAGTTTCTAATAAAGGAACAGTAATTATTAAACCAGAAGTCGAAATGACGCCAGAAGAACACAAGCTTTTTAGTGCTGGTGCTGTTAGAAATGTTGATATGGTAACTGTACCTTTAGATAAGATAAATTTAGAACAAACCTCTATTTTAAACCTTCGTGATGTTAATTCTGCATCTTCAGGAATTTACTGTGGACCAAAAGCTGCTAATTTAGGTCAGTTGAAACAGAATTTCCCTGATGAAGTTGTTGAAGGTTTTGTGATTCCATTTGGAATATTCTTTGAACATATGAAGCAAACGATTCCTGGGGATGAGGTTTCTTATTGGGAATATCTGACTAGTGTTTTTGCGAAGGCTGATAAAATGAAAGAAAACGGTGCTTCTTCTGATGAGATAGAGAAATTTGAATTGGCAGAATTAGCGAAACTCAGAGCGCTTATTTTAGAGATGCCATTACTTCCTACTTTTGTAGAGGATTTAGAGGATTCATTTAGTAATATTTTAAACGGTGAGATTGGAGACGTGCCTGTGTTCTTACGTAGTGATACCAATATGGAGGATTTAAAGAATTTTACTGGTGCTGGGCTTAATTTGACTTTGTTTAATGTGGCTCCAAAAGATGAAATAATTCAAGGTATTAAAACTGTTTGGGCATCACCTTATACAGAACGTAGTTTTAAATGGCGTCAAAAAATATTAAATAACCCAGAGAATGTCTACCCGTCTATCGTTGCAATTCCTGGAGTTAATAATGATTATTCTGGAGTAATGATTACAAAAGGAGTCACTTCCAATCGTAATGATGAAATTACAGTAGCTTTTAGTAGAGGTGTTGGAGGAGCTGTAGATGGTCAAGCTGCAGAAGCATGGAGTATTAGGAATAATGGTACTTATAGGTTGATATCACCAGCTAGAGAGCCTTCTTATAAAGCACTACCTAAAACTGGAGGAACGGTTACTAAACTGAGTACATTTGAGAAGCCTATCCTAAATAGAAAAAATATGAGTCAGCTTCAAGATTTTAGTAAAGAGCTTATTCAAACTATGACGGCCAAAGGAATGGAAGGTCCATATGATGTAGAACTAGGTTTTGAGAATGATAAATTATGGCTGTTTCAAGTCCGTCCGTACGTAGAAAATAAAAATGCAAAGAGTTCCACATATTTGGAATCGATTACTCCAAAAGTAGATACCAGTAAATCAATACCACTTAACATAAAGCTTTAACAATGAAAAAGACAATTATATTTTCTCTAATAATTATATGTTTTAGTTTTAATAGTTACTATCCTATAGATGGTTACGAATTAACGGGAATTAGACGTTTAGCATATTTAGAGCGTGTTAAAAGTGGAGATGTGAAAAACTTAAAGCTTCCAGAAGGGGCATTAAGGCCTTTAGACTCTATAAAATTGAGACTTGCCAATCCGTTGATGAATGATTTTGATAGTTTGCCACCTGTAGATCCAGTTTTACAGGATGAGGTAGATGGATTGTTTAGAGGACTTAATAAAAATTATTCATTGACAATTTTGGATATGAGTGATAATAAGCCAGTACGTTTTGCTAAGCATAGAGAATCAGTAGGGTATCAACCAGGAAGTGTTGGTAAATTAGTGGTGTTGGCATCATTTTTTACACAGTTAGCTAAGATTTATCCAGATGACTTTGAAGCAAGGAGAGCATTGCTTAAAACTAAAATGATAAAAGCGGGACCATGGGCTTTAAGCGATCATCATACAGTTCCTTTTTATGATTTAGAGACGGAAAAATATACTAAAAGAACTGTAAGAGCATCAGATGTGTTTTCTCTTTATGAATGGTTAGATAATATGGTTTCTGTTAGTAATAATGGAGCTGCAAGTGTAGTATGGAGAGAAGCTTTTTTGATGTGTATCTTCGGAAAAGATTATCCAGCGCTTACATATGAAGAAGGAGAAGAATATTTTAAAAGTGTTCCTCGTTCAGATTTATCAGAAATGGCTATTAATATGGTTAACAATCCATTAAGAGAGCTTGGTATTTCGGAGGACGAATGGCGTCTTGGTAAGTTTTTTACTACTGGGGCTGGTAATTATATTCCTGGGATGGGAGGGAGTATAGGTACTCCTATCGGTTTAATAAAATTTGTTATTGCTTTAGAAAAAGGAGAAATTGTAGATAAAGAGTCGAGTCTAGAGATGAAAAGAATCTTATATCTTACAGATAGAAGGATTCGTTATGCTGCATCTACTCGATTAGATAAAGCAGCTGTTTTTTTTAAATCTGGAAGCTTTTATAGCTGTAGGGGGCAAGAGGAGTCTGAGGATGGCTGTGGGAAATATGCAGGGACGGTATTTAATTATATGAACTCTGTAGCAATTGTAGAACATCCAGATGGTACAAGATATGCTGTGTGTCTTATGTCTAATGTTTTGGGTAAAAACTCCGCTTGGGATCACCTTACATTGGCAACGAGAATCGATAGGTTAATGCATACAGAAGATAAAGAAACAGAGTAATATTTTAACGGTTTGGAACAGTCTCCTGTGAAGAAAGGTATTCTATAACCTGAAAAGATTGATTTCTAATTGAAATATTTTTGTCCTTTAATGCCATTTCTAATAAGGGAATAAAATTCTTATTATTAGTTTTTTCAATAAGGTAGATAACAGCATGCTTTAATTTAGTATCATTCCTTTCTAGTAGGAGTTTATAGCATTCAACTTCACTATATATTTTAAGATTTAGCTTTTTTATAAGCTCGTTAGAAATTTCATTATCAACAAGTGCAGATTCAGCGATAGGGATTAGCTCTTTTTTTAGTTGAATATCCAACATGCTATCAAGAAACTCTATGGCATTAGCACGTTGTTCTTCAGGGCCATTTAGAATAATTTGTAATACTGAATCAATGTCTGAAGGTGGATACTTTATTCCTAAAAACCCAAAAATCCTGTGTAATTGCCTATCTAATCTTTGTTCTAATATCCGAATGAGCCCATTTCTGGCTTCCTTTTCTTCTTTATGGTTTTCATTAACGTCTTTATATTTAATAATAATCTGAGAATGTAAAGAAGAAAGCATGCTTTCATAGATATAACATTCTTGAAGTATTTTTTCAACTATAAAACGGTCTTTTATTTTAAGTTTTGGGTTGTCATTTTTTAGTCTTCGTAACGATTCTATAGCTTCAATGGTGATAGAATATTCCCCTTTTTCAACAATTGTTATTAAAGAGTTTATAGCACTTTGGGAATTAAAATGTTCTATGGCCATTGGTATAAAGATGGCATCTTCATGGTCTTCGATGGCTTCATTTATAATTTTATTTTCCAATTCGCTAATAATATTTTTTCCGTGGCTATTAATAGCATCTAAAGCTGTTTTCCTTATATTTTTCTCTGAAAGTTGCTCGATGATATCATCAAGGAATATTGTTTTCTTTGTTTTAGCAGCATTATTAATGGCAGCAATAAGAATATCTTGATCTTTACTCTTAAGGTATTTATGAATTAACGAATAGTATCTTTCGATTTTTAGATTCCCAATGACTTCTAAAATAGTTATAATTTTATTTTTCTCATCCTCCCCTTTTAAGGTCTCTAAAATGGAGATGTCATTGTCTAAATGTTCATATAATCCACAGATACTAATAAGTTTCTTTTTATTATTTAATTCTATTGATAAAGCAATCATGACAGCATTTACTATATCATTATTATCACTTTCAAGTTGATCTTTAATGAAAAATGCTGTTTTCTCTTTGAAGTTTCTTAAAAGATATCTAAAAGCATCAATCTGAACTTCAGGATCTTCATCGAATACAAATTCCTTAATTTTAGAGGATAAATCTTTAGTCCTTAATGAATACAAGTTTTCTATTGCAAGTGCTCTTACACTAGAAGATTCATGCTCTAGCAGTTTTTCAATATCATAGAAAAACCTTTCGTCATTAACCTCTTTCGTTCTATTTAGCATATGCAAAATCTGCCCTTCTGAACCAGTTTTAAACACCCTTTTTATTGTATCTACGATGGAAGAAATAGGCATTTCTTCGTAATGATGGTGTTTTTTTGCCTTTGAGTTTGGCGTGGTAAGTAAGTTTTTAAATGCTACTATATATGCTTTTCTTACCTTCAGAATAAAAAATATCCAAAGCGTAATTAGTATTATAGTAATAAAACTAACATGTGTGGTGGTAAGATCTAAACCGTGAATTAAAAAAATCAGCACAAAGCCTGCAATACCCGTAGCGATGCTGTCTATAACTACATCTATATAAGTCTTTGTTTTCTTTTTTATATCTATTGGGATTGGGATTACAAGTAATTCCATTGCAGCTTTATTTACCGATTGTTTTAAGCTACCATCTACTATTTTTATAAAAATTATAACTGCTAAAACTGGAAATAATAATAAGAGTATGGAACCGATTAAAATTCCTGTTGGAAGCCATAATAACGAATTAGCGACCCCAAATGTCCCAACAATTTTTTTGGTAAAGAAAAGTTGAATCAGAAGTGAAATTACACTTAGCGTAGAGAACCAAAATCCAAAAAATGAAGTAAGTTTCTCTGGGTCGTCAAATGTTTTAAGAGCAAAATCATTATACTGAAAATCTACTAATTTGGCTACTATTACACTTATTCCTACGACACAAGAAATATAGGTAAGTAGCTTAGAGTTCCAAATAAGTTTTAATGGAGATGCTCCTTTATGTTCAATTCTTTTAGACATAGGAACGTGGTGCGTTTTATCGACCTCATTATTCCACATATATCTTGTTATTGGAATACAACCTGATAGTACTATGGCTGCTACGAATAAAATGTTTTCAGAGCTTATAAAATAAGTAAGAACGGAGGTGAGATATCCTCCAAAAATACCTCCAGCAATAGCTCCAGCTCCAATAAAACCAAAAACTCTTTTTGCTTCACGTACATTATAAACAAGATTAGCTAAAATCCAGAACTGTGAAGCTGTTAAAAGTCCATATATGGCTACCCAAATATATGGGATAAACATAAAGTTGCCATGTGCAACTTTAAAAGTGAAGGCAAAGCCAAATATTATCAGGGATAGAATACACCCAATAAGCGTTCTTGTGATAATTTTATTTAAAGTGCATACTTCTAGCCATTTATCATAGAAATAATATCCGATGATAGCAGAAATAGCAGTAAGGATATATGCTTGTGGAAGTGCCTCTGCAGTTAGTTCTGTTAAGAATAGGGAACTAATAGTAGGCTTAACAATAAGAAGCGTAGTTATTATAAGAAAAATATTGAGCTGCAATAAAAGTGTTTTACGCAGCTCATCTTCTTGTATATCAAATATTTTTAAAAGAGATAATCTTAATTTTTCTCCAAATAGCATTAATGAATTTTATTATTGTTTGATTGTTTTTTCAACAGGGAGCACCAAATTTCTCATAATTTGTTCTCCATTGGCATCTTCTATCAAAGCTACTAAAATATATTTTCTTTTCTCACCCCAAACTAAAACAGAATCTGCATGCCAGTTTTTCCAAGTTCCAGATTTGCGATATAAAACCGAATTAGGGTCTATTTTCATTAATGTATTTACAAATTTATGATGTAATTCTGGGTCTTTAAGCATGGCAAGCATATGTTCTGAGCGTTCTTTTGAAACTAACTCTCCATTTGCTAAATTAAAATAGAACCTACATACTTGGTCTGCAGTTGCTGCATGACTTAAATTTTTAATAGGCTCTCTATTTGTAGCACCGCCAGCAGCATATCTTTTACCAACCCATAATCCGCCACCATTTTGCTTTTCATAAAGGTGATATTGGTCGCATGTTAAAACTTCTTCAATTTTTTTATATCCTACTTTATCAATGAGTCTTGTAGCCGCTTGGTTGTTCGACTTGCTAATCATTAAGCGCATGTCCTTTTCTATTTCAGGAGTATGTCTTAATTCTCCTTTCTCAAGAGCATCTTCAACAGCTAATAATATTGCAATCTTAGGTAGACTAGCCGCATACATCATATTATCACCATTAATACTTGCAAATCTTGGATTGGTAGCATCTGTAAGATCTACAACACCGATAGACATTTTCTTAGCATCAATAAGTTGCTTCCACTTAGTGTTTTTTGAAACCTCTCTTAATAATGATTTCTGAAGATCCTTATTAAAATAGTTTTTTAAAGGTTTCGTTGCATACTCATTTAATGGCAGCGAAATGTTTTTAGGTTTATAACTATTAGTAATAGTATCTCTAGAAAACTTCTTTAGTAAATTGTTAGTAAGGTTATTGTTTTTGGCATGTGTACTGTATCCAATCAGTACAAAAAACACCAATGTAGCGCAAATGGCTCCATACTTTATTCTATCAAGCTTCATCATCTTAGAATTAAGTTGTTATAAATGTGTGCAATAGTAATCATTTTTTTGAATCAATGCTTTATTTTTTGAATATTTAACGCTCTAATATGCAAATAATTATATAGTTTTTTGAAAAAATATTTTAATTGTCTGAAAATTCTTATTTATAATTCTTTTTGCTACTTATACCGTGTGTCCTTATTTCCTTTTCATATTAAGTGTATTATTATACGTAATTGTAGTCTTTTTATGGTTAAATGAATAGAAGCGATTCCCTTTTTTCATAAATTTATGAGGAGTGTTAATTTAATTAATGGATTATTAACAAGCTTAATTCAGTGATCTCTCGAATAATTCATGGTTATTTAGTAGAGATTAGGAATGTCTGATATTTTTTGTTTAACTTTATGATTATATAATTAAACAAAATTATTAGATTTGCTAAAGTTTAGAACGAATTATAAAATCTACTTTGATTGGTATGGGGAATAATGTAATAATTATAGGTTCAGGATTTTCCTCATTAGCAGCTGCATGTTATTTACAAAAGTCAGGTAAGAATGTAACTGTATTAGAAAAAAATGAGCAAATAGGGGGAAGGGCTTCTATTTTGGAAGAAGATGGTTTTAAGTTTGATATGGGGCCTTCTTGGTATTGGATGCCAGATATTTTCGAACGTTTTTTTAATGACTTTAATAAGGAAGTTTCTGATTATTATCAATTGAAAAAGTTATCTCCTGCATACAATGTTTATTTTGGAGAGAATGATTTTGTAACTATTGCAGATAAACTTGATACTATTATAAATACATTTGAAGAGACAGATCCAGGAAGTGGTAAGAAATTAGAAAAGTTTATAAAAGAGGCTAAGAAGAATTATGATGTGGCTATGCAAGAATTAGTCTACAAACCAGGGATTTCTATTTTGGAGCTTGTTACTTCAGAGACTGTTTCTCGGCTGAATCTTTTTGTTACTAACATCTCTTCAGAAGTAAAAAAAATTACTAAGAATAAAAAACTACAAAGTATACTTGAATTTCCTGTACTCTTTTTAGGAGCTAAGCCAGAAAAAACTCCTGCTTTCTATAACTTTATGAATTATGCAGATTTTGGAGGGGGCACATGGTATCCTGAAGGAGGAATGAATGAAATCGTGAAAGGAATGGTAAGCTTAGGAAAGTCTCTTGGAGTAAATTATCGGGTTAATGAAGAGGTAATAGCGATTAAAGCTGAGAATGGTAATGTAAAATCAGTTAAAACGAATCTTAAAGATTATAATGCGGATATAGTTGTTTCTGGTGCAGATTATGCACATACAGAAACGCTGTTATCTTCAGAATTACGCAACTTCAAGGAGGAATATTGGGATAAGAAAACTTTTGCTCCTTCTGCTTTTTTGTACTACGTTGGATATACGGGAGATGCTGAAGAATTAGAGCATCATAATTTATTTTTCGATACTGATTTTAAACTGCATGCCGAAGAAATTTATGATAAAAAGTGCTTGCCAGGAGCTCCGCTTTTTTATGCTAACTTTCCATCTAAAACGGATAAATCCCTAGCACCAAAAGGAATGTCGACAGCATTTTTTCTTATTCCAGTAGCTGTAGATATCGATGATAATGAGCAGATGCACGATCGTTATTTTGATTTAATAATGAAACGTTTAGAAAAATGTACAGGTGTAACTTTAAAAGATAGAATCGTATTTAAGAAATCTTTTGGAGTTAATGATTTTAAAACTAGGTATCATTCCTGTAAGGGGAATGCTTACGGGCTCGCAAATACACTATTACAAACGTCTATATTGAGACCTGGAATAAGAAATAAAAAAGTAAACAACCTATTTTACACAGGACAATTAACCGTTCCTGGGCCGGGAGTCCCTCCAGCTCTTATTTCTGGAAAAATTGTTAGTGATTATATTTTAAAACAAAACCTATGACAACCAACTACAAGCTATATCAAAATGTATGTGCTGAAACCAGTAAAATGGTGACAAAAAAGTACAGTACATCTTTCTCGAGGTCTATAATTTATTTGACTCCAGAAATTCGCGAAAACATATATAATATCTATGGTTTTGTACGTTTTGCAGATGAGATTGTAGATACTTTCTATGAGCATGATCGTAAAATTTTATTAGACAGATTTGTAGAAGATTATCATTTAGCCTACAATCAGGGGATTTCATTGAATCCTATTCTTCAAGCTTTTTGCAGGACTCAAAAGGAGTATAATATTCCGCAGCACTTAGTTGATGCATTTATAGAATCTATGTATATGGATTTAGGGGAGATGAAAGATTTAAACTCAGAAGAATATAAAAATTATATATATGGATCTGCTGAGGTTGTTGGTTTAATGTGTTTAAATGTTTTTCTTAAAGGAAATGAAAAGGAATATGAAGCTTTAAAACCATATGCTCAAAGTTTTGGTGCTGCTTTACAAAAAGTGAATTTCTTGAGAGATATTAGTGCAGATTTTCATCAATTAAATCGTACTTACTTTCCAAACGTGGATTTTAATTGCTTTACTTTAGAAGATAAAATTAAGATAGAAGAAGATATTAAAAAAGATTTTCATGAAGCTATGAAGGGGATAAAAAAACTCCCGCTGTCTTCACGTTTTGCAGTCTATCTTGCGTATCTTTATTATACTAGTCTCTTTAAGAAGATCAAAAAAACTGACTCGGAATTACTATTTAAAAAGAGAATCCGAGTGAATAATTTTGAAAAAGTAATGTTATTTTCTAGAATTTATATTCAGAAAAGCTTAAAAATACAGATATGAATTTCATAATTTATCCATTAGTAACGATACTTGTTTTTTGCCTGATGGAAGGGGTAACATGGCTTACACATAAATATGTAATGCATGGCTTTATGTGGTATTTTCATGATGATCATCACCAACCTGGGTATCCTCATACTTTTGAGAGAAACGATTTCTTTTTTGTGATTTTTGCAATCCCCTGTATAGCGTTGTTTTACTTTGGAACAATGGATGGGATTAATATACTATTCTTTATAGGTCTTGGAATTCTCTTCTACGGAATAGCCTATTTCTTGGTCCATGATGTACTAATACATCAGCGTTTTAAATGGTTTAAAAGAACAAATAATAAGTACTTAAAAGGGTTGAGAAAGGCGCATAAAATACATCATAAACATTTGGGAAAAGAAGATGGAGAATGCTTCGGAATGCTTTTTGTTCCTAAGAAATATTTTAAAATGTAGTGGAAAAGTATCTTTATTTATTATTGGATGTTTTTAGTTTCTTAATACCTTTTCTTTATAGTTTTGAGCGTAAACGCCTTCATTTTATTCAATATTGGAAACCTTATTTTGCGGCTATTATTCTTGTAGGAGTCTTTTTTGTAGGATGGGATATTTACTTCACTATTGAGGATGTTTGGGGTTTTAACGATCGTTATTTAGTAGGAATAGATATTTTTCACCTTCCAATAGAAGAGTGGCTTTTCTTTTTATTAATTCCATACGCAAGTAATTTTATTCACTATTCATTACTTTACTTTTTTCCTTCACCGAGACTAGGCGCTAAAACAGTTAAATATGTAAGTGCATTACTATTTTTAGTTGCAGTTTCTGTAGCCATTACAAATTACAATAAGATTTATACGCTATGTAGCTTTGGACTGTTTAGCTTGTTAATGTTCCTTCAAATTATAAGAAATTACAGTATCTTAAGAAGATATCTACTGTCTTTTTTAATAATTCTAATTCCTTTTTATATTGTTAATTCATGGCTTACAGGATCTTTTACAGATGAGCCAATTGTGTATTATAACGATATGGAGAATTTAGGAATTAGAGTTGGTACTATTCCTGTCGAGGATTTCTTTTATTGTTTTTCTCTGCTCTACGGAAGTGTTTTATTGTTTGAATATTTTAAAAGAACTAGCAATGAGTCTTAAGCTTACATATCAGTCTGGAATTTATCAATTGAAAACTTCTCAAATTTTAAATTCAGAAATCGAAACTGTTTGGGATTATTTTTCAAAGCCTAAAAACTTAAATGAACTTACTCCAAAGGATATGGATTTTAAGATAACTTCTTCGCCATCTGAAGAAGCGTATACAGGGCAGATAATTACTTATTCTATTAAAATCCTTCCTTTTGTTCGCTCAAACTGGGTTACGGAAATAACACACGTTGAAAATCAAAAGATTTTTATAGACGAGCAACGTTTTGGTCCATATGTTATGTGGCATCATGAACATCATTTTAAAAGTACTCCCGACGGAAAAACAGCAATGAATGATATTGTGTCTTATAAATTGCCATTAGGGTTTTTAGGAAGATTAGTAGCTGGTAAAATAATAGGAAATCGTATCATAAAAATTTTTAACTTTAGAGAAACAGCTACAGATGCTATTTTTAGAAAATGAATGCACGTTGAGTTATAAATAAAAATGTGACCATTTTCTAGTTTATGTGTCTAAATGAGTAAAACCCAACTATGAGCTTAAACGATATATTATTTTGGATCGATCACAAGTAGACGATAATATAGATGATGAGACGCTCGTAGCTAAGATTGTAGCTACAAATAATACGCATTTATTTGCCATTTTATACGACAGGTATTCACACGTTGTATATAATAAATGCCTCAGTTTTACACATGCTTCAGAGGAGGCACAGGATTTAACTCACGATATATTTATTCATTTATTTTTAAAGCTTAAAACCTATAAAGGAAATGCTAAGTTTTCTACATGGTTATATTCTTTTACCTATAATTTCTGTGTGAATTATGTGCAACGTAATATGAATAAGAGAAATAAAAAATTCATTTTAACTGATGAAATACCAACCAATACCGAAAATTATGAAGAAATTGATGACGAAAACATTTATCAAATGAAGTCTGATAACCTTAATCTGGCCCTTAAAGAGATGGAGCCAAATGACAAAATGATCTTGTTGATGCGTTATCAAGATGATTTGTCGATTAAAGAGATTCAAGATTTATTAGAGATAGGTGCCAGCGCAGTTAAAATGCGATTGAATAGAGCTAAAGGACGTTTAATTGAAATATATAACAACCTGTAGTAATGGATAATCCTTTCAAAAAAATAATAAGCAACGAGAAATTACCAGAATCTGTAAAAGGAAAGGTAATGGAAGATGTTGATATGATTAAATTATCACTAGATATTGCAGATCTATTTATGATAAAGTATCCAGATACATTGACTGACATTTTAAATTTAAAAGATAAAGATGAATAAAATTATACAAGCAAACCTGAATTTTGAAATACTAAACAACCTATATAGCGACTTTGTAGATGTGTTGCCAATTATTTTAGGAACTATTTTTTATATAGTTATAAGCTGGCTTTTGCTGAAGTTTATATTATTTATAGTAAAGAAATCTCTTAAGTTTACTAAAATAGATTCTCTTTTTGAAAATGCGAATGATAAAAACCCTTTGTTTGGTTCTAGCATAAAAATAAAGCCAACAAAGATAATTTTGGCCTTTATAAAATGGTTTTTAATATTGATTTTAATTATTGTAGGTTCCGATATATTAGGACTTACCATTGTTTCTAATGAAGTAGGAAAATTAGTTGAATACCTTCCAAAGATATTCAGTGCTGTATTGATATTCTTTGTGGGAATTTATGGTGCCATTCTTCTGAGAAAGACAATCCAATCTGGATTGAAAGCTTTCGACATGAACGGATCAAAGGCAATAAGTATGATTGTTTTTTATTTAGTTTTTGTAGTGGTATCTGTAATGGCTTTAAATCAAGCGGGAGTAGATACAGAAATAATCACTAAAAACTTTTTCCTAATTATAGGTGCATTTTTAGCAGCCTTTGCAATAGCATTTGGACTCGGTTCTCGAGAGGTGATTTTTAGATTGTTATTAGGTTTTTATTCTAGAAAGAATTTTGCCATAGGTAAACGTATTAGGTTTGATGATGTAGAGGGCGTAGTTCTTTCTATAAATAATATATCTATGGTAATAAAAAGTGATAATAATAAGAAGATAGTGGTACCAATAAAATTAATTGTAAATAAAAAAATAGAAATTTTAGATTAATTAAATATATGTTTATCAGTATGTTAGATTCGTTTTTATTAAATAGTTTTAAAAAAATATAAAAAAAGATGTGACCTATTAGAAAATGATGTGTCTAAATTAATACAAGAGAAGTTTGAGGGAACTTTTTTAGGATAACACACAATTAATAGACATCATTTATGGAAATGTTTTTTTTACTTATTCAGCTTTTATTTTTGCCAGGTTTAATTTTATTGGGTTTAATTAGTTGGTATGACTATAAAAAGTCTAAAGAAAGCTATATGAAATTGAAAAATGCAGTGGTAAAGAAAGATTTTTAATAAGATGTTGCACTTTGGGGAAGTGTATTGAAACCACATTTTTCTAAAAAATTGAAACGGGACTTAATTTATTAAGTCCCGTTTTTTTATGCACTATATTTAGCATACCATAATATTACTATTGTAAATATTTATATAGTGTTTACTATCGCATCGCTTTGTTTAAAATGCCCATCACACCTCTAATAAAAGTAGCACTAGTAAGTACTTTAAGAATAGGATTCATAGCGCTACTTTTTCTAGTAGTACTTTTAGAAACCTTTTTTTGAGCCTCTTTTGCTTTTTCTTGGGCTTCTTCTGTTTGAGACTTTTCTATCTTACGATTTAGAATCTCGTAAGCGCTGTCTCTATCAATCACTTCATTGTATTTATTAATGAGTTTAGAATTGTTCAAGACATCTTCTATTTCTGAGTCAGTAAGTATGTCCATTCTGCTCATGGGCGCTCTAAGCATGGTTGCAGAAAGTGGAGTAGGTCGTCCTTTTTCATCTAAAGCAGAGATTAAAGCTTCTCCAATCCCTAACGATGTAAGCACTTCCGCAGTATTATAAAATTCAGAAATAGGATAGTTTTCGGCAGTTAACTTTATAGCTTTCCTGTCTTTAGCAGTAAAAGCACGTAATGCATGTTGTATCTTAAGACCTAGCTGAGATAATACAGCATCCGGGACATCTGTTGGATTTTGAGTAACAAAATAAAGACCAATTCCTTTTGATCGAATCAATTTTACAATGCTCTCTATTTGATTTTTTAGAGCAGAGGAGGCTTCGTTAAATATTAGGTGTGCTTCATCTATAAAAATGACTAATTCTGGTCTGTCGCTATCTCCTTGTTCAGGGAAAGTAGAATATACTTCTGCTAGCAAGCTTAGCATAAAGGTAGAAAAGAGCTTAGGCTTGTCTTGAATATCTGTTAGTCTAATGATATTTATAAAACCTTGTCCGTTTTTATCAATTCGAACCAAATCGTCAACATCAAAAGATTTTTCTCCAAAAAATAAATCGGCTCCTTGCTGTTCTAGCTCTATAATCTTTCTTAAGATAGCTCCCGTAGAAGAAGTTGAAATTCTTCCGTAAGCTTCTTTAAATTCTTCTTTGCCTTCAGAAGTAGCATATTGTAATATTTTTTTGAAATCTTTTAAGTCTAGGAGTGGTAATTTATTATCATCGCAATATTTAAAAAGTACAGCTACAATTCCTTGCTGTGTATCGGTAAGATCTAAAATTCGCGACAATAAAATAGGTCCAAACTCTGAAACAGTAGCCCTTAGTTTTACACCTTTTTGCTCTGAGAGTGTAAGAATATCAATTGGGAATTTTTTAGCTTGATACGGAAAACCAATTTTAGCATGACGCTCGTCAATTTTAGTATTCTTGTCACCAGGTTGTGCTAGTCCGCTCAAATCCCCTTTTAAGTCCATTAATAAAACAGGAATTCCTTTTTCAGACAGGTTTTCTGCTAGAATCTGAAGGGTTTTAGTTTTTCCAGTTCCTGTGGCTCCGGCAATAAGTCCATGACGATTTAAAGTTTTAAGAGGGATTTTTACATAGGCTTCTTGTATCGGTTCACCATCTAACATTGCGGCTCCTATATTAATATAATCTCCTTTGGTAGTATTTCCTTCTGTTATATGCTTAAAAAAAGCTTCTTTATTGCTCATAAACTTAAATTCTTTGCTACTAAAATAGTCTAAACTTTATTAAGTTGAAAGGGATATTTTCTAATAACTTACTTATGTATGATTGTATGAAAAGTTAATTTCTGTAACGAATGATTATTTAGTAGGATAAGCTATTTTCTTCTAAAATGAGAAACAATATAACTTCATAACTAAGGAGCTTAAAAAATATAAAAGGAAACCGTATCTTTGCAGCATGACAAAAGAAGCAATTTTAGCGAAGGTAAATGCAGGAGAAATGCTTCCATTAATGGAGGAGTTTTACACGATACAAGGGGAGGGATTTCATAAAGGAACAGCAGCTTATTTCATAAGAATAGGAGGTTGTGATGTAGGTTGCCATTGGTGTGATGTGAAAGAAAGTTGGAATGCAGATACGCATCCCCCGACTGCTGTGGAAACCATTGTTGAGAATGCTGCTAAATATTCTGATACAATTGTAATTACTGGAGGGGAACCTCTAACTTGGGATATGACCTATATTACCTCTAAGTTGAAAGAAAAGGGTTTGAAAATCCACATAGAAACTTCTGGGGCTTATGAGCTAACAGGTACTTGGGATTGGATTTGTTTATCTCCAAAAAAGTTAAAACTGCCAACAGCTGAAGTGTATGAGAAAGCACATGAGTTGAAGTGTATTGTTTATAATAAAAGTGACTTTAAGTTTGCTGAAGAGCAAGCAGCAAAAGTTAATAAAGATTGCATTTTATACCTGCAACCAGAATGGAGTAAGCGTGATACCATTATTCCTGAAATTGTAGAATATGTAATGAAAAATCCTAAATGGAAAGTATCGCTACAGACTCATAAATACCTAAACATTCCTTAAAAGGCCCGTAGTATCTCTTTTTATTTTTTAAGATATTTTCATGCGATTGTAATTTTTGCTAAGTAGTCGTAGTTATCACCTGTAGCTATTTGCTCGCATTTTAGGCCTACCATTTCACAGAAAAGGGATAAGGTATTAAAGTCTAAATAGAGCCAAGTAGTAGTTTCTACTTCACCTTTATATTTAAGAGTATAGGTGAGTTCGCCATAGTAATCGTTGTCCATTGGCACCCATTTCCCACCATCTTCATCTTCATCGAACATATAGATAATATCAGAAGAATCGATTAGAATTTGTCCCTTTTCAGAAAGTAAACTTTTTAAATGTTTTAGCTTTTCTGGAACACTTTTATAAGTTCCAAAAATTCCAGTTCCATTCATCAACATCAAAATAGTATCGTATTTCTTTTCTTTTAGTTGAAAAATATCCTGTTGGATAACATTTTTGACACCCCTTTCTTTAGTGATTTTAATTGCACCTTCAGAAATATCTAAAGCAGTCACAGAAAGCTTTTTTGTTTCTTGTAAGTATAATGAATGACTTCCTGCACCACAGCCTATATCTAGCACGTTTCCAAAACTTTCCTTTAAAGCTTCTCTTTCTAAAGGAGGCATATCTTTATAACTTCTAAATAAATAAGAGATAGGAAGAACGTCCTCATCAGAGATGGAAGTTTCTGTTAATATATCTTCCGATAGGTTTTTGTGATAATAATCGAGTATTGCTTTTCCGAAGAGATCTTTCATTTATTGGTTGAGGTTGATGTAATATTTAAAAAAAGTAATAAGATCATCTTCTTTCTTTAAGTTTAGCTTGTTTTCTTTTACAAACTTATCTAGTTGTTTATTATTAAACTGACTTAAAATTTTCTTTGTGTTGTTTTCTAATGGAATAGCGTATAAATTACTTTTTAATTTAATATAGTATTCTTCATTATTACTAAATTTAGCAGGTTTGCTTTTTTGGTAGCCCGTATTAGCTTCTTCTGGAGGGTAGTATGTTTTAGTATATTTATTCAAGAGCATATCGTCTTTAGAACATGCAATGCAAGACAAATAACCAGTCTTCTTTACCTCATTATCTATGTAATTCATTAAGTATAGTTTTTCTCCATGTACTTCATATGAGAAATTTGACTTAGTAGAGCCTTTATATATCTCAGATTCAGATACTTTTATTTCAATAAAGTCTTTGTAGACATTATAGCGTAAATCTACATTTTCATATACCTTTTCATCCGTGAGAATTTTACCTTTTGTGAATTCATCTCCTTTAAGGTAAGGAGAGCCATCAACTCCAGCGAATTCATTAGAACTTCTAGTATCTATTAATGTACCACTTTGATATCCGTATAAATCACGTTGGGCATGGAGTAATGTGAATGTTAAGACGCAGAATAATAATAGTATTTTTTTCATAAGATTTAATTCTTTTGTTCTAAACTAACTACAATTTTATTTAAAAACAAGGTTTAAGAAGGTAATGCAATAAAATTAATTCAATAATTATTTTTTAGTATTATGTATACTTTAACATTGTACGCCTTCACAAAGGTAGTAAGTTAATGGATAGTGTAGTGTAATAGAAAGACTAATAAAAGATGTTTTTGTATTTTTGCTTCTGAAAGAATCTAGATTTTATGGATGAGTTTTTAAGACAATTACCGCAACTGGCAAAAGATAAGCAAAGTGAAAACAAGAAGTATTTCGCGAAGCTTAAAAAGAAACCGCCAAAAGATCTAGACTATGTAATGCAAGACCTACATGATGCTGAGTTTGAAAAAACAGACTGTTTAACATGTGCAAATTGCTGCAAAACTACTGGACCATTATTTACTAATGCAGATATTGAGCGTATTTCTAAACACTTTAAACAAAAACCACAGCAGTTTATAGATTCCTATTTAAGAATTGATGAGGATAATGATTACGTTTTGCAAGAAGTTCCGTGTACTTTTTTAGGAGCTGATAATTATTGTTTAATTTATGATGTGCGCCCTAAGGCTTGTAGGGAATACCCACATACCGATAGGAAGAAATTTCAACAGATAAGTAATCTTACTATTAAAAATACTTTTATATGTCCTGCTGTTTATAACATTGTAGAGGCTATGAAATCACGTTTGCCAAAGTAACCTTATTGAATTTTATGACTGTGAGTTGTGATTAAATTCTATTATATTGTTATTTTTTAATGAAAATAAATATCTTAGAAGGAAAATAACCTAACATATGAAGCGAATAATTACTTTACTACTAATATTGGTGGCTGTTCAAAGCGGGTATAGTACTAACTGGATGACTTCTTTTGAAGATGCTCAAAAATTAGCATTGGTCCAAAATAAACTTATAGTAGTCGATTTTTGGGCGACTTGGTGTGGCCCATGCAAAAAGATGGACGTTGATGCTTGGAATACAGAAGAGGTTAGTAAGCTTATTATGGATGGTTTTGTTCCTTTAAAAATAGATATAGATTCAGAAACAGCTTTTGCGAGAAGATATGGGGTGAATTCAATCCCTAATATTTTTGTTATCGACCCTAATGGTGAAATAGTTGCTAGCGATGTTGGATATAAGAGTAAAGTTAATCTAATTAAATACTTGAAAAAGTATATGCTAAACACTTCTTTCCTGAATAGAGAAATGGTAAGTTATTTTCAAAATGAGAACTTTGCTTCCACATTTAGGTTAGCAAAAAAATATATGGATTACTCTCTTTTAGTTGATGATGAAGTTAAGAATGAATTTTACACATTAGCAGATACTTATTTAAACAAATCAAGTAAATTGGTTACTAATCAACCTAAGTTTGAGGAAAAATTGGCATTATTAGAAATGACTATAGATGTTTACAGGGGTAACCATAAAAGGGTGTCTAGAAAGCTTTCTAAAACGAAAGAGGAAGATCTTGATGCAATAAATAAATGTGATTTTTATTTTTTAAATTATTGCATCTCTCGTAACGATGAGGATGAAGATCAAGCCCTAGTATGGTTAGATAAATTAAAGCAAACAAATAATTTTGAAGTGTATAATTCAAAAATAAATCTTGTATTCAATCAATCGTAAATCATATATTTTTTTCTGATTTTCTTGAAGCTCTCTAAATCAGTTTTCCAAGAAGCTCTTATTTCATCATTACTCTTTCCTGCTTCGATTTGTTTTTGTAGTGTTTCATTTCCTGCATGGAGTGTGAAGCCAGCAGTTTTAAAGAATTTAGATTTATCGTTACTGTTTTGATATGCTTTTATAATCCATTCCATAGAAACCTCTTTTGGAGGAGTAACTTCAGACAGGTCTTCACCATAACAAACAACACCATCATGTTTTGGAGCTTTAGACCCAAAGTTGGGTTTCGGAGTATATTCAAAAGAAAAAACATTTTTATCTAGCCACGGAGCACCATAACGTTGAAACTGAAATTCGGTACCACGACCAGCATTAATATTTGTTCCTTCAAAAAGGCCTAAGCTAGGATATAACAATATGGATTGATCGTTTGGTAGATTCGGAGAAGGACGAATTGCGAGATGATAACTAGAATTATGATCGTAATTTTTTACAGGAATAACCGTTATGTCACATTGAACTTTGTTTGCTAGCCACTTCTCTCCATTAAGCATTTTTCCATACTCACCGATAGTTAACCCATAAACAAGTGGAATAGGCACTTTTCCAAGGAAACTAGCGTGCTCTATTTCTAAGGTAGGCCCATCTACATAACTTGCATTGGGGTTTGGTCTGTCTAGAATAATTAACGGAATATTATTCTCAGCACAGGCTTCCATCACTAAATGAAGTGTTGAGGTATAGGTATAAAAACGGACACCAACATCTTGAATGTCGAAAACCATAACATCAAGGTCTTTAAGTTGGGTAGCAGCTGGTTTTTTATGCTTTCCGTATAGAGAAACCACTTCTAAACCTGTTTTAGCGTCTTTATTACCTTCTATTAATTCTCCCGCATCAGCTTTACCACGGAATCCATGTTCAGGAGAAAATATCTTTTTAATATCAATATTTAAATTAGATAAAGAATCTACTAAATGAGTGTAAGTGCCATCATCTTTAAAAATAACAGATGTTTGATTGGCAACAACACCTACTTTCTTGTTTTTTAATAGCGGTAAATATTGGTCTGTTCTATTTGCTCCCACTATAATTTTAGCTTCCTTAGCTGGGGTCTTATCTATATTTACAGTCTCTTTTTTTTCTTGATGACCATTCGCACAGGAAATCACTAAAAAAAACAATAATAAAAATGTATTTTTGAAACTTATAAAGTATCTCATAGTTTGAATTTAGAATATTTTATTGCCAAGCGCCTTATTAAAGGTAAAGAGCATAAAAGTAGTATATCGGCACCAATAATAAAAATCGCAATCACTGCAGTAGCATTGGGAGTGATAATGATGCTCATTGCTATAGCTACTGGAGTAGGGTTACAGCGAAAGATAAGAGAAAAAATAGCTGCTTTTAATGGGCATATTCAGATCTATAATTATGATAATAATACTTCTGATGTTTCTGTAAATCCGATTTCTATACATCAAGATTTTTATCCAGAATTTAAAGATATATCAGGAATTAATCATGTGCAAGCTGTTGCGACTAAGGGGGGAATTATCCGTACGGAGAATACTTTTGAAGGAATTATAGCAAAAGGAGTAGGGGTTGATTACAACTGGGAGCCTTTTAAAGATTTTTTAATTGAAGGTCGTTTACCTGATTATTCTAAAAAGCGAAATGAAGAGATTCTAATCTCTAGATATTTAGCAAACCGTTTACAATTTAAAGTAGGAACAGAATTTTGGTCCTTTTTTCTGAAGGATGAGGTGAGTGATATCCCAAGCCAAGTGAAGTTTAAAATTGTAGGGATTTATGATAGTGGGTTTCAAGATTTTGATTCTAATTATATTTTTGTTGATCTCAGACATATCCAACGGATGAATAAGTGGAAGGATGATGAGATTGGTGCTTTTGAGGTTTTTATTGACGATTTTGATCAGATAGACCAAAAGGGGCGAGAAGTATATGGAGTAACCCTCTCCACACTCGATTCTCAAACTATTAAAGAAAAGTATTATACTATTTTTGAATGGTTAGCATTGTTCGATTTTAATATTGCTATTATTATCGGAATTATGATAATAGTTGGTGGAATTAATATGATTACGGCATTATTAGTTCTTATTTTAGAGCGTACCCAAATGATAGGACTCCTAAAAGCATTAGGGAGTAATAATTGGAGCGTACGTAAGATCTTTCTCTACAACGCTACATATCTTATTGTAATAGGATTATTTTGGGGAAATCTTATAGGACTGGGAGTGCTATTAATTCAAGAGAAATTTGGATTAATCTCATTAGATGCATCTACATATCATGTTTCTAAAGTACCCGTTTATATCAATCCAATTCATGTTATTATATTGAATGTAGGAGTTTTGATTTTGTGTGTTTTGATGTTGCTAATTCCTTCTTATATTATTACAAAAATATCTCCAGCAAAGTCTATTAAGTTCGAATAGATTCCTTCAAGAGAAATAAAAACTCTTAAGTTTATTTCTTATTGCCATTTTCTATTACTTTATTTCTAAGAGAAGTATGTTTTTAGATATGCTATACATTAATTTATATTGCGTAAGAATTTTATTTATCTGATTTTTAGTAAAATAGGCTGTTTTTATTTTAAAATTTTGTAAATTTATAAGAGTATGATGTCCCAAATCAATTTTTAGTAGTAATCTTTAAAGTTATAATTATGGGACAATCTTTACACAAAGAATCTACAATCCTTATTTACGCATTAAAGGCAATTGTTTTTATATTGATAGCTGTGCTTTCATGGGTGCTTATATCGGTAATATTTAGTTTTGTCGGTATTTTAGGATAAGAAAAGCTGCTTAGCTTTTTTAGAAAAGAGATTTAGGGTGTTTTCTACAAATGCTCTAAATTTTTATGGTTTAATCTGGGGCTATATACTGCATTTTTATTTATTAAAAAAATCAAATTCTTGTTTGTGCAAAATGCAGTTTACTTTAGATTTGCTGTCTTTTATTGTTTCAGATAATAATGATTTATTTGAAAAAATTGAACGCTAAGCAATGATTATATACCCTAAAACAAGTATTCAAGATTCCATTCCTGAAACTTTTAAAAATATTCAAGCACAGGAAGTTTATGATGCTAAGCCTGGATCTTTTATTTTTGATACAATGGGGGGGAGAGCATTGGGTGTAACAGTTTTATTATTGATACTAATTCTTTTCTATTTTCAATTTAAAAGATATCTCAGAAATTCATACCGTAGAGATGCGATTCAGAAATTATCTGAAGCGACTTCTGCTAGTGAAGTCTTAATTATATTGAAAATGGTAGCATTACAATCTTTTGGCAGAGAAGAAGTAGGTAGCTTATATGGAAAGCCATGGTTAGAGTTTTTAGAAAAAACAGGAAAGGGAGTAGTTTTTATTTCTTTTGAAAGTGAAATTCAGAACTCTGTTCAAAGAAATGAAAAATTAGATGTGCATGTTAGACAGCAGATTTTAATGAATTCAAAAAAATGGATAAAAACACATGTCTAAAAATTAAATCTATTTCTTCTTTAACTTACTTTATAAACCTCTGATTATTATCTAAATATAGACTATAGTCTTCACAAAAAAAAATAAGCTATCTAGTGTGTAATTATACATGTAGTACTAGCATAATAATATTGTTTTTTATTATGGGATAGATTAATTTCGCTAACCTTCCTCATTAAGAGGATTGAATTAATATGTAAGGTTGTATTGAAATCTATTTTTAAATTTTTAAAGCGAATGATTATAGGTGTAGTAGCTTTTATAGCTGCGATAGTAGTTATTTACATGCTGATGGTTCATTTTACTCCAGATTTTGGCGGAAATATATCAAAAGAAAGACAAGATGCTTATAGTGTGTCTGAGAATTATAAGCAAGGTAAATTTGTTAATAAGAGAGATGTTCCTAAGAGTAATGGCTTTTTTGGAACATTGAATATAGCAAGAAAGTTTTTATTCACTAAAGTTTCAAACGGAAGACCAGAGAAGGCGTTAGCGTGTGAAAAAATCGATTCTATTGATGTAGCTGATTATAAAGGGAGTTCTCGTTTATTTTGGTTTGGACATTCTGCGTTTTTACTGCAAACAAAAGAACACTCTATTTTGATAGACCCGATGTTTGGGGAAGTTGCTGCGCCATATTCTTGGTTAGGAGATAAGAGGTTTAATAGTCAGTTGCCTATTGAAATTGAAAAGATTCCACAAATAGATGTTGTTTTGATTTCTCATGATCATTATGATCATCTTGATTATGGATCGATAAAATTATTAAAAGATAAGGTAAAAATGTTTTATGTTCCACTTGGAGTTGGAGCTCATTTAGAGGCATGGGGAGTTGATAAGGATCGTATTATGGAGTTGGATTGGTGGGATGAAGTTGTTTACGAAGATTTAAATTTTGTCTGTACTCCTGCTCAGCATTTTTCAGGAAGAAAGGTTACAGATGGTCAAAGTACGCTATGGAGTTCTTGGGTTATTAAGAATAACGATACTAATATTTTCTTTAGTGGTGATAGCGGTTATGGAGATCATTTTAAAAAGATAGGAGAGAAATACGGACCGTTTGACTTTGCTATGTTAGAGTGTGGTCAGTATAATGAGATGTGGCCAGACATACATATGTTTCCTGAGGAAACCGTGCAAGCAGGATTAGATGTAAACACCAAAATAGCTATGCCAATACATTGGGGTGCTTTTAAATTAGCTTTACACGATTGGAGGGATCCTGTAGAACGTATGGTTAAAAAAGCGGAGGAATTAGATCTTAAAATTAGAGTTCCAGAAATTGGAGCACCAATTTATATTTCTGATGAAGAAGTGAAAGATTCCTTTTGGTGGAGAGATAACTAAAGTCCCTTAATAATTGAAAATATAATATAATAAAGGCAGATTTGTATTTAATATACAGAATCTGCCTTTTATATTTTTAAAATATTCTATTACATAATAATATTGAGAATACTAATATTTGTATAAGGGAAGTGATTTAGTTAAATAGCTATTTATCAGCTAAAATAACTTCAACATTGTGATTTTCTAATTCACGAAGATGGTTTTCACTGATATTAGAATCAGTTATAATCTTATTAATTTTATCAAAATTTGAGATAAATGCCAGTCCACTTCTTTTAAATTTAGAAGAATCTGCAACCACAATAACTTCATCAGAAATGTCTATCATTATTTGGTTTAGGTAGGCTTCTTCCACGTGATGCGTAAACACTCCAAGACTTGGCTTAATTGCATCCACTCCTAAAAATAATTTATTACAATATAATTGTCTTAAGTTTCTCTCTGCCATAGGTCCAACCAAAGACATAGAGAATTCTTTTAAATAACCACCAGGCATGAAAACTTGTAGGTTTTTATACTGAGAAAGGTTATTAACTATATCAAGAGCATTACTAATAACAGTCAAATTATTAGCTTCTGCCAAATTGTTTGAAATCTCGAAAGTTGTTGTTCCAGAATCTAGAATGATACTTTCATCGTCACCTATTAAGCTAACAGCTTTTTTTCCGATGAGTCTTTTAATATCAAGATTTATTTTTTTCTTTTCGCTAACAGTTAATGCGATATTACTAGTTTTGAAAGCGCCTCCATGGGCACGAATCAATAGTTTATTTTTTTCTAATCTATCAAGGTCATTTCTAATAGTAACTTCACTTACGCCAAGGGCTTTACTGAGGTCGTTTACACTAACTTGTCCGTGTTCATCTAATTCTTTTAGAATTAAAGATCTTCTAACTGCTGTTTTCTTCACTGCTTTAAAAATATTATGTCTTCTTATCAAAAATAGGAAATATTTATTCAGTATGAATTAAAACTTAATTTCTTTATAGTTTATTTTTTTAAAAAATAAGCAAGTGAGGCATATAATTTTCATTAGAGTCAACTGTTTAGTTGTAAAAGAAACAAATTGAAATATATTGATATTACATTATGTTTCTTTTGAAATATGTTTTTTATATTAGTAACCTCATTTAATATAATTTGTTATGAATAGAAGAAATTACTTAAAAACATTTTCATTAGGAACTATTTTACCAGCCATTGGTATGGCCAGGCCATTTAATGGAGGAGTTTTAGATTTTTTTGGAAATATAGAACGTGTGAGTTTTGAAAGTAATTGGCATAACTGGCATGATATGAAGTGGGTGGGGCCAGAGTACTGGGGTAACCGAATGCAAGATTGGATAATTGAAGATGGGAAGGCTGTTTGTAAGGTTTCTAGTGTAAATAGGAATTTAAATTTACTTACAATCCAAAAAAGTGATAACAAAGATAATTTTGAAGTAAGTGTTTCTATAGATGTCTTAAACGATAATATAAAGGGTAATTCTGATGCGTATGTCGGTTTCTCAATAGGTGTAAAAGGGAAGTTTGATGATTATCGATCTGCATCCGTTTTTGGAAAAGGAACTGATATCGGAGTTACAGGTAATGGGAAATTAAAAATAGGAAAAGAATTATATGATACAGGTTTAAGTGTTATTCCAAATTCATTTGGTTTAAACTTTAAGGCGCGTTATAAAGATGGTGCATATGAGTTGGCTGTAATATTAGTTGATGGAAATGGAGAGAACGTTACAAATAGGAAGGTAAATGTTTCGATGGAAGCTGTTACGGGTAACTTTTCATTGATTGCTCATGCACCTTCTAAAAAAGTAGTTCATGAAAAAATAGCAGCATTTTCAGAGTGGAAGATTAGTTCTTCAGGATTAAATCACAAAGAAGATCAATTATATGGTCCAATTTGTTTTGCTCAATATACACTGCATGCAAATAAATTGAAGTTAACAGCTCAATTAACTCCTTTTGAAGAAGTGCCAAATCATAAAGTATCACTTCAGCTGTATAAAAAAGGGAAGTGGCAAACGATTGAAACTCGTGAGAATACTAACTCAGGGAGAGCTATAAATTTTGTCATAAAAGAATGGGAAGAAACAGAAGATGTTCCTTATAGATTATTAGCGGAGTTGCCATTAAAAAATGAAATGCATCATTATTTTTATGATGGTACCATAGCTAAAGAGCCATTAGATGAGGAGGAAATAAAGGCTGGAGTTTTTAGTTGTAATTTTCATTATGGATTTCCAGACCAAGATGTATGCGATAACGTGTCTTATCTAGATCCTGATATTATCCTGTTTTTAGGAGATCAATTTTATGAAGGAACTGGTGGTTATGGGGTTCAATTCGAAGGTGAATTTGATGAGCTCTGTATTGAATATTTAAGAAAATGGTTGCTGTTTGGTTGGTCATATAGAGAGTTGTTTAGACATAAACCTTGTGCAATAATTCCAGATGACCATGATGTGTATCATGGAAATGTTTGGGGAGAATGCGGAGAAGCAGCAGATACTAGTGAAGGGTATGGAGCTTCAGCACAAGATTCAGGAGGATATAAAATGTCTCCAGAGTGGCTTAATATGATTCAATTTACACAAACGAGTCACTTACCAGATCCATATGATCCAACACCTGTTAAAAGAGGGATTGGAGTTTATTATACGCATTGGAAATATGCAGGGTTAAGTTTTGCTATTCTCGAAGATAGAAAGTTCAAATCTGCACCGATGCATGTTTTACCAAAGGAAGCTGATATTTGGAATGGGTGGATAAGAAATGAAAATTTTGACATAAAAAAGCACAGAGATTTAGATGCTGAATTATTAGGAAAACGTCAGGAAGACTTTCTGGAGTCTTGGGTTGAAGATTGGAAAGGAGATATCCAGATGAAAGTAGTATTATCTCAAACAAACTTTGCTACAGTTGCTACATTACCTAAAGAAGCTAAAACAGATGAAGTTGTTCCAAAAATAAATATTCCTAATAGAGGGGAGTACGTTTTAGGAGACGATTTTACTGCAGATATGGATTCTAATGGATGGCCAGCGAATAAAAGAGATAAGGCTGTAGAAATTATCAGAAAAGGATTTGCTTTTCATATAGCTGGAGATCAGCATTTGGGTAGTTTTATAAAATATGGAGTAGAGGAGCATGGTGATGGTAGTTATGTTTTTGCAGGACCAGCTTTAAATAATATATGGCCAAGAAGGTTTTGGCCTCCAGTAGAGAATGCTTCTCAACATACACTCCAAAATCCAGCTTACATAGGAGACCATATTGATGGTTTTGGTAATAAAATGACTGTTTTAGGAGTTGGGAACCCATTTCAAACGCATCATGAGCCAGCTGTTTTGCATGATAGAGCTACTGGTTTTGGATTGGTAACTTTTAATAAGTCAACGAGGGAGATTACTACAGAATGTTGGCCTAGATATACAGATATTAAAAAAGACAGAAGTCAACAATATAATGGTTGGCCTTTTGGTATTACTCAAGAGGATAACTATACTAAGAAAGAAGAGTTTCTTTTACCTACTTTTAATATTGATACTATAAATGAAGTTCCTGTAGTTAAATTGTATAAAGATAAAGAGTTAGTTTATGCAATAAGACCTAAGTCTACTTCATTCCAATTAAAGACATTTAATGAAGGGAATCACGAAGTTGTACTTTTATTTGAAAACTCAAGTAAAGAATCTTCATATAGTTTCGAAGCAAAGAAGATTAATCAAGAGATTGTTAAGGTGTAATAGCTGTTTACTATTATTAAAATAGAATATTTCATTATGATTTATTATCAAAGAAAACCAGTAAAGTGATTTACTGGTTTTTTTATGCATTAGATTAAAATTGTGCTGTATATGGGTTTACGAGTGTTCTGTGTTTATATGTTAATTATGAGGCGATTGAAGGTTTGAAAACATGAATATTGTGATAAACTCTCAAACTCGTTAAAATATTAAAAACAACTACAAATCACATGAATGCGTCAAAACAAAATAAATATACTACAATTGGAAGTATTTAATCATTTTATTTTGCTATTATTTGCGTTTTTAAGATAACAATCGATTGAAAGTGAGTAAAACGAAAGAAAAAGTGCTTTTATGTTTTTATTTTTAACAATATTTTAATAGTTTAGCGAGACCTTTTTAAAGGTAAGTATTACAATTACTCAATCAAACTATTAATTTATGAAAAAATCATTGCTTTTTTTTTGTACTACTATTGACTACAACTTTTCTTTTTGCACAAGAAAAGGTAGTTAAAGGAAATGTAGTAGATGGATCGGGGGTTCCTGTTCCAGGAGTGAGCGTCCTAATCAAGGGTACTTCGATGGGGGTTGCCACGGATTTTGATGGAAATTATGAGATTACAACACATAATACTGATGCTGTTTTAGTATTTAGTTTTATGGGTTTCTTGAGTCAAGAGAAAGTTGTAGGATCTCAAGATGTTGTTAATGTTGTTATGAAAGAAGATGTAGCCCAGCTAGACGAAGTTGTTGTAGTTGGTTACGGAACTCAGAAAAAGGAAAATGTTTCTGGGGCAATTTCAACTATTAAAAGTGAAGAGTTAACTAAAGTTCCAGCTTCGAATACAACACAGTTAATAACAGGTAGAGTTGCAGGTGTTATTACGCAACAGTCGTCTTCTTTACCAGGGGGAGATGATGCTAGTATTAGTATAAGAGGTTTTGGGGATCCTTTAGTAATTGTAGATGGGGTGCAGACCACTATGGGAAATTTAGATCCTAACAATATCGAGTCCATAACAGTTTTAAAAGATGCCTCTGCTGCAATTTATGGAGCGCGTGCAGGTAACGGAGTGTTATTGGTAACTACTAAGCGAGGTACGCGTCAAAAGCCAAGTATAACCTATACAGGAACTACAAGTTTTGCAAATGTATCTGCTTATCAAAAAACAGTAAATGCAGCTCAATATGTGGAATTAAAAAGAGAACAGGCTGTTAATACCCAAACTACGCCAGAATTTTCGGAAGAAGATTTAGAGAACTATAGAAATGGAGCGCCAGGATATGAGAGTTATAACTGGGCAGATGAGTTGTATCAAAACGGAGCTCCAATGTTTCAGCACAATCTAAATGTGAGTGGAGGGAGTGAGAATGTAAAGTACTTTACTTCTGTAGGATATTTAGAGCAAGAAAGTATATTTTCTACTCGTGATTTTGATTTTAAGCGTTATAATATTCGTTCTAACGTTGATGTAGAGCTGTCAGAGCAGTTTGGAGTAGCAATGGATATTTCATATAGAAATGAATTAACTGATAGAGCTGCATCTGGAGCTACGACTAACGCTAATAATGCAGTTAACGATATTTATACTGAATTACTTACAGCTCAGCCAATATGGAATCCGTATTTGCCAGATCCTTCTTATGGAGCTGCATACTCTGGGTTTTTGGAGAGAAATCCGTTGGCAATTTCTGATAAAGATTTAGATGGAACTTATAATTATGATAACAGAGTAACGACATTTAGATTGGAGGGGGAATATCGTGTAAAGGCAGTTCCTGGTCTTAAGTTAAAGGGGGTTATGAATATAATTAGAAGAACCTATACGACTAAGACATTTGCACTGCCTTATGATTTATATTCTTATGAGGAGGAAGATGATGAGTATTTATATTGGTCAACATCTAACCAAGGACAAAATAGATTATCTCAAGAAGCTTATAATAGTGATATTATTAGTCCTCAATTGTCTGTAGAATATGATAGAACTTTTAATGAAAAACATAAAGTTTCTGGTTTGTTTTTAGCTGAAGGACGTTCTGTAGAGTCAGAAATATTATCAGCAACTAGACAAGAATTGATTTCTGAAAACATTCCGATTTTAAATACAGGAAGTGATATTAATAAAGATAACGGTGGAAGTCAATCTGAGAGTGGAAGAATGAGTTATGTTGGAAGAGTTAATTATAGCTTTAATAATAAATATAATTTTAGTGTAACGGGGCGTTACGATGCTAATGCATACTTTGCACCTGATACAAGATGGGGATTCTTTCCTAGTGTTTTAGGTTCTTGGGTGATTTCAAAAGAGAACTTTTTGAGAGATTCTAATGTAGTGAATAATTTGAAATTAAGACTTTCATATACCAATATTGGAGATGATAGAAATATTTCTGGTTATGAGTTCTTGCCTGGTTATAATATTGTAAATGGAAACTTCTTAATTGGAGATGAGGTTAAAAGACAGGTAGTAACATTAGGACTTCCAAATAATGAAGTTACTTGGGAAGATATAAAACTATATAATATTGGTGTTGATGCTACTTTTTGGAATGGAAAGTTAGGAATTGAAGCAGATGTTTTTCTTAGAGATAAAAGTGGGATCTTAACGACTCCATTAGTTGCTTTACCAGATACATTTGGAGCAGCATTGCCATTAGTAAATTTAAATAGTACGCAGACAAAAGGTTTTGAAGTATTGCTTACGCATAGAAGTACTATTGGAAATGTACGTCTTAATATTTCGCCTAGTTTCGGATATTCAAGAACAAAGTATACACATTTTGAAGAAGAGGAATATACAGATCCAGATGATGTCAGGATTTATCAACGAACAGGGAATTTTACAGATAGGAGAACGGGGTATATTTCAGATGGGATGTTTATGAATCAAGATGAGATAGACAATTTAGCCTACGATCAAGATCAACAGGGTAATGTAACCTTACGCCCAGGAGATATTAGATATAAAGATATAAATGAAGATGGAGTAATTGATTATAGAGATCAAGATGTTATTGGAAGAAATAGTCGCCCTAACGTTACTTATGCAGCTAATATAGGTCTTCAGTATAAAAACTTTTCATTTAGTGCCTTGCTTCAAGGAGCGTCACAATTTGATGTAAATATTGTTACTGCAGCTAGAAATATGTTTCAAAATGGATCGATTCCATATGACTTCCATTATAAGTACAGATGGAGTCCCTCAGAGGAGGATCCTTTAGTTAATGATAACCCGAATGCACAATTGCCAATGGCTTTCGATGGAGGTACTTCTAATAACAATAAAACTTCAGATTTTTGGGTTAAGGATGCTACGTACTTACGATTGAAGCAAGTTAATTTAGCATATACAATTCCATCTACAAAAAATAGTGGGGGGATAAGTAATATTCAGTTGTCATTAGCGGCAACAAACTTATTTACATGGAGTAAATTAGGAATATATAAAAACTTTCTTGATCCAGAGAATAATCTAGCAAACGGTAGAGCATATCCAATTACTTCAGCTTATACGTTTGGAGTGAAGTTTAATATCAATTAATAAAATTATAGCGATGAAGAATAGAATAATTAAAAGTATTAGCTCTTTACTGCTTATAGTTGCAGTAGGGTGTACGAACGACTATTATTTGGATAAAGGTCCATTTACAGTGATAGAAGAGGATGCTGTATTTTCTGATAAAAATTTAACAGAGGCAAATCTTCTTAATTTATATGATCGAACAAAGTTTGAAGAGCTAGGAGGGCAGTCTGATTTTAATATGGGACTTATAGCTGCTATGGGTGGTTCTGCAAGAACAGTTGGGGCTTGGCAGACACCATATGCTGCAGCTTTGAGGGTTTATGATGAGACTGGGGCTGGTTCTATGGCTTATTGGCCTTATAACTTGATTAGGGATATAAATAGTTTTATAGTAGGAATTAATAATAGTGAGCTTGAATCAGAATATATTTTACAACGAGAGTCTGAAGCACGTTTTTTAAGAGCTTGGGCATATTTTCAGATGGTAAAACGTTATGGAGGAGTTCCTATTATAACAGTTCCTCAACAACAAGATGATCCAGAAGAGGAGTTATATCCAGCAAGAAACACGGAAAAAGAAGTGTATGATTTTATAATTGAAGAAGCGCAAGCTATAGCAGAAAGGTTGCCATCTGTTTATGATGGTAATGATTATGGTAGAGTGAGTAAGTGGGCAGCTATTGCTCTTGTGAGTAGAGCGGGATTATATGCTGGGAGTATAGCTAAATTTGGAGAAGAAAATGGTCCTGTTGGGATTCCAGCTGGACAGGCTAATACTTATTTCCAAAAATCTTTAGATGCTTCCAAAGAGATTATTACGAAGGGGCCTTTTTCTTTATATAACAGAGAAAGTGATTTGTCTAAAAACTTTGAGCGTTTGTTTGTTGATGAAAATGATAACCCTGAAGTGATCCTTGCTTTGAGGTTCGATTTTGAAGCGCAGGTAGGACATTCATGGGATAACCTAGCAACACCGGTTGGGTTTACTTCGGCTTGGAGTTCTAATTACCCTGTATATTTAAATGTTTTAGATTTATTTGATTATGCTGATGGTTCTTCAGGAGCTTTTGATAGAACGAAGTTTGATGGTGAAACGCTTATTAGTAAAGAGGAGCTATTTGAAAACAGAGATCCTAGATTTGCTGCCTCTATATTTTACCCTGAGATTGAGTGGCAAGGTTCTAATGCTTACTTTCATTCTAGTACTATTTATACTGATGAAAATGGAGAACGTCAAGAAAGTAATAGCGAGACTTTCACTATTCCAGGTTCAGACTGGAGAGCTAAAGCTCCTAATAAAAATCAACATAGAACAGGGTTGTTGATTAAGAAACGTGTAGATGAGTCTTATGAGCCAGTAGCTAGTGGCCAATCAAGTTCTGATTTCTTAGTGTTTAGATATGGAGAAATATTACTAAACTATGCGGAAGCAGGATTTTATTTAGGGACAGGTGATGCGCTTGATAAATTGAATCAAGTGAGAGATAGAGTAGGCATGCCTAAAAGGAATGAGCTTACGGAGGAAAACATTCGTCAAGAGCGGCAAGTAGAGTTGTTGTTCGAAGAGCATAGATATTGGGATTTAAAACGTTGGAGAATTGCAGATCAGGTTCTTAATGGGCGTTTAAAAGGAATGAGATATGTTTATGATTTTGATGCTCAGAAATATTTAATCACAGAGGTAAATGGTGATTCTGGGGTTAGAGTTTTTGATCCTACAAAACATTACTATTTTGCATTAGGAGTTGGTCGATTAGCGGATAATCCAAACTTAGTGGAGAATCCAGGATATTAATCAAATCATATTGTAATTTTTATATTTACAATAAATAAACCCGTAACACTAGCTAGTGTTACGGGTTTGTTGTTTTATTAAAAAGTAGTTTTCTATAAGCTTATTCTTCATGGGATAGGTGTTAAGCTCTTATAAAGTCTATTTATATTATTAATTAGTTTCTTAGGTTATTGGTTATTTCCTTTTTAAAAATTGATTTATTGCTTTTATTGGTAAAAAACAGTGTGTATTTTTAATAAAAGCAATAAAACGAAGATAATTTTTAGTTAAAGTTTTGTTTTTGATGATAATTTGATAAATTAGCAGCGTGATATAAAAGTATATATTACATTTATTTAATCAAATTATTACTTTATGAAAAAATCATTGCTTTTTTGTATGCTTCTAATTACTACCAGTTTTCTTTTCGCTCAAGAAAAGACAATAAAGGGAAGTGTAGTAGATGGAACTGGTGTGCCTGTTCCAGGTGTAAGTGTCATTATTAAGGGGACTTCGAAAGGAGTCGCTACAGATTTTGATGGAAATTATGAGATTACTACTAATGATTCAAATGCTGTTTTAGTTTATAACTTTTTAGGTTTTTTGCCTAAAGAGGAAGCTGTTAATGGGAGGGGAGTCATTAATGTTACGTTAAAAGAAGATGTAGCTCAACTAGACGAAGTTGTTGTAGTTGGTTATGGTACTCAGAAAAAGGAAAACCTAACTGGAGCAGTGGGAGTTTTAGATTCTGAGGAAATAGGTAACCAGTCAGTTACAAGTGCTGGTAATGCGTTACAGGGTAGAGTTTCTGGAGTTCACATCGTTCAGCCTTCGGGGCAGCCAGGGGCAGATAATCCTACGATTCAAATTCGTGGAGTAGGGACTGTTAGAAGTAGTGTCTCTGGGCAAAATGATGATTCTGCACCATTGGTATTAATTGATGGAGTTCAATCAACTTTGAATGATGTTAATCCAAATGATATTGAGAGTTTTTCAGTACTAAAAGATGCGGCTTCAGCTGCTATTTATGGAGCACGTGCAGCTAATGGAGTTATTTTGGTGACTACAAAACGAGGTAAGAATGGGGTTCCTAAAATATCCTTTAATTCTTCTGTAGCTTTTCAGTCTGCTACTGCAACACCTAATATGTTGAGTTCTTACGATTATGCAGTTTTAAAGAATGAAGCGCAGACTAATGTAGGGAGAGAAGAGTTGTTTAGTGCAGAAGAGCTTGAGCTTTTTCGTAATGGTACAAGTGAATTTTATCCAGATGTAGATTACTTTGATCAAGGTTATCGTAAAGGAGCTCCTTTGATTAATCATTATTTATCTGCAACTGGTGGTAGTGATAATGTAAAGTACATGATATCTGTAGGATATCAAGATCAAGAAGGGATTGTTATAAATACTGATTCTCAACGTTATAACTTTAGGTCTAATGTAGATGTTGATGTATCTGATAAGTTTAGAATTGGACTTAATATTGCAGGAAGTTATTTGGAGAGTGATGAGCCTAATTATGGAGGTTTGGGTGTTAATCAGTTTATAAGAGATATGATTCGTCAAGCTCCTTTAGCTCCAGAAAGATATTCAAATGGATACATTTCTGCGGGTAATTATATTTTAGGGTCTAGAACTAATAGTTCTATAAATCCAATAGGATTAGCTACAGAAGGTGGAGAAGATAAAGAAAAGTATTATAGAGCAACTCCAAATGTATACGTAGAATTTGAGCCTGTTAAAGATTTGATTTTTAAGCTAGATGGTTCTGTTTATTATAATAATAGAAAGCGAACAAAATTTAGAAATAAGATGACAGTTTCTGATGGAGACAGAGTCTTTACTTCTAATGGATTGGGGGAGTTGTTTGACTCAGATCTTACTAGTACTACAAGCACTTTAGAGTTTACAGGAAGGTATTTTAAAAATTTCGGAAAGTCCAATTTTAATATTTTAGGGGGTCTTACAAAACAAACTTACCGAGAAGATTTTTTCTCGTCTAGTAATCAAGGGTATTCTACAGACTTTTTAACAGAGTTAGATGCAGGGTCTTTGAATCCTTCGGTTTCAGGTAATGCTACTGAATGGGCATTGTCTTCTGCTTTTGGTAGGGCTAGCTATGATTATGATGGTAAATATCTTGCTGAATTTAACTTAAGATATGACGGATCTTCTAGATTTGGTGAGAATGAAAGATTCGGTTACTTTCCATCGTTTTCTGTAGGTTGGAATATTGCTAAAGAGAATTTTTTAAAAGAGTCTAGAGCTTTTAATGAATTGAAATTAAGAGCTAGTTGGGGGCAGTTAGGAAATCAAAATATTGGGAATTATGCTAGTATAGCTACTGTAAACCTTAGTCAGCCATATGTATTTGGGAATTCATTGGTCTCTGGTGCAGCGATTAGGAGTTTAAGTAACCCTAATGTGAAGTGGGAAACTACTACTACAACAGATGTAGGGTTGGATATGTCTATGTTTGGGAATAGAGTTTCGTTAGTAGCAGATTATTATATTAGAACATCTGATGATATTTTATTAAGTCCTCCTATAGTAGCTACTTTAGGGAATCTTTCTGCTCCAGTTCAAAATCAAGGATCTGTTGAGAATAGAGGTTATGAGCTTGTAGTAGGGTATAATGATCAAATTGGAGAAGACTTTTCATTCGGGATTTCAGCAAATTGGTCGCATAATGATAATGAGGTATTGAAATTGGACAGTGAGTTTATTTCAAGTAATAAGGTGATAACTCGAGAAGGATTACCGATTAACTCATTTTATGGACATAGAATTATAGGTATATTCCAAACGGATGAAGAAGCTCAAGATTCTGATACTTATGGAGTGCAGCCAGGTGGACCTTCTGTTGGTGCTGGAGATTATATCTATGAAGATACTAATGGAGACGGAACAGTAGATTCGGATGATAGAGTAGTGATTGGAAATCCAAATATTCAAAACACATATGGATTTACTTTGAATATGAATTATAAAGGGTTTGATTTCAGAACGTTATTTCAAGGGGTGTATGGTAGAGATGTTGAAAATGGAGTGTATGGTACAGATGGATTAAGAGGGAATTCAAATATCACAGAAGCATATCTAGATAGATGGACGCCTGAGAATACTGATACAGATCTTCCTAGAGTTGCTACAGGGTATAAGTATAATACTTCTTTATTTGTTGGCCCAACTATTAGTTCTGCAATTGTAGATGCTTCTTATCTTAGAATGAAACATATTGAATTTGGTTATACAATTCCTATTGAGTATAGCTCTAAATTTGGGTTTTCAAAAGTTCGTTTTTATGTAGCTGGACAGAATTTATTAACTATAACAGACTTTGTTGATGGGTTTGATCCAGAAGATGCTGCAACATTTAATAATACAAATGATAGTTATCCGCAAGCAAAAACTTATGCACTAGGAGTTAATTTGATATTTTAAATCAGTAAAGATTTTGTTTGATAATTTAATGTCGTAAAAAGAAAAACATGAAAAATTATATAAAAATATTATTTGCACTAATCATTCTAACAGGATGTAGTGAGGATTTGGAGAGATTGCCTTTAAATTCTGTTAGTGTGCCTCAATTTTGGCAAACCTCAGATGATGCAATTTTGGGTATAAATGGAGTTTACAACATATTGAGTGATAATGCAATGTATCGTAACTTTATGAGGCACTCAGATGCAATATCAGATAATGCATATTCTCAATATTCATTTAATAATTACTTAGAGATAAGTGAGGGTATTGGTTATGATACATCAAGTCCTTTACCAAATCAGTTTTGGGATAAATCTTACGAAGGTATTGTAAGAGCAAATGAAGTAATTCAAAATGTACCTAATATTGATATGGATGAGGAGTTGAAGAAGAGAGTTATAGGAGAGGCTAAATTCCTTAGAGCCTTATTTTACTTTCATTTAACAAACTTGTTTCATGATGTTCCTTTGGTTCTTGTGGAGCAAACTATAGAGGAATCTTTAGTTCCTAGAAACCCTAAGAGCGAAGTTTTGGCTCAAATTTATTTAGATATAGATGCTGCGATATCTATTTTGCCAGAAGTGTATGGTTCTTCAGATATGGGAAGAGCAACAAAAGGAGCCGCTTATGCGTTGTTGTCTAGAGTAGCTTTGTACAATGAAGATTATGAGAAATCTATAACAGCATCAGAAGAAGTAATTTCTTTAGGGTATGATTTAGTTGCATCAGATAAGTTTTCAGATTTATTTTTACCTATTCTTGAGAATAATAGTGTTGAATCAATTTTTGAGGTTCAATTTTTAGGGAATAGTGGTACAGATGGTGTTGGTAGTAACTTTAATAGTGTTTCTGGAGCGTTACCAAATTTTAGTGATACCTATAACCCTTTAAAGAATTTTGTTGATTTTTATTCTTCAGATGATATTAGATTAGCGGCAACTATATTACAGCCTGGAGATGTTTTTGCTGGAGTGGAATACGATCCAGTTTCTTCTCCTACAGGATATGCGGTCCGTAAATCTATTATAGAAGATGAGGATGTAACAAATGAAGGTGATGCTAATTTTGTAGTTTTTCGTTTTGCAGAAATATTATTGAATTATGCGGAAGCTCAAAATGAATTATATGGACCGAACACAGAAAACTATGATGCTATAAATAGAATCCGTAATAGAGCAGGGTTAGATGATCTTGAAGAAGGACTTTCTAAAGATGCTTTAAGAGATGCAATAAAGAGAGAGCGTCGTTTAGAATTAGCATTTGAAGGGCATCATTACTTTGATCTTTTGCGTTACGGAGGTAATGATTTAGAAGAGTCAATGGAGCATGTAACTAGTGTACCAGGACACGTTCGAGTTTATAATGATAGATTGTTGTTGTGGCCAGTACCACAGAGTGAGATTATCATTAATGAGAATTTATTACCTCAAAATCCAGGTTGGTAAGAAAAGTAATCCTATAAAAGCTAATTAAAATTTTAATAAATAGCATTAATCCTGTAAGGTTAAACTTGCAGGATTTTTTGTTTGTAAATTAGGTTCGTTGACATTGGTTAACTTGCAGAAGTAAATATTTTTCAAAATGAAACATTAAATGAAATGAAACGAAAATAAATAACACATCAAAATTTGCTTGTTGTTATTTATTTGGTATTTTTACTATCATTAGGGTTTAATGACTTGATAGTGTTAAAACGGATTGGTAGTCAGGTTTTTATTTGGACAAATCATTTTTGCTTAAAGCTGATGTGTATTGATTTTTATGTTTTTAATGGAAACAGTTAATTTAGATAATTATTTAAGATGAAAAAAAGTTTGGTTTTATGTGTGTTATTATTGACTTCAGCTTTGCTTAATTCTCAGGAGAATGTTGTTCAAAGAGAAGGTGGTACTAACAGTAAAACAAATTTTATCCTTATTGTAGCAGATGATTTAGGTTATGGAGATTTAAGTTTTACAGGTAGTAAGCAGATAAAAACTCCAAATATAGATGAGCTTGCCGAGACAGGAGTGTTTTTTAGTAATGCTTATGTCTCTGCTCCTGTTTGCAGTCCTTCAAGAGCAGGTTTTTTGACTGGTATTAATCAGGTTTCATTTGGCTATGATAATAATTTAGGAGGAAATCAACCTGGCTTCGATCCTGAATATAGAGGACTTCCAGTAGAGCAAAAAACTATTGCAAATCACTTGAAAGAATATGGCTACGTTACGGGACTCATAGGAAAATGGCATCTAGGGTACGAAGAGCAGTTTTATCCTACAAATAGAGGTTTTGATGAGTTTTGGGGGTATAGAGGAGGAAGTCATGATTATTTTTCGGGAGTAGATAAAAATGGAAATGCAACGATAGAATGTAACTACAAGACACCACAAAAGATTACTTATATTACAGATGATAAAGGTGACGAGTGTGTTGATTTCATAAGAAGGCACAAAAATGAAAGTTTCTTTTTGTATGCGTCGTTTAATGCTCCGCATACACCAATGCAAGCGCTTAAAGAAGATTTGGAGGTGTATAAGCATATTCAGAATGAAAAGAGGAGAACTTATGCTGCAATGGTGCACCGATTGGATTTAAACGTTGGAAAAATAGTAAAGTCCATAGAAGAAGAAAAACTTGCTGAGAATACAGTCATTGTATTTATAAGCGACAATGGAGGTCCTGTTAAGACTAATGGGTCTATAAATGCTCCTTATAATGGGAAGAAAGGAACTCTTTTAGAGGGAGGAATTCATATTCCTTTTATAGTAAATTGGAAAGGAAGACTTCCTGAAGGGAGAAAAATTGAACAATCGATATCGTCTCTAGATATAGCACCAACATTTATTAATATTGCTAAGGGTGATAAAAAAAGGTTAGAAAGTGATAGCTCTTTTACGGGTGAAAGCTTAATGCCTATCTTAGAAGGTGGTGAAGATGAAGCATTGCACAAGACATTAATGTGGAAGTTTACTATAAGTGCAGCTATCAAAGAAGATAACTGGAAGTTAATTAGAATCCCAGATAGGTTACCAATGCTCTTCAATCTAACTGAAGATGTTTCAGAGGAACATAATGTTGTGTTAGAGAATTTAGATATTGCAGAAAGAATGCTTAAGAAATTAGGTAATTGGGAAGTAAGGTTGCCACATCCACTATTCTTGGAAAACGCGATGTGGAAAAAAATTCAATTAGATCAGTACGACACAGATTATCCAATACTTCAACCTGATAATTAATTTTATGAAAAGCAAGCGATTTATTTTTTCTAAAGTTGTAAGTGTATTCTTCTTTTTAATTCTTTTTGCATCATGTAAAAAGGAAGTAGCTTCTGTTTCAAAAACAAGTAGCCCTAATATTATATACATACTTGCAGATGATTTAGGGTATGGGGATGTTGGCGCTTATGGGCAGACAAAAATCGAAACATCAAATATAGATGCATTAGCTAAACAAGGAATGCTTTTTACTCAGCATTACTCTAGTGCTCCTGTATGTGCACCTTCCAGATATATGCTAATGACGGGTTTACACTCTGGGCATGCTTATATTAGGGGTAATGATCCATGGTCAAGTAGAGGGGATGTTTTGAACTATCTAGCAATGGCAAAGGATTCTACCCTAGAAGGGCAGCGTCCCATGGAGGAAAATACGATTACCTTTCCCATGAAGCTTCAAGAGAAAGGTTATAAAACTGCTATTTATGGAAAATGGGGGCTTGGAGCTCCTCATACACATTCCATTCCAACAAGAATGGGTTTTGATGAATTTTATGGATACAATTGTCAGCGACAGGCACATACCTATTATCCGCTTCATTTGTATGAAAATGAGCATAGAGTGCATTTAAATAATGATACTATTGTTCCTAGTAGAAAACTTAATAAGGATGCTGATCCTCTTGTAGTTAGCAGTTATGAAGATTACTCGTTAAATGAGTATGCTCCAGATCTAATGTTCGATGCTTTAACATCATTCATAGATCGTAATAAAGAAAATCCGTTTTTTGTTTATTGGGCAACACCTTTACCGCATATGCCATTACAAGCTCCTAAAGAATGGGTGGATTATTATATTGAAAAATTTGGAGATGAAGCTCCTTATGTAGGGGGCAAAGGCTATTATCCAAATAGAAATCCTAGAGCTACATATGCAGCAATGATTTCTTATTTAGACAGTAACGTAGGAAAGCTAATAGATCAGCTAAAGAAAGAAGGGTTATATGATAATACCTTGATAGTTTTTACATCTGACAATGGACCAACTTATAACGGAGGAACAGATACCGAGTGGTTTGATAGTGCGAAACCATTTGACGGTAGTTATGGAAGAGGCAAAGGATTTGTTTTTGAAGGTGGAGTTAGAATTCCTATGATTGCTAGTTGGCCAAATAGAATTGCAAAAGGAAGTGCTTCAGATCATGTCTCGGTGCAGTATGATGTCTTTGACACAATGAACGATATTGTTGGTTTTAATGAATCTCCAAAAACGGATGGAGTTAGTTTTTTACCAACTCTTCTTCAAGAAGAAACTCAAGAAAAACATTCTTTTCTGTATTGGGAATTTCCAGAATATGGTGGTCAAGTGGCTATCAGAATGGGAGATTGGAAAGTTATTTGGAAGGATTTAAAAAATAATAAAAAGACTTCTACTGTATCAGTATATAATTTGGATAATGATCCTAAAGAAGAAAATGATGTAGCAAATGAGTCTCCAGAAATAATAAAAAAGGCTTTTGAAATATATAAAATGGAACATTCAGAATCCGAATTTGAAAGATTCAAATTACAGCTTACTAGGGATAATGCATTTAATACAGGAATCTCTAGTTAGTAGCTTTTAAATAATTTTAGTACAAGTTAAAATATAAAAAGTATGAATATTAGTTATAATATGGTATTGATTTCTTGCTTATTGAGCATCTTTTTCTCTTGTAAAGAGGAAACAGCAAATGTAGAATCTGTTCAGAAAAACTCCCCAAATATTGTTTTCATTATAGCAGACGATATGGGAGTTGGAGATTTAGGATGTTATGGGCAAGAATATATAAAAACTCCAAACATTGATAGGTTAGCATCTCAGGGAATTAAATTTACTAATTTCTATGCTGGTAGTACAGTGTGTGCTCCTTCAAGAGCTAGCCTTATGACGGGACAGAACACTGGAATAGGTCATATTAGGGGAAATGGAGAAATTCCATTAAGAGAAGAAGATTTTGTTATATCTCAGTTGTTAAAAGAGCAGGGGTACACAACTGCAATGTTTGGGAAATGGGGGCTAGGTGTAGCAGGAACTCCAGGATCTCCAGAAAAAAAAGGATGGGATTACTTTACAGGACATCTCCATCATGTGGAAGCACATTTTCAAAAGCCAGATTCACTTTGGACACTTAAAGATAAGAAACCGATAAAAATAAAGACTCCAGATGGAAGTTTTGGAAATGAAATTTTTACTGATAAAGCGGTTAGTTTTATTAAGGATCAACCTGAAGATAAACCATTTTTCTTATACCTTTCTTTTACATTGCCACATGCTGAGTTGGTAGCACCACAAAAGTATATAGATATGTATTTAGATGGAGATGGAAATAGTGTTTTTGCTCCTGAAAAAGCATGGCCAGCAGGAAGACACTATGGAGAGCAGAAATATCCAAAGGCTGCTTATGCTGCAATGGTTAGTAGTATAGATGATTACGTAGGAAAGGTTGTGAAGGTGTTAAAAGAAAAGGGTTATGATGAAAACACTTTAGTGGTTTTTACAAGCGATAATGGAACACACATAGAAGGAGGAAGAACTATTAAAGATGTAAACTTTTTTAAGAGTAGTGGAGCGCATAGGGGAGTTAAGAGAGACTTATACGAAGGGGGGATTAAAGAACCTTTTATAGTATCATGGCCTGGAACGATTAAAGAAAATCAAACAAGTGATCATGTGGCTGCATTTTGGGATTTGTTGCCAACTTTTGCATCACTTGCCGGAAGTGATAAAAAAATAGATACCAATGGAATTTCTTTTGAAGATGAATTATTAGGGAAGGAAAGTCAGCAATCTCATGATTATTTGTATTGGGAGTTTTATGAAGGCGGTGGTAAGCAAGCAATATTAAAAGACAATTGGAAGGCAATTCGTTTAAAAGTAAAGAAAGATAGAAACGCTCCTTTAGAATTGTACAATTTAAAAGACGACCCTTCAGAAAGTAATAATATTGCTTTAGAAAATCCGCTTATAGTAAAAGAGTTAGATTCTTTAATGAAAGTTTCACATACTCCAAATCCGGTCTTTTCTTTTTAATATTCAATAATAGAAATATAAATAACTACTAAAATTTTAAGATAAATATAAAGAATGAAACAACTAAACTTAAATTACCTAGGGATTATATTGCTTTTAAATTGTCCGTTTTTATTTTCACAGCAATTAAATAAGCCTTTGAGAGATTACATTGAAAACCCACAAGTGATTTCAGAAAATAAAGAAGAAACTCATGCTACTTTTTATTCTTTTGACTCTGTAGAAGAGGCCAAGGAGAATGCTTTTTTAAGCTCAGATAATTACTTGTCTTTAGATGGAATATGGAAATTTAATTGGGTTAAAAAGCCATCAGATAGACCTCAAGATTTTGTAGATCCAAAAGTAGATGTTAGTAGTTGGGATGATATTCAAGTTCCTTCAAATTGGGAAGTAGAAGGATATGGAATTCCAATTTATGTAAATCATCAGTATGAATTTGCAGATTATAAGGCTCCAGTTTCTGAAGAAATGGAGTTTGTTGATAAAGTATATCCTAAAAACCCTGGTGATGTTCCCAATGATTATAACCCAGTAGGTTCTTATAGAAGAACTTTTACAGTGGATGCTTCTTGGATGGAAAAAGATGTTTATTTCCATGTTGGAGCAATGAAATCAGGAGGTTTCCTTTGGATTAATGGAAATTACGTTGGGTATTCACAAGGAAGTAAGTTGCCTGCTGAATTTAATATTGGAAAATATTTAAAGGAAGGAGAGAATACAGTTGCATTACAGATATTTAGATGGACAGATGGCTCTTATTTAGAGTGCCAAGATTTTTGGAGAATTAGTGGAATTGAGAGAAGTGTGTATTTATATGCGAAACCAAAAGTAGCTATAAAAGACGTTTCTGCAATGGCAACTTTAGATAGTGGTTTCCAAGATGGAATATTAGATTTAGGTGTTTTTATAAGTAATAATACATCTAAGCGAGCTAAAATTGATGTTGCTTATCAAATTTTTGATAAAAATGATGTTCCTGTTGCTCAAGATGAACAATCTATAACTATAAATTCTAAAGATACTACTACCGTAAATTTCACTACTTATATTTTGGATGTGATGCCTTGGACAGCAGAAACTCCAGACTTATATAAGCTTGTAGTTACTACAAAAGAAAAGAAGAAAGATGTGTATGAATCGACATCTCTAGAAGTTGGTTTTAGAACCGTAGAAATTAAAAACGGTCTTCTTAAGGTAAATGGACAAACTGTTACTTTAAAAGGTGTAAATACTCAAGAAACAAATCCAGAAACTGGGCATGTTGTTTCAAAAGAAGATATTTTAAAAGATGTAAAGCTTTGGAAGGAGAATAATATTAATGCAGTTCGATTAAGTCACTATCCTCAGTCGGAAGTTTTTTATGAATTATGTGACAAGTATGGTATTTATGTTGTTGATGAAGCAAATATAGAGTCTCATGGAATGTACTATGGGAAGTATTCACTTGCAAAAAAGCCAGAGTGGGAAAAATCACATGTGGATAGAATGCAACGAATGGTGAAGAGAGATAAAAATCATCCTTCTATTATAATATGGTCAATGGGGAATGAAGCAGGGAATGGAGTTAATTTCTTTGAAGGATACAGTGCTATTAAAGCTTTGGATCCTCAAAAGAGACCTGTACAATACGAGCGTGCTTATAAGCCAGAAGATGGTAACCTTTTTGATATGGATACAAATACAGACATTATTGTGCCACAATATCCATCTCCAGCAAGATTTGAGTCTATAGGAAAACACAAAACAGACAGACCGTATATTCCTAGTGAATATGCGCACGCTATGGGAAATAGTACTGGGAATTTTCAAGATTACTGGGATATTATTAATCAACATGATAATTTACAAGGAGGTTTTATTTGGGATTGGGTAGATCAGTCTATTTGGAAGACAAATGAAAATGGAGAGCGTTATTATGCGTATGGTGGAGATTATGGTGACAATATGCCTACAAATAATACATTTTTAAATAACGGAATTGTTTTTCCAGATAGAACGCCACAGCCTGGACTTTATGAGGTGAAAAAAGCACACGAGTCTATAAAATTCTCTCAACAAGGGATTAATAAAAATAATGAGATTAGAGTGTTAGTTGAGAATCTATATGATTTTGTAAACCTTAATAAATTTAATTTCACAGCTATCATTAAGGCTGATGGAGAGGAATTAAAGAGAATACCCATAGAATCTATAAATGTTACACCACACACAAGTAAACTAGTTAGAGCTTCATTAAATGGAATTAGTTTTAAAGAAAACACGGAATACTTTTTAGAAGTAGAAGCCACTTTAAAAAATAACTGGGGACTGTTAAGCCAAGGATATCAGGTAGCGCATGAACAAATAGTAATTGCAAGCAAAATCAATTGGAATAGCTCAAACACTCAAGTAGTGGGAACAATTAAGAAAGAAGAATCGAAAGAGAGTTTAAATCTTAGTAATGAGAAGTTCTCACTTAAGTTTAATAAAGAAGATGGAGTTATTACATCTTATAGGTTTGGAGGAGAAGAGCTTATAAATGATGGGAATGGGCCAAGACCAAATTTTTGGAGAGCGCCAACAGATAATGATTTTGGGAACAGGATGCAGAAGAAAAATGTTGAGTGGAAAAAGGCTACAATGGAAGCGAAGGTAACTTCTTTTAAAACTACAGCAACTAAAGAAGGAAGTATAGGAGTAGAAGTTAATTACCAATTGCCAGGGGTAGAGACAACGTATACTTCTACTTACGATATAGCCCCTTCTGGAGTAGTAAAAATAACAAACAAATTAGCAGAGACTTCCTATTCGGGAGATATACCAAGAATAGGTATGAAGATGCAAATGCCTAAAAAGTTTGAAAATATGACTTTTTATGGTCGCGGTCCATGGGAAAATTATCAGGATAGAAAGGCGGCAGCATTTGTAGATGTTTATTCTTCTAAAGTGAAGGATCAATATGTGCCTTATATCAGACCTCAAGAGAATGGGTATAAAACAGGGGTAAGATGGGCTGCTTTTGAAGATAATGCTAATAATGGTTTGTTAGTAGTTTCTTCAAGAAGTAATAATGATAATTTAGGATTGAGTGCACTTCATATGTTAAATGAAGATTTTGACGCAACAACGGGTTATTCATATGAAACTAGTAACAAAAAAGAAACACAAGTAAGAACTAAGGATGAAAATTATAGCGATGGTATGCCAGAAGTAAATGTAAGTAAGCATACTATAGATATTAAAGAGCGTGATTTGGTTCAATTAAATATAGATTTAGGTCAAAGAGGAGTTGCAGGAGATAATAGTTGGGGCGCAAGACCTCAAAAGGAGTATACTTTTGATGGTGATAAAACATATGAGTATACATTTTATTTAGTTCCTTTTGCTAATGGTTCTAAGTCTGAATATATAGATAGTTATAAAGAGCTCTATATTATAGAATAAATATTTTTAATTACTGAATATTTTTACCTTCAATCTAAAAATACGTTAATTATTTTCTTTTTTGAAAGTTATTATCTATATTGTCGAAGTAAAATGAAAGTAAATTATTTACTAATAGCTTCATTTTAAAAAGTAACAAATCTTCAGAAAAGTAAAGTGATATTATAAAACATAAATTATGAATTCAAGAAGAGATTTTATAAGAAAATCAGCTGTTGTTGGCGCTGGTATTTCTCTTGCTCCTAACCTATCTTTTGGATACGCTTCTAGCAAAAATGAGAAATTAAAATTAGCATTTATAGGTGTTGGACTAAGAGGTACCAATCATTTAAATAATGCACTTCAAAGAGACGATGTAGAAGTTGTGGCTATCTGTGATCTAGATCAAAATAGAATAGATATAGCAACAAAAAAAATAACCGAGGCAGGACAAAAGAAACCTCAGATATTTGGAAAGGATGATTACGATTATCGTAATATGCTTCAATTAGAAGATATTGATGCAGTAATTATCGCTACACCTTGGCTTTGGCATACAAAGATGGCAGTAGATTCTATGAAGGCTGGTAAATATACTGGACTTGAAGTTTCTGCAGCACAAACAATAGAGGAGTGCTGGGATTTAGTTAATACTTCTGAGCAAACAGGTTCTCATTTAATGATTCTTGAAAACGTAAATTATCGTCGTGATGTTTTAGCTGTTTTAAATATGGTTAAGCAAAACGTATTTGGTGAGCTTCTACATTTTAGATGTGGATATCAGCATGATTTAAGAGCGGTTAAATTTAATAATGGGCAGCAGCCTTATGGTGGAGGAGTTGAGTTCGGAGAAAAGGCACTTTCAGAAGCAAAATGGAGAACACAACATTCTGTTTTAAGAAATGGAGATACATACCCAACTCATGGTGTAGGGCCAATTGCTGCAATGAGTGATATTAATCGCGGAAATAGATTTGTAACAATTACTTCGCATGCAACAAAAGTTCGTGGTTTACATAAATATGTTGTTGATAACGGGGGAGAAAATCACCCAAATGCAAAAGTAAAATTCAAACAAGGAGATATAATTACTTCTACTGTTGAGACTGCAAATGGAGAAACTATCATAATTACCCATGATACAAACTCTCCAAGACCTTACTCTCTAGGATTTAGAGTTCAAGGAGTTCAAGGATTGTGGGAAGTAGACGGAAGTAGAATTTATGTAGAGGGTGAATCTAAGCCGCATAAATGGGATGATGCTCAAGAATGGCTTGAAAAATATGATCACCCAATTTGGAAAAAATATGGTAAAATAGCAACTGGAGCTGGACATGGTGGAATGGATTATTTCGTTATGAAAGCTTTTGTTGAATCTGCAATAGACAATGTAGCCCCTCCAATGGACGCATATGATGCTGCTGCTTGGAGCGCTATTACGCCACTTTCTGAAGCTTCTATTGCTAATAATGGAGAGCCTCAAGACTTTCCAGACTTCACAAGAGGGCAATGGATTGCTAGAAAACCTTATGACTGGATGAAAGAAGAATATAGAGTTAAGTAACAGCTCTTTTTTAGTTAGTTTATGTGAAGCGAATGGATTAATTTCCATTCGCTTTTTTTATGTCATCGATTTGCTTTTATTAAGAATATTTGACCTATTATATTGGATAAATATGTTACCTAGCTCTTTTTCTGTTGTGAGTTGATTTAGCTGTATGAGTGTGTCATTCTTTATTAGGTGATAATGCTATGGTTTGCTTTGTCCTATAAATATATCAGAACTATATCTCAACTAAGTTTGAAAGATATGAAATAAAAAAAGGTAGCAATTATCATAAATGCTACCCTTTTTTAAATGTAATGGTGTTGGTTAATTTTTTATTCGAATCTATCTGGGTGAAGGGCATTATACTCTTTACCATCAGTTAATCCCATAAAAACAGGATCTTTCATTTCTTTGTTTAAAGTATTGTATTTCTCTTCAAGCTCCTTATATATATTCGCTTTGGAATCTTTTAAGTTTGTAGTTTCACTGATATCTTTGTTTACATCAAACAGCATTTTCTCATTGCTTTTTTCAAGATTCAGATACTTGTAATCACCAAATCTAACAGCACTACGTTCTTTTTTTGTTTGTCTCCAGAAAAATACACGCTCTTCAGCTTCTTTTTCTCCTTTTAAGTATGGAATAAGATTTATCCCATCTAACTTATTTTTTGTTTTGATATTTGATTGCTCAACTACTGTAGAGAAAATATCAAGAGAGATAATAGGTTTTTCATAAACAATACCTTGAGGTATTTCTTTAGGCCATTTCATGGCAAATGGCACACGAATACCTCCTTCGTATAATTCTCCCTTACCTCCTTTTAGAGCACCGTTGTCCGATCCGTTATGAGGCTCAGGTCCACCGTTATCTGATAAGAAAATAACTATAGTATTTTCGTCTAAACCTAACTCTTCTAATTTGTCTAAAACTCTTCCTACCCCATCATCTACAGCACTTACCATAGCAGCATAGGTTCTTCTTTTTTTATCCTCTATATGGCCAAAACGACTTAAATATTTTTCTGTAGCCTGCATTGGCGTATGTGGAGCGTTGTAAGCTAAGTATATAAAAAATGGATCGTCTTTATATTTCTCTATATAATTAACAGCTTCTCTAGATAAGCCGTCAGTTAAATACTCTGTTTCTTCAACACGCTCATAGTTTCTTAATATTTTTTCACGATAAGCATCGTATTGACTTTTTACACCTTTTTGATCTTGAATAGTTAGATCTTCAGGGAAATAAAAATGCCCACCTGTTAAGAATCCGTAAAAGTCTGTAAACCCTCTTTTTAAAGGATGTAAAGACTCATGAGCTCCTAAATGCCACTTACCTAATGCTGCAGACTTATAATCGGCTTTAAGTAACGCAGATGCTAATGTTTCCTCAGATAATGGTAAGCCCATTTGAGGGTCTTTTGGAGCGTATAAAGGGTTCAGTCCAAATCCAAATCTGTCTTGAAACCTCCCCGTAATTAATCCTGCTCTGCTTGGTCCACATACAGCATAACTTACATATGCATTTGTAAATCTTACACCTTGTTCTGCAATTTTATCTATATTGGGTGTAGGTATTTCTTTAGAGCCATTAAAACTTACGTCGTTATAGCCTAAATCATCGGCTAAGATTAAGACCACGTTGGGTGACTGCGCATTTCCAAAATATGTTATGGAAACAAATAATGCTAGTAATAGGCTTTGCGGCCATGCTTTTTTTAGATTCATTTTGTTATTTGGTTTTATTATATAAAGGTTCTGGTGTTATATCAGGATTAAAAGGGTCAAAGAAATAGATCTCTTCGGTTTTATAAACAGGAAGGTGCGTTTTAAGACGTTGCTGGAAATTGGGATAGTCATTTCTATTTTCCGTCCACGCAGTTTCGGCTAGCGCAGCAATTCTAGGAAATATCATAAATTCTAGTCTTTTGTCACTAGTAATCGTTTCTGTCCATAAATTTCCTTGAAATCCTATGATATTTTTTTCATTTTCTTTATTGTTGATTAACTTACTAATATTAAAATTATAGATTCTTTCTAGAGTACTATATTCTCCTGCCCATTTCCTTCCAGATTGATGAGTCCCATCTTGTATGAAATCAAGGTAAAATGGAACACGGGGACATACAATAGTTTTAAACCCATTATCTATAGATTTATTCAACTGTTCTGGCTTGTCATGTCTCCACCACATTAATATGGTTTTGTCTCTTGGTAAATCACTGTCGGCTAATTCGTCCCAAGCAATTAGTTTAGAATTTAATTTAAAGACAGAATCTGCCATCCTCTCCATAAAGTAATTTTCAATATCTTTTAGATTAGTCAGGCTTTCTTTCTTCACTAAACTTTGGATCTCAGTATTGCTTTTCCATTTTTCACTTCCAAAGCTTACTTCGTCACCTCCAAGATGCAACATTTGTGCCGGAAACAAAATACTAGTCTCTCTTAAAATATCTGTGAGGAAAGCATAAGTGGATTCTTTTCCAGGGTTGAATGTGAATTCTGGATGTTTTTCACTCCCGCCACCACTGTATTCGGGGTATGCTCTATTTGCCGCGGTAGCATGACCAGGCATATCTATTTCTGGGATCACTTCTATTTGTCTGATACTTGCATAATTAACGAGCTCATTAATATCTTTTTGAGTGTAATATTTGGCAGGTGCATCTGGATTGTTGTAATTTCCAGTTCCTCCTACAGATGTCAGTTTTGGATATTTTTTTATTTCCAACCTCCATGCGGGCTCATCTGTTAGGTGTAAATGGAGTTTGTTGAGTTTATAAAAAGCCATCCAATTAATAACTTCCTTTAATTTATCTTTACTGATAAAATATCTTGAAGTGTCCAACATTAAACCGCGCCAAGCGTATTTTGGCTTTTCCTTTATTGATAAATTTGGTATGGATATTTTGTTTGTCTTGGCTTTATTGATAGTGATTAATTGTAGTAAGCTGCTAGCACCATTCATCATCCCAGATAAAGTTCCAGCTTTAATATTTACTTGATTATTGTTAACTGTAAGTTCATAATATCCTTCGTTGTGATGTTTTTCAGAAAGTTCTAAAGTAATATCTGCTCTATTAGTTTTATCAGAAGTAATTATGGATATCCCTGTATTTTCTAATATTTCATTCGTAAGGTAATAACGAATGTCTTCTAATTGATTGGAATTTATGGTAACTGTTGAACTTGAGTTAAGGGTAAAGTTTCCTTTATATAATTCAATATTATTTGGAGCAGGGATTATATTAATTTTCTCTTGGGCTGTCAAGAATATCGTAAAAAGAAAGAATAAAATAGTATATAAGTGTCGTTTCATTTCGTTAAATTAATTGTTTTTTTCATCTCCGCCAAATTCTTCTTGTTGATTTTGGATTTTCACGTAATTATATTTCGCTAATTATAAAGTTCCAATTATTAGTTAAACTAGTGTCTGTGGAAATAAGTTTGATTCTATATAACTTATCTTGTTGCCATGAATTTAGCAGCTTCTTATCTTTTAAAGGCAATGTTTCAATGTTTACTTCAAAGGTGTTTTGCGGATATTGTAGTAACACATTATTATCTAGTTTTATTTCGCCATCCTTTATTAAGTCAGGTTTTGAAGCTGTTATAAAATGTTCTACTGTAGGGTTTCTATACTCTTTAAGTTGATAAGAATCGGTAACATATAGTTTAGGATTACTTCCTCTTTGTAGAGTGTATTTTCTTTTAAATGATTCGCAGTAAGCTTCTTCAGGATAAGCTTTATTTATGTTTAAATTATAGTTAAGTTTTGATCGCGAGTCTTTAAAACTTGTGTTTGTGGCTTTATACTCATGACCATAAGATTGAGGAACCCCATTAATCATGGGTAGATTGTGGTAATTAGACTGCATAGTCCAAATTTCATATCGTTGTTTGCTAAATGTTTTTTTAGAATAAGTTTCTACACCTATATCAGCAATTAGTGGTTTCCCTTTATAGTATAAGATAAAAGAGCCAGCATCGTTGTGATTGTGACTTTCGTCGTTGTAGCCTCCTTTTGCGGCAAAAAAGAATCCTTGATCTTTTTCTTTTGAAGTCCTTCCTCCAACAATTCCAGTTTCTAAGTATTCAAAAGAAAGATTATTTATTTTTTCAGGAGTAGTATCTTTTAAATCATCCTTAATTTTTAAATTATTTATTATTTGATCTATAGCGTGGTGAGTCATGTTTTCATAAAAAGAATTTTCATTAGCTAAATAGGCGGCAAATTGCTTTAAAGCTTTATCTTTTGTGTAAACTCCATATCTATATATTATTCCGGGATTAGGATTAGCTCTTACAGAAGCATCCGAAAAGTTTACATAATAATCATTTTCAATATTAGCATCCATTATATAGGTTCCCATTTTATGAACAAGATCATTATCTCTTAGGGATATTTTTCCATCAGTGGCATTAAAAACAAGTTCTAAATATTCTAACATTTTGCCGCCAGCATGGCTCCAATAACTAGGGCCCTCTTCACAAGCTCCATCCGCTTTATAATAGTTTATAAATTTATCTACAGATTTTAATGATTTTATCAATACCTCAGATTTATTTTCTTCGGACACTTGATCTTGAAGAAGTAAGGTGCTTAACAGTGTATTGTAATTACACCAAGGATTCCAGTTGTTTACAAAGGTTTCCTTTTTAAATGCCATCCACCAAAAGTCATCTCGACTTAAATAAGGATTGATAATTCTGTTCTTTATTTCTAAAGGAATTCTATTGTATAGAAAAGGAGAAATTTCTTTAAAATCTTCTTTAAAAAAGTGATACGTCCATACTAATAAACTTGAAACTTCACCAGCTCCAAGATCTATTATTGGTTCTTCGATGTTAGGAATTCCAGCACCTCCTTTTTGAGAAGCTAAATGAGCTGATAGTACCCAAGTAGTTTGTTCACATAGAGACCAACTGCCGTTTATTATCGCGTCCAAATACTCTCCTTTATTTTCTAGAAGTTCTGCTAAAATTAAATTTTGTAGATTTTTCTTTTTCTCATTTTGATATTTCTGCATGATATCTCTGTTTCCAGTACGCTTAAACTCTAAGTAAGTTGTAGCAGGAATACTAGGCCAAGAGTATGAAGATGCAGTTTTTGCTTTTTTTATTATTGTTTCTTTTTGAGTAGGGGATAGTTCTTTAAGTTGTTTTGTTATTTCTTGTTTTGTAGTAAAAAATGTTGTGCTAGTAGTTATAGGTTGTTCTATATTTATTAATTGCTTAGACAAAAAGTCTCTTTTTTCTTGTGCATAGCTAAATAAAGTGATGCAAATTATGATTAATGTTGAGAACTGTGTATTAATTGGTTTCATTGAATTCATAGTAGATTAAAAAAAACAACCGTTCCATTATAATTGGAACGGTTGCTATAGGTTATGTTACCATTTCGGATTTTGCTCTAAATTAGGGTTTAGAGATATTTGATTTACTGGGAATGGCCATAAGTAATCTCTTTCTGGATCAAAAAACCTTCTATCTGCTGTTTGAAGTAGAATATAGTTTTCGGCATTTAACTCAGGAGTAACTTGTGTGCCAAACTCCTCAAAGTAATAGTTTCCTAATACAGGTTTTAGCAATTCAGTTTCTGCAGTTTTCCAACGGATTAAGTCCCAGTATCTGAATCCGTTTAAAGCTAATTCTACTCTTCGTTCTCTTCTAATCTCCTCTCTCATGTCAAGGCTATTAATAGAGATAAAAGTATTGGTTAGAGCAGGAAGTTGAACATCTTCTCTATCTCTAAGTTTGTTTATGGATTTATTTAAATCTTCATCGCTGATACTTTCATTTAACTCATAGGTAGCTTCAGCATAATTTAACAGTACTTCTGCATAACGTAGAATAGGATAATCAATAAAGGATCTTTGGTTAGACCAATCATTAGTATTAGTATATCTTCTATTAGCAAAGCCAGTTCTTTGAAATGAAAGAGATGGTATGTTAAAAGTTGGCTGTGAACCTATGTACTCATCACCTGTTTTAAGGAAAGAATACACCATTCTAGGGTCTCTATTTTCAAATACACCATTAATTGAACTAGGTTGTTGATATAATGGGGATTTATCCATAGGTAATCCATCAGACATTAGGTATGAGTCTGCTAATGCCTTTGTAGGATTAACTCTTCCTTGTTCTAAAATTCTTTGAGAGTTGTGAGAATCTATAGCGTCTTCTAAGCTCTTTCCATATACTCTTACAATAATATTTTCCTTATTTTGACTTCCCTCTCCTTCGTATTGAAATAGTTGGTAGTAAGAATTAAAGATATTATGTTCTCCAGTTTTTATTACAGCTAAAGCGGCACTTTTAGCAATTGTTAAATGCTCCGTTGCATTACCATAATTATGAAATTTTGAACGAGTACCTTCAAATAAAGCTACTCTAGATTTAAAAGCATATGCAGCCGTTTTTGTCACTCTTCCATAATCATCAGAAGAGAGCATGCTAGGAAGTGGTAAGTTTTGACTAGCAAAATCTAAATCATTATAGATTACATCTATGACTTCTTCTCTTGAGGCTTGTGGTTGATCTAATTCTGGGGCGTCTTCAGTTAGTGTTTTTAAAATTAATGGAACCCCTCCATATCTTTGAAATAATTGATAATATCCCCATGCTCTAAAAAAACGAGCTTCACCAACATATCGATCAACTATTTTCTTTTCAACACCTTCATCTAGAAGTAGTGTAGATTTCTCTATAATGTTATTTGCTGCTCTAATGAGTCTATATTGGGTGCCATAAAAACCATCAGATGAAGGTGTAAGTCTTGATCCATCACTGATACTATTGGTACTAGTCCCATAAGCATCATCAGACCAAACATCAGATGTTACGGGTAAATTTGGAAAAAAAGTATATAAATAATTAGAAGCTAACTTTAAATCTGATTCACTTTTCCAAAAGGAAGGGTCGGTTAAGCTTGTTTCTGGTAATCTGTCAATGTCACATGAAGTGACTCCTAAGAGACAAGCTATTACCAAAACGACTATAATTTTTATTTCTTTCATGAGTGTTGTTTTTGCGATTAAAATGAAATATTTATACCAAATGAAACATAGGCAAATACAGGATAAGATGATCTAATCCCATTATTTTGCTCTGGATCGAAAACACCATCGAAAACACCTAATTTTGAAAAGGTTAAGATATCTTGTCCAGAAACATAAAAACGTAATTGATTTAGACCAATTTGTTTGATGGTACTAGGTGATAATGAGTATCCAAGTTGAATATTTTTCAACCTGATATAATTCCCATTCAATACCCAACGATCTGAGGTCGCAAAATTATGGCTTCCCTGATAGAAAGGTCTTGGGTATGCAGCATTAGGGTTATCAGGAGTCCAATAGTCTGCTTGGTGTTTTTGAGCAGAGAGCCAAGATGAGGCATAGGGTTGTATTGCTTGCCTATTCGGAGCATAACTTCTATCCGCAGCACCTTGAAAAAAGAAGCTAAAGTCTATGTTTTTCCATTGTGCGCCCCCAGTTATACCAAATAAATAACGAGGATTTGTGCTTCCTAAGTTTACAAGGTCTCCTGGATCCTCAGTTGTTCCTGAACCTTGATTGATTAAACCATCTCCATTTTGATCTATATATTCTATATCACCGATTCCTGTTTTATTACTATAAAAAGGTGCTGCATCTAATTGCTCTTGGGTTTCTATATATCCATCTTTTGTTTCATAACCCCATATAGTACTAATAGGATATCCTTGAATAAGATTATTTGTGCCTAGTCTTACAACATCCCTGCCTTCTCCATAATTAATTAATTCATTTTGATTGTCAGAAAGATTAAACCCAAGGTTCCAATTAAAATTTTCACCTATACGGTCATTATATTTTACATCTAATTCCCATCCCCATGATTTTAACTCTCCATTATTTACTCTGGGAGTATTAACTCCGAAGGTAGCTGGTAAGTCTAAAGGGATAAGCATGTTTTTATTTTTCTTGATGTAGTAGTCAAAAGAAGTCTGTAGTCTGTTTTTAAAAAGACTAAGGTCAATACCGTAATTTATAGTTTCAATTGTTTCCCAGGCTAATGTTGATGATGGAACTCCATTTTGATAAAAATATGTAGTTCTATTTTCTGATGCACCTAATACTAATCCAGATCCTGATGAAAGTGTAGATAGATAATCGTAATATCCAATGATATTACCATTCGCATTGCCTAGTTGTCCCCATGAAAATCTTGGTTTAAATTGGCTTATGAATGGGAGTGTGTCAGAAAACCAGTTCTCTTTATGGATATTCCAAGCAAATGATAATGCTGGAAACCAATTTACCCTTGAGTCTGGTGCTAATCTTGAAGTTTCATCAGATCTTATGGTAGCTTCAAATAGATATTTACCATCATAATTGTAGCTAAACCTACTCAAAAAGGATTGAGCCGCGTAGGTTCTTATGTTCTGAGTATTGTTATAGCTTTCTCTTGCTCCAGTATTTAATGTTGGAAGGTCATTACTTACTAAAGAACTTGCATAAGTATTAACACCGCTTAGGCGGTAGTCTTCCCATTGATACCCTGCTAAAATATGAAAATTATGTTTGTTTAAGCTTAGATCATAATCTGTAAGAAACTGAAAATTTTGTGTCTCTATGGTTTCTTTGTATAATGAGAAAGAATTAGGATTATTTAAATATCTAATAGGGTCAAATGCACCCCAAAGTGTTACCGTCCTATTAAATGTTTCATTATCATAGGCTCTAAACTTTCTTCCATATATTGTTCTTATTTCTAATCCCTTAATAAAGTTTTTAGCAGTAAGTGTTAGGATTCCATCCAACTCATTAATTTCTTTATCTTTATATCCACCCTCTGTTAAAAGCGCATAAGTGTTGGCTCCGCTAGCTAATCTTCCTTCGGGAGTAAAGACGGGATATCTTTGTCTAACAGTCTGTAAATATTGAAAGAGACCATAGTTGTTTCCGGAATTAGATTGTGAAGGTTGATCTCGGTTGTGTACAGCATAAGAAACCCTTGAGTCTAAATTTAAATATTTATTTAAATTCGCGTTAAGGTTTAATCTACTTGTATATCTTTTGAATTTATCAGGACCTATTTTAAAAACTCCATCTTGATCTAAATATCCAAGTGAGAATAGGTATTTTATATCTTCAGAGCCTCCACTTACTTTTAAATTATGTGTTAATTGTAAGGATACATCTCTTAGTACAATATCTCTCACATCTTGAGACTGATTGTAGTAAATATAATTATTAGGGTTGCTATCGCTTACCTCATATTCTACACCGTTTATAATATTTTGTATTGCTTGATCATTATATTCGGGTCCTATTCCTGCATTTTCACGTGCTAGATTTGAATAATTAGCTTCATCTAGCAAAGAGAGTCTTTCGGGCATGTTTACAGGTTTAGATCCAGCAATCTGTCCTGAATAGCTTACAACAGTTTTACCCGACTTTCCAGATTTAGTAGTAACTAGTATAACCCCTCCAGCTGCTTGTGATCCGTATATAGATGCTGCAGCTGCATCTTTTAATACGGTTACGGACTCTACATCTTCAGGGTTTAGGGTTTGATTTAAAGCACTAGTGGAAGAAGGCACGCCATCTACTATAACTAAAGGATTTACAGCTCCATTTGCAGAGCTTATACCTCTGATTTGAATATTTAATCCTTCTTCTCCAGGTTGACCACTAGATCTTGAAATGTTAAGTCCAGGAGTTGTTCCTTGTAACGCGCTCGTCAGATTTGTTACTGGCCTGTTTTCAAGAGCTTCGGATGATACGGTTGATACTGCTGAGGTTAAATTAGCTTTTTTCTGTGTACCATAGCCAACAACAACTACTTCATCTAGTTGAGAAACATCTTCTTTTAAGGTTACTTTAATAGTTTTTTGATTACCTACAACAATCTCCTGACTAGTAAATCCAATGTAACTAAAGACTAAAGTGGCATTTGAGTTACTAACATTGATTGTGTAATTACCATCAAAGTCAGTAAGAACTCCTTTTGATGTTCCTTTAATCATTACATTAACTCCAGGAATAGGATCTCCATTTTCAGAAGTAACTAATCCATTTACTGTGAGCTGAACTTCATTTATGTAGGATAATACATCTTTCGATACATGTCCATACACAGAATTTTCGTAAGTTATTGCAATGAAAAATATTACAATAACTAGTAGTTTTGGTGTTTTAAATATATAATTCATAATTTTTGGTTAATTTATTGTGAATATATGTAAAATTTTATTAATTCAATCGATTGTATTTATTTTTTTATTTCATATTCTTATTTATTACCTTTAAAACCTGTTAAATAATCATTAACCATAATATTTTAAAAATGAAACGAAGAAATTTTATAAATACAGTACCTCTTATTGCGGTTCCATTGGTGAGTAATCCATTGTCGTGGTTTACCGATAATAATGAAGTAGATGAAAGTGTCTCTGATAATAGTGTTAGAAGTTATTGGGTTGATACCCTTTATAAAATATCACATCCTGTTTTATACAACTTAGCTAATAACACCTTAGTAAAAAATATGCCCAACGAGAAGGCTCCCTCTTATGGGTTAAGAAAAAATGTAACTTACTTAGAAGCCTTTGGGAGAACAATGGCTGGACTCGCGCCATGGTTAGGTCTTCCTGATGATGATTCAGCAGAAGGAAAGAAAAGAGAAGAGTTAAAGGAGCTGTATTATAAGGCTGTTAAAAACGGAGTTAATCCAAGTAGTCCAGATTATTTAAATTTTAGAACAGAACATCAGCCTATTGTTGATGCAGCTTTTTTAGCTCAGGGGTTATTGAGAGCTCCAAAAGCTTTATGGGATCCATTAGATAATACTACAAAAAAGCGTTTGATAACAGAGTTTAAAGCGCTAAGGACTAGAAAAGCATTTAATAATAATTGGTTGATTTTTACAGCGACTACAGAGGCATTTTTACGTTATGCTGGAGAAGATGATTGGGATAAAGAGTCTATTGATAAAGCAATTTCAAGTTTTAAGGAATGGTATGTAGGTGATGGAAACTATAGTGATGGTCCTCATTTTGCATTTGATTATTATAACTCGTATGTGATGCATCCGATGTTTGTGGAAGTGCTGGAGGTTATGAAGGATTTTGACAATTCTTATGAGGAGGATTATAATACAGCAGTAAAACGTATGGTTCGTTATGCAGAATTACAAGAACGAATGATTTCTCCTGAAGGTACTTTTCCTGTTATAGGAAGGTCTATTACTTATAGGACTGCAGCGTTTCAAGTGCTTGCAATGGCAGCACAAAGAGATATTTTACCAGAGATTGTCTCTCCAGCTCAAGTGCGTTGTGCTTTAACTGAGATAACAAAGAACTTATTAGTAGATGATGTTTTTGACGATAATGATTGGTTGCTTTTAGGGTTCCGTGGACATCAGCCTGAGATAGCAGATTATTATACGTCTACAGGAAGCTTGTATATGACTACGTTGAGTTTCTTGCCATTAGGCTTGCCATCTGATCATGAGTTTTGGTCAGCAGAAGATGAGGAATGGACTTCTAAAAAGGCATGGCAAGGAAAGTCTGTTAAGAAAGATTATAAAGTTAAGTATTAGTCTTCTTAAGGTAATATCACATGAAAAAGGCTTCCAAATTGGAAGCCTTTTTCATGTGATATTTAATGTGTGGTACTTACTCTCCTCTTCTAATAAGAGCTTCTGTGTAATAATAATCTGCATAATTTAACGGGGCATCAATTTCTGCTCCATGAGGAATACTTCCAACAGAATGTTTCAGTAAAAATCCTTCATTAGTACCTGTTTCTGCAAAATATGCTGGAGATGATAAACTACTCATAATCTCATCAGCAAAATCTTTATGTTCTTTTTTGTTAGCGTTTTCAGAGAAAGTAGCTAATTCATATAATGCAGATGCAGTTATAGCTGCTGCAGATGCATCTCTTGGAGTTTCTTCGCTGGCAGGAGCGCTATAGTCCCAATAAGGTACTTTGTCTTTTGGTAAATTTGGATTGTTTTTAATGAATTCTGCTATTTTTTGTGCTTGTTCTAAGTATTTAGGATCTTTTGTTTCTCTGTAACTTACAGTATATCCATAAAGTCCCCAAGCTTGACCTCTAGCCCAAGCAGACTCATCTTTTAATCCTTGGTGTGTGTTTTTCTTGTTAACTTCTCCTGTTTCAGGATTGTAGTCAACAACGTGGTATGAACTGAAATCTGGTCTAAAGTGATTTTTGATGGTTGTATTTGCATGTGTTACAGCAATATTGTAATAAGTGGAGTCTCCAGAAATCTTAGTAGCATTAAATAATAACTCTAGATTCATCATGTTGTCTATAATAACTGGACAATCCCACTTTTTGTTACTTCCCCAAGACTGGATAACTCCTGCGTCTGGTCTATATCTTGTAGATAAAGACTTTGCAGTCTGTACAACTACATCATTGTATTTTTCTATATTGGCATATTTTATTCCATTACCAAAACTACATTCTATCATGAAACCAACATCGTGATTTCCTTCCCAATATTGAATAGTGTCTAATTTTTCGGTATAAATAGTAGCGCGTTCTTTCCATTTATTATCTCCAGATAATTTATATAAATTCCATAATGTGCCAGGGTAAAATCCACTCGTCCAGTCATAAGCTCCAACGTATTTCATAGCATTGTTTTTAATAGATCTAGGGATGAATCTTTTCATCTCCAGATGTTTATTTATTTCAGTATAAGCAGTGTCATACTGATCAACACTTTTTTCAACAATAGATCTCTTGTCTTCTTTTTTAGTTTCTTTATTGTCGTTGCATCCAATAAATTGAAATATTAGAAGCAGTGCAATTAAAGTTTTTACCCTCGTAATCATAAGTTTAGTTGTAATTAGTTTACTATTCAAAAATCAATAAAAGTGAAAATCACTTAATGATAACTCAAATATAATAATAAAACTATATATTTATACAATCGATTGTATAAATATATGTAAATTTTTAACTTTCGAATCCTATATATTAATCAGTTAGTAGTTTCTAATTTTTGCTTTTTTAAGTATATATAAGAAGTGTAATTGTGGAGAAATATTGACTTATCATTTTATTACTGATAAGGTGTATGTTCTTTTATATGTAAAATCTTCGAAATTTGTCATCAAAAGGCAAAAATAGTATTAGAGTTTGCTTTTTTTTAGGTGGAAGATTTATGCTAGTTCCAGTAATATTGTAAGTCATGGATATAAGAGATTTTTTCAAATAATAAAAAATATATAATGAGTTTTAGTTTAGAAAATAAAGTAGCGATTGTTACTGGTGGCGGAAGCGGAATAGGAAAAGCAATTTCTTTAAATTTTGCAAAGCATGGTGCTTTTGTGTGTATTTTAGAATTTAATGAGAAAAATGCTGAAGATACTATCATTGAAATTGAGGCAAATGGAGGTAAAGGTGTCTGGAAAAAATGTGATGTTGCAGATAATGCGGGAGTTAATAAGGTAATTACAGAATTAGCTTCTCAATATACGATTGATATATTAATTAATAATGCGGGGATTGCCCATGTAGGTAATGTAGAAAACACGTCTGAAGGTGATTTAGATAGAGTTTATAATGTAAATGTGAAAGGAGTTTATAACTGCGTTTCAGCTTTAATTCCGTTTTTAAAAAAAAAAGGAGGTACAATAATTAACATGGCGTCCATAGCTTCTTCTGTTGGTATTTCAGATAGGTTTGCTTATTCAATGTCAAAAGGAGCAGTTTTAACAATGACGTATTCTATAGCAAAAGACTATATAGATCATAATATTAGATGTAATTGCATTTCTCCAGCGAGAGTGCATACTCCGTTTGTAGATGGATTTATTAAGAATAACTATCCAGGAAAAGAAGAAGAAATGTTTGATAAACTTTCTAAAACGCAACCAATCGGAAGAATGGGACTTCCTGAAGAGATAGCAAATATGGCGCTTTATCTATGTAGCGATGAAGCTTCTTTTATAACTGGTAGTAATTTCCCGATAGATGGAGGGTTTGTAACATTAAATGGATAATATGCGTTTAAAAATTCTTGTAATAATCAGTATTCTTTTTTATTCTTTTTCATTTTCTCAGGATAGAAATTACGAAGAATTAATAGATAAAATTAATGAGAGACCTTATCCACAATGGTTTAAAGATGCGAAATTAGGAGTTTTTATACATTGGGGATTGTATTCCGTTCCAGCATATGGAGGAGCAGAATCATATTCAGAATGGTATTTGAGAGGCTTGCAAACTGGAGATACTTTGAGGACTAATTATCTTAAAGATAATTATGGAGAACAAGCAACTTATAAAGATTTAGCTCCTCACTTTAAAGCTGAGTTATTTGATGCTAAAGAATGGGCACAGTTCTTTAAAAAAGCAGGTGCTAAATATGTAGTTTTAGTATCTAAACATCATGATGGATACACTTTATGGCCAAGTAAATATAATAGGAATTGGAATTCTGTAGATGTGGGTCCAAAGCGTGATATAGTTGGAGAGTTAACAGATGCTGTTCGAGGAGAAGGATTAAAAATGGGATTATATTATTCGTTATCAGAATGGAACCATCCATTGCACAGATGGTATACAGATCCTAACGATAGTATAGGGAAATACGTAGAAGAGTACATGATTCCTCAGTTTAAAGAGGTGGTAAAAACATATAAACCTTCTTTAATTTTTTCTGATGGGGAATGGTTTAATACAGCAAAGCAGTGGCATGCCCCAGAACTTATAGATTGGTATTATAACTTAGTTGGTAGTGATGCAATTGTGAATGATCGATGGGGAAGAGGTCTTGATACTGGTTTTTTAACACCAGAATATAGTGCAGGAATAAAAGAAACAGACCGTCCGTGGGCAGAAGTAAGAGGATTAGGGCGTTCTTTTGGATTAAATAGAAACGAAAAATTAGAAGCGTATACTACTTCAGAAGAATTGGTTCATCGGTTTGTGCAAACTGTAGCCAATGGGGGTGGAATGATTATAAACGTCGGTCCAAAGGCAGACGGTCAGATTCCTTTATTGCAACAAGAACGACTTATAGATTTAGGAAAATGGTTAAAAATAAATGGAGAAGCAATATATGGAGCAACGCCTTATAGTGTCCATGAGCAAGAAAAGAAAGTTACTAAGCAAAGAGTAGATGATAAAATTGACTTTAATTGGGTGAGAAATAGTCCTTTAAAAGGAATAAAAGAAGATAGTTTTACAGTAGATTGGGATGGGTATCTCGTTGCTCCTAAATCTGGAAAGTATACAATTGAGGTTAAGGCGGATGATGCTGTTGCTATTTGGATAAATGATGAGTTAGTTGTAAATCAGAATTATCAAGAAACTGGGAGTCAATCAGAAGTAATGGAAGCAAAAACTGGAGCGGTAACTTCTGGTGTTGTAACTTTAAAAGAAGGGAAAGCAAATACAGTTAAAATTAAATATGTAGAAAAGAAACAAAACGCGCACGTTTCTATATACTGGAGTACAAAAGATAGTGACAAAACAGTTATTCCTGCTTCAGCATTTTACAAAGATGAAGCTTTAAAAAATCATGGGATAGAAGGTTCTTATAGTTCTATGCAAACGTATTTATGTTATACCCAAAATAACGGGAATATTTACGCAGTGAGTTTACAGTGGCCAGATGAGGAGTTAGTATTAGAGATTCCAAATCCAGGAAATAATTCAAAAGTAAAACTTGTAGGAACTGATTTAGATTTAGACTGGACCTATAGAGATGGTAAAATGATTGTAGATACTAAAAAAGTTAAATATTCTCAATTGCCTTCACATTTAGCATCGACTTTTAAAATCTCTAAAAACTAAAAAGAAGAAATAATGGGATTTAAAAAAGTATTATTTTTTATAGTAGGAGCTTCTATTTTATATTCATCATGTAAGGAGAAAAATAAAATTGCAGAGGTTAGCGAAGTAAGTTCTGATTTGAATATAATATATGTGCTTGCAGACGATTTGGGTTATGGCGATATAAGTGCGCTTAATCCAGAGGGTAAGATACAAACACCAAACATAGATGAATTAGCTAATGAGGGACTTAAATTTACAGATGCTCACACCTCTTCATCAGTATGTACTCCTACGCGATATGGTATTATTACAGGAAGATATAATTGGCGGAGTCCTCTTAAGAATGGTGTCTTAACTGGGGTCTCAAAAGCATTAATTCCTAATGATAGGACTACGGTTGCTTCCTTATTAAAAGCTCAGAATTATGAAACTGCATTCATTGGGAAATGGCATTTAGGTTGGGATTGGGCATTAAAGGAAGGAGATAGTATTGGAGGTGAAGGATGGACACCAACAGATTATGACAATATAGATTTTACCAAACCAATTTCTAATTCTCCAAAAGATTTAGGGTTTACATATTCATTTGGACATTCTGGTTCTTTGGATATGGCGCCGTATGTTTATGTTGAAAATGATAATGTAACAGCACAACCAGATAAAGTAACGATAAGTGAAACCAAATACGGATGGTGGCGAGAAGGCCCTACTGGAGTGGATTTTGTTCATGAAGAAACAACTCCTTTGTTTTTCGAAAAGTCTATAAATTATATTAAAGATCATGCAAATATTGGAAAACCTTTCTTTTTATATTTAGCACTTCCATCTCCACATACACCAATTCTCCCTACGGAAGAGTGGCAAGGTAAAAGTGGATTAAATCCTTATGCTGATTTTGTGATGCTTGTAGATGATTATATGGGGAAACTAAATTTGGCGATTAAAGAAGCTGGAATCGAAGAAAATACATTGATAATTTTCACCAGTGATAATGGTTGTTCTCCAGCTGCTAAAATTGAAGAATTACAGGCTAAAAATCATTATCCTAGTTATAAATATAGAGGTCATAAAGCAGATATATTTGAAGGAGGACATAGAGTACCTTTTATAGTAAAATGGCCAGCTGTTATTGAGGCTGGTACAACGACAGATAAAATTGTATGTACTACAGATTTAATGGCTACATGTGCAGATATTTTAAACATTCAACTTAAAGATAATCAAGGAGAAGACAGTTATTCAATGTTACCTCTTTTTAATAATGATGAGGATAAGTTTGGTAGAGAAGCCATAGTGAATCATTCTATAAACGGAAGTTTTGCTATAAGAAAAGGGGAATGGAAGTTAATATTCTGTCCAGGTTCTGGTGGTTGGAGTAGTCCTAAACCAAATTCTGAAGGGATAGAAAAATTACCACCGTTACAGCTTTATAACCTTAATAAAGATCCTAAAGAGAGTGTCAATTTAGTTTATGAAGAGCCAGAGAGGGTAACAGAACTTCATGCACTTCTTGTAAAATATATTGAAGACGGAAGAAGTACTCCAGGTAGGATTCAGCAAAATGATGCTCCTTTTGGAGGGAAAGAGTGGAAACAAATAAAAACAATAATAAAATAATATAACATGAAATTAATACGATTCGGAAAAGAGGGCAGTGAGAAACCAGGGGTTCAATTAGAAGATGGAACCCGTATTGATGTATCTTCCTTTGGAGAAGATTTTAATGAGTCTTTTTTTGGGAGTGATGGAGTAGATCGTTTGAAGAAATGGTTAGAAACAAATGCTGATTCATGCGAGAAAGTTAGTAATGATGTTCGTCTTGGAGCACCATCAGTAAGACCTTCAAAATTAGTTTGTGTAGGTCTTAATTATGCTAAACACGCAGCAGAAAGTGGTATGGATATTCCAAAGGAACCTGTTTTATTTTTTAAGGCGACATCTGCAATCGTTGGACCTAATGATGATGTGGTAATTCCTAAAAATAGTAAAAAGACAGACTGGGAGGTAGAGCTAGCTTTTGTAATTGGCAAGAAAGCTTCGTATGTGTCTAAAGAAAATGCGATGGATCATGTTGCAGGATATGTTTTGCATAATGATTATAGTGAGCGTGAGTTTCAAATAGAAAGATCAGGGCAATGGGTTAAAGGAAAAAGTTGTGACACTTTTGCTCCGTTAGGACCTTATATTGCAACTCAAGATGAAATAAAAGATCCCCATAGTCTTAACCTTTGGTTGAAATTAAATGGAGAAATGATGCAGAATAGTAATACATCAGATTTTGTTTTCGATATTCCTACTTTAGTTAGTTACATAAGTCAGTTTATGACTTTGTTACCAGGAGATATTGTTTCTACAGGAACGCCATTTGGTGTTGGATTAGGGTTAAAACCACCTCGCTATTTAAATCCTGGGGATACTGTAGAACTAGGAATTGATGGTTTAGGAAGCTCTAAGCAATCTGTGAAAGCTTATAAATAGAATTTTATTATGAAAATTGATAGTCATCAGCACTTTTGGAAGTACAATCCAGTTAGAGATAGCTGGATTGATGATACTATGAAGGTTATTCGTAAGGATTTTATGCCAGAAGATTTATTGCCTGTTTTAAAGGAAAATAAAATTGATGGTTGTGTTGCAGTACAAGCAGATCAATCCGAAGAGGAGACAGATTTTTTATTGAATTTGTCTGATAAAAATAGCTTTATAGAAGGTGTTGTAGGTTGGGTAGATCTAAAAAGTAGTACTGTAGATGAGCGATTGGAACACTATTCTAAGTTTTCTAAATTTAAAGGGGTGCGCCACATTGTTCAAGCGGAATCCAATAATTTTCAATTGAGGGAAGACTTTCAGAAGGGAATAGGAGCTTTAAAAAAATACGGATTAACATACGATATTTTAATCAGTAAAAATCAGCTTTCAGACACTATAAAAATGGTTGATAAGTTTCCAGACCAACCTTTTGTCTTAGATCATATAGCAAAGCCTGAAATTTCTAATGGAATAGAAAAAGAATGGAAAGATGCTATTCGGCTGTTAGCTCAAAATGAAAATGTATACTGTAAAGTATCTGGAATGGTTACGGAAACCAAGGGATATAAGTGGAATAAAAGTGAATTTATTCCTTTTTTAGAAGAAGTAACTCAGTCTTTTGGATCCGATAGAATTATGTTTGGGTCAGATTGGCCAGTCTGTTTAGTAGCAGCTACATATGCTGAAGTTCTAGATGTTATAAAAAGTTTTTATACTGAAGAAGATTTAGATAAAGTGATGAGTAAAAATGCAATTGATTTTTATAGATTATAACCTCTATATTTATTCTGTGTAAAACTAATTGTAAACAGAAGATTAATAAATAATATAACCAACCAAAACCTTTAATTATGAATCGTTATTTAATAATTCTTTTACTAATTACTTTTTTATCATGTAAGGAAAGTCCAAAAGCGGCTTCACATGAACCACCTTCAGTAGCTACAAGCGAAAACTCAAATATCGATTATTTAGAAGAATCCGAAGTAGATTTTAATAACCGAATGGAATGGTGGAGAGAAGCGCGTTTCGGGATGTTTATTCATTGGGGAGCATATGCTGTTCCAGCAGGTATTTATAAAGGGAAAGAAACTAAAAACGTTGGGGAATGGATCATGAAAACGCAATCGATCCCTATTTCTGAATATGAGAAATTTGCGACTTCATTTAATCCCGTAGAATTTAATGCATCACAATGGGTGTCTGCGTTAAAGGATGCCGGAATGAAATATATGGTGATTACTTCAAAGCACCATGATGGTTTTGGATTGTGGGATTCTGAGATTTCAGATTATGATATTATGGACGCTTCAGTGTATAAGAAAGATATATTGAAGGCTTTATCTGATGCTTGTAAAAAAGATGGTATTAAATTCGGACTTTATTATTCTACAATAGATTGGCATCACCCAGATGCTCAAGCAGATACTTATGCAAAAGGAGGTACTAAAGATGAGAATAATGAGGAGCGTTTCAATACGTATTATGAAAACTATATGAAGCCACAACTTAAAGAACTTATTACAAAATACGACCCTGCTATTTTATGGTTCGATGGAGAATGGACGCCAGAATTCACGCACGAACAAGGGCTAGATTTATATCAATATGTGAGAAGTTTAAAGCCTAGTATTCTTATAAATAATCGTGTTGATAAAGGTAGAAAAGGAATGCAAGGGATGAATGATGGTAAGATGAAATATGCAGGAGATTTTGGAACTCCAGAGCAAGAGATTTTAGACGGAACTTCCACTTTAGACTGGGAGTCTTGTATGACTATGAATGATACATGGGGATACAAAACAAATGATCATAATTGGAAAACCTCTGAAACTTTAATTTTTAATTTGGTAGATGCAGCTTCAAAAGGAGGAAATTACCTTCTTAATGTTGGTCCAGATGCAAAAGGCGTAATTCCTGAAGCAAGCATAAAAAGACTTAAAGATATTGGAGATTGGTTGGGAATAAATGGAGAGGCTGTTTATAATACCGAAAGCGTTGGAGAAAATTATAAACAAGGAGATGCGATTAGAATCACGAAAAAGAAAAATGCATCTACATTATATGCAACGACTTTTAAGAAGCCTGAGGAGACATTTACCTTAGATGCAATCCACCCTGAAGACGGTAGTAATATTTATATATTAGGAATCAAAGAAAATCTTGATTGGTCTTACAAAGACGAAAAACTTATGATAAGCGTACCTTTAAAAGCATTAAATGAATTAGGGGAGAAATATGCATGGACTTTTAAGATTGAGAATGGAAAAACTAAGTAGGGGATTAAGATATAGCGTTGTCTTATTTGTATTGTTTTTGCAATACCAAGCAGTCGCTCAAGAAAATACTTCAAAAAGAACAGAATGGTTTGTAGAAGATCGCTTCGGAATGTTTATTCATTGGGGAATTTATACTGGAGCAGAGGGAGTTTGGAAAGGAGAGAAATTGCGTAATGATAATGATTATGCTGAATGGATTCAATATAGAAATCAGATTCCTAAGGATGAATATGTAAAACTTTTAGACCGATTTAGTTGGGAAGATATAGATCCTGAAAAATGGATAATAGCCGCTAAAGAAGCAGGGATGAAGTATGTAACCCTAACAGCAAAACATCATGACGGATTTGCTCTTTGGGATAGTAAAGTAACCACTTACGATATTGGCAACTATACAAATAATAAAAGAGATATTGTAAAAGAATTGGCAGAGGCTTGTAAAAAGCACGGTTTAAAATTAGGTTTATATTATTCACATTGGATAGATTGGGAAGATCCTAATGCTTGGGATCATGCCAAAGAATTGGAAGACTTTAATTCAGAAGATTTTGATATTTATTGGCAGCAAAAAGTAATTCCTCAGATTACAGAATTGCTAACTAATTATGGAGATATTGGGATGTTATGGTTCGATATGTGGATTAATCATTCTGAAACTGTAGTTACAAAAAAGCAATTGCTTCAACTCAAAGAATTGATTAGAAAGTTGCAACCAGATTGCCTCATTAATTCTCGTTTGGGACTTTCTATAGAAGAAGATCCTGATGTAGATTATAGAACATTAGGCGATAATCAGTTAGGGGAAACTAAATTAGAGTATCCTTGGCAGACTCCGGCTACCGTTGCACATTCTTGGGGGTACAACCGATTAGAAAATCAATGGAAGTCAACAACCTCACTTTTAAAAAATATCATAGGAAATATAAGTCTCAACGGAAACCTAATGTTAAATATTGGTCCGCGAGCAAATGGAGATATTCCTTTTGAAATTACTTCTCGACTTAGAGATATTGGAGCTTGGTTGGATGTAAATGGAGCTTCTATTTACGGCAGTGGTGCTTTCGATTTAAAAGCAAATCTTCATAATTGGGGACAAATAACAGCAAAAGAAGAAAAAGGGGGAAGCTATAAAATATATTTACATGTTTATAATTGGCCACTAAATAGTAAGTTACCTGTTACAGGGATAAAAGAGGCTCCGCAAAAAATATACTTACTATCGGATAAACAAAGAAAGGCATTAGAATTTAAGCATGATGAGGTGTTTACAAATATAGACTTACCTAGAAAAGCGCCTGATAATTTTGTTTCTGTTGTAGTGATGGAGTTTAATAAAAAGCCTGAAGTTGAAAAAGATTTGGTGGCAATTAGTGATGACGGTGGATTTTCATTAAAATCAGAAAATGCTTTAGCTTCTAAAGGGAATTCTAGTTTTGTAGAAGCTGAGAGATTCGGAACAATTCCGCCTCATGCAAGAATAAAAGGGATACAAGAGTATAGTTGGAAAGTATATATTGATACTCCAGGAGACTATAGGTTAGATGTTTCATATAACTTACAAGAAGAATCTAAGGCAAAAGTCGATGTTAAGGTTAATAATCAGCCTTTGCAATATAAGTTCGTGCCAACTGGTAAAACGATAGGAGAGCCTAATCAGCAATGGGGAATAGATCGGTATTTATTTTCATCAATAGGAAATATAGAAGTTGAAAAGCCAGGCTTCTATACTATTTCTGCAACTTTTGATGCAGCCAATAGTGAAGTAGATTTTAATTGGCTTTGGTTTGAAAAAATAGATTAATAAATCATATAATGAAAGGAATTATTAAAGTTGTATTGTGTTCATTTTTAAGTCTGCCAATTTTTTTGACAGCTCAAGATAAGTCAGAAGAAAACGGAACTCCAGATTTATGGTATGGGCAACCTGCTAGCAAATGGATAGAGGCGTTACCGGTAGGGAATGGAAGATTGGGGGCAATGGTTTTTGGAGGAGTTGAAACGGAAAGAATCCAGTTAAATGAAGATTCGATGTGGCCCGGAAGTGCAAATCTAGACAATGCAAAAGGAACTCCAGAAGATTTAAAAACACTCAGAAAGTTAATCGATGACGGAAAAGTACATGAAGCAGATAAATTTATTATAGATAAGTTTTCGTATAAAAGTATTGTAAGATCTCATCAAACAGCAGGAGATTTATTCTTGCATTTTAAAAGGGAAGGATCGGTTACCGATTACAAACGAAGCTTGAGTTTTTCGGACGCATTAGCAGAAGTTTCATATAAAATTAATGGTGAAACATATACAGAAAGTGTATTCTCTTCTAATCCAGATGATATATTAGTTGTTCATTTGAAAACTACCAATCCTAAAGGGATGAATTTCGATATAGAAATGTCTAGACCTAAAGATGAAGAAACGGAAACAGTTGTTGTTACTGCTCCTTCGGATACAGAAATGAAAATGAATGGAAAGGTAACGCAGTTAGGAGGAATGTTTAATGAAACACCGCACCCTATAGAGGATGGAGTTCATTTTCAAACCTTATTAAAAGCAGTTAGCAAAACAGGGAATATTAAATCAGAAGGAAACAATTTACAGGTAAGAGGAGCAAAAGAAATCACCTTATATCTAGCAACTGCAACTTCTTATTACCATGAAAATTTTGAAAGTGTTGTTCAAAATGTTATTAAAAAAGCTTCTAGTAAGAGTTTCAAGAGCCTGTTGTCAGAACATAAAAAGGATTTTCAAAAGTTGTATAACAGAGTTGATTTTAGTTTAGGAAATAGCGAATTAAACGCTCAGCCTACAGATAAGCGTTTAAAAAACTATAAAGAAGGAACTCCAGATTTAGATTTACAGACAAAACTGTTTCAATATGGTCGTTATCTTTTAATTTCCTCTTCTAGAGAAGGAGCTAACCCTGCGAATCTCCAAGGATTATGGAATGATCATATTAAAGCTCCTTGGAATGCAGATTACCATTTGAATATTAACGTGCAAATGAATTATTGGCCAGCAACGGTTACTAATTTAAGTGAATGTGAATTACCATTATTCGAATTTGGAAATAAAGTTTTAGAACGCGGTAAGCTTACTGCAAAATCTCAATATGGATTAAATGGAATGGTAGCTCATAGCACCACAGATTTATGGGCACCAGCATTCATGAGGGCCAAAACACCTTATTGGGGAGCTTGGATTCACGGAGGAGGTTGGTTAGCTCAACATTATTGGGAATATTATCAATTTACAGAGGACAAAGAATTTCTTCGTGAAATGGCTTACCCATACTTAAAAGAAGCTGCTGCTTTTTATTTAGATTGGTTACAATGGGATAAAACTACTAAAAAGTGGATTTCTTACCCTGAGACGTCACCAGAGAATTCTTATATTGCTGAAGACGGTGAGTCTGCAGCAATAGTTAAAGGAGCAGCAATGGGGCATCAAATAATTGCTGAGGTTTTTGACAATACCCTTGCTAGTGCTGAAGTTTTAGGAATTAACGATAGTTTTATTTCAGAAATAAAAAAGAAAAGAGAAAAATTGAGTCCAGGGGTTGTAATTGGAGAAGATGGTAGAATTTTAGAATGGAATAAACCATATGAAGAGCTTGAAAAAGGACACAGACATATGTCTCATTTATACGCATTGTATCCAGGAACTGTGATTACAAGTGCTACTCCTGAAGCTTTTAAAGCTGCTAAAGAAACAATTGATTACAGATTAAAATATGGAGGAGCAGGAACTGGATGGAGTAGAGCATGGATGATTAGTTTTAATGCGCGTTTATTTGATAATAAAAGTGCTGAAGAGAATATTAATAAATTATTTGAAAAGTCAACAGCTAATAATTTATTTAACGAACACCCACCGTTTCAAATAGATGGAAATTTTGGTTATACCGCAGGAGTTGCAGAGTTATTATTGCAATCTCATGAAGGCTTTATAAGGTTATTACCAACGCTGCCTAATAACTGGAAGACAGGTGAAATAAGTGGCTTAGTTGCTAGAGGTGATGTTGAGGTTGCTATAAAGTGGGCAGAAGGAGAAATGCAGCAGGTAGGTTTGCTCTCTAAAACTAGCAAAACAGTAAGTGTTAAATATAAAGATTTGAAAAAAGAAATCGAATTGCCTAAAGGAAAACAAATTTGGCTGAATGCAAGTTTGAATTCGATAAAATAAAGAGTATGTATTATAGATTGATTGTAGTTTTAGCTTGTAGTTTATTCATCTCATGCAAAGAGAACAAGAGTGAAAAAGTAGAAGAGAAAGAACCTGCTAAGCCAAATATAGTGGTCTTCCTTGTAGATGATATGGGGTGGCAAGACACATCAGTTCCTTTTTGGGATAAGAAAACACCTTTTAACGATCGTTACAATACTCCAAATATGGAGCGGCTGGCAAAAGAAGGGATGAAGTTCACTCAAGCCTATGCTACACCAGTTTGTTCTCCTACTCGAATTAGCTTTATAACAGGAATGAATGCAGCTAAGCATCGTGTTACAAATTGGACATTAGTAAAAAATTCACCTACTGATAAAAAAGATGATGTTTTAGACTTTCCTAAGTGGAATGTAAACGGACTCTCTCAAGTATCAGGAGTAGAAAGAACAGTACAAGCAACTCCATTACCGCAAATTCTTAAAGATAATGGGTATAATACGATACAAGTTGGAAAAGCACATTTTGGTGCCATTGACACTCCAGGAGAAAATCCTTTGAACTTAGGTTTTGACGTAAATATAGCTGGACATGCAGCAGGGTCGCCTCATAGTTATTTGGGTACAGAAGATTATGGAAATAACGATAAGCGCAAACATTTAAATGATGTTCCTGGGCTTGAAAAATATTACGGTAAAGATGTTTTCTTAACTGAAGCGCTAACAAAAGAAGCATTAATAGCTTTAGATAGTGTAAAGAATGAGCCTTTTTTCTTGTATATGGCACATTATGCTGTTCATATTCCTATTTATGGGGATGATCGATTTATACATAAATATTTGGATGATGGTTTGGATGAAACAGAAGCTAAATATGCCTCGATGTTGGAGGGAATGGATAAAAGCTTAGGAGATATAATGGATTTTTTAGAACAAAATAATTTAGATGAAAATACAATCATTTTATTTATGTCAGATAATGGAGGACTCAGTGCACATGCTAGAGGTGGAGAATTGAACACCCATAATAAACCTTTAGCTAGCGGAAAGGGATCTATGTATGAAGGAGGAATTCGAGAGCCTATGCTCGTTAAATGGCCAGGAGTAACAACAGCTGGGTCACAAACAAATCAATATTTAATAATTGAAGACTTCTTTCCTACTATTTTAGATATGGTTGGAATAAATGCCCCTAAAACTATTCAAGAAGTTGATGGAGAGAGTTTCGTTTCAATTTTAAAGGATAATGAAATAAAAAAGCAGGATAGACCTTTGTTTTGGCATTACCCAAATAGATGGGGTGTTGATGGACCTGGAATAGGCACTGCAAGTATGATTAGAAAAGGGGATTGGAAATTGATTTATTTTTATAGAGATGAACATTTTGAATTATATAATATTACTGAAGATATAGGAGAAGAAAATAACTTAGCTTCAGCAAAGCCAGAAAAGGTAAAAGAGCTTGCAAAAGAACTTTCTGAATACCTAAAAGAAAGTAATGCGCAATTACCTATAAATAAGAAAACACAAAAAGAAGTATCATATCCAGCCGAGACTTTATAAAACCATATTATGAAACCTACCATCAAAACTTTAATATTAGCTATTATAGCAACTGTTGTATATTCATGTAAGCAAGAGGTAACTCCTCCACAAGCCGTTGGGCCAATTCCTTCTGAACGTCAGTTGGCATGGCAAGAATTGGAATATTACGCTTTTATTCATTTTAATATGAATACGTTTACTGATATGGAGTGGGGTTTAGGAGGGGAAAGTCCTAAGTCTTTTAATCCTACAGATTTAGACGTTAATCAATGGGTGAGTGTAGCGAAGGAAGCTGGTATGAAAGGGATTATAATAACAGCAAAACACCATGATGGTTTTTGTCTTTGGCCAACCGAAACCACAGAACATTCTATAAAAAATGCTCCATATAAAAATGGAAAAGGAGATCTTATAAAAGAATTATCGGAAGCATGTAAAGAAGGAGGACTGAAGTTTGGAGTATACTTATCTCCTTGGGATCGTAATAATGAACATTATGGAAATCCAGAGTATGTAGAGATATTTCATGAGCAACTCAGGGAGTTATTAACTAATTATGGTGATATTTTTGAAGTTTGGTTTGATGGTGCCAATGGAGGATCAGGATATTATGGAGGGGCTAATGAAACCCGAAAGATTGATAACAAAACTTATTACGAATGGGATAAGGCAGTTGCTATAGTAAGAGAGTTACAGCCCAATGCCGTTATTTTCAGTGATGGTGGACCAGATGTACGTTGGGTAGGAAACGAAGACGGCAAAGCAAATGCGACTAATTGGAGTATTATGCGTAGGGATGAAATTTATCCTGGGTGGCCACGATATAAAGAATTGCGTGGTGGGCATGAAGATGGTACTCATTGGCTTCCAGCCGAGGCAGACGTTTCTATAAGACCAGGTTGGTATTACCATGCATCAGAAGATCATCAGGTGAAAACACTAGAGGAGTTAATAGATATTTATTATAAATCAGTGGGAAGAAACGCTTCCTTTTTATTAAATCTCCCCGTAGACAAACGCGGATTGGTGCATGAGTTGGATGAACAACAGCTTATCGCATTAAGAAAACAGTTAGATAAAGATTTTGCAGAAAACTTGGCTTTAAATACCAAAGTTGTAGCGTCTAATTATAGAGGTAATGATGATAACTTTAGACCAGAGTTATTAATAGATGATAATAAAACCACTTATTGGGCAACAGATAATGAGATTACAGAAGCAAATGTAATATTCTCTTTTTCTGAACCAACGGCAATAAATAGAATAGTGCTTCAGGAGTATATTCCATTAGGGCAAAGGGTGCAAAACTTCACTGTTGAAGTTCTTAAAGATAACGACTGGGAAACGATTGTAACAGAAACTACTATTGGATATAAGCGAATATTAAGGTTTGATACGCAAACTATTTCAAAATTAAGAGTTTCCATTCAAAAGGCAAAAGGAGCAATTACACTTTCTAATGTAGAATTGTATAAAGCTCCAAACTTGTTAGTGCTTCCGACCATAAAGCAAAATAAAGAGGGGGTTATAACAATGCATGTTCCTGATGAAAATATATCGATATTTTATACCCTTGATGGGTCTACACCAACAAAAAATTCAATAAAATATGAAAAACCATTTGTTGTTCAAGAGGCAAAAGAGTTAAATGTAATAGCGGTAAATACAGATACGAATGAGCAGACAGAGGTGAAAAAGGTAATGTTAGAATACGCCAAAAAGAAGTGGGAAGTTTTTAGTGTGACTTCTGGAAAAATGGAAGAGGCTACTAAATTTATCGATAACGATCCAGCTACTTATTTTAGTTCAGAAAAAAAGCCAAATGAGATTCAGTCGGTAACAATTAATCTTGGAGAGAAAATTATAATTAAAGGTTTCACTTATACTCCTATGCAAGCTAGATTTCCAAATGGTTTAATTACCGATTACACTTTTTCAGTAAGTGAACATGGAAAGAAATGGAAGGAAGTCTATAAAGGAGAATTTGGGAATATACAGAATAATAGAATTAAGCAGCAGATAAATTTCAATCCAGTAGAAGCAAACTATATTAAATTGATAGCGAATAAAACAACAGGAGAAGGTAATACAACTACAATAGCAGAGATTGGTGTTATTAAAGTTGATTAATTTTAAAAATCATGTTTTGGTGAAAAATTTCTGAATATTTAAATAAAGAAGATAGTTATCTTTTTGAGATTTTATTTTGGGTTATTTGTTTTTGCCTACTACATTTAAAACGGCCTTCTTCAAAATTTCTCTTTTTTAAGTGTTTTGTAGAGCGGCCTTGGACACGTGCACGCCACATTTTAAAGCTGCTACGTTTCAATTCTTTTCGCATTAATTCGATTACATCTTTTTCGCTATAACCAAATTGATAAGAAATAGCGTCGAAAGGAGTTCGGTCTTCCCACGCCATTTCTATAATTCTATCTATTTCTCTGTCCGTCATATTTATAATCCGATTAGTAGTTAGTAAAGTTGTTTATTTTAATGTCTTTGGCTTTTAAGTCGAACATTAAATTATATAGTCCAAAGAAAGTACGGTTGATATAGATGAAGTGTTTAGAACCTCTATTTCCATTCATTTTCCGTAATTGGGAATCGTTATTATATTTTTCACCTAATTGGGCAATACTTTGAAAGAATCCTGCATCAGAGAAATCAAAAACTTCATTGTGAAATGGTTTCGTAAAAATGCTTAACATCTCATGAAAAAGCGCTTTAAAGAAAACCTTTTCTTCTGTTGTATCTTCGGGTTTTAAAATCTCTAATTCATATAATTTATCTTCAAATATTTTTGGATTATTGATAGTGTCCTTTTCAGCTAGTTCAAAATAAGGAATATAAAAGTCCTCAGGAACCTCTTTCATACATCCGAAGTCCAAAGCAATTAGTTTAGCTTCATCACTGATTAAAAAATTGCCAGGGTGTGGATCTGCATGGACCTTTTTTAGTTTATGAATTTGATACATGTAAAAATCCCATAAAGCTTGACCAATCGTATTAGCAACCTTTTCGTCTTTATTATCTTTTGTGAATTCAGACATATGTTTGCCTTTCATATAATCCATTGTGATAATACGTTCTGAAGATAAATCTTCATAGTATTTTGGGAATAGTAAATTAGGAATATGGTTGCAAGACATAGCAATATCCTTGCTCTGTTTTACCTCTAGTAAGTAGTTGGTCTCTTCAATAAGTTTATGTTCAACCTCTTTAAAGTATTTATCAGAATCCTTCCCTTTTATGTTAAACATTTTAATGGCAATTGGCTTCACCAAAGCTAAATCTGTAGCAATGCTTTCTGCAACGCCTGGATATTGAATTTTGATAGCATATTTCTTACCATTTTTTTCCGCGATATGAACTTGACCAATGCTTGCTGCATTTACAGAAGTAGCATTAAAAGTATCAAAAATATCTTCAGGGTGTCTTCCAAAATATTTTTTGAATGTTTTAATAACAAGAGGAGGAGATAGCGGAGGAACAGAAAACTGGGCCAACGAGAATTTTTCTACATAATCTCGTGGTAAAATACTTTTCTCCATGCTCAACATTTGAGCAACTTTTAAGGCACTTCCTTTTAAACTTTTTAGTCCGTCATAAATATCTTCTGCATTATTTTTATTCAATCTCCCTCTAGCAGCCTCTTCTGAAGTCACAATTTTATCACCGTAGTATTTTATATAATTAGCTCCGACCTTAGCTCCTGTTTGAAGAAACTTTCCCGCACGTTGTATTTTTCCCGTTGGGATTTTATCTAATGTTTTCATACGGTAAAGTTTGTTCGTTCTTTAATTATAAATTTCCCAAAATCTAAGATGTTTTGAAAAGGTTTGATATCGATAAGGTCAAAACCTGCTTGTAGTGATTTTTCAATGAATATATCTGTCTTTTCAAAGGAAGGAGAAGTATCGTCTAGCCAGAATTTTAAGGTTAGCAATAATTGGATCCATGCAGCTTCTTCAAAAGATTTGTTTTGAAACTTTGAAACTGATTTATTTTCAATTTTTGGAACTTCTATTTGAAGTTGCTTAATATAGGATATAAAAGCAGTTCTAAGATGTTGTAAAACACTCAAGGATTTTAAATTACTTTCTTTTCCTTTGAGTGTTTGAACTACATAGCTTCGATTAGCAGTAAGTAACTCGAAAAAAGAGAAATAGAAACTTAATAACTTGTTTTTAGGATTGTAAGTATGGTATTCTTCATTTTTGTCTAAAAGTAGAAAGGTGTTGTCAAAAAAAGCTTTAAAAATCTCTTTCTCAAGCACTTCTAAACTTGCATAAAATTTGTAAAAATCTTCTTCTTTTAAATTATGGAGCTTTGTAAATGCATAAACAGATGTTGGTTTCTTCCCATTTTCAAGAACAAAATCCATATAATATGTGATCAATCTATCTGGTGTTGTTTGCTTCTTTGCCATAACTATTAATTTTATAATAGTAAAATTACAAAATGTTCAATATAGTTATGTTAAAAGTTAAACAAAATATATATTTGGCTTATAGTTAACTTTTATCTCCCGATTTAGTATTATTATTTCTGGGGTTTATAGAAGTAAATTATAATTCAGATTTTAATTGTTTAAATTGCTCTTCTAATTTCATTATTTTATCCTCTAAATCGGTGTTGTTTTCTAATGTTCGGTGATAAAAAACATAGTCTACTCTCCAGAGCTCTTTAATATCAGTAAGTTTTAGAATGATGTCTTCAACTCCTGGATGATCTGCTCTTAGGGTGATTTTAGTGTTTGAAATGAAGATTCTTCTAAATATAACTTCTTCTTTTAAGACGGTTATATATAATTTTCCATCTTGTATTATTTCTGGAGATAAATTATCTACTTTACTACCAATAACAACATCTTTAGGGTAAAAACCTTTATTGTTTTTACTCATTTCTAGGTTGTTAATTATAAAGCTTCTCATTTCAGATCCTTCTGTGATTGGCAATAATACATAGGGAATATTCTCAATATAATCAGTGTTATTAAAATTTTCAGAATACTCTTTAATTCTTTCTGAAGGGATACAGGGAATTCTTTTAAAAAATAATTGATTCGATATTTCCGTATTGTAACGTTCAACACCTCCACGAAATTTTAAAAGCTCGTTTACGGTTAATTCTTTTGTTAGCAAGTGATCTATTGGAATGCTAAAATAATTAGCAATCTTAATAATAGTATCTATTTTAGGTTCGCTACGTCCTTCTTCATAAGCTCCTAGAGTGCCTCTTTTTAGGTCAAATAAGTCTGCAAATGCCTGCTGGCTCATCGATTTTAAACTTCTTATTTTTCTAATATTTTTTCCAAATAATGACATATTTTGCTAATTATATTTGCAATTAAGAAGATTTATTGTAAATTAGTCTAACAAAATTAGCAAAAAAAATGACATTCATTGTGGTTTTGTTCTCAAATGCAGCATTTGTTTATAATTAAAAAAGAATTAATAATTAAAAGATGATAAAGTATGATTGTGATATTTATAATATTTATAGGGGAACTTATGAGTCTTCTTTAATAAGCTTGTTAATATTTTTTTGTAATATTAACATCGAAAAATTTAAACATTAACCTAACTATAATCTATGAAAAACCATTTTAACATAACTCGGGATTTTCTACTTGAGTTAGACTTCAATATTACACATGAAAACCCTGAAGAAGGCGTTTTGGTTATCCAAAAGGAAAACTCTGGTATTCGAAATCTTATTGTTGGTGTAGCTCCACCTATATTAATAATGGAGCAATACCTTTTCAAGATAAATAATCAGTCTGAGGCAGTTTTTAAGAATTTACTGCAAAAAAACAGAGATATTATACATGGAGCATTTGCGCTAGACGAATCAGGAAATAAAGTAATCTTTAGGGATACTTTACAAGTTGAAAATATGGATCTTAATGAGCTTGAAGCTGCTTTAAACTCGTTGAGTTTATTAATGAGTGAGTACTCAGATAAAATTATAGAATTTTCAAAATACTAAAAAAGAGAAAATCATGAATATATTTAAACGATTATTTAAAATTGGCGAAGCAGAAACTAATGCTGCCATAGATAAAATGGAGGATCCTATAAAGATGACCGAACAAGGAATTAGGGATATGAAATTAGATCTTGAAAAGAGTCTTGAGGCTATGGCTAAGGTGAAGGCGTTAGCTATACGTGCTAAAAATGATAAAGAAGAATATCAGAATAAAGCAGATGATTATCAGAATAAGGCTATTTTAATTCTTAAAAAGGCACAAGCTGGTCAAATGGATGCTAATGAAGCAGACAGATTAGCAAAGGAAGCACTTTTACAAAAAGAAGTAGTAGATAAGCAGATATTACAAGCTACGCAAGAGTCCGAGAAGTTTGATAATAATGTGGCTCAACTTCAAAAAAATATCCAAGCTATAAAATCTAATATAGGTAAGTGGGAAAATGAGTTAAAAACTCTTAATGCAAGGGTAAAAGTTAGCAATGCGACTAAAAATCTTAATAAGCAAATGGCCGAATTGGACAGTACAGGAACTGTTTCGATGTTAGAAAGAATGAAAGAAAAAGTTGCCCAAGAGGAAGCTCTTGCAGAAGCTTATGGGGAGATAGCTAATACATCTAAGTCTATAGATGATGAAATAAATAAGGCTGCGGATGTTTCAGAAAACAAAGCAGAAGATGAGCTTAGTAAGTTGAAGAATCAACTTGGAATGAAATAATTTTAAATCACTGAAATTGACAGAATTAACCAATATACTTTTTTCTGAAGTAAATATAATCTTATCAATACTACTTATAATTCTAATTCTATATTGGATTGCAACCATGATTGGGGGATTGGATTTTGAGCCTGACTTTGACATCGATGTAGATGTTGATATGGATGTAGATACTGGTATTGAAGGAGGGAATATGGACTTTGAAGATATTTCCAATACAGAGATCAATCAAGAAGATGTGGTAGGGAAAAGGAGGAAGCCATTAAAATGGTGGCAAATTCTACTTATCTATTTTAATTTTGTAGGACTTCCGTTTATGTTCACTTTTACATTTTGGATATTTATCTGGTGGTTTTGTACTGCTATGATAACTTCAATTACCGGCACCTACGATAATACCATTGGTTTTGTAATAATGCTTTTGGCATTACTTCCATCGCTGATATTGACAAAAATAATAACAACTCCTTTTAAAGCCTTTTTTAAGAATTTAAATAAAGATGGAGATGCCCCTATTGATTATTTAGGGAGAAAAGCAACATTGCTTTCTTCTATATCAGAAGATAAAATGGGGAATGCTGAAGTTAAAGTTAATGGAGATACATTATCAATTTACGTGAAATCTCTAACTGGAGACCCATTAAATTATGGAACCAGTATTTTAATAATTAAAAGATCTGCCGATCGCAACTTTTATTTTGTACAATCTTATAATGACTAATTAATATTAATACTATGGAATCAATTTTACCACTTGTTGGCATTGGAATAGGAATACTTCTATTTTTAATAATTGTTTATTTCGCAATAATTGCGATGTTTTATAAAAAAGTACCTCAGGGTCAGGCGCTAATTAGAACCGGATTTGGAGGGACTAAAGTAGCTACAGATAGAGGGCTTTATACAGTACCAGTATTTCATAAAACTGAGATAATGGATATCTCTGTAAAGAAAATTCAGATTGAAAGACTGGCTCATGAGGGACTTATATGTAAAGACAATATGAGAGCCGATATTAAGGTTGCTTTTTTTGTTCGAGTAAATAATGATATTGAATATATTAAAAAAGTAGCGCAAACTATTGGTGTAGATCGAGCATCAAAAATTGCTACTCTCGAAGACCTTTTTGAAGCTAAGTTTTCTGAAGCTTTAAAAACAGTGGGTAAAAAGTTTGATTTTATTGAGCTATATGAAGCGCGAAGAGAGTTTAGAGATGAAATAGTTAATATTATCGGAACAGACCTTAATGGTTACACTTTAGAAGATTGTGCGATTGACTTTTTAGAGCAGACTTCTGTAAAAGAGTTGAAACCAGATAATATTTTGGATGCTGAGGGTATTAAGAAAATTACAGAGCTTACTGCTGTTCAAAATATGAAAGCGAATCTTATCAAAAGAGATGAAGAGAAAACTATTCGTAAGCAGGATGTAGAAGCTCGTGAGACTATTCTTGAGCTTAATAAACAATTAGCAGAAAAAGAAGAGCAGCAAAAACGTGAAATTGCCAATATCAAAGCAAGAGAAGAAGCAGAAACATTAAAGGTTAATGAAGAAGAGCGTTTAAAATCTGAAAGCGCAAGGATTTCTACTGAAGAAAAAGTAAAAGTAGCTGAAGAGAATATGCAGCGTCAAATTATTGTAGCTCTTAAAAATAAGGAGCGTACAGATGCTGTGGAGACAGAAAGAGTTGAAAAAGATAGATTGCTAGAGGCTACAGAAAGAGAAAGAGTTGTTACGTTAGCGCAAATTGAAAAAGAGAAAGTAGTAGAGGTAGAGAAAAAGAATATACAAGATGTTATTCGTGATCGTGTTATGCTTGAGAAGGGTGTAGTAGAAGAACAGGAAAACATGAAAGATATTCAAGCGTTTAAAACTGCAGATAGAGATAAACAAGTTAAGATTACTACTGCTGAAGCGCTAGCAGAAGAAAGCCTTATTAAAACAATAAAAGCTGCCGAAGCACAAAAAGAAGCAGCTAAGCAAAAAGCTGAAGAGATAAATATTGAAGCTTTAGCTCATAAAGAAGCTAGTGCTAAACAAGCAGAAGCAAGAAAAATATTGGCAGAGGCGCAAGCTAAAGAAGAGGCTACTGTTGGTATGTCTGAGGCACAAGTAATGCATGCAAAAGCAGATGCAAACGAGCGTCAAGGGTTAGTGGAAGCTAATATTATTGAGAAAAAAGCAAAAGCAGAAGCTCTCGGAATTGAAGCTAAAGCGGAAGCTAAACGTAAAGATGGTCTTGCGGAAGCAGATGTTATTAAAGAAAAAGCATTTGCTGATGCTTCAGGAATTGAGGAGAAAGCAGCTGCAATGAAGAAGCTAGATGGTGTAGGTAAAGAACACGAAGAGTTTAAATTACGATTAAACAAAGACTTACAAATAGATCTAGCTAATATCAATATTCAGAAAGAAATAGCAGATGCTCAAGCGCAAGTTATAGGAGATGCTCTTAAAGCGGCTAAGATTGATATTGTTGGTGGAGAAACGATGTTCTTTGATCAGATTATAGGTCAGATAACAAGAGGTAAAGGTTTTGATAGAATGGTACAAAGTAGTACCAATGTTCAAGAAGTTAAGGATGCTATTTTAGGAAGCGACGATGTTAAGGGCAACTTACTAGAAAAAGTAAGAAACTTTGCGATTAAATATGGTGTTTCTACGGAAGATATTAAGAATATAACAATAGCTAGCTTGATTGCAGATCTTAAGATGAAATCTGATAGTGCTGAAGATAAAACGATGCTTGGAAATTTATTAAACTTAGCGAAAGGTTTAGGGATTTCAGATAGTACGATATCGAAGTTGAATAGATAAATAAAGACGCTAGCTAAAGATTAATAGCTATATATAACAGAGGTTTTTTGAATTGAGTTCTTATTGGAGTTACTAATAATACTGCTTTCATTATATTTTAAAAAACCTCTGTTTTCTTTAGGTAATTTTCGTCAAATACAATCAACTTTAAAAAAATAATAACCGCTCAATTATTCTGTTGAGGGGAACAAATTCAGTGTAATATAGAATGGCAAAGGAATCTACAAAGGAAGACAACGTGCAAAAACTCGATGCTGGAACCTATGAGGTAATTCAGAATCGATTACAGAAGCAGAAGACTGAATTACAAGAGCGTCTAAAAAACCTTAATGAAGGTAGAAAAGAGGTTTTTGGATCTTTGGAAACAAAACTTATCGCCACCAATCGAATAAATACAGAAAACAATTGCATCGCTAGAGATATATTGTCGTTATCGGATACTTGCTTGTTTGGATACAATGTTCATTTTGGATTAAGAACAGATATAAAGCTTAGTGATGTTATTAGTATTTATAAATTCAATAATAACAACTTTGATCCTATTTCTTTAGATGTTTTAAATGATGATGTTTTTTATTCTGACTTTCAAAACCTATATAAATATTATAGAAATACTATTTTTTCTAAGTTCGCTATCGTGGGAAACTATTTGTATATGGTTTTTCAGCTTAGTGATAGTGTGACCGATATAAAAACGTTTAAGTGGTTAATAAAAGATGGTCAGTTAAAGTATATAGATAATCGTAGTGAGCATGAATATAAGCTACCTTCTCAACATGAGTTTAATTGGCAGGAGGTAACTAGAGATATGCATCGGCAAGGTCTCCATGCTCATGTTTCTATTTTGGATAAGGTTTTCGTTGAAACTATAGGCGGAGATCTTACCATAAAAGTGGAGGATAATACAGAGAATGGTAAAGGTATTTATGCTGAAGAGGTTACTCATAGAGATCAAACTCTAGATGACGGTCAATATAAATTTGCCAACTTAGGAAACTTAATTGTTATCGAAATTAAGCCTTTCCAAGAGGAAGCTCGGTATTTTATTTATAATCATAAGCTGAAGGAAGTACAGAAAATTGAGAGTATCAAGAACAGTTGTATTTTACTTCCAGATGATCATGGAGTGATTTTTCCAACAGGTTATTATTTGCAAACTGGGGAGTATAATATTTTTGATAATAGTATTCCCAATGTAAAGTTTCAAGAGAGAATTAGTTCTCCCAATGGTGAGGATTATTTATATGTTTTTTATGCTCCTGAAAGCGGTTTGTATAATTTAATGAGCTATAATGTAATTCTTCAGAAAATACAAACTCCAATAATATGCAACGGATTTACAATATTAGATAATGGTGAGTTATGTTATTTCAAAAATGAAGATGAGCAAAGCAAACATCATGTAATTCAGATATGGCAAACTCCTTATCTCAAAGGAGATATTATTCCGTCGGAACATCAAGACTCTTTACTTTATAAAATAGGAAATAAGGACATTGTGAAGGCGATGGCTGAAGTAAATGGTTTGGTTAATTTACTGAATAAAGAAGATAATTATGATGGTTTGTATTCTGATTTGGCAAAGCAATCTAAAAACATTTTAGATTCATATTATTGGTTGAATGAAGAAGAAACTAAACTTTTAAATGAACCGTTACAAGAAATTAATAAGGCAGCAAATGCTGCAATAGATGAATTTCAAAAAGTACTTCAGTTAAAAAAGAATGCGCAAAAGAAAACACAGGAAATAGATAAAACGGCTACGCATCTTTTTAATAAAATTAAGAGCACGAGTTTTAAAAGTATTAATGATTTTGTAGATTTTCTCACTCAGTTACGTGCTTTACGAGGAGAAGCTATTAGTTTAAAGGAGGTTCGTTATTTAGATAAAAAATTTATTGACGAACTTGAAAATAGAATCGCAGAGCAATCTGAAAAGATTTCTGAACGTTGTGTGCAATTTTTGCTAGATGATAAAGCTTTAATGCCTTATGAAAATAAGGTGAAAGAAAAAGAGAAATCGCTAGATGCTATCGCAAAAGTTATTGACGCTAAAAATTTAGAGGAAGAGGTAAATCAAATATCTAAAGATTTAGAACTTCTTATAGATGTAGTTTCTAATTTAAAAATAGAAGACACCTCTCATTCTATAGAAATAATTAATAATATTTCTTTAATTTTTTCTACGATTAATCAATTAAAAGCGAGGATTAAAAAGAAGCAAAAATCTTTAGGAAGCAAAGAAGCTCAGGCAGATTTTGCTGCACAGCTTAAATTGATCGATCAGAGTATAATTAACTACTTGGATATTTCTGATACACCAGAGAAGTGTGAAGATTTCCAAACAAGAATATCCATTCAATTAGAAGAGTTAGAAGGTAAATTTGCAGATTTTGAAGAGTTTATCAGTCTTATCATTGAAAAAAGAGAGGAGATCTATAATGCTTTTGAGGCTAGAAAAAATCAATTAGTAGAAAAGAGAAATAAAAGGGCGATTGCTCTTCAAAATTCTGCAGAAAGGATTTTAAATGGGGTAAGAAAAAAGGCAGAATCTTTTTCTGAAGCTAAAGATATAAATGCATATTTCGCTTCAGACATGCTAGTTAGTAAGTCGCGGGATATTGCTAAGCAGCTCCAAGAAATGGGAGATAGCGGGAAAGCTGAAGAGATAGAATCTTTATTAAAATCAGCTCAAGAAGATTCGCTGCGTAAGCTTAAAGATAAAAAAGAATTATATGAAGATGGCAATAATATAATTCGTTTAGGAAAGCATAAGTTTGGTGTTAATAATCAATCCTTAGATCTTACAATTTTATATGTTGATGGAAGTTTGCAATACCATCTTACTGGAACAGATTTTTATCAGAAGATAGAAAATGAAACGCTATTAGAATCTCAAGAATTTTGGAACCAAGATTATATTTCGGAAAACGATGTTGTGTATCGAAGTGCTTATTTAGCTTTTAAGATTTTTAAAAAATTCCCTAAAGATGTTTTGGAGCTTTCTGAAGAAGCATTATTAAAGTTGGTTCAAGAAGAAAGTAGTAAAGATTATTCTGAGGGTTATGTTAAAGGAGTACACGATTTAGATGCAACAGCTATTTTATCAGTATTTATAGCGAAACACAAAGCTTTGGAGCTGTTATCTTATCCTCCAAGAATAAGAGCTTATGCTCAATATTTTTGGAACTTTATAGGAGAGGAACAAAAAAAACACTTAAACCAAACCATAAAAGCCTCTGGAGATGTAATTCAGTTTTTTCCAAACACAAAGGAATACAATTTTATCATAGAAAAGCTTCAATTGTCGATTATCGAGTTTTCAAAAAATACAGGCATTTTTAATTCGAGTCTAGCAACTGATATTAGTAACTATCTTTTTGAAGAACTTCAGAATGATAATGATTTTAAAAGGAGTGGCGTAGCAATTCAGATAAAAGAAGGCTTTCTAAATAAACTAAAAGAAGAGAAAGGTGATTTAAGGTTTAAAAACAGCCTTGAAAACCTTGGTTCTTATGAATCAAAGATAGCATTAGTGCAACAATGGGTTGGAGCTTATTTGCATAGTCTAGGAGAGGATAATCTAACTTTTAAATTAAACTATGTTGATGAGGTTGTGTGTTTAATTCTTTTTGGAGATGAGTCTGCATTAAATACTAAATTCGTTTCTCCATCAGAAGAAATAGTAGGTCTACGAGGAGAACATTTATCTATCCGTAACGGTGTTTATAATTTTAATTACCATGATTTTGTTTCTCATTTAACTAATTATTTTTCTGAAAAAGTACCAGCATATAATGCCTATAAACGAGCAAAACATGAAGTTACAGTTTCGCTTAAGGAAATGCTTAGGCTAGAAGAATTTAAGCCAAGAATATTGAGTTCTTTTGTTAGAAATAAGCTTATAGATCAAGTTTATTTGCCCTTATTCGGAGATAATTTAGCCAAACAATTGGGAACGGTTGGAGACCAAAAGCGAACAGATAGAATGGGAATGTTGCTTTTAATTTCGCCTCCTGGATACGGTAAAACTACGTTGATGGAGTATATAGCGAATAGATTGGGTCTTATTTTTATGAAGATTAATGGACCTGCTATTGGTCACGAAATAACCTCTGTAGACCCTGCTTCTGCAAATAATTCTGCAGCAAGAGAAGAGCTTAAGAAGTTGAACCTCGCTTTTGAAATGGGTAACAATGTGATGCTATATTTAGATGATATTCAGCATTGTAATCCAGAATTTTTGCAAAAGTTTATATCCCTTTCCGATGGTACTCGAAAAGTTGAAGGTGTTTTTAATGGAAAGTCGAAAACTTATGATCTTCGTGGGAAGAAATTTTGTGTTATAATGGCTGGAAATCCTTATACTGAGAGCGGTGAAAAGTTTAGAATTCCTGATATGCTTTCAAATAGGGCAGATATTTATAATTTAGGAGATATTATTGGAGATACGGCTCATTTATTTAGGTTAAGTTTAATTGAGAATTCGCTTACTTCCAATCCAGTTTTACATCAGCTAAGCAGTAAGAATTTTGCTGATGTTTATAGACTATTAGATAGAATTGAGAACAATAACAAAGAGGTTGATCTTGAAGGTAATTATACAAAGCAAGAGGTTGACGAATACGTTTCTGTATTAGAGAAAATCGTTAAAATTAGAAACTCGATTTTAAAGGTTAATACAATGTATATAAAGAGTGCAGCTATGGAAGATGAATATCGCGTAGAGCCATCATTTAAGCTTCAAGGTTCTTATAGAGATATGAATAAATTAGTGGCTAAAGTAGTGCCTGTAATGAATGATGATGAATTGCAAACATTATTATTATCGCATTATGAAAGTGAATCTCAAACATTAACATCATCAGCTGAGGCAAACCTCTTAAAATATAAAGAATTGGTAGGTCAGATGAGTGCTACTGAATTTGATCGCTGGGAACAAATAAAGGAAACTTTTCAGAAAAATAATAAGCTAAAAGGCTTTGGCGATAAAAATGAAATGGCACAAGTGCTAGCGCAAATGATGCAGTTTTCTGAAAACCTTGAAGGTATTAAAGAAGTTCTCCAACGGGGACTCCAGTAAAATGAAACATATTACATCAAATAGAGAAAGGCTGCCGATATTGGTAGCTTTTTTATGTACATAATCGTGCATTTTGTTACAAGGATAAGGTGTTAATTCTATTCTCGTAAGAAATATATAATGGGGTGGGAGAAAAAATATAAAAAAAATATCACCACTGAACTCTGTTTTTACGCATAGTCTTTAGACTTAGATTCATAGTAAATATGATTTAATCTTCTTTGAGTTTGAAAAGAAGCGACAGACGTTTTGTTGAAAATTCTTACAATTGCTCTTGCTGCCTTAAAATTTTCCGCGGTTTTAGTTTTATTGGCTATAGGAGAATGTAATATAGTGATGTGTTTATATAATAAAATTGAATTATATTGAGCGCCTTCATTAAGAAATAGTAATTAAAAGGACATATAATAATTAAATATTATCGCAAATTCTAAAATCACATCTGAATCTTATAAAGAGCTTTTTTATGATTTTTATCCACGCTTGCTATCGTTTTGTATGAAGTATACAAAAGATGAAAGTATGTCGGAGGAGATTGTAGAGGAGTGTATGGTTTACCTGTGGGAAAGAAGAAAAGACCTAGAGGAAGTTAGAGACTTAAAAGCTTATCTCTATACAATGGTTAAAAACATGGCGTTGCGCTCTATAAAGCAAAGGGATAAAGTGGTTTCTTTAGATGCGCAAAAGTATGACCAATTGAGTGAGTCTGAAGAATTCTCTTTAGAAGAGGATGTACATTCTGTATTACTAAATGCTTTAGAGACATTACCTGAAAAATGTAAAATTGTATTTAAATTATCTTGTATAGAAGGTTTAAAATATAAAGATATTGCTGAAGATTTAAATATATCTGTGAATACTGTTAAATCTCAGAGAGCGAGAGCTTTAGAGTTGCTTAAGAGTCGTTTGAATAATTATTCATTTCTTGTCATTTACATATTGTTTTTGTTAAAAAGATTATTTTTTTAAAGTTTTTTCCACCCATTTCCTCTTATTTGTGCTCTTCATACTGAGAACCATTGAATAATTATTAGTATTCAATATATAAGTAACAAAATGGGCATGAATCAGCATTCAAAACACGCTATCGAAAAGTTGATTTTAAAATCAATTATAGAAGACATCGACTCTAAGGAGAGAGCGTTGCTAGATGAGTGGCTAGAGAAAGAGGACAATAGAAAGTTATATGATAGTATTGTTAGTCCTGAAAGGATAAATGCTAAGCAAAATTTTTATAACTCAATAGATAAAGATGCTGCTTATAAAAGAGTAACGTCTATTATTGCTAGTAATAAGACGCAAAAACGTAAAAAGTATATTGCAGGGATGTATAAATATGCTGCAATTTTAATAATAGCGTTATTAGTCAGTGTGTATATCTTCAAAAACTTTAAAACAAGTGATCAAATTACTGAAGAAAATTTGGTAGAAATCAATGCAGGTCATCCTAAGGCTACACTTGTTTTATCTAATGGAAAGGAGGTAGACTTAGGGGCTCATCAAAATGAAACTATTTTTTCCTCTGGACATACTCAGATTAATAATACTAATAAAACATTAGAGTATAAAATTGAAGATAACAATGATGATCTCGCAGAGGTTGGATATAACACTTTATATATTCCAATAGGTGGTATTTATAATGTTATTCTTCCCGATGGCTCTAAAGTATGGTTAAATTCTAATTCAACTCTAAAATTCCCAGAAGCTTTTACAGGAGATACCAGAGAAGTAGTTTTAGAAGGGGAGGCTTATTTTGAAGTAGTAAAAAATAAAGGTCAGTTTATTGTACATACCAAGAATCAGGATGTAACTGTTTTGGGTACTTCTTTTAATGTGAGTGCATATAAAAGTGATAATTTCTTTTCTTCAACACTCGTAGAGGGTAAAGTAAGATTGTCTTCGGAGCAAACTGGAGAAGTTGTTTTAACTCCAGGTAAAAGAGGGTATTTAAAATTTGATAATGATCCAAAAGTATTTTTAAGTGATGTTGATGTGCGAAATTTTAGTGCATGGAAGGATGGTGTTTTCTTTTTTGATAATGAAAATCTAGAAGCCATACTAACCAAAATAGGAAGATGGTATGGTTTTAAAGTAAGTTTTCAGCAAGAGGAGCTTAAAAGTATTCCTTTTACTGGTGTAGCTAAGAAAGATACTCCGATAAAAAAAGTATTGGATATGATTGCTAAAACATCAGAAGTAAAGTATCAGGTGAATAAAAATAATGATGAATATGAAATAAAAATATTAAAATAAAAACAGTTAAAAACCGGATAGTATTTGGTCGTTCTATCCGGTTTTTGGATGCTGTTAACTAATCAATTAACAACAAAAATCATATAAATGTATGAAAAAAAATCTATCGAAGGGAGCTACTTGCTTCCTGAGGCGGTATGAATGTGAAATTGTGAAAATAATGAAGCGAACACTCTTTATTTTTATGGTTTTTATGCATGTATCAGTTTTTGCTTTTGCCCAAAAAGTTACCATGAATATGGGAGAAGTAACACTTCATGAAGCATTAAAAGAAATTAGAGAACAATCAAATGTAGAATTCTTCTATAGTAGTAAAACCTTAGATTTAGATAGAATTGTAGAAGCAAATTTTGAAAATGTAGAGCTTATAGATGCAGTTTCAAGATTGGTAGGAAGAGATTATATTGTAGAACCTCAAGGAGATGAATTATATCTTATTATTCCAGCCAAAAGAAATCTTCAAGAATATTTAAATGTTTCGGGAGTTGTTCAAGGTACTAATGGAGAGACATTACCTGGAGCAACAATTATGGTTACAGGAACTATGATTGGTGTTTCTGCAAATTTAGAAGGTAAATTTGTTATAGATATTCCTGTTAAACCAGGAGTAACACCTTCTATTAAGGTTACTTTTCTAGGTTATAAGAGTAAAGAGATAGTTATCGGTGAAAATACGAATCTTGTAGTTACACTTGAAGAGGATGTAAACTCTTTAGAAGAGGTAACTGTTGTAGCTTATGGGGAGAGAACCGAAAAAGAACTAATCAATTCGGTTTCTTCAGTAAAAGCAGACGCAATTAAAGATATGCCTTCTTCAAATCTGGAAAATCTTATGCAGGGGCAGATGGCTGGAGTTGCAGTTACAAATCGTTCTGGTTCTCCTGGAGGAACAGGTACAATTGTTAATATTAGAGGTCAGAATTCATTAATGGTTGCTGGGCCTGATGGAAGTTTAATCAATGATGGATCTCCTTTATACGTAGTCGATGGGATTCCAATTATTTCGGAAACGAACTCTAGTTTAGGAGTTAGTGGTTTAGCTGATATAGATCCTGCAACAATAGAATCCATGGAGGTCCTAAAAGATGCTTCTGCGGCTGCTTTATATGGGTCTAGAGCAAGTAATGGTGTGGTTCTTATCACAACTAAGAAGGGTAAAACAGGAAAAGCACAGATTAGTGCAAGTGTATCTACAGGGTATAGTGTATTACCTAAAACTCCTGTACAAACTATAGGGAATGCAGAGCGTCAGTTTGCTTTGAAGTTTGCAGAAGGGGCTACAGCTGCTTACTATGACTTTGCCACAAGGACTTACATTATACCTGAATCTTATAAAGAGTCTTGGGGAACATCTGGAGTTTTAGATTGGTTTTGGGGTAATGGAAGAACTGGAGGAGCATTTACACCAGAATTACAAGATAGTTTGAATAATTATTATAACAATAGTTCAAATTGGTGGGATTATTTTTTCCAAACAGGAAAAACCCTAAATGTAAATTTAAACGTAAACGGGGGTTCAGAATTATTTAAATATAATATAGCTCTTGGTCATTATAACGAAGAAGGAATAATGGTAGGTACTGCATTTAATCGTTATAATCTAACGGCGAATATGGATATCAGACCAAGAAAAAACTTAAAGATTACTTCTACAAATTATATGGCATATACCAACCGAGGTTTAGGGTCTAATAGTAATAATGGTTCTGCTAATATGGTAGGGTCTCCAGTGTCCTCTTCTTCGTTGTATGGTATAGACAATCCTATTGCTATTCAGCAAGCAAATAGTATTGCAGATACAGAGCAGAAAAATAATACATATAGGTTAAGATCAGGCTTGAGAGTAAGTTGGGATATTGGTAGTGGCTTTAACTTTACATCCACTCCTTCTATAGATTTTTCTTTAGTAACCAATAATTTATTTGTGCCATCTTATTTAAATGATCAATATGGCTTGTCACGTTCAGAAGGGACGAATACTATGGGGATAGTTATGAGTTGGGAGAATACTCTAAATTATACCAAAACACTTAATGAAGTTCACAATCTTGAATTATTGGCGGGTCAAGGATATACTAGTAGAATAAATAAAGTGAATTGGGGACTAGGATTAGGAATGGCAAGTGATGATATTCATTATGTACCAGAAATACCAGAATCTGCTGCAGTTATAGATCAGAATGGAGTATCTATAATTACTAGAAACTATTCTTCTAGTTTTAATCAATCTACATTGCTTAGTTACTTTGGAAGAGCAGCATATAATTATAAACAAAAGTATTTAATAGAGGCCACACTTAGAGCGGATGGTTCTAGTACTTTTGGAGAAGATAATAGATGGGGAACTTTCCCTTCTGTTGCTGCAGGATGGAATTTTTCAAGTGAAGAATTTATGCAAGATTTTTGGTGGCTTAGTTCTGGTAAACTAAGAACATCTTGGGGGGTAACAGGGATACAATTTAAAGATCCATACTTAGCTCATGGTACAGTATCAGATGCAAACTCACCATATTTCTTAGGAGTACCAGGTTTAGCACCAGATCAGGTTTCTTATAATAATTTAGGATGGGAGGAGTCGCAGCAATTTGATATAGGATTGGACCTAAACTTTTTTGAATATAGAGTCAAATTAGTAGCAGATTATTACTATAAATTCAATAAAGATCAGATTTATAATGCTGCACTTCCTGGAAATGTTTATTATGAAACATCTACTTGGAGAAATACTTTTTCTACATCTAATCAAGGGGTAGAGCTTTCATTACAGTTAGATTTACTAAGAGATACAGAGGTTAAGTGGAGATCTAGTTTCAATATTGCAAGAAACTATAATAGGTTTGAAGAGAGTTTTAATGATAAAGATGTGGATAACTTTGTATTAGGAAATCCTTTATTTGGGTTTAATGTTTATGTACAGGATGGATACATAAACAGCGAAGATGAAATTCCAGATTATTATAATGTAGATGGATCTGTAGTTAGCCAAAATCAAGCTGGTAATACATATCCTACGCAAGTGGGAATGAAAAAAATTGCTGATTTAAATGGAGATGGAAGAATTAATGATTTAGATAAAGTTTTTAAAGGAAGTCCGTTACCTAAGGCTACAGGAGGTTTTAATAACGACATCACTTGGAGAAATTTCAATCTTAATTTCTTATTTACGTACACTTTATCAAAATCTATAATTAATGCAGTGCCCTATACTGCTTACACTAATAGTAGAAGTCCAGGTTTAAGTAGATTGTTTTTTGATGTTGATGATGTAGATTTTTGGTCTGAGGCTGGTTATGCAGAAGCAGGAGAATCTTATGATCCATTTTTTCCAACAGCAAACTTAGGATATGGTCCACAGTCAGACCCGATGGTTGATACTAATATCGAGACTGTAAATTATGTTAGATTAAAAAGGTTGAATCTCTCTTATAATTTCAATGAGAATTGGATGAAAAAGATAGGAATGGAATCGGCAAGAGTGTTTTTTACTGCTGAAAATTTATTCTTATTAACCAACTATTCAGGTTTAGATCCAGAAGCAGTTCCTTATTCAGGAGTAGACACCTTAGATAATTATCCGTTACCAAGGATTTACACCTTAGGATTTACAATTAATCTATAATAAAAATGAAAAGTAATATGGAGGTCTAAGGTGCTCTAACGAGTACCAAAGCAATATAGATAATGTGAAGATTTCTTTACAATTCATTAAAAACGAATAAAAAAATGAGAAGATTTTTAATCCCTATAATATTTATAGCACTAATGCTAAATTCTTGTGCTGATGCACTTGATATTAAACCAGAAGATAGGCAATCGATTACCAATGCATTTGATGATGATAGTGAGTTGATGGGCTTTGTAATCACTATTCAAGGTGAAGTACAACGCCTTATGGGAAACGATTCTCATCAGCAAATGGGGGCTGCGGCAGATAGATGCGATAACACTGGTTATTTAAATCTTAGGAATTTAGTGCCAGCTACTGTTAAAAGCTCTTTCTATAGCAATTGGAAAGAGTATTATGATGTAATATATCTATGTAATTTGATAATTGAAAATATAGATCAAGCGGAGGGTAATATTTCACAAGATCGAATGGATTTTTATATAGGTCAAGCTCACTTCTTCAAAGGGTGGATGTATTATGAATTAGGTCGTATTTGGGGGAATGCTATTATAACTACTGGTACCAATAATTTTGAAGCCTATGAAAATAGCACAGACCAAGAGGTTATTGCAGAAGCTATTAAAAATGTAGAATTAGCGTATACTAAATTAGGTCGTTATGGAGAATTATATGATGATGTTGGAACTCCTTTACAGTCTAAGCAATACGGAAATAAAGGAGCTGCAGCTGCCTTACTAGCAAATATATATGCTTGGCAAGGGAGCATGGTAGAACTTTATGGTTGGGATGGAGTTTCAGCATCCGATGCCTATACTGCTTCTATTGATTGGTCTACAAAGTTGATTTCTGGAGATGAAGCTGCAGAATATGACCTTGCTCCAGATATAGAAACTATGCTGGATTTAAATTTTAATGGTTGGGATCCATCTACTAGAGTTGCAGCGCGAGAAAGTATACTTGAAATTCAACGTTTTTATCTTTCAGATAATTCTGGTGGTTACATAGCTCCTATTATTGAAAAATATGTAACCTGGCCAGTAGATATTAATGATGCGACTTCCTATATAGAAACTGGGAGAGTGGCATTTAAATTTGAAGCGAATACTATTCAGAATATGTACAAGGGCGAAGATGCCCGTAAAGACACCTACTTCTATAAAGTAGATTCTATGCAAACTGCTGGACATGAGTTTTCATATCCGTACAAAGTAACAGAAGGTGTTTATCGTGTTACTAGTCAGACTACAGGTAGGGTAAGTATGACAGGGTTAAACTGTAATAATATCTACATAAGATTGGCCGGAATATATTTATTAAGAGCAGAATGTTATGCTAAACTAGGTAATGATGCTGCTGCAATTCAAGACTTAAACACTATTAGGTCTAGAGCAAATGCTGATTTATATCCAACAGCGGAAGATATAAATTTACAATATGCAATTTTCAAGGAAAGAGAGAAAGAATTATTAATGGAAGATGGAAGATTTTATGATGTATTGAGAAATAATTATATAGATACAGAGCTTCCTCCAGCATTTGCAGAGCTAAGTGATCAAGATATTCAAGATGGTGCTTTGTATTTATTTATTGGTAGTGACGCCTTTACTAACAATACACTTTTGAAACAGAATATTTATTGGAACCGAGTAGATTAAAATGAAAATTATACAGATGAAAAAGATAGCAGTTTATTTCCTTGTATTCACTATGTGCTTAAGTTGTACAAAAAATAACCTTATTGATAGTGGAGTTGCAAACGGAGACTTAGAGGATAAAACCATTTATGAATATCTACTTACAGATGATTATAACTGGGATTTAACAGTAGAGATGATAGATCATGCTGGTTTAACTAATTTATTTAGCGGTGAAGATCCTGATTATGATGAAATTATGTTTATGGGATTAACATCTCATTCTATTAGAAGATGGCTGTACAATCAGAATTTAGAGACGATTGCAGAAACAGATCCTGAAGTCTGTAAAGAAATATTATTAAACCATGTATTCACAGATGTTTATATGCGAGATGATATTCCGGCAAGGCAAGATGGAGGGGTGTTTATTACTTCTATTGGAAATGCAGAGATTCAACTTTTTACAGAAGAAGAGATAGATCCAGTATATGGGGTTGGTCCTGTATTTGTAAAATTTAATTCTGCGGATGGAAATACAGTTCGAGATGCTCAAATAGCTTCAGCAGATATTCATCCATCAAATGGGGTAGTACATTCTATGCATTACGATTACATTATTGATAAACTTTAAAATTACAATTTCGATGAAAAAATCAATTATATATATACTGATAGTCTTTATAGGGCTTATAAATGTAGGTTGCGATAAAGAAGTTGGGTTTTTAGATGTTGAGAATGCAGAATACTTGCCGAACACAATGACAATTCGCTTAGAGCTAGATCCAAGATTAGATGCCTTAAGGATTGAGAATGAATCCCCGTGGGTTTCTCAAAAAATAAGTGGAGTTCTAGGAACAGAACCATTATCATTTTCTATAGCAGAAGTTAGATCAGAAGAATTAGATGAAGCAGCGGTAGAATATTTCTCAGAACAAGTTTCTGTACAAGGATTAGGACAGATAGTATATCCTTTAAGTACAGATACTGCTCCCGGAAATTATATTGTAAGTGTAGGAATTCATAATACAGGTGATTATTATGAAGTCGTTAAAGATGCGATAACCATCACTGTAGAGTAATAATGAATATTTGAATAAAAAATAATTAAAAATGAAAATTAATCGATTATATATAACATTAATATTTGTAGCCGTAATAGCTATAAATAAAGTACAAGCCCAAGGTGTAAGCTTTTTTGAAGGAACCTATAAAGAAGCTTTAGCTGAGGCTGAAAAAAGGGATGTCCCTTTATTTATTGATTTTTATGCTGATTGGTGTGCTCCTTGTAAAATGATGGATAAAAATGTATATGTGGATGAGAAATTAGGAGCTTTTTTTAACGAAAATTTTGTTTCTGTAAAAGTAGATGTTGAGAATGAAATTAATTCTCAACTTGTAAAAGAAAACAAAATCACATCTATGCCAACTCTTATGTTTGTTGATGCTAATGAAAACGCTTTGTCTAAGGTTAGTGGTTCTTTAGATATCGATAATATGTTTCAGATGGCGCAAACAGTAACTGGAGATGTTAAGAGTTTTGAGGAGATTTATGAGGAATACCAAAAAGATGATGAAAATCTTGAAGTAATGGCAGAACTTTTAAGTAAAGCTCCTGCATTTGTAACACTTCAGGAAGGAATTAACAAAAAGAAATGGGTAGTAAGAGTAGATCGAGTGTTCAACGATTACATCGATGTTAAGATGACTCAAGGAGATGGACTAGTAAATAAAGAAGATTATGTAATCATTAAAAAATTCCATAAGCCTGAAGGGATGAATGATAAAATTATGGAATACATAGTTGATCATATGGAGGGTTATCTTGAAGAGGTGGGTGAACCTGTAGCGTTTTATGTTATTCAATACAACACAGAACTAGCGGAAGGACTTGCAAAGAATGGAGATAAAGATTATATGATTCCTTTGGAACGTATAAATGGAGATATGAAGCTTGCGTATAATACAATTGAAGGAAATAATGGTAATCAATATGAACTATCTAAAACTAATTGTGATGCTATTTATGCGCTTTTTAAAGATAAAGATGTAGATAAATATATCTCATTAAAGAACCAGTATTTTAAGCTTCAAGGTGATCAATTATCTCCTATGAGTCTCGCTCGCTCTGCGCAAGTAATGTATGAAGCAGGAGGAAATAATATAACTAAAGAGCAAAATGAGGAATCTAAGAAATGGATAATTCAATCGTTAACAGATACAAATATGCCTATTTTAGAACGAGTTAATATTACTAGTTTATTAGGAGACGTTTATAAAAAGCTTGATGATTATTCTTCAGCAAAAAAAGCATATAATCAAGCTTACATAGAGAGTGCACAAATAGATCGTATGCAGCTAAGAAAATATATCCAAATGTTGATTAAGCGAAAAATAGAACTTTTAAAATTAGAATAATTACTTATAGTCTTTAATAACCACACCAGGCTGCCAATATTGGCAGCCTTTTTTATGCGCTTCATTTGCGAGGGGTTCTAAAAGTTAAGAAGCATAGTGAGTAATTGATATTTTATTAGGCTATTTTTTATTTTATCGTTAATTAATTTGGATAAAATTTAATTATTCATATATTTGGTCAACCAAAGTGGTAAACCAATTTATTTTATGAAAAACTTTAAAACTTTATACTTAGCATTAATAGGATTTACAATGTTCTGTTGTGCTCCAAAAACAGAAGTAGCTACTATTAAAAATGTAGAAGAACTGAATAGTGCGCTGAGTAATGTTAAACCTGGAGACACTTTAATATTAGCTAATGGAATCTGGGAAGATTCAGAATTGCTTTTTGAAGCTCAAGGGAAAGTAGATAGTTTAATTACATTACGAGCAGAAGAAAAAGGAAAAGTAATTTTTACGGGTAACTCTAACCTTAGATTAGCAGGAGAATATCTTGTTGTTGAAGGTTTGGTTTTTAAAGATGGTTTTACTCCAACAAATGAAGTTATTTCTTTTAAAAAAGATAACGATCATCTTGCAAATAATAGTAGACTCACCCAGTGTGTGATAGATAATTTTAGTAATCCAGAAAGGCATGAGCCAGATACTTGGGTTGCGATTTATGGTAAGAATAACAGAATAGATCACAATCATTTATCAGGGAAGAGAAATAGAGGAGTGACGATGACTGTTAGATTAAATACAGAGGAAAGTCGTGAGAATAATCATAAAATAGATCATAATTATTTCGGTCCAAGGCCTACTTTGGGTTCTAATGGGGGAGAGACGTTACGTATAGGAACAAGTCATTATTCGTTAACCAATTCCAAAACATTAGTAGCATCTAACTATTTTGATAGATGTAGTGGGGAGCTTGAAATTATCTCAAATAAGTCTTGTCAGAACACCTTTAAGAATAATATTTTTTATGAGTGTAAAGGAACATTAACCATGAGACATGGAAATGAAACATGGGTAGAGGGAAATGTTTTCTTAGGTAATAGAAAGCCTAATACTGGGGGGATACGAGTAATTAACGGTCAGCAAACAGTTATTAATAATTACTTAGATGGTATTACAGGATATCGTTTTAGAGGTGCTTTTGTGATGATGAATGGCGTTCCAAATTCTCCAATAAATAGATACTTTCAAGTGGAAGATGCACGAGTAGAAAATAATACATTTATAAATTCAGACCATATTCAGTTATGCGCGGGGAGCGATGAAGAACGAAGTGCAACACCTATAAATTCTGTGATAGCAAACAATATCTTTTATAATGAAAAACAGGATCAGTTATTTACTGTTTATGATGATATTTCTGGGATTTCATTTGACAATAACATTATCAGTCCTAATGTAAAACCACTAACAGAAGGTGGATTTGTTCAGAAAAAATTAGAATTAGTAAAAGATGAAAACGGATTGTTTACTGCTTCCGCAGATATAAAAGCTGGTGCTACCATAGGGGATTCAATTCCATCAAAGAAAACAACTGGAGTAGCTTGGTATAGCAAGAAAGATGCGGAACCTGCGTTATCTAGTGGTGAGGTCATTAAAGTAAAACCAGGATTAAATACCCTTAATGAAGCAGTTGCAAATGCAAAAGCGGGGGATATTCTTCAATTAGAATCTACAGCTCCTTATCAATTAACAAAAACTATAACGATTGAGAAGCCATTAAGCTTTATTGGAGATGAAAATCAGAAGGCAACAATCTTATTCGAAAAGAAAAATGTTTTTGAAATTGCCAACGGAGGTAAGCTATCTGTAGCAGGAATTGTATTTGACGGGAAGAATGCACCAGATAGAACAGGAAATTCAGTTATTACTACGAGTAAGTACTCTATGAATGACAATTACAAGCTTTTTGTAGATAACTGTAGCTTTATAAATCTTGATGTAAACCATTCTTTTGATGCTATAAAAGTGTATAAAAATACATTTGCAGACACCATTAGTATTAAAAACTCTAACTTCAATAAAATTACTGGTGATGTAATCTCACTAAATAAGGAAACTGAAGATATTGGAATTTATAATGCGGAATATGTAATATTAAAGAATAACTTATATTCTAATATTGAAGGGGTTGCATTAAACTTATACAGAGGAGGAAAAGATGAAAGTACTTTCGGACCATTTTTGGAGTTAGATCATTGTGTTTTTGATAATGTAGGGAAGGGAAAAAGAAACACTCAAGATGCAGCAGTTTCTTTATATGGCGTGCAGGTTGTGGATATGAAGAATAGTATTTTCTCAGATTCTAAGACTTTAAAGGCGCATTTGGTAGTTGGAGAGCCGATAGTAGATATTTCTAATTTAAACTTTCATAACACGCCTAAACCAATAGTAACAGGAGATCAAAAATATAATATGGAGGAGCTTTATGATGTTACTCCAGTATTTACAGATTCATATTTAGTATCTAAAGAATCAAAGCTTAATAATCAAGCTACAGATGGGAAAAGCATTGGCTTGATAAAAGAAAAATTATAATATGAAGAAGGTAAATAACAACTTTTTAATAGTATTAATATGTGTAGTTTTTTCTAACTGCATATATGCTCAAAAGCAATTTTCTACGGAAGAGCATCCTAGTTTAATATTAACAAAACAAGGAGTAGCTTCTATTAAAAAGGAATTAGGGAATCTACCTTTGTTCGATGCTACGTTAAAAGAGACTAAAGAAGAAGTCGATGCAGATATAGCTACAGGAATTCATGTGCCAATCCCTAAAGATATGGCTGGAGGATATACACATGAACGTCATAAGAAGAACTTTTATATCCTTCAGAAAGCGGGAGTATTATTTCAAATTCTAGGCGATAAAAAGTATGCAGAGTTTACGAAAGACGTACTTTTTGAATATGCTAAAATTTATAAAGGACTACCATTGCATCCAGAGGAAAGGTCTTATTCTAGAGGGAAGATTTTCTGGCAATGTTTAAATGATGCCAATTGGTTGGTATATATGAGTCAGGCGTATGATAGTATTTATGATTGGTTATCTGAAGAAGATAGAGATTATTTAGAGTCTGAGCTTTTTATTCCTTTTGCTGATTTCTTATCAATTGAAAACCCTAAATTTTTTAATCGTATTCACAATCATAGTACATGGGGAAATGCAGCTGTAGGAATGATCGGATTAGCAATGCGTGATACTACCTTGGTAAATAGAGCGCTTTATGGATTGGATACTGAAAATTTAGACTTATCAGAGAAGGATAACGACGGGGGAACCATTTTTGATGCTGATGGAAAAGCTGGATTTATGGCAAATCTTTACGAGGCTTTTTCTCCTTCGGGATATTATACAGAAGGACCATATTACCAGCGTTATGCCATGTATCCATTTATGGTTTTTGCTGAAGGGCTTTATAATACAGGTTGGGATAAAGATATTTTTAAATTTAAAGATAATGTGTTGATTAAAGCCGTGAGTGCTTTGGTGCAATTAACAGATTCAGATGGGGATTTCTTCCCTTTAAATGATGCACAAAAGGGAATGTCTTATTATACAGGAGCTATGATTAATGCTGTTGATATTGCATATTATTATGGAGATCAAGATCCGTCACTTTTAGAGATTGCTAAAAAGCAGCAATCTGTTACATTGAGTTCTGCGGGATTAGCTGTGGCTAAAGGTGTTGCTGAAGGTGATTTTACATCTTCAATTAAGAAATCTATAGAATTATTAGACGGTCCTAAAGGAAATCAAGGGGGAATATCAATATTAAGACCTCTACAATCGAAAACACCAATGTCTTTAGTCGTTAAATATACATCTCAAGGAAGTAGTCATGGGCATTACGACAAGCTTTCTTTTTCTTTATATTCAGATGGAGATGAGATAATTCAGGATTATGGCTTGGCTCGTTTTGTAAACATAGATCAGAAGAATGGAGGAGGGTATTTAAAGGAGAATACTACTTGGGCAAAACAAACAATAGCTCATAATACTATTGTTCAAGATGAAAAATCGCATTTTAATGGAGATTATGAAACAGGAAGTAAGTATAACCCGTTAAAATATTTTTCAGATTTTTCAAATGATAACATTCAGATCGTCAGTGTGAAAGATAGTAATGCATATCAAGGAACAAAGCTTCATAGAACAATGGCATTGGTAAATATAGATGGCATTGAAAATCCGCTGACAATAGACATTTTTAAAGTTTCATCAGAAGAGAAACATCAATTTGATTTACCGTACTATTTCTTTGGACAAATAATAAGTACAGATTTTAAAATGGATAGCTTTTCTAGTTTGACTCCTTTTGGAACAGATAATGGATATCAACACCTGTATAAAGAGGCTTCTGGGAGTAGCAATAAAGAAACAGCTAGTTTTAGTTGGTTGTCAAATAATAAATTTTATACACTTACGAGTTCAACTTCAGAAAAATACAAATTGTTTTTTACTCGTTTAGGAGCAAAAGATCCAGAATTTAATTTACGGAGAGATCCAGGTTTTGTTATCAGAAAGAATAACACAGATAACGCTATTTTTGCTTCAGTTATAGAAAAGCATGGTGGTTATAATGCCGTTACTGAAAAAGCTAGTAATGCTTTTAGTAGTATAAAAACTATTGAAGTTTTACCATCCGATGAAGCATATACTGTGGTAAAAATAAGAACAATTACAGATAAGATAATAGTTTTGGCTATAGCAAATAATGATGCTAAAGTAAAAGAAAAACATTCAATAAAAATAAACGGAACTGACCTTAGTTGGAAAGGGCCTTATTACCTATTAATTAAATAAAAAGTAAATAAAAAATGGAAAAAACATTCGGAACAAGCGACAAATTTATCAAAGGAGCTGAAATGGAATGGGAACAAGTTGCTGAAGGAGTGAAAAGAAAAATTATGGGCTATGATGATAAAATCATGCTTGTAAAAGTTCACTTTGATAAAGGTGGCGTAGGTTCCATGCATGAGCATTATCACTCTCAAGTTACCTATGTAGTGAGTGGAAAGTTCGAACTTACTATTGACGGAGAAACAAAATTGATGGAAGGAGGGGATTCATTTTACATTCCACCACACGAAATGCACGGAGCTATTTGTAAAGAGGAAGGAGTGTTAATAGATGTTTTTAGTCCTATTAGAGAAGATTTTATGGAATAAAAGTCACGCTATTGTCTAACTGATTATTTTGAGTGCAGTTTTTTGTTAAAAAAGCATTTTTAACTACAATATTTTACCAAAAACATTTTTAGTTAACACTTAAATAACATATATTTGGTAAACCAATTTGGTAAACCAATTATGATTAATTGAAAATTATGAAAACAAGCTCAACATGAAAAATTGATTTTAGCACCAAAAAAAAGGACAGGCGCACACCTATCCTTTTTGTAAAACTTCGTTAAGAAGTAAATTTAAACATGCAATTACTTAATAAGTAATTTGAAGTTACAAAGATACATATTTTCATAAGTAACTTCAAAAGTTAATACACCAATTACATTTAAGTAAATAGTGAATAGGATACTAAGTTATCCCTAGGGATTATTTGTTAAAATTTAAAACTAACTAAATATTATAAACTTATGAAATTCAAGATGTTAACTATATTTTTGATAATGATTGTATGTCATTATTCAGGTATAGCACAAGATACATATTTACTAAGTGGTACAGTTGTATCCAAATCAGATGGAGTTCCAATTCCTGGAGTAAATGTACTAGTTGCTAATAGTAGAAATGGGGTTGTTACCGATTTTGACGGTAATTACTCAATAAACATAAAAAATGGAGATAAAGTTTCTTTTAGCTTTATTGGTTTTATTGAGCAAACCGTAACAATTTCAGGTCAAGAAACTATTGATATTGCATTAGAGCAAGATTTAGAAGAGCTTGATGAGGTAGTTATTGTAGGGTATGGATCTCAAAAAAAGAGTGACATTACGGGAGCTGTGTCTTCAGTAAAGTCAGAAGAGTTAACTGCATTTCCTACTGGTAATGCGGAAGAAGCGCTTCAAGGACGTGCCGCGGGTGTTGTTGTTCAGTCTAATAATGGTGGTGAGCCTGGAGCACCTATCAGTATAAAAATTAGAGGTAATACATCTATAAATGCTAGTAGTAATCCGCTTATTGTTGTAGATGGATTTGTAGGAGCTTCGATGCCTCAAGCTACAGATATAGCTTCTATGGAAGTTTTAAAAGATGCATCGGCAACAGCTATATACGGTTCTAGAGGTTCTAATGGTGTAATTCTAGTAACTACTAAAAAGGGTAGAAGTGGTAAAATAAATGTAGAGTTTAATACGTCTTACGTTATGCAGAATACTGCTAATGAAATAGACTTATTAAATGCAGATGAGTTTGCCAATTACCAAAACGATATTAGAGCTAATACGCAAAGCACAAGTGCTTATACTCAAGGGCCAGCGGATACAGATTGGCAAGATTTGATATATAGAACTGGAAGTACAGAAACGTATCAACTTTCTGTTTCTGGAGGTTCAGATAATATAAACTTCTATGCATCTACAAATTACTTCCAACAGGAAGGGGTTTTAATTAATTCTGATTTCGAGAAATTAACATTCTTATCTAATGTTGATGCGAATGTAACAGACAAATTAAACTTAGGAATGAATCTTTTTGGTAGTAGAGAAGAGAAAAATGGAGCTGCTACACAATCGGATGGTTCTGTTTCTGCAGGGGGAGATGACGTTATAACGCTAGCTTTAAGATATGCTCCAGATCAGCCAGTTTACGATGCTGATGGTACTTATAATGCAGGAAACTCTATTGGAGATCCTGTGGATAATCCATATGCAGTTGCTACAGAGCGTATAGATGAACTTAAGACAGATAAATTTAGAGCGAATTTATATGCGGGTTATGATATTCTAAACAACCTTTCTTTTAAATCAACATTTGGTTTTAGTACAGAAAATAGAACAAGAGGTATTTTCTCTCCTTCAACTTTAAAAATTACTTCTGCAGGTAACGATGGAAGAGCATCTATTCAGTATAATAAAAATACTACATTATTAAGTGAGAATTATTTAACATATAAAGCAGAAATAGGGAAAGGGAGCTTAACTTTATTAGGAGGTTATTCTTACCAAAAATCGGTTTCCGAATATAGCTATATGGAAGCAACAGGATTTCTTTCTGATAGTTTTTCTTATTATGGTTTTGGTTCAGCAACAAATGTTTTACAGCCAGACTCTTCTATTTCTGAAGTTGAAATTCAATCTCAGTTTGGACGTTTAAACTATGACTTTGATGATAGATATTTAATCACGGCTACAGTTAGACGAGATGGTGCATCAAACTTTGCTGAGAACGAGAAGTATGCTGTTTTCCCATCAGGGGCTTTAGGATGGAAAATTTCTAATGAAAGCTTTTTGGAAGATAGCCAGACTATAACCAATTTAAAATTAAGAGCTAGTTATGGTGTTACTGGTAACCCTTCTATTGGTGCTTACGAGTCTTTAGCAAGGATACAAGGAATTTATGCGTCTAGCAACGGGCAAACTGTTAGTGCAGTTACTCCAGACCGTCCTGCGAATCCAAACTTAAAGTGGGAGTCTTCATACCAAACTAACTTCGGTATTGATTTAGGACTTTTTAGCAACAGATTAAATCTTTCAGTAGATTATTATGACATTGATACCAAAGATTTAATATTAATAAATAATGCCTTACCAGAATATACGGGTTATTTAGATGATGAAATTCTAACAAATGTTGGTGAGATTAATAATAATGGTGTTGAGGTTTCTTTAAACACGATTAATATTTCTAATGAAAACTTTCAGTGGAGAACAGATTTTAATATCGCATTTAACAATAACGAAGTTGTTAGCTTAGTTGGAGGTTTAGATTACTTCGGAAATGCAGCTCCATCATATTTTTCTCATGATAGAAGTTATGTGTTAAGAGAAGGAGAATCTGTAGGTTTATTCTGGGGTTATGATTATGCTGGAGTTTATCAAGGTGGAACTGCACCAGAAGGTACAGCTACTTTAAACGGAGGGGTTGCAGGAGATCCATTATTTGCAGATATAGATGATAGTGGAGACATTACTGAAGCTGATAGAACAACTATTGGTGATCCAAATCCAGATTTCACTTGGGGTTTCACAAATACATTCTCATATAAAAATATCGATTTGAATATCTTTTTTCAAGGTTCTCAAGGAGGAGAGATTTTTAATATGACGAACGTACAATTATCTAATGGAGATGCCAATACAACTCAAGATAATTACAACAATGCTTGGACACCTAATAATACCAATACAGATGTGCCAAGAGTTGGAAATAATAGTAACAGAGAAATATCTTCTCGATTTGTAGAGGATGGTAGTTACGTAAGATTGAAGAATTTAGCTATAGGGTATAATTTCCCATCTAGTTTAGTAGAAAAATTAGGAATGGAAAACTTCAGATTATCTCTTAGTGTACAGAATTTGTTGACTTTTACTAGTTACTCTGGTTTAGATCCAGAAGTAAATTATGTTGGTTCAGAAGGAAGTAATAATTTCTCATCGAATACGGCACAAGGATTCGATTTTGGAAACTATCCTACTGTAAGATCTGTTAATATGAGCCTTAGCGTGAAATTTTAATCATAAAAAAAGAATACAATGAAAACATATAGATATATACTTTTATTATTAATGGGAATATCAATGATAGGGTGTTCAGATTTAGAAGAAGAGCCTGTAGGGATTTTAGCTCCTGAAGGATTTTTTGCATCGCCAAGTGATATTCAAGCAGCGGTAGATGGTTCGCTTACACATGCTATCAACGAAACATTTTGGGGAAGAAAACTTTCCATAGCATTAATGTTAAGATCAGATATGGTAAGTCTAGCTTCTAATGAAACTAGACGAGTAGAAATGAATGAATTCACAACATTAGCTAATAACGGAATGTTGATTGAATTTTGGCCAAAAGCATATCAAGGAATTGCAGCCGCTAATTTAGCGATTGCTGGAGCTGAAGATGTAGACGCTTCAGATGCTATAAAAAATCCAATAACAGCTCAGGCTTACTTTGCAAGAGCATTTTATTACTTCCATTTGGTTAGATTGTTTGGGGAGGTTCCATACATTGACGAGCCAATAACAGATGTAGATGCTACTTCTAATATTGAAAAATCTTCAGTTGCAGAAGTATATGAGAAAATTATTGCCGACTTAGAATATGCGGAAACTTGGCTGCCAAAAAATACAGCATCTGCAGCAATACCTTCTCAAGGAGCTGCTTCGTCTTACTTAGCTTTAGTGTATTTAACAAGAGCAGGAACAAGTAATACGGCAGATTTTCAGAGTGCGTACGATTATGCTACAAAAGTTATAAAAAGTGGTACATATTCATTAGACCCTAACTTTCAAAATTTATTTAATGCAGAAGTTATAGATGCTTCTCCAGAGCCAATATTTGCTTTAGATTATAATAATTTTGAGGCTGAAAATAATGCCTATGACCAAACAGCACCGATGACAGGTATTCGTGGGGATGATAGAAATGACGGTGGAGGATGGTCTGTTGCAGTGCCAACACTTGAAGTGTATACAACATGGGATAGTGGAGACTACAGAAGAGCAGTTAGTTTAGATGATGAAGCGTCTATTGGTGGTACTGTTGTAGATTACACTCAGTTTGATATTAGTGGTCACCAGTTTGCTAAAAACAATCCTTATATAGCAAAATACATGCGTTATCCTGGGGAATATGCACGTGCAAATGCTAGAGCAACAAGTCACAATTATTCAATGATTCGTTATGCTGAAGTATTATTAATTGCCGCTGAAGCTGCTGTAGAATTAGGAGATAATGGTGCTGCTTTAAATTATATAAATCAAGTAAGAAGTAGAGCAAGAATGGGTGGAGCTACAAAAACTGGAGCTGACATTCAGTATGTTTTTCCAGCGAGTGCTGTGCCAGCAGATCTTACAGGAACAGTTACCATTGACGATATAATGGAAGAGCGTAGATTAGAACTTGCTTTCGAAGGTAAAAGATGGTATGATATAGTAAGAAGACAATTAGGAGATGAGGCATTTAGTGCATCAGGATTAGAAGGAGCAAAACCGTTTTTTACTGCTGATGATTACTTATTACCATTGCCAGAAGATGAGTTAGAAAGAAATCCTAATTTATTGCCTCAGAATCCAGGGTATTAATAAGTGTCTAGTCGTTATAATTGATTTTGAGTTAGTTTGTTATGTTACTAGAAGTAAAAAGGGTAATGAATTCTAAATTTTCAAGATTAATATAGAAATGGGTTGCCGTTTCTATCATTACTGAGTTATTTATACTCAACTAAAAATAAGGATGATTACCCTTTTTTAACTACTAATTTCAGAAAACAAAAGCATGGTACATAATAAAAAATCATGGCGCTCTAAGCTGTCCAATTATATTGCATTATTCTTACCAGGGATATTTTTACTGGGACTCAATATAGGTACAGGGAGTGTTACAGCAATGGCAAATGCTGGAGCTGTTTATGGAATGTCTTTGCTTTGGACCATTGTAGCGTCTTGTTTAACTACTTATTTCATGATTAATTTATATGGTAAATATACGCTTGTTACTGGAGAGACTGCTTTACAAGCATTTAAAAACCATATACACCCAGGAGTCGGTATTTTTTTCATAATAGCCTTAACAGTTGGTGTTTGTGGGAGTGTTATGGGCGTAATGGGAATAGTAGCAGATATATGTTACGAGTGGTCAAAAAGTGTGATTACTGGCGGTATATCTCCAATTTATTTTGCACTGTTCTTTATTTCTTTGGTTTATTACATATTTTGGAATGGTAAAACCCAATTTTTTGAAAGAGCATTAGCAGTAATTGTAGCTATAATGTCGGCGAGTTTTTTAATTAATTTTTTTATTATGATGCCTCCGCCAATAGCTATTTTAAAAGGACTTATACCAAACGTGCCAGAAACAATTAATGAAGGCGGAAGTCCGTTACTTGTAATTGCATCTTTAATAGGAACAACGGTGTTTTCAGGTTTATTCATAATTAGAACAACTTTGGTTGAAGAAGCAGGTTGGACAGTAGGAGATTTAAAGAAGCAAAAGAATGATGCCCGTTTTTCAGCTACTTTAATGTTTTTAATAAGTGGATCTATCATGGCAGCTGCGGCAGGGACTTTATATAAAGAAGGAATACAACTATCTGAAGCTTCACAAATGATTGAATTATTAGAACCTTTAGCTGGTGGTTTAGCCTCGTCTATTTTTGCAATTGGAATCATAGCGGCTGGTGTTTCATCACAATTTCCTAACATATTAATGTTACCATGGTTAATTTGTGATTATAATGAGTCTGAAAGGGATATGAGTTTACCGAAATATAGAATTATTGTTTTTTTAATCTCTTTATTGGGATTGGTGGTTCCTATATTTAATGGCCGCCCAGTATTTGTGATGATACTTTCACAAGCGTTAAACGCAATCATTTTACCACTAACTGTTCTTGGAATTTTTTATCTCGTAAATAGAAAAGACTTAATGGGAGTTTATAAAGCAGGTATTAAATCAAATATAATATTAACGGTCATTTTGATCTTTGCAATTTTTACTTCTATCACAGGAATCAAAGGAGTAATTGAATTAATAAAATAAACATGAATAATAAGGATTTACAGAAATATGCAAAAATGCCACTAAAGCAGTCAACAAACAGGGTGTGGCGTACTTATTCTGGAGGTGCTTTAATTGATAAATGGAAGGAAGAAAAGCAGCAGGTTGATAACAGTTTTCCAGAAGAATGGATTATGTCTACCATAACTGCTAGAGGAAATAATAGATCAGAAGGGGAAGGACTTTCTGAAATCGAAACCGATAATGGTATTATATCTCTCAAGGATATTATCGATTCAGATAAAGAGCTTTTCTTAGGGAAAGATTTTATTAAAAAATTTGACTCTACTGGAGTATTAATAAAAATGCTAGATTCTCGTGAACGTCTTACTATTCAAGTTCATCCAGATAAGAATTATGCTAAGCATGTACTTTCTTCATCGTATGGTAAAACAGAGTCTTGGTATGTTTTAAATACCAGAGAAATAGACGGTGAGAAAAGCGTTGTGTATATGGGATTTAAAAAAGGAATAACCAGAGAAAAATGGGAAAAACTTTTTTTAAGTCAAGACATAGAAGGCATGCTTAATAGTTTACATAGGATTGAGGTAAAACCAGGAGATGCTTTTATGATATATGGAGGTGTTCCACATGCTATTGGGAGTGGATGTTTCTTAATGGAAGTACAGGAGCCAACAGATTATACAATGCGTGTAGAAAGAATTACTCCTACCGGATTGGAGATATCAGATGAGTTGATTCATCAAGGAGTAGGTGAACAAAAAATGCTAGATTGCTTTCATTATGATGGCTATACATATGAGGAGGCTCTTAATCAATGGAAAGTTGCTCCTAGAGCAATAGATACTTCAGATGAATATACTTTTAGTACAATCTTTAACGATGCGCATACTAATTGTTTTGGTCTTAGTGAATTATGCCTTAATGGAGAATATTCCATTAAACAGCAAGAAAATTTCTATGTAGTAGTAATATATTATGGAGAAGGAATAATTTACTGTAATGGTAAAGAATTTGCTTACCGACAAGGAGATGAGTTTTTTATGTCGGTAGCAATAGGAGAAGTTATTTTTAAATCTAAAATAGAATCGAAACTATTACTATGTTACCCGCCAAGTTAATAGTTTTTATATGATAATTGTTATGAGGTAGATTTGTTATTTTAGTTAGTGCTTTTTGGTATTTGCCGGTTGGGGGCCGGCAAATATCAATATCAAATTGATAAAACTAAGGCTAGTTTAGTGAGGAAATAGTATATAATTATTAATGATTATAGTTTTTTGTTAAACTTTATTTTTATAAATTTGATAACTCAAACTGGTTAACCAATTTTACGTTTTATAATTTAACGTATTTACAATGAAAATTGAAGCTTTAAATAAAATCGAAAATCAAGATGTTAGGAATGAAATAATTTCTAAGATACGAGAACTAATAAATTATAAAAACCTAGAGCCTGGAGATAAATTGCCTTCAGAAAGAATGATGGCAGAAAAGTTTGGGGTGAGTAGAAATAACTTACGAGAAGCTATTCAAACTTTAGAGTTTTATGGTTTATTGAAGTCGATTCCGCAAAGTGGGACTTTTGTTGCCAATATCGGTATTATTGCTTTAAATGGGATGGTTTCTGATATTTTAAGTCTAGATAATCCAGATTTTAAATCGTTGGTAGAGACTAGAATTCTTTTGGAATTAAAAACTGTTAGGTTAGCAGCTTTAAGGAGAACTGAAGATCAATTGGTGAAGATGAAAGATGCTTTGGATGCTTTTGAAGAGAAAGTATTAAATGGTAAAGATGCAGTGCAAGAAGATTTGTTATTCCATCTGGCCATAGCAAAAGCTAGCGGAAACCGTACCATGAATACTTTTATGTTAATTATTACACCAGAGATAATTACCAATTTTGAAAAGTATCATGTCTGTGATGATAATCAGGCAATTATAGGAATTAAAGAGCATAAAGAGATATATGAGGCTATAAAGAATAAGGATCCAAAATTGGCTAAAGAAAAAATGAAGGTTCATTTTAAAAGCCTGTATCAATATTGTTACAATATAGATGTAACTGGAAATACTGAGATCGCACAATCTCGTTAAAAAAAAGAATAGAATTTAAACATTGATTATTTAATAAGGAAATATAAGTCGTTTCAGACTCCCTATTTTCCTAAAAATAGCATTACTTATTTTGTCGAGTATGATTTTATAAATCAGGCTTGAGTAGAAAGTATTGCCCAGTTTTTAAGAATAATCGACTTAATTGGAAAACATATGAAAGTTAAAGGATTAAGATGGTGGATTATTGCTTTAATAGGTCTAGCCACGGTAATTAATTACATCGATCGTACTGCATTTGGAGTCATGTGGCCAGAGATGGGGAAAGACTTAGGTATGGACGAATCAGATTATGCAGTAATGCTTAATGTTTTTATGATAACCTATGCTGCAGGAAAATTTCTATCTGGAAAATTATATGATAAAATAGGGACGCGACTAGGATTCACAGTTTCTATTGTTGTTTGGTCACTTTCTGCAGTATTACACGCATTTGCTAAAGGTTTAGTTTCATTGTCAATCGTAAGAGGTTTCTTAGGATTAGGAGAGGCTGGAAACTGGCCGGGAGCTGTAAAGAGCAATGGAGAGTGGTTTCCTGTAAAAGAAAGAGCTATAGCACAAGGTATTTTCAATGCGGGGGCTTCCTTAGGGAGTGTTATTGCTCCAGCTTTAATTGCAGTTTTATATAGTTCATTTGGATGGAGAACTACGTTTATAATTTTGGGAGTCATCGGATTGCTTTGGGTAATACCATGGTTATTTATCAATAAAGCAACACCAGAAAAACATTCATGGATTACCGAAGAAGAACGCAATCTCATCCTCAATGACCGAATAAAAAAAGACGAACTTGAAGATGCTCCTAAAGAAAAGGGGTTAAGTGTAGCTAATATTTTAAAGCATAAAGAAGCATGGGGAGTATTGGCAACTAGATTCTTTATAGAGCCTATCTGGTGGTTGTTTGTTGGTTGGATGCCAATATATTTAAATTCTAAATATGGCTTTAGTATCGAGCAGATTGGAGCAACATTATGGATTTCTTACTTAGGAGGAATGGCTGGAAGTATTTTAGGAGGATGGTTTTGTGGGAAATTAATGCAGACAAAATCTGTTGACGCAGCAAGAAAAATAGCTATTACAATAGGCGCTTCATTAATATTTTTAGGGTTATTAGGAATCATATTTTTAGTTTCAGGAGAAAACCCAATGACATTTATATATGTAGTAGGAGTAGTACTATTCGGATTTCAATTTGCAATTGGAAATATCCAAACAATTTCAAGTGATTTATTTAGTGGCCCATCTGTAGGAACACTTGCAGGTTTAGCAGGAACAATAGCTGCAGTTTCAGTAATTATAATGAACTGGCTTGTTCCCCAAATAACACTAGAATCGTATACCCCAGCATTTATATTAATAGCGGTTTTGGCTCCGCTAGCCTTGGTATCAGTTTATGTTCTTATACCAACAATCAAGCCAGTAGAAGTTAAATGATAAATAATAAATAAATAGAAAAATGAAAAAATTCGAAGGAAAAGTAGCAGTAGTAACTGGAGGAGCTAGAGACATAGGACAAGCAATTTCTTTAAATCTAGCAAAGCAAGGAGCAAAAGTAGTTGTAAATTATTTTGACGATGAAAAAGGAGCTGCAGAAACAGTTAATTTGATTAAAAAAGATGGAGGAGAAGCTATTAGTGTTTATGCGGATGCTACAAAGCAAAGCGACATTGATAATTTAGTAGCTGAAACAAAAAAAGCATTCGGATCTAAAGTTGATGTTTTAGTAAATGTTGCTGGAGGGCTTTTTGCTCGTAAAACAATCGAAGAAATGGATCTTGATTTTTATAACTTATTGATGGATGTAAACTTTAAATCTGTATTTTTAGTAACAAAAGCTTTTAAACCTCTAATGGGAGAAGGTGGATCGATAGTAAACTTTTCTTCACAAGCAGCACGTGATGGAGGAGGTCCTGGAGCAGGATTGTATGCAGCATCTAAAGGAGCAGTTATGACATATACAAGATCTTTAGCTAAAGAATTTGGACCACAAGGAATCCGTGTAAATGCACTTACTCCAGGTATGATCGCAACCAAATTCCATGATGATTTTACAAAAGATGAAGTGAGAACTAAAGTTGCTGGAGGAACTCCATTAAGAAGAGAAGGAGAAGCAAAAGAAGTAGCAGATCTTGTAGCTTATTTAGCTTCAGATGAGTCTTCTTTCCTTACAGGAAATAATATAGATATCAACGGAGGGTTAGCATTTAGTTAATCTTAAAATTCAAATTTGAATGGTAAAGAAAGTAGTAACATTTGGAGAAATCATGCTTCGGTTATCAACAGAAAGGCATTTGAGATTTTCACAAGCTAATTCTTTTCTCGCCACTTATGGGGGGAGTGAATTTAATGTTGCAGTATCACTTTCAAATTTTAATATAGCCACAGAATTCGTAACCAGCATTCCTGCAAACGAGCTTGGTGCTCGTGCGCTAGAAGAGGTTAGGAAAAAGAATGTTGGAACTAGCTATATAGATAGAAAAGGTAAGCGCCTGGGAGTATATTATTTAGAAACCGGCGCTTCTTCTAGAGGGAGTAGTGTTTTATATGATAGAGATGACTCTTCTTTTGGAAATATTTCTGTAGGTGAAATAAATTGGGATGCTGTTTTTAAAGATGCTAATTGGTTTCATTGGAGTGGTGTTTCACCAGGTGTTTCAGCAAATGCAGCTGAAGTATGTTTGGAAGCTGTGAAAGCAGCCAACAAACGAGGCATGAAAGTTTCTTGTGACTTAAACTATAGATCCAAACTCTGGAAATACGGAAAGGAACCAAAAGAAATAATGCCCGAATTACTAAGAAATAGTGATATCGTTTTAGGAGATATAGATACTGCTTGCTTAATGACAGGCTTAGAAAAGTTAAATCCTGATTATAGCGATATTAATAGTCTGCCAGAAGTATATATGCACTTTTTGGAGCATTACCCTAATATAAAAGTAATGGCTACCACACTCCGTTATTCTGTAAATGCATCACATCAAAAAATAGGAGGTGTTCTGTATGATAGAAATAAGGCTTATGTTGCTACTCTAAGAGAAGTGATTCCAGTAGTAGATCGTGTTGGGAGTGGAGATGCCTTTATGGGAGGACTTATTTATGGGTTACTCGATAAACCTAATAATTTCCAATATGCTATAGATTTTGCAGCCGCAGCATGTTGTTTAAAACATTCAATTTCTGGAGATTATAATTTGGTAAGTGTAGCTGAAGTTGAAAAATTAATGTCAGGAAATGAAGCAGCTTTAGTTGCTAGATAAATATTTAATATTTACATGAAACATATAAATCGTACAGCAGTAGTTCAACAAATAACCGATACAGGTGTAGTTCCTTTGTTTTATAATAAAGACATAGAAACGGCAAAAAAAATTGTAAAAGCGTGTTATGATGGAGGTGTAAGAGCGGTGGAGTTTACAGCTCGAGGAACTCATGCACATGAGGTTTTTTCGGAGTTAATTAAATTTTCAAATGAAGAGCTTCCAGGGATGCTATTAGGAGTAGGTTCTATTACAGATGCCGCCGCAGCTTCGCTATACATGCAAATAGGAGCTAGCTTTATTGTGACTCCTGTACTTAGAGAAGACATAGCTAAAGTTTGTAACCGCAGAAAGGTACTTTGGATGCCTGGCTGTGGAACGCTTACAGAAATTGCAGCAGCTGAAGAATTGGGATGTGAAATTATAAAGCTTTTTCCAGGGGCAATCTACGGAGCTGATTTTGTAAAAGCCATAAAAGGGCCTCAACCATGGACTCGTATTATGCCTACCGGAGGAGTTTCTACTGAAAAGGAAAACTTAGAAAAATGGTTTAAGGCTGGTGTTTGCTGTGTAGGAATGGGATCTAACCTTATTTTCAGTAATGAAAAAAATGAATACGATTATAAAGCAATAACAAATACTATTAAAAATACCATCAGCACAATTAATGCCGTGAGGTCATAATTTTTATATGATAAAGATCTAAAAATATAAAGTGATAGTTAGACATATTTTTTTTGAATCAATAGGAGGGAAGATTATTTTTCCCTCCTATTAATTTATACAATGTTTCTATTTTTATGAGTCATTTTCATTTGATAGAAACCACTCTATTTTTTCAACCATTGTTTTGCTTCCGCAGTAAAAAGGAACTCTTTGATGTAGCTCTGTAGGTTCAATTTCTAAAATGCGTTTCTCCCCATTTGTAGATTTTCCTCCAGCTTGTTCTGTAATAAAAGCCATAGGATTACATTCGTATAAAAGTCTTAATTTACCGTTCGGAGCAGTAGTTCCTTGCGGATATAAATAGACGCCTCCGAGAAGCATATTTCTATGGAAGTCTGCAACTAAAGATCCTGTGTATCTTGATGTATAAGGTCTACTCTCTTCTTCATTTAATTCCTGTATCCAACGGATATATTTTTTTATTCCAAGTGGAAAATGAATATAGTTTCCTTCATTTACTGAATAGATTTTTCCTGTATTAGGAAATTTAATCTGGGGGTGAGATAAAAAGAAAGATCCAATTGCTGGGTCATATGTAAATCCATTTACACCTTTTCCAGTGGTGTAAACAAGCATAGTGGAAGTTCCATAAATTAAATACCCTGCAGCAACTTGATGGATTCCTGGTTGTAAAAAATCTTTGATGTTTACTGGAGTTCCAGGTTCAGTAACTCTACGATAAATGCTGAAAATAGTGCCTACAGTTATGTCCACATCAATATTTGAAGATCCATCCAAAGGATCAATAAGAACAATGTATTTTGCTTCTTTATGAATCTCTTCGTTAAAACCTAAAAAGTCTTCCATTTCTTCGGATGCAATACCACAAATTTCACCTCTGTTTCGTAAGGTGCTTATAAAAACATCATTTGCCATTACATCGAGCTTTGCTTGCTCTTCCCCCTGAACATTTTCATGTCCTATTTTCCCAGTGATATTAGATAAACCAGCTTTGTTAATCTCTTTGTTTACCATTTTTCCAGCTAATCTAATAGAACTTAATAGGGCACTCAATTCTCCTTTAGCATATGGGAAATCTTTTTGGTTTTCTACAATAAACTCTCCTAAAGTGGTGTGTCTTTTCATTTTGGTTGGTTATTTTTTAATAATTAAAGCTTCATATCTGTTAGTCTCCATAAATGAATAAAACAAAGGAAAAAACTTATATATATGTTATATCTCCAGACAGGAAATATGTGATAACCAAAGGTAAGTAAAATTGGTTGACCAATTTGGATAAATAGGTAATAATTTGATTTTTAGGGTGGTGTGTTAAGAGAATAATTGATTTTTCACACTATTAAATTTAGAGTCACTTATAGGAATATTTGCTTCAGAAATCACTAAAAACCGCCCTTTTAGTCCTGTTACTTTATTTTTATTGATAAGGTAAGATCTATGAACTCTAATAAAAACGGAAGGGTTTAAAATTTTCTCAAGTGATTTTAAACTCTGTAGACTCATTATTTTTTTATCAGCAGTATAGAAATTTACATATTCACTATCGCTTTCTATATAGAGAATATCATCAACTTTCAATTTATACAAATCGTAGCCAGACTTTACAGTAATGGTTTTGTTTTCATCATTAGCAAGTGGATGAGTATTGTTTTGTTCTTGGAGTTTATTTACAGCTTTAAGAAATCGCTCAAAACTAATAGGTTTTAATAAATAATCTAAGGCATCGAGCTCAAAACCTTCCAAAGCATATTCAGAATAAGCAGTTGTGAAAATTACCTTAGTATTCTTTGGAATAAGTTTAGCAAAGTCAGTTCCCTTTATGTTTGGCATCTGGATATCTAGAAAGATAAGGTCAACAGACTCTTCTTTTAAAATTTGCATAGCATCTAACGGACTTTCAAAAGATGCTACAAGCTTTAAAAAGTCTAACTTATCAATATAACTCTTTATTAAAGCTCTAGCTAATTCTTCATCGTCTATTATTAGACATCTATACATCGTTTATCAAATTTAGTGTTACCGTAAAGGTATTATCATCATCAGAAATATGCAAAGCATGCTTTTCTGGGTATAATATAGACAATCTTTTTTTAACGTTTTTAATTCCAATTCCTCCAACACCATCTTTTTGAGTAGAGATTTTAGATTTGCTATTCGTTATTTTAAAGGTTATTTTATTGTTAGTAGTTTCTAGGGTAATTTTTATAAAAGACTCTTTTATGTTTTCGATATTACTATGCTTAAATGCATTTTCAACAAATGGAATTAATAGCATTGGAGCAATTAATAAATTATTGTTTTCTACGTTTATGTTGGTAGTAATAGGATAGTTTTTACTACTTTTTAATAGAAACAACTTTATAAAATTATTTATATAAGTAACCTCTTTATTGATGCTCACCAATGGTCTTTCGCACTCGTACAGAACATAGCGTAACATATCAGAAAGATGAATGATGCTTTCTTGTGTTTTTTGTGTATCTACAGCAGATAATGCATATATATTATTAAGAGAATTAAAGAGGAAATGTGGATTTATCTGCGATCTTAAAAGTTTGAGTTCCGTTTCTAAAGTTTCTGTTTTGCTAATTATTAGTGCTTCTTCCTTTTTCTTATTCTCTATTAAAATCTCTATGATAGTAGCAATAATAAGCGAGATACTTAAAAATAAAACATGAATAAAAAATGCTGAAGGAATAGGCTTTCTTGGCGATCGATTTGGTGGGAATGGACGTTCCGGCATATTCATTTCTGGCGGATTTATAGATCGTATAAATTCAGAAGAAAAGAAAGAAAGAGTGATAATAAGTCCCAACGAAATTGCTATAAAGACAAAGTATTTTTTCTTTATTATTAATTTTGGTGCCAATAAGTAATTAACGGCAATTATTAATAAAGTTTGAAAAGCAAACGCAAGGCTGTTTTCTGTATAAAAATTGAGGGAGTGACCCTGTGTAGAGCCTATTGCAACCCATACTATAGCCCAAAAAACTATCTGCGAAATTGTTCTGAAAATTCTATTCATACTACAAATTAAAGTAATTATTTTTCAATAGATTTTAAAAATCGGCTTTTTCAACAGTCTCATTTATAGTACTTACTGACCAATTATACGTGTTCACTGAAAATATGCTAGTGTTCATTGAAAAAATTCATCCTATACGTATATTTTCTGCACCTTTGATTTGAAATTAAATATAAACTTTAAATAAAATTAAGATGAAAAAGAACACATTAAAATCAATAGTAAGTATTGCAATGTTAACAGTTTTAGGTGTTGTAAATGTACAAGCACAAGATCAAGATCGTAAGCAAAAACCACCAACTGTAGATGAGGTTTTTGAGCAGATGGATGCTAACGAAGATGGATTACTTTCAGAAAAAGAAATTGAAGGTCCTCTTAAAGATAATTTTGCTAAAATAGATACTAATGAAGATGGATATATCTCAAAAGAAGAACTAGAAGAAGCGCCAAAACCAAAAGGTAGAAGACCTTCTAGGGATTAATTTGATTACGATTAATAAACTTATAAATAATAAACATGACAAATAAGTATTTAAAAATAGGGTCTATATTATTTACAGGCTTATTGGCTTTCGTAGCATGCAGTAGTGATGATGATACTTCGGATGGAGATGATGACAATACAGTTGCTGAGTTACATAATGCATATGGTGCATTTGATACAGAAAACACAACTATTTTATTAGATGGAGATGAGGTTGTAATAGAAACGAACGGAATGCCAAATCATACGTCACCATACTGGTCGAGCACTACAGAGCGTGTCGCTATAGACCCAATGGGAAATACATTGGTAACTGAGGCTTCTGCTACAGATCACGAATTGTTTGTAGAGCCTACTGTAATTTCATATATGAAAATGGCTCCGGGAAATATAGATGATTTTAATGGTTCCTATAGTTTAACAGTTTCTGCAAACCCAAGTTTAGCAACTACAAGTTCAGCTACAGGTTTGGGAGCAATTGGAATTGCAGTAAGTGGAGCCGTAATCTATAATGATAATGAAGGGCCAAACGATCCTTTGGATAGTGCAGTTAGCTCATTAGATTATACTGGAGCGCACACTGGGCCACAGAGTTATCACTACCATTTAGAACCAAAAGCTTGGTCTGAGGATGATGACAGTTTGATAGGAGTTATTGCAGATGGATTTTTCCTTTATGGAAGAAAATGTAATGCTACAGGTACCTACCCAACAGATTTAGATGCTTCTGGCGGACATACAAGTACTACGCAATATGCTACAGAGGCGGAATATCATTATCATATTCAAAATGAGTTATATCTTAATCAATATTATATTCTTTTTCCAGGTGATTATCAAGGTAGTCCAAGTACGGTTTTATAGAATAATATTACTTGTTATTAGTAGTAGTTTAGGTTTCTCTTGCAATACGGTGCAGGGGGAACCGGCTACTAGTAATAGTGGTAGTTTTAAAAGTGTAGTTATCAAAGACTCACTTACACTAAAACCTAATTTAGGATTGGTTTATTATAAAAATAAACCCTTTACAGGAGTATCTAAAGATTATTATAGTGATGGTGTTGTTGCTGAAACAATAACTTACATAAATGGGAAGAAGAACGGTTTCTACAAGAAATGGTTTGAAACAGGACTCCTAAGTTTTGAAGCAAATTATAAAGCTGGTAAGAAAGATGGAACTTCTAAAACATGGTGGTCTAACGGAGTTTTAAGATCATCGTCTGTTTATGAGAATGGTATAGCCAATGGCTTGCAAGAGCAATGGTATAGCTCTGGAGAGAAGTTTAAAGAGCTGAATATCGTTGATGGAAAAGAGGAGGGATTGCAACGTGCATGGCGCAAGAACGGCAAGATTTATAATAATTATGAAGCTAAAAACGGAAGAATTTTTGGCTTAAAAAGAGCAAATTTGTGTTATGAATTGGATGATGAAGAAGTACAGTTTAGTAGTCGTTAATACGCTATTTTTAATATTGTTTTTGAGTTGTAAAACGGATAAAAAAACAGGAAGTAGAGTAACAGAATTACCTTATTATACAGAAGCTACTTTTACCCCTTTATGGATGAATGATAAAAGCGAATTTGTAGATACATTACATACAATTCCAAATTTTAGTTTTATAGATCAAGAGGGAGATGTAATAACAAATGCTACATTTAAGGATAAGATCTATATTACCAATTTCTTTTTTACAAGTTGTCCTGGAATATGTCCTAAAATGACCTCAAATATGACTATGCTACAAGACGAATTTATAGATGATAGCGATGTTCTGTTATTATCACATTCCGTAACACCAGAAACCGATTCTGTATCAGTATTGAAAAATTATGCAAAGGAATATGGAATCGATGCTGATAAATGGCATTTGGTAACTGGTAATCAACAAGAAATATACTCTTTAGGACGTAAATCATACTTCGTAGAAGAAGATTTAGGGATAAAAAAGTCTGATGATGAGTTTTTACATACAGAAAACTTTGTGCTTATTGATAAAGAAAGGCACATTAGAGGGATATATAATGGACTTAATAGGGCATCAATCCAACAGCTTATTCTTGATATTAAGGCACTAAAGAAAGAATGATTCCTTAAAAATTTTATTCTCACCAGTTTTTAGGAGTATAGAAATATAACCTCTTATTATTAAGATTTTAATTATTGGTATGTTTAAAGAAGTCGAGGATTAAACTCCTCGATTTTTTTATTTAGGTAATTTATTTTTTCTACAGACTATAAAAGTAAAATCATGAGACTTTTGGTTTGTTTTATATTTTAAAGCTACTGATGCCATTAAGGATAGCAATGAGAAAAAATTAAAAACTCTATACAATTTTTAATCATAGCGTTTTATGCTATAGAAATATGATGGAATATTTTTTTTGAAGGTAAGTATATTTATAACTTTCATAATATTAGTAAGCTACAAATTATCTGTAGTAATGCTTAAGAATTTAAAATAAAAATTCAGAACAAGAGAATATATTACACTATATTTGTAGGGAAAAGCAGTGCTTAAAAAACTGTCTTTTTTTTAATATAATATTTATATATGTTATATTAGTAGAATATTCCCTCCACCCTACATTAAATGTAGAATCAATTTAATTTGTTAGTTATGGTTATGAAAAATTCTTTTTTGTCATTGACACTATTGTTGATGGCTAACTTGTTAGTTGCTCAGGACAAGCCAAATATTCTTGTTCTTTGGGGGGACGATATTGGGCAATCCAATATTAGTGCCTACACGATGGGGTTAGTAGGTTACCGCACACCCAATATTGATAAAATTGCGAAAGAGGGTGCGATTTTCACTGATTATTATGCAGAACAAAGTTGTACTGCTGGGCGTTCTTCATTTATACTAGGACAAAGCGTTTTTCGTACTGGATTAAGTAAAGTTGGTATGCCAGGAGCGAAAGAAGGAATTTCAGAAAAAGATCCAACTATCGCAGAATTATTAAAACCACAAGGATATGTTTCAGGGCAGTTCGGAAAGAATCACTTAGGAGATCGTGACGAACATCTTCCAACAAATCATGGTTTTGATGAGTTTTTTGGAAACCTTTATCACTTAAACGCTGAAGAGGAACCAGAATTACCAGATTATCCAGACCCTGCAAAATATCCTGATTTCGCAAAAAATTATGGACCAAGAGGAGTAATTCATTCTACTGCTGATGGTAAAATAGAAGATACGGGCCCACTTACTAAAAAGCGTATGGAAACTATAGATGATGAGTCATCTAAAGCGGCTATGGATTGGATTAGAGAACAGAATGCTGCTGGAAAGCCATGGTTTTGTTGGTGGAATGGTACGCGTATGCACTTTAGAACTCATATTAAACCAGAAGTAAAAGGTCTTTCGGGGCAAAATGACTATGGAGATGGTATGGTAGAGCACGATATGCATATTGGTATGTTCTTAGATTTATTAGATGAATTAGGAATTGCTGATAATACTATCGTAATGTATTCTACAGATAATGGTCCTCATAAAAATACATGGCCAGATGCTGGTTTAAATCCTTTTAGAGGAGAGAAAAATACCAACTGGGAAGGTGGTTGGCGTGTGCCTGCAATGGTAAGATGGCCTGGAAAAATTCCTGCTGGAATGGTTTCTAATGAAATTTTCTCAGGAATGGATTGGATGCCAACTTTCTTAGCAGCAGCTGGAAATGATAAAGTTAAAGATCAATTATTAAAAGGATATTCTGCTAACGGAAGAAACTTTAAAGTACATTTAGATGGGTACAATATGTTGCCTTATTTAACTGGAAAAGAAGAAGAAGGAAGACGTCATGAGATATTTTATTTCTCTGATGATGGAGATTTAACAGCATTGCGTTATGATGATTGGAAACTGATTTTTATGGAACAAAAAACCCCTGGTACTTTAGCTGTATGGGCAGATCCATTTGTACCATTAAGAGTTCCATTACTTTTTAACTTGCGTAGAGATCCTTATGAGTTCGCTCAAATTACATCAAATACGTACTACGATTGGGTTGTAGACCACTTGTTTTTATTAGTTCCTGCACAAACTTATGTAGGTAATTTCTTGAAAACATTTAAAGAGTATCCTCCAAGAATGGAAGCTGCTAGTTTTAGTTTAGATAAAGTAATGGAGCAGTTACAGACTCCTCCAGGAACAAATTAAATTATATAAACTAATATATGACCTCCTATTCTAATCAAAATTTCGTTATTGATTAGGGTAGGAGATTAATAAATTATTAGTATATTTAAATAAGAATTCCCCCTTTACCCACATAGAGATTTGTCAATTTAATTTATTTAATTATGAACATGAAAAACTATTTTATGTCATTAACACTCTTGTTGATGGCCAATTTACTTGTTGCTCAAGACAAGCCAAATATCCTAGTTCTATGGGGGGATGATATAGGCTGGAGCAATGTAAGTGCCTACCATAGAGGTATGATGGGGTACGAAACTCCTAACATTGATCGTATTGCTAACGAGGGAGCTATGTTTACCGATTGGTATGCGCAGCAATCTTGTACGGCAGGTAGAGCTGCTTTTATCTTAGGACAGCATCCATTTAGAACTGGTTTGTTAACAATCGGTATGCCTGGAGCAAAACAAGGGATCCAAGATAATCAACCAACAATTGCAGAAGTATTAAAGCCACACGGTTATGTTTCAGGGCAATTCGGGAAAAATCACTTAGGAGATCGTGACGAACATCTTCCTACAAATCATGGTTTTGATGAGTTTTTTGGAAACCTTTATCACTTAAATGCTGAAGAGGAGCCAGAAAGTTATTATTACCCAAAAGATCCAGAATTCAGAAAAAAATTCGGACCTAGAGGAGTATTACACTCATATTCTGATGGTAAAATAGAAGATACAGGCCCATTAACTAAAAAGAGAATGGAAACTGTTGATAAAGAGTTTGAAGAGGCTGCAATTAAGTTTATCGAAAAAGCGCACGCTGATGGTAAACCTTTCTTTGTATGGTTAAATTCAACTCGTATGCACGTTTGGACTCATTTAGATGAAGAAAGTGAAGGTGTTACTGGTATTGGTCTGTACGCAGATGGTATGGTAGAGCACGATAAAAGTGTTGGTCGTGTATTAGCTAAGTTAGATGAACTTGGTATTATGGATAACACAATTATTATGTATTCTACAGATAATGGTGCTGAGAAATTTACATGGCCTGATGGTGGTTCTACTCCTTTTGCTGGAGAAAAAGGAACTACTTGGGAAGGTGGTTTCCGTGTGCCAGCAGCTATTCGTTGGCCAGGTGTAATTGAGCCAGGAACTGTTTATAATGACATCTTTTCTCATGAAGACATGATGCCTACTTTGGCAGCTGCTGCGGGAGAGCCAGATTTAGTTAAAAAGATGCTTACAGGATATAAAGCGAACGGAAAAACATTTAAGGCTCATTTAGATGGGTATAACTTAATGCCGTACTTTAAAGGGCAAGTGCCAGAAGGACCTAGAAAAGAGATTTTCTACTTTGATGCAGCTGGTAACTTAAATGCTATTCGTTACAAAGACTTTAAATTACACTTTACAATTATGGAAGGTTCTATAGCGGAAGCTTATAGAAAATCTCCAAGTTGGCCAGTAGTAATCAACTTAAGAGCTGATCCATATGAAGTTTCATGGAAATCTGCATTATACATCAGATGGTATGCAGATAACATGTGGATGTTTGTGCCAGCACAGCAATTGGCTTCTAACTTCTTAGGTACATTTAAAGAATTCCCTCCTGTTAAAGGATCTTCTTTATCTATTGATGAGGTTGTTGAGCAAATGAAAACTCCAGTGAAAAACTAATATTTTCATTATAACAATGAGTTACTTTATAGTAACCTAATAATATAAATTCGGAGTGTGTATTTTAAATGCACTCCGAATTTTTATCAATTAATTTTTAGAAAACTTGTCTTGGTTTTAGATGATTACAGCTTTTTTAAATTGATTCTGAATGGAACTTTAAAATCTTAAGCTACATCAATACTAACAAGAATTACTTCCCCCTTTATACCTAAAAGAAATACTATTCTAGTATAGTTTTATTGAACTATGTGAGGAAATCACCTTGCGTATAATTTTATTAATTATGAAAATTGATAATTTCAAAAATAGGTTTGTCCTTTTCTTATTATTTAGTGCTTTTTTAAGTGCTACCAATGCCCAAGAGAAACCAAACGTGGTTGTTATTGTTATGGATAACCTAGGATGGGGTGAAATTGGTGCTTACGGAGGAGGTTTGCTAAGAGGAGCAGAAACACCTCGCTTAGATAAACTAGCATCAGAAGGAATGCAACTCCTTAATTTTAATGTTGAACCACAATGTACGCCGAGTAGATCGGCTTTAATGACCGGGCGTCACCCAATAAGATCTGGAACAACAAAAGTGGTTTGGGGATTGCCGTATGGTTTAGTCGGATGGGAAAAAACCATGGCTGAACTTTTTTCTGAACAAGGATATGCTACAGCCATGTACGGGAAATGGCATTTGGGAGATATGAAAGGGCGTTATCCTACCGATCAAGGGTTTGATGAATGGTACGGAATTGCAAATACTACAGATGAATCTCAATATACATCACAGGCAGGTTACGACCCAACGGTAGTTTCTCCACCACAAATAGTGGAAGCTACAAAAGGAAGTACACCAAAAAAAGTTAAAGAATACAATGTAGATACAAGAAGAACTATAGATGGTGAACTTACAGAAAAATCTATAGACTTCATGAAAAGACAAGTGCAAGATGATAAGCCTTTCTTTTTATACCTTCCATATACATTAGCGCATTTACCAACATTACCTAATCCTAAATTTGAAGGTAAATCTGGAAACGGATCATGGGGAGATGTATTAATGGAGATCGACTCAAACACGGGGCAAATATTAGATGCTATAGATGACTTAAAAGTGCGTGAAAATACAATCGTCATTTGGATGAGTGAGAATGGTCCTGAAGAGGCTCCTAACTGGTTCGGTACAGCGGGTTATTGGAGAGGTTTTTACTTTACAGCTTTGGAAGGTTCTTTAAGAACACCATGCTTAATACGTTGGCCAGGGAAAATTCCAGAAGGACAAAAATCTAATGAAATTGTTCATATGACAGATGTAATGCCAACATTAGCTGATGTTGCTGGTTATAAAGTGCCTTCAGATAGAATAATAGATGGAGTTGATCAAATGCCACTTTTTAAAGGGGAGACTACAAAATCTGAAAGAGAAGGATTCCCAGTGTATAATGGAGACGATATGTTTGCCTATAAATGGAGGAATTTTAAAATACATTATTATAAGCACGAAAGTATGTTTGACAAACCTGTTAAGCATAATTTCCCTAGAGTACACGATTTACTTCGAGATCCTAAAGAATTATATGGAATTCATGGGGGAGATGACTCTACAGGAGCTCAAAATTTAACATGGGTGTTACCTGCTATTACACATCAAGTATTAAAATTTCAAGCAACTTTAAAAGAGGAGCCTCCAATTATCTTAGGAACTCCAGAGCCATATAAACCTAAAAGATAATCAATATGAAATACATTTTACCATTTTTAGCAATTGTTCTTTTAAGCATTCCTAACCTTGCTGCACAAGACGCTAATAATCCTATTGATCCGAGTCCAACTCTGGGTATTTGGAATCGTTTTTATGGAGATAATCAGTCTCGATTACAGATATTAGGGAATATGACTTACGGTAAATGGTTTTACCGTTTTACTGCTGAATATGAATTTAACTACGGAAATGAGGTTGACACTGCATTTAACTATGATGATGATTATAGGCCTAATGAGAATCAATTTAACAGTGCTAATTTTTTAGTTTCCAGACTTTTTCATTCTGAAGATGGTAACCATCAATTTGGAGTTGGAGCGGTAGTAAGTTACTTGCATGAAAATAAATTTGCAGGAGGTGTGAACTTTGTATCAGTAAGCAAAATCGGAACATGGAAGTTTATTTCATTAGTAACCTTGCAAGGTGGTAATGATGTTTTTATGATGGAATTACAGCCTGGAATTTATCATGATTTTGAGCATGGATGGTATTTTAGAGGGCATCCAAGAATGCTTTTTAATTTTGTTACTGGTCAGCATGAGGTGCCATTTGGTGCTGGTGTGGGTAAAATATTTAAAACAGATGGAACCGTTTTTAACTTATTTCTAGAACCACAATATGATGTAGTTAATACGGAACCTATGCTTTATACAGGTGTTAAGTTTTTATTTTAAAAAGAAGAGATATGAAAAAAATAAGTTTTACATTTTTAGCAGCAGCATTAATGCTTAATGTTGGTTGTAAAGAAGGCGCTCCTGCGTCTGAAAAAAGTTCAATAGTTGAAGAGGTGGAAACTGCTAGTGTTAGCAATGACAACTCATTAGATGCTTGGGCAGACGCTCCTAAGAAAAGAATTGTAGATTGGGTAGCGGCGGTTACAGATGAATCTTCAGCAGATTTTATTCCAGTTGAAGATAGAATTGCTGTTTTTGATAATGATGGTACGCTATGGACAGAGCAACCTATTCCTAATCAGTTACAATACACTATTGATTATTTAAAAGCTGAATATCCAAATAAACCTGAATGGCAAAAAGATCCTATTTTAAGTGCTGCCGTTAAAGGAGATTACAAGCCTCTTAAAGAGAAGGGAGTAGCTGGTCTAGTAGACTTAATGAATAAAACTCACAATGCACGTACTGAAGATGAGTTTAATAGTTCTGTTAGAAAATGGATAGATACTACTAGAAGCAAACGCTTTGATAAACCATTTACGGAGATGATTTATTCGCCTATGGTACAGTTATTGAAGTACCTTAGAACTCATGATTTCAAAACATTTATAGTAAGTGGAGGTGGTGCAGATTTTATGCGTGTATGGACTGAAGAAATATACGGAATTCCACCTTACCAAGTGATTGGGAGTTATGGAGAATTAAAATATGAAATCGTAGATGGTGTACCAACAGTTTCTAAGGAAATGGGACCTTTCTTTAATGATGATAAAACGAAGAAACCAGAAGCGATTCATAGATTTATAGGTAAAAAGCCTGTTTTGTGTGGAGGAAATAGTGATGGAGATCAAGCAATGATGCAATACACAAGTAGCTCTAAATACAGATCTTTATGTATTTTATTACATCATACAGATGCAGAGCGTGAGTTTGCATATGATACCAAAACAGTAAGTGGACATTTAGAATCTGCATTAGTAGAAGCCAAAGAGAAGAATTGGATGATTGTAGATATGAAAAATGACTTCAAACAAGTATTTAGTTTTCAATAAGAACAATATATTAATTGTAAATAATATAGTATGACACCACACGAGTCTATAACTGCCCTGAAAGAAAGAATGGGAAGCGCCATTATAGGGCAAGATACATTAATAGAACGAATTATATTAGTACTTCTTGCAGATGGTAATATGCTGTTAGAAGGATTACCTGGATTGGCAAAAACAAGGGCAATTAAGACCTTAGCTAAGGAGTTAAATTGCGGATTAAGTCGTATTCAGTTCACAGCAGATTTATTACCTTCTGATATTACAGGAACCGAAATTTATCAACCAGAATTAGAGGATAAATTTGTGTTTCAACCAGGACCTATTTTTAGTAACTTAATCTTAGCGGATGAGATCAATAGAGCTCCTGCAAAAGCTCAAGGTGCCTTGTTAGAGGCGATGGAAGAACGACAAGTATCTGTCGCTGGAAAAACCTATACTATGGAACCTCTTTTTATGGTAATGGCAACTCAGAATCCTGTTGAGCAAGAAGGAACATATCCGTTACCAGAGGCTCAAATGGACCGTTTTATAATGCATGTTATTATTGATTATCCTGATGATGCTTCCGAATTAGCAATTCTTCGTCTTAATAGAGAGGAGCAGAAAAAGACTAAAGAGAAACCGCACGAGCTCTTAGAACCTCAAGTTATTTTTGATGCACGAAAAGAAATCGCTAAAGTGACAATCTCTGAGGCTATGGAGAAGTATATTGTTGACATTATATCAGGTACACGTTACCCGTCAAAATATAGCGAACAATTAGCTTCTTGGATAGATTATGGAGCTAGTCCAAGGGGATCTATTGCTATTGATAGAGCTTGTAGGGTACACGCTTGGATGAAAGGAAATGATTTTGTAGCTCCAGATGATATTCGTGCTGTGGTTCACGATTGTCTACGTCACCGATTAATATTGAGTTATGAAGCCAATGCAGAGGGCGTTAGTGCTGATGATGTAATTGGAGAATTATTAAAACAAGTGGCTGTAGTTGCTTAATATAGGTTACTACAATCTTATGATGTGTTCGTATGGCAAAAAATAAAGAATATCCTCAAGACGTTTTTACTTCTTTATCCGAGTTAATGAAAAAAGAACACTCGGCTAGAAACCTTAATTTCTTATCTAGAAAACATAAGGTGAATAGTTCATTGTCGGGAAAACATGCTTCAAAACTTCGTGGACGTGGATTAGAGTTCGAAGAGGTACGTAATTATGTAAATGGTGATGATATTCGAAATATCGATTGGAAAGTTACTGCTAGAACTCAAAAGACACACACACGCGTATACACTGAAGAAAAGGAGAAGCCGATACTTATTGTTGTCGATCAATCTAAATCTATGTTTTTTGGTTCTAAAGTGCGCACTAAATCTGTAGTTGCAGCTGAATTGGCAGCAGTAGCAGCTTTTAGAGTCTTAAAAGAAGGAGATAGAGTAGGAGGGATTGTTTTTGCTGATGATGGCTATGATGTTGTGAAACCAAAGCGTAGTAGAAAGAATGTATTGAATCTTTTAGAAAAAGTTGTACAGCGAAATCACGAGTTAAAAACATCAAAACCTATTGAGTTTGATAGTGCTTTAAAAGATGTTATTCAGCGTATCAACAATATAGTAACGCATGATTTTTTAGTAGTGATTATTAGTGACTTTTTAAGGTATTCCCCAAGGTTGATAAAATCTATTGCTGCAATATCCCAACATAACGATTTGGTGTTGGCAAAAGTTTCAGATCCTATGGAAAACATTATTCCGAAGCAAAAATTTGTAGCTGGTAATACAACACATCAGATTGTAATAGATGGAAAAAATAAAGCAACTAGAGAGGCTTTTAAAGAAGGTTTTGATACCAACTATTACAATTTCCAAGATGAAATGAAAAAGTATAGAGTACCTGTTTTTATGGTCGATACGGTACAACCTTTAGACGATCAATTAAGAGAAGTATTAGGAAAATTAAGCGCAGTTAAATGATAGGTGTTCAACAAATAACCGATACTATACAAAAGGATTCTATTCCTGATGAGTTAAAATCGTTGCAGCTAGAAAAGCTATATGAGCCAGATCCTATACCGTTTACTTTCGAAACTGTAGGATGGAAAATATTAGCAGTAATAGTTGTTCTTGTGTTATGCATATCGGCTTACTTCATGATAAGAAATTATAGACGAAATGCATATCGTAGAGAAGCTTTAAATAAATTAAAAGTAGTTAATTCTATAGGAGAGACATTAGCAATATTAAAGATAGTTGCTATTAAAACTTTCGGTCGTGATGAGGTAGGAAGTTTATATGGAAAATCGTGGTTAGAGTTTTTAGATAGAACCGGAAAAGGAGTAGCATTTCTTTCCTTAGAAAAAGATATTGAAGCGACAGTATATAAAAGTGATATGGCAAGTGATAAGCAAAAAGCTGCTATTTTGTTAAACTCAAAAAAATGGATAAAAACACATGCCTGATAATTTTGAAATAGCGAACCTGTGGGTATTTTTCTTGATTCCATTGCCTTTTTTGGTATATGTACTCTTCCCATCAGTGCGAATAAAAAGTGCATCTTTATTTTATCCTGTATTTGATTATGCGGTAGAATATACCAATCAAAAACCAAAGAAAGCAGCTTTAGTAAAACGTAGAAATCTATTCGTATGGATTTGTATGTTTTTATGTTGGATATTAATTCTTGGAGCATTGTCTTCGCCTCAGTTGGTAGGAAAACCAGAAATGAAAGTTAAAACATCTAGAAACTTTTTAATTGCAGCCGATATTTCTTTTAGTATGGCGCAAAAAGATTGGGAAATAGATGGTAAGAAAGTTCGTAGATGGGATGCCGTTAAAGATGTAATGCACGACTTTATTAAGAAAAGAGAAGGAGATCGAATGGGATTAATCTTCTTCGGTTCTAGTTCATATATCCAAGCGCCTTTTACGCCAGATTTAGAAGTGGTAGATCAAATGCTAGAAGAAGCCGACGTTGGTATGGCTGGGCAAATGACACATATTGGAAAAGCCATTACTAAAGGTGTAGGAATGTTTGAAAAAGACACTATAAAGACGAAAGTAATGTTATTGCTTACGGACGGTGTGGATGCTGGAACAGATATTTTACCACTTGATGCTGCTGATATTGCACAAAAAGATACAGTAAGGATTTATACAGTAGGAATTGGAGATCCAGGTGGAGCAGGAAATGATTTAGATGAAAGAACCCTTGAAGATATTGCTGATCTTACAGACGGACAATATTTTAGAGCAAAAGATAAAGAAAGATTAGAGCAAATTTATGCTGAACTAGATAAATTGGAGCCTATAGAATATGAAGAAGAGGAAAACAAACCTGTAACTCTTCTTTACTATTATCCATTGGGTGCAGCAATTGGAATTATACTATTAATGATGTTCTTTTTAACCTTAATAAAGTTATTTAAACGCATCAATCAAAAGGAGGAAAGCCATGTATAAAGATTTATTTCCTATAAATTGGAGTGATTTTCACTTTTTAAGACCGCAATTTCTGTGGTTATTGGTGGCTGTATTGGTTTTGGTAATTATTAGTTTAATAGCTATGCGCCAAGAAATGAAATGGAAGAAAATCATAGCTCCACATTTACGTAAGTATGTTATTTCTAAAGGAAGTAACACAGCTAAATTCTGGATGCATATGCTTTTACTTTTTACAATGGCTTTTGGGATTCTAGCATTAGCTGGGCCTACATGGAAAAAAGTAGAAGTGCCAGGTCAGAAGTTAGAAACACCAATGGTTGTGTTATTGGATTTGTCACAAAGTATGATGGCAGAAGATATCCAGCCCAATAGATTGGAACGTGCTAAATTTAAAATTCAAGATCTTATAAAATATAATCCAAGAGCGAGAATGGCTCTTGTAGGTTTTGCTGGGACTGCACACACGATAGTTCCATTAACTAAAGATTATGAGATTGTAAAAAGCCATGTGGAAGGTTTAAAACCATCAACCATGCCTTTTCCTGGATCCGATTTAAATGCGGCATTAGTTCTTGGAGATTCATTAACGCAAGTCACAAAAGCACCTGGTACAATTGTATTATTTTCAGATGATTTTTCAGAAAAAGAAAGAATGATTCTGAACAATTTTGTCAGAGAGTCAAAAAATAAAGTTATCATTTTACCTATGAATACTGTTGGAGGGTCTGAGATTCCTTCACCAAATAGTAGGTATAATATAAAAGATAGTAAAGGGGAACCAGTAAGATCGTTTTTAGATGCTAATATAATGGCAAGCTTACAGGCTATTGAAGGGATTGATGTGCAAACACTTACTTTAGATGATAGTGATGTGGAGTTAATAGCTAAAAGAATCAGTAAGAACTTAGTTTTTAATGAAAAGCCTGAAGAAAAGGAAGACGATTGGAGAGACGCTGGTTTGTTGCTAGTTGTTCCTATGGCATTTTGTATGCTGTTGTGGTATCGTAAAGGATGGGTGCTTTATGGATTGGTTTTTGTCCTTTTAACATCTTGTAATAGTGAGACTAGTTTTCAAGATTTATGGTATACAGAAGATTATCAAGGGCAACGATTATCAGATGCTGGAGATTATAAAGCAGCTGCAGAAGCCTATAAAGATCCATTAAGAAAAGGAGTAGCTTATTTTAAAGATGAAGATTATGAATCGGCAATAACAGCTTTTTCTAAAGATACAACGGCTGTAGGTTCTTATAATTTAGGATTGGCATATTTTAAGAACGGAGATTATGCTGCTGCTCAATATGCATTTGGAATGGCTGCAGAAATGGATCCAACTATGGATGCTGCTGTAGCAAATAATAATATGCTTCAGAAAATGCTCCCTGGAACCGATAAGATGAGTGCAGAAAATGCAGAAGAATCCGCAGGAGAACAGAAAGCTAAGAATGAGAGGAATGAGGATATGGAAGACCTTAGTGGTGGTGGACAAGAAGCTACCAAAGAGGATATGAAGAAGAAGCGTAAAGAGGAAAATGTAGACACAGATATTCGTAAAGGAAAAGAGCTTGATGAAGTGCCCGATGATGTTAAAGCGAGTATGCAACAACAAAATAAAGATAAAGTTTTGATGCGTAAAGTTGATGATGATCCAACGCTGTTTTTACAACGAAAATTTAAATATCAAGTAAAGAAGTATAACATTAAACCTAAAAGTACAGATGAAACAGAATGGTAATGTTATATATGTAGTTTTAGCGCTGATGCTATGTTTGTTTGTTTCTTCTAGAGCAACATCACAAACGTTGTGGGGTGAGGTGAGCTTAAATAAATCGAGCGTTTATGTTGGCGAGCCAGTACAAGTAAGTGTTACGGTATATACATCAACTTGGTTTACAACGGGACTCGACCTTGGTAATATCAAAGTAAATGGCGCTTTTACAATATATTTTAGACCTGTAAGTAAATCGTTTTCTAGAAATGGGCAGAATTATGCTGGAGTACAACTTATTTATCATGTATTTCCCTTTAGTGAAGATGATGTTACTTTCCCAGCTCTTGAAATTGAAGTAGAAACACCTGCTCCAGGAGGATATAAAGGAGTAAAACGTATCGTAAAAACAAAGGAGAAAGTTATAAAAGTTAAGCCAACACCGCCAAGTTTTAAAGGCGACGAATGGTTAGTGGCTTCAAGCTTAACAGCTAGCGAGCGTTGGTCTGGAAATCGTAATAATGTAAAAGTAGGAGATGTATTAGTTCGTACTATAACAAGAAAAGTGGGGGGGACGGTTCCAGAGTTGATTCCGCCAACCGTTTGGGATACTGTTCCAAATGTGAGTATGTATCCTGGGAGAAGTACAATAGATAGTTATAAATCTAAAACCGCTATTAGCGCTCAACGTACAGAAACTATTCAGTATTTATTCGAGAAAGAAGGAGAAACGGTAATTCCAGACAAAGTATATACTTGGTATAATCCATATAGACAGAAGCTTTATAAAAAAACGATTAAAGGATTTAGTGTTAATGTAGCAGCAAATCCAGATTTGGGAATGCTAGAAAGTGTTCGTGATTCTCTAAAACTCCAAGAAGAGAAGATTGTTGCAGAAACTAAAGAAAAAGAGCCTTTAACAATTTTAGGACTTTCTGTGAAGGATTTTATCATTGCTGCCATCATTGTAATTGCGGTATTATTGATAGTAATTTATCTTCTTAGAAAATTAATTACGTACATAATAAAACGTAGAAAAGCATATAGGAATTCAGAGTTGTATTATTTCAACCAATTGAAGCGTACAGTTGGAAGCAGTAATAAAAATAAAATTATGGATAAACTGTATCGATGGATAGATGAGATAGATATAGAAGAACCAAGTGCTCACTATTTATTAATGAAGTACGATCTCAAAAGAGAGGTGGATATAAATAACATCGCATCTTCATTAAATGCACATAAATTGAAGAACATTAGAAAGAATTATTTGAATAGAAATACACAAGCGGTAGATACTAATTGGATTAATCCGTAGTTTTTTTTAAGTATTTCAATAAGAAGAGTATATATTATAAAAAAAGCTCAACTAACTTTATAAAGTTAGTTGAGCTTTTTTGTTGTGGAGTCGGGGAGATTTTTTTCAAGATCACCATTAGCCACTATTGCAAATAAAAATACCCATCATAAAAAAATGATGGGCACCTTAAATCTTTTAAAAATATCTAAACCAGCTTGCTATTTTTAATAGCTTTAATGTGCTAGATATTTTTGAGTGTTGTGGAGTCGGGGAGAACGACTAAAATTATATTTCCCCAGTGTCTATAGGGAACTGGAGACTTCGTATTTTAGTGGGTATCCATAAAAGTATCACTTTAACATTTTTAACATACATTTAAGGATTCTGTTGTGTTATAATTGGTTTTTCGGAGCAGATTCTTTAATTAGAATTTTGTTTGAAATACTGTTGCTTAATCTAGTATTTTAGGTTATAGAATGAAATTATGAGATAAATTAAAAAAGTAAGTATTATAAATAATATCCATAACTAAAGATATTACTAAATATAGTCTTAACGCTTCAAAGAATCAACGAAATATGTCGAAGACCTTATTCTCTTAACTTTCTATTCAACTTTATTTGATGAATTCAACAATACACTCTTATATCAGATAATAAATAATTTAAATGATTATTGAAGATCAACTTTAACGAAAAGGGGGTTTTTCCCCTTTATCTGTAAGTTCAATGATTCTTATATTGCCAATCCTAAATTATATGAACCAAGCTAAACTACTTATGTCTAAACTATATAGTTATAAAGACTTGCAGTTTCCTGTTGCCGATGAAACAGACGTTTATTTTAGCGTTGAATTAATATCGGATGGAAACATTATCTATACAGCTATCAATGTACCAGGAGATAACGATCAGCAAATTGAAGATGCCGGAACTGTCTTTATTGGGAAAGGAAAAGATCTAAGGTCAGAAACTACCTTTTGTTTTTCTCGTATTGTGAATTTAGTGCCAAAGGAAGAAGATATACGCATTCAGTATAAGTGTAATGATCAAATTTTAACAGAGCATTTTAATCCAAAGTCTGAAGAGAAGAGGCCATACGTAGTTTTATGTATAAAATTTCCTTTCTTATGAGGTTTTCCATTCTTTATGTCGTTGTATTTGCAAGTGTGGGACAGATTTTAATTGCACAAGAAAAATTAAATCAGGTACAATCTCCTACATTTCCAGCCTCAGAGATTATAGGTATGCAACCAGCCGCTATTTTGAGCCCGAAATCATATGAAGCATTAGAAACAGCATTATATTCTAATTTTTATGGGGAAGAAACATCTATTATCCCAAGTGATTTTGCATTGGAATTTATGCCGTACTGGGCTACAGATCATGGTATCTCTATTAATGAATATTTGTATCCTACTAATGTATGGGACCAACTTGTTAGAAATTCATCAATATCGGTGGCTTTAACCCAAAACTTTTTTTTAGGTGATAGTACAAAATCAAATGGATTAGGAATCGGATATCGTACAACATTTTATTTTTCTAATAATGCGGATCGTATGGAAATAAATGATGCCTTATCTGAAATCCGAAGGGATTTAGATATTAGTGCTTCTATTGGGGCACAATTATTACCAAACTTATCAGAGATCTCTTTTTTAAATTTTTGGGAAGCTAGTAAATCAATAATAAAAGCAAAAATAACTTCTAAAACTTCATTGAGTATAGAACAAATCAATGTTATTATGGAGGACATTTATGTGGATTCATCTAAATTAAGTTATATAGCTGAGGATATGGAGTTTTATCAAGAGTTTCTCAATATCGTAGAGAGTCAAATTAGTAATGAGAATCTATATATCGAATTTGAAGATTATATCAAGAATAGGTATGGTTTGTCTTTAGATATAGCATATGCTAATTTAATTAATTTTCCAAGAAATGAATTTAACCGTTCTTATGTGCCAAAACAAGCCATTTGGATATCACCTAATTATAGATTTAAAAATGAACTTGATTTTTTAAATATATCTGGTGTTTTAAGATATCAATGGTATAACACTGATTATTATTCTAAGTTTTTTCCTTTAGAAGAAGTATTTGAAAATAATTTTGATTACGGTCTTTCTGTTGGAGGAATATTTAAAAAGTTTTCAATTGATTTTGAAATGGTAGGAAGAAGCAGTCAAAAGGAAATAATGGCCGGTAATGATAATCAGGGTAACCATTTGTATAGAAAGGAGAGTGATTCTGATTTTCAATATATAGGATCTTTTAATTACTATCTTACTAAGCAGGTTGTACTATCCTATAGTCTGGGAAGTCGTTTTGAAGATATTACTATTGGAGAGACTTTAATTTCAATGCTTTCATTGAATTTTGGATTTGGCCCCTTAACAAAAGATAAATTAACTAAAGAAGATATTTATTAATGTACATTTATGTAAAATTAAATATAAATTTTATTATATATGGCTTTCATATAGAAAATAATTACATTACTGGTTTTAAGCATGTTATGGTATTATAATCTATAATTAATGATAATATTCTTAAAGTATTAACATATTATTAACATATGATATAAAACCTATTTGCGGTAAATTCACTTTTTTTGAAATTCCTAAATCAATATTAAACCATAAAACCTACAATTATGAAAATGCCAATTTTATACTTACACTTGAAATATTTCATTCTATTCCACTTCCTTAATAAAAATTAAAATAATATTCGATTTATAATCTAATATATCTCACATCAATCTATGACGTGCATTATATTGGGTTAAAACTCTTCGTGTATTTACGATAATTATTTATATAAATTATTAATAATTTAACTATTTATTTCTTTCATAATAATGTTTATATATATAGTATATGAAATTTTATGCAAGATTAATTTCTTTAAAAAGTAAGTAAAATATGCTTTTTATTACATTATATGAAATATTTATTAATCAGAGTCTATCGGATCATGGTTTTGAATGGGGTAGGAAGAAAGGCTTCGCAGGGGTTATGCTCTTTAGTGTTAGCCAAATAAAATGCACAACTTAACGGACAGTTTTTAATTAAATAATATTATAAGATGAGTTTTAATAAAAAAAATATATGGTTAATAGGGTATATGCTTTTTTCAGCATGCATATTAACAATTCTATTAACCATGCAGTTCTATCATGCAACACCAAAAATTGGTATTGTTCAATCAGATATAGTACTACAAAAGTACAGTGGCTTTGTCGAAGCCAGAGATATGTATGAAGCTAAAATTGAACAATACAAAGAGTCTTTCGAGATACAAAAAGAGTTATATGAATCCAAAAAAGCTGAATTGGATTTACTTTCTACTTCCCTTAAAGGAGATGCTCTAGTTAAAAAAGAGAAGGAAGTGGAAGGTATGAAAGTGACTTTATTAAAATTAGGTGCTCAGATTGAAGAGCATTCAAAAGATAGGGAAGCAGAAATCATTAATAGCGTGTATAATAAAGTTAATGACTTTATAACCCGTTATGGTCAAAATGAAGGCTATGATGTAATATTAGGAGCTACCGGGAATGGAAATGTCGTCTATTCATCTACTCCTGTTGATCTTACAGAGGATGTTATTGAAAAACTAAATAAAGAATATCGAAATGGGATTTAAAGCAAGGGCTATTATATTACTAATAGTATGTGGATTATGTATGTTTTCATGTGGGAGTTCTATTGAAAATGAGACTGAATTAGTTGCTTGGGTCAGCAATACTGATCACGGATATATAAAAAAGGCTAAAGGGAATGGTTTCACGCTTACAATGCAGTATTTACCACCGGAGTATTTGGCTTATATGGAAATGAAGAAAGATGGTGAGGATAAAACGATGTATGATAAATATCTAAAAGAGTTTAATCAATCAACATCTTTTTTATTCTCATTGAATCATGAAGACGGGCATACTTCTATGCTTACTTATGATGTGGATTCTTATTCGGGATATAATCAAAGAGTGAGACAGCTGAATTTCGATTTAAAAAGTGCATTGGAAATGCAATTAAATGATTCCTTAAAAGTATTACCAGTCTTGAGCAGTTTTGAAAACACTTATGAAATACAGGCTAAGAATACTTTGTATATCGTATTCCCAAAAAAAACGGATCAAGAAATCCAGAAGATGGATATTATATATCGAGATCCTTTTTTTGATACAGGAATAAGTCATTTTCTTTTTGATAAGGATAAGATCCAGTCCCTACCAACCATTAAATTTTCCAATCGAACATCATGAAAGTATTAAGGAAACATATCAATTTGATCGTCTATAGTTTTATGGCCGATATACTTTTAGGAATATTATTTCCCTCTATAGGCTCTCTTTATGCCTTGACTTCAGGGCCAAATTCTCCTGAGTTTTCAAGTTTTGAACCGGTAGCAACTACTAATCTGGTTGATCCATTTTCTGGAAGTTTTGCTTATAACTTACCTGTTATTCAAATTCCAGGGCCTGATGGTGGAGGTTATGCCATGTCGTTGTCATATCATAGTGGAACGACCTCTGAAGAAGATGCTTCCTGGGTTGGACATGGTTGGACTTTAAACCCTGGAGCAATCAATAAAAATGTTAGAGGAATTCCAGATGAGTACAATAACACTCCAATTGATTATTATAATAAAACAAGGCCGAACTGGACTATGAGCGGATCCGAGAAGTTAAACCTTGAAGTTTTTAGTCAGTCAAAAGAATCAACGCCAGAGAACCCGAAATATAATAGTCAAAGTCCTTTAGGGGTAGGGAAGCATGTGCGATTCAATAATTATATTGGTTTAAGTAGAACAAATACATTAAGATTGTCAAAGGGTTTTGGAAGTCTCTCTATGAATCGCTCTGCTACAGGAATTACATTTAGTGCTGCAATTAATCCATTCGCTTTTTTTGATAAAGTAGATTTAGCACAGGAAGAGAAGAAGGATAAGAATTTTATTAGGCTTAATAAGAAGAATGAGGATGAAAATAGAGTTAAAAGAAGTTTAAAGTCATCGGCAAGAGCCACTGCCGCAAATTCGATATATAATTTACCTATGTATAGTGATCTGGGAAGACCTGTCAATCTTTCAAAGGTAAAAGGTTATAACTTTAATGTGAGCTTTGGAGCACAAACAAATCCATCTGTAGCACCAGTAGGAATAGAAGGTGGTTTGGAAGGTTCTTTTAGTGTGAACCGAACCAAAGCAAAGGAAACAATTTCTGCTTATGGGTATCTAAATACTCCTTCGGGAATTGGAAGTTATAGGAGTGATTATTTCACTGAAAAAGCCCAACCCTTTGATAGAAGAGATTATTTTATTGGAATTCCTTTTTCTACTCCTGATATGTATTCGCTAACAGGAGAGGGACTCTCCGGAGGCTTTAGAGCTTACCGACCCAGTTCAGGTTTTTATCATCCCGAAAGAATAGATGGTGATGAAAACAAAATAAGAACATATGGATTGGGAATAGAGTTTATGTTTGGTGGCAATTTAGGAATTGGGGTCAATCTTGCTTTTGGTAATAATACCTCTAAAATGCGAGATTGGAACCGTGATGGGAATACCAATAATGAAAGTTTTTCTTTTGATAGTGATGATACTTCTATGTATCGGTTTTTTGGTGATCTGGGAGGTGAAGTATTGTATGGAACCAATCAACTTTCCAAAGCCTTGTTAAAGGCAGAACCTAATTTCCCTGGTGTAACCAGTGTTTTTCCTAGTTTAAGTTCCTCAGAAATCCAAAATTTGGATAAAGAAAAAGTGACCACAAGCTCTTTTATTGAGAAAGAATCTGAAGGGTTTAATATCGTTAATGAAGCAGGTCTTTCTTATCACTATGATTTGGATACCCAAGTAAAAAATGCAACGAATATTTCAATTGATGTTAATGAAAATGATCAAATTGAGTCAAATTATTTGGCCTTTAAGAAACTTTATTTAAATGATCAATTTGATGTAGATGCTTGTCTTCATAATGTAGTATTAGGAGATATTAAAAAAGAGCCTTATACCGTTACTTCGTTATTAAAATCAATAACGACTTCAGATTATATTGATGTAGGTAATAATGGACCGGACGCTATGGATTTTGGGGGTTGGACTTCTTTTGAATATTATAAAAAATATGGAAATAGTAATGATATGGGGAATTCCAATTGGTACCGATGGAGAATACCCTATAATGGATTATTGTATCAAAAAAACAGTATCTCAGATGTAAAAGATGATCTGGGCTATGTGAGTAGCGGTGAAAAAGAAGTATTCTACTTAAAAAAGGTTGAGACTAAAACACATATAGCTTATTTTGTGACCAATAAAAGCACACCGGAACGTTTTGATGTTACTTCTGGAGACCCGAAATATACCTTCTTAAACGGATCAAATGTTGATCGATTGGATGGACTGGCAGCAGGAAGTTTAACGACATCAGGGGATCCCAGTGCAGATGACCCGTCAGCTAAGGATGAATTATCAAAGCTAGAGTATTTAGAAAGAGTGGTGCTTTTTGCAAAGGATCAACCTGAGGCTCCTTTGCAGATTACAAATTTTCAATATGATTATACTTTGGTGGGCAATACGCCCAATAATTTAAACGGGAAATTTCCGGCTAATGCACAATTACCAAACTCCGGTAAATTAACACTTCGCAAAGTATGGTCGGAATTTGAAGGCGTATATAATGCAAGAATTAGTTCCTATAAATTCGATTACAGATATAAGGATAAAAATGATTTTCCCAATTATCTTATTGATGAGAACCCAGCACTTACAGATTTTTTTGATTTAAGTTCAACCTATTCAGTAAATGTACAAAACCCTAATTACGGTCCTTATCTGCTGGATGCCTGGGGATACAATCAGTTTGACGGAAAATCAAGACATTTAAATTTGAGATCATGGCCATATCAAGGAGATATAGCTGCTGGAGCTTATGATCCGGCCGCATGGCAATTAAAGCAAATCACATTGCCATCTGGTGGTCAGATACTCGTTCAGTATGAAAATAAAGATTACAATTATGTACAAGATAGGGATGTAATGGCTTTGGTTAAACTCAAAGATTTTGTTGATGGTTATGAATCGCCAAGGTATACACTTGATTTATCAGACATTGGTTATAATACATCGGAGGATGCGGTAGCAATTCAGAAGCTTTATGATAAACTCCGTGTTTATTTTCTAGGGGATACTGATGCTGATACCACGGAAGAAATAATTAAAAATAGAATTTATTTTAAGCTTTTATATGCTTTGGAAGGCAATTATTCTGGTATAGAAAATTGTAAGTCTGAATACATAAGTGGTTATGCTAAAGTAAAAGATATCTTCCTAGATACAGAAGCAGGAGAGATATCTATAGAATTGGACGGTGCATCTGACGGGAAAAATTTAGTGGGTGTTGGAATCTACGATGAACCTATTGAAGACGAGGGCTATAGATTAACTCCAAGACAAGCATGCTATGATTTTTATACCACACAACGATGGGGTAAATATACAGCTGGTTGTGAAAGTAAACTAGAGAGACAATATGAAGAAGATGTTTTAGAATTGGTGGAATGCGATAAGCCGTTAGTAGATAATGTTGGAGATGCGCTTAAAATTGGACAGTTTACACTTAATGGGATGACAACCGTTTCTGGTATGGTTGTGAATTCAAAGTTCCCCAAGAAGATGGAGGTTTGTAAAACATTAAATCCAGAATTATCCTATTTAAAAATTCCAATGAACAAGGCTAAACGTGGGGGAGGAATCCGTGTTAAACGTTTACTTATGTATGACAAAGGAATTGAGACGGGTGACGCTGCAATTTATGGGCAAAATTACAATTATGTATTGGAAGACGGTCGAAGTAGTGGGGTTGCTACCAATGAGCCTAATACTATGCGAGAGGAAAACCCTTTGGTTGGATTCTTACCAAAAAAGGATCAATCTTGGTTAAACCGTTTAATTGTGGGCAAGGATCGCGAACAGTCAGAAGGACCTATAGGAGAATCTTTATTACCGGCGCCTTCGGTATCTCACTCCAGAGTCGTAGTAGAAAACATACACACTGGGAAAACTGGATCAGGACATTCTATATATGAATATTACACCTGTAGGGACTATCCTTTTGATAAATTATATGATTATTCTCAAAATGGTACAGGTAGTGACTCAAAGTTTGACATAGGAGAGGCAGGACCTGTAAAAGGTGTTGAGTATTCTAATTTACAAGAGAATAGCTTTGATGATAAACTCAACATACCTTCACCGAATTTTCAATACAGTTTAGATAAGTCCTGGGCTTCACAGGGATTTCGGTTTATTCTTAATAATATGCATGGACAACCAAAATCAGTTCGAACCTATGGAGGAAGTTACCAAGAAGGATTGAGCAGCTATATTTCATCGGGTCAGGATTATTATTATTACGAACCTGGAGAAAAAATAAGATTGTTAAAAGAAGACGGAACAATAACATGGGATGTTCCCGGAAAAGAGATGGATGTTTCCATGGAGAAGTATCAAATTAAGAATCAAAATCTTGATTTTAATTTTGAAATAGATGTAAGTGTTGGTTTAATTTTTCCCCCACCTATTTTTGCATCCGGATGGTTAGGTTTTAGCTATAGTGATCAACGTCTTAACAAAATTGCGGTAAGTAAAGTAATCACCTATCCGGCAATTCAGAAAAAAATAGTTTCCTATAGCGATAATATAGCGTCCACCTCTGAAAACCTTGGATTTGATTATGCTACCGGCAGATCTGTACTGACCAAAACCTACGATGCCTATCACGGTATCCCATTATATAATTCTGAAGAAGTTCACAATGGATCTATCTATAGTTTAAACGTTCCGGCCCATTGGAACTACAATGCAATGGGTAGAAAATCAGAAAATATGGCCAACACCAATCAGTTATTGGCAAGTTCTGGAAATATCATAAGTTATGGCGAAGGAGCCAACTTTATCAATGCTGATGATACTTGGTCTATTAAAGAAAATAGAATTATTTCAGCAAATGCCACGACCTATAGTACACTTGCCAATGTGACGAAATGGATGGATGAAAATATCCATACCGTCTATGATTCCGGGACTTCTCAGGCCGAATTGCAAAATATATGGCGGGCACATCAAAGTTATGTATATAAAGACGACGTGTCGGAATCTTCTGATAGGAATACAGAGCAGGGGAAAATTTATGAAGGGGGAATTTTAAAATCTTTCGTTCCCTTTAACTACGGGCAGCAACAGCAGGAAGATAAATGGGTAGCATTGAACGAGGTCACTAAATACTCTCCCAATGGGAACCCGTTGGAAGAAAGGGATGTATTGGGTATATATAGTGCATCCAAATACGGATATGGTTTTACCCAACCGGTTATGGTGAGCAAAAATGCTCAATACAGTGAAATTTATTTTGAGCATTTTGAAGATAAGTATGACCCAGATTCGGGTTCACCTGATATTATATATGGAATAGCACATTCTGGAAATTACTCTAAAAAATTAAATAATAATGACAACCTGCTAAATAATGTGACCGCCAAAGAAACCTTATCGGAAAAAGGAGGGTGGTTAAAGTTCTGGATAAAATCTCAAGATGAACTGCAAGATGCTGTTTTGACCGTAAACGGGGACGAATACAGGCCTGAACGTGTGGCCATTACAGGCGAATGGTCTCTTTATAGGGTATTTGTGGCCCCAATTTCAATGGATATCGACCAAGCAGTAACTGCACAACTTAATTACGCAAGTTTGGGAGATATTTATATCGACGACATCAAATTTAACCCTAAGGAATCCCAATCGACTTGTTTTGTCTATGATGTCAAATCATTACGGTTATTAACCCTCTTTGACGATCAACATTTTGGATTGTACTATCAATACAATAATGAGGGACAATTAATTAGAAAATTAATTGAGACAGAACGTGGATTAAAAGTAATAACTGAAACACAATACAATACCCCAAAACAAAACCGTGAAAACTTATAGACTACTTAAATTGATAACGGTGCTGCTCATCTCAAGTGTTATGGCAGCACAATCGTATTCAAACAAGGAACAATGTGACAAAATTTTAAAGGATTACATACAGTCCATGGAAGAAACATGGAAATTAAGTAACCCCGATAAAGCTAGCTATATGAAATATAGTATAGAAACAAGCTATAATCCTAACCTTAAGATAGCAGCCAGTAGGTCACAGACTGAGGTAGCTAAAAAATCAGATCGATTTTATATCAAGAGTGAAGATATGCTTATTTCGGGAGATAAAGAGATGGTACTTGTGGTGATACCAAAGGATCACAGGATATACTGGAACAGTGCAGACCCAAAGATCTTTGAATCAGGAAATAATTATTTGCGGTTATTGGAAGTACAACGGAAAATATTAGAATCAGCCAAAGAAGTTCGTTGTACCTCAATGGAGAATAAAGTAGAAATTTCCATTATACCCAGTGAAGAAATGACTAAAACTACCAACTTAATAAAACAAGAGGTTGTATATGATTTCATAAAAAAAGCTGTCATAAAAGTAAGTAATCAATACAATCAAAAAAGCCAAATATTAACCCAAGAGGTTACTTATAATGAAGTTGATTTGGATTCATCCATAAAAGTTAATAGTCCAAGAGAAATAGTTTTCTCTAATGATAAACTACGTGAAAAATATAAAGGATTTCAGATAATTGATAATAGATAAGATATTATAGTTATGAAACACCCCATGATAAAATTTCCTTTAGCACAAATAAGCATGAATTTGGGTGTTCCATGTGACTGTTGAAAAACAAATAAAAAATATACACATGAAAGAACATATAAAAATAAAGATTATCACCTGTGCCTTGTTCTTTGCAGGAGTTCTCTTTGCACAGCAATTAAACGGACAATCCATGGGTAAATATACCAACAGTACCCCAATCGGGGTGCCGACAACGGGAAATACAACCTCAGGATCCTTGAATTTTATAACTCCATGTACTACCTCTTTTGAAGTAGCAAAAGGAAATGTTTGGCTTCGGTTAGACCTTGGAGAAGATTATGAATTGGGGGACCAGAGTAGTGGTCTGGAGTTTACGATCACCGCAAATGTTGATCTGACCGTTAGAACAGTTTCAGGGACAGAACCTACTGTGAGTTTTGAAGTGGTCTTAACCAATGATAAACCTGAAGGGGTGATATATCTTAATCTAGACCAATATATCGATGCTGCTAATCCCAGTACAGGACTGAGCTATGACGGGAATTCAGTAACCTCGGTTTTGGCAACTATCAATAGCGTTACGGAATTGAATGCCAATACTGATATTATAAATAGAGTTCGCATCGGGTTGTATAATGAGCTGGATTATAAATTAAAAGTAGATTCGAATACTATTAGTAATTTGAATTATACAATTTCAGAAACAGATAAGGTCGTACATTTTGATTGGGATGATACCTGTCAGGCACCTAATTATGAATTTCAACTATTAAGACTTTACAATAAAGATGCCCAGTATGTTACTGATGAACATGAGATAAAAACAAATATTGACTGGTCAAAGGCACTTACTTTTCAGACCGAAAGCTCGGCTACTGAAATCGACATTACCATAGGGGAAGGACAAGGGTATTATATATGGCGGGTAAGGCCAATAGGTACTTTCTATGAAAACGGAATAGGGAACTCTAAAAACTGGGGGCTATGGAATACTTCGATCTATACCACGGATAGTTATGTTATTGATCAAGCTGCTGAGGATTCGAATAATGACATATTCTTTTTTACTGATCCTGATGACCAAACCAACTACCAATACAGTAGGGTATTTACCGAAGGGAATAAAATAAGCGAACAGGTAACTTATGCAACTACCTTAAACCAGGTAAAACAGACCCAACGTTATTTTCCCTCCAAGGATTATAAAATTGTTTCTCAAACGGTTTTGGATAATTCAGGAAGACCAACCTTAACCACGCTTCCCGTACCGGTGGAGGGCGAAAAGATTAACAAATACAAAAATAGTTTTGTGACTACCAATGCCGAACTATACCGGGCGAAGCATTTTGATCAGGAATCAAATTACAGGCAACCTGCCATAATCGATGCAACAGGAGCCTTTTCTTATTATTCGGGCGCAAACGCTGATAGACGTGTTCCGGGTGCTGAAGGATATCCCTATACCCGTGTTATTTTTAGTAATGATGGTACCGATAGGGTCGTTGAGCAATCTGGGGTAGGCAAAGCCCATATGATAGGCGATCAGGGCAATAGGCAAGGGAGAACGGTGAGAACCCTGTATGATACCCCTACGGCCGAGGAGTTGATAGCCCTATTTGGGGACGAGGCCCCCAATCATCAGGATGTGGCAAAGGTAATCACCATTGATCCAAACAATACCTCTTCAGTGGCTTTTATAACAAAAGAAGGGCAAACCATAGCAACGGGTCTTACCTTTAGTGATGATGAAGATGTTTTGGACAAAGTAAACTCGAATGCCGTGGTTGCCGAAAAGACAGATCAAGTTACTAATAATATAAAGATAGACGGAGGGTTTAAGTCATCAAAAAGATTAACCATTCTACAGGATTCGACAAGTATAAATATCGATTACGTGATAGCTAAACCTGTGTTGGAAGGATTATGTCATAATTTAGAAATCGATTTGGATTATGAGCTTATAATTGATGTTTTTGATGTTGCTACAGGTACTGTTGTTAAAAACTTCAGTAAGCCTAGTATAGCGCAATACCTAAATAACCCCGGAGATAAAAGTATTCATATCGATTTTGGAGAGATTACCTTACCGGAAGGTTCATATTATGTTCAAAAAACCTTAAAACCTAGTAATTCGGTGACTGCTGAATTGGTTTCTTCAGAGGATAATATCCGCAGACTTATAGAGCCGTATTTTAATTGGCTGGTATCGGCACTAAAAGAAGTGGATTGTGAGGAGGAAATGCAGTACCTGTATAATGACCTTTTCTACTACGGGCAAAAAGTATACAATCAGCAATTGGCTGCCAATGATGGAGTATTGGAATTTGATTGTACGGATTGTTCCGGAATTTCTACAGTATTTAAGAAAAAGGATCCTTTGGATGCAGAAGCGCCTGATGAATTTTTAGATTATTATGTTGGAAGGGAAGACCAGTATGGAATCAACATTCTTTATTTTGATGAACAGGGAGACATACAGTCCATTGATTATGCTACCGTAAGCAATCTTGGAAATATTAAACCGATAGAGGTGCAATTTACCACTCCTTGTTGTAGTTTTAATGTGCCGGTTGTCTTTACTCCTCCTTTTAGAAAGCCGAGTCCGGAAGCACTTGAAGCCTATAAGAATGATGCTACGGCTGCCGGTCAATTGAACAATGCCATAAATTATTACAATCCTGCTTCAAATGCGATAAATCCAAATCCGAATTTTTTAACAGACGAAAGTAGTAATTTACAATATACACAAGACTCACAAGGCAATGTGACTTTTCAAAACAAGAATGCCTATCCCATAGATTTTGAGGGATATGCTATTTCGATGTTATACGAGTGTCAAAGCAGTGCCAATCCTGATTATGATATGGAAGAGGCAAAGGCCACATTTTATAGTCATATGCGTGGATGGCATGAACCAGGATTATTTAATCAGATGATCTATCATATGGCTACCGATAGCTATGGGCAGAATGGTTGTAAAAATAGGTTTGATGGTTCTGGTGAACGTTCTACCCCCGATATCGGTTCGATAAATAATCCAGCTCCAGAGGATGGATACCACATCTGTGATATTGACGAGAGTCCGGTTTATTTGGAAGGAGCTCAGTATTCCATGGAGGAACTGGCTAAGTGTTGGGAACCTATTGTTATCGAAATGGTAAATAAAATATGTGTGGAGGCATATGAAGCAGATTTTGATCAGAGTACAAATATATCCAGTAATGTGGATGATCAGGATGTTAACAATGAAGATATACATGATGACCATTTTGATGATAATATTAAAAACTTTATTGTTCGGTGGATATCAAAAAGAAAGCTGAGAAGAAAAGTAAGAAAGAAAAGCATAGGTACATCGCCCGATATTAAAGATGAAGTGGAAAAGTTTTCCAATAATATGGTCAATGCCTTTTTAAACTGTACAGGATATGTATTTGCAGATATCGTGGATACAAATAATCCAACAAATAATTTTACTGAGTTTACAGCTGATTTTGACGGGGATGTTTCGAATGGGGAATATAACAAAGAACGATTAGTAGATGGAAGTATTGGCTCAGATTGGGCATATTTTACCCTAGATCCGATAACACAGGGACAAGAATATATACAGCCTCCGGGAGAAGGAGAGCCTGAAGAAACCGGAATCATCAAAGAAGTCTTTCCCAATTTACAGGATCCGGTATATGCATTTAAATATTATCATTATATAGCCGGAACTTTTCCCGATTTGGAAGGGGAAACGTGTTTTAGGGACCCAAATATTTGTATTGATCCACAAACGGGAGAAAAAGTCCCTTGTGCAGGTGGTACAGTGGAAGAGCCTGTGCCTTGTAACTTCTGTGGCTTGGGATATATAAGCTGTCCTTATACTCGAGAATCATGGAGTTGTGATCAGCGGTATACGTTTTATGAAATGATCAAAAATTATCAGGAGACATCCGAACCAGAAGGGGTTCCGGTTACTTGTGGGAATTATTATGAAGCAACTGCCTATGTCCATAATCCTGATTTTGGTAAGGAGTATGATTCTATCGCTGATAATTCAAGTGATTTTGAATTGCGATATACAAACTTAGATCTTCCTTTAGATACTTTTATAGATCTTCCGTATTTATCAGAAAGTTTGATTACCACTTATGTTTCCAACAAATCCTTTGCAAACCTTCAAAGTGAAGGAGGAGTTGTAGAATTAACGGATATCAACGGAGATACCCAAACTAATGGGGTGAGCATTATTGAAAACGATGCTTACCATATGCAACAGGAAGGAATACAAAAATGTGAACAGCGGCGAAACGAATTCAGGCAACAAATAATCAAAGCTTTTGAAGAGCGCTGCTATGTGATTGGAGAATGTAAGATTGATCCGAACGATAATATCATACCAGAAGCCGACATTGAGCTTATGGTGGATCAAATGGTCGAACAATGTAAAGCGCAAACAGCCATCACTACCTATAGCTGCGTGGATGAACCTTGCCGATTGATTACCAAATCCCCGTATGAGTTTGGGAGCAGTCCTGAAGCCAGTAATGACTTTAATACCTCGTATATAGATTATGGGGTTAGTGGACCGATAGTATCGGGTAGATCTAATAGAGAAACACAGACTCTAAAGGAAATTGATCCATTAACTGGTGATGTGGTGGACTCCGGGGAGAGTGCTATTGTCACTAATATTTCTGCAACGGGAACTCTTGAGAAATATGAATATACTTCATCGCCTTCCATATGGGATATGCGAAGATCACTTACTTATGCTGAATATTCCAGATGGATACAGGCAATGGAATGGGATATCCAGCTGGATGTACCCAGTAAATGTGATGCACAAGGAAATTACAATGCAGATTTGACCTATGATTCTAATGGATTACCTGTAGAACCTGTATACGTTCAAAATGAGCAAGGTCTTTGGCTAGAGCAAAACTTTGAAATGTGTGATATGCCCTATATTTCCAGGGACAACCCTACTGGACCCGGGGATACGTTTGTGGAACGTGATGCCTATATAAAAAATAATACAACTCCGGTTACACCAGAAGATTCGAGTTTGAGTGAAGAAGTTGAATCACCAAAAACCGGAATTCACATAACAGTACAACCTTAATAAAAATCTAAACTTATATAAAGACATAAAAGCATACTATCATGAATAAGATCATTTTTTCTGTACTAATTATAGGTATTTGCCTTTTTGCTATGAGTAAGGTATACGCTCAAGAGCCTCATACTTTTGATTATCAAATTGTAAAGGTGGATAGCTTGTCTTACACGATTTCGATGGATTTAAAAAGTCCGGAAAATGTACAGTTTATCGAGGTGCGTTTAATGAAAAAAGGTTCTGATGTAGGGTATTATATGGCTTCCTTAAACAAGAAACGCGATGGGAAATATTATCTGTTTTATGACAATAATGAATGGGAGACTAGCCTTAATGAAATGGTATTTACTGTAAAGGATAAGTATGGTTTACCTACTGTTGATGAAGCATTGATTAATTTGATGACAGAAGATTTTATCATCATTACCTCCAAATCCCAACCAGTACACTAAATAAAACCCTTATCATGCGATACCTATATATATCTTTCTTACTTATATTAATGTGGTTGCCGGCTCAAGTATTCGGACAGTCGGATACAAATTTATTGATAGAAACCAATGCTTCCAATGCAGTAACCCTGTGTGGGGATACGGTAAGTTTTACAATTACAATCACAAATTCATCCTCTGATATTGTTTCGGGAATTAGTTTTCAAACCGAGTTCCCGGAGGGAATTAGCTTGACTAATTCTCAATATACAAATACAGGAACCACAACCTCACCGGTATTTGCTATACCGGACATCCCTACTGATAGTAATACTAGTTTTACCTACGAAGTTAAGGGAGATTGTTCCGTGTTAAATGGCTTCAATGATTCGACGGGAGATGAAACCGAATTTAATGTAGCCAATGTCAATACGATTGATTATTTAATAGGTGGGATACAAGAAAGTTTTTCAGGAACATCTGAGTCTTATAACATTCGGTTTGCTGAATTGGAAGCTAAGGTAAGCGATGATGATGTGAATGTCTTTTTTGGAGTATTAGAAAAAGATACGAATGGTACCGTTTTCAATAGGGAAATAGAAGTGAGGAATTCTGGTTTGGGGGCATTATCTTCTTTTACCTTTTATGTAGATATCGACAATAGGATAACTTACAATGCTTTGACGCTAAATGGAATCACCTTAACCCCGGATGGAACTACTACCTCCCCGTTAAATCCCGATTTTGACAGGGTTACTTATACCATTAATGATTTTACCTCTATAGGTGATAATGATGCGCTGTTTGAACAGAATGAAATTATGACTTTTATTGATAATGTAGCTCTTTTCCCAGGTGATTGTTATTCAGCTGCTTTGGAAACAAATTATATAGTAAACTGGGGGTGTAAAGATACAGTGTGTAATGAAGGTGATCAGGAAGCAATTACAACAAATTATATAAAATTTGTTGAAGGGAGGCCTTCACTTAGATCTGTACCCACTAACCTAGGCGTTTTAGATTCTGGAAGCCTATGCGGAGATCAAATTGTACTGGGAGAATATATAATTAATAATGGTTATGGAAATTCGCCTGTAGAGGCTGATACTGCTTTTGATATAAGGATTAGAGATGCTTATTATAAAGATGTTACTATTACAATTGCAGGGATAAATTTTCCTAATGATAGTAGTACTGGCAATGATTATATAGCTAATTTAGGTAATAACCCTTTATTGACGACTGACCCTGATGGTCCAGGAATTGGGTTAGAGGATGTAGATAAGGATGGTTTCTATGATGATTTACCAGTTGGGAATTCCATTGCTTTTCAAGTTCAATATAACGGAGCGTGGATTCCAGATACATATACTGCAAATGAATCTTTCAGTAATTTTTCTTTGACACCAAAAGGAAATTCTTGTCAATCATATGTTGGTTCTTATGGTATAGGCAGTTTTAGGTATTATCTTCGTGATAGTTCTGCTGAACAATTTGAAGCTCCGTCTGAGCTATCTTCAGGAGATACTGCTACAATAATCTTTAATGGAGGTAAAAGAATAGATCAACAACCCTATTATCCATATCCATTTAATTTTGGGGGATATTATGCAGAAGTAAAACTTCCAATAGGATATGAAGTAGTATCAGCAAATAGGTACTCCACGGAATTATCATTTGAAAAAGTAAATGATTTTTATCGAATCTATGATGCGGATGCGTATTCTCCAATTACTTTAGAAATCAAAGTTAACTGTATTGAAAGTGCTGCTCCTGAAATTGGAGAGATAGAGTGGAATACCTTTTTAGATGCTTGTGGTGATTATACCACACTTGAACCTATTAGTATTACAACTAAAAGCCGTTCGATTTTTACAAATTATAATAATTGTTCTGGTAATGGAGGAGGTGGAGGTGGCCTCTGCGATTTTACAACAACATCTTTTAACTTTGAAAGAAATACATTTGGTTATGAAGAGCCTGCTCCCGATACAAATGGAGTCCAGTATTATACTAACCAGCAATTACAAACAGCTCCAAGCGTTGATAAAAATACTACTGGTGTAGCTTTAGATAGAGGGTATCCATTGGATAATATTCTGATAAACTCAGAGGGATTGTTAAACCAAACTGATACACCAAGTACTCCTGATACTTTTGATACTTTATATTTTGAGTTTGCATATGAGAGATTGAATGAAGAAGATACAGGCTTATTTGAACACCAAGTTGATGGAACTTTGACTATTGATGGAAGTTCATTTATATTGACAAACCCGGAAATAAATATTTCAGAGGAAAGAATAACATATTTATATACTGTGGATGGTGTAAATATTTCAAATGCTACGGAAAAAACAATTAATGTTTCAGGTTTAGAATTAAAACTAAAGTCAAGATCTCAGCTAGGACTGGAAAGAGCAACATATCCATTAGAAATTCTAAGAGGTAGATTTTTTGGTAAAAATACATCTGGAATCATATCATGTTCTAAATCTTTTGGAGATGACTTTTCCTTATTTATCCCTCTTTTAGAGGTTTATACATATAACGCAGGGTATTTATGTGATTTAATTTTAGACACTCCTGGACGGATTAGACTAGGATCTGCAACAAAAGCAGATGACTTTCCGAATGAATACCGACCAATGATAATTTATGATAAATATACAGTGGAGCCTCCAAGAGATGATTTTCAAATTAGGGACGGTTATCCATATACAATATATACTAGGCAAAATGAGGAAATAGCAAATGAGAGCCATCGTTTTTTAACTTTAAATGATGATAATCTGACCTCAGGAACGGATTATACTTTTGAAAATCATATTGCTCCTGATATTGAGGGGATTGATTTAGATAGAGAGATTACAATAGCTTTTGATCCAATTTGCGATGAGGATTTTGTAATTCCTAGTAATTATGAAATACAGAACTTATTTCAGCTATATTATATAGACCCATATGAGAGTCAGGAACCTTTAATGTTAGAGAATACTACAGGATCATATTTAGATATTGACGTACCATTTGAAGTTAATTCTAATATTACTCAGGAAGGGTTTGAGGAAAGTGTAGAGTGGCCGGTAAGTATTTGTAGTGAGGAAACAATCAATAATTCATGGGTTGCAGTTGAATTGAAAGAAAATGACAATCGAACCAATTTAATTGGAGCAAGGAATCAGGATGACATTCTCCCAGTAGTTTTTTATGGAGAAATAAACCCTAATACAGGTTTAGGAAAGAATATGCTTATTAAAGTAGGACTTGTTAGCAGAGATATTTGTGAAACTATTTACCCTATAGCTTCTTATAGCTCATGCGAAAACGATGCAACTCAAAACATGGAAATAATTACAAGCAGGAGTTGCGATACCTACCCATTGGACGGGCTTTCCGCTGTAGAATTAGAATCAATTACTTCGATTAAAGACCCAGGCTTGCTGTCATGTTTGTTCAGAATGGATGAACAAGAGCTTACCCTACGTTATAAAACCGGAGGGATTTCCTGGGAAGTGAACCGCTTGGATGAGAATGTGGATTTATGTGAAGGAGCTTCTTATGAAGTAAAAGTTGTGAGCTCTAAATTTGCCAATATCTATGATACCGATATAACCATTGATTTGCCTCAAGGGATCAGTTTTGAAGATATCAACGCCATTTCTTATGCATTTGATGGGCAAACAGGGGTTGTCAATACGATTGATTTTGTTGAGGTAAATGGAAGATCTTATACCATAAAAGCTGCTGAATTGGTAACCGATTTGTTGGTAACAGCAGGGGTTTCAGGAATTGAAAGCGGAGACAATACCATTCCAGGAACACGGCTTCCGGGTAAAAACGAAATTACTTTTACCATGGACTTTATAGCAGATTGTACCATGGATCCGGGGATACCTATTAAGTTTAATTTGGATGGACTTACCAATTGTGGGGATATTGTAAATTATGCTTTTAACAGGCTTTTCCCTTTAAATAATATTGTACTTCCCAACTTGTCGGTGGATGTTAATGCTAGTGATTTCCTACAATGTAACACGCAAAACCAGCTTACCATTGATGTTACAAATAATGATCCGTTGACCGTAGATAATCAGGTTTTGGAAGTGGTGTTGCCATCCGGAACTTCTTTTGGTGGTGTAGTGGATGGATTTCCGGCTCCTGATCAATCGGGGAATACACTTACCTGGAATTTAAATGACCTAAATACCAATAAAAATCAGACATTTCAGATATATACAATTTTAACGGATTTTGAACAAACGGAATTTGAATACAACGCAAGCCTAATACAAACCGGAACAGGTGTTTGTGCCACCAATCAGCAGACCTGTAATCTGGATGTGACTTCTGCATACGGTAGTGGAACGGCTTCGCAAATAGCCTTACCGGATTTAAGCATAGAACCAGTTTCATCGGTACCGCTGTGTAGTGGAGAGAATATGGTTGTTAATGTAGTCATGGAAGGGGTTACGGATTATAGCGGATATGATTTTTCATGGAATGTAACACCTGTAGCAAGTAATGCAAATCAGTTTACATTCGATCTTGATAACAGTACCAATCTTACGGTTACCGTTTCACCCAATGGAAATAATAATGGAAATTGTAGCGGTTCTGTTTCTTATATGGCTGATGTATATCCTGGAGCTGATCTCACCATGACTTTGATTCAGGGAGTGAGTTGTAGTGGTCAGGCGGATGGAGCCGTTAACTTTTCTGTTGTGGGAGAGTCCGGAACTGGTTTTACCGAGCAAGACCCTTTTAAAGTTATTGCCGTTTCATCTTCTGGTAGTCTAACCGTAGGCCAGGAGCTTGCCAGCGGGACCAGTGTTCAAGTTGAAAATTTACCGGAAGGTATTTTCTCGGTAACATTGGAAGATAATTATGGCTGTACTTTTACAAAAACGATAAATGTTCCTAGAATTGGAACTCCAATATCTAATTTTTGTACGACCCTTTTACCTTGTGGTATTACAACCGGCGATATTGATCTAAGTTTTCAGACGGGCACTTCCCATACCGCAATTAGTGGTACCGCTTACACTGCTCAAATCATAGATACGCAATCAGGATTAAGTATATCTGATTTTTCGGGAACTTTCCCGGATTCCCAGGCCCAGACTTTAACTGATATGGAGAAGGGAAGCGTGTATCGTTTGGAAATAACAGCTGCCAATGGATGCATATATACCCGAACTTTTATCATAAACAGTTATAATGTAAATGCAGCTATTACCAATGATAATAACGATCCCGGATTTTATGAGCTATGTTATGCCAATGAGACCCGTGATGTGGTAATTACTGTGAGTGATAACATACCATCCTGTTCGATATTTACTGTTTCCGGTTATGATGTAACCTTTGGTGCGATCGATAATGAGGGTGCTTATATAGGTTCGCCGCAGACACTGAACAATGTAAGAGGGGATTTGGAATTTCCCGGTCTTGGAGAAGGAAAATATAAAGCGGAGGTGCTTCCAACAGGTTCAGCGAATTATCCAGGCGATATTGGACTTTGCGGAGATGAATTGACATTTGAAATTAATCAAAGGGCTCAATTCACTGCTGAGGTACAGACCACAGATCCTAGTTGTTATGGTACGGCTACCGGAAGGGCAGAGGTTGTCATTTTTGGAGGGTCAGGGAATTTTGAATATCAATGGAAACAGGATGGAGGAACAGAAATACTATCTACAAGTCATACCCTTACCGGGATGCCTGCCGGAAATTACCAGGTGGTTGTAAGTGATATGAATGGTTGTCCAAATCCAATACCACTTTCTTTAACCCTGGTAGATCCCGATCCATTGGACATTCCTTTTATTGAAGATGTTCAGACGGCCTGTGATGCTATTGCAGGATTGGAGTCCGGAGGAACTGCTGTAGGATATTCTTCCGGGGTGGCTCCCTATGAATTTTCTTGGTTTGCTATTGATAGCATCACTTCAAATAAAGGAACAGTTTCAATTTCCGAATCTTTGGTTTATAAGGAAATTGTTGAAGAAGGAGGCGTTTCTTCTTATATGGGGATTTCTCCGGGCGATTATAAAGTTATAGTAAAGGATGCCAAGGGTTGTGAAATTGAAAGTGTTGTAACAACCATTACACAACCGGATGTAACAAGACAGTATAATATTTGTCTAAGTTGGAGCTCTCCTGCCATAAAGGAAACAGTGCCAACCATCCCTCAAAGTATCGTTAGGTCACCAATTGATCCGTCAAGCTTTAAACAGGCCATTACCGCTCATGTGGAGCAGTGTATTGTAGAGGCGCAGGCAGTTACCCAATCCAGCATTGAACGTGCACTCACGGATATTGAATTATTAAAAGATACATTAAATCTTACATATACCCAGAACCCGACGGAGAATTATCATTTTACGCTGTATTATTACGACCGTGCCGGAAACCTGGTTCGAACGGTTCCTCCGGAGGGCGTAGTTATTGCTACAGACGGCAGTGGAAATATAGCAAGGGTTCCTACCAGTCATACCTATGTAACGGGATATGATTACAATAGTATTGCCCAGTTGGAAAAACAGAATACACCGGACGGGGGTACTACCAATTTCTTGTACAATGATATAGGACAGTTATGGTATTCCCAAAATGCGCGCCAACAGTCCGAAGGAACTTTCTCATACAGTAAGTACGATAACCTTGGAAGGGTGATAGAAGCAGGAGAGGCCAAACTTTCAGGTAAAATATTTCCGGATGACTTTTTAAGTGACGGACAGGCAGATCCTACCGTTGCTTTCAATTTTGTAGCTGAAGATAAAGCAGAATATATTGCTACTACCTTTAATGAAAAAGCGGAGGTTACATATCAGGGGAATGAGCAACGTTATTTAAGAAATAGAGTAAGTTATATTTACAACCTTGATAAAAATGGCGGTGTTTCTAAAACATATTATAGCTACGACCCACATGGAAATGTAGAATGGATAGTTCAAGAAGTTCCAGGAATAGGACAGACTACAGTAGCCTATTCCTATGATTTGATTTCCGGAAACGTCAATGAAGTAGTATTCAATAAGGGACGTGTGGATGAGTATCACCACAAATATGAATACGATGCTGACAACAGGATTGTAAATGTTCAAACTTCCAAGGATGGTCATTTATGGGACAAAGATGCGAGCTACGACTACTACCTCCATGGGCCATTGGCAAGAACAGAACTGGGAGAAGATAAAATACAGGGGCTCGACTTTACATATACCATTCATGGATGGTTAAAAGGAATCAATACGCCTAACCTAGCTCAGAATCCATACAGCCCAGATGGCAATGACGTACTCGATGGTGCCGGTAACGGTGCTCCAAAAGATGAATTTGGAATGGCACTTGGTTATTACCAAGGGGACTTTACCCGTGAAGGGGTGTTTGATAGCCGTTTAACGGCGGCCAATCCATTTGCCTTGGAAAATCAGGTGGCCGGGGTTTCCCAAAATCTGTATAACGGGAATATCAGCACATGGACCTCACAGACAAAAGCGGAAGCCGAAGAGCGCGGGACTTCGAGTTTCTTAGTTGGAAACAGCTATCGTTACGATCAGTTAAACAGGATCAAAGCAGCTACTACCAAGGCTTTTAATGAGGCGAGCCAGGCTTATGAAAACATGGGTGGAGAAGCAGCTGCTTTTGCTTCCAATTACACCTATGATGGAAACGGAAACCTACAATCCTTAAAACGATATACAGAAGACGCACAATTAATGGACGACCTGACCTATCATTATGACCTGACCGATCCTAATCAATCAAACAAATTAACCCACGTAAATGATGCAGTTGGACAACTGGATCCAATAATTAATGATCTACCAAATCAATCCAGCGGTAACTATCAGTATGATGAAACTGGGCAACTCGTTCGGGATGAGAGTGAAGGCTTGACCTATGTATGGAACACTTCAGGAAAAGTTTCTGAAATTATACCGGATTATACCGGGGATGCCGAAACGCAAAAAGTACATCTGAAATTTACATACGACGGTTTAGGAAACAGGATTGTAAAACAGGTAAATAGAATGCCTTATGATACCAATGGTAATGGCCCGGAAATTCAAAACCCGGAAGCCGTTGAGACTACCTATTATTCTTTGGATGCCCAAGGAAATGTAATGGGGGTATATAAAAGGGAAGATGAAAAGATGCTCCCTGAAGATCCGACCGATAAAACATATCGGGCCGTATTTAGTTTAATCGAGCGCCCTATTTATGGTAGCGACCGTATCGGGCAAGATGTTCATAAGGAAGAAGTCTTTAAAACGGAATATACCTTTGAAGGGGACAATGACTTTGCAGGTGTCATGTTGGAATTTAAGGAGAACATCAACAAAGTGGCTTACGGAAATATTTTGCTGGTCCAACGTGCCAGTGAAGTTGTTCAGGATACCTTAGGGAACCCTATAACTATTGCGGGAACAAAATTGGCCACTTCCGTGGTAGATAAAGCCATGGTTTCTTTGGAATACCAACCTCAATTGTTATCGGATAGTACCTTAGTGGCAGCCCAGTCAGAGAATAATATTTTCCAGATAGAGACCAGGGACGAACAATTACTGGGATATGGTTTGGTAACCAATAATTATTTAAGTGGGGAAGAAGACAAAGCAGCTATGTTGGTGTTCGATCAACAAGGCCAATTGATAGAAGGACTGGACTTAATCAATGCCGACACATCATCAAAACCGGATCCGCTGGCGAAGTCAATTGTACTACAGAGTCCAACTAATGCTAGTGAGTTTGTCTTGCTATATCGAACGGTAAATGGAGGTTTGTCCAAGGCAATTCTCACTACTGCCGGAAACACCTTGCAGGTAACGGAGGTGACTACCTTACCGTTTAGCAATTATGGGCGCCATATGGCGGTGGTGGAAGACCGCAAAAATGCAAAGGCATTTGTATATGCCACCATGCATGCGGGTGCGGTGGTGGATACTGCTGGAGTGATTGTCACCTCTCCACAAGCCAACCTCGTTCGCTTTAATGTAATAGCTTCCGATTCCATAGTTGCAGAAGGGGCCGTAACGGAAAGTTTTAACAGTTACAATACCAAAGGCGATGGCGAACTGCAAATAGCCTTGGACGGTAGTGCCATAAGTATGTATAATGCCACGAGCTTTGCCAGCCAATGGACGGAAGCAGCGGATTCTGAAGTAAGAACTTGGAAATTGGATAAAGAAACATGGCTGCCCATAGGAAACGAAGTATATACCAAAACCATTGGAGAAAATGTAGGTAAAGGCTCCTTGGTAAATACGGGCGATGAAATCTACTTTACCCAGTTTGATCAAAGTGTAACCATGGTAAAGCGAGCCTCTGATGAAACGATAATAAATACTTCATTGGGTGATATCAGGGCGAACAAGAACGAAAAGTTATATCAATTTGCGCAAAATACTAACTTTGGGGAAGAATGGAATTTAGCAGGAAGCTCAACGCTTACCTTAAACAACTTACCTGCAGGAGAAGGAACCACCGGTTACCAACCCTACCAACCCTTTACGGTAAAAAGTATGCTGCAAAGCGATGATAATGGTCTGGTTTACCGCTATGCTGGGGAGAAATATTACGAACTGAAAGACCATTTGGGCAATGTACGGGTAGTGGTAAGCGACCGTAAGGACTTAAATACCACGGACAACACCCTAAGTGCCCATGTAGAGAGTTACAATAATTATTATCCTTTTGGAATGTTACAACCAAACCGTACCTTTAACAACCCGAGTTATCGATATGGCTTTCAAGGACAGGAAAAAGATAATGAAATTAAAGGAGCAGGAAATAGTGTAAACTATAAGTATAGGATGCATGACCCTAGATTGGGAAGGTTCTTTGCTGTGGATCCATTGGCTGCTAGTTATCCATGGAATTCTTCTTATGCTTTTAGTGAGAATAGGCTTATTGATTCCAAAGAACTCGAAGGTTTGGAGAAAGTTACTTATACCAATGTATGGAAAGATGGTAATGGAGTACTTCAGACCAATAAATCCCATGAAAAAGTTATTCAAGAACTAGAAGGTGAATACAATGTTAGAAGGCATTTTAATGCATATGGTCAGGTATACAAACTAGAAATAAGACAGGTTTATTGGAGAGTTAGAGGTGGACCTTTATATGAACTTTTTATCGGTAATATAAAAGAAGCGAACAGGAAAGAAGCAGAAAAAAATGAAATTTACCCTTATTATAAATCTACATCATGGAAAAATAAAAGTTCTGGAAAGGATTATACTGGTAATTACATTGGAGATGCTTTTCTTAAAATTTTAGGAGGAGATATTGTTGTTGATGCCTTTAACGGGGATAAAAAAGCTCAAGAAGAGTTATTGATTTCATGGCCATTGTTTGTTATTCCTGAGGGAAAAACTTCTAATCAAGTCGATAATGTTCTTAAGGGGAGTAGAAATCCCAAAATTAAAAAGGCTATAGAAGCAGGAAATAAGTTCCATTATGATGTCTTAAATGGAGGTTCTGGAGAATTTGGTCCATCACAAATTCAAAAATTGTTTCCAGAAACAGAATTTAAGTTTACAAGAAGAGGTCAATCTGGAGCAGATATTGAAGTAATTGGAGGGAGACACCCCTCGGAGTATCCAGGGTCATGGTGGTCTGAAAATAATAATTTTGGTGACTTCAAGCCAAATAGCCTATCTGGAAAGAGAACATTTAAATCTGATGTAAGAAAGGGTAAGTTACCGGAAGATACTGAATTAGTAAAGTATGGAACTGAATCAATGAAAATAGAGAATTAAAATATAAATTTATGAAGAGTGTTTATGATCTTTTGTTAGAAAAAAAATGGTTAGAGGCTTGTGAATTAGCCTTTAATAAATATGAGAAAACTGGAAACGTTTTTGAACTGAAGAGAATACTTCCTGCTTTAGTGATCGAAAATAAATTTCAAAAAGTTCATATAGTGGTTGAAGAAATATGGAAAAATGAAGGAAAAATTAGTGAGAATGGCTTTATTTGGAAAGCAATTGCTAGTGCCGGTGTAAATCAGTTTAATAAAGCTTTAAGTTTTTTAATTGAATCAAGAAAAGCAAAATATTCTGATCCAACAGGTGGAATTCAAGTTGAGACTATAATTTATTCTCTTAGTTCTTTTTGTAATGACCAAAAGCTTAAAGTTGATAGTGAAAATAGAATACAAAAATTATTAAAATCAAATAATAGGTCTATGATATGGCCAAAACCAATAGGTTTTTTTATGTTGAAGGAATTTACATTAGAAGAAAGTTATAATTACATTGAGGAATCCATAGAGAGTTTGAGAAATAAACAATTGGCTCAATTATTTTTTTATGCAGGAGTCCTTGAATTCGAAAATAAAAATATTGAAAAGTGTGTGTATTTTTTCAATGAATGTATAGGTTATGAACCTCAGGCTTTTTTTATTTACGAGTATCACTTAGCTAATATCTTGAACGGTTATGTTATAAAATAGACTAGAAAGTAAGACCCGCTCCGAAAAGTCACCTAACTTAGCGGATTTACCTACCATGGTAGGAGAGATAAAAATTAAAAATTCAATTAGAAATAAACTAAAAAAGAATAACCAAATAATATAAAATAGCCCTAAGCTAAACTATATAATACCTACTAAACTATGAATGTATTTTATAAAATACTAGCCATTGTTATGGCTTTTTCTTCGGTTTCCTATGCGCAGGATTTTACCATTACTGCACCCAAATCTCCTAAAGACGATTGGTGTGATTTTAGTTACAATGGAAATTTTTACACTATTGAATCTGGCGCTTCTAATACTACATACAAAACAAAGATCGTAACCTATGACCAGGATTTTAACGTTATTTCTGAATTACCTTCAGATAGAAAATTACGCTCCAATGAGCTTTCTTTAGTTTCGGACAAGGGAACCGCATTTGCCTTTTCCATGTATGATAATGAGAACAGATTGGGAGTGTTGAATAAAGGTGGATTTCATAAGTTAAAATCCAAAGATTCTTTTGTTCAGTTTATTACCAATCAAAAAGTGATTATTGCAAGAATGGAAGAAAATATATTGGGAACTGATATTGGATGGAAAATAGAGGTGACCGATATGAGTACTGAAGAAATAGAGAAGTTTGAAATGGAAGCTCCTACGTTTCGTGGTGAAAAACTTTATGGTGCATGGCTTATGGACTATAAAGAAGATCGTTTTAAAATTGCTTATATCAATAAAAGTAGTGAAGAGAAAAACTTTAGGAACTACATAGCTGTTGAATATGATTTTAAAGGCAAAATTATAGATCAGCAAAGTATTGAAGTGTTTTTGAAAGATTCAAAATTTTCTTTTTTAAATGATCATCCAGGTGCATACGATACCTACGGATCAGTAAACAGTAGTATGGTTACGGCTGTTAATTCACCTTTGGCAAATGGAGTACTTTACTATGACAGATACGACGATGCTTATTATGCATTTGGAGGTTATGAAAGAAAACGGGATGTTTCCGGAATTTATGTTCATAAATACGATACTTCGGGGAAATTGGTATGGAAGCAACAATATCCTTTGGATGATTTTAAATTAAAATATCTTAATAGTTACAATCGTATATTAAATTTTGATATAGGCCCTACCTCTATAGGAATGAATTTATATACCAGAAAAGGAAAAGATTATTGTGGTTTTTATCTAGTAGATAAAGAAAATGGAGGTTTAATAGGAAGCAAAATATTGGATCATTATGAGCTTTATAAATGGAGTCATAAGTACAATACAATTTTTGCACCATTTGAAAGTAAAGATACACCTTTTAAAGATTTGGTATTTAATCGTTTTGTGGTTTATGGAATGTTAGAAGATCCTTCTTTTGCTGAGTTTGTTGAACAAATGCAGGAAGACTACCTGCTTAAAGCCTATTGGAATGTAGAAGGATTGAATGTGCTCTATACTAAAAAGAAAAAAAGTCCTGAGATCTATTTTAAATCGTTTAAAAATTCCAAATCCCTTTAAATATGAATGTTAGCCGTGTTAGAAATTATGTCGTGATACTGCTCTTGGTAATTACGGGTTGTCAATCCATGCCCGAGATGATTACCAACAAAAAGATTTTGCATAATGAAGGGTTTAAGGAAGAGGTATATATTACAGATAAAGAGCCCAAGGCAAAAAATGACCGTTATTATTATTGGTATAAGTCCAGGGTGCTTCATAAAACACTCGATAACTATTCAGGAGAGTTGGCTGATGGTCCTTATGTAAAATATTACTACTCCAGTCAAATGGCAGAAAAAGGGAATTTTGATGATGGTTTAAAAGAAGGGAAGTGGAGTACTTGGCATGAGAACGGACAATTGGCATCGGTAACATATTGGAGAAAAGGAAAACAAAAAGGAGAAGAGCTTCATTATAATTCTGATGGTGACCTCTTATTAAAAGGGAGGTACCGCAATGGTAAAAAACACGGTCGATGGATACATATCGAAGATGGAGATACATTGGTATTTAAAAGAGGAGACCGAATTCTTAGGGATACTACAGCTAAAGACACTGTTTCGAAGCAGTTTTTCTTAAGTCGCTGGCTTTTATCTAAAGAGAAAGATTCAATTAAAGTAGATAGTGCTCAGCATTCTGATAAAGGATTTTTTGGACGTTTATTTAATTCAGATTCAACAGAAAGGGCTCAGCGTAAATTAGAACGTGAGCGGGAAAAGGCTTTAAAAAAACGAATGAAAAATAGCACGGGAGGAAAAGAAAAAGAAAATACTGGTTTATTTCAAAAGCTTTTTGGTAAGGAAGAAAAAAAGGCAATGACAACAAATAAAAGCACTAAAAAATGATAAAAGCGGCCTCCTTATTCTATGCTATTATTATCTGCGTTTTGGTAGGGATATTTTGCTATTCACTTTTATTGATTAGCAATTATATGAGCCTGCATGAGGGAATGATGGATAGGGAGGAGTTTCTTTTAAGAACCAATGAAGCAGCCAGAATATATTATAGACACCAGATCCAAGAAGGAAAGCTAGGAATGACTATAGACAATGATGTTTTAGAAAATGGAATTTCTTCCCGAGCCGAATTAAATACTTGGGGCGTTTATAACATGCTAAAGGTAATGACTTTTTCGGGAAAAGACACTGTTTATAAAATTGACCTTTTGGGAAGAAAAATGGATTCGGTAACGGCATTGTACATGCCCGATAAAGGAGAACCCTTGCATATGGTGGGGGAAGCTAAGATAATCGGGGACGTGAGCCTGCCCAAAGCCGGAATAAAACCCGGATATGTAAAAAGTCAGGCTTTTAAAGCGGCTAATTATTTACACGGAAAACGATCTATTTCTTCAAGTCAACCTATAAAAATAGCAATGGGAATGTTAACTAATGAATTGACAGATTTTGATGAGGTTGCTTGGGACACGATTGAAGATCAACAATTGGAAAGCGCATTCAATACTCCCGGAATTCATATAAGGGCTTCCGATACGGTAATTTCTGGAAAATCATTAAGAGGAAAAATAATGATTTCCGCTAAGGACACCTTGTTTGTGAGTCGTTCCATGCAAATGGATGGAATACTTATAAGTGCTCCCAAAGTAGTTTTTGAAAAAGGGTTTCGAGGAAATGTACAGGTCTTTGCTTCGGAGCAAATCGTTTTAGAGGAAGATGTGGTTCTTACCTATCCATCCAGTTTAATAATAACGAGTAAAGATAAAACAAAAGAGAGCCTTTTAAAAATGAAAAAAGGGAGTCAAGTATTAGGTAGTGTTATAATGGTTCCAAATGTCTCGGATAAAGAATCTAATTGTTTAATGGATATAGGAGAAGGTTCCGAAGTTATTGGAGAGGTGTTTTGTAATGGTCCATTATTATTAACAGGAAAGGTAATCGGATCCGTTTATGCAGATGAGTTTTATTTAAAAACTAAGTCGGCCTCTTATAAAAATTATTTGATGGATGGAACCATCAATGCCGAAGAGCTCCCTGTTTTTTTTGTAGGCTCGGCTATAGGTATTGCAGACAAATTGTCTAATGTGAATTTTGAAAATTATGCAGTTATTGAAGAGTTGTATTAAGGTTTCCGGATCAACGCTGGTGGAATCCATCATTGCCATGAGTGTTGTGGCTATTTGCCTGTCCTGTGCATTTTTAATTTTTGGAAATGTATTAGAATCTGCTACCCCGGATAAGCTGCTTGTAGGAGAACAAAAAGTAAAGGAATTATATAGGAAACTTGCGGGAGATGAAATTATTGAAGACCAGAGTTATGAATATGAGGGATATACAATAGAACAGCAGGTAAACCAAAAAAAAGAGCGTGGGTACATAGAGGTGTTATATATAATACAAGCAGGGAAGATGTCAAGAACTTATAAATATTTGATGGATGAATAAGGCAAGTGTAAAAGGGTTTACTGTTCAGGAACTATTGGTGGGGATGGTGGTAACATCCATGGTCATAACAATGGTTTATACAATTATAAATCATATAACAGGTCAATTAAACGCTTTTAAAGAGTATGGGAATGTTATAATGGAATACAATCAGTTGAAAATGGTATTGGATCGCGATATTTATCATTCAACCGAATATGAATTTAAAGAAAATGAACTCGTCTTAGTTAATGGGAAGTCAGAAATTAAATATCATTTTAAAGACGAATATATGGTACGTAATAACCAAAAATCTATGGATACCTTATGGATATCCAATCGTGTTCTAAGTACAGAAGATATTACCTCTGATGTATTTGGAATACAATTGTCATTATTTGATGGAAGGTATACCTATTTCGGAAGTAAAGAAAAAAACCTTAACCAGCTTATTAACCAGTATTTCTTAAAATGAGTATTGATCTTTCGACATATCAAAGTAAAGCAAACCAGAAAAAGGTCAATGGTAATTATCAGGATTTCTTTGCCAAACAACTAGTGTTGGGAAATGGTTTTTCTGATAAGAAGAAAATGGAGTTCTATAAGGAATTATATACTCTTCTGTCTTCAGGAGTAGACTTTAGAATGTCTTTGGAAATTTTGAAGAATCAGGAAAAAACTAAAAAGGTTAAAACGGTAATTGACAATATTCAAAAAGCCGTAGTAAAGGGACAAGGGTTGCATGAGGCGATGCAATATACTGGGAAGTTTTCACCTTATGAGTATTACAGTATTAAAATTGGCGAAGAAACCAGAAAGTTAGGCGATATTTTATTGGAATTAAGTCTTTATTATGAGCGAAGGGTCAAGATGAAAAGGCAGATCATATCCGTTTTTACCTATCCAGCATTTGTATTATTACTCACTTTTGGGGTGCTGTATTTTATGATGAAATATGTGGTTCCTATGTTTTCATCGGTATTTAGACAGTTCGGAAAGGACCTTCCTCCTATCACCCAAAAAGTGGTTTATTTATCCAATCATTTCTCGGCTATAACTTGGGGGATTTTTATTTTTTTCGGCTTATTATTTGGCCTTCATACTTATTTTAAAAATCAAGAATCTTATAAAATATGGACCTCACGATGGCTACTTAAAATTCCCTTTTTAGGGAAACTCATAAAGCAAATCTATATTACTAGATTCTGTAATACATTAAGCCTGTTACTACGAGCAAAAACTCCCTTAATAACCTCGTTAGAATTAATTCAAAAGATGATAGCATTTTATCCCATTGAGGCTAGTTTGGAGGTGGTTAAAAGGGATATTAAACACGGTATGCATTTTTCTAGTGCCTTGGCAAAACATTCCATTTATGATAGTAAAATGATTTCTATGATTAATATTTCAGAACAGGTTAATAAACTGGAAGAAATGTTCGAGAGATTAAGTGTACAATATAATGAAGAAACGGAGCATAAGACAAAAATGATGGGTGTGGTTATGGAGCCCTTGATTATTATCATTATTGGTCTTATTGTAGGAACTGTCCTTATAGCCATGTATTCGCCCATGTTTGATTTAAGCAAAATTTTATAATACAAATACCTAAACAATGAAAACTATAAAAGTAATTAAAAGCAAGCTGTATGCTTTGAAAAAGCTAAGGGGAAAAGTTCCCGGTTATTCCATGTCGGAGCTATTAATTGTATTGTGCATCATAGGGATTTTAATTCTCCTGGTATTGCCAAATCAAACCTCCGTTATCACCCAAGCAAAAGCTATCGAAGCGCAAAGTATGCTCAATCACGTGTATGGTTTAGAGAAGAGCCACTTTTACAGATACTCTAAATATACAACAGATTTTGAAGCTCTTGGGTTTGAGCATGCTAAAACCATATCTGATGGAGGCCAAGCCGTTTATAAAATTGAAATTATTGAAGCTTCTCCAAGCGGTTTTAAAGCAAGGGCTACTGCCATTTCAGATTTTGATGGTGATGGAAGTTTCAATACATGGGAAATAGATCAAAATAAAATATTGTTGGAAGTAATTAAGGATTGATGGAGAAATATATAATTTATAAAGAGCCCTTGGTGTATAGTGTTTTAATTATATGCTTTTTGATAATTTTTTATCAAGATATTCAAAAGCGATTGATTCATATAGTTTTGCCAATTACGATTGGTGTTTTTACAGTGTTTTTGAATTTTAAAAAAGTCGATTTTTGGCATCAAATGGTATGGATAAATAGTTTTTTACTTCTAAATTTTTTAGTTCTTATAATTTATTATTCACTAAAAAATAAGAGGCTGGTAAATATTTTTAAATCCCAAATTGGAATAGGAGACTTACTTATATTTATAGCGGTTTCTCCACTGTTTAATTATAGTAATTATCTTCTTTTTTTCATAACGAGTCTACTGTTTTCACTTGTTTTGTTTTTCTTTTTTAAGAACAGATATAAAAATGGACAGACGATTCCATTAGCTGGGTATCTCAGCATATTTCTGATAGGTGTTTTGACTTATAGTTATATGGCAGGTAAAAACTTATTTGATAGTTATTTAATTTAACCCTTAATGATACCAACTCAAGAAATACAAATAGAAGTAGCATTACAACAACTGATTACCTCAGATTTAGCGTACGGCTTTAGAATTATTCCAAAAGGTGTTGATACGATAACTTGTGAGTTTTATATAGATGAAGAGCATCAGGTTTCGGGTATAAAAGAAGAACTTGCGCTTTATTTTGGAAAAGAAATTGTGCTGATCCCTTTATCTAAGGATATCATCAATCAAGCGCTTTTTAGATATTATCGAAAACAGGAAAATAAGGAAAATGTATCGAATACCTCTAAAAATGGTTCTTATGAAGAAAGAGAATTTCTAGAGGAAATTATTCAAGAGGCTAAATCTATAGGGAGTAGTGATATTCATTTTGAAGTTTTTGAAGATAAGGCCAGAATCAGATTAAGAATTGATGGTTTATTAATTGAAAAATACAATATCCCCTTAGAAAATTACTTAGCTCTGATCAATCGGATAAAAATAGAATCTAATCTAGATATTACTGAAAAGCGACTACCGCAGGATGGTAGGATTAATTTCGAAGATTTTGATATCAGAGTTTCAATTTTACCGACTTTATACGGAGAGAAAGTGGTGATGAGAATTTTAGGGAGAGATACCTCAAATATTTCCTTGGATCAATTAGGAATGAGCAAAGAAGAGAAAAAAATATATTTGGAGGGGGTAAAGAAAAGCAATGGAATTGTACTCATAAGTGGTCCTACGGGTTCTGGGAAAACGACAACTTTGTACGCTACTTTAAAATACTTAAATGATTCCAAACGGAATATCTTGACTGTTGAGGATCCTATTGAGTATACCTTACAGGGAATTAATCAGGTACAATTAAAAGAAGATATCGGATTGACATTCTCTGCTGCTTTGCGTTCCTTTCTAAGACAAGATCCGGATATAATTATGCTAGGAGAAATTCGGGATGCAGAAACAGCTCAAATGGCTATAAGGGCTTCCTTAACTGGACATTTAGTACTCTCTACAATACATACCAATTCTGCTATGGGAACCTTGACACGGTTAATGGATATGGGAGTGCCTTCATTTTACATTAGTGAAACCTTAAATATCTCTGTTGCCCAGCGCTTGATACGTTTATTATGCAACTCATGTAAAGTTAAAGAATCTTTATCAGAAGATAGTTTGCCGCAGGGATATACACCACCGTTTATACTTGAAACTCATTACAAAGCTGTGGGCTGTCCAGATTGTTATTATACTGGATATAAAGGGAGAACTGCCATTTATGAATTTATACAAGTTACTAAAGAGGTTATAAATATGGTAACCAATGGAACGACGGAGGGTGTCTCCAAAGATTTTCATAAAAACAGTTTGTCCACTAAGGCTTTTAAGATTTTCTCTCAGGGGAATACCTCTTTGGAAGAAATTTATTCACTACTAATAAATAAGTAATTGTATGAAAAAGATTTTACTATGTTTAATGATATTACTATGGTCTTATACGGTATTAGCGCAAGCACAATCAGAAAGCCTAAAAGCTGTATTGGATACTTTTGCGATAGAACACCCGGCACTTAATGAAACTGTTCGTATTGATATTACTGGATTAACCTTGTATGATTTTTTGAATTCTATTGCCGCAGAGCATCAAATAAATATCAGTGCCGATTCGGATCTTTCACAAGTTGTGGAAAGTAGTTTTTATGATATTTCCGTGATAGATATATTTTTATTCGTTGCTAAAAAATATGATGTAGATATTCAGATAATTAATAATATTATTGTTTTTAAAAAACCGGAAATTGAGCGGAAGGTAGTTAAAAAGGAGGCTCCAAAGGAGTTAAATATAACATATAATAAGGAAAATGATTTTCTATCGCTTAAACTTTCTCAAGATTCTCTTCATAGTGTAGCTAAAAAAATTACTGATCTGAGTAATAAGAATATTATCATTTCTCGAGCTATTAATGACGAACTGATTTCTTCATATATTATAAACAGACCTTTTGATCAGGTACTTGAAATGATGGCTCAATCAAATAACCTGGCATTATCAATAGATGATAATGGCTTTTATGTGTTGGGAAAGCAAATTAATGATTCCAACACTAGAAAAGGAGGAACAAAAGCTTCCAGTGTTCAGAAATTGGAAGCATTAAAATCTACTGCAGAGGTAGATATATTACCAAATGGACAGTTAAGTATTAAAGCGTATGATGCCGATGTTTTTTCACTTATTGCTTTGGTGGCGGAGAAAATGGGAATCAATTACTTTATGTATAACAAACCAGAGGTTTTAACAACTACAATGGTTGCTAGTAATTTTAGTTTTGATGAACTTCTGGATCATATTTTTAAAGGAAAGAAATTTACCTATAAGAAAAAAGACGGATTTTATCTTATAGGAGATCAGAATACTGAGGGACTTCGCAGTACAGAACTCATTCAACTTCAAAACCGCACTATAGAAACAGTGATGGAAATTTTACCAGCAGATCTTATAACCGATGTAGAGATTAAAGAGTTCATAGAGCTAAATGGGTTTGTGGTAGCCGGATCCAGACCAAGGATTGAGGAAATAAAGGAGTATATAAAGCAAGTAGATGTTGTGGTTCCTATGATACTTATTGAAGTATTAATTGTACAATATCAAAAGTCCAATGAAATTAAAACCGGAATACAGGCGGGATTGAGCAATGAGGTAAAGCCTACATCCGGAGTACTATTTCCAACAGTTGATGTACAATTAAATTCTTCATCAATTAATAGTCTGATAGAGGCATTTAATGGTTTTGGAATTTTTAACCTAGGTAAGGTAACAGAGAATTTTTATATGAGCCTGAGAGCTTTAGAGAACAATTCCATTATAAATATGAAATCAACTCCTAAGATATCTACTTTAAACGGACATGAAGCGAGTATATCCATTGGAGAAACAAGCTATTATTTTGAACAAAATAACCGACTAATAAATAGTGGATTGGGGAATGATATTTTACAATCAGGGCAATGGAAATCAACGGATGCAAATTTAAGTGTTAATATAAAACCTTTTGTATCCCGAGACGAACAAATTACTCTAAATATTGTGGTGGAAAGAAGTTCCTTTTTAGGAAGGCAAGGAGAAAATGCACCTCCCGGAAAAGCTACCCAACAGTTTGAGTCTTTGATACGAGTGCGAAATGATGAAATGATTTTATTAGGAGGTTTGGATGAGCTAGAAAGGGAAAATTCAGGTACAGGCACACCATTACTTTCTAGAATTCCAATTATCAAATGGTTTTTTAGCAGTAGGTCAAAAAGGGCGGAGAAATCCAAGTTACACGTTTTTATAAAACCAACAGTAGTTTATTAGTTGTAATCCATGGAACAATCATTAACTGATATATTTAAAAATCAAACCTATGCTGTTATAGGTGTAAATTCAGGAGAGCTAACTTTATTTGATCTATTAATTTGTAAAAGAAAAGGATCTAAAGTTGAAATTTCCCAAATACACTATAAGTTAACTCAGGATGACTTACTAAAGCAGGTTTCTTCAAAAATGAAGGTGCTTTTAAATATACAGGGGAAAAGCGTAGTGAGTAAGATTTTAGGAGCCCATGAGAATGTTCGAAAAGATTTCTTTTTGAATAAAGTATCTATAGACGAATTTTATAGCTATGTATATTCAACTGAAAAAGCCAATAATACCTCCGTTATTAGAAAGGATACTTTTAAAGATATTATAGAACGATTATTACCTTTAAAAATTCATCCGATAGATTATAGTATAGGTCCTTTTGTAGGAATGTTGATAATGCCATTGGTAAAAGAAAAAAAGGTTCAAGTAGATAGTTATTTATTCTATAGTGAAAATGATATTACAATTGTAGAATTGAATGATGAAAATAGTACTTGTAATGAAATGGTCGAAATAGACAATACCAAATTTTCCCCGAGTGTTTTACCTCTTTTCGGAACCTTAATTAATTATCTTTTCCCCAGTGAGCGGATACTATATGATGTTACTGTTTTTGAGAATAATAAGAATGAAGACCGTTATAAAAAATGGTTTTCTTATGGTGTTATAGTAATGATCATTCTTTCTTTCACAGGTTTATTAACTAGCTATCTTTTATTGGATTATTATAATAATGAATATGTAAGATATGAATCGGAGTTATACCTTAAAAAGGAGAATTATAACCAATTGATTGAACTAGAAAAATGGTGGAATCAACAGCAGATTATTATGGAGGAATCAGGTCAGTTAAATGATAAATTTTTTTCTTATTACATCTATGAATTAGGAAGTTCAACCCCGGAGGATATTACGTTGAATTCACTTAAAATAAATCCATTATTAAAAGGAATAAAGAATAAGGAAAAGGTGGATAAAGAGCTTCAGGTCATTGAGATATCGGGAATTGCTGAGCATAGCAAAGCTGTAAGTTTATGGTTGGAGCTATTACAAAAAAAATCTTGGGTTCAAAAAATAGAAATTTTAAATGTTGGGTTGGACAAGGGAAAGAAATCAGAATTTATTTTTAGAATTATTTATAAATAATGTTTGAACAATATTCATATAAAGTAAAATTAATTGCATTAGGCTTAATAGCTATCATTCTTTTTTTGGCATCATATAAGCGATCCTTTAAGTTGACCATGGCGTCTTATGATCAAATGAAGCAAAGTGAAAATCGGTTAAGGGAAATAGATGAGCGTACTTTTAATGCTCAGAATTTAATAAAAAATACGACTTCGTATAATTTAAATCAACATCAGAATGAAATCACTCCAGAAAAAGTACAACGTAAGATACTTGAATTTGTATCTGATTATGATGAAGTGACAATAGATCATTTAAATCAAACACATGAATTTAATGATGGTCATTTAATCACATATACAAATCAGTTAAGACTTTCCGGTACTTATAATAAACTATTAGAACTTGTGTATTCATTTGAAAGAAATTTTACAGCTTCAACCGTTGTTAGTGTTGATTTTGAAAAAGTCAAAGACTATAAAAAAAATCGTGAAAATTTAAAAGTAAATTTAATATTTCAGAATTATGAAAAGATTAATTAATATTTTTTTGTGCATAGGATTCATATCATTTCTAAGTTGTGATGATGTTTTTGAAGAAGATATTGAAGAAGAGAATATTCAAGTGATTTTTCCAAAAGAAGGGGATACTATTAGTAGTAATTCTGTTGAATTTAGATGGGGCGAAATTGACGGGGCAAAAAAATATCGTCTCTTTGTAACCAGTACTTCTACAGGAAAAGTGCTCTATGATACACTGGCTTTAGGGAGCCATGTTAACTTACCTTTTAATACTGGTAGATTTGTTTGGAAGGTAAGAGGGGAGAATTCTGCATATACCACTACGTATACTAAAGAAATAAATTTTCAAGTAGCATCTTCGAGTGATTTATCAGAACAAACATTGTTTTTAAAATCTCCATCTGATAATTTTTACACCAACACAACGCAATCCATTTTACTTACATGGGAATTCAATAAAAATGCTCTTGATTATGTTCTTGAAATTGATAAAACAGTTTCTAACAATACAGAAACAATTATTCATGAAGAGGGATTAACTTCTAATAACTATACTTTAGATGCCTCTGAAATAGTGGATGATGCTTTGTATTCATGGCGGGTGAAGGGTGTTAATGAAGAGAGTGAAACTGTTTATACCTCACGGAAGATATATATAGACAAAAAAGCACCAAATGTTCCCGCCTTAATGACACCTGAAGACAATGCTGTTAGTGGTGATACAGTTACTTTTAACTGGGAAGTAGCAAATGATCTTGGAGTTATTTCGTCACCTACAAAGTCAATTCTACAATTAGCTAAGAATGTAGAGTTTACAGATGGGGTTATTGAATTTGAAACTTCAGTAAATGAACGAGAATATACATTCACAGACAATGGAGATTACTATTGGAGAGTAAAGACGTTGGATGAAGCCGGGAATCAAAGTGAATATAGTAGTAATAGAAAAATAACCATTCAATGATAAAAGACAATAAAAAATTGAATATAGGTTTAGGAATTGGACTTGTCATAATTTGGGTATCAATTCTCAATAAGTATTTTCATTTCTTCGATAAAAGCGAACATGAAACGACAGTCGCCTATGCTATGAATCCCAAAGTTGAAACTATAGGATTAGCAAAGGATACTTTTTCAATAGATCCAGTCATAAGAGATCCTTTTTTAGGTGCCAATACTCAAAAAAAGTTTACTAAAAAGAAGACTAAAGAGGAGTATATCCCTGTTATACAAAAGCCAAAACCAATTAATAATGTTAAATGGCCAAAAATTCAATACTTGGGTTATATGAAAGGGTCGGAGAGCTCTGCTAAGCTTGCTTTAATAAAGATTGATAATCAACTAAAAAGAATAAAAGAAGGTGGGAAATATAATAATATAAAAATCTCAAAAGTATACAAAGATTCCATTGTTCTTATACAGGATAATGAAATAATTAAGATATTTTCTAAATAATTCAAAATATTAATAGCCCTACTTATTAACTATAACCTATAAAAGAATGATTAAAAACATTATACTGTGGATTGTATTATTAATAACAAGCACATTATTTTCGCAAACAAAAAGTATTGATAGTACTACTACTTCTTCTTCAACTAGAGCTCTTCCTCCTCCAGATGGAGGAGGAGATGGTGATTGGTGGTGGTTAACTAAGGATTATGATAATGACGGATATGGTGCACCTGGTAATCCTCGTATCAAGTCTTCCAAGCCTCAATGGCCTGGGTATGCATCAAATGAAGATGATTGTGATGACCATAATCCTAATGTTCATCCAGGGGCTACTGAAATATGCGGTGATGGTATAGATAATAACTGTAATGGAAGGATTGATGAAACCATGCCCACTGCACCACTTATACTGAGTATAACTAAAAATTGTGGTAGTACTATCATTACCAGAGGTTCACCACCGAGCGGTATTACTTGGTACTGGCAAAGCTCATCTTCAGGGACTAGTACGAGTAATTCTTCAGTAAGTATTACCCGTACTTCAGGTACTATATATTATTTAAGAGGATATAACAGTTCTTCAGGTTGTTGGGGACCGTCAAACCCTATTAGTTATTCAGTTAATACAGTACCGGGAGCCCCATCAGTGCCAACAATAACTAAAAATTGTGGGAGTACGGTATTAACAAGGGGAACACCTCCAAGTGGAATTACGTGGTATTGGCAGAGTTCATCTTCGGGGACAAGTACAAGTAATTCATCAGCGAGTGTAACTTTAAGTAGTGGATCTACTTATTATTTACGCGCTAGAAATAATTCAACCGGCTGTTGGAGTTCTGTTAGGAGTGTGAGTTATTCCATTAATACGGTTCCAGGGACACCATCAGTA
>NZ_JAETXX010000071.1 GCF_021764745.1 Joostella atrarenae | reverse complement strand
AACTAATACAGCATCAGTAGATTTAACGAATGTAGTTATCAGTGATCCACAGGTAACAGTAGAAGGAGGTCCATTAGCGCTATTGACAGTAGGATCTAGTGATAGTACTACTTTTACAGCGACGTATATGCTTACTCAGTCAGATATTGATGCAGGAGGAGTTTATAACTTGGCAACAGTAACAGGAACTGATCCAGATGGAG
>NZ_JAETXX010000070.1 GCF_021764745.1 Joostella atrarenae | reverse complement strand
TCCTACTGTCAATAGCGCTAATGGGCCCCCTTCTACTGTCACCTGTGGATCACTGATAACTACATTCGTTAAATCTACTGATCCTGTATTAGTCACGGTAAACGTATACAATACCTGATCCCCTATATTTACTATTCCATCATTATTCGCATCATTATATTCTCCATCCTTTAATAAAGTAATGTCTTTATCTTCACACGTTGGT
>NZ_JAETXX010000007.1 GCF_021764745.1 Joostella atrarenae | reverse complement strand
CAAAAAAGGATGGTAGTATTAAAAAGCAACAAGCAGGTAAAACAATAAATGCTTCAGAAACCACTAAAGGGATAGGGTTAATTGATTTTCATACGCTATTTGAAAGAAACACTCATCAGAAACAGCAGCATTTGAAGAATGTTAGAGGTCGGGTTTTTAGTATTTATAATCCGCTTAAGAATAATAATGAAATTATCGGATTAGATGATTTTAGAACTTCCCTCCTAAAAAAGGGAATTAAATTAAATGTATTAAGAGCTAAATCAGGAGCCCTAAAAGACGCCATTATAGGAGTGTCATTTACCGATCAAAAATCATCAATTAAATATAATGGTGAAGAGATAAAATTAAAATGGTCTGAATTATCAAAGATGATAAATGATGATTTTTCAGATTTAAAAGAAGAAAAGGAACTCAATCACTTCAAAAATGAAATACCTAATAAAGTGCAGAAATCAGAATTATTAAGTGAAATAGCAAAAGTTTTTAAACACAACAACATATCATCACCGAATGATTACCAAGAAGACTTGCGTAAAAAGAAGAAAAAAAGAAGGTTTTTGTAAACTCGGATAATAAAAGATGTGTACAGAATGACACAGATAACTAAATGGTTTACCATATAAGGTTTTAAATATGTGTACAGAATGACGCAGATAAATAAGATGTGTACAAAAGATGGTTAAAAGTTGTGTACAGAATGACGCAACTAATTAAGATGTATAAACATATTTTTATTTCCCTTAATATTAAAATAGAATTATAAACATTTATGAGCAATATTATACTTATTACCCATCAAAAAGGAGGTGTTGGAAAGTCTACACTCACTTTTAACTTAGCTCAAAATTTATCTAAAGAAAGTAAGGTTGCTATATTAGATTTTGATTTACAAGGTAGCTTATCGCAATTATCAGAGTTGATAACAGATTTTGATATTTTTCCTTTCAGTGAAAATATTGAAGATATTGTTGAAATGGACTATGATTTTATATTTATCGATACCCCTCCTTATTTATCAAATCATTTACCGCAGTTGATTAAATTAGCAGATCTTATTATTGTTCCTACAAAAGCAGGTATATTAGATTTATTGGCTATAAAGAGCACATTGGAGCTGATTGAAAAAGTAAATGGTTCTGATAGATGCATGATAGTTTTTAATATGGTAAAAGCCAATACTACTTTAACTCTGGATATTTTAATTAGCCTAGAAGAATATAATGTCCCTATTGCAAAAACACATATTGGCGATTTAGTAGCTTTTACCAGATCAGTCCTAATAAAGGGGTGCAGAGTGATAAAAATGCGCAAAAACAATTAAACAAACTCACAGAAGAAATATTAACGAAACTTATATAGTTATACAATAGTATCATTATATAAATCTAGAATTATATAATTATGGATAAACAAAATTTTAATGACCTTATTAGTAAGGCCAAGGCAAAAAACCAAAAAAAGACAATTCAAAAAGTAACTCCAGTCACAACAAGAGCTACAGAAGAAGTACAATTCTCGTTTTACCTAGAGAAAACACTTTTAAAGCAATTGAAGCTACGGGCTTTAGATGATAATGAGAGTATAAAAAGTACTATTAATGAAGCTTTGAAATTGTATTTAAAAATAGATTAATCTGGTGTAAAAAAAAACTCTAATCTCCCAAGATATAATTGAGTTTTATCATAGAGGAGATGTTTATTGTTATTGGAATATAATTAACAAATAATTTAAAACATAACTAGTTCAGAAAATAAAGTAGAAGTAAAAAAGTAAGTTGATTTAAAACCTACTCAATTAGATAATATTTTTAAATTATAGAATTACCTATTTATATAATTATATAAAATTTCAAGAATTATGTTCAGACCATCACAAATACAAGATTATATTGATTACAATGAAGAGCACAATGATTATTTTGTTCTAATAAATGAGTATTCTGAAGCAGTGCTATATAAAGAAATTATTCATTTTATGAATATTGCTTTTCCAGAATGGAATTCTAATGCGGGAATTGGAAGCTGGGCAGCTGAATTTGTATTAACAGCCATTCAAAACCTTGAATATACAGAGGAAAAAGAGTATACTTTATTGAAAACATTAAAAGAGATGTACGTTACTTTAGCAGACGATTACAATTCTTTCAAAGAAAAATATCAATTTATAATTTTAGATGATATTTTAAAACAGTTCAATATCGAGTATGGAGAGTTTTTAGATGAGCATGAGAATCTTTCCGAAAAGGATTTTGAAGCGTTATATGAGGAGCTCTATGCAACTTATAGAAATAAATATTTTAATGTCGTTACATACAGTTTTATTGAAAATGATTAGGAATAAATTATATAAATATATAATTCCGTAATGATCTGTGAACCCAAACCCTTATTTAAAGGTTCTTAATACTCGAGAAAGTAGTAGTTCGTATGTAGTGTTTGTTAGGATTCTAAGCATTAGTTTAAGGAGTGTACTTAGACGAGTTACTCTAACTTTTATTATTAGTTAATAATAAGTAATGGATTCTCTATAATTAATTTTGCATTGTAAAGTTAATGCCATTTATATCGATGTACCATACATATCTATGTGTGAGATGTTTATAGATGTGCGTTGCATGGTATAATGAGATTAAATTACAAGGTTTTGATACGCATTTATATAAAGTTAGTTAGTTGGTCTGTTAGATTTACAGTTAGAAAAATGAAAGTTAGATTAATGTGTTTTTAATTGAGATAATACTTTGTTTAGATTCATGATTTTTCTCATATAGACTTAGTTATTGATTTTTGTTTTCTTAATCATTAAAAAATAATTCGTTGTACTATGTTAAGATTTTTCCAACTAATTTTAATTTTTTTATTGCTTACATCTTTTGATGATGATATTAAGCGTACTCAAAATGAAAAAGCTGTGTATGCATTAGCAAAACGGTTACTTCCTGAGCGGAACTCCGAGTTTATCTTTAAAGAAATTAAAACGGATGGCGATAAAGATTATTTTGAGATTATTACAAGTGAGGACTTTGTAACTATTAAAGGGAATAGTGCAGTTGCAATGTCTTCCGGTTTAGATTGGTATTTAAGCAAATATTGTAATTCGCAAGTTTCTTTAAATTATAATCAAATAGAGTTACCTAATACATTACCCAAAATAGTAGGCTCAGTGAAAATTGAAACTCCATTTGAATATAGGTATTTTTTTAATTATTGTACGTATGGATATACAATGCCATGGTGGGATTGGTCACGTTGGGAGAAGATGATAGATTATATGGCTCTTAAAGGCGTTAATATGCCTTTAGCTACCATTGGACAAGAAGCAGTTTGGCAAGAGGTTTTCAGAGACATGGGGTTGTCTGAAGAGAAAATAAATGATTTTTTTGTAGGACCAGCTCATTTACCATGGGGATGGATGGGGAACATTGATGGAATGGGTGGACCTTTGCCAGATAATTGGATTAAGCAAAGAAAAAATTTACAAATTAAAGTCCTGGAGCGCATGCGGTCTTTGGGGATGAAACCAGTTTTACAGGCATTTACTGGACATGTCCCTGAATCTTTAAGAATGATATATCCAAAAGCAAATATTTTTAAAATAGAAGATTGGGCAGGTGTTGATGGCACATATTTTTTAGACCCTACAGACAAACTTTTTCAAGAAATAGGGGAAACCTTTATTAGAAAACAAACTGAAATGTATGGAACGGATCATTTATATGATGCAGATTGTTTTATAGAAGTAAACCCTCCCTCCAAAGATCCAGATTTTCTGAAACAATTAAGTAAAAGTGTCTATCATTCAATGGAACAAGCAGACCCTGAAGCAACATGGATTTTACAAGGATGGTTTTTTTTCTTCAAGAAAGATTTTTGGACAAAAGAAAGGGGGAGTGCGTTTTTAAATGGTATACCAAAAGATAAAGTTGTTGTGTTGGATCTTTATGGTGAAAAAAACCCTACCTGGAATAAAACGGATGCGTTCTATGGTCAACCATGGGTTTGGAATGTTATCTGTAATGAAGATCAAAAGGTGAACATGAGCGGTGATTTACAAGCAATGCAGATTCAATTTAATGATGCATTTGAGTCAGAAATACATAATAACCTAAAGGGTGTAGGAGTAATACCTGAAGGATTAGGTTATAACCCGATTGTTCAAGATTTCATTTTTGCAAAGGCATGGAGCCAGAAAGAAGTTGATATAAAACAATGGGTTAATACTTATGCATCTAATAGATATACGACTAAAAATAAAAATGCACTTGAAGCTTGGAGCTTATTAGAGGAGTCTGTGTATAGTAGAACAAGAACTCTATGGTCTCCCCTTATTACGACACCTCGTTTAATGATTCTTGAATCTGATAACAAAGAAGATATAAGGCATGTAAGGAAAGATTTCAAAATAACTGATGAAGATCCTTTCGCATGGGATTTTGATGTGTATAAAATGTACAAGGCAGCCGAGTATCTTCTGTTAGCAAATGAAGAATTAAAGAATAAAGAAACATATAGGTTTGATCTTACAAATGTTTATCGAGAGTTGCTATTTAGTTTAACGCATAAACTTATAAATGATATCAGTGTTTCTTACCAAGCTAAAGATAGAGAAGGTTTGAAGAATGCATCAGAGTCTTTATTTAAACTTATAGATGACTTAGAAGCAATTACAGGAACAAATGAAAATTTTTTACTAGGAAAATGGATAAAGGATGCTAGGAGTTGGGGGACTACAAAGAAAGAAGAAGATTATTATGAGTGGAATGCACGTACGATAGTAACTATATGGCAACCATATCCGGAAGGAGGATTAAGAGATTATGCTGGTAAGCAGTGGAATGGTTTGTTTAGTGGGTACTATAAACCAAGATGGCAATTATTTGTTGATCATTTAAGTAAATCTCTTGAGACAAATACTCCATTCAATTCTAAAAAGTTCAATAAAGATGTCAGAGAATTAGATTATAAATGGACGAGAAGTAAACAAAAGTATCCTGATATGGTCACAGGAGATGTAATTATGGTTGCAAAAAGATTACAAAGAGAATATGCTCACTTTTTTAAAAAATAAATGATGTTAAAAAACAATATATTTTATGTGTTTATACTGTTGTTAATAGTGACAGCAATTAGTTGTAATGATTCTCGAAGTGAAGGAATCAATTCAGATATAACGGTTATCCCGATTCCAAAAGAAGTTATAAAAGATAATAATGGTAGCTTTAAAATTTTAAATACTACAATAATAAGAATAGAAGATCAAAGTTTATTACCTATAGCTAATATTATATCAGATTATGTCAAAAGATTAACGGGTGTAAATATTTCTGTTACAGAGGGAGTAACCACAAAAAAAAGTATAGTTTTAAGATATAATGATAAATTAAGTGATGATGAATATAATTTAGTTGTAGATAAAGAAATCTTCCTAGAAGGAAATTCATACTCTTCTATAACAAATGCCGCATCGACATTAGTTCAATTAATTAAATTCGATGGCAATGTAAGTTACATTCCGAATGTAAAAATCAAAGATAATTATGACTTTAAATATAGGTCTGTAATGTTAGACTTAGCTAGGTTTTGGCATCCCATTGAGACCATAAAAGAAACGATAGATTTATTATGGTTATATAAAATCCCGTATTTACATCTGCATTTAAGTGATAATAAGCGGTTTACTTTTCCACTTGATAAATTTTCTAAAGTAAATAAGATAAATGGAGTGGGAGAAAGGGAATATTACACGAAAGCAGAGTTAAGTCACTTAGTAGAATATGCAAAAAGTAGAGGTGTAGCCATTATACCAGAAGTCGATTTACCGGGTCATTCAGCAATTCTTTGGAACACATATCCTGATGAATTTGGGAGTCTCAACCCTGGAACAAATAAACCAGAACAATTGCATGTGGTTAATATTGCAAAGGAAAAAACTTATTCAGCAGTAAATTATATCATCCAAGAATTAGCTAGTGTTTTCTATACCAGTCCATATATTCATGTAGGTGGAGACGAAGTGTATTTAGAGAATTTGAAAAAGGTACCCGAATACAATAATTATGCAGAAGAAAAGGGTCTTAAAGAAGCTTTAAAGGGTAATGTAGATGAACTCTTTTGTCACTTTATTAATGAAATGAATCAAATGGTCAAAGATACTGGTAAAAAAACGATTGTATGGGAAGGTTTTAATGATATCGGAGCAGGTAACGTCATCGTAGATAAGGACATTACAGTTATAGTATGGAATACAACATATAATAGCCCTAAAAACTTATTGGCTAATGGATACAAGATAATAAATTCTACTTGGATTCCTTGGTATATGGTAGGAGCGATGAATTTAGCTCCATCAATTGACAGGTCGTATAAATGGAAAATAACTGATTGGAAGCATTGGAATACTATGATCAAAGACGTTACAGTTGATAACAGCTCAAATATTTTTGGAGGTCAAATATCCTATTGGGAACAGAATCATTATAAGGTAATTCCTGTCTTACGGGAGAGAGTGCCTATCCTTTCAGAGCGTTTGTGGAATGAAAAACCAAGGAAGGACATTAAAGATTTTAAAAATGATCTTGTATCTACAAACAAATTATATTCTAAGTTGTTTAGGCCAATAACCAGTGTTGCTAATAATTTAATTTCTTCTGATGAGCTGAAATTTACATCTTTTGCAGAAATAGTTTTAGATCAGCCTAATAGTGGGAGCTATTTTTGGAGTTTTTCAAAATCTTGGGATTTGCCCTCTGATGATGATATGATTTTATATAATAAACCTATACGATTAACTGAGAGTGGTGTTCTTACAATTCAAAAAAGGGATAAACAGGGGAATAACATCGGGTATCCAGAACAAAAATATTATCAAAAAATAGAGCCATCATATACTTATAAAGTATATGGTCCCTCACCTGTAAAAGGATGGGATTCTATTCCTGACTTTACAGAGATTCCATTAATAAGAGAGGGAATAACAGCCAAAATAACAGAAGAGCGCCTTGATAAAATTAATGGTGAGTTATTTGCTAAAGTAAAGAGAAAAGGTCATATAGACACTCGTTTTTCAGGGATATATAATCCATATGCCGTCGAGTTAAATGGAATAATAAAGGTTGATGAAAATGAGAGGTTTACTTTAAAATTACAAACTAATGATGGTTTGGCTAATCTATACTTAGATAGTAATTTAGTAGTTAAAGGCACAGAGTTTAATAATATACCGGAAGAGTTTATCGTGCAGATTGCAGCAGGTAAGCATAGCTTAAAAATTGAATATTTTTATAAACAAATTCAAAACGAGTTGAATATAATGTACAAGACTGAAGATATGCAAGATTTTGCTCCTTTAGAGGATTTGATTCAGACATTGGATGACTACACTAATCTTTAAGAAATGAAAAAAATATTGAACAGATTATTGGTAATGATATTGATAATAGTTTTTAATTCTTGTAATAATAATGTGTATGACAGGGTGAAAGGTTCTAAGCCTAATATTCTTTTTATCATGGCAGATGATTTAGGTTATGGAGATTTAGGATGTTATGGTCAAAAAGCAATAAAAACTCCTAATATAGATAAGTTAGCTTCGAAAGGACTTCTTTTTACACAGCATTATGCAGGTGCAACTGTATGTGCGCCTTCACGAAATAGTTTAATTACTGGGCAACATATGGGTAATACTACTATTAAATCTATGGAAGTGCCAATTAAAAAAGAGGATGTAACTATTGCTGAATTACTAAAAAAGGCAGGTTATTATACAGGGATTATAGGTAAATGGGGTTTAGGAAATGTAGGCACTACAGGGTATGCTAATGATCAAGGTTTTGATTATTCTTTTGGGTATTATGATCAAATAAGGGCTCATAATTACTATCCTGATTACTTATGGGAAAATGGAGAGAAGTACCCTTTGGATAATAAGGTTATATATGTTTCTGATAGTGCGAACTATGCTCTTGGTATCGGTAATGCTGCGGTTGAGAAAGTAGAATATTCGAATGATATTTTCACGGAGAAAGCATTGAATTTTTTGAATGAACAAAGGGAAAAACCTTTCTTTTTGTATTTAGCATATACAATACCACATGCTAATAATGAGAGTTTTTTAATTAATGAGCATGGTATGGAAGTTCCGGACCTAGGTATTTATGAAGAAGAGAATTGGCCAGAGTCTAAAAAAGCTGGAGCAGCAATGATTTCTAGGCTAGATTCTTATGTAGGTGAAATCATGAAAGAACTTGATAGTAAAGGTTTGGAAGATGAAACTTTGGTAATTTTTACTTCAGATAATGGACCGCACGAAGAGGGTGGCTGGAATTTGGATTTTTTTGATAGTAACAGAGAGTTAAAAGGCATGAAGAGAGACTTATATGAAGGAGGTATAAGAATCCCTTTTATAGCTAAATGGCCGAAAATAATCAAACCTGGTGAAACAGATGTAATTGCAAGTTTTTGGGATTTCATGCCTACTGCTTGTGAATTGGGTGGTATTCAAACTCCAAGATCTAGTGATGGAATTTCCTATTTGCATACTTTAATTGGGGACGAAGAAAATCAAACTAAACATAACTTTCTTTATTGGGAATTCGATACAAATATCAATAGAAGAGCGGTTCGAAAAGATAATTACAAACTAGTAACAATTAAGGATAGAAATTCTGATACTACTAGTATAGAGTTGTTTAATATTCCTAATGATATTTCAGAATCAAAGAATATAGCCTCTAAGCACCCTGATAAAGTTAAAGAGTTAATGTTGTTGATTAATCGGTTTAATTAACAACACAAATATTTCTTTATTTTAAAGCAATGATATACTGAAATTATCTTGATATATAAGCTTACTATAAGCACTACATGTAGTAAAGCTTTAATAAATATCTAAAAATTAAGGGGTAAGTTGATAGAATATACTCTATTGTAGCTTATATATGTTAGTTATTTCTACTAATCTCATAGGTTAAATAGATAGAAGTAAGAATGAAGGAATAGGAAGAAAAAGACATATAATATAGAAATAAGAGGTTTTATTATAACTATCTCCATATGGAGTTAATATTTGATAATAATAGATTAAATTTTTATGAAGGAAATATTGAATTTTGCCGTACTTACAGTACTTTTTTTAGGAACATTAAATACATTAGAAGCTCAAATAGAAATTGCAGAATCTAAAGTATATAAAACAAATGCTTCAAATAGTGAGTCTTATAGGTCCTTTACGTTCAACGGTTCTTGGTGTTGGTTTTCTGACCCAAGAGCAGTTTATTATGAAGGAAAATATAAGAGAACTTATGGAGCATGGGTTGATAATTACGGGAATATAGTTGTTGGTTATTATGATCATGATATTCATCGCGTTAAAACTAAAGTTTTAAAATATGAACATGAGATAGATGATCATGACAATCCATCGATTTTATTTGATAACGAAGGAAAGATACTCGTATTCTTTAATAGGCATGGTTATGGAGATTCATCTACTCCACATCCTATATTTTTAACTAAATCATCAAACCCAGAGGATATTTCAACATGGGAGAAAGAACAACATCTATTCTTAAATGATGAACATGAAAAAGAGTCAGAGAACGCTTCAATGAATCATGATTATACAAATCCAATTAAATTAAGGTCAGAGAATAATAGAATTTTTTTATTCTGGAGAGGTATAGACGGTAAGCCAGGATTCTCTTATAGTGATGATGCAGGAGTAAGTTGGGCTGATGGAAAAACTTTATTTAAACCTGAACATACTTATAGTTTTCGAAGACCATATACAAAGGTATACTCTAATGGAGATAGTAAAATTCATTTTGTTTTTACAGATGGGCACCCTCGGAATGAGAAAAATAATAGTATTTATTACACGTATTATGAGAAAGGAGCTTTTTATAAAGCAAATGGAGAAAAAATCAAAAATGTAGGTGATTTACCTTTATACCCTAATGAGTTAGATTTAGTCTATAATGGCAAGCAAGCAGAGGGAAAAGCTTGGAACTGGGATATCGCTGAAGATAAAAAGAATAATCCTGTTATTATGTATGCGACTTTTCCTACAGACTCTACGCATTATTATAATTATGCAAAGTGGACTGGCAAAAAATGGTTAAACAATAGTCTGGTTAATTCAGGAAAATGGTTTATGGATACTAGAAAAGGATCAATAGAAGCTGAACCAAATTATTCTGGAGGAATGAATATAGATCATGAAAATCCAAATGAGGTTTATTTATCTGTAAAACGAGATTCTATTTTTGAAATAGAAAAATGGATTACTAATGATGATGGGGAATCTTGGAAGGTTTATCCAGTTACTAAGAATTCTACAAAAAATAATATTAGACCATTTGCTGTTAGAGGAGCCAAAAAAGACAATCCTTTGCAGGTTATGTGGATGCAAAACACAAACTATATAACCTATAGTCATGCTCCATGGACCAAGCTTTCTTTTGAAGAGAGGTTTCATAGCTCTATAAAGATGAATCTTAAGTCACCTAAAATTACTGATCCTTTAAATCCTAATCAAATTATAGATATTATGAGGCAAACAGCAGATTGGCAATTTGCAAACCCTTATGACTTAGAAAGGGTTTTAGAGTGGCATTGGGCTACTTATTTTATAGGATTGCAAGGTTTGTATGAAATTACTAAAGAGGATAGATATAAAGAAGAGATGATAAATGTAGGGAAGCATGCAAATTGGAGATTAGAATCAAAAATTTTATATGCTGATAATATTGCAATAGCTTCTAATTGGGCCTGGTTATATAATCAAGAAGAAGACTCAGAAATGATAGAAAATGCGAAATATGCTTTGGATGTACATTTATCTACCCGTAGGGAGTATAAGGTGGATTTGAGGTTTTTAGGAAACCCTTATTTTGATGAGTGGTGGACATGGAGTGATGCATTATTTATGGGACCTCCGACATTTATTCAAATGTGGAAGAGTACGGGAGAAGAAAAGTATTTAAACTATATGGATACTATGTTTTGGAAAACTGCAGATTATCTATATTCAAGGGAAGACTCTTTAATGTTTAGGGATGATCGATATTTTCCAGAGATGATGAAGAATAATAAAAAAGTTTTTTGGAGTAGAGGAAATGGTTGGGTGGTTGCTAGTATTGCAAGAATTTTGGATATTATGCCTAAAGATTATCCTAATAGATTTAAGTACGAAATGTTTTTTAAAGAGATGATTTTGAAGGTTTTATCTCTTCAAAGACAGGACGGGTTATGGAATGTTAGTTTGCTAGATCCAGATTATTTGAATAAGGGAGAGACTAGTGGAAGTTCTTTTTTTATTTATGCTTTAGCTTATGCTTTAAATAATGAGTTTATTAGTGAAGACTATAAGAGCCAAATAGAAAAAGGTTGGATTGCTTTATGCATGAATGTTAATGAAAACGGAAGGCTTGGCAATGTACAACCAGAAGGAATTGATCCAAAGCCATTTGTTGAAGAAAGTTGGCATGTATACGGAACAGGTGGATTTCTACTAGCAGGAAAGGAAATGTATAAACTAATGTCAAAAGTAAAGGAAGAATAATTATGAATGTACATAATCCTTATTTTAATAGGTGTAATTTAATTCAATTATGTGTATTGTTTTTTTTAATACACAACATGATTTATTCACAATTGAAAGGAATAGGCAAAGGATGGTCAAAAAATTCAGTAAATGCTGTAGTGTTTAGAAAAAATGCAGTAACAACTTATAAAAATAATCAATACGTAGCTTATTATGATGATAATGGATATGTGACTTTAGCGAAACGTAAATTGGATACAGATGATTGGGAGATAGTTACTACAAAATATAGAGGTATTGTAAATGATGCTCATCGCTCTATAAGCATAATGATAGATGGAGATGGTTTTTTGCATATGGCCTGGAATCATCATGCCAGTAATTTACAATATGTTAAAAGCAATGTTCCTGAAGGTCTGACCTTATCTAATAAACTAGATATGATAGGTCAAAATGAGTTGAATGTGACATATCCTGAATTCTATAAACTACCAAATGGTGACTTATTGTTTTTATACAGAGACGGTGGTTCAGGAAATGGAAACTTAGTTATAAATAGATACTCTATTGCTGAAAAGAGATGGAGGCGAATTCAAGATATATTAATTGATGGTGAAGGTGAAAGGAACGCATATTGGCAAGCATTTATTGATAAGTTAGGGGTCATACATTTATCTTGGGTGTGGAGGGAGAGTCCTAATATATCAACCAATCATGATATTTGTTATGCTAGGTCTAAGGATTTCGGTGAAACATGGCAAAAATCTACAGGTGAATCTTATGAATTACCAATTAATCTTAATACAGCTGAATATGCTTTTAAAATTAAACAGAACAGTCAGTTAATAAACAGTACTTCTATGTTTGCAACTAAAGAGGGAACTCCATATATAGCTACCTATTTTAGTTCAGAAAAATCATTAGTACCACAATTTTATTTACTTTTTAAAAAGTTTGGAACATGGAGTATGCGAAAAGTATCTAATAGAACAACTCCTTTTAAATTAAGTGGTGGTGGTACAAAAAAGATTCCAATTTCACGCCCGCAAATAGTTGTCAGTGAGGATAAAAAAAAAGTTTATTTAATCTACAGGGATATAGAAAATGATAATAGAATAAGTATTAGAGAGAGCTTGAATAGTAACTACACAAAATGGAAGTCAAGTATTATAACTAATTTTTCAGTAGAAAGTTGGGAGCCGATTTATGATGCTGAGTTGTGGAAAGACCAAGAAAAATTACATTTATATGTCCAGAAAGTAGGTCAAGGAGATGGAGAAGGCTTAGAATCTATGCCAGCACAAATGGTATATATATATGAACATATAGAATAAGGTTAAAAGTTATAATTCAGAATTATACTTATTAATGGTTTTGAGTCATAATAGAAATATATGATATGAAAAAAATGAGATTTATAAAGAGTTATACAGTTTTTATTTTGTTTGTGATTTTTTTAAGTTCTAATGGATTAGCAAACGACCCCATTACTATTGTTCCATACCCTAGAGAGGTTAAGCTATTTAATGGATTTTTACATTTGAATAAACACTTTAGAATAGGGTTTAAATCAAAAGATTTAGAGCCTATAGCAGAATTATTAAAGAGTGATTTTTTTACGATTTATCAATTTAATGTTAATGATAAAGGAGGTGTTTCAAAAGTAATACTAGAAATTGATGAAGGTTTAAGTGAAGAGGAGTATCAAATTAAGATTAATAAAGAAGGAATTGTAATTAAAGGAGGGACTTATGGTGCTGTAAATTTTGGTGCTACATCAATACTTCAAATGGCTAAACCTAGTGGAGAGATATTAAGTTTTCCATTTTGTACAATTAAGGATATTCCTACTTCTTCTTATAGGGGGGTTATGTTAGATGTAGCTCGACAGTGGCACAATATTGAAACCATAAAGCAGGTAGTAGAGTTGTGTAGATGGTATAAAATCAGATATATGCAGATTCATCTTACTGATGACCAGTCTTTTACTTTTCCTTCAACTACTTATCCAAAATTAGCATCTAAAGACAGGCATTATTCTGTTGAAGAATTAAAGAATTTGGTGGATTATGCAGATATAAGAGGAGTTACGATTATACCTGAGTTTGATGCTCCTGGTCATACTACGGAAATGAGGAAAGCCATGCCTGAAGTCTTTGGTCCTCCTAGTTTAGGAGTTATAGATATGACTAAGGATGAAGTTTATCAAGCGATGGAAATTATAATAGGCGAGATGATAGATATATTCCATTCATCTCCTTATTTTCATATTGGCGGTGATGAAGCTTGGCTAGGTGAGTTTGATAAAAAGGCTACTACAAAAGATTACATACTTAAGAATGATTTCGATGATTCACATGATATCTATTTAGACTTCTTAGTTAAAATGCATGATATTGTAAAAAAGAAGAACAAAAAAACATTAATATGGGAAAGTTTTTCTGAGGATGGAAGCAAGAAAGTGAAAATTCCCAAAGACATGATAGTATTTGCTTGGGAGACTGCCTATCAACGACCAGAAAGTTTACTTGAAAATGGTTACAAAATTATAAATGCTTCATGGAAGCCAGCTTATGTAACACCGGGTTTTAGATGGAGCTCAAAGTATATTTATAATTGGAATCTTTATAGATGGGAAAACCATTGGGAGGTTACACCAGCCTATCTTAAACCAATTCAGTTAAATGAAAGTAGGTCAATATATGGTGGGCAGATGTGTTCTTGGGAAATGAGTGAAGAAGAACAAATATCAAGCCTGCGTAATAGAGTGGCGGCTATTAGTGAAATTTTTTGGAATGGAGATAAAAAACAAGATTATATTGAGTATGCTAAAAGACAAACAATAGTAGATGAGCTGTTTGGTAATTTAATATTTCCTGTAAGTATTACGAAAGAAGGGTTTACTGAACCTAATTATAGAGGAATTTACTTTAATAGGGAAAATAATTTTGCTGGTAGAGCAACCGTATTCTTTAAACCTAATTTAAAGAATACGAGAATTACATATACAGTAGATGGATCTATGCCCACGGAAAAATCTGCTACCCTTCCAAAACAATTAGAGTTGATTAATGACTTTTCTGCTAAAATAGGTGTCTTTAATAAACAAAGTGAGTTAATAGGATATAAACTTGTTAAGTATGAGGTTAATGCTATAAAGGCTACTGTTGTGGGAGATACTATTCCTCTAAGAGATATAAATACCAAAAAGAATAGGGTGGAGTTTATAGATAAAGTGAGATTAAAATTAATGCCACTTATTGATGGGGTAGAATTAAGATATACAACAGATGGAAGTAAGCCAACTATTAATTCTAAACTCTACGAGGGATATATTCAGATAGACGATTCTTTGAGTATGAATGTCGCATGTTTTTATAAGGATCAAATATATGGGAAAATATACCATAATAAATTCGTGAAAAAGAATTTAACAGAAAGTAAAAGAACGGAGCAAGATAGGTTTTAGAGTAAGTTAGAAGAGAGAGTAATGGTAATCATGGTAAGACAAGGTAATTGTATATTGATTTGGAATAAATAGCTTTACTATATTAGACAGAGTTGTTTGTTTACATATTTGCTTGATAGTTATATATTGTGAAGATTCTTTAGGCAGTGAGGGTTAGTTGAAAAGTAGCAAGACTAAACTGATTAGCGAAATTTAAGTATTAAGTGCATAATGTATGCTTGTAATTTGAAACCATTAAAAATATTGAAGTTATAGTTCAACATTGATTTCAATAGATGATTTATTGTTATGTTCTTTAGGGCTATAACCATATGTTTCTTTAAAACATCGAGAAAAGTAGCTAGCCTCCTTAAAACCAGATAAATAGGCGACTTCAGATATTTGTAACTTATTTTGATTTAATAAAGCTATAGAGTGTTTAAGGCGTATGGCTTTAATAAAGTTATTAGGAGTATACCCCGTTAGTGACTTAACTTTACGAAATAATTGAGCTCGGCTAACCCCTATCTCATTTGCTAATATCTCTAATGTTAGGTTTTGATCTTGTATATTTTTTTCTACTATTTGTTTTAATTGAAAGAGTAATTTCTCGTCTACAGAAGTGACAGTAACTTTAGAAGGTTCTAAAATTTTTGAATTCTGAAATACTAATCTTAGTTTCTCTCTGTTATTAATTAAGTTTCTTATGTTAGCAAATAGTATTTCTCTATTAAATGGTTTGGTTAAATAAACATCAGCTCCAGAATTAGTTCCTTCTATAATATGAGCTTCATAAGCTTTTGCAGTTAATAATATTATAGGGATATGGCTAGTTTCAAAGTTCCTCTTAAGGTGTTTGCACATTTCTATTCCAGTTAGTCCTGGCATGACAATATCACTAATAACTAAATCAGGTAAATTCTCTTTTATAAGTTCCAAACCACTTAATCCGTTACTAGATGTAATTACATTGTAGCTATTATTTAGTATGCTTTTTATATAAAGACTTAATTCATCGTTATCTTCAATAAGTGCAATAGTATAATTTTTTTCAGAAGTTTTTTTCTTAGTTTCTGTATAGTTAAAAGAGTCAACAAAATTTTCTCCTCGATTATCAAGAGAAATTGTCGAGTTATAATGAGAATCTAACAATTTCTTGTTTTTGAAAGAGTCAATGTTTTTTGGTAGGATAATTAGAAATGTAGTTCCTTTGTTTTGTTTACTTTTTAAAAATAAAGAGCCATTATGTAATTGGACAATTTCCTTTACCATGAATAAACCAATCCCAGTTCCAGATTCATATTCATTACCCTGATAGAATCTTTTAAATATTTTGTGAATATTATCAGGGGAAATACCTTTGCCTTTATCTTTTACTTTAATAAAGATATATTCTTGAGTATTATCGAATAATTCATCTCCACTAATAAAGATATATTCTTTGTTAGCTATTGTATTTTGATTAAATTCTCCGAGGCTTAATTTTATTTTACCATTTTTAGAAGAGGCTTTAAGTGCATTGGAAAGTAAATTATAAATTAAACTTTCTATTTTATTTTGGTCATAGCACATTTCTAGATTACTTTCGGGTAATTTTGTCTTAAGCTTAATACTTTTTATTTCGAAATTGTATTGAAAAGAAACACATACATTTTTTACTAAAGTTGATATGTTTCCATGAGTATTTTTTAATTCTAACTTACCAAGCTCGTGTTTTCTGAAGTCCATTATTTGATCGATCAGCCTTTTTAACCTTGTTAGATTATTACTCACTATATTTAAAGTTTTTTTTTGATCAGAATTTAGTTTTCCATTATGTATTAGATGTTGAAGAGGATCAATTATTAGAGAAAGCGGAGTGCGTAATTCATGAGAAATATTAGTAAAAAAAATGAGTTTAGACTCATTAATTTCCATTGTCTTTTGATGTTCAATTTCTTTTATTTTTAACAGATTGTTTTTGTCTTTGTTTCGAAGGATGAAATGAACTATAATAAGTATTAAGAATGAAACAACTATTCCCCAAATTATTTTCATATACCAATAGTTGTACCATGGTGGTAGGATATCGATGTTTAGTTCTGCTGTATTCTCATTCCATACACCGTCATTATTTGTGGCCCTTAGTTGAAATTTATAATGTCCCGAAGGTAAGTTGGCATAATTGATAGATCTTTTATTCCCTAGCATTATCCAATCGTCATTTACTCCTGTCAGCTTACAACTGTATTCGTTGTAATTAGGAAGTCCTAGGTGAAGGGATGCAAATTCCAATCCTATTGTATTTTCATTATTATTAAGAGTAATTGACTTTGAATGGTTTATTGATTTATTTAATATTTTAGAATCGTCATCTTGGTGAATAGATTTCCCGTTTATAAATAGCCCGGTGAAGGCAATTTTGGGTTGGAATTTATTTTTTTCAGGAACCTGACTAGAATTGTAGATATTAAGGCCGTTTGATCCACCAAAATATAATTTGCCCTTTAGATTGTTAAATGTAGTACTTCCGTTAAATTCTAATGATTGTAAACCATCTTTTAAATTATACCAACGAAGTTCTTTTTTAGGAAAATAATATGAAAATAGACCATTGTTGGTACTGCCCCATATGGTATGTGTCTCTTTGTCATTAATAAGTCCATATATATAATGACTAATATGTTTATTATAGGTGTTTCCTTGTGTGTAGAAATTAATAGGATTAATAGTATTACTTTCTTTGTTAATTTCAAAAAGACCAAGGTTTGTGCCAACCAGAAGGGTGTTCGCTTTTATGCCTTGACATAATGAGTAAACCTCGAAATTCTTAAAGAATGCATTATAGTCTTTAGATAACCTAACTACTTGAAAAGGTAAAGAACTTCTTAGTAATTTTTTGTTGAAATAAGGAACATCAACATATTCATTTTTATCTATAGAAGAAACCATTCCATTAAGTGTGCCAAACCATACTTTTTCATCATTATCTAAGTACATTGTGTATATAATACGGTTGTCTAAAGGTGTTGGTAATTCGCTGTTGGTTATTTTATTTAAGATTTTATTATTGCTATATAAGTAAAGACCTTCAGATGTACTTATCCAAGTGTTATTTCTTTTATCGGGTAAAATGCAATATATGTGGTGGTTAGATAGTAAGTATGGTTCTTTTTTACTAAAGTCACTACAAAAGTTTTCATAATTAAAACTCTTATTTTGTATAAAAATACCATTTTGAGTACCTATCCATATATGATCTTTGATCTTCTGTATTGAACGAATATGGTCAAGACTACCGCCTTTTGTTTGTTTAACGTTGATTGATATTTTTTTTGATTCATTTATGAGAAATAATCCTTTGCCTCTTGTTCCTATCCATATATTTTCAAGATCATCTTCTAATATGGAGTGTACATTTAATACTTCAGATTCTTGATTCAACGATTTTATATGATTTATAGTTTTAAATGTTTTATTTTGAGGAATGAGTAGATTAACCCCTGCATCTGTACCTATGAAAATAGTTCCAGAGGCATCTTCGTAGACACTTCTTATAAAATCATTTTTTAATGAATTAAGCTTGAAGTTTGTTGTTCTTTTGTAATTTGTGTATTCTTGATTTTTCTTGTTGTAAGAATATAGTCCATTACCATTGGAGCCAATCCAAAGATTTTTGTTTTTATCAGTAAAAAATAAATTAATCTTTATTCCTTTTGGAAACTGAGGAAATTTTTTAGTAATATCAATTAAGTCTACTTGTTTTTCTTGACTAATACTGAGTAGGTTATTTATTTTAAAGTAGAAATTATTTTGGTCGGTAGCAAGAAGAAATTCATTTTCATTAAGTTTATGAAGATGTCGTAAATTACTCACTTTATTTGATGATTGAGATTTTAATTCTAGGACCTTTGATGTATTAGATTTTTCATTTAGAATATATAGGTTTTTACTTGTTTGTATAAGAAGGTCTTTTTTTGTTTTAATAATCGACATAACTTCTTCCTCACTTCCCTTTTCTCCAAGAGTGATATTTATAGGCTGAGGATTTTTACTGTCTATTTTCTGTAACATTAGAAGACCTTTATTTGTGCCTATATAAAGTTGGTTGTTGAAATATACTATCGATGTTATATGATTACTGTATTTGTTGTTAACTTTTGAAGGAAATATATAAGAGAATTTCTTTTTCTTATTGTGAAAAATATTTAATCCATTTTTAGTTCCAATTAATAATGAATCTCCTTTTTCTGTGATGTCAGTAACCCATGGGTTACTTAAGCCATCCATATCTCCATAGGTTGTAGAGTAACTTTCGAATTCATATCCATTATACTTATATAAACCATCCATCTTACCAATCCATAAGAATCCTGATTTATCAGTGTGGAATGATGTAACCACGTTGTTGGTAATTAGGTTATTACTATTTAGGCTTGAAATCTCATAAGTTAATTCTTGACATTTTAGAGGGTAAGGTGTAGAAAGAAATGATATGAAAATAATGAGGGAGGCTATACAATTTCTATATTTATTTTTTAACATGAATCTTCTATTTTGTTGAATAGGATTAGCTAAGGTTGGATTATAACCCAATAAAGTTAATGCAGTTTTAAATAATAAAACGAGAGATGCAATTATATAATTTTTTTTGTAAAAAAGTATGGAATATGTAATAAAATAGAGCCATCAGGTACAATATTATAATTATTTGAGATTATTTTATACGAATCTATTTGGGTTCTCATTTAAGTTTGTGAAAGTTATCAACCTAATATCTGCATATATAACGGCGATGTTGTGACTTGCTATTTAAACAAAACTTAAAATGCATTACCAATGAAAAAATTATTTTTTACTTTTTTTTACTTTTTATTGTGCCTACACATAGGTTTGGCACAAGAGAAGAATATCACAGGAATAGTTACAGATTTTGAATCTGGAATGCCAATTCCTGGAGCTACTGTGGTAGAAGTAGGGACTTCTAATGGCGTAACAACAGATTTTGATGGTAAATTTTCAATTGATGTAATGGCCACTTCAAATATAGAGGTTAGCTACTTAGGTTTCTCTCAGCAAACAATTGATGTTGGCAGCCAAGTTTTTTTTGAAATATTATTAAAGGCAGAATCATCTTCACTCTCTGAAGTTGTGGTTACTGCTTTGGGAATAAAAAGAGAAAAAAAGGCAATAGGATATGCTATGGATCAATTATCATCTGAACAAATTAATTCTACAGGAGAACCTAATGTACTTCTCAACTTATCTGCTAAGGCACCAGGAGTACAAGTTTCGGGTTCTGCAAATGGTGTAGATGGTTCCCCAAGAGTAATAATTAGAGGTGTGACCTCATTGTCATCTGATAATCAGCCTCTATATGTATTGGATGGATTGCCTTTACTTAGTAACCGTTCACTCTCAGAAAGTATCTTCACATCATCAAGTGGCGCAAGTGACTTAGGTAACCCAATTTCTGATATTAATCCTAATGATATAGAGAGTATTAGTATTCTTAAAGGAGCTAGTGCTTCAGCTCTGTATGGTTCTAGGGGCGCTAATGGTGTAGTGATGATAACCACCAAAAAAGGTAATAAGGGTCAGAAAGGTTGGGGAGCAAACTTTTCTTCAAGTACTACAATTCAAGATCCTTTAATTTTACCTAGACCGCAGCTGAAGTATGGACAAGGGTTTGATGGTGAGTATGAATACGTAGATGGGAATGGATTTGGGGTAAATGAGTCTACAACAAATCTATGGGGCCCAGAATTTTTGGGACAGCCCATAGCACAATGGAATCCAGAAAATGGAGATGCAATAGTAAAACCTTGGCTTCCATATGGCGCAAATAATTTAGATAATTTTTTTGAGTCTGGACATACTATTCAGAATAACTTATCATTATCATATGTAGATGAAAAATCAAATGCTAGATTGTCTTTGGGTCATCAAAATATAGAAGGTATAGCGCCTAACACTGGGCTTGAAAGAATTACAGGAAGCTTCAATTCTAATTTTCAATTGGGTGAAGATCTAAGCCTGACTTTTGTAGCAACAGGGTCTACGATGGATAGTGATAATAGGACGTTTTATGGGGGAAGTGGTGCGTTATGGCAGGCATTGTTTATTCCAACAAATATTGATATAAGAGATTTAAAAGATTATAAGGATGAACTAGGTAACAAAAAAAGTTTTTATGAGGGGGGACCTAACCCTTATTGGGATTTATATGAAAATCAAAACCCTGTGAATCGAGATAGATTTAGTTACAATATAGGATTAACCTATAATTTATTAGAATCATTATCAATACAGGGTAATATATTTAAGGATACAAATATATATGAATACGAAAGAGTTCAAGCAAAGCATCTTTATAATCAGGGTAGTTATCAAGAAGGGCTAGATGTTAATAAAGAATTGAATACTGATATTAGAGTTACTTTTAATAATTCGATTTTTAAAGATTTTGATTATAATATGATGGTTGGTGCAGCCTCTAGAAGACAAAGTTCTAACAATAAGTATTCCAGTACTGATGGGGGCTTACTTGTTAGAGATGTTTATAACCTAGGGAATTCAGCAAAACAACCGTTAGTTTCAAATAGGACTTCCGAGAAGGAGGTTAATAGTATATTTGGATCAATTGAGGTGGATTATAATAATTTTGTTTTCTTAACAGTTACAGGAAGAAATGATTGGTCATCTACATTACCAAGTGAAGATTGGTCATTTTTCTATCCCTCTATTTCTTCCGGAATAATTTTATCTGAGATATTTAACTTTCAAGATAGTTTTAATAACTACTTTAAGTTAAGAGCTAGTTGGGCTAAAGTAGGTAATGATACACAACCATACGCATTGAGTAGGTATATAAATAGGAACTCATCATCTTTTAATGGTCAACCAGTTTTGGGTATAGATAATGTTATACCAGCAACTTCTTTAAAGCCTGAAGAGTCAGTTTCGTATGAACTTGGGGGGGAGTTGTATTTCTTGAATAGTCGCGTGAAGCTGGATATTGCATATTATGAAAATGAGTCAAGTAATCAGCTTATTAGGATCGAAAATGCATGGGAGAGAGGTGCTAGATACGCGTTTATTAATGCTGGCACGATAACAAATAAGGGTGTTGAAGTTAAGTTAGACCTCGGTTTGATTCAATCTCCTGAATTTAAATGGGATGTTAGTTTAAATTGGTCAATGAATGATGGTGTAGTATCTGGGTTTCCTTCAGATTTAGTTGATTTTAAGCATATTGCAGCATGGTCGGGGCCAGAAATAAGGGCTACTAATGGTGAGCCGTATGGTCATATTGTAGGTTTTGAATACTTCAGGGATTCACAAGAAGCATTAAATAATGTTCCTAATATGTCGGATGATTTTATAGCTTATGGTTATACTGCTGAAGATAATATTTATGGGACAGGAGAAGTTTTAACCAGGGATGGTATGCCAATGCACAATGTTTGGAGAGGAACCAGAGATTTGGGGGCTATAGCTCCCTTAGATTGGTCAAGTGGAATAACTAATACATTTTCATATAAGAATTTTGGAATGAGTTTTCTCTTTGATGTCCGTAAAGGAGGTCATGTTATATCTACCACCTATCAAAGTATGTCTTTGTCAGGTATGAATCCTGATAGTGCAGGAGTGAATGATAATGGTATCCCTGTTCGTGAGAGTATTGATCAGGGAGGGGGGTATATATTTGATGGAGTTGATGTAGAAACTGGTCAAGAGAATTCGGTTGCAGTTAACTCTCAGGACTTATTTTCAAATTATAATTATCCCACTTCAGAGTTGATGAGATCGGCAACAAATATAAAGCTGAAGGAGCTTTCTTTTTCTTATAGATTTGATAGTAATATAGTGGATCGTTTAGGGATATCTGGTATGAGTCTATCTCTTGTTGGACGAAATTTATGGTTGATTAAGAATAATCTTGATGGAATTGATACGGAAACGGCCAACATGGGAAGCTTGAATAATGGTACAGGGTTTGAATATGGATCATTACCCAATACAAGAAGTATGGGGATAACCTTATCGGTAGATTTTTAATTTGTTTAACATAAACTTTCTTATAATGAAATTATTTAAAAAAAATAATATTGTTTTCTTTTTAATCATAGTTTTGATTACCGCGTGTACATCAGAGTTTGAAGAAATTAATACTAATCCAAACTCTCAAGAAGAAGGGAGTAATGAGGGGTTGTTATTAGGTGCTCAGATAGGAGCGGCATCAGTTTTGTTAGATAATGTTCGTGGTTATAATAGTGGCTTAGGGAAATGGGTTCAGTATTATAATACAAATTTAACCCCAACAGATTTTGTTAAATCAAATCCAAGAGAGGATTTTAATGATTTTTGGGTGTATCACAACTTAACAACTTCTGTAATACCACTGATTGAAAGAGTTATAGATAATTCGGAAAAAGTTCCTAATGCAAACTATAATGCAGTAGCTCTAATAATGAAAGCATGGGTATACAGTAGTATGACTGAATTATGGGGGCCAATTCCCTATTTTGATGCGCAGTATGGAGAAGATTCAGAAGAATTACAGTACAATAAACCTAAGTTTGATTCTCAAAAAGAAATCTTATTAGACGCTTTGGAGCTTTTGAAGAAAGCAAACGAAGCGATAATTATTTCTAATGAAGCTGGTGTCGCCATTAATTCAGAGTCTGATGCATATGCCTCTGGAGATTTATTGAAATGGAAGAAATTTTCAAATTCTTTAAGAGCTAGGATTTTATTGCGCATATCTGATGTTGAACCTGCGTTTGCTAGCTCTGAGCTATCAGAGCTATTTTTAAACCCTACAAAGTTTCCAGTGATGACAAGTAATGATGATAATTTCGGAATTAGCTGGGAAGATGCTGAAGGGAGTTTTCCAGACCCTTTTGCACGATATAAACAAGATAATAGTTATGGTCCATTTTTAATATCAGGATTTGTTAATCTACTAGGAGAAAAGGAAGACCCAAGATTGAAATATTTGGCTGATCCAGCAGAAGGGTATGATCAAGAAAGTTATATAGGCTTGCCTCCAGCGTTTGATGATGAGAATCCTTTTGGATTTACTCGAATGTCTAGAGATTCTGTTAGTCAAATATCATATAGGTATATGGAGGTCCAGAAACGAAATATAATGACTTTTTCTGAATTAAATTTTATAAAGGCAGAAGCTTCATTTAAGGGGATAGATGTAGGGATTAGTCCTGAGGATGCTTATTATAAAGGCATTATGAGTAATATGTGGCAGCTGTCTATTCCTGATGATTTAATTAAAGATTATGTTGATAATATTGATGTGGTATTTAATAATAATAATGCGATGGAACTTATAATTACGCAGAGATATATTGCTCAGTTTGGACAAAGCATTAATTCGTTTTCTATGATCCGTAGAACGGGACTTCCTCTATTAGATTATTTTGCTATAGGGGTTAATAAGGAGAATGGTTTTCCGGTTCGTGTTGGATATCCGTCAGGGAATATGCAGAACTTTAACAACGAGAATTTTGAAGAAGCTGTAGAAGGAGTGAATATTGTAAACAAAGTTTTTGGTGATAACTTATGGTTTTCTTCAAACTCTAAGACTCCTGAAATGACACCTTTTATTCAACAGGGACCTAAAGTCTTTTCTTATTAACCAATGATATCAAAATATTAAAATGGCTTATTGATTTTATTATTGCTATAAAAATATTCATGTGTGAGTTTAAGCCATTAAGAAGCTAAATATTTAATTACTAGTGGTGCTTTAATTGTAAAAGAGATTATGTTATTAAATTATGATACAGTATTATCATTTTAAATATGTCTTATAAACTAGTTTTGATTCTTAAATATTTTAAATCAACTAAATTAGAGATGTTATGAAAAAACACACCCCCAGAAAGAATGGGTTAATACTCTTGCTTATGCTAATGATTAATGCTGTTAGCTTTGGAAGAAGTAATGAATTATTCCAAAGTAGGGAAACTCAAAAGGTAGTTAAAGGAATAGTTTTTGACGAAAATCACATGCCTTTGCCAGGCGCTACAGTAATGTTAAAGGGTTCTAATAATGGAGTGTCAACGGATTTCGATGGTAACTTTGAGATATTAGTACCTTCAAGTCATTCAACTTTAATTTTTTCTTATATAGGTTATAAGGAAAAAGAGTTGATAGTAGACGGAAATGATGATGTAGTAGTTCAACTTGAGGTAGAGGCTAATGCATTAGAAGCCGTAATGGTAGTAGGTTATGGTAAACAAAAAGTAAGGGATTTGACAGGAAGTGTGGGATTTGTCAATGAAAAACAATTGAAAGAGAATGCTGTTCCTAGTGTCTCTCAAGCGTTGCAGGGTAAAGTGTCGGGTGTCCAGGTGACTGCTAATTCTGGAGAACCTGGTGGAGGTATATCTGTTAGGATCAGAGGTACTGGTACTTTTGGAAATAATGATCCGTTATATGTAATAGATGGTTTTCCTACAAAAACAGGAATTAGTGCAATCAATCCCTCCGATATTGAATCAATCTCAATATTGAAAGATGCAGCAGCAGCAGCAATTTATGGTTCCAGAGCTGCAAATGGAGTTATAATTGTTTCTACAAAGAAAGGGAAAGCTGGCCGTACGTCTATTAGTTTAGAAAGTTATTTTGGGTTTCAGGAAACCGCAAATCAAATTGATGTTTTAAATGCTCAGGAATATGTCGCCATTACCAAAGAAGCTTATCGGAATTCAGGATTGGATGATAATGAATTTTGGCAAGATCCTAGCCAATATGGTAATGGGGGCGAATATCCTGTTGATACAGATTGGCAAAATGAAGTTTTTAGAACTTCGCCTATAGAGAATCACCAATTAACGTTCTCAGGAGGTTCTGATAAGTCTAATTTTTTAATGTCCTTAGGGTATTATAATCAGGAAGGGATTGTAATAGGTAGTAATTTCGAAAGGATATCAGCAAGAGCAAACGGGACAGTAAGGTTCTCAGACGCCATTAGGGCTGGAGCAAATCTATCATTTTCAGAAAGTGATCGTCAAATAATCCCTGATGACAACTCTTGGACTAGTGTGCTTTTTGGAGCTTTGAGGCAATTGCCGACAGTTCCAGTTAAAACTGAAGATGGTAATTGGGGAGGTAATGTAGGTCCTGCTGAGTATGTTGGAGATTCTGATAATCCAGTTAGATTAGCATTGTTAAGTAACGATTCAAACAAGGGTTATAGATTCATGGGTAACAGCTATATAGAGATAGAGCCTGTAAAAGACTTAGTTTTTAAAACATTTTTTGGATATGACTTTTTATACGATAGGGGGAAAAACTTTAATCCAACTTATACCGAGGGTAGCACACAGTCAATACAAAGTGAGTTGTTTGAAACCTCTGCATTAACAAGGAAGTGGGTATGGGAAAATACAGTTAATTACAATTTAGAAATTTTGAATGCTCATAAGTTTGATTTTTTATTAGGAATCACTAAGGAAAATAATACATATGAAACTCTTAATGGAAGTAGAAAGGATTTTCCGAATAATGAGTCTTACCTTTGGTATTTAGATGCAGGCTCAGGTACTAGAAATAATAGTGGAATTGCTTCGGAATATGCGCTATTGTCATATTTAGGTAGGGTGAACTATAGTTATAAAAACAAATATTTGATTCAAGCTAACATTCGTCGTGACGGCTCTTCACGATTTGGTAAGTCAAATCAATTTGGGACTTTTCCTTCGGTATCTGTTGGTTGGGTTGCTTCAGAGGAGGCTTTTATGAAAAATAGTTCCTTTATAAATTACTTAAAACTTAGATTAAGTTCTGGGAAGCTTGGTAATCAAGATATCTATAGTAATTATCCTTGGGCGAATAATTTAGACTTGGTGTATTACCCTTTAGGAATTAATCAAGGAACAGCATCTGGCTATACACCTAACTCTCCATCTAACCCAGATGTAACTTGGGAAACTACAATTCAAAATGATATAGGGATTGATATGAAGTTTTTCAATAGTCAATTATCTATTAATGCAGATTATTTTATTAAAGATACTGAGGATATGTTATTGACTTTGCCAGCACCAGCAACTTCTGGATATTCAACAACAGCATATACAAATGTTGGTAAAATGCGAAATCAAGGGTTTGAAATATCATTAGATTATGAGTCTAAACAAGAGAATGAATTTACTTATGGTTTTGGAGCTAATTTTACGACTATTAAAAATGAAGTTCTTGATTTGGGTACTGTTGATTATATCTGGAGTGACCAAACTTATTTAGGTGAAAGGTGGACTCGTACAGAAGTAGGTAAGCCAGTAAGTCAGTTTTTCGGATATGTTACTGATGGTATATTTCAAAATGAGAATGAAGTTACTGACTATGGAGCTCAGCCTAATGCAGAACCTGGAGATATAAAATTTAAAGATTTGGATAATAACGGGGTTATAGATGATAATGACAGAACCTATATTGGTGACCCAAATCCTGATTTTACATTTTCGGTATATGGTCAAGCAAATTATAAGGATTTTGATTTGGGAGTCAGGATTTATGGATCTTATGGAAATGATATATACAATGGGATGATAAGACAGATTGAATCTGGAGCAGAACCATATAATAAATGGACAAATATACTTGATAGGTGGACGGGAGAAGGAACTTCAAACTCTGTACCTAGGGTAACAAGAGAAGATGTTAATCAGAATACTAGAAGTTCTACAAGAATGATTGAAGATGGGTCTTTTTTAAGAGTTAAAAACCTGCAGTTAGGATATAGTTTGCCTGAAGAAGTTTTAAATAATATAAACGTAGAGAGACTTAGGTTGTATGTAAGTCTTGATAATCCATTTACAATTACTTCTTATAGGGGTTTTGACCCTGAAATGTATCAGACCAAATCATCTAGAACAGATATAGGGGTTGATCGTGCAAAATATCCCGTAGCAAAATCATTTATTTTCGGTTTAAACATAAGTCTTTAAAAAAAATAACTATGAATTTAGTAAAAAAAATATCAATCCTTTCTATGTTTTTTTTAATCAGCGCATGCAATAAGGATATATTAGAAAAAGATCCTTTAGGGACTTTAAGCGTTGAAACATTTTATACAAATCAAGAAGAGGCAATCCAGGCTGTCAATGCATGCTATGATGGATTACAAAACTATAACATATACGGACCGATGTCTATTGTCGAAGATGTACAGACTGATGATGCTCTTAAAGGGGGAGGAGGAGCTTCTGATCAGCCAGGTATGGATCAAATGCAAAAGTTTATTGCATCGGCCGATAATCATATTTTTGTCGATAAGTGGAAGACTTATTATAATATTATATTTCGCTGTAACCTTGCAATTGAACGTATAGATAATATGTCTGAAGAGGATATAAGTCTAAAGGTTAAAAACAGGTTAATTGCAGAAGCAAAGTTCATTAGAGGATTAAGTTATTTTGATTTAACGATAAGATTTGGGAATCTTCCAATTATAACAAGACCAAATTCTCCAGATGATTATGATGTCGAAAGGAGTTCGAGAGAGGATGTTTGGAGCTTTATTGAAGAAGATTTAAGTTTTAGTATAAACAATTTATCTAAGCCATCAGAATTATCGGATACAGATCTTGGTAGAGCAACTGTGGGTGCTGCAAAATCATTGTTAGCCAAAGTTTATATTTTTCAAAAAAAATGGAGTGAAGCATTGCCATTATTGAATAGTGTTATAGGTGACTACGATTATCAGCTTTCAAATGAGTATGAAGATATTTTTTCAATTGGAAATGAATTGAACCCTGAAATCATATTTCAAGTTAATTTTGAGACAGGAGGAGCTAGTGATGGAGAAGGTTATAACAGAAATGGATGGATATCCCCTAGAACCTCAGATGTTAATTGGGGGGGTATAGGATTTCTATTACCTACTCAAGATTTAGTGGATGAGTTTGAGGATGGAGATGTACGATTAAAATCTACTATATTGAGTGATGGAGACTTGTTTAGTGGTGATGTTTACGATAAGTCATGGTCATCTACAGGTTACAATTGTAGAAAAGGCTTGGTAGCGTTTGATGATTATACAGCAGGAACACCTTACTATGTTAATAATAATTATGTGGTACTTAGGTTAGGAGAAGTATTGTTGTTAAGAGCTGAGGTGTATAATGAATTAAATCAATCAACAAATGCTCTAAAAGATATTAACGCTATTAGAGATAGGGCTGGATTACTTCCTTTATCTGAGGCTTTAACGCAAAAATTAATTAGAGAAGCTATTTATCATGAAAGAAGAGTTGAGTTATGTTTCGAGCAAAAACGTTATTATGATCTTGTTAGATGGGGAATAATATCTGAGACCATGCAAAGTAAAGGTTATAAGTTTGTTAGTGGTAAGCATGAGTTGTGGGCAATACCACAAGGAGAAATAGATATTAATTCAAACCTAGCGCCAAACAACCCTAATTGGTAGTTGAAACAATGGGGAAATTGTAAAAAATGTGATGAAGAAATTTTTATTAGTTATTAGCCTCATTATTTTTAGTTGTAATCAGACAACCGTTAATAATGAGAAAACAAAAAATGTAAATAGTCAAATGAATAAAGATTTATCAATAGATCTATATGATGATGATGAATTAGATAAGATATATACCCAATTGAGTACTCACTATAAAACTCTATCGCAAAAAGTGATTCAATCTCCTGAAGGCTATTTAGAATATCCTTACCTTATTCCTGCTGGGTTTTATAAACAAATGTGGGACTGGGATGGATTCTTTATAGGTAACTATTTTGCAAGCAAAGGTAGGCCTGAATATCTTAAATACTGGTGTCTAAACTTGATAAAAGGGATAGATAGTGAAGGGTATGTTTCTGGATGTGCAACTACTAATGGGCCAAGACCTATATTTGGTAAGTTCTCGATGAAGCCTTTTTTATCACAAGGTGTTTATCTCTCATCAAAGAAAATGAATAATTTTAATTGGATTATACCTTTCTATGAAAAAATAAAACGAGTGCTTACATATAGGGAAAAAACGCAAAGGGATAATGCGACTGGATTATTTTATTGGGATGTGGCGATGCAAAGTGGTGCAGATAATAATGTTGCAATGAATTATTTTATGGAAGATAAGAGAAAATTTTTAGCTCCTGATATTTCAGCACTTCAATATAAAGAGTATATAGCTCAAGCAGCTATAGCTGATAGCCTAGGATATAATGAGGATGCTGTAATTTATATTAAAAAGGCCAAAGAATTGAAAGAAGCAATTAACAAGTATTTATGGAATAACAAAGATCAAATCTATTATACTATGAACGTGGAAACTAGAAAACATTATAAACGTGTTAGTTATTCTTCGTTTGTTCCTTTAATGATGGGGATTGCTGAAATGAACAATGGTCAGGCTATGATTAACAAATACTTGCTTAGTGAAAACCATATGAAGGCAAAGTATGGTTTTAGAACCTTATCAGTAGAAGACCCTGATTATAATAACTTAAATACAATTATTCCGTTTTCAAATTGGCAAGGGCCAGTTTGGCCAATAGCTAACTATATTTATTCAATAGGAATGAAAAAATATGGATTCAATTCTGAGTTGAAATGGTTGGCAGGAACAATTGGGACATTGCTGATAAATGATATAAAGAAGTATAATACAATGCATGAAAATTATAATGCAGATACGGGAGCAGCTTTGGCTCCCCATGATGACTATATAGATGATAAAGGAAATATTGTAGGGTTTGTAGGATGGAATTTGTGTGTTGAAAATATATTAAATGGAGTTGTGAATGATAAATGGATGTTATTAGAAGTAACAACTAATTAAAAAATAGATTATAAAATGAATTTTGTATTAAAATATTTGATTTTATTATTGTGTTTAAATGTATATTCTCAGAAAGGGAAATTATGGAAGATAGAGGATAAAGGCTCCATAATTTTAAATATTAATAAAAATAAGATCCATAAGTATAATGATAACATTGAAATGTCAGGGAGAAAGATTTCAAGTATTATCCATTATAGTTATAATGATGAAGGATTAAAAATAAGTAGAGATATATATTATCCTCAATTAAGAACTTATTTGAAAACTTCAGATCCTAGTTGGAAGGAATACCGTGCTTATTTAAAGGAGAGTTATTCTGACGAAATTTTACCGAGTATAGAAGTAAATAACTTGATTTTCAGCCCAAGTAAGTTGAATGCGATTGTAATAGAAGGGAAGCTTGAATTTATCTATATGGAAGATAATGGTTTAGTTTTATCTAGAACTTTCTACCCTTCAATGAATGACCGTTTATTTGTTGAAGAATGGTCTTTGAAAAATGTAACAGAAAAGCATATTGAAATTAATGGGACTGAAACTACTATTTCTAGAGAGATTAATGGAGAAAGGGGTGTATATAGAACTAAGGTTGAAAGTAATCTAAAAGAAAAGGTTACAATTGGACCAAATGAATCATATTCCTTTGTTATTGCAATGTCTGCATCATTAAATAATGAGAGCAGTCCGAGCCTAAATAATATTAATTTTGAGTCTGTGGGAAGGGCGAATTTTCTTAATAAGATGAAATCAAGTTTAATCTTAGAAACTCCTAATAGCGCCTTGAATAGATTATTTTATTTTTCAAAAATCAGAGCTTCTGAAAGTATTTTTGATTCAAAAATAGGGCTCGTGCATTCACCAGGAGGAGGGAGGTATTATGTTGGTTTTTGGGCAAATGATCAAGCAGAATATGTTAGTCCTTTTTTTCCATATTTAGGGTATGATTTAGGGATTAAAAGTTCAAATAATATGTATGAACTTTATGAGAAGGAAACTAACCTTGATTTTACTAATATTCGTTATTCTTTTGAAATGGAGGGTGATGCGCCAATAAATGAACAAGACAGAGGAGATGCCGCAATGATAGCATATGGAGCTACTCAGTATGTAATGGCGCTAGGTAGTGATGAAGAGGCAAGTAGATTGTGGCCGTTGATTGAATGGTGTTTGGAATACAATAAAAGGATGTTGAACCGTCAAGGAGTTGTTAGTTCTGATTCTGATGAAATGGAAGGGAGGATTGAAACGGGAACAGCTAATTTGTCAACCTCGAGCTTGTATTATGGAGCTTTAAATTTAGCTGCTGATTTAGCTCAGTCTATGGGGAAACCTAAGCGAATAGCTGAAGAGTATAGGAATAGAGCTGAAATATTAAAAATGAATATTGAAAAATACTTTGGAGCAAATATAGAGGGTTTAGTTACTTATAAATATTATAAAGAGCATGAATATTTAAGGCATTGGATATGTTTACCTTTAGTTGTTGGGATATTTGAAAGAAAGGAAGGAACTGTTGACGCACTGCTTGATAGATTATGGTCTGAAAATGGAATACATGTTGAAAATAACTCGAAGAATGAAGATATTTCTAAAATATTTTGGGACCGGGGTACGCTATATGCACTAAGGGGGACCTTTTTAGCGAATGAAACAGACAGGTCTTTAGAGAAATTAATTTCATTTACAGAGAAAAGGCTATTAGGTGATAGAGTTCCATATGTTGTTGAAGCATATCCAGAAGGAGGAATGGCACATTTGTCGGCTGAAAGTGGGTTATATTGTCGAATATTTACAGAAGGAATATTAGGGATTACACCGACTGGCTTAAACAGCTTTTCTTTTACCCCTAAACTACCTACTGATTGGAGTTTTATGAATTTAAAAAATATCAAGGCATTTGGACAAAACTTTAGTATAGAGTTGAAAAAGAAACAAAGAAAAATGTTCGTAAAAGTTACAAACAATATTAGCTCTGAGCATTTGTTTGAAAAGGAGGTGATGATAGGAGACAAGGTGGATATTAGTTTCTGATCTAATAATATTTTTTTTATAACTTTTAGTAAGAAGGCTATATGATTTTATATTTTGAATTTGCCTTAATGAGTGTACTTTTTATTTGATTAGTTTTTTGTTTGGTCTAATGAAAACCTCCTTTTTTAGGAGGTTTTTAGGCTAAATGTGAATTTTTTATTTACCCCTTCTATTGCGTTTTGTTAAAATTTTTGTAAGTGATTTATTATTAAAATTTATATGCACTGAGGTATTTAATTTTATTCTAGTTTGTATTAAATAAACTTATTTCCCATTTTACTTCCATTATTGACTTTTATTCTTTTAAAGTATGAATACTGACATAGTGATGTTTTTTATACGTTTTACTTCATCACTTTGTTTAAAATATTACCTAGTGACATATTAAAATATTTCTGTTTATAGTTATTTTATTATTGCTAAGATGTTAAATCTAATTAATAATAAATTTGGTGTGAAACGAAGCTTGTATTTCATTACTCATATGAACTTAAGGTTAGGACTTGTAGATATTGTTTGTTATGATTCGTTCCATGATCAAACTCTTTGTAAAATCTTTTGTAATAAAGACTACTTATATTAAGTAATAATCGATTTATCTCATTAATTGATAGTGATTTAGGATGTCTGCTGTTATGCTGGTTTTAAATTATTTATTAAGGTTTAAGTATCCCCTTTTGTATCCCCTAAAAATAAAAAAACCTCTAAAATCAACAGATTTTAGAGGTTTTAAGTACTCGAGGTGGGAATCGAACCCACACTCCCGAAAGAACTGGATTTTGAATCCAGCGCGTCTACCAATTCCGCCACTCGAGCATTATATAGAGTTTCTTAGAACTCTGAGTTTTTCTTTTCTTATTCCAGACTTCCAGTACTTTTCTCTGGCTCGTCCATCTTTTCTGTTGTAACAAACTTCAGAAAAAATTAATTTATATGGAAGATAAGGTTTTGTGGTTCTTTCTCTTCCTGTATTATGTCTTTTAACTCTTTCTGCAAGATTGGATGTCATTCCGACATAAATATAATTACGGTTTAAACTAGAAATAGCATATACTGTAATCATAAGCAATCTTTTAGCGCGCTTGCCTGTCGGCAGACAGGTCTACCAATTTCGCCCTACCTTATCGGTAGGCAGGCACTCGAGCATTATTATTAAATTGATACAGGTAAATAATGACCGTTATATCAATTTTGGACTGCAAAACTATAAAATATTTTTAATCTTCCGACTAAAAATAGTGACAAAATGCTTTAAGAGTTGGAATAAATTTCTAAATTTGCACCTCATTTTACATGACATAACGATAATTAACTACTAAACAAGATATTACAATGCCATATTCGGTGCCAGATCCAAAGATTTTTTCTTGTACGCAAAGTCAAGATTTAGCTGAAAGAATAGCAAAAGCATTTGGGACAGAGCTAGGGAGTGTATCTTTTACTAGATATAGTGATGGTGAGTTTCAGCCTTCATTTGAAGAATCTGTGCGTGGAGCTAGAGTTTTTATAATAGGTTCTACAAATCCAAGTTCAGAAAATTTAATGGAGATGTTACTTATGTTGGATGCCGCTAAAAGAGCGTCTGCAAGACATATCACTGCTGTAATGCCTTATTTTGGTTGGGCAAGACAAGATAGAAAAGACAAGCCTAGAGTGCCGATAGGGGCAAAATTAGTAGCCAAATTATTAGAATCTGCGGGAGCCACTAGAATAATAACTATGGATCTTCATGCAGACCAAATTCAAGGGTTCTTTGAGAAGCCAGTAGATCATTTATTTGCTTCTACGATCTTCTTGCCATATTTAAAGAGTCTTGAGTTGGATAATTTAACAATAGCATCCCCAGATATGGGAGGTTCGAAAAGAGCGTATGCATATTCTAAGTTTTTAAGTTCGGATGTGGTAATCTGTTACAAGCAACGTAAAAAGGCGAATGTAATAGACCATATGGAGCTTATTGGAGATGTTAAAGGAAAGAATGTTGTGTTAGTAGATGATATGGTAGATACTGCAGGTACATTAACAAAAGCTGCGGATCTAATGATGGAAAAAGGCGCTTTAAGCGTTAGAGCCATCTGTACGCATGCATTACTTTCGGGGAACGCATACGAAAGAATTGAAAACTCTAAGCTTACAGAATTAATCGTAACAGATTCTATTCCGCCAAAGCAAAAGAGTGATAAAGTAAGAGTATTAAGTTGTGGCGATTTATTTGCAGATGTTATGCATAGAGTACATCATAATACTTCTATCAGTTCTAAATTTTTAATGTAAATTATTTAATTTTATACATATATAATGAAGTCAATTACAATTAAAGGATCTCAAAGAGAAAGCGTGGGCAAGAAGTCAACTAAAGCCTTACGTAATGCTGGACAGGTACCTTGCGTATTATACGGAGGGGATAAACCATTACACTTTTCAGCTGAAGAAATAGCATTTAAAGACTTGGTGTACACTCCAAACGCACACACAGTAGTTATTTCATTTGGTAAAGGAAATACATACAATGCTATCTTACAGGATATTCAGTTTCACCCAGTGACTGATGCTATTGTACACATCGATTTTTATCAAATATTTGATGATAAAGAAGTAACAATGGATATTCCAGTAAGAAAAGTTGGAAACTCTCCAGGGGTTATCGCCGGTGGAGTTTTACGTATGAACCAACGTAAACTTAAGGTAAAAGCACTTCCTGCTAACTTACCTGATTTTATAGATGCAGATGTATCTAAGTTAGAAATTGGTAACAAATTATACGTTACAGCTGTAGGGAATGATGATTATAAAATCATGCACCCAGAAAATACAGTAGTATGTCAAGTTAGAGTATCTCGTGCTGCTATGAAAGCTGCTCAAGAGGCTGCTAAAGAAGAAAAAGCTGCTGGTAAAGCGAAAGCTGAGTAAGCATTCAACTTATATATTTAAAAGCACCTCTATTTCGAGGTGCTTTTTTATTTTTGTATCTCAGCTAGTTATAGGGATATGATACAGTGTTTAAAGAAACTTTTTTTAAAGGAAGTAGAAGAAGAAGTAGATTCAATGAAAAAATTTTTAATAGTAGGTTTAGGTAATATAGGTGCCGAATACGATAATACGAGACATAATATAGGATTTAAAATTCTCGATTTCTTTGCTGATGAAGAGTCGGTTACTTTCGAGACTAATAAATTGGGAGCTACGGCTACTTATAAGTTTAAAGGACGCACTTTTGTCTTTTTAAAGCCTAGTACTTATATGAATCTTAGTGGGAAAGCTGTTAAGTATTGGATGATGAAAGAGAAAATTCCATTAGGAAATATCCTTGTTATAACAGACGATCTAAACTTACCTTTTGGAACTATAAGAGTAAAAGGTAAAGGTAGTGATGGTGGTCATAATGGGTTAAAAGATATCCAAGGTCAACTAGGGACAACCAATTATCCACGTTTCCGATTTGGAGTTGGTGCAGAATTTTCTAAAGGAAGACAGGTAGATTATGTACTAGGAAAATGGAATGAGGAGGAGTCTAGCAAAATGAAAGAGCGCTTGGAGAAAGCTAAAGAGGTTATCAAATCTTTTGGAACAGCAGGTCTTAATAATACTATGAATTCTTTTAATAACACCTGATTATTCTACTTTAAATTGAGAAATTTCAGAGGTTGAAATATTTCCATTGCTATCTGTTGTTTTTACTAGCCAATAGTATACTCCTGTACTTGGAGTAGCATACGTAAGTGTTTCTTCAGAAGTATTATCAGCAATACTTGTTGTGGGAGGATTGTTGCTTCCCATAAACACATTATATCCTACAATATCATTATCGATATCTGCTGCTTCCCAAATAAAACTTATAGTTGTATTACTACTGTAGAGGGTGCTTCCGGGAGTAGGCTCTATTAAATCTGCGGGGAATGGCGGGTAACTTATAGCGCCTTCATCGGCATTGTAAAACTTCCAAGTTTCACTGACTACAGATTCTAATGTGGTGCTATTTACTGAAGCTACATACCAAGAATATGGAGTCCCTCTGCTTAAAGTAACCTCTTGAAAAGCAGATTGAGTATCGAATGTTTGCGTTCTTGTAGTTTCAAGATCTTTAATGGTTAATTGGTAAGAATCTGTATTGTTTGAAGGATTCCATTCAAAAGTAACCACACTTATATCTGCATCGGGAGAGGAAATAACTCCTTCTGTGCATTCAGAATTTTCTAAAGGAAAAATTAAAGTCGCGGCACTTGGAGATTTAGGCTCTTCAGGTTCATCACTATCACCTCCACAGCTTAAGAATAATAATAAGCAGCTTAAATATGTTATGTATTGTAGTTTCTGCATATTATTAATCTTTAATTAATTTAAGGGTTTTAGTATATTCCTTATTATTTATATTCAAAATATAAATCCCCTTTGGGAGTTCTGCTAGTTGAAGTTTAATTTTTCCTAAGTCGTCACTATTTTCATTTCTACTGAATATTAATTTTCCAGAGGTATTATGAAGAGTAAGTAACGAATTGCTATTTGGAAATGCTGTATAGATGGTTACTTCATTAATAAACGGATTAGGGTAAGCGGCTATTTCTCCTGCACTAATAATAAGTTCTTCATGAAAACCTTGGCAATCTTTATCAGTATATATTTTTAGTCTATTCACTCCTTTTTCTAAGGATAGTTCTAGGGATTCTCTGTTTGTTTTAGAAATAGTTCCATTTAATTCAATCGTATAAACATCACTTCCAGAAAGTTCTAGCATTACTTTGTTTGCTGCTGAATTTCTTGTGGAGGAAATGGCTAATGGCGCAGGTTCGCCAATATTAATATCGAAACATTGCTGGTATCCGTTATTTGAATCTATAGTGAAACACAATTGATAATTTCCAGCGCTTAGGTTTTCAAAACTTACGTCAGTTTTAAAAGGAGAGCTGGTATTTACACCATTTCCAGTCAAGGTAGCATCATAGTTGTAGTTTCCTTCCGCGGTGATATCAATACCTCCATTGTTACTATTGGAGCAGGTTTCATCTGTAATTGTTATTTTATAGTTGTTGGCAGCAATACTAAAAATAGCACATCCATTTACATCTACTTTAGATCCTATTGGAGTGTTTGGGCAAAGGTCTTCCGTGTCTAAAACACCATCTCTATCGGTGTCTGGATCAAAGTCTCCATCAATACAAAAGCTTATTTTAAAAGAATTTATGCTTCCTCCATCTTCATTATTTGCATCGTTTACCTCAAGTTTCCATCTTCCTTTTAAAGGTTCTCCATATAACGTAGAAAGGGGTTGTTGAGGTTTTATAGTGCCAGAGAGTGTTGGGTTTGCTGCTGTACATGTTACGTTATTGCCACTGTCGCTAAAAGTAACTAGCATATCGTTACCGTCTCCACACTGCTGTGTTAGTAGCGGAACAATAGTTCCAGATGGAGAGATAAGGTTTAAAGTTAAATCTTCGAGCCAAGAGTGTGTTATGTCTACCGTTATATTTATATCATTTAAAGTACCGCCTTCAAGAATGTCTAGAGTGGCTGTGTTTGTAGATGCTCCTGCTTTGGAAATGTATATCGTAGAATTATTGGTGTAAGAGTTGCAAGATATATTTAAGGTAGTAAAAGAAAAGGTAGCGCTATAATTTCCTTCACTACATGTGTTTATAGGCTTTACGCGCCAATAATACGTAGTAGTTTCATCTAATGCTTCAGCTTGAAATTCATTAGTATTTGTAATTTCTGAATAAGAGATATTACTGAAATCTGAAGTTTTTGAAATCTGAATTTCATAGGATTTTGCATTTGTATATTCTTCCCAGTTGAAAATTGGAGTTAGCGGAACTTCTAAAGCGGTGTTTTCAGGAGACGTTAGATTTATCTCTTCGAATGTTTCTGAATAAACCGATAATTCTATGGGGTATTTTTTTATTTGTCCGCCAGAAGAAGTTGCTACCACATTAAAGGTGTTAGCTCCATGCGCTAAATTAGCAGTTCCAGATACGGTTATGCTTATTGGGGTTTCGTCTGTAGTTACTTCAGTATTGCTAAAGGTAACTGTTGCTCCAGTAGGAATATCTTCCGCAGTAAGTGTGATTGTTTCGTTAAATGTACCATAGCTATTATATGTAAAAGGAATGGTAAGGTCATTTGGTTGACAAACGCTTTGTTCTAAGGTGTTAAATATTAACGCATAGTCCGAGGGTTCTATTTTTAATGTAGCTTCATTAATTGCAAAATAGATATTATCAACTGCTTTTACCATTAATCTAGCATTCTCTGTATTGATATCTCCAGGAATAACTACCTGTTTTGTTCCATCATTTTTTGTGCTTTCAGATAAAACAATAGGATTTTCTAAATCATCGTTGATAATAAGCAGAATGCTAACAAAGCTGGTGTTAATAGGGAGCTTGTCTGTTGCTGCTACATTCCAAGTTACAGGATATACAGAGCCTCCTTGAAGGGTTTCCTCTGTTGTTTGAGAGGTAACTGCAAAGGCATTTCCTGTGTTTATAGTTGAAATAGTAAGGTCTTCTCTCGCTGTTTGTCCGCCATTAGAATTATTATCTCTTACTAAAAGTGAGAAATTAAGATTCCTAGAGACTGTAGGAATTACTTCCCAAGTTGGTGATAAATTATTATTAAGAACGGCACTCTCTTCAGGGAAGTATCTTTTTGAAGAAATAGATGGAGGTACAGATCTAAACATAGGTCCATCTTCTGCATTGGCAACAGGAGGTTGTGCGGAAGCTTCATTATTTTGCTGCTCCCATGTGTATGTTAATACATCTCCATTAGGGTCTGTTACTTCAGCATCTAAAACAAAAGCGGTTCCTGCTGGGATGCTGTAATTTACAATTGGAGAAACCACAGGCGGTTGGTTGCTTATCGATGTAGTTGCTCCACAAGTGCTATTTCCTAAGGTTATATTGTCCCAGATTTGCGAAATACTAATTGCATGGAAGTAAGCATCGCTATTTCCTTGCACGTTACTTGGGCATATTCCTGCGTACCCCATAATTGTACTTCCACTTCCTGGTTCTACAGCGGTAGCAGAAGTTCTATTAGAATTACAAGAGTTGTTAAAAGTATGCGTAGCTCCAAATTGATGTCCAATTTCATGTGCTACAAAATCTATATCAAAAGCGTCTCCTGTTGGGTTAACAAATCCTGTTACGCCTCTTGCTTTTCCTGAAGTACATACCGAAGCTAACTGTGCAATCCCATCACCTCCAGAAGAGCTAACGCTAAATACGTGTCCAATATCATAATTACCAAAACCTACAGCATTATCAATTACATTTTGAATCTCATTAATTAATGCTTCCCCGTCGCCATTAGTAAGTCCATCATTTTCTTCATTTAAAAATATTAGATCGTCATTATTAGCAATAAGCTGTAATTGTATGGCGAGATCATTTTCATAAACGCTGTTAATTCTTGTGATGGAAGTATTCATTGCAGCAAGAACTGCCGACTTTTTCTCTGCTTCTGTTCCTGTTGATACTCCTGCAGCATTAATGTGAAAAGCAGCATATTCTGCGGTACATGCTAATGCCATTCTGTAGGTTCTTAACATGCTGTCGTCTACTGGGCGCGCCGCATAATTGCTATCACTTTTAGAACTAGTTTCCGTATTGGCTCCTTCTACTTTACATTCATATTCAATGGCATCAAAATCTGATTTTTTAGCTAGATAATAATCGCCTTTAGAATTTTCAGATGGATTTATATAGGTGATCTCGTTTTTATTTCTAATCATTCCATGGAAGCCTGAATTGTCAACGGAAAAATAAATTCTCTCTAAAGGGTTTTCTATGGAAGTTCCTACGTAGGATTTTATATCCGGAAATTTCTCGGCAAGCTCCGCTGCCAAAACATTGTTTTCAGTTATAACAAATTGCGTAAATTTATTTTTATCAACTGGAAAAGTTACCGCCACATTCGCACTTCTTTTAAAAAGTTGACCTCCTCTTTTAGGAGCGTTCTCTAATTGCGATTTTAATTCTTGAATATTAAGGGTAAAGGTTGGTGTTTCTTTTCCTTGAAGATTAGGAATATTTTTCTGCTTAAGTTGTGTCGCAGACCAAAGAGGTTTGTTCTGTGAAAAAACTGAAACAGAGCATATTAAAATGCAAAAAAAGAGGGTGATTCTGGTGGTTTTTTTCATTTTGACGTATAGGCTGGGAATAAAAATAATCAATTTTTGACCTTGTTCAGCGAAAAAAATAATAAATCACTTATTTAATTTAATTAAATATTCACTTTTAAATTCGTTATTTTGTGATGGATGATGTTTAATTTAAATGCTTTTAAGTGATTATAAAGCGTAATCTTTTTGATAAAGAAGAAAATTACTATACGGTGGTAACTGTTGGTACCTTTGATGGAGTTCATGTGGGGCACAGAAAAATTATAGATAAATTGGTGGCAAATGCTATTGCAAACGATTTAAAATCTACAATCTTAACGTTCTTTCCACACCCTCGTATGGTATTGCAACAAGCTACGGATTTAAAATTATTAAATACTTTAGACGAGAAGATTTCCATATTAAAAGAAACTGGTTTAGATCAGCTTATCATACATCCATTTACAAAAGAGTTTTCTAGACTTACTGCGGAAGAATATGTAAAAGACGTTCTTGTAGATAATATAAATGCTAAGAAAGTAATTATTGGTTACGATCATCGCTTCGGAAGAAATAGAACAGCAACTATTGATGATCTTATAGATTTTGGAGAGAAATACGATTTTGAAGTTGAACAAATTTCTGTGGAAGAGGTTGATGAAGTGTCTGTAAGTTCTACAAAAATTAGAAAGGCTCTCGAAGAGGGAGATGTAAAGACAGCAAATACTTTTCTTGGGTATTCTTATATGCTAACAGGAGAAATTACTCAAGGAAAAGGCTTAGGGAAGCAAATAGATTTTCCGACTGCCAATATTTATATCAAAGAGAAATATAAACTCATTCCTAAGATTGGAGTTTATGTTGTTAAGAGTGTTTACAATGGGAAAGTGGTATTTGGAATGATGAATATCGGCTTCAATCCTACTGTAAATGGCGAGAAGAAGACAATAGAGGTTCATTTTATAGATTTCAATGAAGATCTTTATGGTACTGAAGTAAGAGTAGAAGTGCTTGAAAGGTTACGCGATGAAACTAAATTCGATTCTATAATTCAGCTAAAAGAACAACTTATTAAAGATAAAGAGGCTACTTTAGCCTATATCGCTAAAAACCATGCTCAATAAACTTTTATTTACGAGAATAGATAATTCTGCACTTGTGGTGTTTAGAGTTATTTTTGGTTTTTTAATTTTCATGGAAGCTATAGGCGCCATTTTTACGGGTTGGGTAAAACGTGCACTTATAGATCCTAAATTCACATTTAATTTTATAGGATTAGATTTTTTGCAACCATTACCGGGTAATGGGATGTATTTCTATTTTGCTATTATGGGCATTTTTGGACTCTTAGTAATGGTGGGATATAAGTATAGATATAGTATGAGTGCTTTCACTATTATGTGGGCAGGCGTTTATTTTATGCAAAAGAACTCTTATAATAACCATTATTATCTGTTATTATTACTTTGCCTGATAATGATTTTATTGCCTGCGAGTCGTTATTTTTCTGTGGATGCTCGGAATCCTTCTTATAAAAGAATATGGATGCCCAGATGGTGTTCTCTAATAATAATTCTTCAAGTTTGGATTGTTTATACTTATGCTGCTATTGCAAAGTTATACCCAGATTGGTTAGATTTTTCTGTTGTTGAAATGTTGATGAAATCTCGTGCACACTATTATTTGATAGGAGATATTTTACAGCAACATTCAGTTCATGTGTTTATTACTTATACCGGAATTCTATTCGATCTTCTAATAGTTCCTTTACTGCTGATAAAAAGAACCCGCAAGTGGGCATTTTTTGCTTCGATTTTTTTCCATTTGTTTAATTCTATTGTTTTTCAGATCGGAATCTTCCCGTATATGTCGCTCGCATTTAGCTTATTCTTTTTTGAGCCTAAAACGATTCGCAATTTATTTCTGAAGAAAAAAGAGTTGTATACTGCTAATGAAATAGTGGTTCCTAGCTACAGAAAACCATTGCTGATTCTTGGAGGTTTGTATTTTACGATTCAAATACTACTTCCGCTTCGTCATTGGGTAATTAAGGATAATGTACTATGGACAGAAGAAGGACACCGATTAAGTTGGCGAATGATGCTAAGAGGAAAATCTGGGGTAATTAGCTTTAAATTGGTTAATAAAACAACGGGAAGGACTCACTATGTAAATCTAAAAGATTATTTATCTCCTAAGCAACGCCGTATTGTAGCTACTAAACCAGATGTTATTTGGCAATTTGTTCAACATTTAAAGAGAGAATATCAAGAAAAGGGAGAGGAGATTAGTGTGTATGCTACTTCGAGTAAGGTGAGTGTGAATAATAGTGAATGGATGTCTTTTGTGAAACCCGATGTAGATCTTGCTACTGTTTCTTGGGACTACTTTAAGCACGCAGATTGGATTTATCCTTATAATCCTAAAGAGAAAGAGGAGAAACGAATTAAAGATTAAAACACTTTTTTGTGGCTGCTTTTACGATGCTTTTTATTAATAAAAGAGCAAGTATTATAGTGAAGGAGTTATGTTTTTCTTATTAAAAATGAGATGTCTTCACTTCTGAATTAAAAAAACATAAATACATTTCTTAATCACCCGTAAACGTTTAAATTTGTGCTTCAGTTTTGCTGAAAAATTGCATTACTGGGCAAAAAAATCATTTTTATAAATTAAATAAGTATAATCATGCTTCAAGTACAGTTTATTAGAGAAAACAAGGAGGAGGTAATTAAGCTACTACAAGTAAGAAATGTAGAGGCTTCAATGATCGAGCAAGTGATATCCTTGGATGAAGAGCGTAGAGCACTTCAGGCGCAATTAGATAACATATTGGCCGAGTCTAATAAATTGTCCAAAGAGATTGGTGGGTATTTTAAAAGTGGTGATGTAGAAAAGGCAAATGCCTTAAAAGCACAAACAGGAGAGTTAAAAGAGACTTCTAAGACTTTAGGAGAGCAATTGAATGTGAAGTCTGAAGAATTATCAAGTTTATTATATAAAATTCCTAATATCCCGCATCCATCTGTTCCTGCTGGGAATTCTGATGAGGATAACGTTGAGATTTTTAAAGAAGGAGCTGTTCCAGAATTAGAAGGAGATGCTTTACCACATTGGGAGCTTGCTAAAAAATACGATATCATTGATTTCGATTTAGGAGCAAAAATTACAGGAGCTGGTTTTCCTGTTTACAAAGGAAAAGGAGCACGTTTACAACGAGCGCTAATCGCTTATTTTTTAGATAAAAATACAGCAGCAGGATATACAGAATACCAAGTGCCACATTTAGTGAATGAAGCTTCAGGTTTCGGTACTGGGCAGTTGCCAGATAAAGAGGGACAGATGTATCATATTGGTGCAGACGACTTATATTTAATTCCAACTGCGGAAGTTCCTGTTACTAATATTTTTAGAGATGAGATAGTTTCAGAAAGTAGTTTACCAATTAAAATTACTGGTTATACACCATGCTTTAGAAGAGAAGCAGGGAGTTATGGAGCACATGTTAGAGGATTAAATAGACTTCATCAATTTGATAAAGTGGAAATTGTACGAGTAGAACATCCAGATAATTCTTATAAAGCATTAGATGGAATGGTTGCTCACATTCAAGAAATTCTAAGAGAATTAAAACTTCCTTATAGAATTTTAAGACTTTGTGGTGGAGATTTAGGATTTACTTCTGCCTTAACATTCGATTTTGAAGTGTATTCTACTGCTCAAGAGCGTTGGTTAGAAATTAGCTCAGTTTCGAATTTTGAAACATATCAGGCAAACCGCTTAAAGCTTCGTTTTAAAGATGAGAATGGAAAGAGTGTTTTAGCACATACTCTAAACGGAAGTTCTTTAGCATTGCCGAGAGTTTTGGCAGGAATATTAGAGAATTACCAGACTCCAGAAGGAATTAAAATCCCTGAGGTTTTAGTGCCATATACAGGTTTCAATATGATTTCGTAACGCTATAATTAGTATTTAAAATATTTTAAAAAATACAAAGAGTGTCTTTTCGGGCGGAGTCGAGAAATTTCATCATTCAGGTGAAGGTGTTTTCGACTCCGCTTTTATATATCTATTTGTTAGTAGCTATTTAGTTCTTCATTATTAATCGATTATATTTGAGAACTAAGCATTATATTTATGCGATAGCATTATAAAGCGACTCAAAATAAATAATATCTATCTGTGAAATACTTTTTTATAATATTCTTTTCTCTATTAAGTTTTTCTGATCTTTTTGCTCAGAACCAAGCTATTGCACAGCAGTATTTTGAGAAGGGAGATTATGAAAAAGCCATTGTTTACTTCCAGAAGCTTTATGATCAAAATCCAAACAATAGGAACTATTTTATGAGTTTGGTTGCTTCTTACCAACAGGCAAATCAGTTGGAAGAGGCAGAAAAGATTTTGCTCAAAAAATTAGAAGATAAAAATATCTATCCAGTTCTTTTTATAGAAACAGGCTACAATTATCAATTAATGAATCAAGAAGATAAAGCCAATCTATATTATGATAAAGCCGTAGCGAGCCTTGATAGTAATCCTAATTTTGCGTTTGCAGTAGGAGGTGCTTTTAAGGAGAAAGCATTGTTGGATTATGCAGTAAAGACCTATAAAAAAGGAATGTCTTTAAACCCTAAGCTAAATTTTAACTACGACTTAGCGTATATCTACGGGGAGCAGGGTGATATCGAAAACATGTACGAGATGTACTGTGACCTGATGTTAGAGCGTGAGAATTTAATTGGGAATATAAAAAGAAATCTAAGCGCTTTTATTAGTGAAGATAGTGCGAGTGAAAATAATATTTTATTCAAGAAGATTCTCCTGCGACGCTCACAAACAAATCCAGATTTACTTTGGAACGAGTTGTTGAGTTGGCTATTTATTCAGCAGCAAGATTTTAAAAGTGCTTTTATTCAAGAGAAAGCAATATACAAGCGCTCGTTAGAACCTAAATTTAATGTTATTCTAAATGTAGCTAGAATGGCTTCTCAGAGTGGAGATACAGAAACTTCAAAGTCAATTTTTGAGTTTATTATTTCAGAAACTCAGAATCCAGAATTATTAATATATGCAAATCTGGAATTAATTTCTATCTCTTTAGATACAGCCACTAAAAAAGATTATGATCTGGTGGAGCAAGATTTTAAGATGCTTTTAGATACATACGGAATGTCTTCACAAACGATCGAAGTACAGTTAAAATATGCCTCATTTCTAGCCTTTAATCGCGATAGGAGTGAAGAAGCAATTCAGCTATTAAAAGATGCGTTGGAATTACCTTTAAATAGGTTTTCAATAGCTCAAGTACGAATGGCAATGGCAGATATCTTGGTTTATGATGAGAAATTCAATCAGGCGCTAATTTACTATTCACAAGTCCAAAAGGACATGAAAAATCATGTTGTAGGTCAGCAAGCGCGTTTTAAAGTAGCGCAGACGAGTTTTTATAAAGGTGATTTTGATTGGGCAGAAACACAACTCAAAGTATTAAAATCATCAACCTCTCAATTAATTGCCAACGATGCTTTGGAGTTAAAACTTTTGATTTCTGATAATATAGTAAACGATTCTACGCATACTGCATTAAAACTTTATGCGAAAGCAGATCTTATGGCTTATCAGCATAATAATGAAAAGTCGATTTCATTATTAGAAGAAATTTTAGAGAATCATAAGGGAGAGCCAATTGAAGACGAAGCATTATTAATGCAAGCCGAATTGTTAGAAAAAGGAGGATCCTATGAGAAGGCAGCATATAATTATCAGAAAATAATTGAGTTTTACCCTGAAGGAATCCTAATGGATGATGCTTTGTATAAATTAGCTGCTATTTATAGTGATGAATTATCGAAACCTGAAGAGGCAAAAAAACTATTAGAGCGTATAATATTTGAGCATCAAGACAGTATTTATTTTGTTGATGCTCGTAAAGAATATCGTGAACTTCGTGGAGATGCTGTAAACTAATTACTGCCGAAGTTTTTTAACATAGATACGAGTTGTTAAGATCTAGATTGTTAATTTTGGAACCGATTATTTTTTGTGCTTTAATATAAGAGCAAGTGTTAGATTATAAATTGATAAAAGAATACGGAAAGTATGTATATATATAGTGTTACAACAAATGTAGAGGAGCAATCTCATGAAGCATGGGTCGCTTGGATGAAAGAGACTCATATTCCCGAAGTGCTAGCAACGGGAAAATTTACAAAAGCAACAATGACGCGTGTTTTGGTAGAGGAAGAAATGGGAGGTATAACCTATTCTGTGCAGTATTTTACTAAAGATAAAGATACGTTAGACCGTTATTATAAAGAAAACGCAGAAGAGTTGAGAGGAAAAGTACTTAAGAAATTTGCGAGTCAGTTAGTTTCTTTTAGAACGGAGTTAGAAATTATAAGCGAGCATTAAATCTATTTTTATGAATTAGAGTTTTGGAAAAGGTTTAGATTATAGAATATATACGTTGAGGTTTTAGCTTTGCTTACAGCAGTTTTTATAGCCAGAAATATATATTTTAACCCGTCTGATCAGAAAGATTTCTATTTCATTAATAGCTTAAAGCTTTCTAAGCATATTATATACATATTGCTATGAGTAAGAAAAAAAAGAAGTACGATCATACTCCTTATAAAAAAGGACGTGCCGATAATGATTCTCCCGTTAAGGCTAAAAAGCATTTGGGGCAGCATTTCTTAAAAGACGAGGCAGTTGCTGAGAGAATAGGAGATACGTTAACGCTTAATAATTACAAGAAGGTTTTAGAGATTGGTCCTGGGACAGGTGTATTAACAAAATACATACTTAAAAAGGATGTAGGTCTTATAGCTATGGATCTTGATAGCGAATCTATTTTATACTTACAGCAAAACTTCTTGTTAGAGCATCCAGGACTTGCAAATTCTAAAAGTGAATTTAAGGTTGTAGAAGCTGATTTTTTAAAATATGATACTTCACAATTATTTGGGGAGGAACAATTTGCTATTACAGGAAATTTTCCTTATAATATATCTACTCAAATAGTTTTTAAAACTTTAGAACTAAGAGATCAAATTCCAGAATTTACTGGAATGTTTCAAAAAGAAGTAGCTGCAAGAATTTGTGAAAAGGAGGGTAATAAAACTTACGGAATATTATCTGTATTGGTGCAAGCTTTTTATGATGCAGAATATCTTTTTACAGTTCCACCAGAAGTTTTTAATCCACCGCCAAAAGTAGAATCTGGAGTATTACGATTAATAAGGAAAGAAGATTATTCGTTGCCTTGCGATGAAAAATTGTTCTTTAAGGTTGTAAAAGCCGCTTTTGGACAACGTAGGAAAACATTACGTAACAGTTTAAAAACATTTGAGTTAACAGATAATTTAAGAGAAGATGTTATATTTAACCGTAGGCCAGAACAGATGAGTGTAGATGATTTTATAACACTTACGGTTAATATAGAGAAAGATTTATTGTAACCTGCGCAAGGGATAGTAGCGGCATCCTTTTAGTATAATATCCAGCGCGTAGCAAGTGGATATTATACTAAAAGATATAGCAGATAGCCCGATAACCATTTTTTATGGTTATGTGCCCAAAAAACAAGAAAAGATAGATGGTTCCATTTAAACTTACGGAGGAGCTCATAGAGCAAATAGAGCAACTTATTGAAAGCAACGGTGATGCGACGTTATTGCATATGATGGAAGATTTTCATTATGCTGACGTTGCAGAGATTATCCATGAGCTTAATTTAGAAGAATCGACTTATATTATTAAGTTATTAGATAGTGAAAAAACTTCTGATATACTTACAGAGTTAGATGAAGACATAAGGGAACAGATCCTAGGGAATCTTTCTGCTAAAGAGATAGCTGAAGAAATTAGCGAGCTTGATACCGATGATGCAGCGGATATTATTGCGGAGCTTCCTGATGATCGTGTAAATGAGATTATAGCTCAGATTGGAGATAAAGACCATGCGAGAGATATTGTTGAACTTTTACGTTATGATGAGAGTTCCGCTGGTGGACTTATGGCGAAAGAGCTGGTAAAAGTTAATGAAAACTGGAATGTGCTCACTTGCGTGAAAGAAATGAGAAAGCAAGCGGAAAATGTAACCCGTGTGCATTCTATATATGTGGTTGATAATGACGACAAGTTGAAAGGTAGACTTTCGCTGAAAGATTTGTTGACGACTTCTACTAAAGCAGAAATTAGTAGTGTTTATATTCCAAAAGTAGATTATGTAACCGTTAATGACAAAGGTGAGGATGTGGCTCGTTTGATGTCTAAATATGATTTGGAAGCTATTCCTGTGATTGATGAATTAGGGCGCTTGGTAGGTAGAATTACGATTGATGATATTGTGGATGTTATCCGTGAGGAAGCAGAAAAAGACTACCAAATGGCTGCGGGTATTACCCAAGATGTAGAGGCTAGTGATAGTATTGTTGAGCTTACAAAAGCGCGATTACCATGGTTGTTAATTGGAATGCTTGGGGGATTAGGAGCAGCTAGTATTATAGGTAGTTTCCAAGGGGCATTGGCGAAATTTCCTATTTTATTGAGTTTTGTACCCTTAATTCAAGCAACCGCAGGAAATATGGGTGTTCAGTCTTCTGCAATTGTAGTGCAAGGACTTGCTAATGATACTATAAAAGGAGAAATGCTTCATAGGCTCGGGAAAGAATTCTTGTTAGGTCTTATTAACGGAATGGCAATTGCTTTTGTAGTACTTTTAATAAGTCATTTTTTATTCGATACTACATATTTGGTTTCTGTAACCATAGGTATAGCTTTAATAACGGTAATTATCATTGCTGCAATAATAGGAACGTTTGTTCCAATCTTTTTAGATAAAAAAGGAATTGATCCAGCTGTTGCAACAGGGCCATTTATTACAACAAGTAATGATGTTTTCGGAATATTAATATATTTCACAATTGCAAAGTACATATTGGGCTTCTAAGTGTAGTTTGTGTGGTAAAGATTGCCTTTTGACGAATATTAATGTTAAAATCTAGTCTAAATTCTCTTGCTTGTCTATACTTATATTATTTTTGCGTAAATTAAAGCACCCCCTCCCCTTAAAATTTCATAGGGACTTCTTATGCCGAAAAAAAGTAGTTTTAAAAGCCACATACAGAGAGAACTTGTTAAGTTATACGACGTTAGTTGTAAACTTAAGGAGACCTATAATGAATGCCAATATTATATGACTCCTGATGAGTTAAAGATGTTTTATGAGGAGAGCTTTTTTTCTAAATATAATTTCTGTAACGACATACGTCTATACTTAGAGAAAAACCATAATGTTTCTTTTTTTAAATCACGACTTATAAACTCTTTCTATGTTACGAAAATTACTTTATTTCTATTTATCGAAAAAGACGGTTGTGGTTATCTTTTTGAGAATGCTTTGGCTTTGGAGGAGCAAAACAATAAGTTGTTATTAAAACTATTGGAAGAGCACCTACCAGATGAATTACGGCATAAGCTACTAAAACATTCTTTGGGACAGGAAAAAAGAATTGAAAGTCTTAAGAATATTATAGCTAGGCATACCAGTAATGTTTTGCATAATAATTAAGTTGTTATAGTTGGGTTTTATAAACTGACCATTCTCTTAAGTATTCTTTATTATATAATTAAATCTAAAGGTAATATCTTTGTATTAAGATAAGACTTGAGCAATTTGTATGCTTTAAAACTTATCTGTTTTTTAATTAAAAGCATTTAAATTATATATAATGAACGTACTTCATTTAGATACAAACCATCCTCTTCTTTTGGAGCAACTAGCTGCATTAGGATTTAATAACGATACAGATTATACTTCCTCAAAAGAGGAGGTGGAAGCGAAAATAAAAGATTACGATGGACTCATAATAAGAAGTAGAATCAAGATAGATGCTCAGTTTTTAAGAGCAGCTACAAATTTAAAATTTATTGGTCGTGTTGGTGCAGGATTAGAAAATATCGACATGGATGTTGCTAAAGAGCAAGGAATAAAATTATATAATGCCCCTGAAGGAAATAGGAATGCTGTTGGAGAGCATTCCTTAGGAATGTTACTTTCCTTATTTAATCATTTAAATAAAGCAGATAAAGAGGTTCGTGGCGGTTTATGGCAACGAGAGGAAAATAGAGGCTTAGAGTTAGAAGGAAAAACTGTAGGAATAATTGGTTATGGAAATATGGGAAAAGCCTTTTCTAAAAAGCTAAAAGGTTTTGATGTTGATGTATTGTGCTATGATATTGTTGGAGGAGTAGGAGATGAGAACGCACGGCAGGTGGGAATTTTAGAGTTTAAGAAAAGAGTAGATGTTGTGAGTATCCATACCCCGCAAACACCTGAAACATTGGGGATGATAAATAAAGAGTTTATAGATTCTTTTGATCGCCCATTTTGGTTTATAAATACAGCTCGAGGAAAAAGCGTAGTTACTGAAGACTTGGTAGCTGCTTTAAAATCTGGAAAAGTTTTAGGTGCTGGCCTAGATGTTTTAGAATATGAAAAATCATCTTTTGAAAATCTATTTACTGATGAAATGCCAGCAGCCATGAATTATTTGATAGAAGCAGATAATGTTCTTCTTACACCTCATGTTGCAGGATGGACCATAGAAAGCAAAGAAAAATTGGCGCAAACAATTGTAGATAAAATTAAGGCAGATTTTTCTTAACTTTATAAGAGAAGTGTCTAATGTCTTAATTATCACCATTTATGACAAGTGCAAATACAGTAGAAGATTATTTAAATACGGTCCCCTTAGAAATACGACCAGCATTTAATAAATTGCGAGCTGTAATTTTAGATAATTTACCGAAAGGTTTGGAGGAGAGATTGAGTTATGGAATGATTGGTTATGTAGTTCCACATTCTATTTATCCAAAGGGATATCACTGCAACCCAGAACTTCCACTTCCCTTTATAAATTTAGCTTCCCAGAAAAATTACATTTCACTCTACCATTCTGGATTGTATGCAGATGAAGAAATTTATAAATGGTTTATTAATGAGTATCCAAAGTATACATCGTCAAAATTAGATATAGGAAAGAGCTGTGTTCGTTTTAGAAAAATGGATCAGATTCCTTATGAGTTGATAGCAACATTATTGAGTAAAATGGATGTTGAAACTTGGATAGGCCTTTATGAAGAGACAATAAAATAGTAAACGTAATAAATATCCTAAATATTAAAAGGAAGGCTTTGGAATACTGGTAGTATTTTTAGTAATTTAGCCACTTAAACCAATTTAAAAAAAAAGAGGAAATGAACGATAACGAGAAAAACTTCGAGGATAAGGCAAAAGATTTTTCTGAAGAAGCTAAGAAAACAGCAAATGAGTTTAAAGAGGGAGCAAGAGAAGCTCAGACATCTTTTGAAACTCAGAATAATAAAAAAGTAATGGCTGGAGTACTAGGAATAGTATTAGGAGCTCTAGGAATCCATAAATTTGTTTTAGGTTATCAGAAAGAAGGGTTAATTATGTTATTAGGATCTATCCTTACTTGTGGGATTTTAGCACCTGTAATGTCTATTATAGGACTAATAGAAGGAATTATATACCTAACAAAGTCTGATGAAGAGTTTTTCCAAACGTACCAAATTGGTAAAAAGACTTGGTTCTAAATAATTATTACTAGTGTCTAGAAGCGTTTGTTTCTAGACACTAGCATTTACATTTCCCCCATTTCATAAATTGTTACAGCAAAACGAAAAGATTATAATTATGGGGTTTACTAAAATATTAGCGCATACGCTGGAGCAAAATGAACTCTCCAAAACTTTTAAAGCCTTAGGGCATCCTGCTCGAATATCAATACTTCAATATATAAGCAATAATCCAAACTGTATTTGTAATGATATGGTTAGAGATATTGATTTGGCACAAGCCACTATTTCTCAACATTTAATTGAGTTAAAAAAGGTAGACTTGATTAAAGGAACTCCAAAAGGTAAGAAAACCTGTTATAATATCAATATAGATAAGCTTTACGAGGTAAAACAGTCTGTAGGGTCTTTCTTTAATGAAACTCAACAAGGAAACAGCTAGACAAAGTTAATTATCTAGCGGTTTAACTATATTTTGAAAAACTGTAATCAGTTATTTTAAATTTTCTTCGTTGGCATCTTCCATGTGCTTGCGCTCCAATTCTTCCTGAAATTCTTCCATTACGGGCTTAACTGTGCTCTCTGGTAAGTCAGCAATTTTTATATACATAAGTCCATCTACAGAGTTATTAAATAGTGGATCGACATTAAAAGCTACAACCTTTGCATTTTGTTTGATGTATTTTTTGATCAAAACAGGAAGGCGTAAGTTTCCTGGTTCTACTTCATCAATTAAACGATCAAACTTATTAAGATCTGCTTCTGTTTCATCAAAAACAAATTCTTTATCTGCGTCTTTAAGTTTTACTTTAAATTCTTTCTTTGGACTTATATATTGTGCTACGTATGGATCCCAATAGTGAGACTTCATAAACTCAATCATTAGAGATTTTGAGAAGTTCGAAAATTGGTTACTAATGCTTACTCCCCCAATTAGGTATTTGTGTTCTGGGCGACGTAAAGTAGTATGTACAATTCCTTTCCATAATAAAAATAGTGGCATCGGTTTCTGTTGGTAATCGCTTACTATAAAAGCACGTCCCATTTCAATCGATTCACTCATCATTTTATATAGCTCGGGTTCAAATTTAAATAGGTCTTGAAGATAAAAACCATCAATTCCTTTAGCTTTAAAAATATCAGCCCCCATTCCCATTCTGTAGGCTCCAACAAGTGTTTTTTCTTGATTGTCCCAAAGGAAGAGGTGGTGGTAAAATTCATCGAATTCATCTAAATCAATTGCTTGATTTGTTCCTTCTCCAACTTCTCTAAATGTAATTTCTCGGAGTCTTCCTATTTCTCGAAGTATGTAAGGCATTTGATTGGCCTTAGCTAAGAAAACTTCGTAGTTTTTACTTTGTAGCAATCGTAAGTCATTTTCTCTTAATTGAGAAACCTCCTGATCCATAAGTTCTTTACTCACTGGAGTAATGATTTCTTTTGGGGAACGAGGGAATTTAAAGCTCGTAGGAACTTTATCGAACAAACGATCTTCTTCAAAAGCATTAGAAAGCATATATGTTTTTCTTCTAAGGAAATCAGTAAATTCCTCTAAGCTTTCATGTTCTTTTTGAGCTTCTACGCTAATAGGTCTCCCTATTCTTACGCGGATAACTCTGTTGCGTTGTGTGATAACTTCAGAAGGTAATTTTGCTGTTCTTAGTGTATCATTTAGTTTAGAAAGTCTATAGAATAACTTGCTGTTTTTAGCATGAAAATAAATAGGAACAACAGGAACTTCAGCCCTTTTTATAAGTTTCATAGCTGCCTCTTCCCACGGTCTATCTACAATAAGTTTTCCGTCACGATACGTTGATACTTCCCCAGCAGGAAAAACACCCAACGGATGTCCGTCCTTTAAATGTTTAAGGGATTGCTTGAAGCCAGCGATACTACTTTTTGCATCTTTATGTTCTTCAAAGGGATTTACTGGCATTATAAAAGGAGCCAATGGTTTTATACGATGAAGTAAAAAATTGGCAATTATTTTATAATCAGGTCTTTGCTCTAAAAGTAATTTTAAAAGTAAAACACCATCAATTCCACCAAGAGGGTGATTGGATATTGTTACATAAGCGCCATCTTTAGGAAGTCTTTTTAAGTCTTCTTGATGGATTTCAAAATTTATCTCAAACTCTTCTAAAATGGAATTTAAAAAGTCTAAATCCTTTTTGTCTTTGTGTTTGTCGTATACTTTGTTTATTGCAGATATGTTAAGAACTTTCATAAGGATCCACCCGCTGAAAGTTCCTAAGAAACCATATTTATCTACATTTATTACTTGAGCAATTTCTTTCGCAGTAACTAATCCCATTTAAATCTTATTGAGGTCAAATCAATACAAATATAGAAAAAGAAAGCGAGCTCTTAGTTTATTTTACGACCAACTGGATTGTTTCTTGCGTACGTTGTTCAAGTAAAATTTCTTTTCCTTCCTGTAAAGAAGCTATTGCATTTTCATCAAAATGTCTTATTGTATACAATGCAACGTCTTCATAATGCGTAACTTTAAACTTAGATTTTAATACCTTTAGTAGGTCTTCAAGTTTATTATATTTATTCTCTACACATACAGAAAAACTAATTGCAGAATTTTGAATAAGATCAACTTTCATTTTATTATCATGAAATAATTTGAAGATTTCACTAATATTTTCTTCTACAATGAAAGAAAAATCTAAAGAAGAAAGTTTCATTAAAATCTGATCTTTCTTAACGATAAAGCAAGGAACATTAGGAGTGATTCCTTTTCCTTTCATTACAACGGTTCCGTCCTCTGTTGGATTGATAAAGGACTTAACATGTAAAGGTATTTCTTTTCTTTGTAGCGGTTGCAAAGTTTTAGGGTGGATTACAGAAGCACCATAAAAAGCAAGCTCAATAGCCTCTCTATAGGAAATTCTATTTAAAAGCTCTGCATTTTCAAAATATCTAGGATCTGCATTTAAAACCCCAGGGACATCTTTCCATATGGTAACAGAATCTGCGTTTAAGCAATAAGCAAATATAGCAGCGGTATAATCCGAACCTTCTCTTCCTAAAGTAGTGGTGAAGTTATTGTCATCACTTCCAAGGAAACCTTGCGTAATATTTAAGCAGCTTTGATCTATGTTTTGGGCTATGTTTTTTTGAGTATTTTCCCAGTTCACACTTCCCTCTCTATAATCATCGCTAGTTTTAATATAATCTCTAACATCCAACCATTTGTTTGTAATGCCTACTTCTTTAAAGTACGCACTAAGAATAGTTGTAGATATAAGTTCTCCATATCCAACAACTTGGTCGTATACGAACGCATATTTTGGAGATTTATTCCAAGCTAAGAACCCTTTTACTTGTTCAATTAACCCTTTTACTTCCGCAAAAATAGGGTGCTTGTCATTTTTGAATAGTGCTAATGATATTTCATTATGGTACTCAATAATTTCATTGAAAGAAGCATCTAACGCTGTCTTGTCTTCGAAATAATTTTTTACAACCACTTCCATGGCATTAGTGGTTTTTCCCATTGCAGAAACCACTAATAATGTATTTTGATGACCAACAGTTTGTAATACTTCAACTACGTTTCTTATTCCTTCTGCATCTTTAATAGATGCTCCTCCAAATTTAAAAATTCTCATGAATTAGTATTTGCTATAAAATTCTTAATTCCTTTTTCGTCCAATTGCACCGTATTCCAGTCTCTTAAAATAGCTGCACCATTCTTTTCATAGAATGCAACAGCAGGAGCGTTCCAGTCTAGAACTACCCACTCAATGCGTTTAACACCTTCTTGGTGTCCTTGTGTTATTACTTTTTCAAATAAAGCACTTCCTAAACCTGTTCCGCGCATACTTTTTCTTACCACTAGATCTTCAAGATGAATAGTTTTGCCTTTCCACGTTGAATAACGGTTGTAATATAGAGCCATGCCTTCAATTCTGCTTCCTACTTCAGCAACAAAACATCTAAAAAGCGGGTTTTCTCCAAATCCGTCATTTATAAGATCTTCAACAGTAACTTCTACAGCATCTGGTTCTTTTTCAAAATCTGCAAGCTCTTGGATAAGTTCCAAAACTTGACTCATATCTTCTTTCTGTGCTTCTCTAATTGTGTACTTCATATCTGTTACAAATATAACTTATAGTTATAAATATATAAAAATGAAATTTAGCGAAAACGTTGTAGTTTCACAAAAATCACGATATTTGTGAGCGTAAAAACACAAATCACTGTTATGACCAAAAAAAATAAGACGCTTGGTGAGTTCATAATCGAAAACCAACGTGCTTTCCCTTATTCCACAGGGGAACTTTCTAAATTGATAAATGCAATCCGGTTGGCGGCAAAAGTTGTAAATCACGAAGTTAGTAAAGCAGGATTAGTAGATATCTTAGGGGCTAGTGGAGATATTAATGCGCAAGGTGAAGATCAGCAGAAATTAGACGTATTGGCTAATGAAAAGTTTATCCAATCATTAACGAATAGGGAGATTGTTTGTGGAATTGCTTCAGAGGAGGAAGATGATTTTGTAGCAATAAATAGTCATGACAATAACAATCAGAATAAATATGTCGTTTTATTCGATCCGTTAGATGGTTCGAGTAACATTGATGTAAATGTGTCTGTAGGAACAATTTTTTCTGTTTATAGACGTGTTACACCGATAGGAACAGAGGTTACTATGGAAGACTTTTTACAGCCAGGAAGTGCTCAAGTTGCTGCAGGTTATGTTGTTTATGGAACCTCAACAATGCTTGTTTATACAACAGGGCATGGTGTTAATGGGTTTACGTTAAATCCAGCGATAGGTACATTTTATTTATCACATCCAAATATGCAATATCCTGAAGATGGAAGTATCTATTCTGTTAATGAAGGTAATTATGTTCATTTTCCAGAAGGTGTTAAAAAGTTTATTAAATATTGTCAAGAGGAAGAAGATGACAGGCCTTATACATCAAGATATATAGGTTCTTTGGTGTCTGACTTTCATAGAAATTTAATTAAAGGTGGAATTTTCTTGTATCCTAGCAGTAGTAAAGCTGTAAATGGAAAGTTGAGGTTGTTGTATGAGTGTAATCCGATTGCTTTTTTAGCGGAACAAGCTGGAGGAAAAGCTAGTGATGGTTTTAGATCTATATTGGATATCAAACCTACAGAACTTCATCAAAGAGTTCCTTTTTACTGCGGAAGTAAAAATATGGTGGAAAAAGCTGAGGAGTTTATAGATATTTATAAATAACGAACTGAGGGGGTTTACATCTTGATGTGTAAACCAAACAAAAAAGGCTGCTTTTAGAAAAGCAGCCTTTTATTATTTTGTAAAAACAGGATTATCTGTTCATGTGTCTTATTTCTTCAATAAAAGTGTCAACATCTACCCCATCATGAATAAGGTCCATTGCTTTTTTATTAATAAGATCAACATTGGCAGGGCTAAAACCTAGTCCGATACCAAGGCGTCTCATGATTTTCATCTCATCTTCATCTTCAATATGATCTGCAAAAATCATTCTTCCAATATCATAAAGGCGTTCTAATCTGGCTACATATAATGAAGGTGGATTAACTGGGTACGCAGATGGGTTTTCTAATATGCTTTCGTAAAGCTCTGGAGTAATGTCTAAATTACTTGCTAAACGGTCTAAAAATGCTTTCTCTTCAGGAGAAATTTCGCCATCAGACAAAGCAACTCTAACAATAGCAGCAAAGTGATCGCGGTTTCTATCTCTAAAACCTGAAGAATATAAATCTGAAATTGACATCAATATATATTTTTAATGTGGGCACAAAGATAATTAAACCCTTAAATTATTTTAATGAAATTATTCTATTTTTTTAACTCATACTTATTATTGTGAAATTATGCTTTTAAATGAGGAATTTTACTACTGATTTTGTTTTGTATTTCCTTTAAGAAAAGGAGTTAAATTATACATAAATGCATGATGAACTTTGTCTACTGGTCTTATTTTTAGTAGTTTAATAATACACGAATCAATAAAAAAATAAATTATGAGTTATACAGAAGATGTTGCGAAAAAAATAAATGAATTATTAGAAAAGAATTATGATGCCAACAAAGGCTTTATGAATTCTGTCGATCATGTTAAAAGCACTAATTTAAAAACATATTTAAAGAGTAAAGCTGTAGAAAGAGAACATTTTTCAGATGAATTAAAAAGAGAAATTATTTCTTTCGGAGAAAAGCCTGTCGATTCAGGTAGTTTTACTGGTGATATACATAGAGCTTGGATAGATATAAAATCTGCTGTCTCTCAAAACAATGAAGAAGCAGTTTTAGAAGAGGTTCAAAGAGGAGAAGAAGCTAGTTTGGAAGATTATAATAAAGTATTAAAAGAAACTGCTTTGCCAGATTCTACAAAAGCAATGCTTACAAGACAACGGAATGCAATTAAGAATTCTGTTGATAATGCAAAAAGGTATGAGCAAATTGTATCATAAACAAGATAGATTTAAATTCGAAAAAGGGTTGTTTTATGTTGCGGAACGACCCTTTTTTTATGGTTGATAACTCATAGGAACTTCTGCTTTTTTCTCTAAAAATTATTCTTAATTTTAAGCTTTCGGTCTCTTTACGACTAATTGCTTCAACATTAAATAGATAAGAATTTTATGTACCTAATTTTTGATACAGAAACTACTGGATTACCTAAGCGTTGGGATGCACCTATTACAGATGTAGACAATTGGCCACGTGCAATTCAAATTGCATGGCAGTTGCACGACGACATGGGGAATTTAGTAGAGCATCAAGATTATCTAATTAAGCCAGAGGGTTTTAATATTCCTTTTGATGCGGAAAAGATACATGGAATTTCTACAGAATTAGCAGCGGAAGAAGGATTGCCTCTAATGGAGGTCTTGGAGAAATTCCAAATAGCTTTAAGTAAATCCACACATGTTGTTGGGCAAAATGTAGGCTTCGATATTAATATTATGGGAGCTGAATTCTATCGAGCAGGAGTAGAAAGTAATTTGACAGAAATGCCAGTTTTAGATACCTGTACGGAGACTACTGCATCGCTATGTCAAATTCCAGGAGGTAGAGGAGGTAAATTTAAATTACCGACACTAACAGAATTACATGAGTTTCTTTTTGATGAGCCTTTTGCTGAAGCCCATAATGCAACTGCCGATGTGGAAGCAACAACACGTTGCTTTTTAGAGCTTATTAGAAAAGAAGTTTTTACAGGAGAAGAGTTAGATGTTTCTCCTACTTATTTAAGAGATTTTTCTGAGGCTAATCCGCAGCCGATAGAATTAATAGGTTTAAAGCATATTAACCTAAAAAAGGCTTCAGATGAAATTCGTAAGCAATTAGCAAAAGAAGCACCTTCAGGAGAAATTTCTAAGGAAGAGTTACATCAGAATATAAAAGAACTTGAAGAGGTACATTTCTCACATCTTCATAATTATTCTCAGTTTTCTATCCTTCAAGCAACGTCTAGTATTCCAAATTTAGTTGCTGCAGCTGCTAAAGAGAAAATGCCAGCAGTAGCATTGACAGATTTGGCAAATATGATGGGAGCTTTTCATTTTGTAAAAGAAGTAGGAAACCATAATAAAGGGGTAAAAGCTCGAAATAAAGAAGCGCTAGAAAAGGGAGAAGAACCAACAGAGATAGAATTAAAAGGAATAGTTGGTTGTACTTTAAATGTGTGTGAAAACCATTTGGATAAATCTGTAAAAGACAATGGTTACCAAATCGTGATGCTAGCAAAGAACAAACGCGGGTATCATAATTTGGCAAAAATGTCTTCTATAGGATACACAGAAGGTTTTTATTATGTGCCTAGAATTGATAAAAAAGTAGTAGAAAAGTACAAAGAGGATATAATAGTACTTACAGGAAACTTATATGGAGAAGTGCCTAGTAAGTTATTAAATATTGGAGAAGTACAGGCGGAAGAGGCTTTGTTGTGGTGGAAAGAGCAGTTTGGAGAAGACCTTTACGTAGAGATGATGCGCCACGATCAAGAGGATGAAAATAGAGTAAATGGTGATTTAGTTAAGCTAGCAAATAAGCATCAAGTAAAAATATTAGCTACTAATAACTGTTACTATATAAATAAAGAGAATGCAAATGCGCACGATATTTTACTTTGTGTAAAGGACGGAGAGAAAAAAGACACTCCAATAGGTCGTGGGCGTGGGTACCGATATGGTTTACCTAACCAAGAATATTATTTTAAAAGTGGCGATGAGATGAAGGCCATTTTTAAAGATCTACCAGAAGCGATCTTTAATATTCAAGAGGTGGTAGATAAGATTGAGCCTTTTGAGTTGGCTAGAGATGTATTGTTGCCTGCTTTCGACATCCCTGAAGAGTTTCAATTTGAAGAAGATAAAGAGGATAATGGAAAACGCGGGGAAAATAAATACTTACGTCACCTTACTTATGAAGGAGCCAAAAGGAGATATCCTGAAATTACAGACGATATTAAAGAGCGTCTTGATTTTGAATTAAGTGTAATTGAAAATACAGGATATCCTGGTTATTTCTTAATTGTACAAGATTTTATTGCTGCAGCGAGGCAAATGGATGTTTCGGTAGGGCCGGGGCGTGGATCCGCAGCTGGGTCTGCAGTTGCTTATTGCTTAGAAATTACAAACATCGATCCGATACATTACGACTTACTTTTTGAGCGTTTTTTAAATCCAGATCGTGTTTCACTTCCCGATATTGATATTGACTTTGATGATGAAGGTCGTGGACGAGTAATGCAGTACGTAATTGATAAATATGGTGCCAATCAGGTGGCGCAAATTATTACATATGGTACGATGGCGGCAAAGTCGTCCATCCGAGATACAGCCAGAGTTTTAGATTTACCTTTACATGAAGCAGATAGGATAGCGAAGTTAATTCCTAACCTAAAACTGGCAAAGATATTTGGGTTAGATGATGCCAAGTTAAAAGGGAGTTTAAGGGCGGATGAACTGGAGAAGGTATATGAGCTTAAGAATATTTCTGAAGGAGACGATTTAGAAGCCTTAACTATAAATCAAGCTAGGATTTTAGAAGGTTCAGTGAGAAATACGGGAATTCATGCTTGTGGAGTTATTATTACTCCAGATGATATTACCAAGTTCGTTCCAGTTTCTATCGCTAAAGATTCCGATTTATATGTTACACAATTTGATAACTCTGTTGTAGAGAATGCAGGGTTATTAAAAATGGACTTCTTAGGACTGAAGACCTTAACGCTTATTAAAGACACTGTTAAATTGGTGAAATATAAGCATGGGATATCTTTAGATCCTGATAAGTTTCCTTTGGATGATGAAAAAACATATGAGTTATTTCAGAAGGGAGAAACAGTAGGAGTTTTTCAATATGAATCTGCAGGAATGCAGAAACACATGAAAGATTTAAAGCCTACAGTATTTGCCGATCTTATTGCAATGAATGCATTGTATCGTCCTGGGCCGCTAGAATACATTCCTAGTTTTATTAAAAGAAAGCATGGTGATGAAGAGATTAAATATGATCTCGATGCTATGGAGGAATACTTGCAGGAGACCTACGGAATTACCGTATATCAAGAGCAAGTGATGCTTTTATCTCAGAAATTGGCTGGGTTTACAAAGGGTGAAGCCGATGTACTTCGTAAAGCAATGGGAAAAAAGATCTTTTCATTACTAGAAGAATTAAAACCTAAATTCCTTGATGGAGGGGAGAAAAAAGGTCATTCTAGAGAGGTTTTAGGAAAAGTATGGAAAGACTGGGAGGCATTTGCAAGTTATGCCTTTAATAAATCTCACTCTACATGCTATGCTTGGATTGGTTACCAAACGGCATATTTAAAAGCAAATTATCCTGCTGAATATATGGCTGCGGTACTTTCTAATAATATGAACGATATTAAGCAGGTTACTTTCTTCTTAGAAGAGTGTAAGCGAATGGGGATTGTAGTGCTCGGACCAGATGTTAATGAATCTTACTATAAGTTTACTGTAAATAAAGACAATGCAATTCGCTTTGGAATAGGAGCGGTAAAAGGAGTAGGAAAGGGTGCTGTAGCAACAATTGTTGATGGGAGAGAAAATGGAAGATATAAGTCAGTTTTCGATTTAGCTAAGCGTATAGATTTAAGAGCAGCAAATAAAAAAGCTTTTGAAAATTTAGCATTGGCAGGAGGTTTTGACTCTTTTGGAGATACACATAGGGCCCAGTACTTTTATGATGAAGGAGATGGAGTTACTTTTTTAGAGAAAGCTGTTAAATACGGAGCTAAATTTCAAGAGAATCAAAATTCTGCGCAAGTGAGTCTCTTTGGTGAGGCTAGTGATGTTCAGATTCCAGAGCCTCAAGTTCCACCATGCGAATCTTGGGGAACTATGGAGAAATTGAAGCGTGAAAAAGAAGTAGTAGGGATTTATATTTCTGGGCATCCTTTGGATGATTTTAAGACTGAGATTGACGTTTTTTGTAATGGGAATGTAGGTGCTTTTTCTAATCTTGAAGAGATTGTAAATAGAGAAGTTTCTTTTGCTGGTGTTATATCAGATGTTCAGCATCGTGTTTCTAAGAATGGAAAGGGATGGGCTTTGTTTACTGTTGAAGATTATTCTGATTCTTATGAATTTAGAATGTTTGGAGAGGAATATCTTAAATTCCGTCATTTTTTAATGATTAACTCCTTTATATATATAAAAGCATTTGTACGCGAAGGATGGGTAAATAGAGAAACAGGAAAAAGAAGCGATCCTAGACTTCAGTTTAATTCTATGGAGCAGCTTCAAGATGTGATGGATAGATATGCTCGGAAATTAACTATTCATTTAAAATTAGAAGAAATAGAAGAGCAACGTATTGATGCGTTAAAAGATTTAATTTCTATGCATAGTGGTGACCACTTATTGAATTTTGTGGTTTATGCAATGGAGGATGAGATTAGATTGGATATGCCTAGTAGGAAGCAAAAAGTAAATATTTCTAATGAATTACTTTTTGAGCTTGATTCGCAACAAGTTGTTTATAAGCTGAATCAATAGAACTAGAATTTATCTTTACTTGAAAATTATATGACAAGAAATTTATTTTGGAATTCCATACCATATTTTAAGGTGTTGAATTCCAAAATTTTTAGCTTTTTGGAGTTTTAGTCCCATATAGATGTCAATTTTTTTATGGTAACGCGCATTCATTTTATCTTTTACGAGATAGATGCCATCGTATCCTTCTATCTTAATCGGTGTGTTTTTTGTGATTCCGAGCTTCATTAAATCTCTAGAAATAGCAACTGCTTTCATGCCTGGTACTAAGGTATCTCCCCATGCACCTATTGATGGATTTCTATTGGTTTGATTTTGGATTGAATTATATGCAGATGCTTTTACATCTAATGGCACCCATTGGTATAAATCATCATTAGGATCAATTTCTTGAGCAATATTTATATAACTCAGAAGTAAGAAAAATAGATAAAGAAAACGTTTTTTCATTCAATGAAGTTAATAAAAGTAAGTGGATATTGATTTAAAAGTGATAAATTAGAGAATAATATCAGAAAATCAAATGCTACCATAGTCAAAACTAATATATCGGCTGTAAGGTTTAGAGAAATATTTGACTAAATTTGCACAATAGAGTAGAATAAACATTAAAATTAAATAAGATGGCTTTAGAAATAACAGATGCTACTTTTGAAGAAGTAGTTTTAAAAAGTGATAAACCTGTAATGGTAGATTTTTGGGCTGCATGGTGTGGACCTTGTAGAATGGTAGCTCCAATTATCGATCAATTGAGTACAGAATATGAAGGAAAAGCAGTAGTAGGAAAAGTAGATGTAGATGCAAATCAAGAATTTGCAGCTAAGTATGGCGTTAGAAACATACCTACAGTTTTAGTTTTTCAAAATGGAGAAGTTGTAGGACGTCAAGTTGGAGTTGCTCCAAAGACTGCTTATAATGAAGCAATAGATACGTTATTATAACCTATATTATAACATTTATATAGAAAAGGTTTGGCTGTTGGTCAAGCCTTTTTTATTTTAGTTATAAAAAATTACATCCCCTAATAGATATGGCATCAGTTTTTACAAAAATCATAAGTGGAGAGATCCCAAGTTATAAGATTGCAGAGGACGAAAACTTCTATGCTTTTCTAGATATTAATCCCAATGCAGTTGGTCATACTCTATGTGTGCCAAAGAAGGAAGTTGATAAGATTTTTGATTTAGATGAAGAAACATATATGGGGTTAATGGCTTTTTCACGAAAGGTAGCAAAGGCTCTCAAAAAGGTAATAGACTGTAAAAGAGTTGGAATTGCAGTTGTAGGTTTAGAGGTGCCGCATACACATGTACATTTAATCCCTTTGAATGCAATGAGTGAAATGACTTTTCAGCAGAAAGTAAAACTATCTGAAGAAGAATTTAAGGATATAGCAGCAAAAGTAAGTGCTGCATTATAATACCTTTTATATGTAATTTTTCTGGATTGCTATAAAAACAGCAATTGCAACGATTACAATTCCGATTAAAGTAAATATAGAAAGGCTGGTTAGTTTAAATCGACTTTTAGGTTGTTCGATAGTTTTAAAATAGAATTCTCTAACTCTTTCAATATCTTCTGTCCATCGTACGGGATAAATAATAGTATTGCAATTTCCACACTCAATTTTATCAGAAATCTCTTTGGTAGTATTGTGATACCACGCATTTTTAATTTGCTTTTGATAAAATGTAAGTACAAGTCCTTCGTTACAAAAACATTCGGGGCAGTTATTTGTTAAGGTGGCTTCTTTAATTTTATGTTGACTTATTTCCAATTGGTTAATTTTTCTGCTAATTTATAAATCTTCAACTTTAAGTGCAATTTGGATGGTGCTTCCTTTGCCTATAACGGAACTTAATACTTTTACTTTTCCATTGTGATAATCTTCAATAATTCTTCTTACTAAAGATAAACCTAATCCCCAGCCTCTCTTTTTTGTGGTGTAACCGGGTTCGAAAATTCTATTAAAATCACTTTTCAAAATACCTTTTCCTGTATCTATAACGTTTATTTTAATTGTTTTCTTATCCTGAGTGATCTCAATTGTTAAATTCCCCTTGCCTTTCATGGCATCAATGGAGTTTATAATTAGATTTTCTATAGTCCAACTATACAATTGTGGGTTTATAAGGCTGTATATTTCTCCTTCGGGAGCCTTAAAATTAAAAGTAACGAGCTTGGAGCTTCTTGCTTGTATATAATTAAAGCTATTTTTTGTTTCATTAATAACATCCAATCGCTCTAATTTTGGGATGGATCCTATTTTAGAGAATCTTTCGGTTATTGTAGAGAGACGGTCGATATCTTTTTCTATCTCTTCTGTGATTGTAGGGTTAACATTTTCTGATTTTAATAGTTCTGCCCATCCTAGAAGTGAAGAAAGTGGTGTGCCTATTTGGTGAGCTGTTTCTTTAGCCATTCCAGCCCATAATTTATTTTGATCTGCAGCCTTAGAAATTTGGTAAAAAAAGTAAACGCTACCTCCAAAGAATAGAATAATTAGAATTAAGGCAATGGGGTAATATTTTAAGTTGTTTAGAACATCAGAGTTTCCGTAGTAAAGGGTTCCGTATTTTTCAGTCCTAAAATTAACTTCAATAGGGGCGTTCTCACTCATAAACTGTTTGATTTTGTAATCTATGTAGAGAGAATCGTCTGCTTTGTTTTCTGGTAAGTTGTTAGATCTTATTTCCCCTTTCTCACCAACATAGATCATAGGAGTGCTTGTATTGTTTTTAATAACGGCTAATGTAAGATTTCCAAGATCACGATCTAAGTCTGTGGTTTGAAGAAACTCCCCGAGTGCTTCCGCCCAAATCTTCATTTTAGTACGTTCCTCTTCTTTAAACTTCTGAAAGAACACATAGGTATTCCATAGGATAGAAGTTACAATTACAATGGAGGATATTATTAAAATCCAACGAGTCGTTTTTTTCATTTCAAATGAAGAAAAAGGTTATATTTTCTAGTGAATCTATAAATATAAAGCAAATGCATCATATTTATTGTTCTATTGGATTTGAATATTTTAAAAATAGATAAAAGGACGTTTAAATACATGTTGAAAATTTATATTTATAGAGTTTATGATTCCGATCGAAACATTTTTGCATCTCTTTTATTTACGTTATTTTTGCTAAAAATGATTAAATGCTATCCATAGATCCTAAAGAAGTACCAACATCAAAACTCCATAGTTATCTTTTAGGGGCTGTAGGTCCACGACCTATTGCTTTTGCGAGTACTATAGATGGAGAGGGGAATGTAAATTTATCTCCATTTAGTTTTTTCAATGTATATAGTTCTAATCCGCCTATCATGATTTTTTCAGCAAATAGGAGGGTAAGAGATAATACTACAAAGCATACATTAGAGAATGTTATTGAAACTAAAGAGGTTGTTATTAATGTTGTAAACTACGATATTGTTCAGCAAACCTCTCTGAGTAGCACGGAATATCCTAAAGGTGTAAATGAATTTGAAAAGACAGGGTTAACTATGCTGAAGTCGGATATAGTAAAACCGTTTCGTGTTGGGGAATCTCCTGTTCAATTTGAGTGCAGGGTAAATGAAGTGATAGCTTTGGGAGAAGAAGGAGGTGCTGGTAATTTAATAGTTTGTGAAGTTTTAAAACTACATGTTTCTGAGGCTATTTTAGATGAGAATCAGCATATAGATCAGTTTAAGATTGATTTAGTGAGTAGAATGGGCGGTAATTGGTACAGTCGTGCAAATCTTGGGATGTTTGAGGTTCCAAAACCTTTATCCGTCATTGGAATAGGAATAGACGGAATTCCTTCTGAAATAAGATGTAGTAAGGTGTTAACAGGTAATGATTTGGGAATACTTGGGAATGTAGCAGCTTTACCTTCCAAAGAGGAGGTGATAATATTTTCAGAAAGTTCTAATAGTATTAAAGAGCTATTAAAGACTGATAATAAAGAGGAAGTGCATAAGAAAGCACAAGAAATGATAGCAAATAATGACGTTCTTTCTGCATGGAAGTTATTATTAGCATAATATATAGATATATTTTAATATTTTTGAAGCATGGAAATACAAGGAAAAATTAAGTTGATTGATGAGACTAAGACTTTTGGAAACAATGGTTTTAGAAAAAGAGAATTGGTTGTAACTACAGAAGAGCAATATCCACAGCATATACTTGTTGAATTTGTGCAAGATAAATGTGATATTTTAAATGCATATCAAGTAGGTCAACAAGTAAAAGTAAGTATTAATCTAAGAGGTAGAGAGTGGGTTAACCCTCAAGGGGAGACTAAGTATTTCAATTCTATTCAAGGTTGGAGAATAGAAAACTTACAAGCAGCAGGAAATGGGGCTCCAGAGATGCCACCTATGCCGCCAGAAGATGCTTTCGAGCCAGCAAAAGATTTTAAAGAGGATGATCACGATGATCTGCCTTTCTAAGGTATAAATAAAATGTAAAGAGGGAGGCTGATAGCTTCCCTTTTTTTATATTTAAGAAACAAAAAAGCTCCGATAAAATCGGAGCTTAGTATTGTGGTTTTAGGTTTTGCCAATGCATTAAACTCAAAAAGCAATGATGAAAATAATTGGTTACATTGGCAAGTGTCAAAAATGTGATATTTAATTTTGATATACAAGTTAAAAGAGTGTTTTTTATGCTTAATCATTGAATTTGTTAAATAAACGATTGAAAAATTGATTTTTCTTACTGACAATATAGATTTTCCTCCAGTTTCATCAGCTTCTTCAGAAGGAGTGGTCGCTGTTGGTGGAGAGTTGTCTACCAAAAGACTTATGGAGGCATATACCAAAGGTATTTTTCCTTGGTTTGATCAAGGAGATTTAATTTTATGGTGGAGTCCAGACCCAAGAATGGTTTTATTTCCTTCAGAAGTAAAAATATCTAAAAGCATGAAGTCTGTTCTTAAGAAGGATGTTTTTAAGATAACATATAATACTGCTTTTAAAGAAGTGATAGAAAATTGTGCTTCTATCAAACGAGATGGACAAGAAGGAACATGGATTGACCAAGATATGATTACCGCTTATACCGAATTAAATAGGAAAGGGATTGCTAAATCTGTTGAGGTTTGGTATAAAAATGAACTTGTGGGAGGATTATATGGTGTTGATTTGGGGGATATATTTTGTGGGGAAAGTATGTTTTCAAAGATGAGCAATGCCTCTAAAGCTGCATTTATATATTTGGCTCAGAAACTTGAGAAGGAGAATTATAAGTTGATAGATTGCCAATTATATACGGACCATCTTCATTCTCTTGGGGCAAGAGAAATTCCGAGGGAAGTTTTTATTAGTTATTTATAAGTGCAAAAGTTATGTACACCGATCGTGTAATCAAGATTTAGCTTACTTAGAGAATTAAAAACTAGCTTTTAATCTTTTTTAGATAAAGAGCGAACTTCGTTATAGCGAAAACAGCTAACTTCATGATCATTTACCATTCCAGTTGCTTGCATATGTGCATAAATTACTGTGGAGCCAACAAATTTAAAACCTCTCTTTTTTAAGTTTTTACTAATTGCATCAGAAATTTCTGTATTAGCGGGAGCTTCTTTGTAATTTTTAACTTTATTCTGAAGAGGTTTTCCGTCAACAAAACTCCATATATATTCACTGAAACTTCCAAACTCTTTCTGTACAGACATGAATAGTTGAGCATTAGTTATTGTAGACTTTATTTTTAATTTATTTCTGATAATCCCCTCATCTAAAAGCAAAGAATTGTATTTGCTTTCGTCGTAGGTAGCTATTTTTTTGTAATCAAAATCATCTAGAGCCTTCCTGAAGTTTTCACGCTTTCTTAAGATAGTTATCCAGCTTAATCCAGCTTGGAAAGTTTCTAAGATTAGAAATTCAAATATAGTACTGTCATCATAAACAGGAACTCCCCACTCATTATCATGGTAGGCTTCGTAAAGAGGGTCTCCAACACACCATTCACATCGTTTCATAAGCATGATATTTATCAGTTAAATTTTAGTAATTTTTAGCTATGTTTACGACCAAGATATAAAATTAAGTTGTAGAATTAATACGATGGAGGTAATTATGGAGCAAAACATTTTAAAACATATAAGAAAGGCTGTAGATGAAGGCTTTAGTTATTTAGATTATAGGGCTATAGTTGAGCAGCTTGTTTTAGAAGGTGAGTCGACTGGGAAAGAGCAAACAGAAGTGCTAACAAATTACAGTTTGCTAAATCATAAAAGAATGAAACGTCTCGATAAGACGACTAAATTATCTCCAGATGTGATTGCAAAACTACAATCTATAAAAGAACAAGTTACTTGGGTTGTTATTACTGAAAGCTGGTGTGGTGATGCTGCACAAACATTACCTATAATTAATAAGTTTGCAGAAGCTACCGATAAAATTGATCTTAAAATAGTTTTAAGGGACGAGAATGAGGAGCTTATGGATAACTTTCTAACTAATGGATCTCGATCTATTCCTAAATTAATAATGCTTGACAAAGGTCTTTGTAAAGTTCTTGATGTATGGGGTCCAAGACCTTCTATTGCAACAAATTTAGTTCAAGAATATAAAGAGAAGCATGGAGGTTTGTCTCCAGAATTTAAAGAGAGTCTTCAAGTGTGGTATAATAAAAATAAAGGTGAAAATACTATAGAAGATTTATTAGAGTTACTCTCCTTGAAATAAATAGGTGATTGTTCCTGGCTGATCTGTTGTATTGCTTTTACTCGTAAATTTCGATTTCAAAGCATAGTTTATTGCATTATCAACTAGACAGCCATTAGAGGTCGTTGAGCTACTCTTATTAAAGTTGGCATCAGTTACGTTGCCTTGGGCGTCTACTTTGATGTTTATTACAACTTTCCCGAAACTTTCGCAAGTATATACTGGATTTGGTAAGCTAATTTCGCTACGTGCTATTAGGGAGTAGGTAATAGTTGTTCTACGTTTTATATTTATTTTTGGAGCTTCTCCTTGTCGTTTTAGAGCTTCGATTTTTTCTCGTTGCTCTTTTAACTTTTCTGCATATTTACTGGAAGCACTATTTTGATTTAAAGAAGGATTATTAGAAGGAGTATCAGAATTATCTGGATCTTGACTAGCAGCTTCTTGAGCTTCCTGTTCTAATTCTTCTAAAGTTTTAAAGTTATCAATTTCATCAGCATAATCACTTTTTTCAGCTTCGTTATATGCTTTATGTGTTTCTAGCTCTGTAAGAGTCATTTTCTCCTCTGGAATCTCCTCTTCTAAAAGCTTTTCGTCAAAACTTAACTCATATAAGAATTCTTCTTCTTGTTGTCCTGAAAGTTGAATATTGAGTAGTGTCAATAGAAAAATCCCCATGATGCAAGACGTGATAATTAGCGCTAACTGCTTATTGCTAAGTTCATCTAATCTATTAATAATAGTATCATTAATAGCGTTTATCTTATTTATATATGGTTTCAGGTTCATAATCGAAAATCGACTTGGATGCTAAAGATAGAAAATATTATATCTTTTATGGTAATAACATATCTGTAAAAGCATCTGGTGTGATTGCATTATCTACGTTGAAATCTCCTATTTTGGTTCTTCGTAAAGTAGAAAGATATGCTCCAGAATCTAAAGCTTTCCCAAAATCGTGTGCTAAAGAGCGTATATAAGTCCCTTTGCTGCAAACAACTCTAAACTCTACTTCCGGTAAGTTTATAGCTGTAATTTCAAAAGCTTCAATTGTTATTTTACGCGATTTAATTTCAACTTCAATACCTTCACGAGCAAATTCATATAAACGCTTTCCATCTTTTTTTAATGCTGAAAAAACAGGAGGATATTGGTCTATTTCTCCTATAAACTGCTTTGTAGTATCTTGTATTTTTTCTGAAGTGATATGGTCTATAGAAAAAGTGTTGTCAATTTCAGTTTCCATGTCATAAGAGGGACGGGTTGCGCCTAAAGTAATGGTTCCAGTATACTCTTTAATCTGACCTTGGAGATCGGATATTCTTTTGGTAAATTTTCCAGTGCAAATAATTAATAGTCCAGTAGCAAGCGGGTCTAAAGTACCTGCATGGCCTACCTTAATTTTTTTGAATCCGAACTTCTTTTTAATTGCCCATTTTATTTTATTCACCGCCTGAAAAGAAGACCATGTAAGCGGTTTGTCAATTAATAGTACCTGTCCGCTTTTAATATTCTCTTCTGTGTATATCATAAAATAAGTGTTTCTGTTAATAGTAATACCCTAAAACGATGGCGATTAGTCCTACGACAAAGCAGTAGATAGCAAAATAGATTAGCTTACTGTTTTTAACTAATTTAATCATCAATGTGCAGGCTAGAATTCCAGAAATAAAAGCCGCTAAAAAGCCAATTCCCAATGCCGGTGCATTATGTCCCTCAAAAGAAAGCTCTCCACTTAAAATGTCTTTAGCTATTTTCCCGAAAATTAATGGAACAACCATCAGAAAAGAAAAACGAGCAGCTTTACTTTTGTCGTTTCCTAATAAAACTGATGTTGAAATTGTAGCTCCAGATCTCGAAATCCCAGGAAGCATGGCAATTGCTTGCGACACTCCAATAACAAATGCATTAGTGTTGCTAACAGGCTTACCAGTATTTTTAGCTTTATCTGCTAGGTAAAGTAAAAGGGCTGTAACAATAAGCATAAAACCTACTAAAAGTATGTTTCCGTTAAAAAGCATTCCTAATTGCTCTTCAAAAAAGTAACCAATTAATGCTGCTGGTATCATGGAAATTAGAATCTTAATAGAAAATTTAAGCTCTTCATTCCATTCAAACTTAAGTACTCCTTTTATTATATCAAAGATGTCTTTTCTGAAGACAACCATAGTACTTAGTGCTGTGGCAAAATGTAGTACAACAGTAAATAGCAAACTTTCTTGCGGAAGAGAATTGTCTCCTAAAATGGCTTTTCCTAGTTCTAAATGGCCACTAGAAGATACGGGAAGAAACTCTGTTAAACCTTGAATAATTCCAAGAATAATAGCGTCTATTACATCCATAGAAATAGATTAAATTATATTGAAATTAGTTATTTTTCTTCTTGTTTGGGTTTAAAAGAATGGCATATACCTCGATTCCAAAACCAATAAGAACCAATGTAGGTGCTAAGCGTATTCTTCTGAAGCTAAATATGTCTGGATTGAAAACATTTGGGTCGTCACTTCCGCCACCGCTCATTAATATAAAGCCCAAAATAATGAAGGCTAAACCAATGAACATAAAAGTATAATTCTTTTTCTGGAAGATAAACTCTTTATCAGTTGTGTTATTCTGATTGTTTTTTTTCACTTTAATATATATTTTAATCCCTAGTAGGGCTTAATAGTTTATTATATTACGCTTATATTCTGGTTAAATAGAACTGAAGCCTTTTTAATATAAATCGTCAGTTTTTAAATTTAAAAATCTCTGGGTAGCAATATAAGTGCTAATCCAAGTGATAATTATACCGGTTACAAAGATACCTATAAATAACCCAATTAACATAAATGGGTCTGAAAGTAAGTTTAATTGTGGCATTCTCATATCTACATAATATAAGAGTCCTATCATAGCGATGATTGCCACAAGTGCGCCTACCATTCCCAATTTAATGCTATTCCATATAAAAGGTCGTCTTATAAAACGTTTTGTTGCGCCAACCATTTGCATGGTTTTTATTATAAAGCGCTTGGAATAAACAGATAACCTTATAGAGCTGTTTATTAATAAAACGGCAATTAATGTAAAAACACCACTTGCAATAAGAATCCAAAAACTCATTCTTTTCACATTCTCATTCAGTAATGATATTAAAGGCTTATCATAAGAAACTTCGGCAACATATTCTTTTTTGGAGAGATTGTCTGCTATTTTCTGAATACTATCTGTAGCAACATAATCAGCATTTAAATGTACATCTATTGAATTCTGTAGGGGATTGTAGCCTAAAAAATCTAAGAAATTTTCTCCTATTTCTTTACTATGAGATTCTGCTGCTTCCTCTTTGGAGACAAAAACCGCCGATTTAGTATAATCGGTCATAGCTAAGCTTTTCTGTAATTGATTTATTTCAACCTCTTTAGCGTTGTCTTTTAAAAATACAGTAATTGCCACTTGCTCTTTAAAGTGATTTGCTAGCTTTTTAGTATTTATAACTAATAGGCCCAAAACTCCTAAAAGAAACAAAACAAGCGCAATACTTAAGATTACAGAAAAGTAAGATGATATAAGTTTGCGTTTCTGGTAGCGCTCAAAAGATTTGCTCATACTGTATAATATAATTGGATGTGTAAAAGTAATAAAGTAAATTTAATCACGATAATTTAAAACGACTAATAGCAGTTAGAAATTATAAAGTTTGCTGTAGATTTTAAAAAAAGAAGAGAAGAATAATGAAAAGAGGAGGGTTTTGATATGAAATTACAAGAGGAAGTTAACAATTTACAACTGGCAGGGAATTTAGATCTGCTAGCCAGTCAGGTTGTAGAGGGATTTATTAGTGGTATGCATAAAAGTCCTTTTCATGGGTTTTCATCAGAATTTGCTGAACATAAAATTTACAATCAAGGGGAAAGTACAAAACATATCGATTGGAAGTTATTTGGAAAGACAGATAAATTATATACCAAGAAATATGATGAAGAGACCAATTTGAGGTGTCATATTATAATAGATAATTCTGCTTCTATGCATTACCCTTTTAAAAGGAAGCACGTTCTTGGAAATCTAAATAAATTGGGTTTTTCAGTCTTGGCAAGTGCAGTCCTAATGAAGTTATTAAAGAAGCAGCGTGATGCCGTAGGGTTAAGTGTTTATTCTGACATATATGAATTCTATGCACCAGAAAAAGGAAATGAACGTCACCATCATCTATTATTAAATACTTTAGAAGATCTTTTAAATGAAAAAGAAGATTCTACGCGCAAGACCAATACATATACATATTTGCATCAGATAGCAAAAAAGTTACATAGAAGGAGTCTTATTTTTATTTTTACGGATCTTTTTGAAACAGAAACAGATCAGGAGCAATTGTTTAAAGCATTGCAGCATTTAAAATATAACAAGCATGAAGTTGTTTTTTTTCATGTGATGGATAAAAATACAGAGGTGAACTTTGAGTTTGAGAACACTCCAACAAGGTTTGTAGATGTAGAGACTGGAGCTCATCTTGATTTGTTTGCAGAAAATGTAAAGGAATCTTATGAAGAATTAATGCATAAATTTCAAGAAGAGCTCAAATTAAGGTGTGCAAAATATAGAATTAAGTATGTTGAGGTCGATGTAGAGAAAGATTTCAATAAAATCATGCAAACTTATATTGCTGAACGTCAAAAGATTATTTGATTACCGATTTAAAATTTTATTTTTTTATAAAAAAAGACTTGTGTAGTTAAAAAGAGGTTGTATATTTGCACTCGCAATAACAAAAGGTCTGGTAGTTCAGCTGGTTAGAATACATGCCTGTCACGCATGGGGTCGCGGGTTCGAATCCCGTCCAGACCGCTTTTAAGAAAACAATTAGAATCAAAACCCTGTTAATTATATGATTAGCAGGGTTTTGTCGTTTTTAGGCATATTTTTAAAGTTATTATATTTAACTTTAAAAGTTCACAAATCGTCAACAGTTATTTTTTGGACTTGCAACAAAAAACTGGACAAAGAGAAAAGAGATTATGCTGCTAGCTTTTGATTGTACATATCTGTTTCAAATTCTTCAATAGATTTTAATCCTAAAGCTGAGTGTAATCTTTTCCTATTATACCAAGTTTCTATCCATTTAAAAACAGATAATTTTGCATTAGATCTAGTTTGGTATTGATATTTATAGATCCATTCTACTTTTAAAGATTTAAAGAAAGATTCTGCGACAGCATTATCCCAGCAATTGCCCTTACGACTCATAGATTGCTTAATTAAACCTTTATAAGATTTAATTAAATCTGTAAATTGTCCACTAGCATATTGAGAACATCTATCGGTATGAAATATTAATTTTTTCGTGATTTGATTTCTATTAACAGCCATTTTCCATGCAGGAATAATGGTATTTTTTGTGGTTAGGTTCTTACTAAAAGACCATCCTACTACCTTTCTATTGAATAAATCTATAATTACAGTTAAGTACATTCAGCCTTGTTTTGTAGCAATGTATGTCATATCAGATACCCATACTTGATTTTTTCTATCAACCTTAAAGTTCTGATTCAATATATTGGGAGCCACTATATATTTATGATTCGAATCGGTTAATGCTCTAAATTTATAAGAACGTCTTACTAGTAAACCTAATAATTTCATTAGCTTACTTATCCTTCTCCTAGAAACAAAATAGCCATATTTTTCTAATGCTCTTTTTATTCTGGGAGCTCCATAACTCTCGTAGCTTTCTTTAAACACCTTTTGTATAAAAAACATGATACGCTCATTAGCTAACCAATGTTTTGATGGACCACATTTTAGCCAATTATAATAACTACTCCTACTTATTTTTAGGACATTACACATCTTCTCAACAGGAAATTTCAATCTATGATATTTTATAAATTTATATTTTTCTTGTCGCTCTTGGAGAAGATGCTCACTGTCTTTTTTAATATTTCATTCTCTAAATGAGCATCCTGTAATTCTTTCTTCAAGGCTATAATCTCGCGCTGTTGATCTGTTAATTTTAAGTTTCCTTTTCCTGGAAAACTATTCTTATCTCCATAGTGTTTTAATTCACGACGCCATCTAGATAAAGATGAAAAGGAAATATATAGATCTTTACAAGTTTGTTTTAAACTACCTTTTGCATAACTAAGCTCTACAGCTTTTTGTTTAAATTCTTTGGTGTAAAAATTTCGTGCTTTTGACATTATTATTTTTTTTAAGTTTATAAATATATAAACTCCTTTCTTACTGTCTAGTCAAATATAGCAAGTCCAAATTTATGTTCGTTTCAAAATCTGGACAATCAATCGTATTGTGGGAGTATTCAAAGTTTAATTTACCATCCTTCATTCTGTTGAAATCCAAATTGATCGACCTGAGCTTGCGGAATCCCAAATAGAGTACGTATATTTTGATAAGGATTTCCTGTTACGGTCAAACCTTTTTGTATTTGGTCTTCGCCATGTGCTGTCATCACTTCCTGTAATTTACCAGTTCTTAGTAGATCAAAATATCTATGGCCTTCAAAAACAAGTTCTCTTCTTCTTTCGTCTGAGATTGCCTTTTCGAGATCACCAAGTTCATTCGGACTCAAATTTGGATTATCAAGTCCTGCCCTGGTTCTTATTTGCAATAAGAGAGGAATAGGGTCTCCGCTTCCGGTCTTTTCATAGCATTCGGCTAGCATTAATAGAGCATCTGCATAACGGTACATTTGCCAATTTATATTTTGCTCTCCTGGAATTACAAAAGGAAAGGCATATTTGCTACCCCATTGAAATTGATCCCCATTGTCATCGGTGTAAATGGAAATATTTTGAGCTTTTCTTTGGTCTTCTTCAGCATATAATTCAATCAAATCATCAGTTGGGCGAAACTGATTTCCACGATTATTAGGTGTTGCTCCAGTTCCTAAAATGTCTTCTTCACTTACGAAGGGAACAAAATTGGTGAAGAAATTAGAACTTTGTCCTAACGATTGATCGTATTGAACTTCAAAGATGCCTTCTTTATTATTTTTAGTGCCAAAAACGTCCGCATAGTTTGGAAGTAATTGATAGCCTAGTGTTTGTATTCTTTCCAAGGGAGATATGGCTTGAGGGTATTTTTGTTGTGCCATAAACACTTTTGCCTGTAACATCAAGGCGGCTCCTTTGGTGGACCTTCCTATATCTTCGCTGGATAGATTTTGTGGATTTGGCAAGAGTCCAATGGCAGTAAGCACATCCTGTTCAATATTCGAGTAAACCTCCGCTTGTGGATCGCGCACTAGAAATTCTTCTGACAGAATTTGATCTGGATTTTCACCTGGCTCTATGACATAGGGGATATCACCAAAAATCTGGGTTAAATTGAAATGATACATAGCTCTAAAAAACAAAAGTTCTCCAATTCTAAAATTCTTATCATCTTCATTGAAGAATTCAACACTTTCTATATTTGCTAAGACGAAATTGGCTCTAGATATTCCTTCGTAATTTGTATTCCAATACGTCAAAAGATTTCCGTTTGTGGCGTCCATGGTGAATTCATTCAGTTGATCATCATTTACACCCCCAGCATCCCCTGTGATTTCTATATTCGTATTGTCTGATCTGGTTTCACCAAACCTTAGTTGGGTTTGATTATTGTACAGCACTCGATTGGTTCTGTAGACTCCAGCAACTGCTTGGTCAATTTCACTTTCAGTTTTATAAAACGATTGTGGAGTTCTAAATGCTTCTGGCGATTCATCCAAAAAGTCATTACATCCTACAAAAAGGATAATGGAAATCGCAAAAATTATAGTTGTTTTTAAATTTTTCATAATTTTAAAAAGTTACATTAAATCCTAAAGTTAACACTTGTGAAATTGGGTATGATCCATAATCCACATTTCTTACCAATGCATTGTCTGCCGCTCTGTTAACAGTGGGGCTACCAAATTCATATTTTGTAAATAAAAACGGATTTTGAATACTCGCATAAACTCTTGCATTTTTAAAGTATTTTATTAAACTTTCGTCAAAAGTATAGCCAAATGTGATATTTCTAACCCATAGGTAACTTCCATCTTTTATAGATAAAGAGTTTGGATTTCTAAAGAATTGACGACTGCTATTGCTTCCGATACCCGGTATTTCTTTTGTCGTAGGATCATCACCAGGTCTAAATCTCTCCAATAATCTACGATCTATATTAAATTGTCCATCATCTTGGTTTCCTAAAAATTGGTTTTGTCCGTAAAAAATATCTCCTCCAAAGGCCCCATCTAAAGTTAAACTGAGATCAAAATTGTTCCAATAAATTTGATGGGACATACCAAATATGAAATCTGGATTTGAATCACCAATTATAGTCGCATCCAAGGTGTTTAAAACACCATCACCTTCATCGGGGATTCCATCACCATCTGTATCTACAGTTGGCACATCTTCAAACTTCAAAGATCCTACAATGGCATCCGGATATTTTGGGACATCAGGATCGTTCAAGTCCTCTTCCGTGAACAGACCTGTAACTTTAAGTCCCCTGAAGAGCCCTATGGATTCTCCTTCCCTAACTTCTGTAATATTAATACCTGCTAGGAAACTACCTGCCGGATAGAAAAAGCCTTCTTCTTGTACTAGGTCAATAACTTTATTTTTGTTTTTGGAAAAGTTAAAGTTAGTGCTCCATTTTACAGGGGTATCCCTTAAAATTTCCACTTTGAAATCAATCTCAAACCCTTCATTATTTATTTCCCCTATATTAGCACGTACATTGTCGAATCCACTTGTGGTCGGTAAAGGCTGTAAAGCGAGAAAGTCTACCGAACTAATATTATAGTAATCCACACTGATGTACACCCTATTGTTAAAAAGCCCCAAATCTATCCCGAAATTTGTTTCTTCGGTTTCTTCCCATTTTGCCAAAAGATTAGGAAGTCCATCTACAGCAACTCCAGGAGCATTTTGTCCTCCAAAAATATAATCCTGACCAATAGCGATACTACCTTGGGATTCGTAATTTCCTAATCCATTGTTTCCACTTATTCCAAAACCTCCTTCAATTTTAAAGTCTGAAATAGTTGGTTTCAAGGACTCAAAGAATTTTTCATTACTGATTCTCCAAGCAGCAGCTATAGAAGGAAAATTACCATTACGTGTGCCTTCACCAAATCTTGACGAGCCATCCCGTCTTATGGTTGCTGTGAGGTAATATCTATTATCATATGCATAATTTAATCTTGCTATCATTGAAATCAATGCATTAGAATCTGTTTGTGAATTACCTTCAAAATCCGTTGGCTCTACTGAATTTGCAGCACTTGGCAATTGTATAGTTTCATCAGCTAAATTTGTGGAACGAACCAAGGAAGAGGTTGCTTGACGTTTTTCCATGGTAAATCCTACAAGAGCATCTATATCATGTTTACCCAACGTTTTAGAAAAATTCAGTGTGTTTTCCCATACCCAGTTAAAGTTATTTTGGTCGAATACCTGAGCAGTAGCCATTTGAGTTCCTAATAAACTTGGATTCAAATTGTCCCCAGGGAAACGGGAAGGTTGAAACTGACGATTGTATCTGTCAATATACTGCAGGGTTCCAAAAGTTTTAGCCGTTAAATTTTCTAAGATATCGTATTCAACAAAGCTACCCATACGCAATTGGTTGGAAACTCTTTCATCGACTCTTTCTGTTAAAAGCGTCACTGGGTTGATATTTCGACTTCTAAATAATAGATTCCCATCTGTAACGCCCGTAAGCATACCTTGGTCATCATAAAGTGGAGCTGTAGGATCTGTCCAAGCCGATAAGCTTACCGCGTTGAAAATGTCAAAATTATTGGCCCCAGCATCCGTTCTACCGCCAGTAGCAACAGAGCGTGTAGGAGCAAAATTGATCCCAAATCGAAGGCGTTTATTAATGTCTATGTCCAAATTGGCGTTGATGGAATATCTTTTAAATCCGGTGTTAATTAAAGTACCTTCCCGATTTTGTAAGGCGGCGGAAACACTATACTTGCTATTTTCACCGCCTCCTCTTACGGCGATGTTATAGTCTTTTACAAAAGCATCCCTAGTAATTAAATCAAACCAATCATTATCTGGGTCAATATCATCTAATCCCAATAAAAAGTCTCGATTTTGTATTTGAATACCTCCAAGTGGTAGATTGTCAGCTTCCTTATCTTCATAAAAATCCAACTGGTATTGATAGAGTTCTTGAGCATTCAAGACATCAGGTTTTTCATAGTCAGGAATTGACTGAACCCCAAGGCTTGTTCCGAAAGTGAAGGTTGGTTTACCTTTTTTACCTTGTTTGGTAGTTATTATCACCACACCATTGGAGGCTCTTGATCCATAGATCGCTTTTGCGGATGCATCTTTTAAGATACTTATCGACTCTATATCATCTGGGTTAATGCCACTTAGGATATAGTTGTCCCTTTGAGATGCAATGGCCGTTGAATTTCCCAATGGAAAGCCATCCACAACATATAGAGGGGTGTTGTTACCGAGTGAAGCGACTCCCCGGATAGTTAATTGTGGTGCTCCATCAGGCGCTCCATTCTGCCGAAACTGAACTCCAGATACTTGGCCAATTAATGCTTCTTGAAACGTATTGACTTGTTTATCTTGAATACTTTTTGAATCGACTGTGGATACAGCACCTATTAAATCCTCCCTTTTTCTTTTACCGTATCCAATCACAACTACGTCTTCCAAAGCCGTTACATCTTCTTTCATGCTAATGTTGATTTCATTTTTGCCTTGAACAGGTATTTCTTGTGGTGAGAAACCAATATATGAAAAAGTCAAAATTACATTTTCCTTCTGAATACTTATCGAGTAATTTCCGTCGAAATCGGTTTGTGTACCATTGGTTGTTCCTTTAACAAATATTGTTACGCCCGGTAGAGGGGTTCCATCGGGTCCCGTAACTTTACCATTAATTGCTGTCTGCGCATAAATTGAGCATGTCGTTAAGATAAAAATCCCAAGTAAGGACACCACCTTCCGGGACTTTTGTAAACGCTCTTTGAGTCTGTTGAATACTTTGAACATTTTAGTTAGTTTTTGTTTAAAACATCTTTATATTTTATTAATATTTATAAAATAGAAGCGAATATTTTAAATTATTCATAATAGATGCAATTATAATTAGCAATTCAATCAAAACTATCCTGTACTGTGCTGTTAGTGGAAATGGAAAATCTTAGGACGATGTTTTATTCAGCATAGTACAGGATACACTTTTTATTTTATCATTATAGAATTGCATTATGAAAAGATCTTATTACAAGAACCTATTGACGATTAGTTTAATCTCAACACATTTTCTTTTGATTTGTCAATCAAAAGAGCCCTGGTTGGATCAAAATGTCACGCAAATTAACAAACTTCCGGCCAAAGCGACCTCGGTTTCTTACTCCACTTTAAATCAAGCTTTAAAAGCAAATCGAGAGGAGTCGTCAAGAAGAAAAAATATAAACGGAGACTGGAAATTTCTTTTTAAAAATTCTTCTAACGATGTACCATCCAATTTTTTTGAGTTGGAAACATCAGATGAAAATTGGGCAACTTTACCGGTGCCATCCAATTGGGAATTGCACGGGTATGGTAAACCTTGGCAACGACTTACTCCGCAAATATGGGAAGATAAAAATGTTCCTTTTCCAAATATTCCAACAGATTACAACCCGACAGGCCTTTACCGAAAATGGGTCACTTTGCCGAAAGATTGGGACGGAATGCAGATAACTTTACACATAGGTGCGGCTTCTTCATCTTTATCCGTTTGGGTCAACGGAGAATATGTAGGTTATAGTGAAGATAATAGATTGCCTGCGGAATTCGATATTACCAAAAAACTAAAATCGGGAGAAAATTTAATTGCTTTTCAGGTTACTCAATGGAGCGATGGAAGTTATATTGAAGATCAGGATCATTGGCGAATGAGTGGTATTACCCGTGATGTTTACTTGGATGCTTCACCCATGGTTCAATTATACGATTTTGAAGTTAGAACTGATTTTGACGAAAGTTATACCAATGCTGAATTACAGATACGCCCAGAAATTAAGCAGTATGAACGATCAGATATAGACGGATGGAATTTGGAAGCTTTGTTATATGATGAGGATAACGAGCCTATTTTGGATAGTGTTTTTCAAGTTTCAGTGAAAAAAATATTGAACGAGCATTACCCACAAATTGGAAATCGCCCCTTTAATAATTTAATGAAACGAACCATTCCTTCTCCAAAAAAATGGTCTGCTGAACAGCCTTATCTCTATACCCTCATATTGGCGCTAAAGGATGAAAAGGGAAAATTGATAGAAGCACGTAGCCAAAAGATTGGCTTTAGAGAGATTGATATTTCCGATGGGCAGTTTAAAGTGAATGGAATTTCAGTATTGTTGTACGGGGTAAACCGTCACGATTGGGATGCAACCACTGGAAAGGCGGTTACTAAAGAAGCGATGGAAAGGGATGTTAAGTTGATGAAACAGCTCAATGTAAATGCGTCTCGCTCTTCCCATTATCCAAATCCTCCTTATTGGTACGAATTGTGCAATCAATACGGTATTTATGTGATGGATGAAGCCAATATAGAAAGCCACGCTTTGGGGTCTTTGCCAAGTAATACACCAGCATTCCACACTGCTTTTTTGGAAAGAGGGATTAATATGGTGGAAAGAGACAAAAACCATCCTAGCATTATAAGTTGGTCATTGGGCAATGAAGCTGGGTTTGGTCCAAATCATGCTGCACTTTCAGCTTGGATAAAAGAGTTTGATCCAACCCGACCTATTCATGCTGAAGGGGCTCAGAATATTTATGGATACAATTGGCCTAAGCCAGAACCAAAAGATAGACTGTACATAGATATCATTAGTAGAATGTATCGCCTAATGGATGATATGATTGACCTCGCCACGCAACCCAATGATACCCGACCCGTTATTTGGTGTGAGTATGCTCATTCTCAAGGCAATTCCACTGGGGATATGCAAGGCTATTGGGATGCCATCTATAAATATAAGCGATTGGTAGGAGGTTTTGTATGGGATTGGAGAGATCAATTAATCTCAAAACCAAGTGAAGGTGATAAGGAACTTTGGAAGTATGGCAAAGATTTCAACCAAAAATTAGATGATTTGCTGCCTATTCAAAAAGGACTTATTTCCGCAGATGGAAAAATTAAATCCGGTGGTTGGCAAGCTAAATATGTATGGCAACGAATCCACACAGAGGCAGATAGTTTACAGAAAGGAATTTTTACAGTAACAAATCAGCATTCCCGCACTAATTTGGATACGTATGGTGTTAAATGGGAAATTACAGAAGATGGAACTCCTGTTGAAAACGGTACGATGAACGCACCGAGTATTGCTACAGGCAAGAAAGGTAAATTAAAGATTTCCATGCCTTACGTAAATTATAAAGAGGGCAAGCGTTATTTTTTCAATATTTATTACGTGCTTAAAAAGGATGAGTTATGGGCTGAAAAAGGATTCGAAATCGCCAAAGAACAATTTCCACTTGTTTATAAGCCTTTGTTGAAAAAAGAGGAAACGGAATCTGAAACAGAAATTTATCAACTTGGCGACACCCTTTTTATTAAACAAAATAAATTAGAATTTGCTTTTAACACTAAAACAGGCTTTTTAAGCGGGTGGGAAGCAAATGGAAGAGAATTGTTGAAAGGGGCATTAAATCCTAATTTTTGGAGAGCACCAACTGATAACGATTTAGCAGCTTCAGTTCCTAAACGCATGGGTGTTTGGAAAACCATAGTAGATAGCTTATCTCTTGATAGTTTCACTAATTATTCTTCAGAAAAGGGTACTGTCGTAGAAACTACGCATGTTTCTCCTGATAAAAAATTGAGTTTGGAAATTAAGTATCGTCTTAATAGTTCAGGGGCGTTAAAAGTGTCTTTTACGATGCAACCTTCACCAGATTTGCCTAATTTGCCACGAGTGGGAATGCAAGTGCCGGTTGCTAAAAGCTTAAGTGATTTAGAATGGTTTGGTAGAGGACCTTATGAAACGTATGCTGATAAAAAATCGGGATCTTTTATTGGTCGTTATAAAGAAAACGTTTCAGATTTCGTCTATTATGTTCGTCCGCAAGAGAGCAGCAATAAAACAGATGTTTACTGGGCGAAACTTACCGACGGAAAAAACACATTATTACAAGTTGAAGCGTTTAATAATGCAATAAATTTTAGTGTTTGGCCTTACACGCAAAATCAACTGGAGGAAGCTACCCGTATTGAAGATTTACCTTTGAACAATTTTAATGTTTTAAATATTGATTATAAGCAAATGGGAGTTGGGGGAGATAATAGTTGGAGTATGGACGCTCGTCCACATGAACCTTTTCGCTTGCCTGCAAATGTTTATCATTATGAATTTATTTTTAAAGTCAATACCAATGAATAGATTTTTTACATACATAATTGTTTTCTGTGCACTGTTTTCAACATTGGCGTGTCAAACCAAAGAAGGAAAAGTAGCAAATAAAGCTTCGGAAACAAAGGATTTTTGGGAAACGGCTTCATGGATTGCTCCAAACAATGCAAAAGATACTATAAACCAATGGGCTGTTTACAGACGGGAATTTGTTATAGATGAAGAAATACCTGAAAGCGCCATGGCAAATTTAGCAGTAGATTCTAAGTACTGGCTTTGGGTAAATGGAAAAATGGTGGTAAGAATGGGCGGATTAAAACGCGGTCCGAATCCAAACGACACTTATTATGACAGCATTGATTTAAAACCGTACTTAAAGAAAGGAGAAAATGTAATAGCTATTTTAACTCAATTCTTCGGTAAGCATGGATTTAGTCATAATAACAGCGGTAAACAAGGTCTTATTTTTGACTTGAAATGGAATGAATTGGATATTTCTTCTGATGAAAATTGGAAAGCTTGGAAACATCCTTCATTTGGAATGACCAGTGATCCGCATCCTAATTACAGACTTGCAGAAAGTAATATTCTATTTGATGCCAATAGAGGTGATTTTTCTTTTGTAAGCGAGAATTTTGATGCCTTTTCTAATCAATTAGCAAAAATTATAGGGAAATATGGAGATGCGCCTTGGAATAATTTAGTGAAAAGACCCATCCCATTCTGGAAAGACTTTGGCTTGAAAGAATATGAAAATAGACTTTCATATCCATTTAAAAGTGTAGGGGATACCTTAAAAATGAAGTTACCTTATAATGGACAAGTGAGTCCGTACTTAGAAATTAAGGCCACGCAGAAAGATACCATCCACATTCAAACCGATAATTACCGAGGAGGGGGAACCCCCAATATTAGGGCCGTGTATATTAGCAAGCCTGGCGTTCAAGAGTTTGAAATCCCCGGTTGGATTAACGGACATAATGTACATTATTATATTCCGAAAGGGATTGAGGTTTTGGATTTAAAATACAGGGAGACAGGTTATGATACTGAGTTGGCAGGTGCTTTTTCCTGTGAAGATCCTTTTTTTAATGAGCTTTGGAAGAAAGCGAGACGCACTTTATACATTACCATGCGGGATACTTATATGGACTGCCCCGATAGGGAACGAGCTCAATGGTGGGGAGATGTTGTATTGGAAAGCGGAGAATCTTTTTATGCATTGGATAGAAAATCTGATGCACTTACCCAAAAGGGAATTTTAGAACTGCTAAACTGGCAACGAAAAGACAGTACTATTTTTTCACCAGTTCCGGCCGGTAATTGGGATAAAGAATTGCCTGGACAAATGCTCGCCAGTGTTGGGTATTATGGAGTTTACAATTATTTTCTTCATACTGGAGACACGACTACCATCCAGCAAGTGTATGAACCCATAAAAAAATACCTGTCGTTGTACAAATTAAAGGATGATGGTACGATACAAGTTAGACAAGGAGGATGGATTTGGGGAGATTGGGGTAACAATAAAGACATTCCCTTATTGATGAATACTCAATATTACCTAGCTTTAAAGGGATTGCATTTGCTGGCAGAAACACTGAATAAAGATGAAGAAGCTCGAGAAATTGCTGTTAAAATGAAGGTGTTTAAAAAGAGTTTTAATGATGCTTTTTGGAGAGGAAACGCATACCGTTCCCGAGATTACAAAGGGTTAACCGACGACCGTTCCCAGGCGTTGGCAGTAGTTTCTGGTTTGGCAGATAGCGATAAATTTGATGCAATCTACAAGATTTTAAAAGCTGAAAAGCATGCGAGTCCGTACATGGAAAAATACGTAGTCGAATCGTTATTCTTGATGGATAAAGATAGTTTTGCCTTAAAGAGACTAAATGAACGATTTGAGAAAATGGTGAGTCACCCAACCATTACAACCCTTTGGGAAGGTTGGGGTATTGGAAAAGAAGGTTTCGGAGGTGGAACGATAAACCATGCATGGAGTGGGGGCGGACTCACACTACTTTCTCAATATGTGGCAGGGATAAGTCCAATAACTCCGGGATATAAAACTTTTATGGTGAAGCCTCAAATGGGAGAATTGAAAGAGGTGTCGGCAAGTGTAGCAAGTATTCAAGGACTGATTGATGTCGATATTAAAAGAACTGAAAATCTTCAAATATCTATTAATGTTCCCGAGGGAAGTCGCGTCAAAGTTGTTCTTCCGAAGGAATGGAAACCAACTTTTTTAAATAATAAAGAGATAACTGCTGATAGCCAAGAGTTGTGGTTAGAAAGTGGTAACCATACAATAATTGCAAAATAACTACTATGAATTACTTAAAACATCCAATTTTTTATTATTTATCAGCAACATTGATGCTTCTTTCCTGTAAAGAAATTCCGAAAGGGGAATCTTCAACTGAAGAAATTCAAGAAAGTAAACCTAACATAATTATGATAGTTGCTGATGATATGGGTTGGCACGATCTTGGGACTTATGGAAATACTTTCATTGAAACACCCAACTTAGACCGTTTGGCTGCCAATGGATTAAAATTTACTGATGCATACGCTGCAGCACCACTTTGTAGTCCTTCTAGGGCTTCTTTAATGACAGGACTTCACCCGATAACGGTGAATATTACAGAGCATATTCATGGAAATAGACCTGCCGGACCAAAGCAGATGTTAAAAACACCTCCTGTAAGTCAGCAATTGGATTTAGATTATAAAACGCTGGCAGAGGCATTGAAGGAAAAGGGTTATAACACCGGTTTTTTTGGGAAATGGCATCTTGGTGGTGGAAAATTTGAGCCTCAACATCAAGGGTTTGATGTAAATGTAGGGGGAAGTTACAACGGACTACCTTCTTCTTTCTTTTTTCCATTTTTTAGAATGGGAGAGAAGCCTGCATTGCAAAATAATAGCAATGACGGAGATTATTTAACAGATGTGCTCACCAATCAAGTGCTTGATTATATTAACAAACAAAAAGACAGTGCGTTTTTTATCAGTTTAAATTACTATGCTCCGCATGTGCCTATTGAGGCTAAAGATTCTTTGGTGAAAAAGTATACTGAAAAACGAGGGGACACTTCCGAAGCAATTCTTCCAAACATTCATTATGCCGCTATGGTGGAAAGTATCGATATCAACGTGGGAAGAATTATTAAAATGCTTGAAGAGCAGAATTTGGATAAGAAAACATTGATTGCTTTTACTTCTGATAACGGCGGACTTTCAGTAAGGGAAGTACCTGCTTTTGCCAAGCACACACCACCAACAGATAACGGACCATTGCGTGCCGGAAAAGGATATCTATATGAAGGCGGTATTAGAGAGCCTTTAATAGTTTCTTGGCCTGATAAATTAACTTCTAAAGAAATAAATACGCCAGTTGTAGCACAAGATTTGGTGTACAGCTTATCCAAATTAACCGGTTGTACTGATTTTCCTGCGGAAGGAATAGATATTTTTAACCTAGAAAATAACGAGCGAGGATTGCTTTGGCATTTACCACATTACAGTCCGCAACATGGGAAGCCAGCGACAGCCTACAGAAAAGGGGATTGGAAGCTTGTTTATTTTTATGAAGAAGAAAGATCTGAGCTGTATAATTTGGAAGAAGATTTAGGAGAAACCAAAGATCTTTCCGAAGAGAATAGAGATAAGGCTGAAGCTATGTATAATGAAATGCAAGCTGAACTAAAAAGACTAGGTGCTAAGTTTCCTAAGCCAAATACAAAGTACAATCCTTCGGCAGAGTAGTTTCTAATAATAAAATATTGTTATACCCCGTTGGCAACAGCCACGGGGTTTTTTTATTGCTGTAGAGAAGAAAATTTAACAGTTTATGCAGTGCAATGAGCGGGCCTTGCAATACACCGAACGGGAATTGCCATACATTTAAAGCATATTGCAGGCCAAAAAACAAATACGTTGAAAGATCTACTTATTAGGTTGGTAATCCCATGAATCCGTCCATTGCAATGGATAAATGGTGCCATCTTCTTTAAAATTCAAAGGAGCGCTCCAGTATTGATAATCGTGCCCTTTTATATTATCCGAAGCAGAACCCCATAAATCGCCCATCCAAATAAATTTTTCCCCAGCATTTGTGTTTAGTTTCATTACGTAGGTTTGTTGCGCTGGAATAATTGGTTTTTGTGGAATACTTTTATGGGAGATATAACCGTTAAACGGAAGTTTTTGTTGGTTATTGAATAAAGTAATCTCGTTAATGTAAAGGGCTGTAGTTGCGGTGGAATCCTTTGGAACAACCTTAATTCGGTCTGCTTCAATATTTACGGTAAAACGCATGGATTCGTTAAGTGCGGAAGATTCCTTGCTTGAAAGTTCAGCCTTAAGTGGTTTCCAACTATCAAATTGCCAAGTAAAGAAACTGAATTTAGGAATGTTGATTTCAGGATGAACTCTAGGATTTTCAACATTTCCGCAGTTTTCGGGACGGTTTCCTGTAAACAGGCTTATTTCAATTTTGTTTACAGAGGTATGCTTTTCAAGTTGAAGTTCGATGCCATCGTAGCCAGAAGGTCTTTTTTCTAACGTTTCATATTGCGTACCTCTGGAAACACTATCGCTCAGCATTAAGGCTTTTTTGCCAGGATAACGGTTTATGTTTCCTGTAAAAGTATAGCCAGTAAGTGGGTTGTTACTTACATAAACCCTAGCACCAGAGCCATAATTACAGAAACAGCAAGTGTAATCAGTTAATAAGTAGTATTTATTGTTGTGTTTAAATTGAGAACCTGCTTCCATGTGCTGGGCGATAATTCCACCGTTTTTCATAGTAGAGCCTGTATAGCTATCGTCTAATTTTTCAATGGAAACTTGGTGATTATTTATGGTGTTGTAGCTTATGTAAGCGGTGCCGTCGCCATCTACAAAAAGTCCAAAATCACCCAGTCCTGCCTCGGATCGCGACATTTGTACATCGTCGTTAATAATTTTAAAAGGACCTTGCGGTGTATCGCTTACAGCTACCCCAAATTTTCCATTCCATAGTTTTGGGTACCAATTATACCAAAGCACATATTTCTTAGTTTTTTTATTATAAATAACATGAGGTCTGTAATAAACACCTTCTGGTTGATTGGGTATCAGGGCGCCCTGCTCTTCCCAATTTATCAAGTCCTTCGAGCTGTAACACATGTATTTATTAGCTGTGGTAAAACCATTAGTTTTTCCGTAAGAAGTTCCGTACCAATAAAATTTATCATTAAAGTTTATAATCCTCCCATCATGAGCGTCAACGATATTATCATCAATAGTTTTTCGCGGTTCTACATTTGAAATCGAAATACTATTTTTAGCTTTTTCTTTTAAATCGTTTTGGGTGCACCCTGTTAAAAACATTATTAGTGTTAAATGGAGCATTAAGTTTATTTTTTTCTTCATCGATTAGATTTTTGAAATTAAACTGAAAAATTTGAAGTTGCTTAGAAGGGATTTACATCTTCTTAAAAAGCATTTGGCTAAAATATAAATAGCTTAATTTCTTCCATCCTGTACTATACTGCAAAGGTGCTTGATAGTCTAATTTTTAGATTTAGGAGTTCAAATATCTGTTATAAAAATATATCAGCACTTTACTTAAGGATGGCATTCGCAATTTTTTTAGTTTAAGATGAATTTGATTGAGATGGATTTTTCATAGTTATATCTGGATGATTTAAAATTAAATTCACTCTTTACCCAATACGTTTTTTTTACGGTATTGTGATGGAGAATACGAGCAATGTAGTTTGAAATATCTTGAAAAATAATATGCAGAAGAAAATCCACATTCTATGGCAATTTGTTTAATAGGATGATTTGAAAAGATAAGAAGATCCCTAGCTTTTTGAATACGGAGTTGTAGGAGATAGCTGTGAGGAGGCATTCCGATAATCTCCCTGAATTTTTTACGCATCCAGGAATAACTAATATTGTGGGTTTGAGACAACTTTTCGAAATCTATCGCTCCAGTGAAGTTATCCAGTATTGAAAGCTGTATCTTTTGAATGATTTCCATCTCAAGCGAATTTTCATATTTTCCAGATACGCTATCGTTTTCCAATTGAGCCAGGATAACCATAATTTGACTAGGGATCAAGTTACTTCCATAAAGTTTTTGAGATTCTAACCAATCAAAAATTTTAAGCATGGCATTCATGATACTTTTAAGGTCATTAATTTTAATTACTGGATTTGTCTGCTTCAATAAAGATCGCTCCATTATCAACTGCGCTAGATCTCCATCAAAACCGACCCAGTATTCTTTCCACCCAGTACTCTTGTCTGGTCTGTAGCGGTGCCACTCCCCTTTAAACAGCAGAATGATAGAGCCTTCCATAACCTTGGTGCAGGAGCAGGATTCAGACTCATAATATCCTGATCCTGATGTGATTAAGATTAATTGGTATTCAGATAATTTCCTCCCCTCCTCCCATTCAAAATAGTATTCTGTGGGATGCTCCATATCCGGATAGGTAGCATATGGTGGCACATGAGTGTGCCCCGCGTTTTTGATGTGTAAACCCCATTTGAACCAATTGGGTTGAATGGAAACATATTCCCTGTAAAACTTAGATTTCATATCAAATTGTGCAAGAAATTGTCAATTTACATATTTTATATGAGTTAAATGTCCAGTAGTTTTGAAAAAACAGTAATGAATAAACCATGGCACAAAAATTATCAGTAGGACTTTTTGGGGTAGGACTAGACACTTATTGGGATCAATTTGATGGATTGCTCGATCGATTAAATGGTTATATGGGGATTGTAGAAGAAATGATTGAGAGTCCCAAAATCAATTTGCACAATCTTGGCATGGTCGATAATTATGAGAAAGCGGTTGAAGCCGGAAGACGTTTTCGGCAGATGGAAGTAGATCTCCTATTTATACATGTTACTACTTATGCACTATCATCTACAGTTTTGACTGTGCTTCAAAAATGTCCTGTGCCAGTTGTTCTCTTAAATCTTTCGCCGCTTTCTCAAATTGATTATAAATCTTTTAATCAGTTAAATGATAGAACAAAAATGACCGGTGAATGGCTTGCACATTGTGCTGCCTGTCCAGTGCCTGAAATGATAAGTGTTATTAAAAGAGCTGGTTTTCAGTATGCCCAAATTACAGGTGTTCTTAAAGGGGATTCCGATCATGTGCGTAAGGAAATCTCTGAATGGGTTGAGGCTGCGCATGTCAAATTTATCATGTCTAATAATAGGTTAGGATTATTTGGTAACTATTATGGTGGGATGCTTGATATTTATACTGATCTTACACAGCAACTAATACAGTTTGGAGGTCATTTTGAAATATTGGAAGTTGATTTAATCACTCAAATTCGTAGATTTATTTCTGAAGAAGCTATTGCTGAACGAATTATATTGTTTAAATCAACTTTCGATGTTCAGAAGGATTGCCGGCATGAGGATTTGGTTAGTGCAGCAAAGACATCTTTGGCTTTGGAACAAATTGTGCATGATTATAAACTAGGCTCAATTGCTTATTATCATAAAGGCACCGGCACGGAAAATGAAGAAACTATAGCATCAATTATTTTGGGTAATTCTATATTAAGTGGAAATAATGTGCCTGTAGCTGGGGAATACGAGGTTAAAAATGTACAGGCTATGAAGGTTCTGGATACTTTTGGCGTGGTAGGTTCTTTTACTGAATATTACGGAATGGATCATGTAGATGATGTTGTTTTAATGGGACACGACGGGCCAGGCCATATTCGTATTTCTGAAGGCAAAGTAAGTGTAAAGCCGCTGGAGGTTTACCATGGGAAAGTTAGCAGGGGTCTAAGTGTTGAAATGTCAGTTAAAAATGGACCTGTAACCCTTCTTTCGGTGGTTCAAAAGCCAAATGCGAAATTAATGTTGCTCACTGCCAGTGCGGAATCTGTTTCTGGTCCTATTTTGGAAATAGGAAATACCAATAGCCGTTATAAGTTCCCTATAAGTGCAATAGAGTTTATGGAAACTTGGAACAGTTATGGTCCGGCACATCATTGCGCAATCGGTACTGGGGATATAACTTCAAAAATCGAAAAGTTAGGTCAGCTTCTCAATATTGAAGTTGTACAGGTCTGTTAATATTTCAACCTCTCTAGAATATTTAAATGTCGATCTACGATGTTTAATAGTTAGTAATTAAAAAAATTCAATATGCCTTTTCCTTCTGGTATTTTTTATCACGCAATTGGTGGTGTAGCTGCAGCCAGTTTTTATGTTCCCTTTAAACAGGTGAAGAACTGGTCTTGGGAAAGCTATTGGTTAGTAAGTGGAGTTGCTGCATGGCTTATTATGCCATTAGTTATGGGTTATTTATTTATCCCTAATTTAATGGATATCATTTTTCAAGCTCCAGCAAAAGTATTGGTACTTACATTTTTTTTTGGGCTGCTTTGGGGATTAGGAGGACTGACCTTTGGTTTGAGTATGCGATATTTGGGAATCTCTATTGGCTACGCCGTTGTTTTGGGCTTTACAGCTACCTTTGGTACTTTAACTCCAATGATTTTTGACGGTAGTATTGGAGCCATAATCCATTCATCATCGGGTCAAATGGTATTGTCTGGTGTATTAGTTTGTCTATTCGGGATTGTGGTCTATGGCATTGCGGGAAAAGAAAAAGAACAAAATCAGGGAGCACATAAAGGAAACAGGGACTTTAACCATAGAAAAGGATTGTTTGTAGCTTTCTTTTCCGGTCTTTTAAGTGCTTGCATGTCTTTTGCCCTCGCGGCCGGAAAACCTATAGCGGCTATTGCGGTGGCAAATGGTGTTCCTGAACTATGGCAAAACAACGCAGTTTTGGTAGTTGTACTTTGGGGAGGTTTTATTACTAATTTTGTATGGTGTTTGATTCTAAATTTTAAAAATAAAAGCTATAAGGAATACACTGTTAAAAAAGAAGGGTCTTCCTTGAGGGTTAATTACCTTTTAAGCTCTTCAGCCGGTATTATTTGGTACCTTCAATTCTTTTTTTACGGAATGGGAGGAAGTCTTATGGGAGAATTGGACTATGCATCATGGACCCTGCATATGACTTTCATCATCATATTCAGTCTATTTTGGGGACTCTATTTAAAAGAATGGAAAGGAGTGGGAATGAAGGCTAAAATACTGTTAGGGATAGGTTTGGTTTTAATGTTCATTTCGGTTGGGCTCATTGGTTTGGCTGGAAATTTTCATGAATAATTCTTTAAAAGACAAACTCTATCTCAGTAAATATGTAATTAGTGTCTATATTAACCTAGAGAGGATTTAGACCACACATGCTTATAATATCCAAATCTAAAATCTATCCTTCCATACTTTGCAATACTTTGTAGTTCCATTTTATTTTGTTTTTGAAAGTTTGACTAGTTCTTATAGAGAGTACTATTTAAAATTGGAAAATCAGAATAAAAAGGTTTAACTTCATTTAGAAAATTGACCTTCCAAAACTTCAAAAATCCGACCAAATAAATAATCAATTTTTGTCTTGATTGGTAACAACAATAATTATACATTTGCACCGAAGTTATTTTGACATTTTTTAGATCATATATGAGTTCACGAATCGTCAACACGATTAGTGACAAGTTAATAGGGCCTTATTCTATAAGGTCTAAAGAAGTAAGGTTCGAATCCCGTCCAGACCGCGAAAAGCAAAAAGCTTCAATGAGAATTGGAGCTTTTTTCGCATAAAAATAGTTGTGTTGTTCGATGATATGAGAATATTATCGGAGGTTTAGTAGTTAAACCAATGAAAGGCTTTCCTCTCGATTTTTTCGAGCTGTTGAAGGCTTTTTTTGTTTCTACTATTATTTAAAAGAAAAGGTTTGCATAATAAATAATAGAGTGTATATTTGCACTCGCATTAAAAAAGGTCTGGTAGTTCAGCTGGTTAGAATACATGCCTGTCACGCATGGGGTCGCGGGTTCGAATCCCGTCCAGACCGCAAAAGTAAAGCTTCAATGAAAATTGGAGCTTTTTTGTTTTTATATACTTTTCTTCGTCTTCCTTTTTTGTTTTCCTAATTGATGTAGTGTTGTTTTTTTGTTAATAATATTGGCTACAGTGTCTAGTTTTTTATTTTTAATGTAGCTTTATATGTTTCCCTTAACTTCGTTATAAATTGATTTTAATATATATGTTATGGATGATTACAAAGCAGGAAGTTATATAATTCATAGGCGTTATGTGAATTTTCAACCCACATTCATAAATAAAGAATGGCTTATTAATAATAGAGAAGTTTTAAGCTTATTGAGTAAAGCAGATAGGCAGGTCGGTAGACTAGATATGTTTTCAGAATATGTGAATATGGATATGTTTGTCAATATGCATATTTTCAAAGAGGTTGTGCAGTCTAGTAATATAGACGGAGCTTATCTCACTTTAGAAGAGGCTTTTATGAAGAAAGAAGACTTGGCTGAGGATAAAAAGGGGGCTTGGCAAGCTGTAAGAGATTGTGTGTCTGCAACGAATAAGTCTATAAATAGTTTGAAAAATCAGTCGCTTCAGGCATCCTTAATTAAGGAGGCTCATAAAACGCTCTCGGGTAAAAACAAAGCGAAGGAGTTTATGCCTGGAGAATATCGCCGAACTCAGAATTGGATTGGAGGTTCTTCGGTAATACATGCTTCCTTTGTGCCTCCAACACATAAGTCCATCGATTATTTAATGGAGGATCTTCTAGCTTTTGGAAATGATAAATCTAATGCGTTACCAGATCTTTTGAAGGTGGCGTTAATTCATTATCAATTTGAGACAATACATCCTTTTGTTGATGGTAATGGTAAAATTGGAAGGTTATTGATAGTTCTAAACTTAATGGATGAAAAACTTATCAGGCTTCCTATATTATATTTTTCAGATTATTTGCAAAGGAATAAAGATGAGTATTTTAGGAGCTTGAATAAAGTAAGAAAGGATAATGACTTACAGCAGTGGCTTAAATTCTTTTTAAAAGGAATTGCTGAGGTGGCGAAAGATGGAGCGGGGAATCTAAATAAGATACTCCAGATGCAAAGATTAGTAAATCGAGCTGTAAATAAATTGGATGAAAGTTCTGATGAGGTTAAAAAGGTTGTAGCTTTTCTTTATTTAAATCCTGTAATAGATGTTAATGATGTAGTTGAGCTGATAAATGTATCAGAAGAACGTGCCAATACAATAATTAAAACCTTAGTAGAGTTAGGTATACTCTGTCATATTGATAGAGTTAGTCGTGTTGAAGTGTATTCATTTAAGAAATATATAGATCTTTTCGGTGTTCAAGGTTCTGGTAATAAGTAAGATAGTGTTTAATTAATTTGAAGAAATTTCACGTATAATAATTAAGAAATAAAGACTTTATCAATTTAATATGTCTTAGATTTGTAAAGTTTTACCATAAAATGAATATAAATACAGCTTTATTGAAAGTGATATAAAAGCTGTAATAATTAAACTGTAAAGAAAGGACTTTGTTGATATGCATGTAGTAATATTAGATGATCATAAAATGATTACCGATATGGTAAGGGAAATTCTTCAAGATGTCCCTGAGGTGCGTCATATTGAAACGTTTACTTCTCATTTAGAATTTTTGGGTTACTTAAAGGAGAATGAAGTAAATCTTATTATTCTAGATGTTTTTATGCCAGAAACTAACGGGTTGGAGGTTATTAAAGAAGTTAGGGCTTTTAAAAAGGATGATCAATATAAAATAATAGTATTGTCTTCTTCAGTTTCTACAAAAATAATGAGAGATGCTATTTCTTTAGGGGCTAACGCTTATATAACGAAGCAAGACGCTGTATCCGACTTAATTTCTGCGATTGTACATTTCAAAGAGGGTAATTCTAAGCCTTACTTTAGTAAAAATGCAACCCTGGCTATGGTGGATAATTTTCATAAAAAAGATGTGAAGTTGTCTCCGCGTGAAACGCAATTGTTACAGTTAATGTGTGATGGAATGACGGCAAAAGAGATTGCTTTTGAGTTAGATCTTAGTGTAAATACAATTCATTTCTATAGTAAGCGACTTATGGCTAAAATGGATGTGAATAGAACTGTAGATCTTATTCTTAAAGCCTTAGAGGAGGGCTATGTTATTTCTAAATAAAGTTTCTTCAAGAGCGAGTCTCTTATATAGCAGCATTTACAAGTAAACTTTGTAGATGCTTTCTTATTTAAAAACCTTATAAAAACATGCCTTCGTAAAGTGATACATTAAAATTAATGTATCACTTTACGAAATAAGACTGTAGTTGTTTTTTTTAATTCATAGCTTACCTGTCCTACATTTGTACCGAGTTAAAGCTCTATGAAATCTTTTGTAGAGTGTAGGCTTTAGGTTGGTTTATTGTTAAAGACTTAAGGAATGAAGGATAATAAATTAAAATTAGTAGGTTTTTTTATTTTGCTTTATGAGAGGGTTAAATCTCTTATGAATATTCTCTCCTTAAGTCTTTTCTTGTTTATAACCTAAATGATAAGATTGATTTTTGTTTGCTCCAAGCTTTTAAATAAATAATTATAGTATGGAAGTGTTGGTTTGTGATCCTCAAGGTGCCTTTTCAAAAATGTTACAAAAAAGTGATTTGGGGTATGGGGAGTTTCACGTTAGTAAAGATCTAACGGAAGTGAATTTTGATGAGAATGATTATGTGGCGGTTGTGTTTTTTGCTTACAGTGCGGGAGATTTACTAAGCTTATTGGGTGTTTATAAAAGGAATATCCCGATAATTCTTTGTTCTTTGGATAAAGAAGTTTATGAAAAAGCTCAAGGTGTATACGGAGTCATTTCTGTCGATATGACAAAGCATAAAAGTGAAATGATAGAATATTTTAATTCGATTTTATCGGTTACAGTTTAGTTAGATAAATTTAAAACTAATTCAGATGACATATTTCTTGATAGCAAAAGCTAGTTTTTATGGGATAATAGCCGGTGCAGATTATGAAATTTTATTGGTTTTCCTTTTAGTGCTTATAATTTTAAAGAAGAAGATGGTCTAAGTCTTTTTAAGGCTCCGAAAATATATTAAACCTTCAACAGATATTTATTTGTTGAGGGTTTTTTCCTTTTTATAGGTTATGTAGATAATTTGATTTTAGGCTAAGAATATTGTAGGACTGGGCTGCTGTTTGAAGATTGCTGTATATATAATTAGGAAAAGTCTTACGATTATAGCTGTTCTAAAATTCTCTCTTGTTTTTTAAAGTAATGTTGGGTGGTTTGATCAAAAATTATCATTCAAAACAAAGATTGTGAATCTTGCGGTTTGCTTTTGGTTTGTTGGAGAGTGTTTTTGGGTAATAAATCAGGCAGTTGGTTCTGTTTAGGCTTACCTTTTTTATTTTGATTAAGGGGAAGTATAAAACCAAAAAACCCGATTGCCATATAAATGGAATCGGGCTTTTAGTGGTGGTGCCTCCAGTACCAATCTAGTTTTAATTGATTTTAATCTAAATTTACTCATGCTAATTTAAATCATTGATTATCAGATTTAAAAATTAATAATAATTAATTCTGGTTAAATTAAGTTAATGTAAATTAATTATAAACAGCACCCTAATTAGCACCCTTTTAGTTATATTTGTAATATAATTATAATTAATAATATGAATTCTGTAGAGCGGTCAAAAGGATCAATACGATTAGCCTTTAAAGAACCTATTAAAAAGTTAAGTAAAAATCCAAAACAGCAATCTCTTATATTCCTTCATTTCAACTACGGTTCGTTAAGAATGAAATACTCAACAGAATATTCATCATGCTATGCTGATTGGGATTTTGAAAGACAGCAATTAAGAAATAAAGCGCATATACTGGACAGGGATTATGTCAATGACTTTTTGAATGGGCTAAAAGTTGCATTGTCAAAAGAAATATCTAGATTGAATGCAGATAACATCCCTATTACAAAAAAGATATTAAGAGAAAAATTGGATAGTATTGTTAGACCCACTATTGATATTGCAAATGAAGAAATGACTTTTTATAATTATACTGACTTATTTTGTAATAGGAGGAAGGGGGTAATAAGAGATGTGACGTTAAGGTCGTATCAACAGACAGTAAAACTTTTAAGGAAGTATGAAAAAAAGTTACAGTTTAATGATATTACTATGGATTTTTATTACGCTTTCTTGACTTTTTTAGAGGAGGATGATAAGTCAATGAATACAATTGGGAAGCATATAAAAAATTTGAAATCTTTTTTGAAATCAGCTACTGAAGAGGGTTATAATACTAATTTAGCATATTCTAATCGAGAATTTAGAGCTCCAAAAGAACTGACAACGGCAATCTATTTAACTGATGATGAGATTAACTCAATTATAGAGTTAGACTTAAATAAACATCCTGAGCTTGATAGAGCGAGAGATATATTTGTTATTGGATGTCTAACGGGGCAACGTGTGAGTGACTATAATGGATTGACTAATGATAATATTATTAACTTAGATGGTACTTTATTTTTTAAGATTAGACAATCAAAGACAAAAAAAGAAGTGCACTGCCCAATAACAAGAGAGATTAAGGAAATTCATAAGAAGTACAATGGTAGCCCGCCGCCTCGGATGCGTGAACAAGATTTGAATAGATATATTAAAGAGATTGCAAGAAGAGCCAACGTTTTGGAGCTAGTGGAACGTAATTATACCAAAGGCGGGGATAAGGTTTCTGAGAGAGTTCCAAAATATAAATTAGTATGTACCCATAGTGCGAGACGTTCCTTTTGTACGAATATGTACAAAAAGGGAATGTCTACATATGATATTATGATATTCTCTGGACATTCAACCGAAAAAGAATTTTATAAGTATATTCGGATTGAAAAAGAACAGCAGGCTTTGAAGTTTGCCAAAAGCGGTTATTTTAATATTTAAGGATGTACTATTTAAAACAAACAGTTGAAGATTTAGAAGAAGTTTTTAGACCTTACACTTGCATAAGTGATGTTGAATATACTATTGAAAAATTTGAATTGCCCATATATAAAGAGATGGGTCTTTACGAAAATGTTTTTATTCATTTTGCTTATTGGGACGATATTGATATTACTTATGAGTCTATTACAATAAAAGATTTTATTGGGGGTAATCAAAAGGGGATAGAGGGACTTGATATCGATGTTGATTATGAAGAGATTTTAGAATCTATTGATATAAAAGAGTTTAAGAGTTTTTTGCTGAACTATGTACAGGTTCAAGAAGGTGTCTACTTGAGTAATCTTAATAATTCATTAATTAAAAGCAATGAAGTTGCTTTGCTTACAAATATTATGTTTAAGGAGAAGATACTTAATTTAAAGAATAGTGAGGTTTGTCTAATAAATATTCTGAGTTCAGAAAACATTAACCCATTATTAAAAATTATGGTTAATATGTATCTGTCTAGTTATCGTAGAGTAATTGATTTAATAAAAGTGGATTACGGTGATGTTTATCCTATTTTAATTAGTAGTTATTTAGATGTTAAAAATAATACTAAGTTACCTAATACGGGTAATATTGATAAGTTTTTGAGATCTAATGAGTATGAAAGATTTCTTCAGATAGAGAAAAAGCTTATGGATAAAGATGTATTAGATAATGATTTGAAATGGATGCTAAGTCAGAAAAAAACTCTTGTTTTATTTTTTTTATATGTCAAACAAAGGAGTCTCTTGAAAACTCATTTTTCTAGCGAAAAGGATAATTCTTTTTTAAAAGCTTTAGAAGTGCGATACAAGTTTAACGTTAACGACCAGGGTAAGCCTAGTAAATATAATAACATTTCTACTAAACTAGTTAAGGCAGAGTTCTATTATTTAGATTCAATTTAATTCCCTTTCTATTCCCCTTTTTCAAAAAGTTTAATTTTTTTTAAAGTTTAACCCCCTTTTATTTCATTGATGTTGCTCTAAATTAAGCATATTCCCGTTCATTCCCCTTTTTTTAAATAGCTCACAATGGAAGGTATATTTGCCTTGTGATTCGAATTGCATTTAAAAGAATATTAATTTTAAAATATGAAATGTTGAAAAATTTTAGTGAGCGACTGTTAACACGTCAAGAGGTTGCAGAATTATTAAGGGTATCGCTTGTAACGATACATAATTTGAAAAAAAGAGGGATTTTAAAACCTACGCATAAAGTGGGAAGAAAACCTTTGTATCTGGAAAGCTCTATTTTGGAGCAAATCGCATTGTCTAACTATAGAAACGTAGCCTAATGATAGATAACGTTAGGTTTTATGTTCTAGATAAAGGGAGTTTTGATTTTAGAACAGAAGAAAAAAGGACAGTAGAGCTTAGGTCAAGGTTTAATCGCCAAACAGGTGAGATTGAGGAGTTTCCAAAAAAAGGCAGGTATTATAATATGCAGGTAGATTTGCAAAAAGAGAAGTCCTACGTTACAGGAAGCTTGCATAAACTATTTAATTTACATATGTATGGAGAGGAGCATAATTATAATGACTTTAGTTTTTGTGAGCAGGAACAAGTTTTGGATATTATGTGTGAGGAATTATATATTATTCCAGAGGAAACAAAAATAACGAACCTAGAGTTTGGGTTAAATATTGATTTGCCGATAGATGCAGACCGTTTCTTAAACCACATGTTGTTGATGTACGATTTTAAAGCTCCGAATCGAAATGAGACTTTTAACGGAAAGGGCAATTATAGGGAGTTCAAGAAGACCGATTACTCTTTAAAAATTTATAACAAATCTAAGCATTATAAGCAAAAAGGAAATGTGGTAAGGTTTGAAATAAAAATAACTCGCTCTCGGTTTTTAGAAGAATTGCAAATATATAACCTTGTGGATTTGCTAAGTCAAGATGTTGTATTTAGGCTTTTTCAGTTCCTGTTAAAGCAGTTTGATAAGCTTTTGATAGTAGATATAGAAGGAATGGAGAAAGTGTTAGACAAACGTCATGTTGGGTTGATTTGTGACTGTACAAATCCTTATTATTGGGATAGTCTGAAACAAGCAGTATCTTATAGGATTTATGGTAGAATTAAAAGAGAATGTAATAGATATATAGAAGAGTATGGATTGAATCGTACTAGATTGCTTATTAGAAATTTACTCCATAAAAAGTTTCAAGAAATGATAGATTGTAATTTAGAATCTATTCAAAAAGCAGCTTAGGGGAGAAATGTCAGCTATAATACTCATGACAAAAGTACCAAATCAATTATTCAACTTGGTTGTTTGGGTGCTTTTGTCATGAGTATTTATTTTGATGACTTCGTGGCTATTTGTTTATTTTTTTTAAGTTATAATACGTGTATATTTTTTTTACTGATGAGGGTGATTTTACGATCCACGTTACTCTATTTAAATCTTTATCTATATATATTAATTGGTTGTAATCATCTTCAAATTTGTGGGAGTTTGAAACTGATTCAAAACCTAAATATCTCCAATCTGATTCTTTAGCGGGTTCTCCGTTTCTTTGAAAGCCTATTGATTTTTCACTTAAATATAATAATGACTTTCCATTAATTGTATTTTGTATTTCCTTTTCTCCAGTTATTGAGTTTAATGTTGATTCTTCAATTTTCATTACAAGATATAAACCAAGTATCTGTTTTGGGATTTGGGTCTCAGTAGATGGTTCTTTTTCTTCTTTTGAAGGAATAGTAATGGTGTTTTTTAGCCATTTAGCGTCAATATACCCTATCAAGCTTCCGTGTTTAATTTTATAATAATTTTCAGTCTCTTTAGTGAATATGTATACGATACTATTTTCTTCTGTTGACCCTATTTTATTTCCTAAACTGTTAGGCTTGTCAAGGATAGGGGCATTGCTTGTAGTGCTTGCAAAACTATTTTGTGTATAATTTTTAATTTGAGGACTTTCATCTACAGTCTCCTTAATTACTTCACTTAACCACGCGTCATTTATATATCCATATAACTTGCCAGATTTAACCTTGTAATAACCATCATCTACTTTTTTTATTATTAATACCTTATTCTCATAAGGAGTTCCTACTTTTTTTGCCAAAATACTGGGTGCGTCTCGAATTGGAGCAGCATGACTTACCTTGATGTATGTATTTGGTTCGAATTGTTTTTTTGGGGTAGTGGTGTTTGAGTAATTGTAGTTTTGGGTTACACTATAGTTATTTTCAACTCCAATAACATTGTTATATATATATGTTAAGTCTATGATAGCTTGGTTGATAATAATGTCATTTGATAGGTGTTGATTTAAGTAATTGCTATTTTTGTAAAAGTAGTTTTCGACTTCTTTATAGATTCTGTTTTGTTGAGTTTGATTGTTCATTTTATTTGCTAGCATAAGTAATTGATCTAGCTTGTTCAAGAGCCTGTTTTTGTTGTACTGAGTTTTAGCATCATACTTTCGTTGTTTAGCAGCAAGGACTTGACTAATTAAATTAAAATTATAAGGCTTTACATAATTATTAAAATTTGCTGGTGAAGTGTTATCGTAGCTGTAGGTCGAGCCTTTTGTGTATTCCCATTGTCTCATAACATTATTATATTTCTGATGTCCGACCATGTTACCATCTTTATCGTAATATTCATATTGTTTTAAAACTGAGTTATACTTCTTAGTGTAATCTTGTGGAAAGATATTTGTGATTATTAATAGGAATATTGGTAGAATAAGAATTCTCATGGTTTTATGTTTTTTTATAGAATACAATTATGTTATATTTTATCCATATTAGAAAGGTAAAATTAATAAATATTAAATTTTACTTCAGTTAAGTTTAATTTCTTATAATTTGAGCTTCTGATTAAAATGTTTACAAATATTTCGAAGTTAAATTAGTATTCATTACGGTATTCCTCAAATTAAGTAGATTTTGGAAAATTTATTAAACAATTACAAGCTTATGTCTGAATTATTATAACAATAAGTTCATTTTTACTATGTGATTACTAAGAAGGAGAATAAAGGGATGTTAATTTCAATCGGTAGTAAGGTTAAAAGCTTTCGAAAGAGTAGAGGAATGTCTCAGCATGACCTTTCAATAGAAGTAAATATTCCTAAAGATCAAGTGGGGAGGATTGAAAGGGCAGAGGTTAATACGGGAATAATCACTCTTCATAAAATAGCAAAAGCCTTAAATTGTGAGGTTTTTGATGTTGTAAGAGGTTAAAAGACTCCTAGTCAAATAGTGTCTATTTTTACATGTCTTTACAGTGCTAATTTGTAAAATATAACTTACATGCGCAATAGATCTAATGTACTAAATTGTTTTAAGTGTGCTATTAAGCTTATCGTCCTAAGTTGGTTTGTATGGTGAGATTTTAATTTTTTGATGTCCCCCTCATGGATTCGTCTAATGTGCATGCAAGCTTTTTCTTTAAAAAGTCTACCAAATAAAATCTATCGTGTTAATTGCAATTTATTCAAGCTTTATGCAGAATCAAGTTTCTTTATTAAATCACACCCTGTATAGCACCCTGTATAAACCAAAAAACCGTAACGTCATCATATAGAATCTGTTACGGCTTTTAGTGGTGGTGCCTCCAGGAATCGAACCAGGGACACAAGGATTTTCAGTCCTTTGCTCTACCAACTGAGCTAAGGCACCAGTGCGTCATTGCGGGTGCAAATATAGAATCAAATTTAATATCTACAAAATAATTTTAGAAAAAAATGGTTTTGTAACTTTACAACTTTAATAATTAGGCATGAATTTAATAGTAGATGTTGGAAATTCTTTTATAAAACTAGCTGTTTTTAAGGGAGATATGTTTTTGGAAGTTTTGCAGACTGAGGAAAAAAATATTTTAAAAAATTTTTCAAATATTTTCAAAAAGTACCCGATGATTCGCCATATTATGATTTCTTCAGTAGGAAAACTATCCGAAGAGCATATAAAAGCAATGGCTGTTTTTGCTCCTGTCTCCATGCTTACTTCAGATTCTAAAGTACCTTTTAGAAATCAATATGCTACTCCAAAGACTTTAGGGGTAGATAGAATTGCTCTTATTGCAGCCGCTTATTATAAGTACAGCGCACAAAATTGCTTAGTTATAGATGCGGGGAGTTGTATAACGTATGATTTTTTAAGTGAAGATGGGGTTTATAAGGGAGGAGCAATTTCCCCCGGGGTTCATATGAGGTATAAGGCCATGAATGCATATACGGCAAAGCTTCCATTGGTATCTTCTCTTGATTTTGAAGACTTTATTGGGGACTCTACACAAAGTTGTATGATTTCGGGAGTAGTGAACGGAACCGTTAATGAAATCCAAGGTGTAATACTACAATATATTGATAGATTTAAAGATTTAACAGTTATTTTAACAGGTGGTGATAGTCATTTTTTGTCTAAAAGATTAAAAAGTAGCATATTTGCTCATCCGAATTTCCTCTTGGAGGGAGTTAATTATATTTTAGAACTCAACAAACACTGAATGATTAAAAAGATTTTTATTGTAATTGTATTATTTATATGTAGTTACAGTTTTGCGCAGGAGGGAAGTGTATCACCATATTCTTTTTACGGAACAGGAGACCAACGTTTTAAGGGATTGGTAGAAAATAGATCGATGGGGGGGATTAGTGTTTATACAGACAGTATACACTTAAATCTTAATAACCCTGCATCTTTAGGAAAGCTTAAATTAACTGCATTTACTGTTGGTGGAGGTTATCATTCTTTAGATTTAGCAACAGATGAAGGTAGTGAAAATGCTTCGGATGTAACTTTCGATTATTTGGCAGTTGGAGTTCCTTTAGGAAATAACATGGGAATGAGCTTTGGTTTAGTGCCTTGGACTTCTGTAGGATACCGAGTAAGATCTTTAGATGAAGATGCTTCTCCAGCTCAATTGGATAGATATTCAGGTGAAGGTGGAATTAATAAAGCATTTTTTGCTTATGGTTTTACTTTTTTAAATAATTTTAGCTTCGGAGGAAAAGTAAATTTTAATTTTGGAAAAATAGAAAAGGAATCAGTCCGCTTTTTGGAAGGGATTCAATATGGAACAAGAATACAGAACAATTCAGAATATAGTGGGTTTGATTATAGCTTCTCATTAAATTATGATGCTGAGTTGACTAAAAATTTAGAATTGAAATCTTCTGTATTGTATACGCCAGCAACAAAGATTACCTCTAGTAATGATAGGTCAATATCAACAATTTTAACAAATTCCGCTGGTTTAGAAGTGCCAAGAGTTACTGAGGATGTAGATTTAGGAGCGTTAGGACTTAATTCTACTTACTTACATTTACCAGAATCTTATACATTAGGATTAGGTGTGGGAAAAAAATACACATGGTTTATAGGTGGTGAGTATGAAATAACTAAGTCTAGTGAGTTTGAGAATGAATTTATAGATGTGGTGAATGGAGCTTATGAAGATGGAAATAGATTTTCTGTAGGTGGTTTTTGGACTCCTGATTACGACTCATATGCAAGTTACTGGAAAAGAGTGACATATAGAATAGGTATGAAGAATGAAAAGACTGGTCTGTTAGTTAATAATGTACCTGTTCACGACTTTGGCATGTCTTTTGGTTTAGGTTTACCGATGAATGGTTTTTCTAATGCCAATGTAGGTGTGGAATTTGGAAAAAGAGGAAGTACTTATTTAGGAAGAATTGAAGAAAACTATTTCAATGTTTTTATAAGTTTGTCATTAAACGACAGATGGTTTAGAAAGAATTTAATTAGATAGATAAATATATAATACGTTAACCATAAAATTACATAAATGAAAAAGAAGATTTCTATATTGGTTGGTGTTCTAGGGGTTGCCTTTGTTACATTAGGGCAAGCACAGAACCCTGAATGTCCACAGAATTTATCCGTATTTGCCGAGCATGCGAAAGTTAAAAACTATGACGCTGCATATGAACCATGGAAAATGGTATATGAAAATTGTCCAGAATTGCATTGGGCTACATTCCACTATGGAGAAAAAATTTTAAAACATAAAATTGAAAAGGATCCTGCAAATAAAGATAAGTATGTTACTATGCTTACCGAGCTTTATAAAAAAGGACCTGAGTATTTTCCAAAAAGATATACAAAGGCTGGAGCAGATATAGATGCAGCTTTATTAATGAATGATCAGAAAATGGGTTCTGATGAAGAGATCTATAACTTATTAGATAAAGCATACAAGGAAGATAAAGATGGATTTAAAAATCCTAAAGCTTTATACCTTTATTTCTCTACGTTAGTTGATCTTAATGCAGCTGGTAAAAAAGACCTTCAAGAGGTTTTTGACACATATGATGATGTAACAGGAAAGATTGCTGAAGAGAATCAAGAGTTAGGAGAAACTATTGTTAAGTATGTGCCTAAAGAAGATGCAGGAACATTAACTAGTAAAGAGACTAAAATATTAGCTGCAGCAAGACAGAATGGAGAAAATTACGAAAAAATTAGTGGTAGTGTTGATGCTAAATTAGGTAAGTTAGCAGACTGTGATAACTTAATTCCTCTTTATCAGAAAAATTTCGAAGCTCATAAAACAGATGCTGCATGGTTAAAGAGTGCTGCAGGAAGAATGGATTCTAAAGATTGTACAGGAGATCCAATGTTTGTGAAATTAGTAGAGGCGTTAGATCAAATTGAGCCATCTGCAAGTTCTAAATACTACCTAGGTTCTTTATATGAAGAGCAAGGGAATAGTAGTAAAGCAACTGAGTTCTACAAACAGTCAATCGACTTAGAAACTGATCCTATTAAAAAAGCTACTAAGTTAACAAGAATGTCTAGTAAAGCTTCTAAAAGAGGTCAGAAGTCTAGTGCTAGAACATACGCTCAACAAGCTTTATCTTTAAACCCAGCAAACGGAACGCCATATTTAATCATAGCTAGTCTATATGCTAATAGTGCTAATGATTGTGGAAGTACAACTTTCGAGAAAAGAGCAATTTACTGGAAAGCTGCTGAAGTAGCTAGAAAAGCTGGTCAAGTAGATCCATCTTTAAAAAGTAGATCTGCACAAGCTGCTGCTAGTTATGCTGGTAGAGCACCAAGTAAGCAAGATATTTTTAGCTCTGGTATGGCAGGAAAAACAATCCAATTTAACTGTTGGGTTGGAGGAAGTGTAAAAGTACCTAGCTTGTAAAATGAAATTTAGTTTAAAATATACATTGATTAACATTGTCACAGTATTTGCTGTGACAATGTTTTTTTCATGTGAAGGTAATTTGAAGGAAGTTCAAAAGATAAATGCTATTAATAAAACTCCCGTTGGTATTGCCGAAAATTTTGTACTGAAGTATACAGATTCTACAAGGTTAACAGCTGTAGTAAGTGGTCCTGTATTCGAGGATTACGCAAACCAGGCTTTTCCTTACCGTGAATTCCCAAAGGGTTTTCATGTGGATTTTTATGATAAGGATAATCAAAAGAGTAGCGCTTCAGCAAATTATGGTATTATTTATTCAGATACCAAGCTTATCGATATGAAGGGGAATGTTGTCCTTAAAACATACGATGGCAAAATATTAAATGCCCCTCAGTTGTATTACGATCAAGAAAATCAATGGATTTTTACTGAAGGGGATTATAAATTCACCAGCCCAGATTTAAATATGCAAGGGGTGGGCATAGACTTCAATAAAGAGTTTACAGTAGTGAGCTCTCATGGTAACTCTGGAACTGCTGTCGTAAAAGATAGTGAAGATACAGAGTAAAAAATTCGCTTATTTCCAACTTTTCTTTACATTTGATTAAAAGAAATCTATTTTCTTATAAAAATAAACATGAAGTATTTTAAAATTTTTGAGATTGCTTACCTTGTTGTTGCTGTTATTTCTGTGGTAGAAGTAGTGCAGCAATGGAGTGTTGATCGAAACAGAGCATATTTGTTCTTGTTTTTTGCTGTTATTTCTATTGGAATGTTTTTCTTTAGAAGGTATTACCGTAAAAGATTTGGAGGTAGGCAAAACAAAGAATAGATGCAAATCGACATAATTATTATAATTGTATCTCTTATCTTATCTGCATTCTTTTCTGGGATGGAGATAGCGTATGTTTCTTCAAATAAAATACATATAGAAATAGAGAAAAAGCAAGGAGGTGTTTTAGCTAAGGTTTTAACGAAACTTACTAAGAAACCTTCAAAGTTTATTGCCACTATGCTTGTGGGGAATAACATAGCGCTAGTTGTCTATGGTATTTATATGGGAGAGGTAATTATAAATTCTCTATATCCAGAATATATAGGGAGAGAAAGCCTTCCTTTTAATATTATTTTAGTTCAAACTGTAATCTCTACTTTGATAATTCTTATCACAGCAGAGTTTCTTCCGAAGGTTTTTTTTCAAATCTATGCCAATAGCTTGCTTAAGATTTTTGCAATTCCAGCATATATATTTTATATGTTGTTTTCTTTTATTTCTTCCTTTATTATATGGATTTCAGATCTAGTTTTAAAAGTGTTTTTTAAGACTGATGGAGATGATGTGCAGCTAGCTTTTAGTAAAGTGGAGTTAGGGGATTACATTTCTGAACAAATGGAAGCTGCAAATGAAGAAGATGATATGGATTCTGAGATTCAGCTTTTTCAAAATGCTTTGGAATTTGCAGAAGTAAAGGCTCGGGAAGTAATGATTCCTAGAACGGAAATTACTGCTGTAGAATTAGAGGAGCTCCCTAAAGGAATAAGTAAGATTTTTACTGAAACAGGTTTTTCTAAAATCTTGGTGTACAAAGAAACAATTGATGATATTATTGGTTATGTGCATTCATTTGATTTATTTAAAAAACCAGCAGACATTAAGTCTGTAATGATGCCAGTGGAATATGTTCCCGAAACTATACTAATAAGCGATGTGCTCGAGATTCTTATAAAGAAGAGAAAGAGTATCGCTGTGGTTTTAGATGAATACGGAGGAACTTCTGGGATTATGACAGTAGAGGATATTGTAGAGGAATTATTCGGAGAGATAGAAGATGAGCATGATAGTGTGGAACTTATAGAAGAACAGTTAAATGAGAGAGAGTATAAGTTTTCTGCAAGGTTAGAAGTCGATTATTTAAATGAAGAATACAAGCTGGATTTACCAGAAGGTGAGAATTATGAAACTTTAGGGGGGCTTATAGTGAGTCATCTTGGAGAAATCCCTTCAAAAGAAGAAGTTGTAAACATAGAAGAATATCAATTTACAATCCTTGAGGTTAGTAATACAAAAATAGATCTTGTATCTCTTAAATTGCGTGAAGACGACTAGTTTTATTACGAAGTTAGAAGCTTAGCGTCTTCTCCTTTTTTTCGTTAAATAGTGCCGAATCTATTGAAATTATAGCAATTTGTAGTCTATTTTTTAGGTAATAGTCACCTATTTATGAATCATATTTAATAAAATCCTTAATAATTGCATCTTCAGGTTTTTATTATTCCAAAAAAGTGGTATTTTCGCCCACATTAATTTAATAAATTGTATTGATAAATGGCAATTCTAGAAAAAATTAGAAGTCGTTCACTAATCTTAATTTTAGTGATAGGTTTGGCTTTATTTTCATTTGTTATTTCCGGAGTTTTTAGTAATAGTTCAGGTACTGGGAAAACAACTGTAGGAGAAGTAAATGGAGAAAGTATTTCGCGACAAGAGTTCGCGTACAAGGTGGAGAACGCTTCCAGAAGGTATGGTGCAAATGCTACTACAGTTCAAGTTGTAAACCAAGTATGGAATCAAGAAGTTAGAAATATTGTTTTAGAGCAAGAATTCGAAGATCTTGGTATTAATATTGAGAAAGATCAGATATTAGAAGTTGTTAAAGCAAATCCTGCTTTCGCTTCAGATCCTACTTTTCAAAATGAAGCTGGTGTTTTTGATGAAGGGAAATTCATCGAATTTATTGCTGACTTACAAGCGAACAATCCAGCAGGATATCAACAATGGCAATTACAAGAAGATGCATTAATCAATGCTTCTAAAGAGCAGTCTTACTTCAACTTAATAAAAGCTGGTGTAGGAACTACTTTAAAAGAAGGAGAATTAGCTTATCATTTAGAAAGTGATAAAGTAGACGTAAAATATGTACGTGTACCTTACACTTCTATTGCAGATAGTACAATTAATGTTTCAGATAGTGAGATCAATGCTTACGTTAAGGAACACAAAAATGAATTTGATCAAGAGGCTTCTAGAGACATTCGTTATGTATATTTCGAAGAGAAAGCTTCTGATGAAGATATCAATGAAGCAAAAGCTAGTTTAGCTAAACTTTTAAAGAATAGTGTTGTTTATAACGAAACTACTAAGAATAACGATACTGTAGCTGGGTTTAAAACGACTACAAATATTCAAGACTTCGTAAGTAGAAATTCCGATATAAAGAATGATACGACTTATTTGGCGAAAAAAGATTTGCCTATAGCATTCGCAGATACACTTTATAACCTTCCTGTTGGTGAGGTTTATGGGCCATATAAAGATGGAGATTTCTTTAAAATCACTAGAATGGTGGCTAAGAAAAAAGGTGGTTCTGTAAAAGCAAGTCATATTCTTATCTCTTATGATGGTTCTCAAGCGCAGCCTTCTGAGCCAAGAACTAAAGAAGAGGCAGAGGCTAAAGCAAAATCTCTTTTAGCTCAAGTAAAATCTAATCCAGATGATTTTGCTACTTTGGCAAGAGAAAATTCTGAAGATCCTGGTTCTGCTAGCCGTGGAGGAACTTATGATGATATTCCTGAAGGGCAAATGGTTCCTGCTTTTAATGATTATATTTTTGATAACGAAATCGGATCTATCGGATTGGTTGAAACAGATTTTGGTTTTCATATTATTAAAGTTGAAGATAAATACGACGTTGTTCAATTAGCAACTGTAGCGAGAGAAATCGAGCCATCAGAAAGAACTACTAGCGATCTTTATACAGAAACTACAAAATTTGAAATGGCTGCTGCAGAAGGAGATTTCCAAGCAATAGCTAAAGAATCAAACTACTCTGTACGTCCTGTAAATAAAATTCAAGCTTTAGATGAAAATGTACCTGGAGTTGGAAACCAACGTAGTATTGTACAATGGGCTTTTAATGCTGAAACTGAAGTTGGAGATGTTAAGCGTTTTAATACGCCAAGCGGATACGCAATAGTGCAGTTAACTGGAATTAGAAAAGCTGGTTTAGCAACTGCTAAAGATGCTTCTGCTCAAGTTTTACCAATCTTAAGAAAACAAAAGAAAGCAGCAATTATCATGAAAGAGAATGCTGGAAAATCTTTAGACGAATTTGCTAAGACTAATAATGTTAATGTGACTGCTGGTTCTGGACTTACTATGAAGACACCAACAATAGCTGGTGCTGGTAGAGAGCCTAAAGTTGTAGGTACTGCAATGGCACTTTCTAATGGAGAGACTTCTGGTTTAATTGAAGGTGAAAATGGAGTATTTATGGTTTCTGTTACTAAAAAGGAGATAGCTCCTTCTTTAGAGAACTATACTACATACGCAAACACTCAAAAATCACTTAATAGAAATAGAGCAAGTTTGGCTGCTTATAATGCATTGAAAAATGCTGCAGAAATTGAAGATGAAAGAGCAGATATTTACTAATGTAAATGCTGTTTAAAAATAGATCATAATAAAAAAGCTCCCTTTGAAGGGAGCTTTTTTTATGCAATCATTTCTTTATAAGAGAGAATAGTGTGATATCCTTTTTCATTGAAGTAATTGGTTATATAAGCTTTTTCTCCAGTTGCTAATATAAAATCTCCTCCCCACGCTCCAAGGCTTTTAATTTCACCTTTAAAGTCCTTAAAAAGGTAGTCTTTTACAGGCTGTAGTTTAATGATAGAGGCTATTACTTCTTCGTGTTCTTTAAGGAGGTTTTCAAATAGAGTTAGGTTTTGTGCGTTTTGTATTTTTTCAGTAATTATATCGATGCTTTTTATTGCTTTAGCTTTATCTTCTAAAGATGTAGTTTTACGATACCTATCAATTCCTTCCCTGCTATTTTGTTTTTTATTCAAGTGGATAAAAAACAGCTGATCTTTAAAAGCAGGATCAAATTTTACAGTTTCTATTTGTGGGTTTTTATGTTCTAATTTATAAACTATGGGACTATCATTTTGTGCGCAAGCAATATCATACCCACTTCCAGAAAAGCTATTCCATAGCAAAGTAAAAGCATTTACATTTGCCCAAGATGCTATGTTGTTAATTAGTGTAGAGGAAGAACCCAATCCCCAATTTTCTGGAAATTCCAGTTTTGTAATGACTTTAACTCCTTTAGATCCTTTTAAAAAACTAGGGTTTAGAAGCTTTGCTTCGGTTAATATATTAAGTAATGTTTCTGTGATCTGATTGTTAGTTGTGTTTATTATAGCATCTTCAGTTTTATTTTCTAGTCTCAGAAGGTCTATTTCTGTTGTAAACCACTCTTCATTGTTATGACGAAGGGCTTTCCATAAAATGGTTTTACTTTCTGTTTCTTCAACAGTTAATGTTTGTCCAAATTTGGTTGGTAGCGCTAAGCTTTTAGCACCATCTAAAACAGTGTATTCCCCTGTAATTAATAACTTACCGTTGCTATGATATTTATGAGGCATCTTTTTCTCTTAATGAGTTAAAAGCACTAATTACTCCGCTATGAGTAATGGTTTTGTCTTTATAATAAGTTACAAAGTATTCTTTCTCTTTTGCAGTAGCTCCCAGTTGATTTAAGATATTCATAAGATGCATTTTCATATGTCCTTTCTGAATACCGTCTGTAACAAGAGATCGTAATGCAGCAAAGTTTTGAGCTAAACCAGCTACAGCAATTATTTGCATTAATTCTTCTGCTGAAGGTTTTTCTAAAATTTCTAATGATAATTTCACCAAAGGATGTAAGCTTGTGAGCCCGCCAACAGTTCCAATTGCTAATGGAATTTCTATCCAAAACTTGAAAATACCATTTTCAATCTCTGCATGAGTTAAGCTTTTGTAGCTTCCAGATTTTGCAGCGTAAGCATGAGCTCCAGCTTCAATAGCTCTAAAATCATTTCCAGTAGCTAGTACAACGGCATCAATACCATTCATAATCCCTTTATTATGTGTAACTGCCCTGTGTGGTTCTGCATTTGCAATGGCAACCGCACGAACAATCTTTTCAGCAAAAGCTTTAGGAGTTAAGTTTTTGTCTTCATTTAAATCTTCAACCTTGCAACTTACAGAAGCCTTTACAATGCAATTAGGAACATAATTGGAAAGGATACTCATCACTATTTCAAGATCTTTTTCTTCAGTAGTAAATAAAGAAAAGTGTTGAGCTTCTTCTTTAAAAGTCTTTGCAATACGCTCTAAACAGGAGTTTATAAAGTTAGCTCCCATTGCGTCCAACGTTTCAAAAGTACAATGAAGCTGGTAGTAGCTGTTAAGTTTAGAAGCTTTATTTCTTAAAGTTATATCTGTAATCCCACCACCACGCTTACGCATATTCTCTGTAATGTCGTTTGTGGAAGCAATTAATTTTGATTTTATTTCTGAAAAGAAAGTCTCTAATTTAGAGTTGTCACCATAAAACATGAAATGTACCTGACCTATTTTTTCAGTGCCTAGAACTTCTGTTTTAAAGCCTCCACGTTGTTGCCAGTATTTGGCAGCTTTACCTGCTGCGGCTACAACAGAACTTTCTTCAATGGCCATTGGGATGGTGTGGTACTTTCCATTGATTAAAAAATTTGGAGCGATTCCTAGAGGAAGGTAAAAATTAGAAATGGTATTTTCTATAAATTCATCATGAAGCAATTGGAGCTTAGCATCGCTATTCCAATATTGAGCTACTATTGTTTTTCCTTCTTCTTTGTTTATAAAATGATTCTTTGCAAGCCACTCAATTTTTTGATCTTTGGTAAGCTTAGAAAATCCGTTTACAGGTATTGCCATTTGAATGTATGATTATTAAATGGCAAAGATAATGATTCTCATTGGAGAAGATAAGAACTAAAAAGACTACTTATTTTAGTAATAGTATTGATCTGTGTAATGTAATTGGAACTTATTTTTTGTGGGGCTTGCTTTGTTTATATTCATATTATAACCCACTTTGTAGCCTACTGCCTACAGTAAATAGAAAAATTATTAATTAAACCTTATAAGTCCTTATTATAAGTAATGTTTAACGTCAAAAGTTATCGTATATGTGAAATTTTTAGTAAACTTGACGGTTTTTTAATCAATACATAACAATTTAATGAAGAGACATTATACGTTACTCCTAGTAATGATAGGATTAGTTTCCCTCACAACAACTGCACAAGATAAAAAAATTACATTAGAAGAAATATGGGGAGGTGCTTTTCGCACCGAAGGAATGGATGTTTTACACTCCATGAAAGATGGTAAGCAATACACTGTTTTAAATTTTGATAGAAGTTCTAAAAGTTCTGCAATCGATAAATACAATTATGAGACTTTAGAGAAAGTAGAAACCATCGTTTCTTCTGCGGATTTAGATGGAATTAAATATTTTTCATCTTACACATTTAGTGAAGATGAGTCAAAGTTGATTTTGGCAACAGATGTAGAATCAATTTTTAGAAGGTCTACTTTAGGGAAATTTTATGTGTATGATATCGCTTCAAAAGAAGTTGAACTAATTTCAGAAGATAAAATACAAGAGCCAACACTTTCTCCAGATGGCTCTAAAGTAGCTTATGTTTTCGAAAATAATATTTATATAAAAAACCTAGGTGATGGGAGTACTTCTCAAGTGACTACAGATGGTGAGAAGAATAAAATCATCAATGGGGTTACCGATTGGGTGTATGAAGAAGAATTTGCTTTTGTAAGAGCTTTCGATTGGAATAAAACAGGAACTTATTTAGCTTACATTCGTTTTGATGAAAGAGAAGTTCCAGAATTTTCAATGGATGTTTATGGTAAAACACTTTACCCTACACAACATGAGTTTAAGTACCCTAAAGCAGGAGAAAACAACTCAAAAGTAAGCCTTTTTACTTATGATGTTGCTGCAAAGAAAACAGAAGAAGTAGCATTGAATGATGCTTATTATATTCCTAGAATAGAGTGGACAAACGATGCAGATGTTTTAAGTGCACAAGTAATGAATCGTCATCAAAACGATTTAAAGCTTTATTTTTATAATGTAAATAAAGGTGCTGAAGTAGTACTTCATGAAACAGACAAGGCATACATTGATGTAACAGATAACCTTACCTTTTTAGCTGATAATAGCTTTATTTGGACAAGTGAAAAAGATGGTTATAATCACATTTATCACTACAACAAAACAGGGAAATTACTTAATCAAGTAACAGAAGGTCCTTGGGAAGTTACTAACTACTATGGATATGATAAAAAGAACGATCGTGTCTTTTATCAATCAGTAGAGAATGGTTCTATAAACAGAGATGTTTATGCCATTAAGCTAAATGGGAAAGGTAAAAAAAGACTTTCTACTGAAGAAGGAACAAATAATGCGACTTTTAGTGCCGATTTCAGTTACTTTATCAATTCATATTCTAGTGCTTCAACACCAGCTAGATATACATTAAACGATAGTAAAACTGGAAAAGAGTTAAAAGAGATCGTAAATAATGAGGCATTGCTTAAAAAAGTGTCTGCTTATGAAATTTCACCAAAAGAATTTTCTACCATTAATATCAATGGTAATGATTTAAATATGTGGACTATCAAGCCTAAAGATTTTGATCCAAATAAAGAATATCCATTGTTTATGTTTCAATATTCTGGACCAGGTTCTCAGCAAGTAGCTAATAGATGGATGGCATCTAATGATTACTGGTACCAAATGCTTGCAGAAAAAGGATATGTTATTGCTTGTGTAGATGGAAGAGGAACAGGATTTAAAGGAGCTGAGTTTAAAAAAGTAACTTATAAAGAATTAGGGAAATACGAAGTAGAAGACCAAATAGCAGTTGCTAAGAAATTAGGAAATCTTCCGTATATTGACAAAGAAAGAATCGGTATCTGGGGATGGAGTTATGGAGGTTTTATGAGTACGAATAGTATTTTAAAAGGAAATGATGTATTTAGTATGGCAATTGCTGTTGCTCCAGTTACAAGCTGGCGTTTTTATGACAGTATTTATACAGAAAGATATATGCAAACTCCACAGGAAAATGCAAGCGGATATGATGAGAATTCACCGTTAAGTTACCCTGAATTGTTAAAAGGCGATTACTTGTTAATCCACGGAACTGGAGACGATAACGTGCATGTTCAAAACACGATGAGAATGGCAGAAGCGCTTATTCAAGCAAATAAGCAATTTGATTGGGCAATTTACCCAGATAAAAACCATGGTATTTATGGTGGTAATACACGTTTACAGTTATATACTAAAATGACCAACTTTATCGATGAGCATTTAGGTGCAGAATCAAAAAAATAAGAAGTTCAAAAAAGATTAACGATAACAATACTAATTAAAATAATTATAGATGGAGTTTAAATTTGGTGGTTCAGAAACAAATCAAAAGACTGTTTTAGGTCACCCTTCGGGGTTATTTGTTCTGTTCTTTACAGAAATGTGGGAACGCTTTTCTTATTATGGAATGCGTGCGCTATTGGTTTTATTTTTAACATCATCACTTTTAGATGCTGGATGGGGATGGGAAAGAGGTGACGCACTCTTATTATATGGATGGTATACTAGTTTAGTATATGTAACACCAATAATTGGAGGTTTTATTGCAGATAAGTTTTTAGGCTATAGGAATGCAGTAGTACTAGGAGCATTTATAATGACTTTGGGACATGCTTCCATGGCATTAGAAGGATTTTCTAATTATTTCTTCTATATTGGTTTGTTGGGATTAATCCTAGGGAACGGGTTGTTTAAGCCAAACATTTCTTCTATGGTTGGGCAACTTTATAAAAATCAAGGAAAGGAAAAGGATGCTGGATATACCATTTTTTATATGGGTATTAATGCAGGCTCTTTCTTAGGGATTTTATTATGTGGTTATATTGGTGAAAAAGTAGGATGGCATTATGGATTTGGTTTAGCAGGAATCTTTATGTTCTTAGGAATGCTTCAATTTTACTTTGCTCAAAAGATATTTGGAGATATCGGATTGTCTACTGTGCAAAGTGAAGAATCAAAAAAGAGTGCGATTGTTAGTGATGAGAATCATAAGGCTAAAAAAGTAGAAGAAGAGTCACCTAAAGTAGTTAAGGACAGGATAATAGTAATTTCTATTTTTGCATTATTTACTGTTTTCTTTTGGTGGGCATTTGAACAGGCAGGTGGATCGATGACTATTTTTGCTGCTGATTATACAGATAGAGGTCTTGAAGGAAGTGCAGCTGCAACATTTAAAATAGTCAATGCTATTATAATAATAGTGCCTATGTTAGTAGTAACTTGGGTATTATTGCAATTGTTTAGACAAACGTTTGGGAAATTTGCCTTATCTAATGTTTGGTTAGGTTTAAGTTTTGTTATTATATGGGGAATCGTTATATGGATGTTGAAAAGAGAATTCTCAGCTGATGCAACAGAAGTTCCTGCTTCTTGGTTTTCTGTACTAAACTCTTTATTTATTATACTTTTTGCTCCTTTATTCTCAAAAATATGGGAAAGTAAATTTAATCCTTCAGGTCCAGTTAAATTCGCTATTGGTTTAATTTTGTTAGGAGTAGGTTTCGCTGTTTTATCTTATGGAGCTTATACAATTCCAGAGGGAGCGCAAACAGCTTCAGTAAGTTTAATGTTTTTAGTGTTTGCATACTTCTTCCATACACTAGGAGAACTTTGTGTGTCTCCTGTTGGATTGTCTTATGTAAGTAAATTGTCTCCAGTTAAATTAGTAGGGATGATGTTCGGAATATGGTTTGGAGCTAACTCTATAGCAAACCTATTGGGAGGTGTAACAGGTAGTTTTATTGATGATATATCGGAAGCTTATGGGCTTTCAACATTCTTCCTTATTTTTACTATAATTCCAATTACAGCAGCATTAATCTTATTATTGCTGAACCCGATGATGAAACGTAAAATGCATGGAATAAAATAGTATTTATTCAAAATTAATCTAATATAAAAGCTCCCTTTTCACCAGTATAGTGAAAAGGGATTTTTTGTTTTATACAGCTCGCTCTCCACATTTTTATAAACGATTTATAGTTACTCCCATCTGCAATAACTTTGTTAGGCTTTAGTTGAAATAATACCCTCTCTAAATTAATCTTAGGAGAATAAGTGAGTATTAGCAAGTCAGTTTTATTCTTTTGATACACATTTGTACTATCTATAATTGTAAAGTTCTTCTTTTTAAGCTGAAATATTTGTGGCGACTTCAAATGGCTTATAGTTTTTATGTTTTCTCCGATGCTATACGCTTTAATAATGTTTTTTGTTGCTACTGAAGTGTCATTTATCTGAAGTAATCTTCCTTTTTGTATTGATGATAATGAGATTCTAGTCCGATGAAACAAAGTAAATTTGCTTTGTAGTTGAGACTGATGGTTTTGATATAAAATGGTGGATGAGAACATTAGAAAGCTTCCAATACTCATTACTAAATTTCTTTTTGAATAATTCTTCAATAGAATCATCAAGGCAATAATTAATATGGATGTTGTAATTAGATTAGCTCCAGTAAAATAGATTTTCCTAAAGATGAAATCTTCTTGATTAGCAATCCATCCTATAAATAAATTCATGATTTTAATAATCGTAAAATATATTTCAGCAATAAAATTTGGGAGAATGTTTAAAAGAGCGAGGAGAATAATTACAAATCCAAAACCTAAAAGCATACCTATAAACGGAACGATTACCAAATTGGAAATAAAGAATAATCCTGGGAATTGGTGAAAATAATATAGTGTAAGAGGTAAGACACTCAGTTGAGCGGCGACACTCACTGTTAGTAGCTTCCACAAGTATAAAACAAGCTTATTTCTAGGACTCCATAGCGTAACTAACGTAGGTTGGATCCAAACAATTCCAAAAACAGCAACATAACTTAGTTGGAAGCCAACATCAAATATAAAACTAGGTTTAATTAGAAGAAGTATAAACATAGACCCAATAAGAGCGTGGTTTATATTTTTAGCTCTGTTTAATTTTTCTGCATATGCTATGAAGGTGAACATAGTTACCGAACGGACAATAGAAGGACTCAATCCAGCTATTATAGCAAAGATCCATAGCAGTGTAATTATTATTATCACTTTTATAGTCTTACCATGCTTTATTCTATTTAAGGGTTTTAATAAAAAACTCAGTAGTAAGTATAGAATTCCAATGTGTAAACCAGAAATAGCTAATAAGTGTATTGCTCCAGCTGCTGCATATTCTTGATAAACGTCTTTTGATATTCCTTCTCGTTGTCCTAATAAAAGAGCGTTTACTACAGCTATTTCTTCTTTGTAAGGGTATTTGGAGAGTTTTTTGTTGATAGTTTCTCTAAATATAGCTGCATACCCTCTAATTGTTTTATGGGAGTTAGGAATGCGTTTTAATTCGTTTGATTTAGTAGTTAACTGATGATAGATCTGTTGCGTAGCCAAATACTTTTTATAGTCGAATTGATGCGGATTTAGTGGTGCATTCACCTCTTTTAGGAGAGTGTTCGTACTATATTCAAAGTCAGTCTTTGGTAAGTTCTTCTCGGAAATGCTATCCCGAACTAAATTAAGGATAATATTACCATTGCTTTTTTTGTTATTGATGCGATATACATTTGCTTCATATTTATAATAATAATCACTATGTTTAAGTTGCTTAGAGATTTTTAAAAATATAGAGTCTCCTAATTGGTATTTTTTTGAATAGTGTTCTGGATTTTGGTCAGAATGAATAGTAGCATTTAGTACTCCAATTAAGAAAACTGTAGCTAGTAGTAGTAAACTATAGATTGTGCTGGTGGCAATCTTTTTATGATAGGAAAATAGTAGTGAAACTATTATAAATGAAGATAATAGATATAAAGTATACTGTAGTTCTATTTCAAAAGTATAGCCGCTATAAATTCCTAGTAAGAGGAAAATTAGGAGTTTTAAAATAGGATATTTTAGTGTTTTCACAGCGCTTAAACACTAAATATATAAAAAATAATCTATAAAACTCTTCTGGCGTGATTAAAAGCATAATTCCAGTAACCTTCACTTAATGAGGATACTAAAACTCCTCGCGATGTTGTGGAGTGAATAAAACGAATATCATTCCCTTTTACGTCTACAACAAGGCCAACATGGTTTATTTTACGACTGCTTTTATTGGTTGTAAAAAATAGGAGATCTCCTTTTTCAACAGCATTTAACTTAATTTTCTTTCCTTGAGTAGCCATCATATAAGAGGCTCTTTGTAATGCGATGTCATTCTCCTTAAAAGAAGTGTAAATAAGACCCGAGCAATCCATCCCTCTTTTGGTAGTTCCGCCATATTTATATGGAGTACCGTTATAAGAAAATGCAGATTTTATAATTTCATTAGCCTCTTTAGAGCCTTTACTTTCTTTATAAGAAACTTCACTTTTTGTAGGCTTTCCTCCCTTTACAGAAACTGTTTTTTTAGTCGACTTACACGAGGCTATTGCAGCTGTAATAAAAAGGATTAAAATTACTTTTTTCATTATTTAAATTTGGGTTTGGGGGTAAATTAAGAAATTTTACTGTAAATAAGTTGGGCTGCATTTTTACTAGCTCCTTTTCCTCCTAGTTTTTTCTCTAATTCAAAATAATCTAAAAAAATGCGTTCCCTTATCTGAGGATCAAGAATTTTTGTCAATTCTGCTTTTAGATTTTTGGTATTTAGATCATCTTGGATAAGTTCTTTAACAACTTCTTTATCCATTATTAAATTCACTAAAGAGATAAACTTAAGGGTTATTATACGTTTTGCAATCTGGTAACTTATCCAATTAGCTTTATAACATACCACTTCAGGAACTTTAAAAATTGCTGTTTCTAAGGTTGCCGTTCCGCTGGTTACCAAAGCAGCTTTGGAAACACTTAATAAATCATAGGTTTTTCCAGTTACAAAATGAACGTTCTTTTTTCCGATAAATTGCTCATAAAAATGGTATTCTTGACTAGGAGCACCAGCAATTACAAATTGATAATCTGTAAAATCATCTACAACACTCAACATTATTGAGAGCATATTTGTAATTTCTTGCTTCCTACTTCCTGGAAGCAATGCTATGATTTCTCTATTATCTAAATTATTTTCTTTCCTAAAGTCATCAGGAAGCACCTGTGGTCTATTCCCAATTGCATCGAGTAGGGGATGACCAACAAAGTTTACAGGGTAATTATGTTTGTCTTCGTAAAATTCTTTTTCAAAAGGAAGAATCACAAACATTTCATCGACATCTCTTTTTATGGCTTCTATCCTACTTTCTCTAGAAGCCCATATTTGTGGAGATACATAATAAAAAGTTTTATAATTTTGCTGTTTTGCCCACTTTGCAATTCGGAGGTTAAAACCAGAGTAATCTATAAATAGGAGTACATCTGGATTGTATTTTTCTATATCTTCTTTACAGAACTTTATGTTTGTAAATATCTTACGCAAATTTATAACCACTTCAAAAAAGCCCATAAAAGACTGATCTTTATAGTGTTTTACTAAATCTACGCCAGCAGCCTGCATAAGATCACCACCCCAGCCTCTAAAAGATGCATTGGGGTCCACTTTTGTAAGCTCTTTTACAAGGTTAGAGGCATGTAAGTCTCCAGAAGCTTCTCCAGAAATAATATAATACTTCACGTGATATAGATTTTACTTTAAAATATTTTCAATAACAAGATAATAAAAGCAGTCAAGAAAGTTGCTATTAAAACCCCTTTGGCTCGGAGATCTCTCTTAAGTTTAATGAAACCAAAGAAAGCAACTAGATTTAATAATGCTCCTAAAGCTAATAAACTACCAAATTGACCTTGCTCTCGAGCTATAATAAAACTTTCTTCAATACTAAAGTCAGAAAAAAGTAAAACATATAACAAGGTTCCTATAATATTAGCTATAACTCCAACAGCGAAGCCTATTAATATTTCCTTTTTAGTCATTTAAATTCCATGTATTTAAATCTTGAATAGCATGATGAGCTGTTAAATCAAACTGTACAGGAACCAAAGAAACATATCCGTTTGCAAGAGCCCATTCATCTGTGTCTTCACCCTTATCTTGATTTACAAACTTACCAGAAAGCCAGTAATATTCTCTTCCCATCGGATTGGTACGTTTGTCAAACTCTTCAACCCATCTTGCATTTGCTTGTCTACAAACCTTAATTCCTTTGATGTCTTTTTCTTTTAATTTCGGGAAATTAACGTTTAGAACTACATTTTTTGGCATTCCATTTTTTAAAGCATTCATGGTAATTGCCTTTACGTATTTTTTTACGGATTCAAAATCTGCTTCCCAAGAATAATCGCATAAAGAAAAACCTATTGCAGGGATTCCTTCTACACCAGCTTCTACAGCAGCACTCATCGTTCCAGAGTAAATTACGTTGATGGAAGAATTAGAACCATGATTAATTCCGCTTACGCAAATATCAGGGCGTTTATTTAAAATTTCATTTACAGCCAACTTTACACAATCTACAGGGGTTCCGCTGCAACTATACTCTAATTGTACATCCTCTTCTTTAATTGTAATCGGACTGCAATAAAGAGTAGAATTAACAGTAATAGCATGCCCCATTCCACTTTGAGGGCTGTCTGGAGCAACTACAATAACATCACCGATTTCATTCATTACATCTATTAATGCTCTAATTCCAGGAGCAGTAATTCCATCGTCGTTTGTTACCAGTATTAAGGGTCTTTTTTTCATGTTCAAATTTCATTTGTGTTGCTAAAATAATCATTTTAATACTTAAAGTAATTATACATGCATAGAAGTTTATTTCCAATGGAGAGCCTACTTTATTGTCTTGTTATATTGCTAGTAAATCTAGGGATTTCTTAAAGAATTGCTGAATAATTAGGGTTTAACAAAATATTAGTTGATTTGTAATGTTGTGGCACGATTTTTTCCTTAATTTAGTTAATCTTAACTGAGAAAATGGAAAAATAAAATCTAAGAGAAAACGTATAAAAATGAATTCTGTTAGTATATTTTATTAAATTACGTAAGTATTTTCGTGTTTATCGATTTTAAAAATACTTCGTTTTATAAATGAAAATATTTAATGTTTGAGAGATGTAGATCTCTATAAAAAAAATGTAAATGAAAAGGAATTTTGTGTATTTGCTAGCAGCGTTATTAATATCTGCTGCATCTTGTAGTTTTACGAATAAGACATTTGACAATCCAGATAAAGATAAACTTCTTCTAGACTTGATATCCTATGTGCTAGAAAATGGTCATTTTAATCCTAAAGATATAGATGATGATTTTTCTGAACACGTGTATGATAATTATATAGAGGCTTTAGATCCGCTAAAGCGCTATTTCTTGCAAAGTGATATCGATGAGTTTAGTAAATATAGATCTGCGATAGATGACCAAATAAAAACATCTGATATTACTTTCTTTAACCTAACATACGATAGACTTATGCAGCGTATGGACGAAGCTTCTGTAATGTATAAAGATGTTTTAGAAACTCCATATGATTATAATGAAGATGAAGTAATTGATGTGGATTATGAAAATTTATCCTATGCTAAGACTAAGGATGAGTTGTGGCAACGCTGGAGAACTCAGCTTAAATTTTCTACTATAGAGCGTTATGTAAGTGCTACTGAAGATGTAGAAAATGAAGAAGACGTTAAGAATGAAATGACACAGCATGGTGTTAATGGAGTTGTTGTAGATGAAAAAGGAACACCTGTTAATCCAGAGAGTAGCAGTGCTGATGAAGATGAAGGACTTCCGAAAGATCCTATTGCTTTAGAAAAAGAAACCCGTGAAGCTACTCAAAAAACATTGACAGAATATTTTGAGTTCATGGGAGATTTACAACGTAAAGATTGGTTTGTAGTGTATATCAATTCTATTGTTGAAGAATTCGATCCTCATACTTTTTATTTTGCACCAGATGATAAAGAAAGATTTGATGTTAGTATGTCTGGTAAGTTTGAAGGGATTGGAGCTAGATTGCAAAAGAAAAATGACCATATAAAAATAGTTGAAATTATTTCTGGAGGACCAGCTTGGAGAGCTAACAACATGGAAGTTGGTGACGAGATTATGAAAGTGGGACAAGAAGGAGAAACTCCTGTGAGTGTTGTAGGTATGCGTTTAGAAGATGCGGTCAAGTTAATAAAAGGACCAAAAGGATCTAAAGTTTTATTAACAATGAAGCGTTTAGATGGGACTGTAGATGAAATTGCTATTGAGCGTGATATCGTAGAGTTAGAAGAATCTTATGCTAAATCTTCTACCGTTAAAAAAGGAGAGAGAACTTTTGGAATTATAAACTTGCCTAAGTTTTATATAGATTTTGAAGATTATAAAAATAGAAATGCAGCATCAGATGTTGCTAAAGAAATAGAAGAGCTTAAAGCTGCTGGAGTAGAAGGAATTGTTCTTGATCTTAGAGATAACGGAGGAGGTTCTTTAAAAACTGTGGTAGATATGGCTGGACTATTTATAAAAGAAGGTCCAATTGTACAAGTGAAGTCTACTGGTCAGAAAAAAGAAGTGCTTTCTGATACAGATGATAGCGTGCAATGGGATGGTCCTTTGGTGATACTTGTTAATGAGCTTTCTGCTTCTGCTTCTGAAATACTTGCTGCTGCTATGCAGGATTATAAGAGAGCAATTATCTTAGGAAGTAAGCAAACTTATGGAAAAGGAACTGTTCAGAATGTAATCGATTTAAATCAATTTTTAAGAGGGAATACTGAATATGGAGATGTTGGAGCTCTAAAAATGACAACCCAGAAGTTTTATCGAATTAATGGAGGGTCTACACAGCTTGAAGGAGTGAAAAGTGATGTAGTAGTTCCAGACAGATATAGCTATAGCAATATTGGAGAGAAAGATCAAGAGAATCCTCTTCCATGGGATAAAATAGAGGCTGTTTCTTATAAAGATTGGGCTGGATATATTGATTATGAAGAAACAATAGAAAAAAGTAAAGCTCGTATGGCAAACAACAGTCAGTTGAAGCTTATAGATGAAAATGCTCAGTGGGTAAAAGCACAGCAAGAAGAGAAAGTCTATCCTTTAAATATCGATGAATATAAAGCAGAGATTGAAAAAGATGAAGAGGTGTTAAAACGTTTCAGAAAAATCACTGATTACCAAACAGATCTTTCTTTTAAGTCATTGCCTTATGAAGATGAGTTAATGGTTAAAGACAGTATTCTTAAGGAAAAGAGAGAGCGTTGGCATAAAAATTTATCTAAAGATGTTTATATCGAAGAGGCTTTAAATGTCTTAGAGGATTTAAAAATAAATAATATAAAGAAGAATAAAGTAGTTCAGGTAAAGGGGTAAGCCCTTAATATATCGACTGCCAACAAAAAAGCGATTAAGTAAATAAATACTTAATCGCTTTTTTGATTTTCACTGTATCTTTATATTATTACATCCACTCGTTAATTCTATTAGCATCGAGTTTTAAGAAAATAAATAATAGCACTGTAAATCCTAATAAACCAGAGCCTCCATAGCTAAAAAAGGGGAGTGGTATACCTACTGTAGGAAGTAAACCAATTACCATCCCAATATTAATTGCAAAGTGTAAAAAAATGATTGCGGCTACAGAATATCCATAAACCCTACTAAAAGTAGACTTTTGTCTTTCAGCAAGAAATAGGAGTCTTAAAATCAATAAAGAGAATAGAATAACTACTAACGATGTTCCTACAAATCCCCATTCTTCTCCAACGGTACTAAAAATATAATCTGTATGTTGTTCAGGTACAAAATTCCCCTTTGTTCTTGTGCCCTCTAAAAAGCCTTTCCCCATGAGTCCACCAGAACCAATTGCAGATTCAGATTGATGCGTGTTGTAGCCTATTGTTCTTCTTATCTGTTCCAGTTTCACTGGGTCGTCTTCTAATCGCAACCATAAGCTAAAACGGTCTCTATGGCGTTGTTCAAATACATTATTGTAAATGAAGTCTACAGAATAGGAGAATACCATAGAAATGATTAAAACAATAAGCAGTTGGATACCTGATATTTTTTTCTTCTTCGTTTTAAAGAAATAATATATTAAACCTAAGAGTAAAGTACAGCCTAAACCAACCCATATTGTTCCAAAAAGTAAAGTGAATACAAATAATAAAACTGTAAAAAAGCCAACAAAGAGATACATAGGATGCAGCCCCTCTCTGTACAAAACAAAAAAGAACGCCACATATACTAAAGCACTCCCTGGGTCTGGTTGAGGAATTATAAGCAATGCAGGGAGAAATATAATTATAAAGGCTTTTAAAAGGTCTTTAGGGTTCTGAATATCTGTTTGAATATCGCTTAAAAATTTAGCTAATGCAAGCGCAGTTGCAGCTTTAGCAAACTCAGATGGTTGTAACGTCATTCCCCCAATAGAATACCATGATGTTGCTCCATTTACATTTTTCCCAAACACATATAAACCAGCTAGAGATAGCAGTGATATAAGGTATATTAGACTAGAAAAACGTTCATAGAATTTGGCTTCTATCGAAAGAATTAGAATAATGAGTATACAACTTACAATAATATATATCATTTGCTTTCCGTAGAAAGTATCTGTGTTTATGATACCATCTAGTCCACCGTCATAAGATGCAGAGTATATATTAAGCCAACCGATAAAAACTAAAATAGCGTAAAGAAGAATACTAATCCAATCTACTTTTTTTAAGAAATCGTTCATTTAGGGTACTGGTTTTTCAGTTTCAGGCCATTTAATAAATACTTTTCCATCATTGATTGTAAATGATTTTCCGCTGATAGGTTTTGCATATTCATCTTCTAGACTACCCTCTAATAAATAATCTTCCATATCTGTTCTAGTGATTTCTCCTTTGATATATTTTTCAATCATCAAACTAGCAATCTTACCAGCCCATCTACTTCCCCAGTATCCGTTTTCAACAAATACAGCAATAGCAATTTTTGGGTCTTCTACAGGAGCAAATGCTACAAAGATAGAGTGGTCAGTAAGCTGAACTCTTTTTCCTTCTATTTTGGCGAAATTCTCTGCTGTTCCAGTTTTTCCTGCAATATTAATTTCAGGAATTTGAAGCCATTTTGCAGTTCCGTTTGTATATACAGACGCCATTCCACTTACTACAGGTTCGAAGTTTTTTGCATCAATAGTGGTTTGATGTTTCTCTACAAATTTATGTGGAACAGAGTCATTTTCGATTTTTTTAATAATATGAGGTGTGTAATAATAACCTCTATTAGCAATGGTCGCAGTTAGATTTGCTAATTGTATCGGCGTTGTTAATACTTCCCCTTGTCCAATTGCATTAGAGAGTGTGTTGGTAGCAAACCAGCGTCTTTCACCATATACTTTATTGTAGTAATCTGCATCTGGAATTTTACCAGATTTTCCCGTAGGTAAATCATAGCCTAGATAATCACCTAAACCGAAACTTTCCACATGCTTCTCCCAAGTATTCATTCCTTCAGCGGAAGTTGGGTATTTTTCTATTATACGTCTGTAGGTATTTGCAAAATAGGCATTACAAGACTCTTGAATCCCTCTTTTCAAGTCATTTCTGGTTCCGGAGACGCAATGGCATCCCATAAAAGAATTTCTCCCGTAGCGATAACCGTGGTAACAAGTAAACGTAGTACTTGGATCTATAACTCCCTCTTGAAGTCCGATCAGAGCATTTATAGTTTTAAAAGGCGACCCAGGAGGATACATAGCATTTAGTCCTCTGTCGTAAAGTGGTTTTGCAATAGAGTCATAATAAAGTCTTGTGTAATTCTTTGATCTTTTTCTTCCAACTAAAAGCTCAGGGTCATAGGTTGGAGCAGACACTAAAGAAAGTATTTCTCCAGTTTTAGGGTCTATAGCTACAATACCACCTCTTTTATGAATCATTAACTCTTCTCCATATTTTTGAAGGTCATTATCAATCGTTAGGTGAATATCTTTACCCGGTACCGGAAGCGTATCGAATATTCCATCTTTATAAGGCCCAATAACACGATTAAATCTGTCTTTTTGAATGAATTTAACCCCTTTTTGACCACGTAGCGTTTCTTCATATTCCTTTTCTACTCCTTGACGACCAATTAACTCTCCAGACTGGTAATATTTATATTTTTTAAGATCTCTTTCGTTTACTTCACTAATATAACCCAGTAGATTAGCTCCTACATTTGTCATGTAATGTCTTAAGGATCTCTTTTGAATATAAAACCCTTCATACTTACGCATTTTCTCTTGAAGAATGGCGTACTCTTTTTTGGAAAGTTGTGAGACAAATACCGATGGTAATCTTGGAGAATAAACTTTTGCTTTATGGTATTTCTTTTCAAAATCTTCTTTAGAGATATTCAAAAGATTACAAAACTCCAAAGTGTCTAGTTTTTTTACATCTTTAGGAATAACCATCACATCGTACGATGGTTGGTTGGCAACCATTAATTTTCCATTCCTATCATAAATATGCCCACGTTCTGGATAATCGTAAACGGCTTTAATTGCAGCATCGTTTAGTGGGTTTTTATTACTATTGTCTAACAATTGCAAATAAGATAGCCTCCCTATGTAAACAATAGCGATGATAACAATTATTGATGATAAAAGTAATTTTTTCATGTACTCTTCTTACTAAACAGTGAGATAAAAATTAAACACAAAATTAGCGTGAATATTGCGGAAAACAGTGTTTTTTTTAGAATTAACAAAATATGTGCAAAACTAAAAATCTCTAGGCTGAATAGAATGAAGTGATGTGTTAAAATTAAGATAATGAGGTAATTAATTCTTTGTCCGAAGTAAGTCTTTTCAATTTTAATGTTGTGATAATCATAGCTAACACCAAAAATAGAGCGCATCATTAGTGGTATAAAATAAGCTGTAGTTACACATGCAGCTGCATGTACACCGCCACTATCACTAAACATATCTATTGTGAGTCCTATTAAAAATGAACAAAAAATAAATAAAATCCTATTGTCTTTATCAAAAGGAAAAAGAATTAAAAAAAGGATATAAATATATGGATTAATATATCCTAAGAAATTGATATTATTAAAGATGGTAACTTGTAGGAGTACCAATATAATAAAACGGAGTATTAACACTAAAGCTGTCTTATTCATCGATGCTATTTTCTAGGGTTAATATCTCTTCCTTGTTTAAATTCTCAATGATATAGACATGGTCTAAAGTTGTCATATCATTAAAAAGCTCTACATCAATTAAGTAGTAGTTTTTTGAAGCATCTAATGATAAGTTTTTTATAGTTCCTACTGGAATTCCTTTTGGAAAAATGCTAGACATTCCTCCAGTAATTATGGTATCTCCTTTTTTTATTTCAGCAGATCTTAATATATCTACTAATTGTACCGTATTATAATTGTTTCCGTTCCACTTTAGTGATCCAAAATTATTGGTGCTCTTAATAGATACGTTTATTTCTGAAAGTGAATTTAACACCGATTGTACGTTTGCAAACTTATTAGAAGTGTTTTCTATAATTCCAACAATACCTCTCGATGTAATAACACCCATATCTTGCTTAATACTATCACTGCTTCCTTTGTTTATAAGGAGGTAATTTCTTTTTTTAGTAAAGCTGTTTTTTATAATTGAAGCGCTGTATAAGTTATAATCAGTAAGAAGCGAGTCCTTACTCTGAGTAGTGTCTATAGCTGCTTCTGGAATGTTAAGAAGTGTTTTGCGTAGGCGCAAATTCTCCTCTACTAATTGTTCGTTATATTTTTTAAGATGGAAATAATCTGATATATTATTGGAGCCATTGTACACCTTTCCAGATACCCAATTCGCTGAATTTATAAACTTAGCTTTTTGATAAGTATGTGATTGAAAAGTAAGAAAAAGCGAAAAGCAAAAAAGCAATAAAAAGGTAATAAAGGTTTTATTCCTTATTAGAAAATTGACTATTTGTTGCATTCACTAATTCTATTTTATCAAGATTGGTTTATACTTTTCTAAGTTTTTCAACGCAATTCCAGTTCCTCTTACTACGGCTCTTAATGGGTCTTCAGCAATATAAACAGGAAGATCTGTTTTTTGTGAAATACGTTTATCAAGTCCACGAAGCATAGATCCACCTCCTGCTAAATAGATTCCAGTATTGTAAATATCTGCTGCCAATTCTGGCGGAGTCTGCGATAATGTTTCCATTACAGCATCTTCAATTCTTAAAATTGATTTATCTAAAGCCTTTGCTATCTCACGGTATGAGATCTGAACTTGCTTCGGCTTTCCAGTTAATAAATCACGTCCTTGAACACTCATCTCCTCTGGTGGAATCTCAAGATCTTCCGTAGCAGCTCCAATAGCAATTTTTATATTTTCAGCAGTAGTTTCTCCAACATATAAGTTGTGCTGCGTACGCATATAATATATTATGTCGTTCGTAAAAACATCTCCCGCAATTTTAACGGACTTATCACAAACAATCCCTCCAAGAGCAATAACTGCAATCTCGGTAGTTCCACCACCTATATCTACAATCATGTTCCCTTTTGGTTGCATAATATCTAAACCGATACCAATTGCAGCAGCCATAGGTTCGTGAATTAAGTAAACTTCTTTACCATTAACACGCTCTGCAGATTCTTTTACCGCTCGCATTTCTACTTCTGTGATCCCAGAAGGAATACAGATAACCATTCTTAATGTAGGCTGAAAGAAACGTTTTTTTAATGCAGGAATTCCTTTAATGAACATATTGATCATTTTTTCGGAAGCATCAAAATCGGCTATAACCCCATCTTTTAAAGGCCTAATTGTTTTAATATTTTCATGGGTTTTACCTTGCATCATGCTGGCTTCCTTACCAACTGCAATTATTTTGCCAGTAACTCTATCTCTGGCTACAATAGAAGGGCTATCCACAACAACCTTGTCATTATGAATTATCAGCGTGTTCGCTGTTCCTAAATCTATAGCAATCTCTTCGGTTAAGAAGTCAAAAAATCCCATGAATTATTCTAATATTAATCTGGTTATTCCCACATTGTGTGGGTAAAAATCTCGAAGTTTACACTTGAGAACTTATTGTTTGTTATTATTTATTCCCTCTTAATGTAACCCAAGAGGGAATAAATAAATTATAATCTTTCAAATGTAATAAATTAATGTTTAAAATGGCGTGTTCCAGTGAATACCATCGCTACATTATTTTCATTACAATAATCGATACTTAACTTGTCTTTTATCGAACCTCCTGGTTGAATTACTGCTGTAATTCCAGCTTTATCTGCAATCTCAACACAGTCTGGGAACGGGAAAAAGGCATCACTTGCCATTGCTGCCCCTTTAAGGTCGAAATTAAAAGACTGTGCCTTTTCAATCGCCTGTCTTAAAGCATCCACTCTACTTGTTTGCCCTGTACCGCTAGCGCAAAGTTGTTTGTTCTTCGCGAAAACAATAGTATTAGACTTTGTATGTTTACATATCTTAGATGCGAACATTAAGTCTTCTAACTCATTTTCTGTAGGTTTATTGTTGGTTTCATAAGAAAGATCTTCAATAACATCTGTTTTAAGGTCTTTTTCTTGAACTAAAACGCCATTTAAACTCGAGCGAACTGTTGTTTTAGGAAGTTCAATATCTTTCTGAACTAAAATAATTCTATTTTTCTTTCCTTTAAGAATCTCTAATGCTTCATCAGAATAAGAAGGAGCAATTACTACTTCACAGAATAAAGAATGAATTTCATTAGCTGTATCGGTATCAATTTCTTTATTTGAAATTAAAACACCACCAAATGCAGAAACAGTATCTCCTGCTAATGCATCAACATAAGCTTCTTTTATAGTTTTTCTAGTAGCAACTCCACAAGCATTATTATGTTTAAGAATTGCAAAAGTAGGATCGTCATTTTTAAACTCACCAATTAAATTTACCGCTGCATCTACATCTAGTAAATTATTATATGAAAGTTCTTTCCCGTGAAGTTTATCGAACATTTCATCTAAGTTTCCGTAGAAATACCCTTTCTGATGAGGGTTTTCTCCGTAGCGTAAAGTCTTTCCTTTAGACTCACTTACTTTGAAAGCCTCTAATTCTTCTGTTTGATTGAAGTAATTAAAAATAGCGCTATCATAATGAGAAGAAACGTTAAAAGCTTTAGCTGCAAAACGTTTTCTGTTGGCAAGAGAAGTTTCTCCATTTTGAGTTGAGATAACCTCCAAAAACTCTGCATAATCTTCCATAGAAGAAACACAAATTACATCTTTGAAGTTTTTTGCTGCAGCTCTAATTAAAGAAATTCCACCTATGTCTATCTTTTCAATAATATCTTGTTCACTAGCTCCGCTAGCAACAGTTTTTTCGAAAGGATATAAATCTACAATAACAATGTCTAGTTGTGGGATTTCGAACTTTTCTAACTCAGCAACATCACCTTCATGATCTTGTCTGTTTAGAATTCCTCCAAAAACTTTAGGGTGTAATGTTTTTACACGTCCTCCTAATATAGAAGGGTAGCTAGTTACATCTTCTACAGGAATTACGTTGATACCAAGATCTTTAATGAAACTTTCAGTTCCTCCAGTAGAATAGATGGTTACACCTAATTCGTCTAATTTTTTTACGATGGGTTCTAATCCGTCTTTGCTAAAAACAGAAATTAATGCCGATTTAGCTTGCTTTAGATTGCTCATTATTATTGTGTTATTTAGGTTTGCAAAAGTAATTTATTTGCATTAAAAAGTTGCCTTGTAAATAAGAAAAATATTCTTTTAATGAAATATCCAAACGAGAATCCCTTATTTGGTTATTAAATTAATAGTTATGAATTAACTCATTTATTTCTGATAGCGGAGATATGGCTAAAATTAGAGTATACTAGCTACTTTTTCATTTACAAACTCTAAAAACTCTTCATCTTCCTTAGAAAAAGGATCTGCTGTATGAGAATCAATATCAATCTGACCAATGTTTTCTCCGTTTACAAATAGAGGAATTACAATTTCTGCTTTCACAAAAATACTGCATGCTATGTAATTGTCTTGTGCCTTTACGTCTGGTACAACAAAATTTGCATTCGATACAGCAACTTGTCCACAAATACCTTTGCCAAAAGGAATTATTGTGTGGTCTGTAGGTTCACCTGCATAAGCATCTAATTTCAGCTCTTCTTTGTCTCCATTTTTAAAATAGAATCCAACCCAGTCGTAGTATGCTATGTTTTCTTGCAAAAGCTCACAGACTTTTGTTAGTCTAGCATTAACAGATAAATCTTTATTGGTAATTATGTTGTTAACTTCAGGTTTTAAAGCATCAAATGTCATCTCGTAATATTTTTTACAAAAGTATGGTAAAGTTCAATTCATATAAAACTTGAAGGCTTAAAAAATGCAATCTAAATTCAGCAACCATCATTTTTTTAACAAGAAAATTTTTACTTTAGATATTAATTCTTACATTGTAGTTATAACTAAAAAAAATAAACCAATGAAAAAGATAATTTTAAGTGCATCTATGCTATTGGTTATAGCTGGTGCTTTTGTTTCCTGTAAAGAGACTACGAAAGAAAAAGAAGTAATTGTTAAAGAAGCTCCTGCAGCAGAGGAAGAAGATAAAGGAGTTTTAGAACGTGTTGGAGAGGAAGTAGATACTGAAGTTAATGAAGAGATAGACGAAACTATCGAAAAAATAGGAGATGAGTAGTCTGAATACCTTTGTTTAAAAAGCAATGATATTAAGAGCCTGTAAGCAATATAAAATTCTTACAGGCTTTTTTATTTGTCTTTATGTTGGCATTTCTATGTAGCTATCATCATTGCTAACTTTTGGGAATTCTTTATTTGCCCAACGTTGTTTAGCTTTTTCAATTGTTTCTTTTTCTGAAGCTACAAAATTCCAAAAAATATATCTTTCTTCAGGGAGTGCTTCTCCACCGAACAAGAGCAGATGTGTTTCTTTTGAAACAGTTATTTTACATGTTTCTTCTGTTTTAGAAACAATCATGTTACCAGCTTCTATTTTTTCATCGCAAGCGTTGATGCTTCCTTTTACAACGCAAATTCCTATTTCTCCTTTTAATTGATCTGTAATCTGTAGGTCGGTGCTATTGCTAGTTTTTATTTCAATCATAAAAAGTGGGGAGTGGACTGGAACAGGCGATTTTTTACCAAATCCATCTCCGGCGATGAGGGTAAATTTAGCTCCATCTTTTTCCCATTTTGGCAAGTCCTTTTTCTCTATATGATGAAATTCTGGATGCATCTTTTCTAATTCTTTTGGGAGGGCAACCCAAATTTGAAAACCATGCATTTTAGAATCTTGGGTGTTTTTTAAGTGGTCTGGCGTATGTTCGGTATGTGTAGCTCCTTTTCCAGCTGTCATCCAATTTACAGCACCAGGCGATATTATTTGGTCGCTTCCAATGCTATCACGATGTCTTATTTCGCCTTCAAATAAATAAGTAAGCGTAGAAAGTCCTATGTGTGGATGCTGCCCGATATTTACATAATTATCTGCATTGATAGTTGCTGGACCCATATGGTCTATAAAAATAAAGGGGCCAACCATTCTCTTTTTTCTGAAGGGTAATAGTCTACCCACTAAAAAGTCGCCGATATCTCGCGCTCGTTCTTCTATAATTAATCCTTTGTTGGACATAAATAACAGTTTTTATAAAGATAAGAATACTGCATAAAAAAACCGCGTTGAAAATTTCAACGCGGTTTTTATAGTATTTAAGTGTCCTTCTTTTGTAGACGCTAAGGTGATTATTACATCATCCCTGGCATACCACCACCTCCCATTGGAGGCATAGCAGGAGCATCTTCTTTAATATCTGTTAAAGAACATTCAGTAGTTAAAATCATACCAGAAACAGAAGCTGCATTTTCTAATGCAATTCTAGTTACTTTAGTAGGATCGATGATACCAGCTTTTAACATCTGTACATATTCTCCTGTTTTAGCATTGTATCCAAAGTCTCCTTTTCCTTCGTAAACTTTAGCAACAACTACAGAACCTTCGTTTCCTGCATTTCCAACAATTGTTCTAAGCGGCGCTTCTACAGCACGTGTTACAATTTGGATTCCAGTTTCTTCATCATCATTGTCAGCTTTTACATTGCTTAATACTGCTTTCGCTCTAAGTAAAGCAACACCACCACCAGCAACAATACCTTCTTCTACAGCAGCTCTTGTTGCGTGTAAAGCATCGTCAACACGATCTTTCTTTTCTTTCATTTCAACTTCAGAAGCAGCACCAACATATAGTACAGCAACACCTCCAGCTAATTTAGCTAAACGCTCTTGAAGTTTTTCTTTATCGTAATCAGATGTAGTAACGTCTATCTGTGCTTTAATCTGGTTAACTCTAGCTTTGATAGTATCTGCATCTCCAGCTCCATTAACAACTGTAGTGTTGTCTTTATCTATAGTTACTGTTTCAGCAGAACCAAGCATATCTAAAGAAGCATTTTCTAATGAGAATCCTCTTTCTTCAGAAATAACAGTACCACCAGTTAAGATAGCGATATCTTCTAACATTGCTTTACGTCTATCTCCAAATCCTGGAGCTTTAACAGCAGCAATTTTAAGTCCTCCTCTTAATTTGTTTACTACTAAAGTAGCAAGTGCTTGTCCGTCTACATCTTCAGCAATAATTAAAAGAGGTCTTCCTGATTGAGCAACTGGCTCTAAAATTGGAAGAATCTCTTGAAGGTTAGAAATCTTTTTGTCAAATAAAAGGATGTAAGGATTGTCTAAATCTGCAATCATTCTATCTGTATCAGTAACGAAGTAAGGAGAAAGGTATCCTCTATCAAACTGCATTCCTTCAACAACATCTACATAAGTATCTGTTCCTTTAGCTTCTTCAACAGTAATAACACCTTCTTTACCAACTTTGCTAAATGCTTGTGCAATTAAATCTCCAATTGTATCGTCATTGTTAGCAGAAATAGCAGCAACTTGCTTGATCATGTCAGAAGAATCTCCAACTGCTTGTGCTTGTTTTTTAAGATCTGCAACGATTGCTTCTACAGCTTTATCGATACCTCTTTTAAGGTCCATTGGGTTTGCTCCAGCAGTAACGTTTTTAAGTCCTTCTTTAACGATAGCTTGTGCAAGAACGGTAGCAGTAGTGGTACCATCTCCAGCTAAATCGTTGGTTTTAGAAGCTACTTCTTTTACCATTTGCGCTCCCATATTCTCTAGCGCATCTTCTAATTCGATTTCTTTTGCTACAGAAACACCATCTTTAGTTACTTGTGGTGCTCCAAAAGATTTATTGATAATTACATTACGCCCTTTAGGACCTAAAGTAACTTTTACTGCATTTGCTAAAGCATCAACTCCACGTTTTAATCCGTCACGAGCTTGAATGTCAAATTTTATATCTTTTGCCATTTTTTATTTTTTAGAACAAGTTAAACTTGTTGTTAGAATTTAATTTTAAAGTGTTGTGGTTGTAATTAAACAATTGCCAAAATATCGCTTTCGCGCATCATAAGGTAATCGTTACCTTCTAATTTTAATTCTGTACCAGCATATTTACCATATAATACAGAATCACCAATCTTAACAGTTACTTTTTCATCTTTAGTTCCAGGACCAACAGCTACAACAGTACCTTTTTGAGGCTTCTCTTTAGCGTTATCTGGAATGATAATCCCTGAAGCAGTTTTAGTTTCCGCGGCAAGTGGTTCGATAAGAACTCTATCTGCAAGTGGTTTAATGTTTAACTTCGACATATCTTTAATATTTGATTAATTAATTTAAAATTTTCTTCCTTTAAGTAGGCAGAAATTGTGCCATTGAAATTAAACTGACAATTTTACGCTATAAATAAGTTTTAAGAGTAAAAGGCTACCATTTTCGTCAGAGAATTCATATTGTGTGTCTTCTTTTTGTGACTAAGGGAAATGTAGGAGCTGGAATAGCTTGTGTAGTGGGAAAGTTTATTAAATAAAAAATGCCAGCTTAATGACAAGCTGGCATTTTTTATAAATATTGTATGGAAGTATTATTCTTGTTCTGTACTGTCTGTAGCAGGAGTTTCTGCTGCAGGCATAGTTGTATTTGGTGTAGAATTAACTTCTCTGTTCTCTAGTAATTTAGACCCAGAAGAGTCGTTAGACATCAATGTGATGTTAGAAAGTAAAATTAAAGCGACTAAAACAGTTGCTAGAATCCAGGTACTTTTATCAAGAAAATCTCCTGTTTTTTTAACTCCTCCTACGATTTGACTTCCGCCACCACCAAACGAAGAAGATAATCCGCCTCCTTTAGGGTTTTGTACCATAATCACTAAAACTAATAAAAAGGCTACTATTATAATTAGTACCAAAAATATTGAAAACGTACTCATTTGTATATCAATTAATGTCTTTTAATTTCTTTATTGCGTTAATTTGGTCTGCAAAGAAACCACTTTTTTCTGGATATTTCAAACTTAAAATTTTATATGCTTGAATTGCCTTTTTATACTTCTTTTGTTCCAAGTAAACCCTAGCCAAAGTTTCGGTCATAAGTTCACTTTTTTCAGGGGTATTTTCTTTTGCAAGATTGGCTTTGTTAACGGCGTCTGTTACAGGGGGAATCTTAGGATTTTTCTCTAAAAATCGATCAATTAGTTTAAGTTTTCCTTCAATAGAAGATTTTTTTTCTTTTCTTTCTTCGGAAGATTTAGCTTCAGGAATTTCTTTTTCTTCGTTTCTTTTGATGGGTTCTAACGTAGATGAAAGTTGCATCCACTCCATAAAAGAATGTGTTTCTTTTCTGCTGAAGGCTAACGGCTTGCCAATTTCTAAAGAATTCTCTTCTTTAGAATCTTCTTCTGAAGGTTTAGTCTCAGGAATTTCTTTTTCTTTAGGGTCTTGCTCTTCTTTTGGAGAGAAAAGCTCAGGATCCATAACTGCATTTGCATTTACTTCATTAAAATCAAAAGAGGTTTTTTGATCTCGAATTATAATTTCTTCTGCTTCCACAGGAATAGCAAATAATGTCTCGTTAGCAGTTTGCTGCATTATTTTTTCTGCTACCTCGTGTTGGTTAAACTCATCAGAAGTTATATACTCGAATAAGATAGAACGATCTGTAGTGTAAGCAGCAGTCTGTTTAAGCGTTTCATTATATTTAAAGCTCTCTTGGTTTTTTAAAGCTTTTAGATAGATAGCTTTTGCCGCTTGAAAATAAGGATACTCATCGACAATCTTTTTTAGAGAATCGACATGCTCCTGAGTTATTTTTTCAGGTTTCTGTAATAAATAAGAAAAATCAGAAACGTTCATTTATTACCAGTTTGCCAGAGTTTCGTTAAAAATATCTTGTGTGATACGCTCAAATATTTCGTCATGTGCTGCTTGCTTTACTGTTACAAGCTGCGTTGCAGCTGGGTAATCATAGAAAAAAGAGAATCTCTTTTCGAAATCATCTTCAGGGTCGTCATTGTTATAAAAACGAACATTTACAGCGATTGTTAATCGGTTTTGAGCAGCTGTTTGGTCTGCAGTAGCCGACATTGGAGATACTCGGTATTCTACAATTTCTCCTTCATATAAAAGGTCTCCATTTCTACTTACTAATTGTAAGTTGGTTTGATTTAATATTAAATCCTGTAAGGCGTTGGTAAATGTAAAGTCCAATCCTGACTCTACAATTGGAGCTTGATTTTGGAAAAAATTCACTTGGAAACTTTCCGCAGTTGTGTTAACTCCAGTAAAAGAATAAGGTCCGCAGCCTTGCATGGTTATGACTGCTATGAATAGTATAAAAAATTTCTTCATTATTAAAATTGTGTAAGGTTCAAAAGAACAAAAAATTTATTACAAATCGTATTGTTTTATCTTTCTATATAATGTTCTTTCTGATATTCCGAGTTCTGTTGCTGCGGCTTTTCTTTTTCCTTTATTACGCTCCAGCGATTTTTTTATAAGCTCTAGCTCTTTATCTTGAAGCGAAAGTGTTTCTTCTTCTTCGATTTCTTCAGCAAAATGATATTTATCTTCTATTGTTGGAGCGTGAGGTAAATTCTTTTGGTGTTCTATTTGAAGAATTTCCATAGCATCTTCTTCATCAGCGTGTTCAAAATCTATATCATCTTCTTCGCTTCCGTAGATTTTATTAATGAGCGTTTTATTTTCTTTTTGAACTTTCTCTCCATTTCCGCCGTCTTTCATTAACTCCATAGTGAGTTTTTTCAAATCATTTAAATCTCCCTTCATATCAAAAAGGATTTTATAAAGGATTTCTCGTTCACTACTAAAGTCGCTTTCTGACTTCTGACTCTTAATAACGGCTGGGAGATTACTTCCGGCATCTGGTAAATATCCCTTTAGCGTATCGTAGTCTATAGTTCTGTTTTTCTCTAGAACGGAAACTTGCTCTGCTATATTTCTTAGCTGACGTACATTTCCAGACCAACGGTATTTATTTAAAAGTTGTATTGCGGGATCTTCTAAACGAATAGTTGGCATTTTATATTTCTGAGCAAAGTCGGATGCGAATTTTCTAAATAATAAATGGATGTCGTCTTTACGTTCTCGTAATGGAGGAAGGTGTATTTCTACAGTGCTCAAACGATAATAAAGATCTTCACGGAATTTCTCTTTTTCAATTGCTTCAAACATATTCACGTTTGTAGCGGCAACAATACGAACATCCGTTTTCTGTACTTTTGAAGAACCTACCTTTAAAAACTCTCCATTTTCTAAAACTCTTAATAGTCGTACTTGTGTGGTAAGTGGTAATTCTCCAACTTCATCTAAAAAAATAGTTCCGCCATTTGCTTCTTCAAAATAACCGCTTCTAGTTTGTGAAGCTCCTGTAAAAGCCCCTTTCTCATGCCCAAACAATTCAGAATCTATAGTCCCTTCAGGAATAGCACCGCAGTTAACAGCAATATATTTACCATGCTTTCTATGAGATAGCGAATGGATTATTTTAGGAAGTGCTTCTTTCCCTACACCACTTTCTCCTGTAATTAATACAGAAATATCGGTAGGAGCCACTTGAATAGCTTTCTCTATGGCGCGATTAAGCTTTAGGTCGTTACCAATAATACCAAAACGTTGTTTTATAGCTTGAACACCTTCCATTTATATATTGTTTATTTAGGTAGGTAATGTTAGTTATTATCAGAATATCCTACAGCTTCTCCTATTAGAGTAGCGGTAGTACAATCGTTGATCTTAACATTTACAAATTCTCCTATTTTATAATTTTCTTTAGGGAAAACCACTACTGTGTTCTGAGTGTTACGTCCCATCCAGTGGGCATCAGATTTCTTGGAACTCCCTTCTATAAGTACTTCTTCAATTTTATTTAGATGTGCTTTTGTTCTAAAAGCGCTACTTTTTTGCTGAAGATTAATAATCTCTGTAAGTCTTTCTTTCTTCACCTCTTCAGGAACATCATCTTCTAGTTTTCTTTCTGCAAGCGTTCCAGGGCGTTCAGAATAAGTAAACATATAACCGAAGTCGTATTTTACATACTCCATTAAGTCCAAGGTGTCTTTATGATCTTCTTCAGTTTCTGTTGGGAAACCAATAATCATATCTTGAGAAATAGAGCATTCTGGTAGGATTTCACGAATGTTATCAATAAGCTCAAAATATTCTTCACGTGTGTGAAGACGATTCATCGCTTTTAGAATTCTGTTACTTCCGCTTTGTACAGGTAAATGCACATGTTTACAAATGTTTTTATGTTTCGCCATAGTTCTTATAACATCCAACGTCATGTCTTGTGGGTTGGAAGTAGAAAAACGAATTCTCATTTTTGGGAATCTCAGCGCAGCAAGGTCTAGTAAGTCTGAAAAAGTAACAGCGGTAGCCTTTTGCATTTCACTAGCTTTCTCAAAATCTTTCTTTAGTCCGCCGCCATACCATAAATAGCTGTCTACATTTTGTCCTAAAAGTGTAATCTCTTTATACCCACGATTCCAAAGGTTCTCTATTTCATTTAAAATAGATTCAGGCTCACGGCTACGCTCTCTTCCGCGGGTAAACGGAACCACGCAAAAAGTACACATATTATCACATCCACGTGTAATAGAAACATACGCACTTACACCATTTGTATTAAGACGTACGGGAGAAATATCTCCATACGTTTCATCTTTAGAAAGAATAACGTTCATGGCATCTCTACCTTCGTCTATTTCTTCAAGAAGATTAGGAAGATCTTTATAGGCATCTGGTCCAACAACCATATCTACAATTTCTTCTTCTAAAAATTTATCTTTTAAACGTTCAGCCATGCAGCCAAGAACGCCTACTTTCATTTTAGGATTGATGCGTTTTACGGCATTGTATTTTTCAAGACGCTTTCTTACAGTTTGCTCGGCTTTGTCTCTAATAGAACAAGTGTTTACCAAAACCAAATCTGCATCTTCAAGTTCTTGTGTAGTATTAAAACCTTCTTTAGCTAAAATAGAGGCTACAATTTCGCTATCAGAAAAATTCATCTGGCAACCATAGCTTTCTATATAGAGCTTTCGGGAGTTACTTTTGTTAGGATCTAAAACTAAAGTATTTCCTTGTTTATTTTCGTCAATAATCTTCTCCATCGGGTCCTTAAAAATCAATTTGACTGCAAAGATAAGATTAAATATGGCATAGTGACAAATTGTCAGCGCAAATTTAACGCAACTTTTTCAATATAATCGAATCCTGTAAGTGATAGCCATAATACCAAAGCAATGGAAGCTGTAACACCATCCTTAATTCTGTTATTGTTTTGTATCGTGTTATGTTATGATGATGACGATTATGAGGTTGTAAAAGTAGCTTCAGTAATAACGATGGGAAAACAGACTTTAAGGTTCCCCTCAAAATGCTTCTCCCTTTGCGGTGAATTATCAGTAGAAGAAATATTTTAAATAATATTAACTCTAATGAAATACCAAAGAGGGAGTGCATATTGCCTTCTTTTATAATATTAAATGGTTATTTTATTTGATTGATGGGTTTGTAATTCAGCTAGATTAAAATTAGGTTAAAAGTGATTTTCAGAGACTATTTTCCGAAATATTTAATTTCTCGTAGGAAAATAAATATTAGTTTTGGGGATAATTAAAACAATCATATAAAAAAATCTAATGGACTACAACAACATCTTGTCAAAAATAGAACAAAATAAACCTCTTGACTTCGGGAATATTTTTGGGGAATCTATAGAGTTATTCAAAAAAACATGGGGGCAAGGAGTGCTTTTATTGCTTTTCTCCTTTATACTAATAATTCCCGCGGTACTTTTACTTTACGTTCCATTTGTTGGTGGTTTTGTTGCAGGAGCATATGATCCAGAAGCGTCGTCAGAAGTGTCTCCTGTAATAATGTTTCTTTTTGTATTGTTGTTTTTGCCAGTAATGATGATAATTCAAACAATAAGTTTAGGTTTGATGGCTGGGTTTTATAAGGTCGTGAAAAGTAAAGATTCTGACATCGAATTAGAAAATAATGGTCTTTTGTTCTTTTTTAAGAAAGAATATTTAGGAAAACTTTTTAAATTATCATTCTTCAGTATTGTGATAACAATATTAGCGGCGCTTCTATGTTTTTTTCCTTTATTATATGTGTCCGTTCCATTGGCTTTTATTCCTTTAATATTTGCTTTTAATTCTGAATTGTCTGCTAAAGAAATTTTAAGGCTTAGCTTTAAATTAGGAAACAGCAAGTGGTTATTAAGCTTCGGTTTGATGCTCGTAGCAGGTATTCTTGCGGAAATGGTTGGTATGTTACTTTGTGGAATTGGAATTTTATTTACAATGTCGTTTGTTTATTTACCAGCATATTTCATTTATAAAAAAGTTGTAGGTTTCGATGACGAAAGTGAGATTTCTCAGATAGGAACTTCGCAGTTTTAAGCTGAAGTAAATTATATGATAATTCTATGTAAAATCTTCAATATTATCTTCATTTTAAGGATTAATTAGTGTCTTTAAAAGGTGTGATGTATTGGAAATTAAAAAATCTGTATACTTTTGTACACATAAAAATTGGCTTATGGCAAAGAATTTGGTTATTGTTGAGTCTCCTGCGAAAGCGAAAACTATCGAGAAATTTTTAGGAAAAGATTTTAAGGTAGCTTCTAGTTTTGGGCATATAGCAGACCTTCCTTCAAAAGAATTAGGAGTAGATGTAGAAAAGGATTTTAAGCCTAAATACATTGTTTCTTCTGATAAAAAAACGGTTGTTAAGAAATTAAAAGATCTTGTAAAATCAGCAGAAACGGTTTGGTTAGCAAGTGATGAAGACCGAGAAGGAGAGGCGATTGCTTGGCACTTGGCGGAAGAACTTAAACTGGAAGCAGGTAAAACAAAACGTATTGTTTTTAACTCCATTACCAAAAGTGCTGTACAAAAAGCGATAGATAACCCGCGAAGCATTGATTATAATTTGGTGAATGCGCAGCAGGCAAGAAGGGTATTAGATAGATTGGTAGGTTATGAGCTTTCTCCAGTTTTATGGAAAAAGATTAGAACAGGGCTTTCTGCAGGGAGAGTTCAATCGGTTTCTGTACGTCTTATTGTGGAGCGAGAAAGAGAAATTAAAGAATTTACTCCAGAAGCTTCATTTAAGATTGTTGCCGAATTTAAGAATGAAGAAGGTAAGAGCTTTAAGGCTAAAATAAATAAAAGCTTTAAATCGAAATCAGCAGCAAAAGCTTTTCTTGATAAAAATGTATCAGCCAATTTTAAGATTTCTGATTTAGATACAAAGCCAGCTAAGAAAACACCAGCAGCTCCATTTACAACATCCACTTTGCAGCAGGAAGCAGCTAGAAAGCTATACTTTTCTGTAGGGAAAACGATGAATATGGCGCAGCGTTTGTATGAAGCTGGACTTATTACCTATATGAGAACAGATAGTGTAAACTTATCTTCTGAAGCGGTAGAAGCTGCTAAAGATGAGATTATAAAATCTTATGGTAAGGAATTTAGCAAGCCAAGAAAATATACTGGGAAATCAAAAGGAGCTCAAGAGGCTCACGAAGCAATTCGCCCAACAGATATGACGCGTCACCGTGTTCAAATAGAACGTGATCAAGCGCGATTGTATGAATTGATCTGGAAAAGAACATTGGCTTCTCAAATGAGTGATGCTCAGTTAGAGCGTACAAATGTAAAGATAGAAGCAGACAAGCATGATGAGTTGTTTACTGCGAATGGAGAGGTATTGAAATTTGAAGGATTCTTAAAAGTATATTTAGAAGGAACAGATGATGAAGACGAAGAGCAAGCAGGGATGTTGCCAGCTCTAAAAGTAGGAGAGACTGTTTATGATAATTATATTTCTGCTACGGAACGTTTTACAAGACCTCCATACAGGTATACAGAGGCTTCTTTGGTTAAGAAGTTAGAGGAGTTGGGTATTGGACGTCCGTCTACTTATGCGCCTACAATTTCTACCATTCAAAATAGAGGTTATGTAGAACGAGGAACAATAGAAGGAGTGGAGCGTGCTTATGTTCAGTTTGTTTTAGAGAATAATAATATTAAAGAAGAGAAGCTTACAGAAAATGTAGGTTCTGATAAAGGAAAATTAGTTCCTACGGATATCGGAATGATTGTAAATGATTTCCTAGTGAATCATTTCTCAGGAATTCTAGATTATAACTTTACGGCTAAAGTAGAGCAGAGTTTCGATGATATTGCCTCAGGAGAAGAAGATTGGACAAAGATGATATCGTCTTTCTATAAAGATTTTCATCCGAAGGTAAAAGATGTAGAAGAGAATGCAGATAGAGAAAGTGGAGAGCGTGTTTTAGGAAAAGATCCAGAAAGCGGAAGGCAGTTAAGTGTTCGTTTAGGACGTTTCGGTCCGATGGCACAAATTGGGACAGCGGAAGAGGAAGAGAAACCAAAGTTTGCTAGTTTACTTCCAGATCAGTCTATCGATACAATAACGTTCGATCAAGCTTTAGATTTATTTAAACTGCCTCGTCATATAGGAACTTATGAAGGGGAAGATGTTGAGGTTAATGTAGGTCGTTTTGGTCCTTATGTTCGTTTTGGTAAGAGTTTTGTTTCTTTAGATAAAGGCGAAGATGTTTTTGAGGTAGATATGGATCGTGCAACGGAGCTAATTCTTCAGAAGAAAAAAGCAGATGCACCTATAGCTTCTTATAAAGATATTGATGTAACAAAAGGAGTTGGACGTTTTGGACCGTTTATTAAATGGGACGGAATGTTTATCAATGTGAATAAAAAATATGATTTCGATAATTTATCGCAAGCAGATATCGAAGAGCTTATTGAAGATAAATTAAGAAAAGAGAGGGAAAAAGTTATTCATAATTGGGAAGAAGAGGGAATTCGTGTAGAAAAAGCTAGATGGGGACGCTCAAATATTATCAAAGGAAAAACAAAGATTGAGCTTTCTAAAGATATAGATGCTACTAAATTAACCTTAGAAGAGGTTAAAGATCTTATTGAGAAAAAGACTCCTAAGAAAAAAGCAGCTAAGAAGAAAGCGCCTGCTAAAAAGAAAGCAACAACTAAAGCTAAAACTAAGAAGTAAGCATGAATGTTGATTTTTTAGCGCCTGTTAAAAGTTTAGTATTGGCGCATAATGAATTACTCCCTAAGCATTCTTTAGGGAGATCAATACGTATCCATACAGAAAAGGGAGATGTTCCAGATTTAGAAAATGCCCAGATTGCAATTATTGGGGTTAATGAGATTCGTAGTGAAATCACCGATTATAATGGGGCGATAGATATTCAGGCCATACGATTGGAGCTTTATAAACTTTTTTCTGGGAATTGGCATAGCGGAATTGTAGATCTAGGTGATATTGAGCCTGGAAATACATTAAAAGACACTTATTATGCCCTTTCTGAAGTTACCGCAGATCTTCTAAAGAAAAATATCATTCCTTTAGTTATTGGTGGAAGTCAAGATCTAACATATGCTATGTATCGTGCTTACGATCAGTTGGAGCAAATGGTGAATTTAACTTCTATAGATAGCAAATTTGATTTTAGTAGTTCTGATGAGTTAATTGCATCTAATGCGTATATGAGTAAGGTTATTATGGAGCAGCCAAATAATCTTTTTAATTTCTCAATTGTAGGCTATCAGACCTATTTTAATGCTCAGGAGGAGATAGATTTAATGGAGAAGCTATTTTTTGATGCTTATAGATTAGGGGAGATTATAAATGATGTAACTGTTGTAGAACCTGTTTTTAGAGATACCGATTTAGTAAGTCTAGATTTGACTTCTGTAAAAGCAGCGGAACTTGGTTATGCTGCAAACACTTCTCCTAATGGATTTGATGGAAGAGAGATTTGTGCAATAGCAAGATATGCAGGAATTAGTGATAAAGTGACCGCTTTTGGACTGTTTAATACAGGCGAAACATTGCAAAGTGCACAATTATCTGCACAAATTTTATGGTATTTTATAGAAGGTTTTAACTATAGAAAAAAAGACTACCCGTATATAACAAATATTAACTACAATAAGTATATCGTGCCATTGGAGGATATGGACATCTGTTTTTTTGAGAGTAATATCTCAGGAAGATGGTGGATTGAAGTACCTCAAATAGAAAATTTGAATAATAAATTCAAAAGACACACGTTATTACCTTGCACACATAGTGAATATCTTGAAGCTAGCAATGGCGTAGTGCCAGAAAGATGGTGGAAAGCGTATAAGAAAATGTTGATTTAACGAGTATAGAAATAACACGATATTTAAAATTGACTGTACTTTATAGTCGTTTGACAACAAAAATTAAGAGTTTATTGTTTTTTTGAATTTTATTAAATAGGTTTACCATCTTAAATCTAAGAATGTAATTTAACCTCAATTATGTATATGAAAAAGCTATTTCTATTAGCATCTGTTACATTATTATTAACCAGCTGTGGTTCTAATGACAGAGGAGAATTAGTTGGCGTGAGCGGCGAAAAATGGCATCCCGAAAAGCCCTACGGAATGTCACTTGTACCCGGAGGAGCTTTCATAATGGGAAGGTCTGAAGAAGACATGGCCGATGTTCTCAATGCCCCAACTAAGACCGTAACAGTGCGTTCATTTTATATGGACGAAACTGAGATTACAAACAGCGAATATCGCCAGTTTGTAGAATGGGTGAAAGATTCAATCGTTCGCACGAAATTAGCTATCCTTGCCGATGAATTAGGTGAAATTCCAGGAAGTGGAGGGATTGGAGAGTTTGCGTTTAAAGATGCAGATACTACCGACCTTACCGAGTATGAAAAGTACATGCTTTTTAATTATGCTGGAATGGGAGAAACAGGTTTCGAAGGAAGAAAACTGAATAAAGATATGGACCTTATTTGGGATGTGTCTGAATACCCAGATGAATACTACACAGAAGTTATGGATACCATGTATATTCCTATTGAGGAATCATATAATGGTCAACGTACGATCGATGTAACTAAATTAAAGTTTCAGTACGATTGGATGGATATCCAAGCGGCAGCTAGAGCAAAATCAGGTGGAAGTCGTAAAGACTTTATCAAGCATGAAGAGGTTTTAGTATATCCAGATACTACGGTGTGGATAAAAGACTTTAGTTATTCTTATAACGAGCCAATGCATAACGACTACTTTTGGAGTGAAGCTTATAGCGATTATCCTGTAGTTGGTGTGTCTTGGAAACAAGCGAAAGCTTTTTGTGCTTGGAGAACAAAGTACAAAAATGATTTTCAGAAGCAAAAAAATCAACAATTTGTAAATCAGTTTAGATTACCTACTGAAGCGGAGTGGGAATATGCTGCCAGAGGAGGAATCGAGTCTGGAACATATCCTTGGGGTGGTCCTTATATTTTAAATGATAGAGGTTGCTTTATGGCAAACTTTAAGCCTTTAAGAGGGGATTACGCTGCAGATCAAGCGCTTTATACTGTAGAGGCAAAGTCATACGATCCTAATGACTATAACCTTTATAATATGGCAGGTAATGTTTCTGAATGGACAAATTCATCATACGACCCCAATTCGTACGAGTACGTTTCTACAATGAACCCAAACACTTATGATGGCGAAAACAAACGTAAGGTTATAAGAGGTGGTTCTTGGAAAGACGTGGCTTACTTTTTACAGGTAAGTACTAGAGATTATGAGTATCAAGATTCTGCAAGAAGTTATATCGGCTTTAGAACAGTTCAAGATTACATGGGTACAGAAACTACCCAAAATTAAGCTTTAAACCAAATTACTACTTATTAAAATTACTTAACTAAAAAATTTATCACTATGGCACAATCAAAATCATCAAAGAAACTTTTTAACATGGCCTACGGGCTTGGAGCAGCGGTTGTAATACTCGGTGCGTTATTTAAAATTTTACACTGGGAATTAGGTCCCGTAAACGGAGGGCATTTACTTGCTGTTGGTCTTATTACAGAGGCATTAATTTTTGCAATATCTGCTTTTGAACCTGTTGATGACGATTTAGACTGGACAATAGTTTATCCTGAATTATCTGGAGGAGCTGCTGTTAATAGAAAAAAAGACGCAGTTGAAGTTAAAGAAGCGGAAGGGCAACTATCTAAGAAGTTAGATGAAATGCTTAAAGAAGCAAAAATTGACTCTTCATTAATGTCAAGTCTTGGAGATAGTATCAGAAACTTTGAAGGAGCTGCAAAAAATATTTCTCCAACTGCAGAAGCATTAACTTCAACTAAAAAATATAGTGAGGAGCTTTCTTTAGCTGCTGCACAAATGGAATCTTTAAACAGCCTTTATAAAGTACAATTAGAAAGTGCTAACAAGCAAGCTACTATTCAAGAAGAAGTTGCTGCTAATGCTGGGAAACTTAAGGATCAAATGCAGTCTCTAACGACAAATTTATCTTCATTAAATGGTGTTTATGGTGGAATGCTTTCTGCTATGAATAGACCTGCTAATTAATAGGTTTTATTGAACTAATAATTATTAATTTAAAACTTATTTAAAATGGCAGGAGGAAGTTTATCACCACGTCAGAAGATGATTAACCTAATGTATTTGGTTTTCATCGCAATGCTGGCGTTGAATATGAGTAAAGAGGTATTGTCTGCTTTCGGTTTATTAAACGAAAAGCTTACAAACTTTAATAATAAAGCTACAGAACGTAATTTAGCTGCATTCAACGATTTACAACAAAAATCACAAGATTCGCCTTTAGAGTACGCTGAGCTTTTTGAAGATGTACAGGAAATAAAAGAAACATCAGGGCAGTTTAATAACTATTTGGATAGTTTAAAATCTCAAATGGTTGCGAAAATTCCTCAGGAGGATCTTAAGGATTACGAAGTGATGGATAAGTCAGATTATTTAGATCAGGCTTTCTTTCAAGGAGATCGTTATTCAGCAGAAGGACAGAGATTCATTAATTATATTAATAATTTCAGAGAAACAACTATCAAAACTATCACGGAAATTCCTGATACTTTGATGAGGGCTGATAAAAAAGATCGTTTAAAGGCTACTATAATAGAGCGCTTTAATACAGGGGATGAAAATGGAAAGTCTGAAAATAGAGATGGTAAGAAAATCGATTGGTTGAATTATCATTATGAAGGATTTCCTTTAGTAGCATCTTTAACAAAACTTACTTTATTACAATCTGATATTAAGTCTACTCAAGATGATATCTTAAAAGCGATGTTGCAAGAACAAATGGCGTCTAGTTTATCTATGACTAACTATACAACTTTGTTAGAGCAACCAAAATCTGCTTACTATCAAGGAGAGACTTTTGATGGAGCTATTGTTTTAGGTAGAAAAGATGGTTCTACAAAACCAAACGAAGTTAACCTTAAACTGGATGGTAGAGATCTTAAAGAAGGTGACGATTTTGTTATTGAGAACGGTCGCGTTAAGCTTAAAGTAAGTGCAGGAAGTGCTGGAGATCATGAGTTAAAAGGGAATTTAATCTTTAAGCAAGACGGAGAGCCAATTGAAGTTCCTGTATCTCAAAAGTTTGCTACAATTACAAAGCCTAATGCAGCTGTAATTTCAGCAGATAAAATGAATGTTGTTTACCGTGGAGTTTCAAATCCGATTACGATTTCTATTCCTGGTATTCCAGATAATAAAGTTAGCGCATCTGCATCTGGACTTAAAAAAGTTTCAGGAAGTAAATATGCTATGGTTCCTGGTACAGGAAGAACAGTGTCTATTAAGGCTAGTGGTACACTGCCAGACGGACAAGGAGTTTCTTCAACATCAGAATTCAGAATTAAAGATATTCCACGTCCTTCAGGAACAATTAGAGGTGAATATGGTGAAGTTAAAATGCCAAGAAACAACCTTGAAATTTCAACTGTTGGAGCGATGTTAGAAGATTTTGACTTTGATTTAAATTTAGCAATTAGCGGATTTAAATTTAAAGTTCCTGGACAACCAACAGTATCTGTAAGAGGGAATAAATTGGATAGCCGTGCTAAATCTGCATTAAAAAGAGCAGGAAGAGGAGAGGCAGTTCAAATTTTTGATATTGAAGCTTACATAACTAATAACAGGTCTTATAAGCTTAAAAAAGTTTCTCCTGTTGTAGTTGAGCTTACGAATTAATAAATCATTATTGTTATGAATTGGAAAGGTATTGTATTAACTATAGCAGCTGTTCTTGTATCTGGAACAACCTTTGCACAGGCAAATTTGCTTAATGCGAAGACTCCAGAAGAAGTTGGTGAAAAAACAGCGGATCAGATAGAGGCCGATAACGATGAGCCATTGCCATATGGTTATGTCGATGATAGGGATATCCTTTGGTCTAAAACTGTTTGGGAACGTATCGACTTAGACGAGCGTATAAACTTCCCATTTTACTATCCTATCGATACAATCGATATAGGAAGTGACCGTAGATCTTTATATGATGTTATTATTAAAAACATCAAAAGTGGAAATCTAAAAGATATTTATGTTGATTCGTATTTTACGGAGAAACGTAAGTTCGGAGATTTAGAAGCTACTTTGCAAAAAGTAGATACTACAGATCTTGGGTATGAGCAGTTAAATGCAGGAGAGCAAGTTTCTTTAGAATATGTAAATAGGAGAGAGCTTACTGCAGCAGATATTCAAGAATGGCGTATAAAAGGGCTTTGGTATTTTGATAAACGCCAAGGAGAGCTTAAATATCGTTTACTAGGTTTGGCGCCTGTTGCTCCAGATGTAAACTTTATTGATAGTGAAAGTTCAGATTTGGTAGAATTGTTTTGGGTTTGGTTTCCAAGCGCAAGAGAAATTCTTCACGATGCGAAAGCATTTAATAATCAGAACTCTTCAAGACCCATTTCTTTTGATCAGTTGTTAAATAGCAGACGTTTTAATGCTGTTATTTATAAAGAAGAGAATGTTCAGGGAGATAGATCTATAAACGATTATATTCCAGATAATGCAATGTTCCAGCTCTTAGAATCTCAACGTTTGGAGGAGAAGATTAGAGATAAAGAACAAGATATGTGGAGTTATTAAGAGTGTATTAATTCCAATTCTATACATAATAACACAGAAACCACGCGAAAGCGTGGTTTTTCTTTTTACATAGTTTCGTTCATAAATAGTACTTTTGCGATATGATAGATTATATAGTTGTAGGAATTGGACTTGGAGGAATTGCATTTTGTGAGCAGTTAGAAAAAAACAATAAGGATTTTATTGTTTTTGACGATGATTCACAGCAATCATCAAATGTAGCTGGTGGAATGTATAATCCTGTTACTTTAAAGCGTTTTACAAGTGTTTGGCGTTCCGAAGAGCAATTAAAGATGCTAACACCATTTTATAAGGCTTTAGAAAATAAGCTTTCTGTAAAAGTAGATCATAAGATTCCTGTATATAGAAGATTTGTATCTATTGAAGAGCAAAATATGTGGTTTGAAGCTTCTGATAAGCCAGGACTGCAACCTTTTTTATCTACAAAGCTTATAAAAAATGATAATCCATCTGTTGATGCTCCATTGGGTTTTGGAGAGGTTTTACATACAGGAAGGGTGCATACCGATTTATTGCAAGTAAGTTATACCAAATATTTAGATGATAAAGGGCGCTTAAAAAAAGAGCATTTTGATTATCATGCGCTTGAAATTAATAAAGCGAGTGTGAATTATAAAGGGATTGAAGCTAAGCATATCGTTTTTTGTGAAGGTTTTGGACTTAATCGCAATCCTTATTTTAATTATTTGCCACTTGTAGGAACTAAAGGAGAGCTATTAGAAATAGAGTGTGATGAGTTAGAATTGGACTTTATTTTAAAATCGGGCGTTTTTATTATTCCATTAGGAGGAAAAAGATTTAAGATAGGAGCAACTAATAAATGGAAAGATAAAACTAATACGCCTACAGAAGCTTCTAGGAATGAATTGGAAGAGAAGCTACAAAACTTTTTAAAGTGTGATTATAAGGTAGTGGATCATATAGCAGGCGTTAGGCCAACAGTGGTAGATCGAAGACCTTTAATTGGTAACCATCCAAAACATACTCCGTTATATATTTTAAACGGATTGGGAAGTCGAGGTGTTATGATTGCACCGTATGTATCAGAACGACTTTTTGAAGCTATAGAAAATAATATTCCTTTGGAAAAAGAAATAGATATCGTTCGTTATAAAAAGAAGTACCCAACAAAATATGTAGGTAAAACGGATGCTTAAATGTTGATGTCTTTTGATTTCTGATTGTTCTCTACAGCTTTCGAATCGTATTTGAAGAAGAAATTAATCCAAATATTTCTCGATAATCTCATGATTACAGGCATGAAAAGAATTAGAGTTCCAATAATTGCAATAAATGAAGTTTTAAGATCTGATCCGATGAAAAGATAAGAAATAATAAAAGCAGCTACAGCAAAGGCAGTTCCAACTGCGTAACTAACATACATAGCTCCGTAAAAGAAAGAAGGTTCGATTTTATATTTTGATCCACAGCTAGAACAATGCTCGTTCATATGTATCGTTTCACGAGGATCGTACATGTTTTTACTAGCGTACATGCTTTCTTCGTGACATTTAGGACAACTTCCTGTTAAAATACTGTATAGTTTGCTTCCTTTTTTTAACATTTGCAAAAAATTTATGCAAATATACTATATCTATTATAGTAGAATGTAACAAAAACAATAAAATGCTGAACGTCCATAATTTGTCTGTCTCTTTTGGAGGAGAATATTTATTTGAAGAAATCGCTTTTCGATTAAGCCCAGGAGACCGTATAGGTCTTATTGGAAAAAATGGAGCCGGTAAATCTACTATGTTAAAGTTACTTTCTAAAGAGATGGAGCCAGATAGTGGTGTAATCTCTACGGATAAAGAAGTACGCATAGGTTTTTTAAAACAGGATATCGATTTTGTTTTAGGGAATACGGTTCTTGAAGAAGCCTACCAAGCTTTTGAAGAAATTAAAGCCATGGAACTACAGTTAGATGAGATTAACACTCAACTAGCGGAGAGAACTGATTATGAAAGTGAAGGTTATAACCAGTTAATGATAAATCTTAGTGATCTTACGCATCATTATGAGATTATTGGTGGATATAATTATCAAGGAAAAACAGAACGTGTTCTATTAGGTTTAGGTTTTAAAAGAGAAGATTTTAATAAGCTTACAGATACTTTTTCTGGAGGTTGGCGTATGCGTATCGAATTAGCAAAATTATTGCTTCAAGATAACGATGTGCTATTACTGGATGAGCCTACCAACCACTTAGATATTGAATCTATAATTTGGTTAGAGCAGTTTTTAAAAACATATGCTGGAGTTGTTGTAATTGTATCGCATGATAAAATGTTTTTAGATAATGTTACAAACAGAACCATCGAAATATCACTAGGGAGAGCATACGATTATAACAAACCATATTCTGAATATTTAGAATTGAGATCAGAAATGAGAGAGTTGCAATTAAATGCTCAGAAAAATCAAGAGAAACAAATTCAGCAGACTGAGAAATTAATTGAGAAATTTAGAGCTAAGGCTTCTAAAGCTTCTATGGCGCAATCGTTGATTAAGAAATTAGATAAAGTAGATCGTATAGAGGTTGATGAAGAGGATAATGCGGTAATGAATATCCGTTTCCCAGTTTCTGTTCAGCCAGGAAGGGTTGTTGTAGAAGCTAATAAAGTAAGTAAGCAATATGGAGATAAAGTTGTGCTTAACGATGTCGATATGCTTATTGAGCGTAACGTAAAAACTGCTTTTGTTGGTCAAAATGGACAAGGAAAAACTACGCTTGCTAAAATTATTGTTGGAGAGATAGAAAACAGTGGAGAACTAAAACTAGGACACAATGTGCAGATTGGATACTTTGCTCAGAACCAAGCGGAATATTTAGATGGAGAAAAGACAGTTTTAGACACCATGCTGGATGATGCTAGAGATAGTAATAGATCTAAGGTTAGAGATATGTTGGGTTCTTTCTTGTTTAGAGGAGATGAGGTTGATAAAAAGGTAAAGGTTCTTTCTGGAGGAGAAAGAAATAGGTTGGCATTGTGTAAAATGCTATTGCATCCTTTTAATGTCTTAGTAATGGATGAGCCTACCAACCACTTGGATATAAAATCTAAGAATGTTTTAAAAGAGGCTTTAAAGAACTTTGAAGGGACTTTGTTATTAGTTTCTCATGATCGAGATTTTCTACAAGGACTTACAGATAGTGTTTATGAGTTTAGAGATCAAAAGATAAAACAATTCTTGGGAGATATTAATTTTTATCTTGAGGAAAGAAAAGCAGAGGACTTTAGAGCAGTAGAAAAGAAAACGGAAGTCGTAAAGACTAAGCAGAAATCAGAGCCTGTTAAAAAGTTATCTTTTGAAGACCAAAAAAAGCTTAAATCTTTAAAAAACCGAATTAGTAAGGCGGAAAGTACCGTTGCTAGTTTAGAACAAGAAATAGCAATTATAGATAAAGAGCTTGCAACTAACCACGATGAGTTGATCGCAAAACCAGACTTTTTTAAGAACTATAATAAGAAAAAAGAGGAGTTGGAAAGGCAAACAGAAGAGTGGTATTCTCTTACTGAAGAGTTGCAAAATATTAAATAATTGTGCATTTCATCGAAAATATATGCATTTAAAAGAATATTATGCTAACTTTAATATATTCGTAACGCATTAATCAACAACATTGAATTTGCGTATATGATAATGGAACGTAAGCAATGATTCCATATTTTAGTTAGTTTGATTGATTTACAGAGTGTTGGTATCGTACCAACACTCTTTTTTTTGGGTTTAAGATTTTTTTTAGTTTTTTAAGAAACATTTAACCTTATGCTCGCTTTCTTATAAATAGTTTTGTGAGTTACTGAACTAATCCACTACAATGAGAAAAATTATATTAGGTATCCTTGGGGTACTCTTAATCGTTTTTGCAATTTTTATTGCGAATTACCTTATCGATTCAAAAGAAAAATCTGAAGGAAATGTAAAAAGAGTAGTAAAAACTGTATTCGTAGAAACAGTTAAGAATAAGGAGATACCAATCGTTGTAACAAATAACGGAAACCTTTTAGCAAAACATAGAATAGAAATTTATTCTGAAGTACAAGGCGTTTTTGAGAGAAGTAGCAAGCTGTTCAAGGAAGGTCAAGAGTACAGGAAAGGAAGTGTGTTATTAAGAATTAATGACGGGGAATTTTATGCTTCTGTGCAGTCTCAAAAAAGTAGTTTTATAAATCTGATTACTTCTATAATGCCAGATTTAAGATTAGATTATCCAGATGCTTATCCTAAATGGCAGGAATATCTTTCTAGTTTTAATATGGACAAACCTATTCCGACACTTCCAGAGTCGTCGTCTGTTCAGGAGACTAATTTTATTATCGGAAGAGGAATTAATTCATCATATTATAATATTAGGAATTTAGAACAACGCCTACAGAAGTATACAATTGTAGCGCCATTTACAGGGGTTCTTACAGAAGCTTTAGTAAACGAAGGAACTTTGATTAGAAACGGGCAGAAATTAGGTGAATTTATTGATCCTAATGTTTATGAAATGGAAGTTGCAGTTAATAAATCTTATAGTCAGTTTTTAAGAGTAGGAGAAGAGGTGACGCTTTCCAATTTAGAGCATACAGAGTCTTGGAAAGGAAAGGTTAGTAGAATTAATGGAAAAATTGATCAGGCTACGCAAACAGTTAAAGTATTTATAGAGGCAGAAGGAGCTACATTAAAAGAAGGAATGTATATGGAGGCTAGTTTAGTAGCAATGGATGAGCCAAGTGCTATAAAAATAGATAGATCTCTTATGGTAGATGAATCACATATCTATGCGGTTAAAGATACAGTTTTAAGTCTTTTGAAGGTAAATCCAATTTTTTATTCTGATAGAGAAGTTGTTTTGAAAGATGTGCCTGATGGAGAAAAAATAATTACTAGATCTATTCCGGGTGCATACCCAGGGATGGTAGTTAAAATTTCTGATGCATCTAATATTAATGGTACCACAAAACAAGAAGCAGCAGAATGAGAAAATTACTAGCCTATTTTATAAAATACGATGTTGCAGTAAATGTTTTTATTCTAGCATTTGTAATTTTCGGAATATTCGGAGCACTTACCTTAAAGTCTTCCTTTTTTCCTCTCATAGATTCTAAAATCATAAATATTAGTGTTGCATATCCAGGAGCAGCACCACAGGAAATAGAAGAAGGAATTGTAATAAAAATTGAAGACAATCTAAAAGGGATTGAAGGAATAGATAGAGTGACCTCTACTTCTCGAGAAAATGGAGGATCTATAACAGTTGAAATTCTTAAAGGCTACGATATTGATTTTATGCTGCTAGAAGTTAAGAATGCAGTAGATCAAGTTCCTACATTCCCTGCTGGAATGGAGCCCTTAATTGTAGGTAAGCAGAGAAGCGTTAGAGAAACAATAAGTTTTACTGTTAGTGGAGATAATGTCTCTTTACCTACATTAAAGAAAATTTCTCGCGATGTAGAGAATGATATGCGTCGCTTTGATGGAGTTTCTCAAATTGAAATAAATGGATTTCCAGAAGAAGAAATAGAAATAGCAGTTAGAGAGTTAGATCTTTTAGCTTATAACCTTACTTTTTCTGAAGTGGCTTCTGCAATTTCACAAACTAATTTATTAGTAACAGGAGGGAATATAAAGACAGATAATGAGGAGTATTTAATAAGAGCAAATAACCGTTCTTATTATGGAGATGAACTTAATAATATTGTGGTAAAGGCTTTACCTGGGGGAACAACGGTAAGGTTAAGAGATGTAGCAGAAATAAGAGACCGTTTTGAAGAAACGCCAAATGCTTCCTATTTTAATGGGAACCTAGCAGTAAATATTACGATTAGTAATACCAATAGTGAGGATTTGATTTCTGCGGCAGATAAGGTGAATGCTTATATTGAAGAATTTAATGATAAATACAATAATGTAAAATTAGATGTAGTTTCCGATTCTTCAATAAGGTTAAAACAACGTACAGAGTTGTTGGCTACAAATGCATGGCAAGGAATATTATTGGTTCTTGTTTTCTTGTCTATTTTCTTAAACTCTAGATTGGCATTTTGGGTAGCTTTCGGTCTTCCGATTTCATTCCTTGGATTATTTATTTTTGGGGGAATGTTCGATGTTACTATAAATGTATTATCTCTTTTTGGGATGATTATTGTAATCGGAATTCTTGTGGATGATGGGATTGTAATAGCAGAAAATATCTATCAACATTACGAGAGAGGAGCTTCGCCAATAAAGGCAGCTGTTGATGGAACGATGGAAGTGTTACCGCCTATTATATCTGCTATTTTAACTACCGTTTTAGCATTCTCTACATTTTTGTTCTTAGATAGCCGTATTGGAGAATTTTTTGGAGAAGTATCTACAGTGGTTATTATAACATTGATAGTTTCTCTTTTTGAAGCTCTTATTATTTTACCTGCTCATATTGCGCATTCAAAGGCGTTGATAAAAGTAGATAAAGCGGAAGAGGCTAGAAAAGATAAATCTGCCATAAAACAATTTTTCTCAAAAATGAAAGAGATTAATAAGTATGGAGATAGGATGATGGACTATTTGCGTGATAATGTATATGGACCAGCACTAAAGTTTTGTTTGAGATATCAAATATTAGCTTTCGGAATTTTTGCTATGTTTTTTATAGTAACAATAGGAGCTATTGGAGGAGGTATTATAGGTACAACTTTATTTCCTAGTATAGCCAGTGATCGTGTTTCTGTAGATTTATTAATGCCAGAAGGAACAAATGCACGTGTTACAGATTCTATTATAAGTTTAGTAGAAGAAAATGTATGGAAAGTAAATGAGAAATACTCAGAAATTCAAGAAGGAGATAAGCAAGTAGTTCAGAATGTAATTAAAAGAGTAGGCCCTGGAACCAATAAAGCTTCTCTTAGTATTAATTTATTGGCTGGAGAAGAGCGTGATTTTGAGTCTTTTCTAATCACTAATAGTTTACGAGATACCGTTGGAGAAGTGTATGGAGTGGAGCGTTTAACTTTTGGTTCTGGAGGTAACTTTGGAGGTAAACCAGTTTCTGTTTCGCTCTTAGGTAATAATAGAGAGGAATTAAAAGAAGCTAAGACATTTTTAAAAGAACGTCTAAAAGCCCATCCTTTGCTAAAAGATGTTATTGATACAGATCCTGAAGGAATTAAAGAAATTAGAATTAAACTGAAAGAAAGTGCCTATGCTTTGGGCTTAGATCTTCGTACTGTAATGACGCAGGTAAGAAGTGGTTTCTTTGGGTTTCAAGCACAACGTTTTCAGCGTGGCCAAGATGAAATTCGAGTTTGGGTTCGTTATGATAGAACAAATAGAGCTTCTATCAATGATTTGGATGAAATGAGAATTATTACTCCTTCCGGTGAGCGAGTTCCGTTTAGAGAGATTGCAAATTATAACATCGCAAGGGGAGATGAATCTATTGCGCATTTAAATGGGATTAGAGAAATTCGGGTGGAAGCAGATTTAAGCGATCCAGATGAAAGTGCTACTGATATTTTAGCAGACATTCAGGACAATATTATGCCTGAATTACAATCTCATTATTCTACGGTTACTGCTTCTTACGAAGGGCAAAATAGAGAGGCGGAGAAGTTATCGAATTCCGCTTGGAAAGTATTTCCTGTAATTATCTTCCTAATATATGCCGTTATAGCATTTACCTTCAGAAGTTACAGTCAGCCGTTATTATTATTACTTATGATTCCTTTTAGTTTAATAGGAGTTGCTTGGGGACATTACTTACTTGGTTTCCCTATAAATGTACTTTCTATGTTAGGAATTATTGCCTTGATAGGGATTATGGTAAACGATGGATTGGTGTTAATAGGGAAGTTTAATAGTTTTCTTAAAGAAGGTAAAAGTTACTCTCAGTCTGTATTAATGGCGGGTAAATCTAGATTTCGAGCTATTTTCTTAACGTCCATCACTACAATTGCTGGTTTAGCTCCTTTATTATTTGAAAAAAGTAGACAAGCTCAGTTTTTAAAGCCAATGGCAATAGCGATATCTTTTGGAATTGCTATTGCAACACTTTTAACGTTGTTAATGCTTCCTATTTTATTATCGATGAGTAATAGGACAAAAGTGGCTACTGTTTGGTTAAAGAGTGGAAAAAAAGTAAAACCTAGAGAAGTAGAAAGAGCAGTAAAAGAACAAAATGCAGAAGATCATGAATAGTATGAAACTTATAATAATTATAGGATTTTTTCTTCTTGGAAATAATTTGTTTGCACAAGATATGCTTACTAAAGAGGATGCTATTTCTTATACGCTGAATAATAATTTAGGGATAAAAATGGCGAATAATGAGAGTGAGATTGCCGCTAATAACGCTGGAATTTTAAACTCTGGTTATTTACCTACTCTTACAGGAAATGGTGGCGCAAGCATTAATAAAGAAGATACCGAAGGAGAGCTTGCGAATGGAGAAGTTCGTTCGGCAGAAGATGTGGAGACAAGAAGGTATAACGCTTCTATTAATGTTAATTATACTTTGTTTGATGGCCTTGGAAGGTTGTATAATTATAAAGCTTTAAAAGAGCAATCTGGTTTAACAGAACTTCAGGCAAGAGAGACTATAGAGACAACTATTCTTCAGCTTTTTAGTGTGTATTATGAAGTTGCTCGTTTAACAGAGAATACTTCTAATTTAAAACAGGCATTGGCTATTTCTAAAGATCGATTACAGCGTGCTAAATATCAATTTGAATATGGTCAGAATACTGGTTTAGATGTTTTAAATGCTGAAGTGGATGTAAATACCGATAGTATAAATTTATTGCAACAAGAGCAGGTATTAAAAAACACAAAGCGCGATCTTAATTTGATAATGAATAGAGATCTTTCAAATCATTTTGTTGTTGATACTTTGGTAGAGTTTATCCCGAACTTAGTAATGGAAGATATTCTTAACCAAGCGAAACAGAACAATGTGGTTTTGCTACAAACCGAGAAAGGACTGCTAATAAATGATTATTCTGTAAAGATGGCCAAGGGTAATTTCTTGCCTACAATTGGTTTAACAGGTTCTTATGGTTGGAACGAAAGCTCTAATGATAATCCGTTGGCTTTTACTATTACGAGTACAACTACGGGACTTTCTGGAGGTGTGAATTTAATTTGGGACTTGTTTGATGGCGGACAAAGTATTACGCAACTTAGAAACGCTAAAATCCAATATGAGAATCAGGAGTTACAGCGTAAGCAAGTTGACTTAACGGTAGAGAGAGATATTAGAAATGCTTGGGAAACGTATCAGAATTCATTATTTATTCTGGAAACTCAGAAAAAGAATGTAGCAACGAGTTTAAATAATTTTAATCGAACTGAAGAACGTTATAAATTCGGAACGGCCACATCTTTAGAATTTCGACAAGCACAGATAAATTTATTGAATGCTGTTTTAGCAAAAAATAGAGCGAAATATACTGCTAAGCTTGCAGAACTTGAAGTGTTGCAGGTAAGTGGTCAGATTTTAAATTTTGAGTTTTAAACTGTAAGTTTTCGGTTGATTTTCGAACTAAATAATATGTTTGAACACTATTTTCAATGCCCATATTGCTGGGAAGAAATATCGATGCTATTAGACCCTTCTGTGAGTCAGACTTATGTAGAAGACTGTGAGGTATGCTGTAATCCTATTGAGTTGAATGTTACTTTTGAGAACAATGAGCTTACTTCTTTTTCTGCTGAAAGTATAGAACAATAATTTATTTTTTTACTGCTGATAGCTTATAACCCAGAAAGAATATAACTAGCCCCGATAGAGCCAAATACCGTGTATGGGCGATAGAGGGCAACAGCGATTTATTGAAGTAATAAGCTTGCTTGCTTCTATGAAATATTATTAGCAGAAATACTATAGTTGTTGCTATTAGTCCATGCAGTTTGCTATTTCTTTAATGAGTTAATTTCATTCTTTAAGTCTATTAAAGATTGTTGAATTTGCGTTAATGCAAGTGAACCAGAATTATCGTTAATTTCAGAGCTGATTTTGCTACTTACCTCCCATAATTCTTGTATCTGAAAGGTGTTAATAGTAATGGGTGGGTAATCCGGATTTAAGGATATAAGCGATAGGGATTCGTTGTTATTTTCATGCTTTTGCACCTTTTTTACAAGTACGCTATCTTGCATAACGACTACGCAAATAGAGTGATTTTTAAGCATAGAAATACTTTCCACGGCCTTTCCTAAAACCCACTCTTTTGGGTGTAGGCTTGGTAGCATACTGTCTCCCTCTACTTGAAAGCCACGATAGGTCGTATTTCTGTATTCTGGAAGTGGAATGGTGAACGCAGGAAGCTCTTCGTACCAATCTAGATCTTGAATGTTGTTAGGGTACCCAGCTGCCGCTTTTACATTGACTAATACAATGCCTTCGTTGTTTTCTGGTGTAATAGTAATGACTTTAGGAGAAGTGTTGATGGAGGTGTCTAAAGTTCTCTGATTACTTTTTCCATAGAGCCAAAGTGGATTGATTTGGAAATTTTCCATAAGAGCAACAACGACGCTCCCTGTAATTTTAGATTTTCCTCGCTCTATATCTGCAGTAGATTTTTTTACATTCAAAACCTCTGCAAAGCTTTGTTGTGTATGGTTTAGCTTTTCTCTTACCTCTTTAAATCTAATTACTTCTATAGGGAGTTCCGACTTCATATTGTGCTTTTTAGCAATGTAAATATATAAAATATTTTGGAATAATTCCTTTTTATTGGAAATTTTCCATATATTTGGATTGTTATTAATGATAACAGTTGCTAATTTAATCAAAATATGAAGCTAGGACTATTAAATATTGGAATATTTCCTAAAATTAAGAAAATAATGGTTGAAAGGCTTTTCAATAAAAACAAGACTACTATGAACACTATTTTAATTTACGATGAGAGTTTTTCAGGATTTCTATCTGCAGTATACCATGTTTTTGATAAAGGACTTAAAAATGTTTCTATAGTGAAGCCTAAACATTATGTTCCAGATATGTTTGCAGAAGGAAAGCGAATAGAGGCTAATGAGGAGCATGCTAGGCGTGTTTGGAGTTCTTTGGAGGTGAAGATTACAAAACATGGAGCTAAGGAGATGTATAAGGCTTTTCTGAGCGAAATTAAAGGTACGGAAGATGTGTTGTTGCAATATATCATGCATGTGTATGCTACGGAGTCTTTTAATTATACAGATCTTTCAAATGTAAGTGCGCTTCGTGTGTCTCAGGTGGCTCGTATGGTTACTAGGGAAATGCATCATATTCAAACTTATTTGGAGTTTAAGACAACTGATGATGATATGGATGTCGCGGTTTTAAATTCTAATTTTAATATGATTCCGCTTATAGGGAATTATTTTAAGCGTAGATATCCGAATAAAAAATGGCTTATTTATGATGCACGCAGAAAGTATGCTTTGCATTTTGATATGGAGGCATTGAGTCAAACACGATTGAGTGTTGAAAAGCAATCTGAAATATTACAACGATCAGAGTTTAAAAGTCCTTTGCTGTATGTTAATCTACAGGATAGCGTACAGAAGGAATATGGTAATGCGAGTTAATGGCTATAACTTATTGCGAGTTCCTTGCCTGTGAGAGCTATTTTTAGGTGTAGTTTCTAAAATAGCTTATGATATCTGTCTTATGGCTTACGCCTGAGATTCTTGATGTTGCTTTTTGGTTTGCGGTGGGGCAGTAAACCAATGTTTATAAAAGCAAAAAACCCTAGAAAATCGTAAGATTTACTAGGGTTTAAGTACTCGAGGCGGGACTTGAACCCGCACGGACATTACTGCCCACTGGATTTTAAGTCCAGCGTGTCTACCAATTCCACCACTCGAGCGAAATATTTTTAAAGAACGAAAACGATTCTGAAAATCAGAATTTGTTCTGATAACTTCTTTTGTTGTTCGCTCATTTTATTGAGCGAAAAACGGGATTCGAACCCGCGACCTCAACCTTGGCAAGGTTGCGCTCTACCAACTGAGCTATTTTCGCATTGGTTTTAAATAAATAAAAGAACACTTGGTCTTTGTGGCGCTCAGTATATCTCTGATTGCGGATGCAAATTTAAAACAATTCTTCAAAAACCAAAGCTTTTTTTGAAAAAGAATTAAATAAATTTTAAAATTATTTATAACTGTCAGATTATCTACTTCTTAACAAGCATTCTTTTTATCTCATTTAATTTCATTAAAGCCTCTACAGGAGTCAATGTATCTATATCAGTATGTAGAATCTCTTCTTTTATATTTTCTAAAAGTGGGTCATCTAAATTAAAAATGCTTAGCTGCATTTCATTTTGAGATGCTTTTAGGTTGTCTGTAAGTTCTTCACTGCTGTGAGATTTCTCTAGCTTCTTTAATATTTTGTTTGCTCTATGGATTACTTGTTGTGGCATTCCAGCCATTTTTGCTACGTGTATTCCAAAGCTATGTTCACTTCCTCCAGAAACAAGTTTTCTTAAGAAAAGGACATTGTCTTTTAATTCTTTTACAGAAACATTAAAGTTTTTTATTCTAGAGAAAGTTTCTGTCATTTCATTTAGCTCATGGTAATGAGTGGCAAACAGTGTCTTTGCTTTCCCTGGATGTTCGTGGATATACTCTGCAATAGCCCACGCAATAGAAATACCATCATATGTACTTGTACCTCTACCAATTTCATCAAGTAAAATTAAACTCCTTTCAGAAACATTATTAAGAATAGAAGCGGTTTCATTCATTTCAACCATAAATGTAGATTCACCCAAAGAGATATTATCACTAGCACCTACACGCGTAAAAATTTTATCGACAATACCAATACGAGCTTTTTCTGCTGGAACAAAACTTCCCATTTGTGCTAGTAAAACTATAAGAGCTGTTTGTCTCAAAATAGCCGACTTACCACTCATATTTGGTCCTGTAATCATTATAATTTGCTGCTCATCTCTATTAAGAACCACATTGTTGGCAATATAAGCTTCTCCTAAAGGAAGTTGTTTTTCTATAACGGGGTGTCTTCCATTTTCTATTTCAAGATCGTAAGAATCGTTTATTTCTGGTCTGTTGTAATTATTGTCTTTTGCTAATTGAACAAAACTACAGAGGCAGTCTAATTGTGCAATTAGAGCCGCATTAGTTTGTACAGATTGGATATAAGAATGCATCCAAGATATTAATTGTGAGAAAAGCTGTTGCTCTAAAATTGCAATTTTCTCTTCTGCTCCTAATATTTTAGATTCGTATTCTTTTAATTCTTCAGTAATATAACGCTCCGCATTAACCAAAGTTTGCTTACGAATCCAATTTTCTGGCACCTTATCTTTATGCGTGTTTCTAACTTCTATATAATATCCAAATACGTTATTACTAGCAATTTTCAATGACGAGATTCCTGTGGCTTTCATTTCTCGCTCTAGCATGTTATTTAGATAGTCTTTACCAGAAAATGCAAGATTCCGAAGCTCATCTAATTCCGAAGAGAATCCAGTGGCTATAGTTTGCCCTTTATTTATGTTTACAGGAGCTTCTTCATGAATTGTTTGCGTTATTTTATCCCTAAGAACATCACATAAGTTTAAACGATCTCCAATGCTTTTTAAGGCGTCATTATCACTTTTTGTAGCTATTTCTTTGATAGGAATAATTGCCTCCAAAGAATTTTTAAGTAAAACGACTTCTCTCGGATTAATCTTTCCTGTAGCAACCTTAGAAATAAGTCGCTCTAGGTCGCTAATTTGTTTTATCTGATCTCTAAAACTAGCCGTTGTATTGTCATTATCAGAAAGAAACTGTACAATCTCATGACGTTGGTTGATCTTATCGATATTTTTAAGCGGCAAGGCAAGCCATCTCTTTAGCAAACGTCCACCCATTGGAGAAATCGTTTTATCGATAATATCAAGAAGGGTTACTGCATTTGCTGATGGAGCTTGGTATAATTCTAAATTGCGAATGGTAAAGCGATCCATCCACACATACTCTTCTTCAGCAATTCGCGCTATAGAAGTTATGTGTTGTAATTTCTTGTGTTGGGTTTCCGAAAGATAGTGTAAAGCAGCTCCAGCTGCTACAATTCCATGTTGTAAATGAGCAACTCCAAAACCTTTTAAAGATTTTGTTTGGAAGTGATTATTAAGCGTTTCTTGTGTGTAATCTTCTTGAAAGATCCAATCTTCCATAAAAAAAGTATGGAATCCTTTTCCGAAACTAGTTAAGAAATCTGCTTTGTGTTTTTTAGAAATTAATATTTCACTAGGAGAAAAGTTTTGAAGAAGTTTAGCAATATACTCTTCATTACCTTCAGCGGTTAAAAATTCGCCTGTCGAAACATCAAGAAAAGAGATACCCAGTGTTTTCTTTCCAAAATGGATTGCTCCTAAGAAATTATTAGATTTTGCAGTAAGAATATCATCATTTAATGCAACACCAGGAGTAATTAACTCTGTAACTCCTCTTTTTACGATGCTTTTTGTCTGTTTTGGATCTTCCAATTGATCGCATATAGCAACCCGTAAACCCGATTTCACCAATTTTGGAAGGTAAGTGTTTAGCGAATGATGTGGAAATCCAGCTAATTCTGTTCTATCGCCACCATTATTTCGGTGAGTTAAAACAATGCCTAATATTTTAGCAGTTTCCACAGCATCTTCTCCAAAAGTTTCATAAAAATCTCCCACCCTAAATAGCAAAAGTGCATCAGGGTATTTGCCTTTAATGGTATTATACTGCGTCATTAAAGGGGTAGTCTTTTTTTTCTTTGTTGCTGCCAAATCTTATAAATTAGGTTTCATAGCGAAAGTATTATTTTTTATTTTTTTAAACCATTTTTAAAGGTATCTATTATAAACAACTTTTGTTGATAGATAATATTATGGAGCGCTTTATTAGTTGTTTTTAGTAAAAGCTGTTGCCCGCTTTCGCCTATACGCGGTGTCAGCTCTATCGGGGCTAGGAGGTTTCGTTTTTTTGTCTAATAAGATTCCCTACTTTTGCAAAAAAGTATTCAGATGAGAAAGTTAAAGAATAATGAATTGGAGCGTTTAAATGTAGAAGAATTTAAAGAAGCTACAAAAACACCCCTTATAATTATTTTAGATAATATCCGTAGTTTAAATAATATCGGATCTGTTTTTAGAACAGCAGATGCTTTTTTAATTGAAAAAATATATTTGTGTGGAATTACTGCAAAGCCACCACATAAAGACATTAATAAAACAGCTTTAGGGGCTACAGATAGTGTTGCTTGGGAGTATGTAGAAAATACAGAAGAGCTAATTGCTACTTTGCATGAGGAGGGTGTTGTGACTGTAGCAATTGAACAAGCTGAGAATGCTACTATGTTAAACGATTTTAATATTGAAAAAGAGAAACGATATGCTGTTATCTTTGGAAATGAAGTTAAAGGTGTTCATCAAAAAGTAGTTTCTATGGTTTCGAATGTGGTAGAAATCCCTCAATTTGGAACAAAACATTCTTTAAATATTTCAGTAAGTGCTGGAGTTGTGGTTTGGGATCTGTTCGCTAAATTAAAACTATAAAAAAAGGGATTCGAAGTAACGAATCCCTGGTAAATATATTTAAGTAAAGTTAGCTAGTTTCTTTTTTTAAATTCTCTACGAATTAAGTAAACTTTAACGAGAAAAACAAAAATAAGCTTAACATTTTTTTAAGGAACAAAGCTTCTCGTCTTAAAAATCGTGTATTTTATCGATGATAAACTGGTAATCATTTTTGTTTTGTAGGAAATCTAATTCGGAAATATCAATAATCAAAGGGTTTATTTCTGGATGTGTTTTTATGAAATCCAAATATCCATTATTAATTTCTTCCAAGTATTCAGTAGGAATACTCTGTTCGTAACTTCGACCACGTTTTTTAATGTTCTGCAGCAGTCTTTTTGTATTCTGATGTAGATAGATGTATATATCAGGCTTTACAACCTCTTTATACATGGAATTGAAAATTTTTCTGTAAAGTTTAAATTCATCTTCCTGTAATGTGACTTTAGCAAAAATTAGCGATTTAAAAATATCATAATCGCTTACCATAAAGTTCTTGAACAAATCAGGGCGTGAAGTGTCGTCTGTAAATTGTTGATAACGATCAGCTAAAAATGACATTTCTAAAGGAAATGCATATCTATTTTTATCCTCATAAAATTTAGGAAGAAAAGGATTGTCGGCAAACCTTTCCAAGATTAACTTGCCATTAAAATCTTCTGCTATTTTATTAGCTAGGGTTGTCTTTCCTGCGCCAATATTTCCTTCAATAGCAATAAAATTAAATTTCGTGAAGTCTTTTTTTTCTAAAGAAATCTCTAAGCTGATTTTTTCTAACTCACTATTATCTTCGCATGCCTCTAGTAACTCTGTAATACTTTTGTTCAATTTTGGATGTATTTTACCAGGAGCGATATCAGCAAGCGGTTGGAGTACAAATTTCCGAAGATGTAAGTTAGGATGCGGAATTATAAGTTCTGGCTCACTTATCATAGCATCCTCATAAAATATAATGTCGATGTCTATGGTCCGAGCGGCATAACCTTCAGTTTGAGAACGAACCCTTCCCATTTTTTCTTCAATTTGTAAGATACAATCGAGTAATTCTAGAGGTTGTAACTCCGTATCTATTCCAATACAAATATTATAAAAATCATCACTCTCAAAACCCCAAGCCGGTGTTTGGTAGATTGGAGAGCAAGAGATTAAATTGCCAATACTCTCTTTAATGAGTTCGACGGTTTTATTGAGATTTTTATATTTATCTCCTAAGTTACTTCCAATGGAGAGGTATGTGCGTTTGTAGTGAATCATAAGAAACCGCAAAATAACAAAAAGAAATGCTATGATGGTGCTAAAAAAATGTTGAATTCTATTTAATCGTTTTATAATTATAAGAGCGTATTTTCTTATGTCGGAGGTTTTAGATTTAATCTCTTGTGTTAGAATGTAGACTCCTTTTAAGAATGGATTTTTAATTTGATTAGATATATAGTTGTAGCTTGTTTTTAAAAAACATTCATTTTCGCCTTATTAATTTGTTTTTTGTTGAGTTGCAAGTATCTTTGGAAGACTTATACCTAAGTTTATTTATATGAAATTTTTGAGAAATTTAATGGCGGCCATTTTAGGGACGCTTATTGCTATCGGAATAATTTTTATGTTTTTTATTGTTATCGCTGCAGTTGCTGGAGGGAGTGAAGAACAAGTAACAGTAAAAAACAACTCTGTTTTAGAAATTAATTTCAAGGAGCCTCTAAAAGATTATGGAGGGAAATATGAATTTACAGATATCGAGTATAAATTTGAAGAATATAACGGACTCAATAATGTGCTGCTTGCCATAAATAAAGCAGCTACAGATGATAAGATTAAAGGAATTAGTATTCACAATTCTTTTATCACTACAGGTTCTGCAAACACAAGAACCATAAGAGAAGCGATTGAGAAGTTTAAAGAATCTGGGAAGTTTGTATATGCTTATGGTGATATTTACCTTCAAAAAGATTACTATTTGGCTTCTGTAGCAGACTCTGTTTTTTTGAATCCTACTGGGAATTTAGATTTTAGAGGACTTTCTTCAGAAGTATTATACTTAAAAGATCTTCAAGAGAATTCAGGAATAAAAATGGAAGTTATTCGTCATGGTAAGTATAAGAGCGCTGTAGAGCCTTATCTTAATAACAAGATGAGTGAAGCCAATAGAGAGCAAATCACAGAACTTTTGGAGTCTGTTTGGAGTACTTATTTACAAGATATTTCTGAAAGTAGAAATATAGACACGCTTCAGTTAAATACCTTCGCAGATGAATTGGCTACCCGTACACCAAAATTAGCCCTGGAAAATAAATTCGTAGATGGGTTAAGTTATATTGATGAATATAATGGTTTGCTAAGAAGTAAAATGGACTTAACAGAAGATGATAAGATCAACACAATTAATATTCTTGATTATGCTGAATATGCTTCAAAAAAAGTAAAAACAGTTGGTAAAAATAAGATTGCAGTTATCTATGCGCAAGGGGAGATCGGTTATGGTAAAGGAAACGATAATTATATCGGTCAAGAAACGATGTTTAAATCTCTAAAAGATGCAAGAGAAGATGATAATGTAAAGGCTATCGTTATGCGTATTAATTCTCCTGGAGGGATGGCTTTAACTTCAGATATTATCTGGAGAGAAATGGAAATCACTAAAAAAGTGAAGCCTGTAATTGTATCTATGGGGAATTTAGCTGCTTCTGGAGGGTATTATATGGCAGTTGCTGGAGATAAGATTTTTGCAGAACCTTCTACGATTACAGGATCTATAGGTGTTTTTGCTACAATCCCAAATGTTAGTGAGTTAGCAGATAAATGGGGAATTAATGCAGAGCAGGTAAATACCAATAAGAATTCTACTACTTATAGTGTTTTTGAATCTGATAATGAGAGCTTTAAAAAGTATGCTAAAGAAGGGATTGAAGATTTTTATAAAACTTTCTTACAACGTGTTGCAGATGGAAGAGATATGAGTATTGCGGATGTAGATAGCGTTGCTCAGGGTAGAGTTTGGACTGGTACTCAAGCCAAAGAGCGTGGTTTGGTAGATGAGATTGGAGGTTTAGAAGAAGCAATAGCTTATGCAGCATCTTCTAGCGGAGTTGAAGATTACACGATTAAAAACCTTCCTGTTTATGAAACAAGTATTGAAGAATTATTGCAAGGGTTCTCTGGTCTTGGTTTTGTGAAAAGCAAAGAAGAGCTTTTAAAAGAAGAACTAGGGGAGGAGATTTATAATATCATGCAACAAATGAAATCCTTAACAAATCAGAAAGGAGTTCAAGCTAGAATGCCTTTTGAAATGAATATAAAATAGTGAATGACTGATAAAGATAGGAAGTTAGCATTTAAAATATATCTGTATTTAGGAGCGTTGTTTATTACTTCGCTGGTAGTGTCGAATCTTATTTTTCAGAAATTCTTTTATTGGTATCCTTTTGGAGAAACTAAAGTTTTTGGAGCTTCATTATTCGAGATTTCGGTTGGAATTTTACCGTATCCTATTACATTTTTAATAACCGATCTGATTTCAGAAATATATGGTCAGAAAAAGGCAAATCAAGTGGTTACTGCTGGGATATTTGCCTCATTCTTTTCGATGGCTATTATTTTAATTGCCGAACGTGTTCCTGCATTGCCAACTTCTCCAATACAAGATGATACCTTTACACATGTTTTTGCATTGTCGCCAGTGGCTGTTTTTGCCTCGATGATAGCATATCTTTTTGCACAGTATATCGATATTACTATTTACCACTTTTGGAAAAAGCTAACTAATGGAAAGTACCTTTGGTTACGAAACAATTTTTCAACTTTTACGTCTCAGTTTATAGACACTTTTACAGTAGTTTTTTTATTGTGTGTTTTTAAAGTTTTACCATGGGATTTGTTTTATGGATTGGTAATAAGCGGTTTCCTTTTTAAAGTGTTTGTTGCGGTTCTAGACACACCATTACTCTATTTATTTGTATTCTTTTTTAGAAAACGATTTAAATTAAAGGTGGGAGAAGAAATAGATATGGGAATTTAAACCTGTTTTATAATCTCTTTTATGATAATCTTTTCAGTGTAGATTATTCGTATATACATATACAAACATTAAATTTTTATTAAAATAAGCGAAAGTGTGTAAAGTTTACTACATTTTTGTTATTATATTGAATAATAAAATTAGCTAGTAGAAAATAAGATAAAAATGAAGAAAGTTCTCAAGATAGTAGGTATAATAGTAGGGTTGTTGGTTGTGTTTCTTATTGCCGCTCCTTTTCTATTTGAAGGAAAAATACTAAAAATTGTAAAAAATACAGTCAATAAAAATATCAATGCAGAATTTAATTTTGCAGATGCAGACATAAGTCTTATAAAAAACTTCCCAGATGCATCCGTAACAGTGGAAGACATGAGTATTATAAATAAGGCTCCTTTTGCTGGAGATACCTTGGTATTTGCTAAAAAGGCTAATATAAGTGTTCCTTTTATGCAAATATTTAATAAAGAAGGAGAACCATATTCGGTAAACTCATTCAGTATTGACGGAGCCGTGGTAAATGTTTTTATTGATAAGGATGGAAATGTGAATTATGATATTGCGAAGAAGGACGAAACATCAAATAGCGCTCCTGCTGCTCCTGAAGCATCTACAGAAACAGCATCTTCACCTTCAAGCAGTAATGTTTCTTTGTCTATTCAGAGTTATGAAATAACTAATTCTAGAGTAAAATATTATGATGAGAAAGGGAAAATGTATTTTGAGTTAGAAGAATTAAATCACTCAGGGAAAGGAGACCTTTCAGCAGTAAAATCAGAATTAGATACAGAAACAAGTGCGCTTATATCTTTTGAAATGGATAGCGTTAATTACTTCAGTAGAAACTCTATAAAATGGGATGCCAAGTTAGGAGTGGATTTAGAAGAGAATAAATATACTTTTTTAGAAAATAAAGCAATTATCAATCAGTTAGAATTGGTGTTTGATGGTTTTGTAAAATTAAATGATGATAATCAAGAAATGGATATTACTTTTAAAACACCATCATCAGATTTTAAAAACTTCTTAGCTTTAATTCCAAGTGAGTACTCTAAAGATATTGAAGACGTAGAAACTACTGGAGATTTTGTTGTAGAAGGTATGTTGGCTGGAGTTGTAGATGAAACTCATATTCCAACTTTCGATATAGCAATATCTTCAAATAATGCTTCTTTTAAATATCCAGACTTACCGCAATCAGTAAATAATATTAGTATCGATACAAAGATTACTAATAAGACGGGATTGGTGGAGAATACTTTGGTAGATATAAATAAATTAAGTTTTAAGATAGCACAAGATGTATTTAGTGCACAGGCGCACATAAAAAACCTTACAGCAAATCCTCAAGTAAATGCTAATCTTAAGGGGAGAATTAATCTTTCTAATCTTTCTAGTGCATATCCTTTTCCTTCTGATTTAGATTTAAAAGGAATTTTAGATGCAGACCTTTCAACAGCTTTTGACATGCAATCTATCGAAAATGAAAGATATGAGAATACCAAAAATAGTGGTTCTTTAGGATTGAAAGATTTTGAATTTGTTTCAGAGGAAATGAAAAATCCATTACAAATTTCAAATGCAGCAATTACTTTCAACACATCAAATGTCTCTTTAAACGCATTTGAAGCTAAAACAGGAAAAACAGATCTTTCAGCAAAGGGTTCCATAGAAAACTTATTGGGATATATGTTTAATAAGGAGACGTTAAAAGGTAATTTCACATTAAACTCAAACACATTTGCTGTAAATGATTTTATGGTAGAAGAAACAGAGGATACGTCTTCAGGAAAGTCTCAGGGTGAAGCTACGTCAGAAGAAAAATCGGAAACAACAAAGCCTGAAAATACAGTAGCAACAGGAGAGGAACAGATAAAAATACCATCATTTTTAGATGCTACAATTGCTGCTAAAGCGAATACTGTAATTTATGATAATTTGACGCTTAAAGATGTTTCAGGAACATTAATAGTTAGGGATGAAACGGTAACATTAAAAGATCTTAATTCTTCAATTTTTGGCGGAAAGATAGCTTTAAATGGATCGGTGTCTACTAAAAATGCAACACCAACTTTTGACATGGACTTAGGAATTAAGAGTTTTGATATCACAGAGTCTTTTCAGGGATTAGATATGTTGCAAGCAATAACTCCAATTGCAAATGCTTTGCAAGGAAATCTTAATTCTAATTTGTCTTTAAAAGGAAATCTTAATAATGATTTTACTCCGAATTTAAATTCTCTTTCTGGTAATGCCTTGGCGGAAGCTATTATAAACGGTTTTGATCCTGAAAAAGGAAAAGTTTTAAGCGCTCTTAGTAGTCAATTAAATTTCTTGAAACTTGAAGAAGGGGAAACAAAAGATATTAAAACAAGTTTGACATTTGAAGATGGTCGAGTAAATGTAAAACCATTCAACTTAAAATATAAAGACATAGATATTCAGGTGGCTGGAAGTCATGGTTTTGATAAATCGATTGATTATAATGCAAGTTTTGAGGTTCCTGCTAAATATTTAGGGAAAGATGTTACAAGTTTATTAGCTAAGCTAAATGATCCTGAGGCTGAAAATATAACAGTGCCTGTATCTGCTACCATTGGCGGAACTTACAGTAGTCCTTCCATTTCGACAAACTTAAGCTCTACAGCGACTGAGCTTACCAAGAAGTTGGTGACTATGCAAAAAGATAAGCTTATTAATCAAGGGAGCGATAAGGTAAAAGATGCTCTGAATAGCTTTTTAGGAGGTAGTAAAACTAAAGATTCTACAGCTACAAACACAACATCAACTAAGGATTCTGTCACTACAGATAAAATTAAAAATACTGCGAATAGTATTATTAATGGTTTGTTTGGGAAGAAAAAAGATACTACAAAGACAAATTAGGAGCTGCTTAATATCGTTTGATTATAGGCGTATGGCAACAAATTGATGTTGTTTGTCTAAATGTTTTTATATTGTGATATTAAAGTTGAAAATTTAGAATAATAAGAAAGGGCACGTAAGTGTCCTTTTTAGTTTCAAAGAATTTAAAATATGAAGATAGGAATCCAAGGTTTATTGTTTGGTATAAGTGTTTTTCTGATGTCGGCTAATCTTACAGCTCAAGATAAAATAATACCCCCAAATGCTTATGTAGCTCCAAAAATATCAGAAACTATAAAAATTGATGGTAAAGCGAAGGAGTCATCTTGGAAAAAGACAAAATGGACAGTAGACTTTATAGATATTGAAGGAGAGAAAACCCCAAAATACAAGACTCAAGTAAAAATGCTGTGGGATGATGACTATTTATATTTTTATGCAGAAATGGAAGAGCCTCATGTATGGGCGACATTAAAGCAGCGGGATACAATTATTTTTTATAATAATGATTTTGAAATCTTTATTGATCCTGACGGGGATACTCATGATTATATGGAGTTTGAGATGAATGCGCTTAATACTGTATGGGATTTATATCTAACAAAACCATATAGAGAACATGGGAAAGTAGTAGATAGTTGGGATATAAAAGGGATTAAAACAGCGGTAGCGATAAATGGAACTATAAACGATGCTTCCGATGAAGACAAAGGTTGGAGTGTTGAGATTGCAATGCCTTGGAATGCTTTAAAAGAAGCTGGTAATAATAAAGTTCCGGCGGATGACTATTGGCGAATTAACTTTTCTAGGGTTAATTGGGATTATGAATTGGTAGGGGATACATATCAGCGAAAAAAAGATGAAAGTGGAAATTTTCTACCTGAATATAATTGGGTATGGTCGCCACAATGGGTTATAAATATGCACGAGCCAGAATGGTGGGGATATGTATATTTTTCAACTGAAAGAAAGGCTACCTCTAAAAAGAGTGAGTTTGTAATTTCAGCTGATGAAAAGATTAAATGGGAGCTTTATAGCTTGTATAGGAAGCAAAAATCATATCATCGTGAGCATGGAAGTTGGATAAAGGAGATTGATCAATTGATTTCAAATTCTATAAAAATTGATGGAGAAAAAATAAAACCAACTTTGGAGGTCCATAATTTTGGTTGGAATCTTTCTGTAGTGAGTCCTTTTACTGGAAAGCAATTAATATTAAAAGAGGATGGAGATTTTATAATAAAAGAGCAATAAACTAAACTTAATATACTATGCGATTATTAAAACTATCTATGTTGGCAATGCTATTCGTGTTAGCATCCTGCAGTGAGAAGAAAGCCACTAATGATGAGGCTAAACCAGAAGAAGTAGCAGTTGTAAAAGAACAAAGCGACTTCAAATATTGGACGTGGACAACAGCAAGTGAACAACGAGCTGATACTTCGTATCAAAGGGAATTTGCTAAATATAAAGCTGGTGGAATTGATGCTGTTTTAATAAATACAAATACCGACCCTAAACTTTTAGAGCGATTAACACCAATAGCAAAAAAAGAAGGTTTAGAAGTTCATGCGTGGATAATGGCAATGAATAGACCAGGAGATTCTGTGGCTTTGCAACATCCAGATTGGTATGCGGTGAGTCGTGAAGGGAAGTCATGTTTTGATACACGCCCATACGTTGGTTATTATCAGTGGTTATGCCCAACAAGAGAGGCTTCTCGTGGTCATGTTTTAGATTTGGTAGAAGGTTTGGCGAAAGTTGAGGGAGTAGCAAGTGTACATTTGGATTATATAAGATATTCGGATATCTTTTTACCAATCGGACTTTTACCTAAGTATGACTTGAAACAAGAAGAAGAGTTACCAGAATTTGATTTTTGTTATTGTGATGTTTGCGTAGCAGAATTTGAAAAAATACATCATAAAAATCCAAGGGACTTTGAAAATCCAGCGATTGATATGGAATGGAAGCAATTCCGCTTAAATAAAGTAAAAGCGGTAGTAGATGATGCATATGAGATAGCTCATAAATATGATAAAAAATTAACCGCTGCAGTTTTTCCTTATCCAGAAATGGCAGATCATATGGTTCGTCAACGTTGGGATAAATGGAATATAGATATGGTTTTACCTATGATTTATAACAATTTTTATAACGAAGAAATAGATTGGATTGGTTTTGCTACAGGAGAAGGAGTAAAGGATCTTCAAGGGAAGAATACAGAATTACATACAGGGATTTTTGTTCCACCAATGTCTGCTGCTGATGTGACTAAAGCAATTAAGCTAGCCAAAGATAATGGAGCAAAAGGAATTTCCTTTTTTGATGGAAATGCTTTAACAGATGAGCAGCTTGAAGCTATAAAAGCTTCTAATTAGGTTGTAATAATTTAACGTTTAGAGGAGCTGAAAACTTAATTTTAGCTCCTCTTTTTGTTTCCGTTTTTTCTACCTCTTGATAAAGAATAATAACAAAAGAAAAGAGAAGAGTTATTGCTTCTAAATCTTTTTATTATCAAATACTTTCTTCTTATATTGCTTTGATAATTATTTTAATAACATATATCAGGAGTAATTTAGTAAAACGAATTAGTACCCCGTATATACTGTTATATAGAAACATAGCTTACTTAAATCAACAAACAATAACCAATGAAATATTTTTACTTAGCAAGTCTGCTTTTTTTATTTTTTAGTTGCAATAAAACTAGTAAAACTTCCTTTATTAAAGAAGACGTCAAAATAATTCCTAAGCCTAAAAATATGGTGTTAGGAGATGGAGCTTTTAGCTTCAATAGTAATACCAAACTAGTTGTGAATAATGATGTTCAAATTATTGCATCAGAGATTTTATCAGAAAAATTTAAAAATGCTGCTAATTTAAAATTGGATATCGTTAATGAGGCCCCAAGTGCAAATTATATAGTTTTTAAGGAAAATGATTCTTTGAATAAGGAGGCTTATAAGCTAAAGGTTTCTGAAAACAATATAGTTGTTGAGTCAAATGGTCTTAACGGTGCAATATATGCTATACAATCAATTCTTCAATTACTTCCAAATGAGATAGAGAGCACTAGTTTTGTTCAAGATATTAATTGGATTATTCCTGCTGTAACTATAGATGATGAACCTCAATATAAGTGGAGAGGACTTATGCTGGATGTTGCGAGGCACTTTTTTGAGAAGGAATATATAATGAAGACAATTGATAGATTGGCTTTCTTAAAAATGAATACGTTACATTTTCATTTAGTAGATGATCAGGGTTGGAGAATAGAGATAAAAGAATATCCTAAGTTAACAGAAGTTGGTGCTTTTAGAGTAGATCAGGAGGATTTGCATTGGCAAACTAGAAAGGAGAATGAGTTAGGTGAAGAGACAACTTATGGTGGTTTCTATACACAAGAAGATATTAAAGAAATCGTAGCATATGCAGAAAAGAGAGGAATTACAGTTGTTCCAGAAATAGAAATGCCAGCCCATGTTATGAGTGCTATTGCATCGTATCCTGAGCTTGCTTGTTTTGATCAAAAAATTATGGTTCCTTCTGGTGGAGTATGGCCTATTACAGACATTTATTGCGCAGGTAAAGAATCCACTTTTACATTTATTGAGAATGTTTTAGATGAGGTTATAACATTGTTTCCGTCTCAATATATCCATGTTGGAGGAGATGAAGCTACAAAAACAAACTGGGAAAAGTGTCCACATTGTCAAAAGAGAATGGAGGAAGAAGGTTTAAAAGATGTAGAGGAGTTACAAAGTTACTTTATGAAGCGTATTGAAAAATATGTTAGCGGTAAGGGAAGAAAAATGATAGGATGGGATGAAATCCTCCAAGGAGGAATAGCAGAGGGAGCAGCTGTAATGAGTTGGAGAGGAACTAAAGGCGGTGTTAAAGCTTCTTCTCAGGGGCATGATGTGGTAATGACTCCCGTTTCTCATTGCTATTTTGATTATTATCAAGGCCCTCCAGGGGAAGAGCCTTTAGCATGGGGAGGTTATACACCTTTAAGTCAAGTATATGAATTCTCTCCAGTTACAGAAGAAATGACTTCAGCACAAAAACAACATATTCTTGGAGGACAAGCGAACTTATTCTCAGAATATATTCCAACAACAGACCAATCGGAGTATATGATATTTCCACGCTTAACGGCTTTATCGGAAGTATTGTGGACTCCTAAAAAAGATCAGAGTTGGGAAGATTTTTCAGAGCGTGTTCAGTATTTATTCAACCGATTGGAAGTTATGAATATTAATTATGCTGAAAGTGCCTACACAATTAGATCTACAGCAAGTATTGATAGTCTAGATAAATCAATTAACGTTGAGCTGCAAGATGAATTTTTAAACTCAGATATAAGATATATTACAGAGAATGGAAACCTTGAAAGCGATGCCATTCCTTATACAAAACCGATTAAAGTCAGTAATACATCTACAATTAAAGCAGCTCGTTTTGAAGATGAAAAACCAATTGGTAGAGTTTTTGAAAAGAAATTTATATTCCATAAATCAGTAGGTAAAAACATTATATATAATATTAACTACCACGATAGTTATCAGGGAGCAGGAGATCCAACATTAGTTAATGTACTTAGAGGTTCAGAGAATTTCCGCGACGGACAATGGTTGGGTTGGCTTGGAGATAATATGGATATTGTTATAGACCTTGGAGAAAAAACAACAGTTGATAATGTTGGAGTAGGAACTTTAGAAAAGCAGGGATCTGGGATTTATTTTCCGAAGAAAATTTCAGTTTTTACTTCTGATGATAATGAGAATTTCAAATTGATAAAAACGATTGATCGTCCATTTAAAGAAAATAAGGAAGGAGAGTTAAAAACGTTTGAACTAGAATTAGGAGGTGTAAATACACGTTATTTAAAAGTGATAGCTGAAAACCTTGGAAAAGCTCCGAATGGAGGTGGAACTTGGCTTTTTGTTGATGAAATTGTAGTAGAATAGTCTACTGGCTAAAAAAGTATTTAAAGATGAAAAAAAAACTTTTATTAGGGAGTTTGTTATTTGTAAGCATAGCAATGTTTTCTCAAAATAATGAGGTAACAAAACATGTGAATCCTTTTATAGGAACGTCGAACTATGGAACGACTAACCCTGGACCCATAGCTGTAAGAGGAATGGTTAGTGTTTCTCCTTTTAATGTTGCAGGGAAAGAGAACTTACCAATGGAGAAAGATAGTCGATGGTTTTCTACTCCTTATGTAAAAGAAAATAAGTTTTTAACAGGTTTTAGTCATGTAAATATCAGTGGGGTAGGTTGTCCAGATTTAGGTGTTATTCTTGCAATGCCGACTACAGGGAAATTAAATGTAGATTATGAAGAATATGGGAGCACTTACTCTGATGAGGTTGCTACAGTGGGATATTATTCTAACACTTTAGATAAATATAATGTAAAAGTAGAAGCTACTGCATCCACAAGAGTTGGAGTAAGTAAATATACTTTTCCAAAGGGAGATGCTAACATTCTTATAAATTTAGGATTAGGACTTACAAATGAGCAGGGAGCCCAGGTAAAAGTAGTGTCTCCAACAGAAATTGAAGGGATCCGTTCTGTCGGATCTTTTTGTTATTATAAAGCTGAGGAGGCATATCCTGTTTATTTTGTAGCGCGTTTTTCTAAGCCTGCAAAAAACTTTGGGGTTTGGAAGAAGCCAGCTAAATATAGTGGGGTAGAAGCGCAATGGATGGAGTATAATGGAAAGGCAAGAATAAAAGAAAACTATACCAAAGAAGTTGTAGGAGATAGTATAGGTGCTTACATGAATTATTATTTTGAAGAGCCTACTACTGTAGAAATGAAAATAGGAGTTTCTTATGTAAGTATTGAAAATGCTAGAAACAATTTAGAAAAGGAGACTTCGGATAAAACTTTTGATCAACTTCTAATTGATGCTAAAAAGGAATGGAACGAAAACTTATCTAAAGTAGAAGTAAAAGGAGGTACAGAAGAGGATAAATCAATTTTTTATACAGCGCTTTATCATACATTAATTCATCCGAGCACTCTTAGTGATTACAATGGAGATTATCCAAAAATGAAAACTAGAGAGACACTGAATACAAAAGGAACCCGTTACACAGTTTTTTCTCTATGGGATACATATAGAAACTTACATCAATTAATGACTTTGGTATATCCAGAGCAGCAAGTGGATATGGTAAATAGCATTTTGCAAGTTTATGATGAAAGTGGATGGTTGCCAAAGTGGGAGTTGAATGCTACTGAAACAACTACTATGGTTGGAGATCCAGCGGGAATTGTAATTGCCGATACTTACTTAAAGGGAATTACCAAATTTGATGTTAACAAGGCGTATCAAGCAATGAAAAAGAGCGCGGATCAGTTAGAAAATAATCCGTTGCGTCCTGGCATAAAAGATTATATAACAAAAGGATATTTAACTACTAAAACTACAAATAGCGGATCTGTTTCTACGACTCAAGAATATAATATGACCGACTTTGCTATTGCACAATTAGCAAAAGAGTTGGATGAAAGGGATGATTATAAACGTTTTTCTAAGCGTTCGATATCTTATAGAGCACTCTTTGATGACACTTATAATTTACTAAGACCTCGAAATGATGATAGCTCTTGGCTTACACCATACAATCCGTTGAAAGGAGCAAATTTCGAGAAGAATCTAGGTTTTATTGAGGGAAATGCATGGCAATATACATTCATGCTTTCTCATGATGTAGAAGGCTTGTTAAAAATGATGGGTGGAGAAACTGTATTTGTAGATCAACTTCAAAAAGTATTTGATGATGATCATTATGATATGGCAAACGAGCCAGATATTGTATATCCGTATTTGTTCAATTTCGTGCAAGGAGAAGAATGGCGAACGCAAGAGCATGTTACTTCTCTTTTAGACACCTATTATAAAAATGCTCCAGATGGACTTCCGGGAAATGACGATACTGGAACTATGTCGGCTTGGGCAGTATTTTCAATGATGGGAATATATCCTGTTGTTCCAGCAAAACCTATTTATGCAATTACAACGCCTAGATTCGATGAGGTTAAAATTCATTTAAATAATGATTTTTATGGAAATAAAGAGTTGATTATAAAATCAAATCAAAGCGATGCTAATAAATATATAGATGTTATCGAAGTAGATGGGAAGTCACTAAAAAATAATTTTATTACACATAAAGACTTAATCAATGCTTCTGAAATTGATATCAAGCTTAAAGAGCATAAATAACCAATAATTAAATTAATAACCGACCAAACCATTCTAAAATGAAGAATATTACGTTACTTTTTTCATTGTTCATCTATACAAATTTAGCCATTGGACAGGCTGTTTATGAAGATGAACGGTACGTTCCAGAAACAGATCCTTTAGTGCTTGAAAAGCTAGAGCAATGGCAAGGATTAAAATTTGGATTACTAATGCATTGGGGAGCATATAGCCAATGGGGAGTTGTGGAATCTTGGTCTTTATGCCCTGAAGAATATGGTTGGTGCGCTCGGAAAAAAGGGAGTAACCCAGATAACTACTTTGCTTACAAAAAAGAATATGAAGCTTTGGGAAAATCTTTTAATCCTATAAAGTTTAATCCTGAAAAATGGGCGAGCGCAGCTAAAGATGCAGGAATGAAATATGTTGTGTTTACTACAAAGCATCACGACGGATATAATATGTTTGATACGCAGTATTCAGATTATAAAATCACAAATACGGAAACACCATTTTCAAAACAAGATAATGCAGATGTAACAAAGGCTATTTTTAATGCTTTTAGGGATAATGGAATGTGGGCTGGGGCATATTTTTCTAAACCAGATTGGCATATGGATTCTTATTGGGATCCGTATTTCCCTCCAAAGGATAGAAATGTAAATTACGATCCAGAAGCATATCCAGAAAAGTGGAAGAAGTATGTGGATTTTACCCATAATCAGATTTTAGAATTGATGACTAATTATGGGGATATTGATATCCTTTGGTTAGACGGGGGTTGGGTTGCTAAAAAACCGACTCAAGATATCGTAGACTGGTATGATCGTTCTGTGAAGGAAAGCGCTACAGGCTATATGAAAACTAGAAATATCAATCAAGATATAGAAATGGATAAGCTTGTAGAAAAAGCAAGAGAGAAACAACCAGGACTTATTGTTGTAGATCGTGCTGTTCATGGAAAAAACCAGAACTACTTAACTCCAGAAAATAGAATTCCAGAAAAAGCATTGCCGTATCCTTGGGAGTCGTGTATTATAGCTGGAGGTGGCTGGTCATACTCTTTTAATGCTAAATATATGTCTGGACGAAAAGCTGTACATACACTTGCAGATATAGTTTCTAAGGGAGGTAATTTACTACTTAACATTGCTCCTAGTCCTGAAGGAGAATGGGATAAAGGAGCCTATAAGCTGTTATCAGAAATTGGAGATTGGATGGGTGTAAATTCAGAAGCTATCTATGAAACTAACGCTGTAGCTCCATATAAATTTGATAATGTTTGTATCACTGAAAAGAAAGATGGAACTACCTATTTAATTTACCTGATGGAAGAAGGAGCAGAAGTCTCTTCAGAAATAAATGTGCCTTTTTCTCTTGATAAGAGTACTGCGCATGTTCTAGGTAAAGATGAAACTTTAGAAATAAAGGTAAATAAGGATAATACTTCAACAATAAAAATATCAAAGAGTTTAAGATCAGAACTAAAAAATGAAATAGCATGGGTTATTAAAATATAACTTTTTTTGTAAGCAATGATTAGCTGATAATTATCATTTTTTGTAATTTACTATTGGAGTAATTTTGCTCGATAAATTGTGATGATATGTCTAGTTCTTTAGTTCAAAAGTATAACGTTCCCGGCCCTCGATATACAAGTTACCCAACTGTACCTTTTTGGGATGAATCAACCTTTTCTGTAGGGGGTTGGGAGTCATCGTTGCATAAATCTTTTGATGAGAATAACGGGGAATTAAGTCTTTATATTCACTTGCCTTATTGTGAGAGCTTATGTACGTTTTGTGGGTGCCACAAGCGCATTACTAAGAGACATGAAGTAGAATCGCCATATATAGATACCGTTTTATCAGAATGGAAACTTTATTGTGATTTGTTTGATGGTACTCCTAAGATTAAGGAAATCCATCTTGGAGGTGGAACACCTACATTTTTTTCTCCTGAAAACCTTAAGAGGCTAATAGATGGTGTTTTTAAGCTAGCCGATCATGCAGATGATTATGAGTTTAGTTTTGAAGGACATCCTAATAATACTACAAAAGAACATCTTCAAACTTTATATGATTTAGGTTTTAGAAGAGTCAGCTACGGAGTTCAAGATTACAATCCTACCATTCAGAAAGCAATACATAGAATTCAACCTTTTGAAAATGTAAAACGTGCTACAGATCAGGCAAGAGAGATAGGATATACTTCAATAAGTCATGATCTTATTTTTGGATTGCCTTTCCAAAAAATGGAGCATGTGGTAGATTCTATCAATAAGACTTTATTGCTTATGCCAGAACGGATTGCTTTTTATAGCTATGCACATGTACCTTGGATAAAAGGAAACGGACAAAGAGGCTTTGATGAAAATGATATCCCTAAAGGAGATGAGAAAAGAGCTTTGTATGAAACTGGAAAGAAACTCTTAGAGGAGTTGAATTATATAGAAATCGGAATGGATCACTTTGCATTAGAGAGTGACTCCCTTTCTGTTGCTTTGAAAAATAATGAACTCCATAGAAACTTTATGGGGTATACTACCCAGAAAACTAATTTAATGATTGGTTTGGGGGCGTCTAGTATAAGTGATAGTTGGTATGCTTTTGCTCAAAATGCCAAAGGGATTGATGAATATACGAAACTGGTTAATGCTGGAACAATACCAGTTTATAGAGGACATTTATTAAACAGTCAAGACTTAATAATTCGTAAGCATATCTTAAATCTTATGTGCAATTTGCGTACTTCTTGGGAAGAAAGTTCTAATTATTTTGAAGAGCTTCCAAAAGTATTGTCTTCATTAAAAGAGTTTGCTAACGACGGACTTATTGAGTTTAAAGAAAATAAACTTGTTATAGTTGAAGAAGGAAGACCATTTGTAAGAAATATATGCATGGCTTTTGATATGTATTTGTTGAAGAAAAAACCTGATACGCAACTTTTCTCAATGACTGTGTAAGATCTTTTAAGGAACTATACAGTTTGGAGTTGACTTCACCATAAGTTGAAGATCCGAAGGGGAAACATATGGAATTCCTAATCCCATTCCTCTCATAATAAATAGCGCACCGATAATGATAACAAAAACAGGAATAGCTTTTGTTATTTTTTTTCTTGCTGAAACAGAAAGGAAGTTACCTAAATATACTGCTGTTGTCATAAGCGGAATTGTTCCAATTCCAAAAAATACCATATATAGCGAACTTTGGTATGGGTTCCCAATAGCAATAGCTGCAAATAAAGCCATGTAAACCATACCGCATGGTAGGAAACCATTTAAAAAACCTATAGAAAACAAGGCCGATGTTTTTTTCTTTTTAAGTTGTTTCCCTAATGCAGATTGTGCTTTAGAAACCCAAAGCATTACAGTTTTAGAAATAAAGTTAGATTTAGTTTTTCGTAAAGGAATTAATGCTGTAAGTATAATAAGAATTCCAATTATTATAGAAAGGCGCTGCTGTAAACCACTAACAAAAAGTCCTTTGCCTAACCAACCAAAGATAAAGCCTATTAAAGAATAGGTTAATATCCTTCCAAAGTGATAAATGAAAATCTGGAATACTTTCTTAGTCTGGTTTTTATGATCTAACGGCAATAAAAAGGCAATAGGGCCACACATGCCAATGCAGTGAAAGCTTCCTAATAAACCTAATATAAATGCAGAAAGTAACATGGTCTTATAAACTTAATTCTTTTTTGTAGTAATAGTTTTCGTTATTGTATACCCAATTTACTTCTATATTCCATCTTCCTCCAGGGAGTTTTGATTGCGGAATTAAGAAAGTAGAATTACTAACTTTTATCGGACTTTTAAAATCCAATACGTCATTTGAAGGGCGATACAAGAAAACCTCTCCAGTGATATCTTGACCTTCCATTTCTGATGGAAATGTCACTAAAACACCTTCCGAAGTTTTTTCTGCTTTAAGCTGGTATCCTTTCTCTTTTGCTTTTTGAGCATTATCGATTTTACTCTGATATTCTAACTCTTTTTTATAGTAGTCTTTAGATACTAAATGGTGGTCGTACGCATCTTCAGTATTCATTCTAATAACTAAATATAGAATGAAACTTATAAATAATATAAAAGCAACGACAATACCTGTTCCCCAATTGAATTTCATAATTTTTTTATTTTCTATAACTTCTTGGTCCCATAAATGTAGTAGTGGTTGTTTCTATAAGCGTGTCATCACTAAATACACCTATTTTAATAGTAGTTTTATCCTTGTCAAGAAAGGCTTTGTCAATCTCTACAAAAAGAGTCCCTTGATGTAATCCTTCTTTTGGAATATTAAAATTTTCTACTGATACTAATTTAACTTCCCCTTTAGGATCTAACAATTCAAAGTGAACATTATCAATTTCCTTAACCGTTTTATTTATCAGTTTAAATGTATAAACATTACTAATTATATGTTCTCCTTTATGCTCGTATAGCTGTCCAGGAAGACGAAGTATATTTGCTTCCACATCATTTCTTAAAAACAACATTCCTATAAGTAATCCTATTAAAATTACTAATACGGCTGCATAACCTTTTAGCCTTGGAGTGAGTTTAAAAGGAGCTTTTTTCTCAATATTATCTTCGCTAGCATATCTAATTAACCCTTTAGGAAGATTTACATTTTCCATTATGGTATTACATTCGTCGATGCAGGCGGTGCAGTTCACACACTCTAACTGCGTTCCATTCCTAATATCTATTCCGGTAGGGCAGACGTTAACGCATTGCTTACAGTCTATACAATCTCCAGCACCTATAGCATCTCTATCTTCACCTTTTCTAAACTTTTTTCTTCCATTATCTCCTTCACCTCTTTTATGGTCGTAAGCAACAATAATAGATTTGTTATCTAGTAATACTCCTTGTAACCTACCGTAAGGGCAAGCAATTATACATACTTGTTCTCTAAACCAAGCAAAAACAAAGTAGAATACAGCAGTGAAAATAAGTAAAGATATAAGCGTAGAGATATTATCTAATGGATCTTCTTTTATGTATCGTAATAATTGATCGCTACCGATGAGGTATGCAAGAAATACATTGGCGATAAGAAAAGAAATGCAGAAAAAGATAAACCATTTTAATCCTCTTTTTCTAATTTTTTCGGCATTCCACTCTTGTTTGTCCAAACGAATTTGTGCCCCTCGATCTCCATCAATCCAATACTCAATTCTTCTGAAAACCATTTCCATAAAAATAGTCTGTGGACAAATCCATCCGCAGAAGATACGACCAAAAGCTACTGTAAATAGGGCAATAAAAACCACCCCAATAATCATGGAAATAACAAATAAATAGAAATCTTGTGGCCAGAATGGGAATCCGAAAATATTAAAACGACGCTCTAAGAAATTAAATAGCAAAAACTGATTACCATTAACTTTAATAAAAGGGCCTAATAATAAAAAGGCTAAAAGGAAATAACTTACATATTTTCGATACTTGTAAAACTTTCCTTTAGGTTTTTTTGGATATACCCAAGACCTTTTACCATCTTCATTGACAGTACTAATAGAATCTCTGAAATTACCCTCAGACGCCTCCATATTTTTAGTGTTTAGAATTTTATTAAGTTGTAAGTAGTAGATTCCAACTTAATATAGGAAAAGTTTATTTAATAACACTACCTCTTGAGACTTTCAAGAGGCAGTGATTTATAATTTATTCTGTTGCAGGCTCCACCCATATATCACCTTCTGGTGCTTTAGGGTTTTCAGGGTTAGTTCCATGCAGTGTTAGTATATAACTAGCAACTTGTTGTATTTCTGATGGTTTTAAAGACTGCTTCCAGGCAATCATTCCTTTTCCACTTCGTCCTCCTTCAGAAATGGTATTAAAGATGTTTTTAATTCCACCTCCTAAAATCCAATTATCATCTGTTAAGTTAGGACCAATGGCTCCACCACCATCTGCACGGTGACAAGCAACACAGTTAACCTGAAAGATTTCTCCTCCTTTTTTAATTTCTCCATCTTCAGTTAATGCAACAACGGTTTTAGCATCAACTAAGTCCACAGCAGTTTTTTTGTATTCATCAATAGCAATCTGAGCTGCCGCTACTTCTTTTTCATATTCTACTATTTGATTATCCCCATCAAGAACGTGATATTTGAATAGGTAAATAGCAGCAAATACAATACTCGCATAAAAACCATATAGCCACCATGGTGGTAAATCATTATCAAGCTCTTTTATTCCGTCGTAATTGTGGTCTAATATAATTTCTCTTTCCTCTTCGATAGACCTTGTTTTGGTCATTTTCTTAAGGAAACGTTTAGTCCATGAGTTTTCTTCAGCTTCAGCTAATTGTTCTTCATTTAATAAAGCCCTTGTAAGACTGTTCATCGAAGCCACTACAATTTCAACCGCAATTAATAATATAGCAAATAGCACTAAAAATACGGCTACTTGTGGATATTCTATAAATGCTGGTTTGTCTCCTGAATCTATAAAATATTCAGCAGCACAAAAAACAAGAGATACTATTATTATAACACGTAAGTAAGATGTAAAATTTCTCATGATGTTATGTTGGTTTTATCGTTATTGTCTAATGGGAATTGACTCACTTTATTTATATAATCTTTTTTTGCAGTTGCAACCCACCAAAATAAGATCACAAAAAATATAAAAAAGATGAGTAGGGAGAAGATAGGGTATACTGCTACCCCATCTATAGACTCCATATAATTTTTAACAAACTTCATCATGATTAGTTATTTTTACTAGTTGATTCTTCTTGATCGAAATTTATCTTAATATCTGTTCCTAATCTTTGTAAGTAGGCGATTAAGGCTACAATTTCACGATCTTTCATCTCTACGAATTCTTCATTTCTAGCTGCTGCAGCTCGCTTATCTTCTTCGTATGTTGCTTTAAAATCAGGATCTTGATATAGATTTTCTTGTATAGCATTTGCTTGCTCATCCATATTTTGACGTGCATTTGCTATTTCTTCTTCTGTATATGGAACACCAAGCTTTACCATGACTTCCATTTTTGTTTCAATATCAGAACGATCGAGTTCGTCCATAATTAACCAACGATATGATGGCATAATACTTCCTGACGACGTACTCTGTGGATCGTACATATGGTTAAAGTGCCAGTTGTCGTTGTATTTACCTCCAATACGGTGTAAATCTGGACCTGTACGTTTACTTCCCCAAAGGAATGGATGGTCGTAAACATATTCTCCTGCTTTAGAATACTCTCCATAACGTTCCACTTCACTTCTAAAAGGGCGAATCATTTGAGAGTGGCAAGAAACACAACCTTCTCTGATATAAAGATCTCTACCTTCTAGCTCTAAAGGAGTATATGGCGTTACACTAGATATAGTTGGGATATTAGATTTTACTAATATGGTAGGTACAATTTGTACGATACCACCAATTAATATGGCGATGGTAGCCAAAATTGTTAATTGTACTGGTTTTCTTTCTAACCAACCGTGGAAAGTCTCTCCAGAAAGTCTCTTTTTAGATACTCTTGTTAATGGAGCAGCTTCCGCTAATTCATCAGTAACATCAACTCCAATTCTTATTGTTTTAACAGCATTGTAAACTCCAATAGCAGCTCCGATAAGATACATTGTACCTCCAATTGCTCTCATTGCATACATTGGGATAATTTGAGTTACAGTTTCTAAGAAGTTACCGTAAAGTAATGTTCCATCTGGATTGAATTGATTCCACATAGAAGCTTGTGTAAACCCAGCAACATACATTGGAAGTGCGTAAAGGATAATTCCTAATGTACCTATCCAAAAATGGAAGTTGGCTAGTTTTACAGAATATAATTTTGTTTTGAACATTTTTGGAACTAGATAATAAATCATCCCAAAAGTTAAGAATCCATTCCATGCTAAAGCACCAACGTGAACGTGTGCAATAATCCAATCTGTAAAGTGACCTACAGCATTTACACTCTTAAGAGAAAGTAGTGGCCCTTCGAACGTTGCCATACCATAACCAGTAATTGCAACTACAAAGAATTTTAAAACTGGGTCAACTCTAACTTTGTCCCAAGCTCCTCTTAATGTTAAGAGTCCGTTTATCATACCTCCCCAAGAAGGCATAAGAAGCATTACAGAAAATGCAACCCCTAAATTTTGTGCCCATTCTGGTAAAGCTGTGTATAATAAATGGTGAGGTCCTGCCCAGATATATATAAAAATTAGGGACCAGAAATGCACAATAGATAATCTATATGAATAGATAGGTCTGTTTGCAGCTTTCGGTACAAAATAATACATAAGCCCTAAGAAAGGAGTCGTAAGGAAGAATGCAACAGCATTGTGTCCATACCACCATTGTACTAATGCATCTTGAACTCCTGCATATACAGAATAACTTTTCATTGCACTAACAGGCAGTTCTATATTATTAAAAATATGTAAAACAGCAACAGTTACAAAAGTTCCTAAGTAAAACCATATTGCAACATATAAATGGCGTTGTCTTCTTTTAAGAATAGTACCAATCATATTTACACCAAAAGCAACCCAAATAACTGCAATAGCAATATCTATAGGCCATTCTAATTCGGCATACTCTTTAGATGTAGTATATCCTAGCGGTAGTGAAATAGCGGCAGCAACAATAATAAGTTGCCATCCCCAGAAATTTAAGTTACTTAAAAAGTCACTATACATTCTGGCTTTAAGTAACCTTTGTAGGGAGTAATATACTCCCGCAAAAATTGCATTCCCAACAAATGCAAAAATAACAGCATTTGTATGTAGAGGTCTTAACCTACCAAAACTTAACCACGAAATACCGTCGGTTAAATGTGGAAATACGAATAAAAAAGCAAGTAGTAAACCTACCAGCATCCCTACTAAGCCCCAGAACATAGTAGCATAAAGAAACTTCTTTACAATTTTGTTGTCGTAGTAAAATTGTTCCATCTCCATAGTTTGTGATTATTGTTTATTTATTTTTATTGGTTTGTTCTTTTATTTCATCTTCAAAAAGCATGCGTACAGATGGCGTGTAGCTATCATCATATTGTCCAGATCTTACGGCGCTAATAAAAGCAATGAAAAATATCAAGGCGATTAAAATACTTATCGATAATAGGATATATATTACACTCATAGCTTTTATATTCTATTGCAAAATTATAGTCATTCTTAAGCATAAAGAATGACATTTGTCATACTTACTAAATCAATTTAATTTTCTTGTGCAATAGTTAGTGCATAACGTTGTAAAAACAACTACACTAATAGAGCTTAAAGGCATCAAAATGGCTGCTACAACAGGCGATAAGTGTCCAGTAACAGCAAAGGATAAACCTATAATATTATATATAAAAGAAAGGATGAAGCTTGCCTTTATAATATTAATACCTTTTTTACATGAGCTTAAATACTTATTTATCTCAGTAATCTTTTTCGCGTCTAATATTGCGTCGCAGGCGGGGGAGAATATATTTACATTTTCAGAGATGGCAACTCCAACATTGCTTTGCTTTAAAGCTCCAGCATCATTTAGTCCGTCTCCAATCATTAATATTTTAGCACCTTCTTCTTGATGGTGTCTTATGTATATTAATTTATCTTGAGGTTGCTGATTAAATAGCAACTTTGTCTTAACAGGAAGTAATTTACATAAATTTTCTTTTTCGCTTGCATTATCTCCAGATAAAATTACTAGCGAATATTTTTTACTTAATTTATTGAATAATTTAGAGATGCCTTTTCTATATTGATTGTAAAAGACATATTTACCTTTGTATTGATTATTTGTACTTATATGGACACTTGTTTTTAAGGCGCTCTTGGTATTGCCTTGGGTAACGAAGTTAGCAGAGCCTATTTTTATATTTTGATTCTTAATACGTGCTTCTAGGCCTTTACCAGTAGTTTCTTTGAATTCATCTAATGGAATAATATTGTTTGATTTCAATAGCTCGTATAATTGTCTGCTCAACGGGTGATTCGAGCCCCTTAAAGTGCTTTTAAGTAATATTTCTTCATCATCATTTAATGCGTCTCCCTCATAGGTTATAGCGTGTTGATTACTGGCTGTAATAGTTCCTGTTTTGTCAAAAATAACAGTGTCTATTTTTGCTAGCTTTTCAATTACATGTCCGTCTTTTAAGTAAAACCCTTTTTTTCCGAATATTCGGAGTAAGTTACCTAAAGTAAAGGGAGCAGAAAGAGCTAATGCACATGGGCATGCAATTATAAGGATGGCTGTAAATACGTATGCAGCTTTGGATGCATCTTTCCAAATCCAATAAAAGAGCGAAAGGAAGGCTATCGTTAAAATAACAATAGTAAAGTATTTACTAATTTGATCTGTTATACTTTTAAAATTAGCATGGCCTTCTTTTTTAAAAGCATCATTACTCCAAAGTTGCGTTAAGTAACTCTGAGAAACTGTTTTTAAAGCTTCAATTTCTATGACATTCTTTTTTTGCTTTCCACCAGCAAAAATTTTATCACCAGATTCTTTTTTCACAACATCAGATTCTCCAGTAACAAAACTATAATCAATAGCAGCATCGCCTTTTATAAGGATGCTGTCTACAGGAATAATCTCTTCACTTCGGATGAGTATTCTATCTCCTTTTTTTACATCTTGAACAGGGATGTTTTCTTCATTATTATCGGACTTTATAATGGTAACGCCAATAGGGAAGTAGCTTTTGTAACTTCTTTCAAAAGAGAGGAAACTATATGTTTTTTGCTGAAAAAATTTCCCAATGAGTAAAAAGAATACTAATCCGGCGAGACTGTCGAAAAAACCTTGACCAACTCCAGTAATAATTTCATAGCAACTTCTTGTGAATAAAACTGCAATTCCTAATGCAATAGGAAGGTCAATATTTAGAATTTTAGATTTAATCCCTTTATAAGCAGATATAAAATAATCTGAAGAAGCATAAAAAACTACTGGAAGAGAAAAAGCAAACATGATCCATCGGAAAAATGGTTTGTATTGTTCAAGCCAAAACTCTCCAACTTCAAAATATTCTGGGAAAGATAAAAACATAATATTCCCGAAAGCAAAACCTGCAATTCCTAATTTATAAATGATGCTTCGATCTAGAGATTCTATCTCTGTATTTTTATTTTCTAAGTTTATTTTAGGTTCATAACCGATAGAAGCTAATAGTAATACTACCTTTTTTAGGTCATATTCACTGGTTTTGTAAGTAATTCTTATAGTTTTCTTAGGGAAATTTACTTGAGAATTTTTTATATTTGAATTTAATTTATGAAGATTTTCTAGCACCCAAATGCAAGAACTACAATGTATTGTAGGAATATAGAGACTTACAATTTGTAGGTCATCATCATTAAATTCTACTAAGCTTTTAACGATTTTTTCGTTTTCAAGGAAATCGTATTTACCTTGAATTTGAGTGGGAGTCGTTCCTGGGGTCTTTTCGAGGTCGTAATAAGAAGTTAGGTTGTTTTCAGAAAAAATAGCATAAACAGTCTTACAACCATTGCAACAAAATATTTTATCGTCGAAGACTAAAGAGTCTTGTTCGCAATCTAAACCACAATGAAAACATGAATCCCTCACTAAATAAAGTTTTTGCTGCGCAAATCTCTATAAATATATAAATAAAAAGTATGATATTTGTCATAACCAAATAATTTAATAAATTAAAGAATGGCACTACCGAAATTGAGTAAATGCGAGCAATGTATAGTGCGAAAATTTAGTTCTTTAAGAAGTTTAAACAAATCTGAATTAATAGGAATTTCTGATTGTAAGACTTCTGAAAGAGTTAAAAAAGGAGCTTATATTTTTAAAGAAGGAGATCATTTAAATGGAGTTTATTGTATTAAATCTGGAATATGTAAACTAACCAAGTTATCTTCAAATGGGAAAAGTCAGATTGTTAAGTTTATAAAAAGGGGAGATCTTTTAGGGCAACGTAGCATTGTAAGTGATGATGCGGTAAGTTTATCAGCAAAAGCTATTGAAGATATGGAAGTTTGTTTTATTCCTAAAGCAGAAATCCTGACTGTATTTAAAGAAAATTCAAGCTTCTCTGCCGATATTGTAAATGATATTTGTTACGATTTAAAACTTGCTAATAATCATATTGTGCAAATGGCTCAAAAACCTGTAAAGGCAAGATTTGCAAGTGCACTGCTAAGTTTAAATGATGAATTTGGTACTGGTGAAGAAGGATTTCTTAAAATCACTTTGTCACGAGAAGAATTTGCAAATATTGTAGGTACAGCAACAGAGTCCATGATTAGAATGATATCAGATTTCTCTAAGAAAGGACTAATTATTACTGATGGTAAAAAAATCAAAATAAACGATAAGGTTAAAATAGAACAGCTGTCAAATAATCTTTAGGATTAGTTTAATAATTCGACAATATTTTTAATCCCTTGCATTTTCGCATGATCTAAAGCTGTAAGTCCGCGCGCATCCTTCATTGTTTTATCAGCGCCATTTTTAAGTAAGAGCCTAACAATATCTTCTCTTCCAAAAGTAGCTGCAAATATTAGTGCTGTTGCATCGTTTCCGTTTGTTAGGTTTAAGCTAGCATTATTAGCAATAAGAAGCTCTGCAATAGTTATAAAACCCTTGAAGCAAACACCCATTAATGCTGTGTTTCCAGAAGCATCCTTAGCATCTATTTCAGGATTAAATTTCAAGATAATCCTTGCAATTTCATTATACCCATAATAAGTAGCCAGTAATAAAGGTGTAGATCCACGTTGATCTTTTTCCATTACTAGTGTTGGGTTTTCAGTAAGTATAGCTTCTACTGTTTCTTGTTCTTCCTTTCGGATGGCATTAAATAACTCTTCTGTTCTCATTTATTGATATCAAATAATTAAGGCGAAGTTTATAACTTATAAACTTCGCCTTCCAAAAATACAATTTTGATTTATAGTTCTTTTGGATTTTCGTTAGAATTAGGATCTTTTGTCTTTTTCATTTCATTAATAGCATTTTCAACCCCTTTTCCATAAGCTGGGTCAGCGGCATAAAAATGTTTTAATTGTCTTTTCACAATCCCTTCTGAAACCCCATCCATTGCTGTAGCAATATTTACAAATAGGCGGTTTTTCTGTTCATCATTAAATAAACGGAATAAATCTCCAGGTTGTTTAAAATCATCATGATCTTCATGTCCATATCTGTCAACATCACCAGAAATATTCATAGGAGGTTCTTTTACAGACGCATCTGCTACAGGACCATCAAAAGAGTTTGGCTCATAATAAGCATCTGGATTTTCGTTATTATTATCAAAGAAGCGCATCGCACCATCCTTATGATAATGGTTTACTTCAGATTTAGCTTGATTTACTGGAAGTGCTTCATAATGTGTTCCCAATCTATATCTATGGGCATCTGCATATGAGAATAGACGTGCTTGTAGCATTCTATCTGGAGAGAAACTTATTCCAGGAACAATATTAGAAGGAGAATATGCAGCATTTTCTACATACTGGAAATAATTGTTAGGGTTTCTGTTGAGCTCTAATTCTCCCACATCTATTAATGGATAATCACCATGTGGCCAAACTTTAGTAAGGTCAAAAGGATTATATGGTGTCTTTTCCGCATCTTTCTCTGGCATTATTTGAACTTTTAGCGACCATTTAGGGTAATTTCCATCTTCAATAGCTCCAAAAAGTTCCTCTTGATATGATTCTCTTGATTTTCCTATTACTTCAGTAGCTTCAGCGTTTGTATAGTGCTTATGTCCTTGTTTTGTTTTAAAATGAAATTTCACCCAAAATCTTTCACCATCATTATTCCAGAAGCTATAAGTGTGAGATCCATATCCATTCATGAATTGCGGAGCTACAGGAATACCTCTGTCGGACATTAATATAGTTACTTGGTGAAGACTTTCTGGGTGTAAAGACCAGAAGTCCCACATAGCTTCAGGTGATCGTAAATTGGTTTTAGGATGTCTTTTTTGAGTGTGTATAAAGTCTGGGAATTTATAACCGTCTCTTACAAAGAAAACGGGCGTATTATTACCTACAAGATCCCAGTTCCCCTCTTCGGTATAGAATTTTAAAGAAAAACCTCTTACATCTCTTTCTGCATCTGCAGCACCAAGCTCTCCAGCAACAGTAGAAAAACGAGCCATGATCTCAGTTTTTTTACCTACTTCAGAAAATATTTTAGCCCGAGTGTACTTAGAGATATCATTTGTTACAGTAAAAGTTCCGTGGGCACCCCAACCTTTAGCATGAACTACACGTTCTGGAATACGTTCTCTATTTTGGTGTGCTAATTTTTCTAATAACTGATAGTCTTGAATTAAAACAGGACCTCTCTTTCCAGCTGTTAAAGAATGCTCGTTAGATGGGACTGGGGATCCTGCAGAAGTAGTAAGCTTTTTCTTTGTCATAATATATGTTTTTAATTAATCTATTGCTAAGTGATTGTAAATCACATTATAAATTTACTAATTCTTAGCCTTTTTAGAGTTGTTTTTTATTGTTATATATTATTTAATGATAGTTTTTATTGATGCGTATGCCGTCAGCTACTGTTTTTAGTTATCAAAGCAAGCTTTTTGTGGGTGTTTAAATTTATAATTTGTTGAAATTCAGAGTTTATCTTGAAATAAACTTGAAATAAATAGATTAATCGGAAATAAAGGCGTTACTTTGCACCCAATAGCAATTAAGAATATTACAAATTTGGTATTTTTTATCCTTCCGAGAATTTATTATCCCACTTTTACTAGATAGACTTTTTGCCACAGGGGCATGATTCCTTGTTGAAGCGCTATAATCAGTTTTTAATTGATTTAGTGTAATCCAGTCATTTGTGTGCCGATTTATAAAAATTTAAAATATTATACAATGAAAGAAGGAACAGTAAAGTTCTTTAACAGAACCAAAGGGTTTGGATTTATCACAGAAGCTGATACCAATGAAGACATCTTTGTACACGAAAGCGGTTTAATTGATAACATCAATGAAAACGACAAAGTAAGATTTGAAACCGAAAGAGGTAGAAAAGGAATGAATGCAGTTAACGTAGAAATAGTTGACTAAGCATTTAACGAAATAAAACCATCCTCCCAAGGGTGGTTTTTTTTAATTATTAACTATTAAAATACATTACCATGCTTATAATTCCAATAAAAGAAGGTGAAAACATTGATAGAGCCTTAAAAAGATACAAGCAAAAATACAGAAAAACACAGCAGTTGAAAACTTTGCGTAGTAACCAACATTTTACTAAGCCTTCTCAACAAAGAAGAGAAGAAGTTGCAAAAGCTATGTATAAGCAAGAATATCAAAGAAAGTTAGAGGATTAATCTCTAACTTTTTTTTTGATATTTAATTGAATATAATTCTCCTCTTAAGAAGGCAATACATTTATAGAAACTACTAATCCTTCATTAGATCTTACGTTAAAAACTGTCTGATCTTCAAAAATTAAGTATTGTCCCTTAATTCCTTTTAACTTTCCTTTGTACTCAGGAGTTTTACTTAAATTTAAACTTTTAGGTTTTACAGGATATTCCTTTACAGGAAATTCTATATTAGTTTCCGTATTGTTTTCTATAAAATAGGGTAGCGTTTCTTCTGGGATATATTTTTTTAATTCATCACGGTATTTGGCAAGGTCTTCGTCTAAAATCTCATTTTTAAGCATTTTACGCCAGTTTGTTTTGTCAGAAACATGATCTTTTAAGGCTACCTCAGTTATTCCCGCTAAATATCTATTTGGAAGCTCAGCAATTTCTATTGCTTCATGTGCTCCTTGGTCGATCCATCTTGTTGGAACTTGACTTTTTCTAGTAACTCCAACTTTAACACTGCTTGAGTTAGCTAAATATACAATATGAGGCTGTAATTGAGATTCTTTCTCGTAAGCAAGATCTCTATCTTCTATGTCTAAGTGCGCTTTACTTAATTCTGGTTTTAAAATCCAGTCTGCTGCTTTAGGAGTTTCAAAAAAACAACTTTTACAAAAACCTTGTCTGTAAATAGATTTGTCTAGATGACAAGAAAGGCACTCGAATTTTACAAACTTAATTTCTATGTTTTTATCTAATAATTGATTAAAATTTATGAAGTTGTTTTCAAGAATTAGGTAATAATTTACAGGACTTGTAAATTCTGTTTGCATTTTAGTGAGTACGCCTTCGAACATGATAACTTTTTTTTCATATTTTTATCAAATATAATTTAAATATATGTCAATACCATTATTCAATTCAATTGCCTCTTGGATTTTGAAAAAGCGATTTCATCAGATTGAACTTTTTCTCAAATATCCTAGTGAAGTACAGACAGAAGTGCTTACTCATTTATTAGCAGTTGCTAAAGATACAGAAGTAGGTAGAAAATATATGTTTGGAGAAATTGGTTCATATGCAACCTTTGCCGATCGCGTTCCTGTAGTGCGTTATGAAGATATGGAGCCTTTGATTGAAAGAGTTAGATTAGGAGAAGACAATGTTTTTTGGCCTACTCATATAAAATGGTTTGCAAAGAGTAGCGGTACTACAAATGCAAAAAGTAAATTTATTCCTGTAAGTACAGAATCCTTAGAAGATTGCCATTTTAAGGCAGGAAAAGATATGCTTTCTTTGTACTTTAATAATAATGAAGGGTCAAAACTTTTTAATGGAAAAAGTCTACGTTTAGGAGGAAGTAAAGAGTTGTATCACGACCATAATACTTCTTTTGGAGATTTATCAGCAATAATAATAGATAATATGCCATTCTGGGCGGAAATGAGTAGTACGCCGAGTCATAAAGTTTCTCTAATGAGTGAATGGGAACATAAATTATCTGCTATTGTAGAGGAAACCATAAGAGAAGATGTAACGAGCCTTGCTGGCGTGCCTTCTTGGATGTTGGTATTGTTGAATGAAGTATTGGAAAAAACAGGAAAAACGCACCTCTTTGAAATCTGGGAGAATTTAGAAGTATATTTTCATGGCGGAGTAAGTTTTAAACCATATAGAGAGCAGTATGAACGAATATTGCCTAGAAAGAGCTTTAGGTATTATGAGATTTATAATGCCTCGGAAGGGTTTTTCGCTATTCAAGATCGAAACGATTCAAATGAATTGTTGCTAATGTTGGACTATGGAATATTCTATGAGTTTATTCCAATGGATGTTTATGATACACCAAATGAAAAGGTGATTCCGATTTGGGAAGTGGAACTAGATAAAAACTATGCAATTGTGATAACTACCAATGCTGGTCTTTGGCGTTACCTTATCGGAGATACCGTACGTTTTACTTCCATTAACCCATATCGTATCAAAGTAACAGGAAGAACGAAACACCATATTAATGTTTTTGGGGAGGAAATTATTATTGAGAATGCAGAACAAGCTCTTCAAAAAGCATGTCAGAAAACAGGTGCTGAAATAATCGATTATACAGCGGGTCCTATTTTTATGGAAGGAAAAGAAAAGGGAGCTCACGAATGGTTGATAGAGTTCCGGAAGCAGCCCGAAGATTTAGATGTATTTACCGATATTATGGATAATGCTCTTAAGGCATTGAATTCAGATTATGAGGCGAAACGTTATAATAACATCACATTAAATAAACCAACAGTCCATAGAGCTAGAAAAAACCTTTTTTATGATTGGTTGAAAAAATACAATAAGTTAGGAGGGCAACATAAAATACCTAGACTTTCTAGTAATAGACATTATTTGGAAGAATTGTTGGCAATGGATAAAGAGTAAAATTCATCAGAATTAATAAGATTAATTCTGATGAATTTTGTTTTTATATCAGTTTTAGAAGGACTGATATTATTTCACTTTTATTTTTTTCATTATTTTTTAAATAGAATTTTTTAAGGTTGGATAGGTCTTTTTGATCCCACTTCAATTCTTGATTTTTTTCGTACCAAGATTTTATATTGTCAGTCGATAGTTTGCAAATCTCTTTTTCCAATACATTTTCACCTAACAGAGGAGGAACAGTTAGTGCTGTGCCATTAGTAACGTATTTATCTATTTCTTTTCGAATAGGAACCATATAAGGACTATTCGTATTATTTAAAATTATAACTACATCTTTTTTATTAATAAAACGTTTGATGTATGATTTATTTCCAGCCCAACTCCCAGTATGATAAATTATTCTATTTTGAGCTGTTGTGTCTGGTATATGCCAGCCAAAGCCATAGTCTGAAGAATCTTTACTAGGTGGGTGAGGTGTGAAAGCTAAAGACTTACTTTTTTCATTTATAAGGGTATTAGTGTGTAGTATGCTGTCCCATTTCAATAAATCATCAATAGAAGTAGATAGCCTTCCAGAGCCAAATCGACCACTTAAAAACCTGTAATACTTTTTACCTTGTAATAATTCAGGTTTATCAAAAGAGCATGTCTTAGGATTTAACATATAACCAGGAGCATAATTATTAATATTCCAAATACTATCTCGTTCCAAGAACCCGCTGTTATTCATGTGTCCTGTTTTGAAAAGATGTTCATCTAAGAATACATCTAAGGTTTTGCCGCTTACTTTTTCTACTATACTAGCTAATAGCACAAAACCTGAATTAGAGTAATGATATTTTTCTCCAGGAGTACTTTCTAAGGGAGGTTTTTGTTCTGTAAAATAGTTCACAATATTTTGGTTGTAAGCTATAGCAGTGGTATCCCATTCTTTTTTAAAATATTCTTCATAGTCTTTTAAGCCGGAGGTATGTGTTAATAAATGAGATACTTTAATTTCCTTATATGGAAATTCATCTCCCAGATATTTATAGGCATATTCGTTAATATTTAATTCATTTTGTTGGGCTAATATTTGGATAGCAGCTGCGGTAAATTGTTTAGAAACCGAGGCTACCTCCATAGCTGTTGATGGTAGGAAAGGAGTATTTAATTTAAAGTTAGCGATGCCATATCCTTTCTTAAAAATAAGTTTACCATCTTTTTTCACGGCAACGGCTCCGTTAAACATCCCTTTGTCAGTAAGTTCAGTAAAAAAAGAGTCTAAAGCAATATCATTGGTAAAAGCGTTCTTGGATTCTACTGTTTTTTTTGTCTCCTTTTTACATGATGACACAAGAAATAGGAAACTATAAACGGAGAGAATTAAGAGTATGTTTTGAATGTTAAATTTCATTAGTAATTATTTAAACTTGTTTGTAGAAACGTCTCTTTCCTTTGTCCTCTTGAGACTTCTAATCATTTCATACATGGTATTAGTATGCTAGGATTCTGTCCCAATTTGGATTTATAAGTCCGATACCAGGTTTGTTATTTAGATGAATTACGCCTTCTTTAACTGTATGAGCTGTAAAAGGGTCATTTTTGATGCCAAGATTTCCGTCTAAATCTACCCAATCAGCTAGTGCGCCTAATTGTGCAGCAGCACCGATCGCACATGAAGTTTCCGACATGCATCCCAGCATTATTTTTAGATTCATCATTTTGGCAGTTTGAGCCATCTTATATGCTTCTCTTAAACCAGTGGATTTCATTAGCTTAATATTGATGCCATGATAAAAATTTGAAGCATTTATCACATCAGGTAAACGTTGAATTCCTTCATCTCCAATTATTGGAAGCGGGGAATGAGCAGCTAGCCATGTAAGGCTATCATAAGAATTTTTTGGTAATGGTTGCTCTATAAATACAGCACCATGTTCTTTTAACCAATGTACTTTGTCTAAAGCTTCTTCTTTGGACTTCCACCCTTGATTGGCATCAATAAATAGGGGTTTATCTGTAGTTTGACTAATGGTATGAATGATTTCTTTATCATTTTCTCCTCCTAATTTAACTTTTAGATATTTAAATTGACTAGCCTCCTTTACACGTTCTTTTATAATATCAGGAGTGTCAATCCCTATCGTTTTGCTGGTAGAAAGATTTTCTTTTCTTAATCCAAAATAAGAATGCAGTGGAATTTTAAGCAGTTGACCTATTAAATCGTGAAGAGCTATATCGATCGCTGCTTTTATAGCGACATTTTTAGGTACTACATTATCAATATATGTTAATATGTCTTCAGCATTAAAAGGGTCTTTAAAAGGAGACAGATCTATTTTATTTAAAAAACTTATTGCTGTTTGAAAGCTCTCTCCATATAATGGAGGCATAGAGGCTTCTCCATAGCCAATATAGTTAGCAAACGTTAATTGAATTAGGATTGCTGGGGTGCTAGTTCTAGCACCCCCTGCAATTCTAAAGACATGTTTTTTTTCTAAATTATATGTTTTGTATAATAATGAGAGCATTTAATATCCTGGGTTTTGAGGCTTTATATTTGGATTAGCATTAAGCTCGTCTAATGGTATTGGAAGAATGAACTTGTCGTTCGGATAGGATGCATCAATGATGTTCTCTCCTTGTATAATTTGTATATCTTTTTTATTTCTATTAAGATCGAACAATCTATTCCCTTCAAATGCTAGTTCTTTTCTTCTTTCCTCAATTACTTTATCAATTAGGGCTTGCCCTGTTTCTGTTACGTCTATTGCATTAGGGTTTGCACGTCTCATTATGGTTTCTAAGTCTGTTTGTGCTTTTTCATATTCATTGTTTTTGGCATATGCTTCTGCACGAATAAGATATTGCTCTGCAAGACGTAAAATTCTAATGTTGTCTGTATATTGTGTTCCTTTTGGAAATTTATATACAAAGAGGGCATCTTCTTCAGCTCCTTGTTTAGAGCCTTCTGTTATAGCGGTTTTCCTAACGTCGTTTTCGTCGTAACTGCTATACAAATTTGGTGTCACTAAAGCATCAGCATAACCACTTGGATCAAAATAATGACCTAAGCTGTTGGTGCCTTCGTTATCGGCAATGGTATTAATGATTTCAAAGATTGATTCACTGTTAAATTCACTTTCCCAAATATCATTATAATTTTCATTAGAAATTAATGAGTAACCACCTTCTGCAATAACTTCCGAACTATATTTTATAGCATTGCTGTAGTTTTCTTGATAGATAGCTACTCTTGCCGCTAAAGCTTTAGCAGCGTATTTAGTAAATCTTCCATCGTTATTTGTTGATGTCATATTTAAAATAGCTGTGCTTAGGTCATTATTTATCTGGGCATAAACTTCACTTACTGTATTTCTCTTTGGTGAGATATTTTCATCAGTTGAAATACTTACAATTGGAACTCCGAGGTGATCTGCATTGGCAGTAAAGTTATATGGTTGCGCAAATAAACGGCTTAAATCAAAATGTGCTAATGCTCTAATTGCATAGGCCTCACCAATTAATTGATCAATCTCTTTTTGTTGTTCTGGAGTTGTAGATTCTAATTTCTCACCTCCATTAATAGCTTTTGTAGCATTAGCTATTACTTCATAGATTGCATTCCAAGTATCTTCGACATAAGAATTTTCTTCATTTACTATAAAATTATCGAAGTCCAAGTATCTTCCTGTGTTTCTAGAGCTTAGATATAAATTGTCTGCCATTAACTCTGGAATTACATACATGCTTCTACCGTAATATGCATCGCTTTGAAGTTTGCTATACACACCATTAATTGCGGTTTGTAGTGTTTTAATATCTGTAACGGCATTTTCGGAAGGGACATTCTGTTCAGGATCGATGTCTAGAAAATCGCTACTACATGCCGTAAGTGCTATTATAGCACACAAGCAAATAATTATATTTTTTATATTGATTGTCATGTTTTTTGTTTTTAGAATGAAAAGTCTATACCGAATAAAAATTGCTTTGAAATAGGAATTCTTAAGTCAGATTTACCATTAACTCCAACCTCAGGATCCATTTCAATTTTTTTATCTTTTACCCAAGTGAGCGTATTTGTTCCTTTTATATAAAACCTAAGATTGCTAATGTTTAGTTTATTGGAGATATCTTCAGGAAGAGAATATGAAAAAGTAATATCACGAAGCCTTAGATAAGTTCCGTCGTATAGAAATCTAGAAGAATGTTGGCTCGAGCTACCAGATTGATCATTACTCCATACAACTTTTGGAACATCTGTAATGTCGCCGGGCTCTTGCCATCTGTTTTCATATATATTACGAGTCATATTACCTCTATCGTTAAGTCCTGCACTACCATCACTATTTGTGTATCTTCCCCAATAATCATAAACCTGATTTCCATAATTCAGATAAAACATAAATGATAAGCTAAAGTCTTTATAGCTTAAAGTGTTGGTAAGTCCAGCATAAAAATCTGGAAGTGCACTTCCTTGTGCATAAGGATTTGCTTGACTATATTCATTGGTGGTTTGTGTTTCTGTGCCATCTGTGTACCATAATGCATCACCAGTATTAGGGTCTACTCCAGCATATCCAGGCATATAAAAGGTGTAAAAATCTCCTCCTACTTCTCTAATGTATTCGTCGCCAATAATAGGCTCATCAGAATCTAATTTAGTAATCTCGTTATTATTTGAAGTATAGTTAAAGCTAGTAGACCAATTAAAACCATCTGGGTTTTCTATATTAACGGTATTTAAGGCAAACTCCCAACCTGAATTCTTCATTTCTCCAATGTTTTCTAGGTAGCTCGTAATACCATTAGTAGCAGAAATAGGTACTTCGAATAATAGATCGGAAGTTGTTCTTGTATAATATTCTACTGTTCCACTTATTCTATTTATAAAGTTGAAATCCATACCAACATTAAAGGGTTTATTTTTCTCCCAAGTAAGTTGTGGATTAGACTGTTGGCTGTAAGCATAACCTGGACTTCCATTATAATCTTCCCCAGTTTCATAGAGTCCACGTGATGCAAAGTTTGCAATTTCTTGATTTCCGTTAACTCCATAGCTACTTCTCAGTTTTAATTGCTTTATGAAGTTTTGGTTTTCCATGAATTTTTCAGAGCTTATATTCCAAGCCAAACCGACAGAACCGAAGTTAGCATAGCGTACATCTGAACCAAACCTTGATGAGCCATCCCTTCTCGCTGTTAAATTCACAATGTATCTATTCATCAATGTATAATTGGTATTGAAGAAGTATGAAATTATTGATGATGAACTTTTACTGCTTGAAGCGCTTTCATAAACTGAAGCATTTTCGAGAGTTGTTAATCCTGGTGCTCCATAATTGCTTGCGTTTGCGTAGACATCACTTTGGTCTATTTTTTGGGCTTCTTGTCCTAATATAAAGTTCAGGCGGTGATCGTTATTTATTTCCCAATTGTATTTTAATAGATTGGTAATATTGTAGTTTAAAATATTATTATCATAAGCTGTTCCTTCGCCACCTTTATTTCGTGCTACTCCAAAATCAGGATTGTTGTACTCAAACTCGTTAGCTAAGTTGAAATCAACATTTCCTTTTGTCTCAAAGCTTAAATTGTCTGTAAATTCATAGGTAAGCCCTAAGTTCCCTTGGATGCCATATAATTTTGTTTCTCTAATATCCTCATTAACGAGTCCTACAGGATTGTATGTTAATAATATATCTGTATTGTAAGAGCCATCTTGATTATATACAGGCTCCCATGGAACAGTTCTATAAATAGCTCTAACTGGATTCGCAGCATTACCACCATCTTCATTTGTGTTTATTTTCTGATTGCTAACAGAAACGCCCATGTTGATTTTTAGTTTATCAGTAGCTTGGTGTGTCACGTTTAATTTAGCATTTAACTTTTTGTAGTCAATGCCAATGATGACTGCTTTTTGGTCGAAATACCCTAATGAAGCATAAAAACTAGTTTTTTCTCCTCCACCGCTAGCGCTTAGGTTATATTGATTGTATTCCCCATCTCTAGAAATAACATCTAACCAATCTGTATTTACAGTTCTATCAATTCTACTATATATATAATCTTCTGCTTCTTGTTGAGTATCACCAATATTTACTCGCCCTTCAACAAGGAGTTCGGAAAGTTCATTGGTATTTAATGGTTTATTATGATCTCTTACAATCATACTACTTACTCCATATTGAGTACTAGCATCAAATTTTGTTTTCCCAGATTTCCCTCTTTTAGTGGTAATCAAAATAACTCCATTTGCACCTCTAGAACCATAAATTGCAGTAGCAGATGCATCCTTTAAAACAGTAATAGAAGCAATGTCTTTAGGGTTTATTCCTGCAATAGTGTTAGAACTAGTTGCAATCCTTGATATGTTACCAGAAACAACAGGAATTCCATCTACTACATATAAAGGGTCAGAATTAGCATTTATAGATCCAATTCCTCTAATTCTAATATCTGGAGCAGCTCCTGGTTGACCGCTTTGAGTTGAAATTTGTACACCCGCAACATTTCCTTGAAGTGCTTCTTGAAAAGAGGGGAGCGGAGAGTTTTCTACTTTGTCAACATCAACATCAACAGCAGCACCAGTATAAGAGGATTTGCTTTGTGTGTCGTATGCTACAACTATTACTTCACTAAGTTCATTCGCATCAGATTTGAGTGTTACATTCAGATTAGAATTAGGACCATCAATGCTAACTTCTTTGGTTTTTAAGCCAATGTAGCTAAAAACTAAAGTGCTTTTTTTATCCGTAGAAATGCTGAAATTACCATCAAAGTCGGTCTGTGTTCCTGTAGAAGATCCCTTTACGACTATGTTAACACCTGGCAATGGGACGCCACTTTCATCATGAACTGTACCTGAAATTTCAATTTTGTCTTGTAGTAAAGAAGTGATTAAAGTATTAGAGCGTGAGATTTTATTATACGAGTCTTTATTTGATGAATTAGTAAGCTCAAAATCCTTAGCTAATACAATGTTATTATTCATTAACTTATACTTAAAGTCAGTATGTTTTAACACATTATGCAGTACATCGTCAATATCATTACTTGTTATGGTTGTGTTAACTTTTATCTGCTCATTAATTATTGAGTTATTATAGAAGAAAACATAATCGGTTTGTTTTTCTATATTTAATAAAACTTCTTTAAGCTCAGTGTCTTTATAGTTTAAACTAATAGTTTGTCCATATAAATCACTACTGGAAGCTGAAATCTCAACGATAGTTAGACAGAGAATTAATAGGTAGATCTTCATGATGCGAAAGAGTTTTCTGGAGGAACAATGTTTGCATAAAAAATGCTTGGCATTGTTTTGCTTTTTTTTCATAATTTTAAATGGTTTTTAATGTTAGATTAATTCTGACAGATTTTACTATAAAGGAGGTGCGGCAACACCTCCTTTATTCTCTATCTTTTTCTGAAAATTATTTTCTGCTTTTCTATGTCATAATTGTATTCAATTGGTGATGAGGTTTTTATTATTTCTAATACTTCTTGTACTTTATTATTTCTCATAAATTTCCCTGAGAAAGAATAGTTTTTTATTGAAGGGTCTTCTATTGTAATGGTAACATTATACCATCTTTCTAGGTCTTTAATAACTTCACTAAAGGAGGTGTTGTCGAATGTTAATATACCATTTCTCCATGATGTTGATTTCTGTGTGGAGACATTCTTATAAAGAGCTATTGTTTTTCCTGTTTTATTAAAAACCACTTTTTGTTTTGGTTTTAGAGTGACTTCAGGAATAGATTTATGTCGTTTGTATATTTCTACTTTTCCAGAGAGTAGAGTAGTTTGTGCGGTAGGATCATTATCATATGCTTTTACATTGAATGTAGTACCAAGAACTTTTACTTTAAAACCTTGTTCTGTATCTACAATAAATGGCTTTTTTTCATTTCTAGCTACTTCAAAGAAAGCTTCGCCAAAAAGTTTGACAGTTCTATCTGATTCATTAAAGCTTGAAGTAATTATTAATTTACTATCGGAGTTGAGTTGTATCTTACTACCGTCTTTCAAAATGAATTCCTTTTGTTCGCCAATACCAGTGGCATAATATTCTTCTTGCGTAAAGATGTTATCAGATTTGCTGCTTAAGAAAATAGCTGAGCTAGTTAAGATTAGAATAGTTATTGCTGCTGCTATTCGATATGAATATTTTCTTATGCTTATTCTCTTTTTAAATCTTTTGTATTGATTAGGGATGTCAATATTATTTTCGTCATCAAATCTAGCAACGTAAATTGCTTTAATTTCATTGAATTTTTCCTTGTTTTCTTTTGATGAATTTATCCAATTAATAACTTCCTTTTTGAAAGTTTTATCACCTTTATTTTGAATAAATTTTATTAAGCTTTTCTCGTCCATATACTAATAAAACGATTCAACTTAAAAATACCCTAACGCATAAATGTTAAATTTTTAATTTTTGTTTAGATATTTACGCAAACAATTGTCTTATTTGAGGTGTTAGGTGAATTTTGGTATAAAGTATTAAGGCTTTAGCTTCATAGAAAGAAGCCCATGTATTCTTGTAGTTCATGTCTTAAAAACTTTAAAGCTTTTGTGATTTGTGCTTCTACAGTTTTTTGTGATATACTTAATTCTTCTGCGATTTCTTTATGTTTGAGACCATTAAAGCGGCTTTTAATAAATATATCTTTGCAGGCAGGAGGGAGTTGTTCAATTAATTGGTTTACCTTATTGTGTAATTCTTTTTCAATGAGTAATAGGCTCGGGTTGTCCTGTAATGACTCTTGATTGATGAGGTTTATCTCACTTTCAATTTGATTTTTATACTGACTTTTTATTTTCTGATGTTTTAAATAATCTAAGCATTCATTCTTTACAATAGCAAAAAGATATGCGTTTAAATTGATGTCAGTAGAGAGTTTATGCCTTTTTTTCCAGAGCTTGTAGAATGTGTTCTGAACGATCTCATTAGCGTCTTCATCATTGTTGATGTACTGGCATGAAAAATAGTGTAATTTTTTGAAGTATAGATTGAAAAGGGCTTCATAAGCAGTTTCCTTACCTTTTTTCAGTTGTTGAATAAAAAAAGAATTATTTATGCTAGTTGTTCCCAAATCGTTGTAAAGTTATAGCACAAGATATATTTTTTAAATCAATAAAACAATCAAGCCTCCATTGAGGAGGCTTGATTGTTTACTTAATATGGAGATTTTTACTTTAAGAAGCTGCTTTTAATTTGTTTACAGCAGTCTTATTTAATTTCTGCTCTACATATTCTTTATCAACTACAAGTTCTTTTTCTTCTGAACTAGGAAGATCAAACATTGCATCGGTAAGAATAGATTCGCATAAAGATCTTAATCCTCTAGCCCCCAATTCGTATTCAATAGCTTTTTCAACAATAAAATCTAAAGCTTCATCATTAACTTTAAATTCGATATCATCCATTTCAAACAGTTTTGTGTACTGCTTAATAATAGCATTTTTAGGATCAGTAAGAATCGATCTTAATGTTTTTGCATCTAATGGTTCCATGTAGGTAAGTGCTGGAAGTCTCCCTATAATCTCAGGGATTAATCCGAACTCTTTTAAATCCTTTGGAATAACATATTGTAATAAGTTATCTCTATCTACCATGTCTTTTTTAGCAACACTGTAACCTACAGCTTGCATATTCAAACGCTTAGAGATATGTCTGTTTATTCCGTCAAAAGCACCACCGGCAACAAATAAAATGTTTTCAGTATTCACTTCAATAAACTTTTGATCTGGATGCTTTCTTCCTCCTTTTGGTGGAACATTAACTACGGTTCCTTCCAAAAGTTTTAGTAAAGCTTGTTGTACTCCTTCTCCAGAAACATCTCTTGTGATAGATGGATTATCGCTTTTACGAGCAATCTTATCGATTTCATCAATAAAAACAATTCCTCTTTCTGCTTTTTCTAAGTTGTAGTCTGCAGCTTGAAGTAATCTTGTTAAGATACTTTCTACATCTTCACCAACATAACCTGCTTCTGTAAGTACAGTAGCATCTACAATTGCCAATGGAACATTCAACATCTTGGCAATTGTTTTTGCCATAAGTGTTTTTCCAGTTCCAGTTTGTCCAACCATAATAATGTTACTCTTTTGGATCTCAATATCATCTTGAGATGCCGGCTGAAGTAATCTTTTGTAATGGTTGTATACAGCAACCGACATTACCTTTTTGGTAGCATCTTGACCAATAATATATTGATCTAAATAAGATTTAATCTCAGCTGGTTTTTTTAAAACCAATTCAGAGGATAATTCGGTATTCTTAGATTGTTGCGATTCTTCTATAACTATTCCATGTGCCTGCTCAATACAGCGATCGCAAATATGGGCATCTAAACCTGCAATAAGCAAGCTAGTTTCCGGCTTTTTACGACCACAAAATGAACATTCTAAATCTTCTTTCGCCATTGTGTTTCTTTTGTGAAAATACAATCTTGGTATTTTCTATTTAAAAATAGTCTTTAAATATTTGTCTATGCTTGTTGCTTAGATTTTTAAAAACTAGCTATTTCTTACTAATACTTCATCAATCATTCCATAGGCTTTAGCTTCTTCAGCTTTCATCCAGTAATCACGATCACTATCTTCTGTAACTTTATCCATAGATTGTCCAGAGTGTTTTGCGATTATCTCATATAATTCTCCTTTTAGCTTAAGGATCTCACGTGCTGTAATTTCAATATCACTAGCTTGTCCTTGAGCACCTCCTAAAGGTTGGTGGATCATAACACGGCTATGAGGTAGTGCAGAACGTTTTCCTTTTTCTCCAGCACATAATAATACAGCGCCCATAGAAGCAGCCATTCCTGTACAGATTGTAGCTACATCTGGCTTGATGTATTGCATAGTATCATAAATTCCAAGACCAGCGTAAACACTTCCTCCCGGAGAATTGATATAAATCTGAATATCTTTAGATGCATCTGCACTTTCTAAAAATAATAGTTGAGCTTGGATAATATTTGCAACTTGATCGTTGATGCCAGTTCCCATAAAAATGATTCTGTCCATCATTAATCTAGAAAAAACATCCATTGAAACAGCGTTTAATTGACGTTCTTCTATAATATTTGGAGTAAGTCCCACTGGAGTCATAGCGCTTACAATTTTATCGTAATACATGCTATTTACACCTCTATCTTTTGTGGCAAATGCCTTAAATTCTTTTTCGAAATTCATAAATTTTAATTACTGTTTTTTTAGTACGTAAAAAGGCGTTAAAACTTACAGTTTAACGCCTTAAAGATACTTAAATTATTTTAGAAGGTTTTATTCGTAAACTTCTTTAACAAAGTTTTCGTATGTTACTTCTTTAGTCTTTAAATTCGCTTTCTCTTTGTATAGATTCACTAATTTTTCGCTCATTATCTGTTCAGATAATCTTTTAGCTTCTTCTTGGTTAGAAAGAACACGACCAGAAATATTCTCTAATACTTCTTCATCAGGATCTTGTTGTCCAAATTGAGCCATTTGCATACGAACATATTTCTTAGCAAATTCTTTCAATTCGTCATAACTTACTTGAAGGTCATTGTTGTTAATGATTTTACCTTCTATAAGTTGATATCTCAATCCTTTTTCAGACTTAGCATACTCTTCACTTGCTTGCTCATCTGTAAGGTTGTTCTCTCCTGTAGCTTGAATCCATTTTGTTAGGAATTCTGCTGGAAGATCGAATTTAGTATTTTCAACTAGGTGTTCTGTAATGTCGTTAAGAAGTCTTTGGTCTGCTTGTTGAGCAAATTGCTTTTCAGCATCTTCTTTAATTTTAGCTCTCATCTCTTCTTCCGAAGTAACAACACCTTCTCTAAAAAGCTTATCGAATAACTCTTGATTTAATTCTGCAGCTTCTCTTAAGTTAGCTTCTTTGATAGTGAAAGTAACTTCGATATCTAAGTCGTGAGCCTCATCATGTTCAACTTTTAAGAAGTTGATTAAATCATGATCATCATTAAAAAGCCCTTTTGTTTTAAGTTCTAGCGTGTCTCCAGCTTTAGCTCCAACAAATTTATTTAGGTTTCTTTTCCCTTTAACTTTATCTAAAGTAAGTGTAACTTCATTTTCAAGTTCTCTTTCTTCATTTTTGAAAACTCCAGTAACTTCACTTTCTTCAGTAACTTCGTCTTGAGAAACTAGTTTACCGTATTGTTTTGCAATTCTTTCTACTTGCTCGTCGATCATTTTATCGTCGGCAATGATATGATATTGTGTAATTGCTTTTTTAGTTTTTAAGTCAACATCAAAAGCAGGAGCAAGACCTAATTCAAATTCAAAAGAAAAATCTTCAGCGTCCCAATCTAAATCATCCTGAGCTTTTGGAAGTGGATTTCCAAGCACGTCTAATTTTTCTTCAGTTAGGTACTTGTTTAGAGAGTCTTGTAAAAGTTTATTTACCTCGTCTACTAAAACAGCTTTACCATACTGTTTTTTTACTAACCCCATAGGAACATGTCCTTTTCTAAAACCAGGAATGTTTGCCGTTTTGCGGTAGTCAGTTAAAATTTTATCTACTTTATCGCTGTAATCTTCTTTTGTAATAGCAACTTTTACTATTGCGTTTAAATCGTCAATTTGATCTCTTGTGATATCCATTCTCAAAAAATATTTAATAGCCCGTAAATGGGCATGCAAAAGTAAAACATTTTCAAAAGCTAACCAAGTTTTTAAAAAGCTGAAACACAAATTATTGAATTTTACATCATAAGATGGTGTTATAGCCCTTTAAATAGGCGTCGAAATAACGATTAATCGCTTCTGAAGTGCTTTATTTTATAAAATATTTATGATTTCTGAAGTTGAACTTTCTATCAAAAATGAAGGGGAAATTTGATTTTTGATAGAAAGTGTATTTTTTATGTAATTATTCTGCTCCCGCTAATGACTCGAAAATGGATTGTAAAATTGATAGCAATAAGCTGAATAATAGTGCCCACCATATATTTTCAACAGTAAATCCACTTATAAAGTAATCTGCTAATAATATTATAATACCATTGATTATTATTAAGAATAAACCGAGTGTGATGATGGTTACTGGAAGTGTCAAAATTACTAAAACTGGTCTTACGATAAAATTTAATAACGCCAGTACTGCAGCTACAATAATTGCTGTTCCGTAACTTTCGACTCCCACTCCAGGAAGTATTTTTGCTAATATAACTACAGAAATAGCAGTTAATAAGATTCTAATTATAAATTTCATGTGTCTATTTTAAGTTGTTATGTATTAAAGATATAAAAAAAGCGCTTGTCTGTAACAAGCGCTTTATAAACTTAATGCATTTTAATATTTACCTATTCAACAAAAATTGTTGGATATGCTCCAGGATTTAATGAAGGAACAGTTGCATTGTATTTTTGATTGATTACACTAATCATATTATTTGCAAGTACAGCGTATCCACGTTGTGTAGGGTGAACACCGTCTAAAGAAAATGCACCACCTGTTGCAAATGTATTAGTAATGTTTCCTCCGTCAAAAGAAATACCTCCATTAGCTAATTGTGTCATTAATGCTTCTGCATCAACAAAAGCTAAATCGTACTGAGTCGCTAATCCTTCTATAGTTGCATTATATGCTGTTTGCGCAGTAGCGATATTAGCTTGCTCGCTAGGAATTAGAACGCTTTCATCTTGTAATGGGTATGTCACCCCTACATTATTAAATGGTTCTGGAATTCCAGCTTGTGCTGTTCCTATTAAAGAAGAAGTAGGTAAAGTAACTAAATCTTCTGCGGTAGCGTGTCTAGCTTGTCCGTACAGCGAAGCCATAAGAGCAGCTTGCTGTGCAGGGATTCCATTTGCCTGTAATGCTGCGTTTAATTGAGCAGATAAATCTGTTAAATCTTCATCTTTTATCATTAATGGATTTGCTCCTGGTTGTAATAATACAACTCTATCTCCTTGCCCAAAAGCTGTAAGAATTTGTTTTAGAGGTCCAATTAATTGCGTGTTTAATGAAGTTGCAGTTGCCTCATCTAAAGGTACTGGGTTGTAAGGAACTGTTGTAAAGTAAGGAATTGTTGTTACATCTGGAATGTTTGCAACCACACCTTTTGCTCCATTTTCAGTTAGCTTTTCTAGTAATGTGTTGTAAGAAGCCGCAAAGACATTAGGGTCTGTAATATCATTACCTCCGTATGTGCGTGGGTCTATGTTTCCTGTTTGATCTACACCAACACCACCCGTAGTAGCGTATCCTAAGATATCGTTATTTCCTATCCATAGAGAAAAGAAAGTTGGGTTTTGAGAAGCTGCGTCTTCAATTACAGAAACGTCTGGAGAACTAGCCATTCTTATGAAATAAGGATTGGCAGCCCCTAAAGAAAGGTTCGCAATGTTTCCGTATCCAGGAAGGGATAAATGGTAAACTTTAGAACCGGGAACACCCATATTATTAAATGGTCCTTCTAATACATTGGTGATATCTGTAGTAGGAGTGCCTTCTAAAATCTGTGGAGTTTGACTTCCGTCTGCTCCAATAACAATAACGCGACGGTTGTCTGCAATTTCTTCGCCTCCAGCAAGTAAGCCACCAAGGTTGTCGTTTACAAGTGGTTGTGTGAAATCACCACCTCCAACATGCTTAAATTGTGTAGCAAGCATGTTTGGAAAAGAATTTTGTTGTCCGTTTAAGTATAAAGCTCCATCTGCATATCCTGCAGTTAGAGAGTTACCAACCGAAACAAAGTTAGAGAAATCGGCATCGCCGTTTGTGTAAAAACCTTGCTCATCAACTGGATCGTTAAATTCAGGTTGACATCCGGTAATTGCGGCTGCAGCAAGAGAGATATATAGTATTTTTTTCATTTTCTTAATAGTTAGCGTTAATTAAAATCCGTAAGTAACTCCTAAGCCAGGAACAAAAGCGTTGTTCTTGTAGGTACCTTCAAAAGGAACATTTTGTCCGTTTTCTTGGTAGTAGTCGTAAGACTCATCAACTTCATCAAAGTGGATATATAAGAAAGAAGCATCTATTGCGAAACGTTCACTTACTTTAAACGAGAATCCTCCAGTGAAATTATTAGAATCATTTCTAGGAGTTTCCGGAGCGAAATATCCTGCTTGTACAGGAGACTCATCGAAATAATAACCTCCTCTTAGTATGAAACGGTTCGTAGCTGCGTACTGTAAACCAAATCTATAGGTAGAGGCATTTTTGTAGTTACGAGGATTTAGAGATTCTTGTCCGTTGCTGAAAATCACATCTAAAGCTTCGTAAGAACTCCAATAAGCGCGATTATAATCAAAAGCAACTAACCATTTCTCTGTGATAGCGTATGATGCTCCAACAGTTAATTCTGCGGGTAGCGGTAAAGCAGCGTTAAAAGTAACATTGTCAAATTCTCCATTTAGGTTTGCTCCAGACGGAACATTTTGGAAATCTGCTTCTCCGTTTTCTGCATTCATTTCTATTTCTGAACGGTAATTAATACCCAGCGTAAACTCATTTGTAGGTCTAACCATTAGTCCTAAGTTATACCCCCAAGCAGTAATTCCGCTTTTATCAATAGTTACATTAGTTCTTTCTCCTTCTAGGTTAGAAGTTGTTCTGTCTATATTTCTGTTGAAATTAACAGCTCCAGTAGCGTAAACAGGTCCACCACCAATACTAACTTTATCGTTTATTTTAATAGAAAGTGTAGGTTGGATAAATATAGCCTGTAGGCTAATGTCGTTTATTAAGTGAGAACCTTCCCAGTCTGTAGGGTATTCAACACCACTTCCATAAGGAGTGTAAATTCCTAGACCAACACTTGCCCAATCGTTAATTTTATAGGCTGCGTAAACATTGAAAGGAGTAGATACAGGATTGTCTGCTTCTGTAGACCATCCGTATTGTTCGTTTTGGAAACTAATATTGGCGAATACCGCATTAGCGCCACCACTAACAGTAAATCTTTCATTTAAAAAAGTAAGTCCAGCGGGGTTAAAAAACACCAATTCTGAAGAGTTAAGTACAGCTACTCCAGTATGTCCCATGGCAAGTTGCTTCTGCCCTTGCAGGGAGATACGGTAACCTCCTGCATAAGTTAAGGCACTAGTAAGCAACACCATCGCCAAAAGCGTAAGTTTTTTCATTTATTTGTTAATTTAGAATTATGAATATTAGCTCTTCAAATTTAATACAATATTATTCATATGCAATTTTGAGAGGCTTCATATTTCAAAATCGTTAAAAAATTAACATTTAATGCTGTAGAAAAGAGATGGATTTTTCGAAAAATTGCTTTGGATTCTCGGCATGAAGCCAATGTCCAGCATTGTCTATAGTTTCTAGATTAGCAATAGGGAAATGTGTTTTTATGAGATCTTTATCATTAGGAGAGATATATTCTGATTTTGATCCTCTTAAAAATAAAGTCTTACCATCAAAAGTTTTTTGTGCCGGAAGTGTTTCTCCAATTTCTTCTTGAGCATTTTCTAATACTGGAAGATTGAATCTAAAGGCGAGTTTGTCTTTTGTTTTCCAATACAAGTTTTTAAGCAAGAATTGGCGTGTTCCCCAGTCGTTAATATAGTTAGAGAGCGCTTCATCTGCTTCTGTTCGGGTGGTGATCTTGTTGAAATCTAAAGACTTTAATCCGTTTATAATAGTTTGATGGTGTGGAGGGTAATATTTTGGAGCAATATCTGCAATTAAGAGTCTCTTTACAACATCTGGATGAGATACAGCTAATAACATGGCAACTTTACCACCCATGGAATGACCGATAATATTTACTTGTGATAGATTTTTTGATGTAGTATATTTAACGACATCTTCAACCATGAGCTCGTAAGAAAAATCATCAGAATGGAAGCTCTTTCCGTGGTTTCTTAAATCGAGAAGATGAACTTCAAAACCTTCATCTGCATATTTTTTACCTAAAGTTTTCCAGTTATCAGACATTCCTAAGAAGCCATGTAGGATAAGAAGAGGTTCTCCTGAGCCTATAATTTTAGATGTAATTATATTCATAATGAAGTTGAAATAAGTTAAAAATATAAAGTTGAAAAGCTAATCCGCTAGCTTCTTATTTAAGTTTCTGTAAATACATTTGTACTACATTCTCTAGTCCTAAATAAAGTGATTCCGCAATTAGCGCATGTCCTATAGAAACCTCCAATAGATTTGGAATATTTTGTTTGAAAAAAGCAGTGTTTTCAAGATTTAAATCATGACCCGCATTTATCCCTAATCCAACTTTAGTAGCAACATTAGCAGCTTCAATGTATGGATTTATACCTGCTTTATTTCCTTTTTCAAACTCACTAGCAAAGGCTTCTGTGTAGAGTTCAATTCTATCGGTGCCAGTTTCTGCTGCTCCTTCAACCATTTTAGAAACTGGATCTACAAAAATAGAAGTGCGAATATTGTTTGCTTTAAATTCAGCAATAATATCAACTAAAAAATCTTTATGTTTAATGGTGTCCCATCCAGCATTAGAGGTGATTGCATCTACGGCATCTGGAACTAAAGTTACTTGTGTAGGCTTAACTTCTAATACCAAGTCCATAAAACTCTTAATAGGATTTCCTTCAATATTATATTCCGTAGTCACTACGCTGGGAAGGTCTCTAGCGTCTTGGTACCTAATGTGACGTTCGTCTGGCCTTGGGTGAATTGTAATTCCTTCTCCGCCAAATTCTTGAATGTCTTTAGCTACTTTTAATAAGTTAGGAACATTACCGCCTCTTGAATTTCTAAGGGTGGCAATTTTATTTATATTAACACTAAGTTTTGTCATCAGTATAAAAAAATCGATTATTAGTGCTACAAAAATACGACGTAAAGTAGGCTATAACAAACTTAAAACTATAAAAGAGAGTGTCTGCCTTATTTATAAATGAATAGACACTTTAAAATATTACTTAGTGCATAAAGGCTATGTTATTGTAATAGAAATTGATTAATTTGCAATAGAAATAGGCTTGTTATGAATTTACATTCTTATATAAATAATGATATCCTTCCGTTATTACCTAATTATCCGGTAAAAATGGTGAGAGGAATGTTTTCAGATTGTACAAATACCCATATTCCTGTTGTAGAAGATAATATGCTGGTAGGGAACATTTCTGAAGATGATGTACAGGGATTTGATGCTGAAAGTAAAGTGAGTGATTACCTTTATGCTTTGGATGTTTTCTTTGTGCGAAAAGAAACAAATTGGTTGGATGTTTTAGAGGCATTTGCGAAGTTCAATACCAACGTATTGCCAATTTTAAATGAAAACAATGAATATATTGGTTATTATGAGTTGATAGATATAATGAGTTTGTTTAAAGAAACTCCTTTTTTAAACGAGCCTGGAGGGATATTGATTGTAGAAAAAGGGAATGCAGATTATTCTTTTAGTGAAGTGTCTCAGATCGTAGAAAGTAATGATGGGAAATTATTAGGTGCTTTTATTTCTGATGACCAAGGAGAAGTAACTCAAATAACAATGAAAATTGGGAATACTGGATTAAATGAGATTATTCAAACCTTTAGAAGATACAGTTATAATGTTGTTTCTGGTAATGAAGAGGATTCTTATATTGAAGGTTTGAAAGAGCGATCAAATTATTTAGACAGATTTTTAAAGATTTAATACTAATTATCAATCCTTTTATAAAGGGAGATTTAGTTAATTTTTCAGTAATAAAAAATAGCGAATGAAAGTTTGTATTTACGGTCAATATTATAAAGAAGATTCAGAAGAATACATTCTTAAATTGTTGGAAGTGCTTGAAAGAAATAGCGCTGATGTGTATTTGGAAAGTGAATATTTGCTTCAGATAAAAGAGCCGCTAGGAATCACTAATCCTTATAAAACATTTTCTTCATTCGAAGATCTTGATGATACTTTTGATATTTTTTTAAGCGTAGGGGGAGACGGTACAATGCTTAGAACTGTTCTTTTTGTTCGCGATTTAGATATTCCGATTTTAGGGATTAATACAGGAAGACTAGGTTTTCTTGCTACGGTACAAAAGGAAAATATTGAAGCAGCTATTGAAGAGGTGTTAAGAAATGGTTTTGAAGTAAAAAATAGAGCTTTGCTCCAGATTACTGCTGCCAACTGTAATATGGAAGAGCAAACAGAAGTTAATTTTGCTCTTAATGAAATCGCGGTAAGTAGGAAAAATACAACCTCGATGATAACGATTGCTACTTGGTTGGATGGAGAATATCTCACGTCTTATTGGGCGGACGGACTTATTGTAGCGACGCCAACAGGTTCTACAGGATATTCCTTGAGTTGTAATGGACCTGTAATTGCGCCTAGTACAGATGCTTTGGTGTTAACGCCAATAGCGCCTCATAATTTAAATGCACGGCCATTGGTTATTCCTGATAAAACTAAAATTAGACTAAAGGTTTCTGGGAGAGAGGATACGTTCTTAGTGTCTTTAGATTCTAGATTAGCAACTTTAGATAATGATACTGAGGTTTTTATAGAGAGAGCGCCTTTTACAATTAAATTAGTAGACCTTAAAGAAGAAAATTTTTTAATCACACTCCGTAATAAGCTGTTGTGGGGAGAAGATAAGCGTAATTAAGATTAATTGTCCCCAATGGATTGCTAATGAGTATCTAAAAAACGCTAGTTTGATTTGATATTTACAGCAAAAAACACATGTAATATAAACTGCGGAAGCAATAAAACCTCACAATTTTTGTTTTAAAAGCACATTCATTTAAACGATATTACCCAAAAAATATCATATTGTATATATTTGCAAACTTTGAAAGCTATGAATTTTAGAATCTTAACCATAATATTTATGTTGGCATCAACAATGTCTTATGCTCAGATGTTTGAGGTAGGGGCCTTTGTTGGTGGAAGTAATTACATAGGGGATGTAGGATCTTCTTGGTATGTAAGACCGAATAGTCTTGCTGCTGGAGGTGTTTTTAAATGGAATATTAGTAAGCGTTATGCTTATAGAGGGTCTTTTACATATTCTACTTTACATGCATCAGATTTAGATTCTGATAATTCTGCAAGGCAATCTCGGGGGTATAGTTTTTCTAATAGAATATTAGAGGGTTCGCTAGGGATGGAGTTCAATTTTTTAGAGTTTGATTTAACCGAATTTTCAAAATCTGTTACACCATATATATATAGTGGTGTTGCATATACTAGATATGGAGATTTATTTTATAGGACAAGTAGTCCAACTCCTTCGACTGGTGATGCTGATGTATCAAAAAATAAAGCTACATTTGCAATCCCTATGATTTTAGGGATAAAAGGGAAAATTAGTAAACGTTTTGTTCTAGCTGCAGAAGTTGGAGCTCGTTATACATTTACCGATAATTTAGACGGAAGTAATCCAATAGATCCACCAACATCGACGATTGTGGAGTTCGGAAGTCAATATAGCGATGATTGGTACGTGTTTTCAGGAGTAACATTAACGTATACTTTTGGAAAAAGGCCATGCTATAGTTGTTATGATTAGTGAGAAATGAATGAAGAGTTAATTAATAAAGAAAATCTACCTAAACATATTGCCATTATTATGGATGGTAATGGTAGATGGGCTAAGCAAAAAGGGAAGCTGAGAGTTTTTGGACATGAAAATGGAGCTAAAGCCGTCAAAGAAGTTATAGAAGGTAGCGCGAAGTTGGGAGTTGAAAACTTAACACTTTATGCTTTTTCTACTGAAAATTGGAATCGACCAAAACTAGAGGTGGAGACCCTTATGAAGCTACTAGTTTCTTCTTTAAAGAAAGAATTACATACTCTTGTTGAAAATAATATTAGGCTAAAAGCAATAGGTACACTAGAAACTTTGCCTAAAAAAGCACGTAAAGAATTACTCGAAGTAATGGAGAAAACAAAGAGTAATACACGTATGACGCTCACCTTAGCTTTGAGCTATGGAGCAAGAGAAGAGCTTAAAAATGCTGTGGTACAGCTTTGTACTAAAGTTAAAAATAATATAATTTCTATAGATTCTATTGACGAATCAATAATAAATAATCATCTTTACACGCAAGATTTGCCAGATGTGGACCTCCTTATTAGGACAAGTGGGGAACACAGAATTAGTAATTTTTTACTATGGCAAATAGCCTATGCTGAGTTGTATTTTACAAAAACTCTTTGGCCAGATTTTACCAAAGAGCACTTGTGGGAAGCAATAATAAACTATCAAAACAGAGAACGGAGATTTGGAAAGACAAGCGAACAACTTAACTAAGAATATCATGTTGACACGATATTTGGGTGTATTAATACTATTACTATCTTTTGCTAAAAATGCTAGTGCTCAGGAGACTACTTTCGATAAAGGAGAAGAATACATTCTAGGGGGAATAGAAGTAACAGGAGTAAAAAGCTTTAATGAGCAAACCGTTATTACCTACACAGGCTTAAGAAATGGACAAGCAATTACAGTTCCTGGTGAAGAAATAAGTGAAGTAATTAATAAGCTTTGGAGTCTAAACCTCTTTAGTGATATTAATATTTATAAGACAAAAGTTCAAGGAAATAAAATCTTTTTAGAGCTGAATGTAAAAGAGCTTCCTACGCTTTCTGATGTTAAAATTACTGGAATAAAGAAAAAGAAGATTGACGATATAGAGAAAGATGCCGATCTTAAAAAGGGTAAGAAAGTAACAGAAAGTTTTATTTCTAATACAAGAAATTACCTTGTAAATAAATACAAAAAAGAAGGGTACCTAAATACAAAAGTAAATATCAATACCATAGCGGATACTACAGAAGCTAATGCTGTTAAAATGGTAGTAGGTATAGATAGAGGTGAGAAAGTTAAGATTCAAGATATTAATTTTAATGGTAATGAGAAGCTGTCTGACAAGAAGCTTAAAAAAGCCATGAAGAATACTAAAGAGAAATTCTTTGGTCGCTTTTGGAAGAAATCTAAATTCATCCCAGAAGATTATCAAACAGACCTTACTTCTATTGTAGATGCATACAAAGAAAGAGGTTATAGAGATGCTCGTGTTACAAAAGATTCAATTATTTATAACGAAGATAATACGATAGATATCCAAATAGATTTAGAAGAAGGAAATAAGTATTACTTCGGAAAAATTGATTTCGTAGGAAATGCAGCATATACAGATGAGCAATTAAGCAGAGTTCTTGGTTTAAAACAAGGAGATGTATATAATGGTGTATTATTTGACAAACGTATTGCTGATCAAACTAAACCAGATGGGCAAGATATTACCAATTTATATCAGAATAATGGATATTTATTCTCTCAGATAAATCCAGTAGAAGTTTCTGCAAAGAATGATACCATAGATTTTGAAGTTAGAATTATTGAAGGTAAACTAGCATACTTTGAGAATGTAACGGTTTCTGGAAATGATAAAACTAATGACCACGTAATTTATAGAGAGTTAAGAACTAAGCCAGGGCAACTTTATTCAAAAGATAATGTTGTAAGAACTATTCGAGAATTAGGACAGCTAGGTTATTTTGATCCTGAAAGTATTAATCCAGAAATCTTAGATCCAAATCCACAAACAGGAACTGTAGGTATTAACTATAGTGTTGTTGAAAAAGGATCTAGCCAGATTGAACTACAAGGTGGTTATGGTGGTGGTGGTTTTATCGGTACATTAGGACTTTCTTTTAATAACTTTTCTATCAGAAATATATTTAAAGGAGAAGAATATAAGCCAGTTCCGATGGGAGATGGTCAAAGACTATCATTGCGTTTGCAAGCCAGTAGATACTTCCAAACATATAGTTTCTCATTTGTAGAGCCATGGATGGGAGGTAAAAAACCAGTTCAGTTTTCTACTTCAGTATCTAGAACATTACAATTTAGGTACAATCCTTTAACAGGAGATGCAGATAAAGATCAACGTTTCGTAATTACTGGAGCAACAGTAGGGTTGGCAAAACGTTTAAACTGGCCAGATAACTACTTCCAGTTGTCTCATGCATTGAGTTTCCAGCATTATGACCTTCAGAATTATAACACTTCGTTATTTACATTTGGAGACGGATACTCAAATAACTTGGCATATACTATAGCGTTATCAAGAAATAATACTTCTGTGAATCCTATCTTCCCAATGGCAGGATCAGAATTTAATATTAGTTTGAAATTATCAGCTCCTTACTCATTATTTAATGGAATTGATTATGCCAATTTAGGAGATGATGAAGAGTATCAAACTACAAATTCTCAAAATGAAATAATTCCAGATCAGCCTAAAATTGATCAAGAAAAATATAAGTGGTTAGAATTTTATAAAGTTAAGTTCAGTGGAAACTGGTATACAAACCTTGTAGCAAAACTAGTTTTAAAGACAGGAGTTGAGTTTGGTTTCTTAGGAGCTTATAATGATGATAGAGGGGTGATTCCTTTTGAGCGTTTCTTCTTAGGGGGAGATGGTTTAGGGAACTATACTTTAGATGGTAGAGAGAATATTGCTTTGAGAGGATATCCTAACCAATCGTTATCTGGAGTAGATGGTTCTACGGTTTACAATAAATTTTCGTTAGAATTACGTTATCCAATTACATTAAAGCCAACAGCGTCTATTTATGCGTTATCATTCCTAGAAGGGGGTGCTGCATATGACGATTTCAATACTTACAATCCGTTTGATTTAAAACGTTCTGCAGGGCTTGGGGTGCGTATATTTATGCCAGCCTTTGGTTTATTAGGAATAGACTTTGGTTATGGGTTTGATCCTATTCCGGGAGATATTGAGCCTAGTGGATGGCAAACGCATTTCATTATTGGCCAGCAGTTTTAATTTTTGGCACGGTATTTTCTATGTTAGTCATGTTTAGTTATTATTGCATAGAAAAAGGTTGATAAGTAATAAATTTTTGTTTTCTTCGTATTCAGAAATTAAAAACGCAGAAAGATGAAAACATACGTTCTTTTAATATTGTTAGCTTTAACAGCTTTTTCTGTAGACGCTCAGCGATCAGTAAGAATTGGATATGTAGATATGGAATACATTTTGCAAAATGTAGAAGAGTATCAGATGGCCAATACACAGCTTGCTAATAAAGTACAGAAATGGAAGTTAGAAGCCGAAGATCAAGAAAGTACAATCCAAAAGATGTGGGCAGATCTTAATGCTGAAAAAATTCTTTTAACAAAAGAACTTATTCAGGAGAGAGAAGAGGAGATTAATGCGTTGGAAAGTCAGATGAAAGATTACCAACAGGATAGATTTGGGCCGCAAGGAGATTTAATTCGCCAAAGGAGTCAATTAGTAAAGCCTATTCAAGATCAAGTTTTTAATGCTGTTCAAGAAATTGCTGCTAATAAAAAATATGATTTTGTTTTTGATAAATCAGCAGATGTTGTTATGTTGTACTCCGATAAGAGATATGACATAAGTGAGCAGGTGCTAAGAAGTATTAATGTTACCAGAAAAAAAGGTGATAGAAATGATACTAATAGTGCTTTAGATGAATTTGAAGAAGTAGATCCTGAGTTAAAAGCAAGAGAAGAAGCATATCAGCAGAAAAAAGAAGATATGGCTAATGATGTAGAGGCAAGGAGAGAAGCTAAGCTTAAAGAAATTGAAGCTCGTAAAAAGGCATACGAAGAAAGAAGAGCAAAAATGCTGGAAGAGCGTGAGGCAAAAAGAAAAGCCAAGCTCGAAGAAAGAGAAAGATTAAAACAAGAAAATAATAATTCTAACACGACGGAAAACGAAGGGGAGGAATAGTAATTCAATAACAAGTAAATATTTTAGAAATTTTAGAAAACCATGAAACACTTTAAAACATTAGTAATTGCAGTTGTATTAGCAGTAGGTTCAATCAGTTTTGCGTCTGCACAGAGTAAAGTAGCTCACATTAATGTACAGCAATTAATGGCAGATATGCCAGCTATGAAAACTGCTCAAGCAGAACTTAAGAAATTAAGTGATACTTACCAAGCAGATATTACAACAAGCTACCAAGAGTTAGAGAATAAAATGAAGCTTTACAAAAATGAAGCTCCAACTAAATCTCAAGATGAAAATCAAAAAAGAGCTCAAGAAGTAGATGGGATGCAACAAACAATTATGCAAGCTCGTCAACAAGCTCAAAAAGAACTTCAAGGAAAAGAACTTGAGTTGTTAGAGCCAATCTTACAAAAAGCAAATGATGCTATTCAGAAAGTAGGAAGAGAAAAAGGATACCAGTATGTATTAGATGCATCTCCTGGATCTGGAGTTATTCTTGCTGAAGGAACTGATATTATGGCTGACGTAAAAAAAGAATTAGGGTTCTAAGAATCTAATTTCATTAAGAAAGTAAAAAAACTGCCTACATTTCTGTAGGCAGTTTTTTTATGCCTAATAAATACAGAAGTTATTTTTTATTCTCATATCACTGCAATAATTTATTGATTATATTTATTCTCAATCGGTACAATTAAATAATATTAATGAAAACGCAACCCATAGGTATTTTCGATTCTGGTATTGGAGGGACTTCTATTTGGAAAGAAATTCACGAGTTACTTCCTAATGAGTCTACTATTTATTTAGCAGATAGTAAGCATGCTCCTTATGGAGAGAAAACTCAGAATGATATATTAGCATTAAGCGTTAAAAATACAGAATACCTTTTATCTCGTGGTTGTAAGATTATTGTTGTGGCTTGTAATACAGCAACGACTAATGCAATAAACTATCTTCGCGAAAACTATCATGTTCCATTTATTGGTATAGAGCCAGCTATAAAACCTGCAGCATTGAATTCTTCAACAGGTGTGGTGGGAGTTCTAGCAACTCGTGGAACTTTAACAAGTAGTTTGTTTACAAAAACGACTGCATTGTATGCTAAAGATCGAAAAGTAATCGAGCAATTTGGGGACGGTTTAGTGCCGCTTATCGAAGCTGGTAAAATAGAGAGTCCAGAAATGGATGCCTTGTTGCAAGAATATTTGCAGCCTATGATAGCAGAAAATATAGATCATTTAGTTTTGGGCTGTACGCATTATCCGTATCTAATACCTAAGATTAAACAATTCCTGCCTCCTTCAGTAAATATCATAGACTCCGGAAAGGCGGTAGCAAAGCAGACCCAGAATATTTTGGATAACTTGCATTTTCTTAATGATACTAAAAAAAGGCCTGCATTAGAATTTTATACTAATACAGACCCTGATGTTTTAGAATCTTTCTTGGGAGTTTATAGGGATGTAGCTACAATTTCTTATTTACATTTTTGACGTTTTTTTAAGTAGAAGATTTAGTAGTTCTTTTAAATATTACGGAGCTATTTCCTAACATATGTTAGGTAAGTAAAATCGAAGTTATGTTTCTCGTCTTTTTTGTAGGTCTCCTCATTAATAAGTTCCCATTTGTCTTCTTCAATTTCAGGGAAAAAAGTATCAGCATCAAATTTTCCATGAACGCGAGTAAGTTCTATTTTGTCAGCAAATGGCATGGCGAGCTTATAAATCTCACCTCCACCAATAATAAAAGGTTGATCGTCGTCTTTAGCTTCGGCCAATGCTTCTTGTAATGTGTTAACAACAACACAAGCATCCCCAGGATTGTAATCTTCTTGCCTTGTAATAATAATATGTTTTCTGTTTGGTAGCGGAGCAGGGAAACTTTCAAAAGTTTTGCGTCCCATAATTATTGCATGCCCTGTGGTGAGTCGTTTAAATCTTTTAAAATCGTCGGGTAAATGCCAAACTAAATCATTATCTTTTCCAAGCGCATTATTTTCTGCTGCCGCAGCTATCATTGTAATCATTAATTAATGTTATTTTCAGGTTCAATATCTTCAGGATATTCTTTCTCTACTTCTAGTTGTATTTTATTAATCCTTTTTTTCTGGATTGCAACTAGTTTTTCACGTTGCTTTCTTTCCCATTCTTTTCCTAAAAATGGATCTACAAAGTAAACATTTATAAAATGAAGTAAGAGTAAAAAACTCCAAAATGAAATTCCCCATATAAACCAATTATAAGCCTCTCCGTATTTTAGAAATTTGTTGGCTATAATCATAAACACGCTTCCAATCAAAAATATTACAAAGTGGTAGTACAGTCTTTTCTTTTGTTTAATTCGAGCTTGCGCATTTTCTATTAATTCATGCTGGTCAAGTTCAATTTCATGTTGTGGTTTTTTATTACTTTTTGAAAACATAGTTTTAGATATTTTATATAAAGTTACAAAATCAGGTCAAATGTATAGAATAAAAATATAATGTCGCCTTTCTTTTCGTTCATGGCGTGCCTACACTGCTTGGAAAGAAGCAGTTTTGGCCGGGCTATACGCTATATCTCTTTTCGTACCTCTAAGAGGATGCCGCTTCTATCCCTCACGCGATAGTTCGGTGTTTGCAATATTAGTTTTAGATACACCTATATATAAGGACTCATTTTTTAAGTATATATAAGGATGTCTTTAATAAGACGATCGATCTTATTGAATAAGTCATATTATTTCCTGAGTGAATAATTAATTTTCAAGTTTTTTTCTAGGAGTTACACTCTATATAATGGGAGTGGGTCTTGTTTTGTTAGCTTTTGCTTTAGTTATGCATTCAGCAATCCCCACTGAGAATCTAAGAGAAGCGGCTTCGGATTCCCATAAAAGGAGCAGTGTTTGTATGTTAACAAAAAGTTTTTTTGCTGTTAAGTGTCGGTTATTTAAGGGCTTACCAAATACTTTAAAAAAAAGGGCATAAAAAGCTTGGAAATAGGATTAATAATTATCTATATTTGCACCCGCTTAGGGAAAGAGATGTAGTTAGAAGGAATAAGCGAAGTTCATTAAAATAAGGTGTTTTCGAGTAAGTTGGGGGTTAAGTTGAAGCTTAAAAAAAAGATTTAATTTATTTTCAAAAAAGCTTGCGAGGAATTAAAAAGTTATTTACTTTTGCACCCGCTTTAACAACGAAAATTGTGGAGCTAAAAAAAGAATTTACGAGTTCATTGAAATATTGTTGACAGCACGATTTTAAATTTATATTTAAGATCACCTAGTAAAAAGATTAAGCAAAATTATTTTGAGTCATACTTA
>NZ_JAETXX010000069.1 GCF_021764745.1 Joostella atrarenae | reverse complement strand
ATGAAGCAGGAACAGTAAATAATGTTGATCTATCTAGTGTTATAGAGAGCGGAGAAACCTTAACAACATTCACACAAGACTTAAGTACTGGAGTAGTTACGTATACAGATGAGGCTTCGAATCCTTTTACAGCTGTTGTTACAAGTACCGATGCAGATAACTTGTTAGCAGTAGGAGCAGATGGTGGTAGCTATCTTGATGAGGCAG
>NZ_JAETXX010000068.1 GCF_021764745.1 Joostella atrarenae | reverse complement strand
ACGGTAAACGTATACAATACTTGATCCCCTATATTTACTATTCCATCATTGTTCGCATCATTATACTCTCCATCCTTTAATAAAGTAATGTCTTTATCTTCTGGAAGATCTGTAATCGTACAATCTGGACAATCTGGGTCTACTGCTGGTGCTGTTGGATCTGTTGGATCTACAGGTGTTGGATCTGTTGATGTTCCCGTTACTGGGT
>NZ_JAETXX010000067.1 GCF_021764745.1 Joostella atrarenae | reverse complement strand
TTGTTAAATTATTACAGATTAAAGCCTTTAAAAAAGGGAAGTTAAAATATTGATCTAAATCACTATTCAACATTTTAAAGGAGATCTCGATCCAAATATTGATTGTAACAATGATTAAACTAACAACTAAAAAATTTAGCGATTTTGGCGGACACGTTACGGATAAAAAAACGGTTTTTAGCTACCTTTCTGTTTTCCAGAATTCAAGTAA
>NZ_JAETXX010000066.1 GCF_021764745.1 Joostella atrarenae | reverse complement strand
CATCTCCAACGGATTGTGATAATCCATGTGATAGCGCAAGTATTAGTATAGGAGGAACAGAATGCTCAGAGGATTTAACAACTTATAGCGTGTTGTTTACAGCAGCTCCAGGGGTTACCATAATGGCAAATCAGGGAACAGTTAATCTTGCTGATGGAACAATCACAGGTATTCCAACAGGAACGAATGTTATAATTACAACTAGTTTTGCTGGTTGTA
>NZ_JAETXX010000065.1 GCF_021764745.1 Joostella atrarenae | reverse complement strand
TTAACGGTTGGGGCATTAAGTTGTGATGGTGCCGCTTATAGCGTATCATACATCAGTAATGGAACTATTAGTATTAACGTAGGAACGTTAGATACGGCTAATAATATGATCACAAACATTCCATTTGAAAGTGACCTAGTGATTACTTCGAGTAATGGAGTGGATTGTGAGACCTCAATTATGGTAGCGATCCCAGCTACATGTCCAGATGATTGTGTGACGCCAGATTTAAGTGCG
>NZ_JAETXX010000064.1 GCF_021764745.1 Joostella atrarenae | reverse complement strand
TTAACGGTTGGGGCATTAAGTTGTGATGGTGCCGCTTATAGCGTATCATACATCAGTAATGGAGCTATTAGTATTAACGTAGGAACGTTAGATACGGCTAATAATATGATCACAAACATTCCATTTGGAAGTGACCTAGTGATTACTTCGAGTAATGGAGTGGATTGTGAGACCTCAATTACGGTAGCGATCCCAGCTACATGTCCAGATGATTGTGTGACGCCAGATTTAAGTGCA
>NZ_JAETXX010000063.1 GCF_021764745.1 Joostella atrarenae | reverse complement strand
CATCTCCAACGGATTGTGATAATCCATGTGAAAACCCTAGTATTAGTATTGGAGGAACGGAATGCTCAGAGGATTTAACAATTTATAGTGTGTTGTTTACAGCAGCTCCAGGAGTTACTGTTACAGCAGATCAGGGAACAGTAAATCTTGCTAGCGGAACAATCACAGGTATTCCAACAGGAACGAATGTTATTATTACAACTAGTTTTGCTGGTTGTACAGAAGATAGAGTGGTTACTGTAACTTCGCCAGAATGTGAAGAGACTTGTCAAAC
>NZ_JAETXX010000062.1 GCF_021764745.1 Joostella atrarenae | reverse complement strand
TAATAGTAATTATACTTTCACAACTACCATTTGTGGCTGTGATTACAATATCTGTACCTATGGCTCCAGCAATTGTACCATCACCATTATTTGTTCCTCCAGTAACAGTGAGTGTCGCTCCAGTAGTCTCTGTAAAGTTTACCGTATATGTAGTAGCACCTACACCATCACAAATTCCTTGTCCAACTGTTAAGTCTGGGAAAATACAATCCGATGGACAATCCGATGGAATAGCTACCGTAGTTATCGTTTCACAAGAAGTATCGTTAGTAGCGGTGATTGTTAG
>NZ_JAETXX010000061.1 GCF_021764745.1 Joostella atrarenae | reverse complement strand
CAGGAACTTATTTCCATTCTGTCAAAAGGATTAGAAATTTCAAAAAATAATTTTGATGTCCATATTGGCGAAATGGAAAATATTTTACATTTCAAGAAAGAGAATGAATTAAACGATATTGAAAAACAAATTTTAAAATTTCATAATGAGAAACGCGACAAACAAAAAAGCAAAAAAGCGAATGAAATATTTGATATTTTAGATCAAGAACTAATAGAAGTACATGACTTTTTTAATGAAATATTAAATTATGAAAATGCTTTGTTTGAGTTTATAGATGCAAATCTTTTTTTTGATAAATTAAT
>NZ_JAETXX010000060.1 GCF_021764745.1 Joostella atrarenae | reverse complement strand
AAAGTGATCACTACTTCCATGAACCTTATCGATTATTCTTTTATTAATAATATTGAGTTCGGAGTTGTAGCTGAGAAATCTCTTATTAATAGCTCTTTATATACCTCTGCTTTAGGTCAATGCTATGATATTTTGGATAATGAGGGTTATACAGTTTATTCAAAAAAGCCCATGTATAAAAAGAAATTCATATTTAGTAAGGATTATGTGGGGTCTGAAGTTAAGTTAGATTTAATGGATGATTTAGCACATGGAAAGCATATAAATAAGATACAATTTTCTAATTTCAGAGCAGATAATTATGTGAATTCCGAATCTATTG
>NZ_JAETXX010000006.1 GCF_021764745.1 Joostella atrarenae | reverse complement strand
CTTAATAGCTGATTTACAGCCTATTTGAAATAAAAATAAATACTCTTACATATCTTCTCCTTCATTTAAGACAACAAGATTAATAATACACCCCCTCTTTATCATCTTAATAGTCTACACAATTTGCAACCGTATTTTAAAAAGAAAGGGTAGCTAATTTAAATAAAAAAAATGAACCACACAACTATTTATTTATAAATGAGAGCGTTATATATTTTCTACTTGGTTTTAGGCTTAAAAGACACCTTATTATTAGATGCTTTCCACTTATTTGTGAGCTCCATGTAGTCAAAATCGAGAGCAGATTCTTGTTTTTCTAGTTTACCATCGGCAAAAGCACGTTGCAAAATATCTTCAATGAGATAATCTTCATGTACGGTCCCTGGTTGGTATTCTATTTTAATATCAATATCAAACATACTAGCTGTTGTATTGTACCAAAATGCTCTCCATCCACTTCGAAGTTCTTTTACTAGATCGAAAGCAGTAATTCCTGTTTGCCTATGTATAAGCTTCACCAATATCTGTCCTTCAGTTCTGGTAAGCTTTTTTAATTCAGCAGAAAACTCATCTTCAATATAACGTTGTATAATCTTGGTATACTTTCGTCGCTTAGATTTAGATTCTATTTTATCTAGACGCTCCGTAAGTTCCGTAAGTCTATCAGCAGCCAATTTAGCATATGGATACACTTTTAATGTTTTTCTCTTTAATATATAGTATCGCACTTTATCCTTATAAGAAGAAAACCGAAGTTTTTGAAATACAATAACTGGATCTAGCTCAATCATATCTCTTGGAATAGAATCCCCATCAAAGAAATAATACTGCGCTTCTAGAGAATCTTTTTTAGAAACTCCCAACGTATCCATCTCTTTAACTTGTGAAGAAACCAAAAGCGTATGCAAGAAAATTACTATGTATATTATATGTCTCAATTACACCTATTATATATTGCGTTCAAAAATAGTAAATTAGTTTTGCCACACTTATTAAATGTATATGAATATTAGTATTTTCGTAAACTTAAAATAAATGATTTATGGCGAAAAAGAATATTATCAACGAGAAATCGATTACTTTTTTAGAGAAATATCTAAATAATGCCTCCCCTACTGGTTACGAATGGGAAGGTCAAAAAATATGGATGGAGTATTTAAAACCATATGTAGATACTTTTATCACCGACACTTATGGTACTGCCGTAGGGGTTATTAATCCTGAAGCTGAATATAAAGTTGTTATTGAAGGGCATTCTGATGAAATCTCTTGGTATGTAAACTACATTACAGACAACGGTCTTATATATGTTATAAGAAATGGAGGTAGTGACCATCAAATTGCACCTTCTAAAGTTGTAAACATTCATACTAAAAAGGGAATTGTAAAGGGTGTTTTTGGTTGGCCTGCAATCCACACAAGAAAGAATGACAATGAAGAGACTCCTAAGCTAGACAATATATTTATAGATATAGGAGCAAAAGATAAAGAAGAGGTAGAAAAAATGGGAGTTCATGTTGGATGTGTTATAACATACCCTGATGAGTTCTTTATTTTAAATGAAGATAAGTTTGTTTGCCGTGCAATCGATAATAGAGCTGGTGGTTTTATGATTGCTGAAGTTGCTCGTTTATTACACGAAAACAAAGTAAAACTTCCTTTTGGACTTTATATTACTAATTCTGTACAGGAAGAGATTGGTTTACGTGGTGCGGAAATGATTACACAAACAATTAAGCCGAATGTTGCTATTGTTACAGACGTTTGCCATGACACAACAACTCCTATGATCGATAAGAAGAAGCAGGGACATACTGAAATTGGTAAAGGTCCTGTTATTTCTTACGCTCCTGCTGTTCAAAATAAACTACGTGAATTAATTATAGAAACTGCCGAAGAAAAGGAAATACCTTTCCAACGTATGGCTGCTTCTAGATTTACAGGTACAGATACAGATGCTTTTGCTTACAGTAATGGTGGCGTTGCTTCTGCATTAATTTCTTTACCGCTGCGTTATATGCATACAACGGTAGAAACTGTTCATAAAGATGACGTTGAGAATGTTATTGAATTAATTTATGAGTCGCTTATGAAAATTAAGGAGAATGAGACTTTTAGTTATTTCGACTAATAATATCCTTTAGTTTTTTTTAATTGATAAAACACAAACGTTTGGATGAGCTTGTAGACATATTAGATAGCCAAGGAAATGCCACCGGAAAGGTGCTTTTAAAATCGGAGGCCCATAAAAAGGGACTCTTCCACCCTACTGCTCATATTTGGGTGTACACACAGGATGGAAAAGTACTTATTCAAAAAAGAGTTGCCGATAAGAAAACGTTTCCTAATAAGTGGGATGTTTCTGTGGCGGGGCATATTTCTGCTGGGGAGACTCCAGAAGCTTCTGCTATCCGAGAAGTTAAAGAGGAGATTGGACTTTCAATTTCCGAAAAGGACTTGGATAGGATTGGTGTTCATCGTTCATCGGTTGTTCATAGTAAAGATGTGATCGATTGCGAGTTTCACCATATTTTTTTAGTTGAATTAAAACAACCTATAGAAACGTTGAAGATTCAAGAAAGTGAAGTAGCGGAAATAAAACTGGTAACTATAAATATGTATCTAGAAGCGTTGAAGAATTACACCCTTATGAAAGATTATGTTCCTTTAGAACCCGAATATCTAGACTTGGTGTTTTCTGCCATCCGAAGAAAAACAACATAATTTAAAAGCCTCTGAAATTTCAGAGGCTTTTTCGTTAAATTTGTTATGCTTACAATTAAGTGAGCCATTGCCCACAATATAATATATACATGAAAAATACGATTGCAGAACGTGTTGCAGATTTTTTAAAACGTTTTCCTCCTTTTGATTTACTAAAGCCTCATCAATTATTAGAAATTGCTATGGAAGTTAAGGTTATCTATAAGCAAAAGGGAACTGCTATTTTTTCTCAGGATGAGCCTGGGCATTCACAATTCTATGTGGTGCATAAAGGAGCGGTTGCAATTATCCGAAAGGAGAGCGAAAAGATGGAAACGCTTGATAAATGTGATGAAGGTGATGTGTTTGGATTAAGACCTCTTTTTGCTAAGGAAAACTATATGATTAGTGCCATTACGGAAGAGGAATCTATTTTATATGCTATTCCTATTACTTCTTTTCTACCGATTATAAAGCGGAATTATCTTGTTGGTCAGTTTCTTATTGAAAGTTTCGCCTCCAATACCAGAAACCCATATTCTCGAGAACACCGTGGGAAACTATTTACAGAAGGTGAAGCGCAACCAGAAATGCCTCCGGAGTTATATGAGCTTCAGCCGGTGCGGTATGTAAAAAATATCATCAGCAGTAAAAGAACAACAACAGTTTCTGAGGTTGCAAAATTAATGTCAGCAAAAAATGTGGGTTCTATATTAGTTATAGAAAACGACCTACCAATTGGAGTGGTTACCGATAAAGATATCAGAAATACTATTGCCGTTGGGAAGTATCCAATAGATATTGAGGTTGAAAAAATAATGTCGTCTCCAGTAATCTGCTACCAAAAAGGGCTAACCATTGCGCAGGCTCAGGTGGCTATGATGAAGCATAAAATAAGTCATATTTGTATTACTAAAGACGGCACACCAAATAGTAAGGTTCTCGGAATTGTATCGGAACACGATATTATTGTAAGTCAGGGTAACAATCCTGCGGCATTGATGAAAGCTTTAAAGAGAGCCAATAAAACTAAAACGCTGAGAGCAATTCGGGGGAGAATTATGCATCTATTAAATGGATATGTACAGCAGAATATCCCGATGACTCATGTTTCTAGGATTATGTTTGAGCTGAACGATGCTACTATAAAAAGAGTTATTGAAAGGAGTATCGATAAGCTAGGCACACCACCGCCTGTAAAATTCGCGTGGATGTCTTTAGGAAGTCAAGGGCGAAAGGAACAGCTTTTACATACAGATCAAGACAATGCTATTGTTTTTGAAGATGTTCCTAAAGAGAAGCTCGAAGAAACGAAAGCATATTTTATTGCGCTTGCCAAAATTGTAAACAAAGGATTAAATAATATTGGGTATGAATATTGCCCGGCAGATATGATGGCCCGCAATCCTAATTGGACGTTATCTTTAGGAGAATGGAAAAAGCAATTTGAAAGCTGGATGACAGACCCCGGAAACGATGAGATCCTTTTATGTTCCATATTTTTTGATTTCGATATCTCTTATGGCGACTCCAATTTAACGAATCAGTTATCGGAGGCTATATTCAAATCTAGCGAAAACAATCAGTTATTTATAACAGCATTAGCATCTAGCTCGTTAAGAAGTCCATCGCCATTAGGATTCTTCAGACAGTTTTTGGTTGAAGCAAATGGAGAACACAAAGACTTTTTTGACCTTAAAAACAGGGCTATCATGCCAATTACAGATGCTGGAAGGGTTTTAATACTTCAGCATAAAATAAAAAATATTAACAATACTGCGGAACGCTTTGAGAAGCTAGCAGAATTAGAACCACATAATAGAGAGCTCTATCTTTCGTGTTCATATACAGCAAAAGCACTGCTTAAATTCAGAACAAAACAGGGGTTATTACATAATGACACAGGAAGGTTTATAGCACTAAATACGCTAACTAAAGAGGAAAAGATTAAACTAAAGCGATCTTTTAAATCTATTAGCGATGTCCAAGAACTTATTAAGTTACGTTTTAAAATATCTTCTTTTATATGATCTCGTTATTTAAAAAGAAATCGGAGAATTATCCTGATTATTGGAAACGCTACGAGGAGAAATTTCAGGAGAAACTCCCTGAATATATCGACGAGAATACTTTTGTTATTCTAGATACTGAAACTACGGGTTTTGATTTTGAGAAGGACAGAATATTATGCATTGGAGCGGTAACTTTAAAAGACAATACCATTGCCATTACAGATGCCTTAGAGATTTATATCCATCAGGAGAAATTTAATCCTGAAACGGTAAAAATACACGGTATTATAAAGAATGATGCTGCATATGCTTTAACGGAAGAAGAAGCCATTATAAAATTCTTAGCCTATATAGAAAATGCCGTATTGGTAGCCCACCATGCTAATTTTGATATTGGGATGCTCAACCAAAGTTTAAAAAGACTAGGCCTCCCAAAATTAAAGAATAAAGTATTAGACACGATGGTATTGTATCGTGCAACAAGAATTACTTCTAATTTAATTGATAAAGAAAAACATTACAGTTTAGATGATCTTGCTGAAAACTTAAATATCTCTGTAAAAGATAGGCATACCGCAGCTGGGGACGCAATGATTACTGCGATATCCTTTCTAAAAACATTGACTAAGTTGAATAAAAAGGATAGAGGAAAACTTAAAGATCTGTTCAAAGTTAGATAAATTATAGTCATTTTATACCCTTATAAATATTAAAATAACTCTCAAAAAAACAAACTAGGAATAGGCTGGTTTGTAACGCGTTGTTCCTAGTTTGTATTTAAATCTATCTAACGTTTTTTAGTAGACTCCTTTTTATTTCTTTTCGAATGTAGTAGCATCCAAAGCTTCTGTACTTAGTGTAGCATCCGTAAAAATTAATGGTTTTCTGTCTCTAGGAGCAACAATAGTCCCTAAAGAGTCTTTTTTGTACCATATTAACTCCTTTGGCAATTTGATTCCATCTACCGTTTGCCAGTCGTTATATTTAATAATCGATGTTTCATCTTTTGCTTTATTATCGTGGTATGTAACAGTATACCCCAACCACTCCATTTGGTGTGAATCTTTATTATAATAGATATAGTAATTATCTTTTGAAGAAGCTCCTACCCCATCATTAAAAGATATTTTCACTCCAGGATACGATTTCCCATCCACTGTAATTGGTTTTGCTTCGCTATAATTAATTCCATCGTCAGATAAAACAAAAGGCATCGCATAAAAATAGAAATACAGATTATGGTAAAAACCAGGATCCCCTTTAAAAGAAGTACTGTCCTCTTTTACAACCCATGGCTCCTTCCCATCATAACCGATAGTATATTTTGGTGCTTCAATTAAAGATTTTCTCGCTTTAAGATCAATCGTATGCTTTTCGTCACCCTTTTTAAAAGTTAGCGTTTGCTGCTTATTCCAATTATCGATCCCCCCATGGGCGTTAAATACTTTTACTAACTCCTCTGGGTATTGATCGAGGTTTACAGTTGCTACTTCCTTTTTCTTTTCTGTTGAACATGCTACTAATACAATAGCGATAATTAATAATGTAGTTATTTTTTTCATGAATGATTAGATTTAAAATGTTTGACGAAAGAAATTCTACATCATTACAGGGATGATTGAAAAATATTGAAAGTATTTAAATGATTGTTTACCAATCCACCTCCCTATACTTCCACTTTTTTATACACTAACCCGGGTTTTTATGCCGTTTTCCCCTTCCTAAACCTGTACTGATACGTATAAAACCCATCTCGAGGGGTAAAAGACACCTTCAGATACGCTAGCACACCTATTTATAGGGCTTACAGATGCATCTGGATACGTTTAACACCCATACGAAGCCATTTTATACCTATCTCGATACGTCATGCAACGTATAATTTGACGTCCTGGACGTATCCAGATACGTACCACCACGTATAATTTGGGGTTCCTAACGTATCTCGATACGTTATGCCACGTATAAATATATATCAGGAACGTATCCAGATAGGTGGCACCACGTATACGGAAGGATCTTTAACGTATCGAGTGAGATTTTTGATTAATGAAACTGCTAATTTGCAAAATTGAGAATTTGCTTTCAAGCTTCTTTTCTCTTTATTCTATTCTCTCTTTTCTTTCTGATTACGGATTTCCGTAAAAGGCTTATTTATTGAATGCTTATATTTGAGGGAGGAATGAACGTGAGTGCGTTTGTTTGATGATTGACCACATACCCTAAATCAAACGTGAATTAACTCAAAAGAATAATTATAATCTATTAATCCTTTACTTTCCTCATTGTCAAGCCATGCTTTTTCTTCATGACTTTTTTCCATTATTTGAGTTGCATTACAACCTTTAAAAATACGAACAATTGTATTTAATGATTCTATTTCTTCAGAACTAAATAAATCTGAATTAAAATCTTTGTTGTTAGACTTATAAAAACATTTTCCCAAATACCCATCTCCATAATCCTCCATTTTCATAAAAACATAATCTTTATTAGAAGCATAATCAAAAATACCACCATACCTTACTGGAACAGGTCCATAATTATGTGCCATATAATTCGCGCCACTTATTGAATATGCAGTATTCTTAAAATTAAGAAAATCAGCATAAAACAGTAGCTTATTCATTTTTGTTTCTGTAGGGTTCAATTTATCAGCAAAAAATAAAATCATATTTGACATTTTTTCCATATTTGGTTTTCTATAACCAGAAAAATTACTTGGAAGTTTATCTTCAAATAAAATATTTACATATTTTTTATCATCCTTATTTTCTCTATAATTACCTTTTACTACTTCTATTCTTTTAAGAGCTTTAATTTTCTCTTCCTCATTTAAATCGTTATTTAAATCGACTTGGTATTTAAAATTATCTATACTATTTAAAACCGAACTTATTAACTTACTATTAGCTAAACTTGGAACTTCACCTTTTTCATAATTCCTATAACTATTTATTCCAAACCCTAATATACGAGACATCATTCCTGCTGACAAACCATAAGTATTTCTCAAATTAATTATTTCATCTGGAAATGGAATATTATGTTTATCTCTATATTGATTATATACTTGATTTAAATTAAATTCGTCTAACTCTGTGGTCGTAAATGACTCACCACTATCTTCACATAAATAACTTTTGTGATTATATTCAAATTTTTCTTTTCTAAAAACCAAAATACTCTTTTCAATTTGTAAGGTCATTTCCTTACCTGTGATTGGACTTTTCATAATTGTTTGTTTTTTAGCTTAGGTTTTTCAGAGGAAATTCCATAGGACATTCTGCCTTATGAAAAGATATACATACTGCTGTTCCTGTCATTTTTGAAATAGTCAATTTAATATAAACCTGTTGACCTTTAATTACCTTTCCGAAAACCCACATTTCTGTTCCACCTTGTTGAGTTTCTTCCAAAGGACCTTCACTATAGTCCTCTACTTCTAAGTTCAAAATTATTTCTTCACGCATTTTAGCGGTAATACTTAAATCTGCAAGATTCTGAATACTATTTTTAGGACGATTGGAGAAGATTATGCCAAGAGACTTTATAACCGCCTTAAGTTCTTGCAAAAAAGATTTTATAGTTAACTTATCCACAATACTAGCGTGTTAAATTCTTTGCAAAGATAAACTTAAATCTATATCAAACAACTTTAAAGTGTTATTTTAAACACTATTCATACAATTAAACAACTTTAAAATGAAAATAGATTTACCAACCGAGTAGATATCTCCCCTATTAATTAACAGAGTACACCCCTCACACCATGAACAAACGGGTCTCATATCTGGGCAGTTCGATAATGAAACTTATCGCTTACAGTATTCGATTCAACTAAAATATCCTTTCTTCTTTAACCGCTTTACAGGAATATTAGTTCCATTAGATATTTTTAACCCCCAAAGAGTTCCTATTTGGATTACTCTTTGGGGGTTAACAGTTATAATAATATTTTATGACTGCTGAATTATTATTTAATTTTCAGAATTACCATACATATTAGACTCTCCGCCATCTATAGCAATAGTTTGACCGCTTATATATCCGTTTTTATCACTAATTAAAAAGGCTACTAATTCGGCCACATCTTTTGGATCACCAAGAGATTTTGTAGGGTTATTTTTGGCAAAGGCCTCTTCTGCTGCTTTTGGATTATCTGGATTTACTTGCTTAAATGATTCGGCTACCATGGGAGTTAAAATCGCTCCAGGAGCAATAGCATTCGTTAATATTCCATCTTTACCATATTCTAAGGCCGCATTTTTTGTCATTCCAGAAACCGCGTGTTTACTAGCCACATATGGCGTTTGGTTTAAAACACCTCTAATTCCTCCAACGGAAGATACATTTACAATTCGGCCATATTTTTGTTTTTGCATCACAGGGATAACATACCGCAATCCGTAATAAACACCCATTAAGTTTATATCTATTACCTTTTTAAATACTTCTAAATCATATTCAGCCAATAAAGCTTGCTTACCTTCAATACCAGCGTTGTTATAAAAACCATCTATTCTACCAAACTCTTTTACTGTGGCATCTACATAATTTTTAACCTGCTCTTCTTTCGAAACATCCGCTTTTACGGTTAGTACTTTTATTTCAGGATATAATTTTTTTAATTTATTCGCAGACTCCTCTAATGCCTCTTCATTATAATCTACTAAAACTAAATTAGCCTTTTTCTCGCCTAATATTTCTGCTGCTGCATAACCCAGACCCATTGCTGCGCCTGTAATTACAATAACTTTATTTTCCATTATTTATATTTTTTACGATTGCTTAAAATTAAAAAAGGTAGACTTAAAAATGGGTTAATGAAATATTAAGGTTTAGCTAATCTAATTGCTGCTCCCCTATTTCTAGCTATACTTTTTTAAATTGTGAAATTGTAAAACTGCGAATTTGCAAAATCGTGAAGTTGCGAATCTGCTTTTAAGATTCTTTTCTCTTTATTCTAATTTCTAGTCTCTCTATTTTCTATTCTCTCTTTTCCTTCTGATTATGGATTTCCGTAGATAGCATATTTATTGAATGCTTATATTTGAGGGAGGAATAAACGTGAGTGAGTTTGTTTGATGATTGACCACATTATAAAATGAAACAAAAATTGATAATTCAAGTAGTAATTGGATATATGTATAAAGTCCTAAAAAATAAACTTGATACTTCTGATTTCAAAGATGAATTCGCAGCAATTCGACACGGTGATTATTTCAACTTCACTAAATTAATAGGAAAGGAAATTGATTTTATTGTGGTTTATAATAGTGGTTTAATTAACAAAGAAACAGACATTAAAAAAGACGATATTGATTATGTTGGACTAATAAAATCAGGTGAATCCTTGAAAGAATTTCATAAGAAATGTTATTTAAAATTCGGAGAAATAGTTGATGCTGATTTATCAGATTCATATTTTGAAAAATCAGCAATATTTGAACTTGGATTACGTATGCATCTAAATAATAAAAGATTTAAAAAGGATAGAAAAACTCTTGAAAACGTAATAAATGAGATTTCCACTCTAAAAAATTTGACTGAATCGGAAGTTGAAAAATTTCATAACGGAAGAAAATTTTTGAATTACATAAAGAGACCTGAAAAATTAAAATCCGATTGGAAAACTGTTTCATCAGAATTTGATATAGCTTATTCCTTATTGGTTGAGAAGAAATTAACAATTGAATAGAAAACTGGTGGTAGCACCGTATAAAAATAATTATCTGTTTAACAACTACTTACAAAATCCTTAGTAGATTTTCTATTCGATTGTTATTTGCTAAACTAGGTACGTGTAACACGCCATAATACCTATATAAATACCATTAGATATTTTTAACCCCAAAAGAGTTCCTATTTGGATTACTCTTTGGGGGCCCTTTATTTTACACCCATACTTTGGCTGCTAGCCCCGATGGAGCGGATACCGTGTATGAGCGAGAGCGGGCAACAGCATTGGCTTTTTACAGCGTGCTATTGGGCTCCTAATCTAATTTCTCTTTTATAATTTCGTCCACAACATCTGGATTTAATAACGTACTGATATCTCCTAGATTTGATAAATCGTTGGATGCTATCTTACGTAAAATCCTACGCATAATTTTACCACTACGCGTTTTTGGGAGTCCGTTTACAAATTGAATCTTATCTAACTTTGCAATCGGCCCAATATGTTCTGTAATCTGCTGATTAATCTCGTTTCTTAGATTGCTACGGTCTCTAGTTTCTCCTACTTCTTTAAGGATTACAAATCCATAAAGTGCATTACCTTTCACCTCATGTGGGAAACCTACAATGGCAGATTCTGCAACTGCTGGATGCTCGTTAATGGCATCTTCTATAGGCGCAGTTCCTAGATTATGGCCGGAAACAATAACTACATCGTCTACACGACCCGTAATTCTATAATATCCTACAGCGTCTCTTAGCGCGCCATCTCCAGTGAAATACATGTTCTCAAATGCCGAGAAATATGTTTCTTTATAACGTTTGTGATTTCCCCAAATGGTTCTTGCAATAGATGGCCACGGGAATTTAATACACATACGTCCACTCACACGATTTCCTTTAATTTCCTTCCCATTCTCGTCCATTAATGCTGGTTGGATTCCTGGTAATGGAAGTGTGGCATAGGTTGGAATTGTTGGGGTGGTATATGGAATTGGAGAGATCATAATTCCTCCTGTTTCCGTTTGCCACCAAGTATCTACAATTGGACACTGTGATTTCCCAACGTTATCGTTATACCAGTGCCATGCTTCTTCGTTTATAGGTTCTCCAACGGAACCCAAAACTTTTAAAGAAGATAGATCGTGCTCGGTTACAAAATCCAATTTCTCTTTTGCCAAAGCACGGATTGCTGTTGGCGCCGTATAAAACTGATTTACTTTGTGCTTTTCTATAACTTCCCAAAAGCGACCGTAATCTGGATATGAAGGTACTCCCTCGAACATCACAGTAGTAGCACCATTGGCTAGTGGACCATAAACAATGTAACTATGGCCAGTAATCCAACCGATATCTGCGGTACACCAATAGACATCGTTTTCTTGATATTGAAATATATTTTTAAAAGTATAGGCCGTATACACCATATATCCTCCCGTGGTATGCACCATTCCCTTTGGTGTTCCTGTAGATCCTGAGGTATATAATATAAAAAGTGGATCTTCGGCATCCATTATTTCGGGCTCACAATTACTATCTGCGGCATCTAATAATGGTTGTAACCACTCGTCTCGGTTTTCTTCCATATGGATATCTGCACCTGTTCTTTTAGCTACCAATACAGATTCTATGCTATTGCATTTCTCTAAAGCTTCGTCTACAATACCTTTTAGGTCTATAGATTTGCTCCCTCGGAAAGAACCATCTGAGGTGATTAGCATTTTACAGTCGGAATCGTTGATTCTTGTTGCCAATGCTGTGGATGAAAATCCTGCGAAAACTACGGAGTGGATCGCTCCTATTCTAGCACATGCCAATACGGAAATGGCTAGTTCTGGAATCATAGGAAGGTAAATACATACACGATCTCCTTTTTGGATTCCTTTTGATTTTAATACATTGGCGAATTTACAAACGCGCTCGTGCAAATCTTTATAGGTGATATGTAATGCTTCCTCTTTTGGATCGTTCGGCTCCCAAACAATGGCTGTTTTATCCCCACGAACGCGAAGATGCCTGTCGATACAGTTTTCTGTTATGTTTAGTTTAGCTCCTTCGAACCACTTAATTTCGGGTTTGGTGAAGTCCCATTCTAAAACATTATTCCATTTTTTTCGCCATACAAAGTGCTCTTCAGCTACTTCGCCCCAGAAACTCTCCGGATCGCGAACTGACTTTCGGTAAACTTGAAAATACTCTTCTAAGTGTTTGATGTGGTAATTACTCATGGTGACTAAAGTAATTATTTTTATGCAAAATACCTAAAGCGAAAACGTTAGAAATATCACAGTCAGTATTAAAGAAAATACGCAATAAGCATAGCAAAACATTGATATTCAACACAAAACACTCTAATCGTCAACTATATTCAATTGCTTCTGAAAACCCTATAATTTGTCCGTTTGTTTGGATTTTTTTGGTGTTTGTAGTGTGAAAATCGTTGTTAGACGAAAAAACGGGAGATTTTTTATAGTTTCTGAAAATAATAATTGCCTTTTTAGGCTACTAGACTCCTTTTAAGCATGTCATCATAGGCACTTTTAATAAGGTCTTTTCCATATTGATTTTCTAATCTTCGGATTATAAAGTGACCTTTTGCCATATCTTGGAAGTGATCTATAAAGATTGTATTTAATATTGCTCCCCCAGCGGCTCCAATTGCTGGAATAGATTGTGCTGCTGCTTTTTCGGTTACTTGAACGCTAAAACGTTCTGCAATATTTGATATGAGTCGTATTAATACTGGTGCTCCTTCGTCTGTTAATACTTTGGTGGCTGCAAATTCTGCTGCCTCCGAAACCGATTTTGCTAAGGCTGCTCTTACCGTAAAGTACCCACTTTCTACGGCATCGTCTGCAGCTCCTCTCCCACCGAGTGCAAAGACCTCAATACAGGCTAACTTTGTATCTGGATTATTTATAGATTCTCCTTCTGCCCTTGCTATATCTGCTATAGATCGTAACATTAAAGTGGTGGAAACAGGAAGTTCTATGGCCAATGCTGGTAATCCAAAAAAACCACCTACTCCCCCAGAAAAGGCTACTCCTATTTTATGCAACATATTAGAAGATCTATTCTTATTATTATCTTTTAAGGTAAGAACTGCGGCATCGGTAGCTTTTAGCAAAGCTGTTTTTGTAATCTCTCCTACTTTATCTCTCCAGTTTTCTGGTAATAGTTCTATACTTTTTTCAATTGGAGTACCTATAAAATTGGTGATCTTAGCTGCAATACCAGGATTTTCCAAGATAAGCATTGCCTTGTATAATTCTTCGCGATCTATTTCTTTCAGCTTCATATTTTCTTTCTTTTCTAATTAAAGGAATTACTAACTTCAATTGCACATCTCTCCATATCTATTCCTCTCTCTATCAAAGATAACGATTCAAGAGAAAATAGGTTTTAAGAAAAACATAAAAAAGCCTCGTACATATTAAACGAGGCTTTAGTTATTATCTTAATTTGAAGTCTTAACTAACTGTATATTCTCAAATCACTATAAAATAACCAAGCACTGGTTACTATTATAGTATTAAGATTCTGATTCTTGAAGCAGTTCTGTAAGCACTTGCTTGTAAACTTCTATAGGCTGTGCACCCGTTAATGCACTTTTAGTATTGAAAACTACTGTTGGAACAGAATTTACTCCTAAACTCTGCCAGTAAGCTTCCTTGGTTTGGATTTCCTTCTTAGCCTCTTTATTTTCTAGCCTTGCTAATGCCTCTTTTGAGTCTAATCCTATTGCTTCTACTTCTTTTAATAACACTTTTCTATCAGAAACGTCTTTACGTTCACTAAAAAAGGCGGTTATCAATCGGAGTTTCAATGCTGTTTGTTTTCCCTTTTCTTTTGCAAAGTCTATTAAAACATGGGCATCTCTAGTATTTACAATTTTCATATCATCAAAATAATCAAACTTAAATCCTAGCGCCTCTCCTGCTGCTGCCATTTGCTCTTGAGATCTCTTTTGATCTTCTCTACTTGCTCCATACTTGTTTTCAATATGCTCTTGCACATTTTCCCCTTCTACAGGCATATGAGGATTTAATTCAAAAGGCTGCCACTCGATTTCTACTTGATCTTCAATTCCCATTTCTGTAATTGCTGCCTCCAAACGTTTATAACCAACGATACACCAAGGGCAAACAACATCAGAAATAATATCTAACTTAATTTTATCTTTCATTTTTGAACTTTAATATTACTGTATATAATACTTTGTCGTATTACTTTATATATCCTTATAGTTAATGTATGCTAAATTTAGAATATCCGGAACTAAAGCATAAAAATCGACATGCCTTGCTTATACTCAACAAATAAAACTAAATGTATAGCTAAGTTTAAGTGAAGTTCTTCATTCAAAAATAAATTATTTACTGTACTATTTAACTTTTTAATTGATTTTATTCTTCAATATTGACTTAACATATGATTGCAAAGTGTTCAAATCATAACAATGAAAAGCAGAAAACACCTGTTTTATCGAGGAATACAACTGGTATTCAATCATCTAAAATAAGGCTTTAAAAAATGTAGAAAAAAATATATTTATTATAGAATATAAGTATATATTTGCCGCTACAAATTTTAAAAAATCAAATAATGATGAGAAATTTAATTACAACAATGTTTGCATTCGCTACTATTTGTTTGGTAAGTGCACAAGAGAAAGAATTAAAATCACAATTGAAATCTGGTGAAAGCATCACTTTTGCTAAAGGAGATATGTTCGTTGAAGGTGCTATTAAAATAAGTACAGGTGGAGAACAAGATTATTATGGGTTCAATCCAAAATTTGGATACTTTTTAAACAATAAACTTGCTGTAGGGGGAGAAGTAAATTTTGCTTCTAATAAAGTTGAAACACTAGACTCTAAAACTAATATCTTTGGAATAGGTGGTTTTGCTAGATACTATTTCTTAGAATTAGGGAAAAAACGTTTTAAAGCTTATGGTGAAGCTGGTTTAGGATACGGAAGAAATAAAACAGAAATTGCTGATATTGAAGATATTAGTAATAGTGTTACTGCTGACATTAATTTAGGATTGAATTACTTCATTACTAAGAACTTAGCTGCAACCTTTACATTAGCAAATGTACTTTCTTACAATAGCGTTTCTCCTGAAGAAGGACCTTCTTCAAATACTTTTGAATTAAATATTAACTTATTTGAAAATATATTTGACCAACCTCAATTTGGTTTATTATATAGATTCTAAAACCATATAAAATAGGTTTATAAATATAAATAGCGAGGAAATTTCCTCGCTATTTTTTTGTTCTAATTTGGTTCTATATGAATAAGAACATCTGCAATATTAGGTATTTCCTTTTGAAGATAATCTTTTAGGTTATGAGAGATATCGTGTCCCTCCCTCACAGAAATACTACCGTCTACAATAATGTGTAGGTCTACAAGAAATCTAGTTCCAGACTTTCTTACAAAGCACTTCTCGGTATCTATAACTCCATTTACATCTGTAGATTTCTCTCTAACTTCATGGATAAGGTCGTCATAGAAATGCTCGTCCATAATCTCTCCCAAAGCAGGTCTGAAGATTAAATAGCTATTATATAAAATGATTCCTGACGCCAATAAAGCAGCCCAATCATCTGCTGCTTCGTACCCTTTTCCAAAAAGAACAGCTATAGAAATTCCGATAAAAGCAGCCACAGAAGTTAATGCGTCACTACGGTGATGCCAAGCATCGGCACGTAGAGAAGAGCTATTTGTTTGGTTGCTTTTATTAATTACTATCCGATATGAAATTTCTTTCCAAATAATAATAATACCGAGAACAATTAATGTCCATGCTTTAGGACTTTTATGTGGTGTTCTTATATTCTGAATACTCTCATATGCAATTATAGTGGCAGAAGTCACAAGAAAGGCTACTACCAAAAATGTAATTACAGGTTCTATTTTTCCGTGTCCGTATGGGTGATTTTTATCTGCTGGTCTTTTTGCATATTTCAGCCCAAATAAAACCATTAAAGAGGCAAAAATATCTGAGGTAGATTCGATTGCATCTGCTATTAACGCATAAGAATTCCCAAAAAAGCCTGCTAATCCTTTAACTAGTGCTAAACCTATATTTCCTATAATGCTAAAATATGTAGTACGGATTGCAGTTTGCTCGTTGCTCATTCTTTTGATATCAAATCATTAATAATAGCGGCAATAAATCACAACTAAGTAGCTTTATTTTTAATCCTACAATCTATTCTAGAGATATTAAGCGAATAATAAAGATCTATTTAAGGTAATTCAATACATTCTCTTCTATTCTAGCCTGTATATTCTCAACATCAGCTTTAATAAACTTCTCTCCTGTAATATTTTCATAAAGCTCAATATATCTCTCTGATACACTGTTTATATATGCCTCATCCATTTCTGGAATCTGTTGCCCTTCTTTACCTTGGAAACCATTTTCAATTAGCCATTGACGTACAAATTCCTTGGATAACTGCTTTTGAGCTTCTCCTTTCTCTTGGCGGGTTTCATAACCATCAGCATAAAAATAACGAGAAGAATCTGGAGTATGGATTTCATCAATCAATACGATTTTCCCTTCTTTAGTTTTTCCAAACTCATATTTTGTATCTACCAAAATAAGTCCGCGTTCCGCCGCAATCTCACTTCCTCTTTTAAATAAAGCTCGTGTATATTCTTCTAAAATTAAATAGTCTTCTTCAGAAACAATACCCTTTTTTAAAATATCCTCACGAGAGATATCTTCATCATGATCTCCCTGATCGGCTTTTGTAGAAGGTGTTATTATTGGAGTTGGAAACTTATCGTTCTCCTTCATTCCCTCTGGCATTGCAACACCGCATAACGTTCTCTTCCCTATTTTATACTTACGAGCAGCATGCCCAGATAAATATCCACGGATAACCATTTCTACTTTAAAAGGCTCGCATAAGTACCCTACAGCCACATTAGGATCTGGCGTTGCCAGTAACCAATTTGGAACAATATCTTTAGTTGCATCCATCATTTTGGTAGCAATCTGATTTAATATTTGTCCTTTATAAGGAATCCCTTTAGGCATAATCACATCAAAAGCAGAAAGTCTATCTGTAGCAATCATAATTAACTGATCGTTATTGATATTATAAACTTCTCTTACTTTCCCTTTGTATAAACTTTCCTGATTTGGAAAATTAAAATTTGTATCTGTGATTGTATTACTCATAGGTATATGCTATTTATTTCTAATAGTTGATTTTAAAAACACCTTCATATTCCCTTTATAAAAAGCAGGGATATATTAAATTTTTTATACTAACTCCGATAAATTTATAGCTGAATGGAAGTTAGATTTTCTCCTGCAAAGATAAAAGATATTTTGAGTTGAAAGGGAACTATAAGCTTGTTTTAATACTGAGTTTTAAAAAAATATTATCACAAAAATACAATGCTATAAAATAAAGTAACAAAGTACTTTTAAAAAAGCAGCAAATAGTAAAAAAATTTATATTTTGCGGCCTTATTACAACCAACCTAAATATAGTAGCTTTAAATGACTTCTGAAATTACCCCCAAAAAATCTAAAAAACATTTTATAGTATTAGATGGATTAAGAGGTGTAGCCGCCCTTGCAGTGGTTATATTTCATTTTATGGAATGGATTTATACCGATTTTACACTGAATTTTATTGGTCATGGTTTTCTTGCTGTAGATTTTTTCTTTTGCTTATCTGGGTTTGTAATTGCATATGCTTATGATGATCGCATTGCAGATATAGGAATATTAAAGTTTTTTAAATCGCGAATTATAAGATTACATCCATTGGTAATTTTCGGCTCTGTTTTAGGGTTACTACTTTTCTTTTTAGATCCCTTTGATGCAAGTGAGGTTACCTATAGCTTTTTAGAAATGGGACTCATTTTCTTATGCTCTTTATTATTAATACCCTACCCTGTGATGGGCGAAAGAGGATTTAATAACTTTGGATTGAATGCTCCTTCATGGTCGCTATTTTGGGAATATATTGCCAACATTGCATACGCACTATTTCTGAATAAACTAAAGAAGCCTGTGCTGATTGTACTCACCATAATAGCTGCTGGTTTTTTATCTTATGTAGCCTATAATGCAGGTAATTTAATGGGTGGTTGGTCTAAAGATAATTTCTGGGATGGTTTTGCAAGGATCTCTTATTCTTTCCTTGCTGGGATTTTAATCTACCGCTGTAATTGGATTATAAAAAATAACTTAGGATTTATAGGTCTTTCATTATTGATTGCTGGAGCTTTTCTTATGCCCTATTTTTCTTTTAATTGGCTGTATGAACTACTGTGTGTTTTAATTTACTTCCCGCTACTTATAATGTTGGGGGCAGGAACAATTGAACCCGTTAAAACCAAAAGACTTTGTGTTTTCTCTGGGAAAATTTCATATCCCCTTTACATGACCCACTACGCTGGGATCTGGGTTTTCGGGAATTATTTAATAGCAAAAAACCCTTCTAAAGGTGAACTTACATTTATAGTTATTGGAGGTACTATACTATTTCTAATTGTTGCATATTTTGTTATGACCTACTTCGATGAACCAGTAAGGAAATACCTTAAAAGGAGGTTTAGATAGAAGAAAGCATTGTTTAAGCTACCAAGAATCACTATCAGAGACTCTTCTTCGGTTTCTTTACATTTAAGATAAAACATACGCGGAATACCTTCTTAGAGGATGCTAAAAAGTTGTGACTTGAATGATATTTTAAGTTTATTATATTCCTTCTATTTACACCTTATTAGTTTTATATCTTTTAGTTTCTCCGATTGCAATTGAAAGTCACTATTTTCAGTCCAATCTCTATGATGAGTTTCTGTATTGTAAAAACCAAGCCAATTAAAATTTATAATGTCTGATACATTATTATAGCTGATTACACCAATTATACTATCTTTTGAAAAGCTACCCCAATTTAAGCGCGCGCCCCCAGCTCCTAAATCATTAGGCTTGTTTAAATATATATGATATATTGAATCATTTTCCTTTCTTAATTCTCCATCTACATAAATTTGATTTGAATTTACTTCAATAAAGATGTTCTCATTATTTATTTTTAGTATTCCTAAATCATCACAATTTGTTTTCCAGTTATCGTTTAATCCTAAAGGAGAAGATTTTTCTTTTATGCGTGAATCATTGCATTGCTCCTTAGGTAAAGAATCATAATTTTTATTATCAATAGTATAAAAGCTAAAGTCAGGATTAACCTTTTCATCATCAAGATTATAGTACTCCCACAGAATTATTCTCTTTTCTTCATCTATCCAATACAGCCTATATTCTACATTTTCTGTAAAATCTTCAAAAGAGATAATAAATCCATCAGTAATCTCTTCTATTTTTTTTATTTTTTCAACTTCAACTGACATCCTGTAGAAATATAGACTATCATTCTTTATTTCAAAATTTAAAAAACTTTTCATACAAGGTCTATACTTTTTCTCTTCTTTATATTCGATAAATTGCCATGTTGTATTTGATAAGCTTTCTGGTACTTTACTTGTCTCACAAGAGGTAATAAATAAGTATATAAGTATGTATGCATATAAATTCCCTTTTTTCATCTTTTTTAATATTTATTTCTTCTAACTTGGGTTATTGTATAAGTTTTAGACCCTCCAGCAAATTCTCCCGTAATTTTATTATCTAATTGCAAATAAAGCTTATTATTTGCATTAATACCTTTTACATTTTTATTGATAGGATAAGTTCCTACTTCAAAGTATCTATAAAATATTCTTCCTTCTTCACATCCCCTACCAACAATAACAATAAAGTGGTCTGTAGTGCCCTCATTAATATTCTTATTTCTTGTTTTATCTTTTCTTAATGTATGATTTACTCCTACTAGTACTGGGAATTTTTTGTTTATTTGTTCATCCAAATAGTCCAATCCTTCTTTTGCTTTTTTCACTACTAATGTATCATTTTGTTCAAGCACAGTTTGAATCAAATTTGTTGGATATCCCGATCCTTCTTTTAAACCATAATTCATAAGTATCTTATTAAATGCCCTCCAACAAGCCAGCTTAGGTCTTTCTATATCAAACTGAGATACCCATTTACTTTCATCTGCTAAATCAATATGTTCTTTTCTACAATCTAAACAAACTTCTTTTTTACCACATTTACAACTAACCCCGAACTTCTTTAAAAAGCCTTTTTCAAGATGTAAATTACTCTTTTCTGCCAATTCATCCTTTAAACTGTCATCATAAAGCTTAAGAGCTTCCTTCATTGTTTTACTTGGTTGACCATATCTTCCAGGGGGTAAGCTTGCCCATTCGTAACTACCGTATTTCTCGGTAGCCTCTTGTATTTTCCCTTCAAGAATTAATTTAAGCATCCCCTTACGTTTATGCTTAAAAATGATAATACAGAATAAGTCTTGATTTAATGGTGAAAAATCTTTTATACCATAAACTTTACGCTGTATTTTCATATTAGTGTCATCCCAAGTATATCCCATTACTTGGTATGCGCCAGCAGCAGAGCTGTAAACTTTAACACCGTCACTTTTGGTATACCAATATACTTTTATTTTGGGATGGTCTGACATATCTTTATTATGCGGTGATTTTGTAAAGTCACCATGCCCAAATAGTTTGGTATACCCAACTTCTTTTTCTGTTCCTTCACCAGCCCTTAACATTCGCATATATGCTCTTACTCTTGCTTCACACTCACAAACTTTTTTTTCTTCTTGTTTCTCCTCAAACTTCAACTCCTCCCCAAGGATAACAGCATTATTGGTTTCTGCAAGGATATCAAATTCTTTGCTGCTTGATACTTTTAACATTAAAGCTATTATACTGCTGGTGCTTTCTTTTTCGGTTTATTTACTTAGTATTGGGGTTTGTTATGTTGTGGGCTCTTGGAAATTATTTTTCTTTAGTTAACAAATAACTTTCGTTAGGTGGATTTAACATATAGATATTATTACCACTCACACTAAAATTGCCTTGTTCATCTTTATTTATTTTATAAATATCTCCGTTAGAATTTTGTAATTTTAATGTGTCCTTGGTTGCCTTTACAATTTCTAAAGATTCTTTATCCTCATCAAACAAAACATATAAAGTTTCTTTTAGATAAAATTTAACAATGCCTTTAAATTCTTCACCCATATGAATAATATGATAATTAAAACTATAAACACCTTGCCAATTTTTAATATATAATGGTCTTTCCTTTCTTTCTTTTTCTTCAAGAGCTAATTTGTTACAAGTTTCCTTATCCCAACAATTAATACAAGGTTCTTTTACATATTCATATTTATTTGAGTATAATGAGTCAATATATATTTGATTATTATACTTTACTGTTTTATTCACAGTGTCTAATAAGAAAATTACTTCTTCAAAAGATTTTTCTTTTTTTGAATATGATGCTTTAATAGACATTATGTTATTTTTAAAATCTATCTTTTTTATGTAAAGATAGTAGGACTCTTGTCCCCAATTCTGATAAAGACTGTCTGTGTAAAATTTAAAAGAAGGTACAGATGCTGCACAGCTTTCAAAAATTACAAGTTTTGAATTATACTCATCTAATCTATAATAATTTGAACCTAATAAATATTTTTTATAATAATCAATGCTACTGTTTGTCTCACACCCAATCATTATGATAGAGCATATAAAGATTATAGTTGCTTTCTTCATCATTTATTCTTTCTTATTTCTGTTACTGTATACTTATGAGCTGAATTATAAACAGGAGATCCTTTTATAAAATTGTCTTCTAATGAAAGTAAATTTAAAGAACTTGTTCCTTTATCTTTATGACTTGTTCCTACTTCATAAAATATGTAACTAACTTTAGAGTCTTTACATATTTTACCAACTATAACAACAAAATGATCTGTTGCTTTATGAGAATTATATGTAGATATCTTCACTGAACGGTCTACACCCACTAGTACAGGATTCTTCAATTTTAATTGATTATCAATATAATCAATTCCCATTTGATAATCATTTAAGCTACTCATCGTTGTTCCTTCCTGCTTGGAAACTAAAATTCTATTTTGTGGATATCCAGACAAGTGAGGTAAAGAATAATTTGTTAAAATATCAATACAAGCTTTCCAACATTCCTGAGGTTCTTGAGTTTTCCATTTATTATTATCTCCTCTCAAATCAATATGTACTTGTCCGCAATCTGGGCAAACTCCTTCAGCAAATGCAGTACTACTACCATATTTACAATTACTTGTATCTCTTTTACACTTATTAACAAATCCTTTTCCTTGTAGTTCCCATCTTTCAATCTCTTTTTTAATTTCCCAAACATATGTTTTGTTATTTTCTGGCTTCTCTTTGTGAAATGCTGAATTTGCATCGTAACCATAGTATCTATAATATTTTGTGTTTTTTACTACCTCATTATTTTTATAATCTAACTCTAAGGTTTTATCAAACACAATATGGTTAGGCTCGTTACCTTTACCACAATCAACAGGAAAAAGTATTGCTAAATAAAAATCAACTAATGTATTTAACTTTCCCTTTTTTGATTTTAAATGCTTCTCAACATAGTCTAGTTGCTCTAAAACAGTCATTTTTTTTAATTCTTGAACACTAGTGTCAAGGCCTCTAGCTGTATCTGGCATAAATTGTATTAAACCTGTAGCTTTAGTTTTTTTATTTTGAATTGAAGGGTCGAATTTACCACCTGTTTCCAGAGCCATAGCACACATAAAAATATTTGGGTCTGCTTGTAATCTTTCAGCAATTTCGATAACTTTTTTTCTTTCATCACAAGAGAGTTTCTTTCCCCAGCTTAAAGGCTCACAAGTTGCGAGGTTGTTTTTTTCAATAGGAGTTAACTCCTCCCCAAGGATAACAGCATTATTTTTTTCAGTAGCTTCGCTTAATTCTACAGACGTGGCTACTTTTAGCATGAGGGCATTTATGCGCTTATGTACTACATAACCTCCTGAAAAGATCCCTATGTCTAGCTCATAGTCATTTTTTTGCTTTTTTTCTTCGGTGCCTTGGTTTACATTTTTAATAAAATAGGCTCTTGGAAACTCTTCTTCGGTTTCTTTACATTTAAGATAAAACATACGCGGAATACCTTCCTTGCCTACTTTATGTTCACTCTCCCATGTTTGAGGTATTGCAAAAGTAGTCTCACCATTACCTTCGTCATCTATTTCTACACAGACAGTGATGTTTTTATTAACATCATCCATAGTATCATAGCTACTATAATTGTCGGTATAGTTGTCTTGCTTTACATCTTCAAATACTTCAAAGTTTAAGGTTTCTCCAACAAAATTTCTGCTGCTAAGTTTTATATTTACGGTATCGCCATACTTAATGATACCTGTATGTAAACTTCCATCGCTTTCATAAATTTTTAAGCCTGTTATTTTTTTCTTGCTACTTACATTTAGGTATTTTGGTGTGCAATTGTCCGATATTATATATTCATTGTTGGCCTTTGGAAATTGGTCTGTACCTTGTACATAAAAACCAAACTCTTCAATAGTAAAAAAATATTCTAAATTATCTGTTTTTTCATACTTTGGTAATTTAAAACCTTGGTTTATAATACCATTTACTTTTTCTATTTCTATACAGTTTGCTTGTTGCTTTGTATAGGAAGTGCTCCCCTTTTTACCAAACCAAACATTTGGTTGTAGTTGTTCTCCTTGTAAACCTACGGTTTCTATATGGATATACACTTTATGTTCAAAACCACTTTTACTTATTGAATTACCATTTTTATCAGCCCAGTAGGCTTTGGTAATTTTGGGTTGAATAGCCTTTATCGTAGCGTTGGTTCCATTTGGATATTTTGCAAAAGCTTCTACATGCCACTCCCCTTCTTTCTCGGATGTACCTGTATAGGTTAACCCATTTTCGTTTGCTACTATATTATTATCGTTTGCTGCTTCACCTTTATCATAAATGCACCATTTGGGTGGAGCATCGCCCAATGCTTGATTATATGGCAATACATAATGTGCGGTAAAGGTAACTTGATGACGTTCTTTAGCAGATTCACCCTGATTTAAAACGCTAATCGTATTTTTATCTGCACTCACCCTAGCAACTACATTATTTTTAATTGTAAAAGTTATGCTTTCTGTTTTACCATTTAGAGCTGCATTAACAGTAACCTCTTTTCTGCTAGTATTTAGTTGTGGTTTTATTTTTATTTGCGTCGAACCTGTTACTCTTTCAAAATCAATAGACTCTTTATTACAAATAACTTCCCAATAAATATCTTTATGTTTTATTGCTGTACCATCTGGAAATAGCGTATCAGTAGCTATAACAATTGTTTCTTTAGGTCGAATCTGCTTTATGTGTGTGCGGTTATCTTCATTTCCATAAAGAGTTAATCCTTTTATTTGCTGGTATGCTATCTCTAGTAAGTTACTGGCTACTCCTTTACCTGTATTAGTATCAAACTTTTTGGTATCACCATAGGCTTCTATTGCATATGTTCCTAAAGTGCGATAAGGAAAAACAAAAGTCTTTCCATGATCTATAAACGTATGATGATGCCTATAAATTCCATTTTTATTTTTAACATATACTGCCCAATTTATGGCTGATGCTTGTTCCTTGGTTATTGTTTTAGGATTATTAACCTGAAATGTTAATTTTGACAGCTCTTGGTTTATCCTATACGTACCAGTATCATCTGGAGCTAATGCCCCTTTTACGTTAATGTCTAATATTTCTATTGACTCCTTGTCTTCAAACTCACCTTTTGCTAACTTTTCTATTTCCTCCTCATCCAGCAAACCTCCTAAAAGCATTTGTGCTACTTCTGGTGATACCTGAGAAACATCTGATATAGTTACTACTTGGCTCTGCCCATGAGTAGTAAAAGTTATTTTACCTTTAAAACTACATTCGCCTTCGCTCTCCTCTAATAAAGCTTCGCCATTTCCTGCTTGCGCTAATTTTATGGCTTGGTAACTTTTATCCCATTTGGTTATATTAGGTATACAGGCTTTGTATTGTCCAAAACCTAAAGGCTGCTTTAAACACGTACCAAAAGTATTGGCTTGTTTTTCAAAAGGTAAAGGTAAATCGTTTGTAGTGGCTATTAACTTTTCTGCTCCATCTTTATCGTTTATATAAACATGTCCATGACTTATTACTTTTAATAATGCTGGCAGTTTCTCTTTACTTTGATCACACATACATTCTGCACCATTACATATTGGGTATATGCCTGCTTTATTTGGTTTCCCTGAAGATTCTTGTGTGGTTGTTCCTTCTGTTTCTGTAGTGCTAGTGCTTTCTGAAGTAGTTTCGCTACTGGTTTCTTGGGCTGTTGTTTCTTCTTCCTTTGGAATATCCATAGGAATTAAAATAGGCTCTTCCTTATACTTGCCCCAATCCACATACATTTTGTTAGCGTCCTTTATTTTATTAAAGAGCTCTTTGATTGATGTATTTGGGTGGTGTTTCTTATAATCAGAAATATATTTTTCTGCTAAACTCCATGGACTATCTCCTGGTTTTCTTGTATGTATTATTGGATCGTCTTCCATAAGATTATACGTTTTGTAAAGTTAGTATAACTTGCTTTTTGTAATTGCCAACTTGTACAATTTTAGTAACTGTACTTTGATTTATCCAAACACTTTTATAATCTAAAAGGGTGCAGTCTTGTATACTTATTTCTAAATTGTCTAAATTAAAGCCCTCAACTTTATTTTTAAAATAAGCTTCTAGTTGTTCGGTATTTATTTTTGCTTTGTTTAAGCTAGCGTCTGTTTGTACATACAATTGCTCATTTTTTAAGCTTAGTGTTTTTTCAGATGCAAAGGGTAATAGATTATTTCCTAAAATACCGCTACAATTAAATGTTGCTCTACTCTTTCCATAATACACCAAATAATCATTTAAAAAAGAACGATAAAATGTTTGTAATACAATATTCGAATTTATACGCTGTATCAATGTCTGCTTGTTATTATATGTAACATCTAATCTAGTTATTAACTGATCTACGGACGCTCCTGTAAACTCTTTCTTTATGATGCTTTTTACTTGTTCCCATTTTTTTAACAAATGACGATACTTATAAAGTTCATTTACATTACCTTGTTCGGTACAACGAAACTCAATAGCATTTAAAGATTCAGTTGCTTTAAGGTATAGCTCATTTATTTTGGTTGGAACAGGAGCACCATCTACAGTTGTCTTACCCTTGATAAAAGAAAAAAAATGATTCTCATACGAGATGTCTAATAAATAAGTTATAGTTTTTTTTACAGGCTTCTCTACACCTATAATACTTGTTTGTATACTTACATTGTAGGTTCTCTTATCTGAAACGGGATGCCGTTTTGGAGGATTTTCTAGTATGTATGGGGCTTGATTCATAGTTCTTTTTTTAAAGGCATTAAAAATTATAGTCCTCGCTATTTTTTAGCAGAATCATAGACTTTCATCTTTTTTTTGAAATCTTATGAATTACCCATCCTAAAAACCCACCAAATAGACTCACTGCTGTAAGCCTTAAAATAAAAGCTGTTTTATTTGGAATAGAAAAACCCCATTGCTTATTAATTGGTGCAGTTTCAGCATATGCAAGCGAAGCATCAAATAAAACGATAAGCACTCCCAAAACCAGACCTATTATAATTAAACCTTTCTTCATCTTTAATCACTTAATACTTTTGGTGGAAAATAATTTTTATTTTCATCCCTTTCTTTTAATTCAATTTGCAACTTTATTTTTGCTAAAAAAGAAAGTGTTTTTATTTTGTTTGCGACATCTTCCCAATCCTTATTTGAAACTTTGTCATCATAGTCATCATTCTTTGAAGCTAATTCAGCTAATTCAGGTGTTCCATATATATCATCTTTAGGTGTATAAGCAAAACAGCCATATGACCCTCCAACATGGTCGTAACCTCCAACTTCATATACACCACCAACATGAATCATTATATCTGTAGCAAAATTCTCATCAGCTCTAGCTCCATCAATTGGTGTACCGTCAATATTAAATTGAGTACTTAAAGGCTGTGCAGGTATTTTTCTTTCCCCAAAACGAGTAAAAATAAAAGCATCTAATTTAGATGAAATATGCATTGGGTTTGGGTAACTTGGTATCCAAAAAACACTATATAAGTTGCTAGAATAATCAGCAGGAACGAATGCCCTATTTAATAATTTATATTTTTCATCTTTAGTTTTTCCTAAATTATACCATGCATCTCTAGTAACGCTAAATGAATCAATAACTTCTGAATGTTTTATGTTGTTTTTAAAATCTACTTTTGCTTTTACAATCTCTGTCTTATAGGTTGGAACAACAACAACAGGGTCTGAAAAAGTATAATCTAAACCCTTTAGTCCTTGTATTGAATACCCTGTCTTTTCATTAGTTATAATTAATCTTATTACTTCGGTAAGCTTAACTACACACACGGCACTAACATCATCTGTTGCTTTTTGCAAATAAGCATAAACTTTCACTTTGTTATTGTCCCAAACTTCGTCGCTAATAGTAACCTCTTTTACAACGGTACTCCCAACTACACGTCCTTGTTTTGGAAAATCTTTTATGCCTTCATCATCTAATTGATATGCCCATTTTACTTTTTCTAGCTCTTTTTTATCTTTTGGTTTCCTTGAAAACTGTACTGCTTTAAACGTGTAAGTTTTGCCTATTTCTACTTCTGTAACATCACAAGTTACTTTAGTTACTAATAGTTCTTCCCTTTGCTGGGCTTCGGGTGCTACGTAACTATCATAAATAATATCCTTTTTAGCAGAGTATTTAACACTTTTAGCTGCATTTAAAATAAGATCTCCATTATTAGCGTTTAGGGTCATCTTCTCTGCTGTCTTAGTAATGACCTTGCCTGTCTTTAAAATATTTCCAGCCATCCTAAAACAAGTTTACTTTATCACCTGTGTTACTCTTAACATTGCCAGAACTGTTAAGTTCTATATCCTCTTTTGAAGTGTTCTTGGATATGATATCGGCATGCTCATCTAGATTTACAGCCAATGATTCAAAATTCTCACTAGCTTGCTCTGTAATATTCTTTGCCAAGATGCTTAAATCTTCGCTTGCAGTAATAGTAGCATCACTACCTGCACCCATCGTAATATCATCACCAGCATTTATTCCTATATTCTCTCCTGCACTGGCTGTTAAGTTTTCACTAGCAGTTATATCTATATTTTTTGCGCTCATACTTATATTTTCAGGAGCACTTATACGTATACTAGAGTTAGCAGTATCAATAAAAATGATGTTTTTATTTTTATCGGTAATAGTTATGCTTTCTTGTTTATCGGTATCATTAAACTCTATAACATGCCCAGATCGGGTAATAATACTTTTATGGGTGTTTAGGTTTTTACCTCCAGCACCGGTAGTCCCATTAAATACACTCCCCATTACAAACGGACGGTTTGGGTCTCCATATCGGAACCCTACCATTACTTGATCGCCTTCTTCAGGGATAAATACATGTCCGCGGTTCTGTGCATGGTGCTCACTCTGTCCTGCATCTGGAGTCATTACACGCAGCCATGCTGTTTTCTGTTCGTATTTTTGCCATTGAAACTGTACTTCCACACGCCCCTTGCCTTGTGGATCTTCATTAGATACCACCGTTGCCATTTGTATATTTGCCTTTGGCATGCTTACTTTTGGCTCTGGTAAAATAGCCACACCACTTGGAATGGCTTTAAAGTGGCATGTATAAGTATTGGTACTTGCCGCTTCGTGGGTGATTTCTATAATTAAATACTCCCCATAATTCTTAATATCAAAACCTGCTTTCCCAAGGTTCATAGCGGAGCTTATTTTTATAATACTCCCCACCGTTAAGTTTTGCACATTACAGTCGGCCTCCAATACATTTAAATCGGCCACCGCTGCTGCTTGTTTGTTTTTTAAAGCACTCTCTAGCTCTCCCTTATCTTTGGTACGCACTACAGAATGACTATTTGGTATGGTATTAAATATTTCTAGGGAAGTATTAAAGGCTTCCATTCCTAACTCGTTAAGACCTTCTACATCGTTCTTTGTCTTTCCTTCATTCTTGGTATCGTACAAACTATTGTACGAGAATATATTGTAACTATTGGCGCTCGCATTTATTCCTATGGAAATATTAGTGAGTTCTCTACCGTATTCTAAGGAAGTAACCTCACTTATGGTAGGTTTTCCAAAAACGAGCTTTATCCCATCATAATACAACCATTCGTTATGCTGCTTTGCCAAACGCTGAAGAAACTTAAAATGACTCTCTCCATATTGAGATTCATAAGAAAGTGCGCGTGTGTGTTTGGGCTGTATTTGTGCCTGTATGTTGGTAACTTCTACAGTATCTTTTACAATATTGTATAAACTCTTATTAAGCCAAGAAAAGGTATGCTCCCCTTGTTCTAATAAGATTGTTTTGGAGTATCCAGAGACTAAAAGAACTCCATGATGACCATTTTGATGCGACATCTTTACATTGGTAATTACACCTAAAAATTCAGTATCATCAAATGTAATAATCAAAGATTTTCCTAACCATTCTTTTGAAGCTTCCAGTGTGTGTGAACCAAAAGACTCTATAGTATCATGATCTACTACAACTCTAAAATAATGATGATGATTAATTGCTTGCTTCAATACTATGTTCTCAAAGCGTTTTAATTGCTTCCCATCGATACTTACTTGAGTATTTATTTCTTTAATTTTCATACTTACTTAGTTTCTTTTTTTAATTTACACCCCATTAATCAATAATTTTATAGTATTAAATACTTGGTAGCACAACTTATAGGAAAAGGTGTGAAATTTTAAAATTATATGCTGATACACCTAATAAAATCACATACAAACTACATGTAATATAAAAGCCAATCAAAAACTCTATTGATATACAGGAACTACTTGTTTTAATGTTCCTCAATAAAACCACTGTTATTTATAGAGAAAACATGAAAACAGCAATCTCTTAAATAAAAATTTATGCATTTTGATTATTTATTAGTTAACCAAATAACCTTCTAAATATTTTACCCCCATATAGAACATAAAAGCAAAACTTCCCCAAAAAAATAAAAAAGCAAAGGTGTTTTTCCTTCTACGTTCGTCTTTACTCAATTTTTTATACTCCTTTTCTATTCCCCATTTAAAAATTGCCTTTTTAGCCATTTTTCGAAATCCATAACCTATCCCTAATGCTATAATTACTATTCCTAAAAATATTGGAGGAAAGCTTTTAAATTTAAAATCAATAGAACCTAATATAATACAGTATAGACCCATGGCTTGAAAGGTAAAAGATGTCAGAAATGTATACACTGCTGCTGGGACTACATTTTCTGGTAGCTTCTTGTTCACCCACCGTCTTGCAAAACTATAATTAGCAAAAAGTAATCTTTTAAACAAAAATTGATACATTTTGGCTCTTTATTAATTAACCAAATAACCCTCAGCAAATCTTACCGTTAAATAAAAAAACAATGCGAAACTACCCCAGAAAAATAAAAAAGCAAAGGTGTTCTTTCTTTTACGTTCGTCTTTACTTAATTTTTTATACTCCTTTTCTATATTCCATTTAAAAATTGCCTTTTTAGCCATTTTTCGAAATCCATAACCTATCCCTAACGCTATAATTACTATTCCTAAAAAAATTGGAGGAAAGCTTTTAAATTTAAAATCAATAGAACCTAATATAACAAAATATAATCCTGAAACTTGAAAGGTAAAAGATGACAAAAAGGTTTGTAAGGTAAAAGGAATCACATTTTCTGGTAACTTCTTGTTTACCCATCGTCTTGCAAAACTATAGAATGACAAGAGTAATCTTTTGAATAAAAATTTATACATTATCTCTTTAACTCTTTTAAAGGGTTATACTTAGGCGCTACATAAGTTTTATCTATTTGTATCTCTCTAAACAGCGGTTCTCTACTCGAAGGAAAATCTCTTAGGGGTTTGTTATCCCAAAAACCCGAATCTCTCCCAATGTATTTATCCAATCCTTCACTTATATCAAACGCATAGTCTAATATACCGTAAATAGCAATTCCAATCAAAACGGCTGGTGCTCCTGCAGCAGTAGCAGCAATACCAACTACCAAAAGAGTTCCATCTACTACCGTATGGGCGTCCCAGATATCTGATAAAACTTCATATCCAATATTCCCAACAGTAAGAACATCCCCTATAGGCCCTAGTTTTTTTCCTATTTTACCTAGCCTCTTTGCTCCTTGAAATATTTTACCTGCCTTGGCTGGTTGCCCAACTGTTTTAGCAACTTTAGATATTTTGTAGGCATAATGCCGCTTAAATTCTTTTGGAATACTCATATAAACGGAAGCAGCATCATCTAACATTCCTACATTATCTGTTGTTCTATTATATACTTGTCCACCAAAACTTTTCCAATCAAAATCTTTTACTTCGGTAACTTGTATAGTACTATTTTCCTTGATATAAGCTTCTACATCTTCTGCTGCAGGAGTATGTACTATTTCCCTATAATTCCCATTGTGTGATATTGTTACTCTAAACCCGTTGTTTGACGTTGTAGCAAAATCAATATATGCATCACTAGGTACCATTTCCCATTTATTACCTACAAAAACCTCTACATAATTAGCTGTTCCTGTGCTACGTATAAATTCTCTAAAATTTGGTGGATCTATTGGGATTTCTTGCTCTAATTCTTGGTACTCTTCAAAAGCTATATCATTTAATATATTAGGTAATTCAGAGTCATTATCTAATAAGAACTTTATGTCCTTACCCAAAGCATCTCCAAAAGATTCATCATGAGACAACTGACTATTCTTCGTTAAATGCCATGCTGTATTTACTGATTCTTGTAAGTAAACTTTTAACCGATCTAACTTAGTCTCATCATTCATATAATTATATGTCTTTTTATTACATAAAAACAAAGGCGGTTTCTAAAACGTGGGAAGCAACTTGCTCCTTCTGTTTTGAAAACCGCCTTTATAAGGTTTACAATAGCAAATTTATGTATAGCCTACTCCGAACATATTGTATGGTAGTTGCTATACGTTTGCATTATGCTTTTGGCCAACGGTTGTCAATAGAAGCATTACCAATAACAATCTCTTCCGCAGAAACTGTAAAACGAATCTTCATTGGAATATCTCCGTTAACATCTAATATCTCTTTGTAGTATACTAAGTAAGCATTTTTAAATTCTACTTCTTTCATCTTAGCATCTTCTTCTGTTTTCTTGTAGATGATTTTTCCATCCACAGCCTTAAACTGACTGTTTAGCATCGCTTCGATTACAGAAGTATCTTCTGTAGATTCTACCTCTAAAGTAACACGACCTCCATATACATTGGATGCTGGTTTACCTTTTTTATCAGTATCTCTACTGAATGCATAATCTGAATACAATACATCGAATTCTTTTCCGCCTAATTGAAGGCTGGCTCTAAATGATCCCATTTGTTTAAAATTTTAATAAATTAATACTAGTTAAATGTTTTAAACTCCTGGATAATTTCGCTCTTAGTGGAAGTGTAGTGATTTTTTAAGTTGACGTCTCAACTACTATTTTATATCATTTAAACAACCTTTGAAAGAGAATAAAAATACCCAATCGCTAAATATATACTCAATAGTAATTCATATTTACCTTAAAAACAAATAATTATATAGATTTTTTACTAAACAATAGAAGAAATACTCGTTTAGAGAGGTGTATCTTACAAAGATTGTACATAAACACATAACTAACTTAAAATAAGTAAGTTATTTTACAAAAAAAGTAATTACTGTTAGCTAGCACTAAAAACTTTACGATATGCTTTTTCGTAGATCTCTTCGTACATAGGTACGATTTTATGAATATCGAACATGGTAGCTTGAGTTCTTGCTTGCTTTTTATAGGTATCCAAAACAGTTGGATCTTTTAGAATCTTAATAGCATTGGTGGTCATAGATTCTACATCGCCAACATTACTTAGGTAACCACTATATCCTTCTTTATTCACTTCTGGAATACCTCCTGTATTACTAGAAATTACAGGGACTTCATTTACCATGGCTTCCAAAGCAGCTAGACCAAAACTCTCTGTTTCTGAAGGCAGTAAGAATAAATCTGAAAAACAAAGTATCTTATCTACTTCGTTACTATTCCCCAAGAAAACAACCTTATTCCCTATTCCGAGTTTATCACATAAGGCTTCTGCTGATTCTCTTTCTGGACCTTCTCCTACCATAATTAATTTGGCAGGGACTTCTTTTTGAATTCCATAAAAAATATTAATAACATCAGGAATTCTTTTTACCTTTCTAAAGTTACTAATATGTGTAATAATACGTTCATTATCTTGAGCCATCATTCCACGTTGGCAATCGGTAAATGGATGGTTGTATTTAGAGACATCTATAAAATTAGGAATCACATGGATTTTCTTTTTGATATCGAACAATCGTATCGTATCCATTTTTAGGCTTTCAGAAACAGAAGTTACTACATCCGATTCATTGATACTAAAAGTAACAGCGGGCTTATAAAATGGGTGGTTTCCTACTAAAGTTATATCTGTTCCATGCAAGGTGGTAACAATAGGAATCTCAATGCCTTCTGTTTTTAGCATCTTTTTTGCCATATAAGCTGCATATGCATGGGGAATAGCGTAATGAACGTGTAAAACTTCCAACTTATGGAGCTTTACCATATCTACTAATTTACTCGATAGAGCAAGTTCATAGGGCTGATAATGAAATAACGGGTATTCTGGAACATTTACTTCGTGGAAATGAATTTTTCCACTTAATAAAGCTAAACGAACAGGTTGTTTATAGGTGATAAAATGAATTTCATGTCCTCGTGTAGCTAAAGCCATTCCTAACTCTGTGGCTACTACTCCACTACCACCAAATGTTGGATAACATACAATCCCTATTCGCATATTTCTTTCTTTAAAAGTCTTAGTTTAGATTTCCATTGATTTAACTAAGGTAGTATTCTAATCAATATACTTTCTATAAATTATCTTAAAACTAAGTCGGTAGAAACGATTTCTATTTACAAAAACAAGTACAATTTTTACTATCTTTCTATTGCTTCATAGATAATCTCCTGAATTACAGTACGTGTTCCTTCCGAAATTAATTTCCTATTGGTCATGGTTGGATAGGTTCTATTTGATAAAAAGATATATACAAGGCTATCTTCTGGATCTACCCACGCATAGGTTCCTGTAAATCCACTATGTCCAAAACTTGTCATTGATACACACCCACAAGTAGGTCCAGATTCCCCTAACTGAGGTTTATCAAAGCCTACACCTCTTCTATTCATTTTATCGCAATAATAGCAGGTATTGAATTTATCTAATGTTTCTGAACTAAAATAACGCTTCCCTCCGTAATATCCCTTTTGAAGATACATCTGCATCATCTTTGCTAAATCGTTTGATGTACTAAAGAGTCCGGCGTGACCACCAACACCACCTAACATTGCTGCTCCCATATCGTGAACATAGCCTTGAATGGTCTGATGTCTAAAATAATCGTCTACTTCCGTAGGAACAATCTCCCCTTTTCCAAATTTATCAAGCGGATTATAAGTTGTGTAATTCATCCCCAAAGATTTATAAAAATGATCTTGGGCAATTTTATCTAAAGGGCGATTATAATAATTTTCTAAATAACGTTGTAACAATAAAAAAGGGAGATCACTATATCTGTACTGAAGTCTAGTTAGCAACTCACTCTCTTTTATCTGATCTATAATAGAGTCTTTATAATCGTTTCTGATATATAAATGGTCTGCTACTTGTGTATTAAAATTTTTAGTTGGATTCTCCTTATAATATTCTGGTAAAGGCTTTTTTGTTCCTTTATCTATGGTACTCAGGTAAAAAGGAATCCAAGGCTTTAAACGTGCGTAATGAGATAAAACGGCTAACAACCTTAAATCACTCTTATTACTCCCTTTCAATTCTGGCAACATTTCTCCCAAAGTAGAATTAAAGGTTAATTCCCCCTTTTCTACCAATTGCATAATATTTGGAAGGGTGGCTGTTATTTTTGTTAAAGAAGCTAGATCGTATAAATTATTGTTTGTTACAGGCTCGGCATCAGCGCCATAAGAAAACTTTCCGAAGCTCTTGTTATAAATTACTTTTCCTTGCCTAGCGATTAAAATTTGCCCCCCAGGAGTAACTCCTCCGCTAATTGCAGTTTTCATTACAGAATCGACCTTTTTTAGAGTCTTAGCATTCATTCCCACTCGTTCTGGAACACTATACCCCAATCTTGATAATGAGTTTGTTAAAAAACCTCTGTTTTCTGGTAGCTTTTCGTGTGCCATTACTGGTAAACTCCCTTTTGAGGCTATGGCTCCAAAAATAAGCTCCGCAGATTTCTCTTGAGAAATAGGATCGTTTAAATAACTAACAATAATAGTCTCAATATTATCTATACTCTGTAAGTCTAATAATGCATATGGTTTTACAAAAGCATCTAAAATAACTTTTTTCTGCCTTGCTATTTCATAGATCCAAACCTTATCTTGATCAGAAATATCAGCTGCTTTCCAAGGTGTTTCAGTACTTCTATGATGACCAATAATCACTAAATCATAAGGCTTAATTCTATTGGTAAGATCTGCTAAATTATCTGCATGGATATAGCTTACTTTTGTATATTTCTTTAGCGTGTTTACAAAAGTCTTATTATCGCCATCCCCTAGTCCTACATAAGCAATACTTTTTTTATCTAAATCTCGAAGCGGAACTATCTGATCTTCATTTTTTGCTACAGTAATAGCATTTTCCATTACTTCTTCATACAAAATAGAATCCTCTACACGGTTTAAGTCTTCATATAAATTATGAGTATCAACAGGCTTATAATTATTCAAACCTACTTTGTATTTTGCTCTTAAAACTTTCTTTACTGAATATGCTAATCGCTCTTCAGTAATAACCCCATTATTATAAGCTTCAATAAGTTTTGTAATTCCTAACGGAGTATCTCCAGAAATTAAAAGCATATCATTTCCTGCTAAAAAAGCAGAAAGATCTACATTTCCTGAATCTGCATAGTTTGCAACACCTTTCATTTCCAAAGCATCAGTAAAAATGAGTCCGTTAAACTGAAGCTTCTCTTTTAATAATCCTGTTACAATCCCTTCTGAAATAGAAGATGGATAACCAGGACGCGACTCCAAACTAGGTACATTTAAATGTGCCACCATAACGCTGGCAAGTCCGTTCGGAATTAATTGTTTGTATGGATATAACTCTACGCTGTCTATTCTTTCTTTACTGAAAGTAATAGTAGGCAAGGTTTTATGAGAATCTTGTTCTGTATCTCCATGTCCAGGAAAATGCTTAGCATTTGCCAAAACACCTGCAGATTGCATCCCATCCATAAAAGCCAATGCTTTTTCTGTAACCTTATCTCTATTTTCTCCAAAAGAGCGGTTTCCTATAATTGGGTTCTTAGGGTTTGTATTGATATCTACATCAGGAGCAAAATTAATATGCATCCCCAAACGTTTTGTATGCTCTCCAATATGCTTTCCTACCTGCCTTATTAAGTCGTTATCTTTTACTGCTCCTAAAACCATGTTGTATGGAAAAGCAAATGTAGAATCCAAGCGCATGGATAATCCCCACTCGGCATCCATAGACATTAACATCTTAACTTTAGATAACTCCTGTAATTCGTTATTTAATTTAGCTTGACGGAAAGGTCCCCCTGTAGAAAATATAACACCTCCTACTTGATAATCTGATACTAATTTTTTTACTCCCTCTATATGAGCACTTCCTTTATCTGAAAAAGCGCGGATCATAAATAATTGTCCTACTTTTTCTTGAAGCGTTAAGGAATTATATATACTATCAACCCATTCTTGCTGCTGTTGATAATCTTTCGTTTCTAACGGATCTTTTTGTTGAGAATAGCCTTTTAAAGCGGCTAAAAGTAATACAACAACAAAAACACTTTTTTTTAAAATCATTTAATAATTTTTATTAAAAAGGATAATTTCTGTGAATAGAAATTGATTTTGCTGCACAAAAAACGACGAATTATATTTAAAAGTATGTTCTCTACCTTTAAAAGTTAATTCATAAATCTCGCGTGCCAACTATCTCTAGCAGGCACTTCCCAATAATTCTGATATTCTTCTTTATTGGTTACTAAATTATTAAATACAATCGTGTTTTGAGACACAGCCTTTTGTTTGGCCATTTTCTTAAAATCGATAAGGGGCTTGTAGGCAATAAAATCACCTTGTCTGTAGGAGACATTCATTTTATCAAGCAGGGTCACATTATAATCCTGCTCTAGCTGTTGGATAAATCGAACTGAGGCGTCGATAGAACATCCACTAGCTACATTAAACTCTTGATCTAATGCTATTATTATAAATCTTTTATAACGGATCTCAAAAGAAGCCTTTAGGTTTGCTCCATGAGCTGTCCATTGCTCTATAAAAGATTCTAATCTATTTTTTAATTCTTCAATTTCTTCTTTGGTAAAACTTCTATTGGCTTGGTAAATCCAAACTCTTGCAGATTCTGTTAAATCGTTGAAAGCTACGTACATTTTCTTTTAATTTTAAAAAGATTCCTTTTCTTATTTTCTCACTAAGTGAGTTATTTTTATTCTAAGATTCTAGCTTAAAAGCTATAAATCTTCTGCATTTGCTATAAGTTCCGCTACATCCATTACATCGATGCTTGCTTCTTTATCTTTTCCTTTTACACCATCTGTAAGCATGGTATTACAGAAAGGACAACCAGCAGCAATAATATCTGGTTTTGCTTCTATGGCTTGCTCTGTACGTTCTATATTAATGTCTTTATTTCCTTTTTCTGGCTCTTTAAACATTTGTGCACCTCCAGCTCCACAGCATAATCCTTTTTTTCTGCAGCTTTTCATTTCTACTAGTTCTGCTTCTAGCTTCTGAATTAATTCACGTGGTGCTTCATACACATCATTCGCTCTTCCTAAGTAACAAGGATCGTGGAAGGTGATTCTTTTACCTTTAAACTTTCCTCCTTCAATAGTAAGTCGTCCTTCTTCTAAAAGAGAACGTAAAAATTGTGTATGGTGAATTACTTCATAACTCCCTCCTAAAGAAGGATATTCATTTTTAATTGTATTAAAACAATGCGGACAAGCAGTTACAATTTTCTTAACCTCATAACCATTTAACACCTCAATGTTTGTCATTGCCTGCATCTGAAACAACATTTCATTACCAGAGCGCTTTGCAGGATCTCCTGTACAACTCTCTTCGGTTCCTAAAACAGCAAAATCTACCTTTGCTTTATTTAAAAGCTTAACAAAGGCTTTTGTGATCTTTTTAGCTCTGTCATCAAAACTTCCAGAACAACCTACCCAAAATAATACTTCTGGAGTTTTTCCTTCCGCCATCATCCCTGCCATTGTAGGCACATTTATTGCTTCACTCATGCTGTTTTCCTTAATTTATTATGCTTCAGTATTAAAAAATATCCTTTCGAGTGGAGCTAAAATAGCTTATTTTTAATTCCACTCGAGCAGACATTTACATTTTATTTAAGCGATTATAATTTGATATAAAATCAATTATTAATCGTGCTTTCCGTCATCAAAAACTTGGATTGTTACTTCCTTATCAATAAGATCTGTAAACCTTCCGTTGTAACGAGTAGCTTTTACCAAGTGATTGTCTATCCAATGGTAGTTTCCACCTCTTGGTTTCCCCATTACCATTCCATGATATTTAAAACCATGTTTGTTTAACCAATCTTCGGTTGTTTTTCTATGATCTTCTGTACGAGAAGTAAAGAAGTAAATAATATGTCCTTCTTCAAACCATTTGTTTAGCGTTTTTAAAGCATCAGGATAAACTTGTGCTGTTGCCATACGCTCTGGCTCTTCATTAGGAATATCATCACAGATAGTTCCGTCTATATCGATTAAATAATTTTTAATTCCTTTTGGTAAAACAGGACTTATATGTTCCCCGTCTTCTAATTTTTCATTAAGCAAATTTTCAACTTCTTCTTTGTTCATTATTTAGTTATGTTTGTTGGTGAATATTAATCATTTTTCCAATTTAATCGATCCATTTGGTTGTATGGCCATGGCGCTCCGTTATTCTCAATATTCCCCATCATATTATTCAGCTCCATTGGTGCTGCAGATTGCTCCATTACTAAATAACGGCGCATATCCATAATTATTGATAGCGGACTAATACTAACGGGGCAAGCTTCTACACACGCATTACAAGTGGTACAAGCCCACAATTCTTCTTGCGTAATGTAATCATCTAACAATTGCTTACCATCGTCTACAAACGTACCTTTATTGGCATCGATATTTTTTCCTACCTCCTCTAATCGATCTCTGGTATCCATCATGATTTTACGAGGAGATAATTTTTTTCCTGTCTGACTTGCTGGACATTCGCTTGTACAACGCCCACATTCTGTACAGGTATATGCATTTAATAGCTGTACCCAATTTAAGTCTGATACATCTGAAGCTCCAAATTTTTCTGGTTCTTCATCCATATCACCTTCCGCTGGTGCAGCAAATGGATCGGCATCTGGATCCATCATTAATTTTACTTCTTTGGTAACCGACTCTAAATTATCAAATTGCCCTTTCGGATTGATGTTTGCAAACCATGTGTTTGGAAATGCCAAAAGAATATGTAAATGTTTAGAGAAATATAAGTAGTTAAGGAAAATTAATATCCCAATTATATGAAGCCACCATGCTGTTCTCTCTACTAAAATTAGAGAAGATTGCTCCATATTCTCAAAGAGAGGAACAAACAACTGACTTACAGGAAAAGCTCCTGCTTTTACATAATGAGGAGCATCCATTAATTGGAGTGTATAATCTGCCCCATTCATCGTTAAGAATAAAAGCATCAATACTACTTCGAAATAAAGAATGATATTCCCATCATTTTTAGGCCATCCTCTCATTTCAGAATAAAAGAATCGCTTTAATTTTATTATGTTTCTACGGATCCAAAAAATGGTTACCGATACAATTACTAGTAGCGCTAATATTTCAAAAGAACCAATTAAAAAGTCATATACAGATCCTAGAGGTGCAAATATTCTGTGTGTACCAAAAAGTCCGTCTATAATAATTTCTAATACTTCAATATTGATAATTATAAAACCTACATATACTATTATATGAAGAAATCCTGCGATAGGTTTCACCACCATTTTTTGCTGACCTAAAGCAATACGAGCCATATTTTTCCAACGGATATCTTTATTATCTGTTCGATCTACGGCTTTTCCAAGCTTTATATTTCTAACTAATTTTTTAATGTTATTAGCAAAATATCCAAAGCCTACAATTAGGAGTACTGCAAAAAGTATTTGTGGAATATAATTCATCTATATATTAATTAGTTTCTTCTTCTGGTGCTGGTTCTTCGTATGGCTTCGCTTTCTTTCCAAATAATGAGAAATGTACGTAACGCTTCGGATTCAATCTAAGATCTTCTAAAAGCAATTCTAACTCCATAGAAGCATCTGTTAAATTGGTATACAACTCTTCATCATTAAGTAACTTCCCTACTGAACCGTCTCCAGACTCAATCTTCGTCATGATATTATTCAACTTCGCCATACTACTTTGAAGGTCACCAATAGCAGCTCCTACATCTGCTTTTGCTAAAGAATCGCTTACATTAGAGAGATTCGTAGTTAAATTATCCATATTAGAGATAGAACGATTCAGCTTGTCTTTATTTTCAGAAAGTAACACATTTAGAGAACCAGAGGCTTCACTAAAATTCGCTATTACTTCATCTAAATTTTTAATACTATTCTTAATACTGGCTCTACTATCTTCATCCAAAATATCGTCTACACCAACCATTACAGAATCTGCATTTTTTAATACAGCATCTAAACTTTTCTGGAGTGGCGATAACTTCTGAGTAACCAATTCTGTAATTCCAGGTTGAATATTACTCCTTAAAGTATCTCCGTCTTTAGATTGCTCGCTATTATCATACACAGGAACTACACGAAGACTTTTACCTCCAATAATTCCAGTATCAAATATTTCAGCTATACTATTTTTAGAAAATTGGAAATCGTTGTTTACAGAAAAAGTAATCACCAAATCCCCTTTGCTATTTTTAAAATCAATATCATTCACACTTCCTACAGGCAAACCATTTATAGTTACCGTAGTTCCAGAAGCTAGCCCGTCTACATTTTTGTAAACAGCATGGTAAGTACGGGTAGAATTAAATAACTTATTTCCTTTTAAAAATGAAAAGCCTAAGATAAACAAGACAATTCCCCCTATTACTATAATTCCAGTTTTTAATTCTTTAGTTAATTTCAAAAGCTTTTATTTTTTAACTGTAAACAACAAAATTAGAAATAATTTATTAAGATTGGTTCTAATTTTACATTGAATTAATTACTGACTTCACTTTTACTTTCTCACCATTTTTAAAAGCTACAACAAAACTACTTTTATAACCCTTCTTTATTGCTTGCTGCTGCAATACCTTCACTTGATCATAAGTAGTAACTTCACCATAATAATAACGATAAATATTGCCTTCCTTTTCTTTGCTGATAGGTGATAAACCTTTAAAATTGTATGCTTTTGTCTGAATGGATTTAGATCCGGCAGCTATTTGCACCCTAAAAGTAACTCCTTCCATACTATTATTTGAAGCTGCTGTTGCTACAGAACTAGAACCAGATGGCGGCAAATGGTCTTTCACTTCAAAAGAAAAATCATCTCCTACATTTTCATCTACAGCACGTTTATAATTAAGAATTGCATCTGCAATAGAAGTAGCCATATCCGATTTCCCTTTTCCTGAATTTAAATAAGAACCTTCAGGTTTGTAGGTTAAAAAGCCAGTTTCTATTAAAACACTTGGCATAAATGTTTGATGCAATACAATAAACCCTGCTTGCTTTACTCCTCTATTTACACGTTTTAATTTTCCTGTGAAATTATCTTGAATCGATTTTGCCAACAATATACTCTGATCTAAAAACTCTTCTTGCATAATTGTAAGTCCAATAAAAGACTCTGGAGAGTTGATATCATAACCTGCATAATTAACCTCATAATCGTCCTCCAAATAAATTACGGAGTTCTCCTTTTTTGCTACGTCAAAATTCCTTTCGTTGACATGAAGTCCAAGAACAAAAGTTTCTGTACCGTGAGCGCTAGAATTATGAGAATTACAATGTACAGAAACAAAAAGATCAGCTTTAGCTTCGTTCGCAATTTTTCCACGTACATATAAATCTACAAAACTATCATCTTTACGTGTGTAAACGACTTTAATATTTGGATTGCGACTTAAGATTTCTCCAACCTGAAGTACAATTTTCAAAGCAATCTCTTTCTCTTTGAATCCGTTACCTAAATTCCCAGGATCATGCCCCCCATGTCCAGCATCTAAAACGACAATAAATTTACCATCATTCGGAGGAGTAATATCCGAAGAATATATAGACTGCGACAAGCTTAAGCTTATCAATAAAAAAATCGTACTAAAAAAACTATTCATAAAATAATAACGGTTTATAGCTGTTATTTATTTGATTAAAATTTGTTAATGTATAACAAACAGACAAAAAAATATGCGTATGTTTGGCAGGGCAAAAACCGCGCCACTCTTTATACAAAAATAGGATTAAAAGCTTTGCAAGCAAAGAAACATAACATACTTTTAGCGCTATTCACTCTGTTTATCAGTGGTGTCTTTTATGCGCAAGAAAGACCTCAGGTTCAAGCACTCGATATTCAGTTCCAAGAAGAACCAAAAGACACTGTAAACATTAGTGCTGACGAAGTATTGACGAATACTGCTGTAATAGATACCACAGCAAGAGATACGATTGCTAAAGACACTACAAAACAAGGTTTTCTTCAAGGAAAAATAAAATACAAGGCTAAAGATTACATGAAAATGAGTCGGGTGGAGAAGAAAATCTACCTGTATAATGAGGCAGAAATCTATTACCAAGATTACGAATTGAAATCAGGAATAATAGTGATTGACTATACAACCAACGAAGTTTATGCTGGTCGAATTAAAGATTCTACAGGAGAATTATCACAACCTCCATACTTTAAACAAGGAAACAGTGTTATAGAACCCGATTCTATTCGGTTTAATTTCGACACCAAGAAAGCTCTTATTTTCAATTCTAGAACGGAGCAATCTGTTGGAGAATCTATGAATGTTTTTGCGGAGATTGTAAAAAAAGAAAATGACTCTGTATATTTTTTAAAGGAAGGAAAAATAACTACTTCGGAAGATGTAGACAATCCTGATTATTATATACGAGTTCGTAAGGGTAAATTTGTTCCCAATAAAAAGATTATAGCTGGGTTTAGTAATATGTATATTGCAGATGTACCGACACCAATAGCGGTACCTTTTGCATATTTTCCAATGTCTCAAGAAAGACGAAATTCTGGGATTATAATGCCTACACCTGGACAAACCAATTCTAGAGGATACTCCTTACAGAATGGAGGTTACTATTTTGCTATTAGTGACTATTTTGATCTTGCTGTTCTTGGGGATTATTACACCAACGGAAGTTATGGATTGCGAACAGAAACCAACTATGCTAAAAGGTATAGGTACCGTGGATCTGTGAGGCTTAGGTATGAAAATAATATAACCAGCCAGCGTGGTTTCCCAGATTATAGCAGGGGAACTATTTACAATATTCAATGGAATCATAGTCAAGACGCAAAAGCAAGTCCAAATTCAAGACTTTCTGCTTCTGTTAACTTTGGTAGTAGCCAGTATTACCAAGATTCTTTTAACCAATTGAATACACCGAATTTCTTGAATAACACCTTGCAGTCGTCCATTTCATATAACAAAACTTTTCCATCCTACCCGATGGTGAATTTAAATGCCACTACTTCCATTCAGCAAAATACGAACGACCAATCGGTAAACATGACGCTTCCTAGTTTACAAGCAAGCATGGAACGTATTTATCCGTTTGCAAAAAAGGATGGTACCAAAAGGGGAATTATTCAAAATGTGAATTTTCAATATAATTTCAAGGCAGAAAATAGAATTAGTACAATAGATACGTTGCTTTTTAAAAGTGAAATGTTTGATGATGCGAAGTCTGCTTTTCAACACACCATTCCGATTAGCACAAACTTTAAAATCTTTAAATTCTTTAGTACTTCCGTAGGAGCAAATTATAATGAAGTTTGGCAATTAAAAACCATAAAGCGTAATGACTACGATGAATTACTAGAAGATGCTACCATCGATACGCTAAGTGGATTTGATCGTTTTGGAACATACAATTTAAATGCTAGTATAGGAACCACTCTTTATGGTACTTTTAATTTCGGTGAAGATAAAAAAATACAGGCTATTAGGCATACCATGAGGCCTTCTGTAAGTTATGGATACACACCTTCTTTTGAGCAGTATTACGATGAATATGTAGATGAGGACGGAGTTAAACAACTATACTCCCCTTTTGAAGACGGACTATATGGTACTCCAAGCTTAAGTAACTCGAATAACATTGGTCTTTCGCTAAGTAATGTTGTAGAAGCCAAAGTAAGAGATAAAGATACTACAGCCACAGAGCCTAAAAAAGTGATGTTGCTTAACAACTTAAACTTTAGCACAGGATATAACATTGTTGCAGATTCTCTTCCATGGAGCCCCGTTAGAGTTAGTGGAGGTACACAGTTCTTTCAAAATAAAATGAGTGTTAACTTCGGTGCTACTTTAGATCCTTACGCCATTGATAATAATGGTACGAGAATAGACCTTTTTAACTACGAAAATGGAGGGAGTTTATTTAGAATGACAAGCGCCAATATGAATGTTAGTTATTCTATTAATAGCAAGACTTTCTCTGGTGATGATGATAAAAAGAAGATGGACAACACAGAAAGTGGTGGTCGTGATGATGATTTATTTGGGCGTGCGCAAGATTTTAGTGACGATCGTACTTTTGCTGACGAAGATAAAGAAGATAAAGAAGAAGTGCCCACAGAGGCTTATTCTGCAAAGCTCCCTTGGGATTTAAGGCTCGCATACTCCTTAACTTATTCCAATAGCAATAGGCAGAATGAAATTACCAACAACTCCCTGATGTTTTCAGGGAATATAGACCTTACCCCACAATGGAAAGTAGGAGTATCTTCTGGTTACGATTTTAAAAACAACGGATTTACCTACACACAATTAAGGTTTGCGAGAGATTTAAAGAGTTTCCGACTTAACTTTAACTGGGTACCATTTAGCTCTCGAGCATCATGGTTTTTCTTCATCGGAATCAAGTCTTCTATGTTGAGTGACCTTAAGTGGGAAAAGAGAAGTGAACCAGACAAAACATTATAATTTATAAAACATTTTTCAGATGAAAAAAATAATCAACACCGATAAAGCACCAGCTCCATTAGGACCATACAACCAAGCTGTTTTAGCAAACGACACCCTCTTTATTTCTGGTCAGATTGCCATCAATCCAGAAACTAATGAATTAATTACAAGTGGTGTTGAAGACGAAGCGAAATTAGTTATGAAAAACTTAGAAGCTGTTCTTTCTGCTGCTGATATGACCTTTGAGAATGTAGTGAAAAGTTCTATTTTTTTAAACGACATGAACGATTTTGCTAAAATAAACGCTATCTACGGAGCTTATTTTGATGAAGCTACTGCTCCCGCTAGAGAAACAGTTGCTGTGAAAACACTACCAAAAAGTGTAAACGTAGAAATTTCTATGATTGCTGTTAAATAATAGTTACCCCAATAAACTTATTAGCGACTCCTCTATTCTATTTTAAAAGTAATTTCTTTTTTTAACTGAATCGTTTTCAGTAAAAAATAGATACACTTTCTATACCGTCAATTTTGTATTTATGAAGTCTTTACTAAAATTTAGTTTTAGAATAGTAGCGCTTATTATAATATGTGCATCTTGTAAATCTACCAAGGTAGCTACAAAACCAACTACCCCAAAGCCTCCTAAAGCTCCTGTTGAAAAAAATGAAGATTGGAGTATCCCTAACGAAAACGGAGTCTACAAAAAATGGGACGCCAAAACTCCAATTAATATAGAGGAATTTAGAGCTGCTTGGATAGCAACAGTGGCAAATATAAACTGGCCAAGTAAACCAGGGCTTTCTACGGAAGCACAAAAAGATGAAGCTGTAAAGCTCTTGGATTTCTTAGAAACCCATAATTATAATGCTGCTATTTTTCAAGTGAGACCACAAGCAGATGCATTATATAGAAGTACGCTAGAGCCTTGGTCTCATTATTTAACTGGAAAGCAAGGAATAGCACCTTCTCCCTATTACGACCCTTTAGAATTTTGGATTGAAGAGGCACATAAAAGAGGTATTGAGCTCCATGTATGGCTTAACCCATACAGAGCACATCATTCTAAAAATAATGAGATAAGTGACGTCTCCATCGTAAAAAAGAATCCTGAACTCGTTGTAGAATTAGAAAACGGAATGTGGTGGATGGATCCTTATTTGGAAGAAACTAAAGCCCACTCGCTAGCAGTAGTTAAAGATATTGTAAGGAGATATGATATCGATGGAGTACATTTTGATGATTACTTTTACCCATATGATTCTTATAACAATGGAAAAGATTTTCCAGATGATAAGAGTTGGCAACAATACTTAAAATCAGGCGGTAAACTTTCTAGAGGTGATTGGAGAAGAGACAATGTAAATAGTTTTGTAGAAATGGTCTACAAAGCGATAAAAACTGAAAAAAAAGATGTCAAATTCGGAATTAGTCCGTTTGGAATATGGAGACCAGGATACCCTGCATCTGTTGTAGGTTTTGATGCTTATAATCAACTTTATGCTGATGCAAAATTATGGCTCAACAAAGGCTGGATAGATTATATCGCTCCACAATTATATTGGAAAATAGATAAAGAGGGACAGCGTTTCCCTGATTTATTAAAATGGTGGGAAGGAGAAAACACACTTCATAGACACTTATGGCCTGGTTTAAAAATGGATCTTGATGGAGATGAACAGAATACCATAGAGATTGTAAATCAACTGAAACTAACTCGAGAGATTCTTCCTGAAAGCAAAGGAGCTATTCATTGGAGCATCGGTCCTCTTTTAAAATACCAATCGCTAGCAGAAGGCATTAAACAACAATCTTATGCTAAAAAAGCATTAGTCCCTCCTAGCCCATGGTTAGATAATACACCACCACAAAGGCCAAATATAAATGTAACTTTAAGAGCAGGACAAGTAAATATGGTATGGAATCACCCCAATAAAAAGGATATTTCTAAATATGTACTTTATTATAAATATGCTGAGAAAGGTTGGGATTACATTATTTTAAATGAAAGCAATATCTCATACAGACTCCCCGTAACAAATGCTAACAAACATAAAATTGAAAAAGTTGGAATTACTGCGGTAGATTGCGTTGGGAATCAAAGCTTATTTTTCGAAGAGAATATTAAATAAGTTTTCAAATTAAATTTCATGCTTTAAAATCACATAAGTAAGATTTTTCTTTCCTTCAAAGCCTTCAACTTATTACTATTTGATGGTAGCTCAGTTATTAAAATATCGACTTCCTCCATATCACATATTTTATAACGTTGAATAGTATTCAATTTTTCAGAAATTACTGGACAAACGACTTTCTTAGATGCTCGAATCATCGCTTTTTTCAACTGAACTATATCCCAATCAAATTCAGTCAACCCAAAATTAACATCAATAGAATTAGTCCCTAAAAAACAAATGTCCGCCTTAATATTAGATAATAAATTTAACGCCTCTCCTCCGATAGAAATTTGTGAGCTCTTGGAAACTTTCCCCCCTATAAAAATAAGCTCAATATTTTGTTTAGTAAGTAAAAGATTTGCCACAGGAAGACTTGGAGTAAAACATGTTATATGAAGATCTGGAGGTAATAGTCTTGCCAATTCCATATTAGTTGTTCCTCCACTTAATAAAACGACTTGACCTTTTTTAATTAAATTTATTGCTTTTGCTGCTATTTTAGATTTTTTTTCAAGAGAATAAATATCATCTCTTTTAAAATTATAATTATCAAAACCAAGTGATATAGCCCCTCCGTGAACTTTCTTTAATTTATTCTCCTTATGCAGTTCAGTAACATCTCTCCTAATTGTATCCACTGACACCTTGAGAACCTCTGAAATATCATTAAGTAAAATTCGATTATGAATTCGAACTTCATTTAATATAATCTGCTTCCTTTCTGCTTTTAACATATCACAATTAAACTATATAAAAATAATAAAAATACCATTTTAAAGAATAGTTTTTACTTTTTATTGTAAAAAGTTGCAAAAAACAAACAAAAGTTGCAAAAAAAAGCATTTTTCATAAATTTATTTTTAATTTTAATGATATAACATTTATTTAACAATTTTAAAAAAATAAATTAATGCATTGAAAATAAATGTTTTATATCACAACAAACCAACTTAAAGAACTAGTTATGAAAAAAAAACTCAACAAATTATTGCTGTTTTTTGCAATTATTTCATCCTTATCCCTAATGGGACAAACCAGACCAATTACAGGTAGTGTATTAGATTCTGACGGAGTCCCACTTCCTGGAGTAAGCGTTGTAGAAAAAGGAACAAAAAATGGTGTTGCTACTGATTTTGACGGTAAGTACTCCATAAACATTGCCTCGCAATCGAATGGTACCTTAGTGTTTTCGTACCTAGGCTATATTACACTAGAAATGCCTATTAAAGGACAATCATATATCAGTGTAGAGCTAAAAATGGACGTTACAGGTTTAGATGAAGTAGTCGTAGTAGGTTATGGTAATCAGAAAAAAAGAAATTTAACTGGTGCTGTAGCTACTATTGATAGTAAGGTATTAGAATCAAGACCCATAACAGATATAGGAAGAGGACTACAAGGAGTGTCTCCGGGGTTAACAATTCAATCAGCAAGTGGACAAATTGGGCAAGATCCAATTATTAAGCTACGTGGTTCAGTAGGTACCTTAGGTACTTCAGGAGGAGCTAGCCCACTTATCTTAGTCGATAATGTTGAAATTCCGAGTTTACAATCCATTAATCCAGAAGATGTAAAAGATATATCTGTATTAAAGGATGCTGCTTCTACTTCTATTTACGGAGCTCGTGGGGCTTGGGGAGTTATTCTTATTACAACCAAAAGTGGTAATAGACAAAGAACACCTACGGTGAGCTACTCAAACAACTTTTCATGGGCAACTCCTACAGAAACCCCTAAAGTTGCTCCAGCAGCAGAAGGAGCAGAAATGGCCTTTGCTGCTGTCAATAGAAGAATTCCTTCTTTAGATGCTTTTGGATTGGTCGGAATGTACTTAGACCAAACTGCTATTGAAAAAATGAAAGAATGGGAAAACCTTTATGGAGGGCAAGATCTAGGAATGGAAATGGTTGAAGGACGTGATTATGAGGTAAGAGACGGAAGACTATTTTTTTATAGATCCTGGGATCCTGGAGAAATGTTTGTAGATGATTGGGCATTACAACAAAAGCATGATGTTTCTGTTTCAGGGGGAAGCGAACGTACTAACTACTATTTAGGATTAGGATATTTAAATCAAGGTGGAGTTTATAAAACGAACCCTGATGAATACAAACGCTATAATGTTAATTTGAGTATTAATACAAGCGTTACAGACTGGTTAGATATAAGAGCAAAAGTTTTAAACACAAATTCTATCACCACAGAACCTTTTAAATTTGGTTCTGCAACTTACGATGCATGGTACTACACCACTAGATGGCCAGCGTACTATCCTTACGGTACAGTAGATGGAAAACCATTTAGAAATCATATATCTGAAGTTGAACAAGCAAAAATGAATGAAAAAGATTATTCATTATCTCGATTAAATCTTGGTACTACTATTAAACCAATCAAAGATTTGTCCATCAACCTTGATTTCACACATGACAGAGAAGAGGAGCATGAACATCAAACAGGTGGTACTCTTTATGCTTATAATTTTTGGGCCCAAGGAGCAGATTTTTCATATGGTCCATATAGCAGCCCTGCTTACGATAGGGTACAGTACAATTCTGAATGGAGTAGAAGAAATACGGCAAAAATGTTTACTAATTATAGTGCTTCTTTTAATGACGTACATGATTTTAAATTTACAGTTGGTGGGGATTTAGAAGAATATGAAGATTGGTTTCAATATTCACAAAGAAGAAATCTATTAAACCCTGATCAAGGAGAGTTAGATTTAGCAACAGGAGATCAATTTGTTGGTGGTGATAGAGATAAGTGGACTACGTTAGGTTTCTTCAGCCGTGTTAATTATAGCTATAAAAATAAAATATTATTAGAGGTTAATGCAAGATATGATGGTTCTTCAAGATTATCGAGTGATAAAAAATGGGGGTATTTCCCTTCCTTTTCAGCTGGATACGTTATAACTGAGGAAAAATTTATGGAAAGCCTAAAACCTACCTTGTCGTTTTTTAAATTCAGAGGATCATACGGTTCAGTAGGAAATCAAAATACTTATCTATCAAACATTTACAGAATAATGTCATCGTATAATTCTGGATGGCTTATAGATGGACAGAACCAAGTAACCACAGGAACACCTGGAGCTATACCTTCATCTCTAACTTGGGAGACAATCACAACATTAGATCTTGGTTTTGACGCTAAGTTTTTTAACGACAAACTAGGTGTTGTTTTCGATTGGTACGAGCGTACAGTTTCAGATATGCATAGTCCTGGAGTAACATTACCTAGCTCATTTGGAACCTCATCTCCTGTTAGAAACTACGGAGAATTACAAACCACTGGTTGGGAACTAGCTATTAATTTTAGACATCAATTTAAAAACGGACTAAATATCAATGCTACTGCCACCTTAAGTGATTATAAAGAGGAAATAACAAAATATGCAAATACTACTAAAGGTATTTACTCCTACTACGAAGGAAAGCAACTAGGAGAAATTTGGGGGTATGAGACTGATCGTTTCTTTAATGAAGGAGATTTTAATTCTGACGGAAGTTATGCAGACGGAGTACCTAGCCAAGAGCTATATGAAACTAATGGATGGTTTAATTATGGACCAGGAGATATTAAATATAAAGATCAAAACGGAGACGGAGTAATTGATTATGGGTCTGCTACTGTTGGAGATACTGGCGACATGAAAGTTATTGGAAATACTACACCTCGCTATCAATATGGTTTTCAATTTGGAGCAGATTGGAAAGGTTTCGATTTAAGTTTTTTTATGCAAGGTGTTGGGAAAAGAGACTTCTGGGCTAATGGTCCTGTTTTTATTCCTGGATATCGCTATGCAGAAGCATGGTATGAGCACCAACTGGATTATTGGACACCAGAAAATACCGATGCATATTACCCAAGGCCTAATGACCAACAACAATCTAATGGCTCTATGAACTTTTTGCCACAAACTAAATATTTATTAGACTTATCTTACTTAAGAATGAAAAACTTAACCTTTGGTTACACCATTCCACAATCGTTAACTTCAAAAATAAATATTGAGCGTTTTAGAGTTTATTTTAGTGGAGAAAATCTATTTGAGTTTACAGGAAGTCAAATTCCAGTAGACCCTGAAGTAGACTACACTACTGCGGGGCTAAACGACACCTCTTCTTACGGGAGAGTATATCCATTCAGAAGATCTTTATCTTTTGGTCTACAATTAACTTTTTAATTTAAAAATGTAAGCGATGAAAAATATATATAGATTATCAATAATTCTAGTATCCTTGATATCATTTTTTGGTTGTGAAGATGATTTTTTAGATCAGCCTCCAAAAGATTTACTAGTTGATGAAACCTACTGGACAAATGAAGGAAATGTAAGAACTTTTGCCTTTGGGTTTTATACAGGATACTTTAGGGGATATGGTTCTGGATATACTTGGGGTAGCTATTTCTCTGGACAATCTCTAAATGATGATTTTGCTCCTACGAATCCACCTCAATTTCAACAACAAGTACCTGCCTCTGGAGGAGGTTGGTCTTTTAGCTACGTTAGAAAAGCAAATATTTTTATTAATAGAGTTCAGACTGTTCCGATGGAAGAAGAAGCAATTAACCATTGGACAGGTGTTGGAAGATTCTTCAGAGGAATGGAGTATCACGATCTAGTTAACAGGTTTGGAGATGTCCCTTATTACGATGAGGAGTTGTCCGAAAATGATTCAGAATTGTTATATAAAGAAAGAGACGATAGATCTTTCGTTATGGATAAAGTTCTAGAAGATTTCCAGTTTGCTGCAAATAATGTAAGAACTACAGTTGATGCACAAGGAAGTGAAGTGAACAGAGATGTTGTACTAGCCTATATGTCAAGAATATTCTTATTTGAAGGTACATGGCAAAAATATCATGAAAATAACACTAGTAAAGCAGCAGAATATCTAGAAGCTGCAAAATGGGCGGCAAAACAAGTAATAGATGGTGGTAATTACTCTTTAGGTAATTATAGAAATGTTTTTAACTCTTTAGATTTAGCTAGTAACCCAGAAGTGATTTTATTTAGAGAATATGAAGCAGGCTTATTAACTCACTCTCTAAATAGTTATAATAATAAAGAACCACAAACAGGGGCTTCTAAAAATGCCTTTGAATCTTATTTAGCTAATGATGGTCTTCCAATCGATATATCTCCTGCTTATCAAGGTGATATGGGAGTTGAGAATGCTATGTCCAACAGAGACGCTAGGATGTATGAAACCTTTGTACCTAATGTTTTAAGAATAAATGGAATAGACTTCAATTTCTCTACAACTGGTTATGCTGTTCATAAGTTTTTAAATGAAGAAATAAAAGATGACCCAGAAGGCAGTTCAAATCTAAATCCAACAGATGCCCCTATAATTAGATATGGAGAGGTATTAGTTAATTATGCAGAAGCTGCAGCAGAGTTAGCTTCTGTTGGAGGCCCTTCTCTATCCCAACAAGATATAAATATTTCTATCAATGTATTAAGAGATCGAACAGGGGTTAATTTACCTCACTTACAAGTATCAGGATCCTCGGTTGCTGTAAACGGAACAACCTACGATGACCCTAATAGAGATTCTGATGTAACTCCTATTCTTTGGGAAATAAGAAGAGAACGAAGAATAGAACTGATGATGGAAGGCTTTAGATTAGACGACTTAAGAAGGTGGAAAAAGCTCGAATATACAGATATGATTGAAAATGAAGATATAAATAGAGGTGCTTGGATTGTAAAATCTGATTATCCAGATGCTAATCTCGAAAGTATTAGTCTTACGGAAGGTGACCAAGGATATATTATCCCAGCATCAGCCCAAGAATCAGCTAGAGTTTTCGACAATCCTAGAGTTTATTTAAGCCCTATTCCATTAGACCAAATAAAACTATACAGCGACCAAGGAGTTGTTTTAGAACAAAACCCTGGCTGGTAACTATAGAAACTATCATATAAGTTCTCTTATTTTAAAGGAGAGCTTATATGATTTTAATATAATTAAATTTAAATATTCCTTCCAACACTTAACAATGACTAAAAAAATAATTTACTCACTACTCCTTTTCTTATTTATAATCTCTTGTAAATCTGAGGCAACCTTAACATACTATAATAAAAAAGATGGCGTAAACCTATCAAACAAAAAACAACGTAATCAAATTTGGAACCCAAAAACTCCCTATAATATTGAGGAATTTAGAGCCGCTTGGATAGCAACAGTGGCAAATATCAACTGGCCAAGTAAACCAGGCCTTTCTACGAAAGTGCAAAAAGACGAAGCTATTAAACTTTTAGATTTTTTAGAGCAACATAACTATAATGCTGCCATTTTTCAAGTAAGACCACAAGCAGACGCTTTGTACAAAAGCAACTTAGAGCCTTGGTCTTATTATTTATCTGGAAAACAAGGTGAAGCTCCATCTCCATATTACGACCCATTAGAATTCTGGATTGAAGAGGCTCATAAAAGGGGTATTGAACTTCATGTATGGCTTAATCCATATAGAGCTCATCATACTCAAGGAAAACAAATTACCGAAAAATCTATCGTAAAAATGCATCCAGAGCTTGTAGTAAAACTCGAGAATGGAATGTATTGGATGGACCCTTCCTTAGAAGGCACCAAAGAACATTCTCTAGCAGTAGTTAAAGATATTGTAAAGAGATATGATATCGACGGAGTACATTTTGATGATTATTTTTATCCATATGATTCTTATAATAATGGTAAAGATTTTCCTGATGACAAAAGTTGGCAACAATATTTAAATTCAGGCGGGGAACTTTCTAGAGGCGATTGGAGAAGAGACAATGTGAACAGTTTTATAAAAATGGTTTATGAAGCTATTAAAGAAGAAAATCCTTCTATAAAATTTGGTTTAAGTCCATTTGGAATATGGAGACCTGGATATCCTCAGTCTGTTGTTGGATTTGATCAATATGATAAACTTTATGCAGATGCTAAACTATGGCTTAATAAAGGATGGATTGATTATTTTACCCCACAGTTATATTGGGAAACCAATAAGATTGGACAAAGCTTTCCTGAACTACTAGGCTGGTGGGAAAATGAAAACACTCAACAAAGACATCTTTGGCCAGGTATAAAAATGGATCGTGGAGGAGGAGAAAAAAATGCGGATGAAGTTATCAATCAAATTATGATAACTCGAGGAATAACACCTAAAAGCAAAGGATCCGTACATTGGAGTATAGGTCCTCTCATTAAATATGATTCGCTTTCTATAGCCATTAAAGAAAAGCCATATGCTAAAAAAACTATCGTTCCGCCTAGTCCATGGTTAGACAACATCCCTCCACTGCAACCTACTTTGAGAGTCGAGCAAAAAGATGAAATCATTAACTTAGAATGGAAACATTCTACAAAAAAAGAAATATTTAGATATGTTGTTTACTTTAAATACAAAGGTAAAAACTGGGATTATATAATACTCAATAGAAATGATTTTTCAACCTCACTCCCATTTTATGAAGGGGACTCTAAAAATCCTTTAATAAAAGTTGGAATTACTGCGGTAGATCGCGTTGGGAATCAAAGTTTATTTTTCGAAGAGAATATTAAATAATATTCATACTTATATGCTTTGAAGCTATAAAAATAGCGCTTCGTTGAATTATTTACAAAACAAAAAGGCTGCTTAGAATCTTGTAAGCAGCCTTTTAATTATATATTTTATATACTATTCAAAAAGAACAGATTTATGATATTCCACTAATCCATCAATAGGTCTTCTTAAAACCTTACCAATAGACAATCCATTTTCAGAAAGCGCTTGTTTTAACTCATCTTGTAGATAATAAGCAATACTTCCAATAAAATGAACAGGAACATCTTTTGCTTGTTCAAATTGGGTAATAGAGTTATCTATAAATAACTGCATTCCCTTTCTGATTAAAGCTTGAGAATATTCTTCATCCTTGTTTTGGATCAAAAACTTAGCAAACGTTGCCAAATAGGTATTTGGATTCGGTTGCTTATACAAATGATTTTTTATACTATCTTCTTCTAGATCGTATTCACTTGCAAATTTCTCGGCTAATTTTTTTGGTATTTTATGGTAGTAAAAATCTCTTAGAAGTTGTCTTCCAAAATAATTACCACTACAATCGTCCATTAAAATATATCCTAGTGAGGTTACTTTCTGGAACAATTCTTTACCATCCCAATAGCTACAATTAGAACCAGTTCCCAATATACATACAATTGCATGTTGATCTGGATCTACAGTAGCGTAAATAGCAGCATATGTATCTTCTTTTACTGAAATTTTAGCTTCAGGAAAGTACTCTACAAAAATACCTTTTAAAAATTTTCGCATTCTATCTGTACCACAACCAGCTCCATAAAAATATAGTTGTGTTACTTCTTTACGATGTTTATAGAGTTCAAAATTATTTGCTAGACGTTCGTCTATAATTTCCTTTGTTAATACTTCAGGACTTAACCCTAAGGTCTTTGTTACAAATAACTTGTTCCCTTCTTCATCTAATGCGATCCAATCAGATTTTGTTGCACCACTATCTACAATTAAAATCATACGTTAAAATTAAATTAATAGCTTCCTGAAAAACTATTAAGTCTGCTTTAGGTTTCTCGAAAATCAGTAAGAATAAGCCTTAATAATTGTATTAAGGCTTATAACCTACCAAATAGTTAGCTCTTGAGTTAGTTTAATAAGCAGATCTTAATAAAATTGTAATCTTGTTTAGATTACTTTTCTTTAGATCCTATATAAATTTATAGTGCAGTAATATATTCTGCTAAATCTACCAATTTATTAGAGTATCCAGTTTCGTTGTCATACCAAGATATAACTTTGAAAAACTTAGAATTTAATTCAATTCCTGCATCAGCATCAAATACACTAGTACAAGTTTCCCCTATAAAATCTTGAGAAACTACTAATTCATCTGTATATCCTAAAATTCCTTTTAGTTCATTTTCAGAAGCAGACTTCATTACTTTTTTAATTTCTTCGTAAGAAGTTTCTTTTCCTAACTTCACAGTAAGATCCACAACAGAAACATCTGCAGTTGGCACTCTAAAAGCCATACCTGTTAGTTTCCCTTCCATAGCTGGAATTACTTTAGCAACAGCTTTTGCTGCTCCTGTAGAAGCTGGAATAATATTTAGCATAGCGCTACGCCCACCTCTGTAATCTTTTTTAGTCGGTCCATCTACTGTTAACTGCGTTGCAGTAGTAGCGTGAACTGTTGTCATCAATCCTTCTTCGATTCCGAAGTTATCATGTAATACTTTAGTAATAGGTGCTAAACAGTTTGTAGTACAAGAAGCGTTAGAAACGATTTTGTCTGAAGCTTTAGCATCTTTATGATTTACTCCCATTACAAACATTGGAGCATCTTTAGAAGGTGCAGAGATAACAACTTTCTTAGTTCCTGCATCTAAATGATATTGAGCAGTTTCTAAAGTTGTAAAAATACCTGTACACTCAGCAACGATATCTGCATCTACAGCGTCCCATTTTAAGTTTTTAGGATCTCTTTCTGAAGTAATTCTGATTGTTTTTCCGTCTACAACTAAGTTTCCGTCTTTTACCTCAATCTTTCCATCAAATCTACCGTGTACAGAATCATATTCTAATAAATATGCTAAATGCTCTACATCTAATAAATCGTTTATTCCTACAATCTCGACATTTGGTCTTTTTACAGTAGCTCTAAAAACTAATCTTCCAATACGTCCAAATCCGTTTATCCCAATCTTAACTGTTGACATGTTTACTCTTATTTTTAATTATTAATTATTAATTACCACTAAGTGGCTTTATTTCTCGTTTTTACCCCGAGAGGTGTGTTGATTAATTACTTTTTATGTTGACATTATTTCACAAACTCTCATCAGCTCAGCATCTATTGACGACTTCCCTTTGATTGCTTGTTCTATTGGTGTTAATACAATTTCATCCTTAATAAGTCCTACCATTAAGTTTGATTTACCTTCCATAAGCGATTCTACCGCACGAACTCCCATTCTACTAGCTAACACACGGTCAAAGCAAGAAGGTGATCCTCCACGCTGCATATGTCCTAATACAGAAACTCTAATGTCGTAATTTGGAAGGTTTTCTTCTACATATTCTGCTAGTTCGAAAACATTCTTCCCAGATTTATCTCCTTCAGCAACCACAACAATACTAGATGTTTTTCCACTATTTCTACTACGTTCTAAAGAATGTAATAAGCGATCTAATCCTAGATTTGCTTCAGGAATAAGAATTTCTTCTGCTCCTGCTCCTACTCCAGAATTTAAAGCTAATTGTCCGCAATCGCGTCCCATTACTTCAATAAAAAACAAACGATCGTGTGAACTCGCTGTATCTCTAATTCTATCAATAGCATCTACAACTGTATTTAAAGCTGTATCGTAACCCAAAGTAAAGGTTGTACCATCGATATCGTTATCTATAGTTCCAGGGATTCCAATAACAGGATACCCATATTCTTCATTAAAAATCATTCCTCCAGTGAAAGTACCGTCACCTCCAATTAAAACTAAGGCATCAATTTCATTAGCTATAAGCTGCTCATGTGCTTTAGCTCTTCCTTCTTTAGTTCTAAAATCTTTGGATCTTGCCGATTTAAGAATCGTACCTCCACGGTTAATTATATTTCTTACACTTCTTGCGTCTAATGCTTCTAAATCTCCTTCAATAAGTCCTTGGTATCCTCTGTAGATCCCAACACATTCTATATTATGGTATGCACAAGTTCTTACTACCGCACGAAGTGCAGCATTCATTCCTGGCGCATCGCCACCAGACGTCAAAACTCCTATTTTTTTGATGTTTGTAGACATTAATTAAATTATTTGAATCGTAAAACTACCAAAGAAATTTCAATTTTCTCATATTGTTTTAATTAAAAATACAATAATGAAAGTTTCAATCGTTTTCGTTGATAAATTCTTAACAATTCTGTTATTTTTTATGTGAGTTATTTTCCGATTTTCAAGAAAAAAACGCTTCAGAAAGATAAAATACTAAAAAATTATGATTGAAAATCAAGAAGTATGAATTGCTAAAATATAATTCTGAAGAATTACGAAAATCGTATTGCTCTTCTTTAGACGAAATCTAAGGTGATTCCTTACTTTTTTTAGTTCTAAAATTAACTAAACCATTCCCCATAGAATCGTCTTTCTTTTCTTCCTTTTTTTCTGGGGCTTTTTTCTCTTCCTTTTTATCTTTATTACCAACAAATATTTTTTTCATGAGTTCTCTAAAAGTATCAAACTCTACTTGATATGAAATTCCCATTCCCTGAGTGTATCCTTGCTGTTGTGCAAAGAATTGCTGAATCTCATCTTCACGATTGAATATCCTTGCTGTTAAACTTCCTTCTTCATTTAAAAGAATTTGTATTTCTACATCTCCTGCAACAACTGTTTCTGTAACTCCACCAACTGGAACTCCAATTTTTCCGTTTATAAGTATCCTATCACTAATCTGTGTAGAAACGGTAACTCCCAAACGATCTTCTGTAACAAAATCTAATTCTGGGTTTCGCTCTCCAATATCATAAGAAACACCTACATCAAACTTACCATCACCAGAATTTAAAACTTGATTGAATAAACTCGAAGCTGTTTGTACTAAATTCCCCGTTACAGCTGTCTGATTAATACTTAACTCATTTAAAAACACTCCTTGCGACAATAAAGAGAAGGCTTGAAGCTCCCTTTTTGCATTATCATCTAATCGGTATTGTAACTCTGCATTTATAACAGCATTTGCAGATGGAAAATTGATAGTATAATCTAAAGATGGCTGCATAAGTTGCCCCTGAAGCTCTATGATAACGTCCGTTTCGATTTTCCTTGTAAGCTGACTATTCTCTAACAATACGGCTGGATTTGCGTAGAGTGAATATTTAGCTGCAATATTCATATCTACATCGTCTAAAGGATCTCCCTCCCAGTTGATGGTTCCCCCTGGCTGTACAACGAAGCGTTTGTTTATAAAACCGCCATATTTAAACAAATATTCTCCTGTATAGGTTATAAAGTCACCATACATCCTAAACTTACCGTTGGTATTTATTTCTATTAATAAACTTCCCGCTCCAGTTCCTTTTAGAGTACTTCTTGTCTTTGGATCTATAATAATTTCAATTTCGGCTTCTGGAGTTACATCGAGATCAAATTGCATCTCTACCCCTTTTACCTCTGCTAATTTTTGCTGAAAAGCCTCTTCTTCAGTTTCTCCTTTATCGATAAAATTAATAATAGAAGTATCTCCAATTTCTGTAATATCACTTAACGGAATTACAAAAGTTGTCCCTCTCTCCGTTTTAGCATTCACATCGATATTTATGATCTTATTGGTGAGCCCATAAATCTGAGCATCTCCACTTATAAATCCTGTTCCGTAATATAAAGACTCCTCTTCGCCTCTTGTATTAAGCACCAAAAACCGCTCGCCATTGGTGTCTAAATTTAAATCTAAATACCAATCTCTAAAATAATCGTATGTTATAGATCCATTTAGCGTAGCTTCAGTATTATATTGGGTGTCTGTAATACCAACATTATCGAATTTAAAGGAACGCCCCTCTAAACTAACATCGGCAATCTTTTCGAAATCAAGGTCTACATTTAGATACGGAATCTTTAAACCTCCATCGGTAATTTGTAACCCACCGTCCATATCTGGATTATCGATAGGACCTGTCATTTTAAAATCTCCAGAAGCAAATCCCCGCATATTAGAAATAACATCTCCCCCTAAAGGACTTAAAACACTTAGATTTAAATTCTCCAAATGCCCCCTTAAATCTAATTCCGTTTGCTCTTCAGTAGAAATAATATCTCCGAGAATATTCAAAGATTCTCTATCTTGATTTACAATTTTAGCGTTTACACCAAACTTGGTTAAGTTATCATTCCCAAGAATAGAAAGGAAAAGATTTCCTAACTTATAATCATTCACTTCGAAGTTTGAAATTTTCACATTCGAAGAAGGCGTATAATTACTATTTCGCTGTAAGATATTAAGATAACCATCTACTGTTCCGTCTAATTTTAGACTATCTATATCTGGAATGATTTTATCTAAAGTAACCTTATCGAATTCAAGGTCGATATCTTTATATGTACTATCAATTATGGTACCTTCTAAACTTATTTGTTCCTCTTTGTAATTCATTACCACCTGACTAATATTCACGGTGTCTAACGTCTTACTAAAGCTCACTTTATTATCGGTATCGTTGTTTTCATTAATAATCCAATCGCGTCCTTTAAAACCTAGTTGTGAACGTTTTAATCCGATAACAGATTCTTGCTTATTATTAAATGTATGATAGAAATTAAGATTGTAAACATCATTAAACTCCTTCCCTCCTTTAAACTCAGTTCTAAAAAATAGGGTGTCGTTAATCTTAGTATTTATCAGTGAGAAATCATTAACATCATAGATATTAGAATCGATATTTTTAACTTCTACATATGTGTTGTAAAGTGGATTTTTATTATCGATTTGAATTTCAATATTATCAAAAATATTTCCATTCGCATTAATTTTAGGTGAATTAAAACTCAATTTAAAATCCCCTTCATCAGCAACAATGCTTCCCTTTATAAGAGTATTACTACCAAATTCTATCTTCGGGAAAAAGACCTCTACAATTTTATTATAAATCTTAAAGTTAAAGTCTACATATTGTCCTGGAGCTACTTCCTCTGGTTTATAATTTGTATAAATACTACCTATAGAATTCTTAACAAGATTCCCGAGTTCTCTAACTCGATATTTACCTTTTAAAGATCCTGTAATAATATCCGGAGAATTAACTGTAATAATTCGCTCTACACCTTTAAATTCTGAAGTGACTGTAAAATCATCAAAATAATAACTGTCATTCTGGTTTACATAGTTAGTCTTATTGAAGCTAATCTCCCCAGCAAGATCATAGAGCGTATTTCCAGCCATATCTGCTACAATATTCCCTTTAAATACGGAAATACTATCCCTGCTAACAAAATTCAATCTATTTAGGTCTATATTATTTACGGAAGCCACAAATTTAAACTCATTGGTCTCTCCAGAAAGATCTGCAAGCCCTTTAAAAGCTATATCAAAGTTCTTGTCTTTTGAAGTTACGGACCCATCAAATAATTGGTCTTTAAGAATTCCTGAAACCTTTACATTACTATATTTATATCCATTATAATCAACGCTATATATCTCTCCTATAATTTCTGTATTGAGCACTTCCTGCTTAAATCCAAGTCCATCTACATTAACATCTAAATTTGTTAATCCAAGGGACTCATCTTCCAGAAAAATTCCCATATCAAAATCCTGTAATGAAAGAAATCCATCATAAGAAGCATTATCGATATTATCAATATTAGTAAGCGTTAAGTCGGAATACCCTTTCCCAATATCTGAAATCAAATTTACTTTAGCATATACAGATTGCTCCGTAATTGTCATATTTCCAAATATAGAAAGCTGCCCTAATCTACTAAATGAAGAAGGCAAAGTTTTACCTAGAATTCCAGGCAATAAATTGGTTAACTGATAATAATTAGAAGATACATTATTAACCTTTGCTTCGATGCTAAAAGGTTTTGCTTTTTCAAATAAATTATTAAAAACAAAATCTCCATCTATAATGGTATTCTCAGAAGTCATATCGAGATTATTCATTGAGAGTTTGTTTAAAACTCCTTCAAAATCTGATGACAATCTAACCTCTCTTCCTTTACCAAATTCATTGAAATAAAGATTTATCTCATCCAATGCTACGGTAGACTCTTTAAAGTTACCTTTTAGATTCACTTTATTTAAAAAGTCTTTAAAATCTTCAACCTCATAATTAAAAACGATATCCCCTTGAATAAATGATTCTGGAGTTTCTAAGGAAAATTCATCCAGTCTCATTTCCGTTTTAGAATAAGAAAAGTTTGTTTTTAATTGATTTACAACAACTCCCTTTTTAGAGGTAAAATCCAATTGATTTATATCCACAGTAACTTTAGGTCCTAAAATCTGAAAATCATCAGCTTCAATATGAAGATCTTCTAATCCTAAAATAAGAGGTGTCTCTTTATTTTCATCCACCAAACGGAATTCACTTTTCTTTACGGAAATATGAGAAGAAGTCATTAAAAATGGATTCTCAGGGTCTCCCTCTCCTTTATCTAATTTATCAACAAAAACATTTAAATTCGTATTATCTTCTCCTTTATGAATTTTAAGATTCAGCAATAACTCATCTGCTTTTATATCTCCAAATTCTAAATCTCCTTTTACTATATTTTGTAAACTTAAAATGGAAGTATTTAATTTATTTATATAAACTAAAGTGTCTTGTTTATAATCTTCAACATAAACCCCTTTTATATTTACATCTCCAAAAAAAGGCATAAACTGCACACCATCTATAAAAATGTGTGTATTAAATGTCTCATTTAAATAGTTTGTAGCTCTTTTTGCAATAGAAGTTTGCACAAATGGTAGGGACAGAAAAATACTTGCCAACACCAATATTAAGATGACAACAAGGAGTATTCTAAATAATATTTTTCTTAGTTTTCTGATAGATTTTAATGTTTTACCTTTGCCACTTAATTCCAGTTCAAATATAGCATGAATACTCAAGATGTTTACATACTAGCTATAGAATCTTCTTGCGATGACACTTCTGCAGCTGTTCTTCACAACGATAAAGTGCTTAGCAATGTTGTGGCTAGCCAAAAAATTCACGAAGAATATGGTGGCGTAGTTCCAGAACTTGCTTCTAGAGCGCATCAACAAAATATTGTCCCTGTAGTGCATCAAGCTTTGAGCAAGGCAAATATCGATAAAAAACAGTTAGCTGCAATAGCTTTTACGCGCGGACCTGGATTAATGGGTTCACTACTCGTTGGAACGTCTTTTGCTAAGTCGTTATCTCAAGGATTAAATATCCCTCTAATTGAAGTAAACCATATGCAAGCGCATCTTTTGGCTCATTTTATAAAAGAAAAAGATACACCTATTCCTACCTTTCCTTTTTTAGGAATGACAATTAGTGGCGGACATACACAGATTGTAAAAGTTAACGATTACTTCGATATGGAAGTTATTGGAGAAACGATTGATGATGCCGTTGGAGAAGCCTTTGATAAATCTGCCAAAATTTTAGGACTCCCTTATCCTGGCGGTCCTCTTATCGATAAATATGCTCAAGAAGGAAACCCTAAGGCATTTCCATTTCCTAAGCCAAAAGTAGGCGAATTAAACTTTAGCTTCAGTGGTTTTAAAACAGCTGTTCTCTATTTTATTCAGAAAGAAGTAAAAGAAAATCCTAATTTCATTGAAGAAAACCTGAAAGACATCTGTGCTTCGATCCAATATACAATTATTAATATTTTGATTGATAAATTAAAGAAAGCTACGAAGCAAACTGGAATCAAACAAATTGCTATCGGCGGAGGAGTTTCTGCAAATTCAGGAATCCGAAAAGCGCTAAAAGATGGTGAGCAACGCTTTGGATGGGAAACATTTGTTCCTAAATTTGAATATACTACAGATAATGCAGCTATGATTGGTATTGTTGGGTATTATAAATATTTAAATGAAGATTTTACTAACGAAAAAATTACAGCAAAAGCACGTTTTTCATTATAAACAAATAGTAGATTCAGTTTTATCTTTACAAACCTTTTAACACACATTCATGCAACTTTTTTACGCACCAGAAATAGAGAGCAACACCGAGCAATTTACTTTCGATAAAGAGGAAAGTAGACATATTAGTAAAGTGCTTCGTAAAAAAGAAGGCGATACACTTTATATTACTAACGGTAAAGGATGGCTTTTTAATGCTGAAATTATTAATGCTGATATAAAAAATTGTGTTGTTACCATTAAAAGTAGCGAGCTAAAACGTAAAAAGAATTACTATCTGCACATGGCTGTTGCTCCTACAAAAATGAACGACCGTTTTGAATGGTTTTTAGAAAAAGCTACAGAAATAGGAATCGATGAAATTACTCCCATTATCTGCGATCACTCTGAGCGTAAAACCATAAAACCAGAACGCTATGAAAAAATATTGCAGGCTGCCATGAAGCAATCTTTAAATTGCTATCTCCCAATATTGAATGAAGCCATTTCTTATAATGATTTTATGGATGGTGATTTTAATGGTCAATTATTTATTGCCCATTGTGAAGATCAAGAGAAATCTGATCTTAAGAGAAAAGTAATGGCAGACAATCAGGTTCTAATCCTTATTGGTCCAGAAGGCGATTTCTCGATTAATGAAATAGAAACCGCCAAAAATAAAGGTTTTACTCCTGTTAGTTTGAGTGACAACCGATTAAGAACAGAAACGGCAGCTATTGTTGCTTGCCATATTGTTTCTTTAATGAATGGTTAATTACTCACAATCCCAAGTGAAATTGGCTACCTTATAATTTAAGGTAGGTTTATAATTATAATGCCACCACTCTGAAGTAATCGCTCCAAAACCGAAAGACTCCATTGTAGTTTTTAATAATTTTCTATTATCCAATACCTCTTTTGGTAAATCGGTATAAGCGTGTCTTGCTTTTCTTCCGAAGAAATCAAAAGGAGTTCCCATATCCAACTCTTCCCCTGCTAACGTCTCTAATGTAATATCTACAGCACCTCCTTTATTATGTATCGATCCTTTGGCAGGATTAGCAACATAAGTAGCATTTGGCACTATTTTCCACATTTTCTTTTGCACATCATGCGGACGGTAGCAATCAAAAAACTTGATTCGATATCCCTTTTCAACAAAAGCGGCATTAGCTTTTAGCAATCCTCGTGCTGTAACCGCTCGAACATAACATTCACCGCAATCATATACTTGTGCCTTCAAAAAATTATCTTCGGTAGCGTATTTCATTTCATAAGCAAAATCATCGCTATAGTCTGCCAATCTAACAAAAGTAGTATCTGGAATTGAAGCTAAAGGAACTACTTGCTTCTTTTCTTCCTCTGCAGGAACTACAGAATCGACAACCTCTTCCAAAGGTTTTTCAATTTCTTGTGTTATCTCTTCTTGTTTTTTCTCTGCTTTGGGAGTTTCCTTACAAGAGAAACATACTATTATAATTAGAACAATTGATAATCCTTTCATCTATTTATTTTTTATCGGTGCTGTTTTATATCTAGGTGAATTTCTAGACACATAATAACATATTAATGCATTAAAAATATGTTTTTGTAAAGGTATAAAAAGTGTCTCTATTAAAGTTTTCCTAAAGTTAAAAACCTACACAATAGAAAATAGTATTTAAAAACAAACAGGTAACTAGTTGCAAATAAACACACAATAATTGCTAGAAACCCGACACTAAAAAAAATGAGCATATAGTCTACTTAATATTTAAGTTTTTCTTAGAAAACACTTATAAATCGGTTAACAATTTTGCTTTAATAAGCCTCCTACATTTGAAAAACAAACCAATAGTAATAAATAATTAAAACTATTCAATCATGAAAAAACACATTTTAGTAATAGCAACTTTATTAGTAGGAACAGTAGCAAGTGCACAATCTTGGTCGGATGAATTCCAATTAGGAGCTCGTGGAGGTGTAAACTTTTCTAGCGTTACTGGAGATGACATTGACAGTCCAGATAACAGAACTAGTTTCTATGCAGGTTTGGTTGCTGAGGCGCCAATTAGCGAACGAGTTTCCATTCAACCTGAGGTATTCTATTCCGGACAAGGGTTCGATGTAGATGACCAAGATACCGAGTTTCAAGTAGACTACATACAAGTTCCCCTTCTTGCTAAAATCTATCTAGCTGAAGGTTTTAACTTACATGCAGGTCCGCAAGTAGGTTTTAAAGTAAATGAAGAATTAGATTTTGAACCTACAGAAGATGCTGGAGACTTTGATACCGATGAGATAAATGATGTTGATTTCCAATTAACAGGAGGTGCAGAATATAAGTTTGAAAATGGATTCTTCCTTCAAGCTAGATATTCATATGGTTTATCTGAAGTGGTAGAAGATACAGATATTCATAATTCTGTATTTTCAGCTGGATTAGGATTTATGTTCTAATAATTAATATTAAGAACTAGCTTAAGTGTTAGTTTAAACGTAAGCCCATTTTACGGGGTTCCCCTTTAAACTTACGTTGTATCCGCATTTTCCAAATGGAAAGTGCGGATATTTTTATTTAAAGCCCTCAAAATTATACATCTATAAATTTTTATTACCCAAAATCTATGATTCTATAAAAATAGAGCTAAGAAACTCAATTACGTAATCTACGTATACAAAATTAAGTATTTTTACTTATATTTGACTTAAAATTACGTAGTCATGAAGAAAGTCATAGTTATCGGAAATGGAATGGTTGGTTATAAGTTCTGTGAAAAACTTATAAACAAAGCCAATAGAAATGATTTTGAAATCGAAGTCTTCGGAGAAGAACCTAGGCCAGCTTACGATAGAGTTCATCTAAGCGAGTACTTTGGTGAAAAGTCTGCAGAGGAGCTATTAATGGCTCCAACAGAATGGTATTCAGAAAATAAAATCACTCTACATACTTCTTCACTAATCTCTAATATCGATACTCAGAAAAAAGAGATTACTACGTATAAAAAGGAAATATACAATTACGACTACTTAGTTATAGCAACAGGTTCCTCCCCCTTCATTCCCCCTATTAAAGGGTCAGAAAAATCTGGAGTATTTGTATATCGTACTTTAGAAGATTTAGACGCGATGAAAAGTTATGCTTCTAAAATTAAAAAAGAAGGCAAAACACAGGCAGCCGTGCTTGGAGGTGGACTTTTAGGATTAGAGGCAGCAAATGCAGCTAAAGAATTAGGAATGAAAACTCATGTAATAGAGTTCGCTCCTCGTTTAATGCCAAGACAATTAGATCTGCCTGCAAGTAACCTATTAAAAAGCAAAATAGAACAAATGGATATTAAAGTCCATTTAGAAAAAGCTACTTCAGAGATTGTCGGTGAAGATTCAATTGAAGCTATGCAGTTTAATGATAACTCTTCCTTAAAAGTTGATATGTTAATTATATCTGCGGGGATCCGCCCTAGAGATGAGCTTGCTAGAGATGCAGGGATAAAAGTTGGTGAACGCGGAGGTATCTGGGTAAATAATAAAATGCAAACATCGGCAGAAGATGTATATGCTATTGGAGAAGTAGCGCTTTATAACGAAGGTATTTATGGTTTAGTTGCTCCAGGTTACGATATGGCAAACGTTGCTGTGGAACAAATTACTGGAGGAGACATTAAAATGGTTTCTTCCATAGATATGTCTACACAACTTAAACTTATAGGAACAGAAGTTGCTAGTTTTGGAGATCCCTTCATAGAAAATGATAATGTATCTGTTATTTCTTTTGAAAACAAACACAAAGGTATTTACAAGAGAATTAATGTTACTAAAGACGGAACAAAACTCTTAGGAGGAATTCTAGTGGGAGATTCTTCTGATTATAATACTCTATTTCAATTATACATCAATGAAATGAAACTCCCAGAAAATCCTGAAGATCTAATTTTAGGCGCTCGAGGTGGTGAAAGCTCCTCAGTAGGAAGTGTAATGGATTTCCCAGATACTGCTCAAATATGTTCTTGTGAAAGTGTTACAAAAGGAAGCATTTGCGGAATGATAAAAGACGAAACTTGTTGTTCTCTTTCTGATGTAGTTAAGGCTACTAAAGCAACTAGTGGTTGTGGAGGTTGTAAGCCGATGGTTGTAGATTTAGTAAATGAAACTTTAAAATCTCTAGGAAAAGAAGTTAAAGAAACATTATGTGAACACTTTAATTATAACCGACAAGAATTGTACGATCTTATTAAAGTAAATAATGTACAAACATATGACGAAGCCTTGGATCTCTTTGGAAAAGGAGACGGGTGTGAAACTTGTAAACCTGCTTTGGCTTCATTATTTGCTAGCATCTATATGGAAACAGCAAATAAGCAAGTTACCATTCAGGATTCAAACGACAAGTTTTTAGCAAACATCCAACGTAATGGAACTTATTCTATTGTTCCTAGGGTTGCTGGAGGAGAAATTTCACCTGAAAAATTAATGGTTTTAGGAAAAGTAGCGCAGAAATATGATCTATACACTAAAATTACTGGAGGACAGAGAATTGATCTTTTTGGAGCTGAGTTACATGAATTACCTCTTATTTGGAAAGAATTAATAGACGCTGGTTTTGAAAGTGGTCACGCTTATGGTAAATCATTAAGAACGGTAAAAAGTTGTGTTGGATCAACGTGGTGTCGCTACGGAATGCATGAAAGTGTCTCTTTTGCAATCGAGATTGAAAACAGATATCGTGGGTTACGCTCACCTCATAAATTAAAAGGCGGTGTTTCTGGATGCATCAGAGAATGTGCAGAAGCAAGAGGAAAAGACTTTGGACTAATTGCTGTGGATGGCGGATGGAACTTATACGTATGTGGTAACGGAGGTGCTACGCCCAAACACGCTATCTTATTGGCGGAACAATTGGATGACGAAACCTGTGTTAAATATTTAGATAGATTTTTAATGTATTACATCCGAACTGCAGCTCCCCTTACCCGCACAGCTCCTTGGTTAGATAAATTAGACGGAGGAATAGAATACCTTAAAAAAGTAATTATTGAAGATTCTTTAGAAATAGCTGAAGATTTAGAAAAAGAAATGCAAAGTCTTGTAAATAAATACGAGTGCGAATGGAAACAAGCCATTGAAGATCCAGAAATGATGAAACGCTTTAAGCACTTTGTAAATACAGACGAAAGAGATAGCAACATAGAATATGTAGCACTTAGAGATCAAAAAATGCCTAAAGCATGGGTATAATATGTTTACAGTAATCAGTTTATCAGTTGGCAGATAGTTAGTTGTGAAAATAATGTCAACTGAGAACTGAGGAATTTCAGAAAAAACAATACTAACCTCGCAATATTTAAATTATGGAACAACTACTTCAACAATATCAATCGGTCACACAAAACAAAGTTATGCATTGGTTTAAAGCTGGAAATATAAACGACTTCCCTAAAGATGGCGGTGCATGTGTAAAGTATAAATCTAAGCAGATTGCTGTGTATCATTTTGCGAGAAAATCTGCTTGGTATGCTTGTCAGAATCTATGTCCTCATAAAATGGAAATGGTACTTTCTCGTGGTATGGTTGGTGATCTAAGCGGAATTCCAAAAGTAGCGTGTCCGCTTCACAAAAAAACATTTTCCTTAGAAAATGGAGAGAACTTAAATGGAGAGGACTACAAAATTGCTACTTATCCTGTTAAAATTGAAAATGAAAATGTGTATATTGGCTTCACAGATTAATAAACACAAATATGAGCCAACCAAATTTTAAAGAAGCAATTGAAAAAATAGATCGTGCAAACGCTCAAGATCCAAATACTGAAACTTACCAAGGGAAAACATATCCAAAAGAATTATTGTATTCCCAACGTATGACGGAGACGTTGCTTTCTTTTGAACCTACGGCTACTGAAGAATTACAAATTGCAGCAAGAGCACAACATATAGAAAGATGGAAAATAGAGCGTAACTCCTACCCTATGGACCGCGTTGGCTACTTAAAATGGAGAGAAGAGCTTAAAAAAATGCATGCTGATGTAACTTCAGAGATTTTAAAAGAAGTTGGTTATGACGATGAATTCTCTGAGCGAGTATCTTTTTTAATTAGAAAAAAAATGTTGAAAAAAGATGAAGGAACACAAACGCTAGAAGATGTTATATGTTTAGTCTTTTTACAGTATTATTTTGAAGATTTTGCTGATAAACATTCCGATGAAAAACTTATCGATATACTTCAGAAAACATGGGGAAAAATGTCTAACAAAGGACATAAAGCAGCTTTAAAATTACCCCTAAGTGACAACAGTTTATCGCTTATTAAACGAGCATTAGCTTAAAAAATTATGAGCACAAAGGTCAACTCGTTAGACCAAAATACTTTCAACAAGCTTAGACAACTATACATTATAGCTTTAAGCGCTATTGCGCTATCCGTAATTATAAGTCAGTTATTAGTTCGTAAGTTTTTAAGCGACCAACAAGACGATGCTAAAATTATAAATATTGCTGGTAGACAGCGAATGTTGAGTCAGAAACTAACCAAAGAAGTACTATTACTTTCTAATAAAGAAGGTTCTTTAGATAAAAAAGACGCCTTAATTGAGATTAAAAAAACACTTCTCCTTTGGGAGTCTTCACATCAATCACTTCAAAATGGTAATGACAGTTTACACATTGAAGGTGATAATTCTGAGGCTATAAAAGAGATGTTTGATGAGTTGCAACCTTCCTTTAGTCAGATTCAGACTTCAGTAAATAATATTCTTCACGAAGCAAATACAGATGCAACTATCTTTAAAGATGATTTTCAGCAAGAAATAAAAGTTCTATTAATTCAGGAGCAAGAATTTCTAGCTATTATGGATCGCATTGTGAATCAATACGACAAAGAAGCAACTCATAAAGTAGAAAAGCTTCAGAAGTTAGAATCTATTTTACTTGTGGTAACGCTTGCAATTTTATTAGCTGAGTTTTTATTTATCTTCTGGCCAGCAGCAAAACGCACCAAACAAACGATTAAAAATCTATTAGTTTCCGAAGAAAAGGCTAAAGAAATGGCTTATAATGCTGATGTTTTAAGCCAAGCAAAAGAGAAATCTGTTAACCAGTTAAAAGCTTTAAGCTTGGTTATGGAACAAACATTATTGTTTGCCCGTATTACTCCCGATGGCTATTTGGTACATTTAGGAAGTAAGTTTTCTAGCAAGTTTAATCATAGAAGTTTCAGTACAACAACAAAGTTTTCAGAAATTATTTCTACGGATGAAAAAGAACAAGAACAGATAGAAAACATAATCAGTAATAATCAAAATACAGGCTGGCAAGGAGAAATTAAAGGAACGCTTACCAATGATGAAGCTATTTGGCTAGAAATGTCTGTTATCCCTTATCATCCAGGAGATCAAAAGGAAGAATTACTACTCATTTGTTTTGAGATTACCGAGCGAAAAAAAGCACAACTACAGATAGAGCGACTAAATAAAGAGCGCTTTGAAGCTAAAATTGATCAGCAGAAAACATTGTCAGCAAAAATCATAGAAAACCAAGAGCAAGAACAAAATAGAATTGCCAAAGATATTCATGATGGAATAGGACAAATGTTAACCGGTTTAAAATTTAATATTGAAAGTATTGATGTTAAAAATACAGCCAAAGCAGCCGAAAAAATTGAACATTTAAAAGAGCTGACTTCAAACATAATCAAAGGTGTTAGAACAGCTACATTTAACTTAACACCTCCAGAATTAACCGATCATGGAGTTGTTCCTGCGCTTTCTAAACTTACTCAAGAACTAGCAAAATTTACAGGTAAGAATATTGTACTTTTTAATAAAACTGAATTTAGTGATCGCTTAGATTCTCTTGCTGAAATTAATATTTACAGAATTACCCAAGAAGCAGTAAATAACGCCATTAAATATGCTGATTCTACACATATTATTATCACTGTTTCCCATAGCAAGGAGCTCCTCAGTGTCACTATTGACGATAACGGAAAAGGCTTCGACACCAATAAATTAAAACCAAGAGAAAATGGTGAAGGAGGAATGGGACTCACTTTTATGAAAGAACGAATAAATTACATTAACGGTCGTTTATTTATGAATTCTTCCCCTGGAAAAGGCACGAGAGTTACCATCAATGTTCCTATTTAGAAAATTTTCATCTCCCAAAGTAAATAGAATCATAAAATTTTTATTTTAGCAGTTCCTAAAATACCACTTTATGAAGATTTTTAAAATTTTGATTATATTTTTCGTAGGAATCATCTTTTATGCATGTGATAAAGATGATGAGCAAACTCCTGAAGATTTGTTTTATGCAAATGCTTTAACTTCTGTGAAAATGGAGGATATCGCTGGCAATTGGGCTATGAGTACAGTTGAATATAATGGAGAAATTTCTATAATACAGCCGTCTAGACCAGAATGTGGAAGTGACTTTACTTCAATTACTTCGGATGGCAAATACAGAGAATATATCTATTCAGATTCATATAATTGCACAGCGAATGTAATAACTTCTTCTTGGAAATTAAATAATGGTATTCTTACAATTACAGATGCAAATGGAAAGTCTGATGAAATTGTTATTATTAAAGCTACAGATAATACACTTATATTCAAGATAAAAATGGATGTGAGCGCGAGTTTACAAGACCAGATTTTTAGTTTTACTGCTCACTCATATACTCCAGCTGAAGATAAAGATTTATATTCTGATACTTTTGAACAGAATACCAACGAAGAACACATAGAGCAAATTGAGTTCAATTGGCAAACTTATGTAGGTGTAAATGGATTTGAGCGATATGAAATTTATAGAAGCACTACCCTTTCAAAAAATAATGCTACTCTAATTAAAACTATTGATGACATTAAAATTAATTCTTTTATAGATTTAGATCCTCCTATTCAAGATAAGCTTTATTACTATTTTAAAATATATAATGAAAATGGTCTTTTAGGGGAAAGTGAATTACAAAAAGTTTTTACTGGGTCATTACATGTGAGAGAAATTTTTTTAAAGCAACCTACTGTAGTAAATCAGCAAGTAGAATTAGAGTGGGAAGAGTCACAATCCCCATATTTCTCAAATTACACTGTATTAGTATATGGAGATAATCCTGATGCGCAGCCTATAAAATCTGAAGGAAACACCCAGATTTTAAAAAAAATATACGAAAAAGAAACCCTAAACTTCACGGATGAATTTTCATATATCAAGAATCCAGTATATATAGTTTATGTTGAGGATATTTTTGGAAATACCTCTATAGAATATGAGAACTTAGACTTAAGACAACAAGTAGATTTCGAAAGAGAAGGATTAATTGACCTCTACAATATTGAACAATTTACTCATGATCCAAAAGCACCTTACATATATTTAAATGGATTAGGTGAAAAGAACGGCACTGGTTATAATATTATTAAATATAATTATGAAACTAAAAAAGTTGTTGCTAAAAAAACTGGAATAAGACTATATTCCGGTATAGAAATGAAATTAATAAATTCTGATCAAGGAAATGAGTTATTTGTTAATCATAATGGCAATTTACATATATATGATGCTGACAATCTTAATTTATTACATGAAAATGGTGAATCAGGATATGAAATCACAACCTATAGTGATTTTGAATATATAGATAATGGAATTTATCTTTTTGTCAATAAAACACATCTTATAAGCTACCGAAGAGATTCAGAGGGATTCTCTATGATTGATAGTAAACCTCATTTTGATAGAATTTTAAGTACAAATGCTTATCACTTAATTCCTACATCAACTAATAACTTCCTTCTTGGACATAAAGAAATTAATTATAGTCTAAACATAGAGATAGATGATCAAGGCCTAATCGATATTACTGGTCAGACAGCTATAAGCATTCAATCTCAATGGAAAACACGTACTTTATATGAACCTGCTACTGATGAACTTTTTAACTTAGATACAGGAGATATATACCTAGTAAATCAAACTCAATTAGTAATGACTAATTCTGCTCCAGAATACTTTTTAGGATGGGGCAAAAATGCAACCGAACTTTACGCTGCTAATCATGATGATATCTCTACTAATCATGAAAATTTCAATAAGCAATTAATTGTTATTAAACGGCGTAATCAATACCAGTATGATACATATCCAACGCTGGGGTATCCTATGGCCACATTTAATGATTACAAAGGCAAACTAATAATTATTTCTAGTTACTTTAAAAGAGAAGAGTTAGATAGTTACACTAGCTGTAGAGCCAATTTTTTTATCGAACCTAATGTATCGCTATAATATTAAATTAAGTATTATTTCGTATTTTCGTACTTAGATTCTACGATAACAACTATGGAGCAAATTAATATTATTCTAGCAGACGATCATGTTCTAGTTAGAGATGGGATAAAATCTTTATTGGAAGATGATAAATCAATAAATGTAATCGATGAAGCTTCGAATGGTAAAGAAGCTTTAGAAATCATTGCTAAAAATAAGCCTGATCTGTTAGTCGTAGATATTAGAATGCCCGAAATGAATGGGATTGAAGTTGTTCAGCAGTTAAAAAAAACAACTCCAGAAGTAAAAGCATTAGTACTCTCCATGCATGATTCTGAAGAATACGTAGTTAAATCGATTCAAGCTGGAGCAGATGGATACTTATTAAAAGGTGCCAGTAAAGAAGAATTTATAAAGGCGTTACATACCGTTGCCGAAGGCGGAAAATATTTTACTGGAGATGTTTCTTCTATCATCATTAATAATTTTGTTGATGGAAAGCCTAAGTTGTCCACTAACACAGCGACTACTGAAAATGACTTTAATCTTACCAAAAGAGAAAAGCAAATACTTACTCATGTATTAAAAGGACTAAGTAATAAAGAAATTGCGGAAGAACTTAAAATAAGTAAAAGAACTGCTGAAGTACATCGATTTAATCTAATGAAAAAATTAGATGTAAAGAATCAAATGGAACTTGCGAATAAAGCTAATACTTATAATCTCCTTTAACTTAAACGCTAAAAACTACGTATTTAAACAATTAACTCTCTAGCTAGTTTCCACTATTTTCATATTTTATTCTACTGAATTACAAATATTTCAATTTTGATTGTCAAAATTTTCAATTTGATAATTCTACTTAAATACTTAATTTATATTTTAATTATTACGTATTAATACTTAATTTTATAAATGTAAATTTAAGTATTATGAAAACAACAGTTACAACTAAAGCGACCAAGTTAAATTTAACAGATCTAAGAAGTATTCCAATAAGAACATTTTGGATGTCTTCCATTGCCTTTTTCATGTGTTTCTTCGCATGGTTTGGTATTGTGCCCTTCATGCCCGATGTGGTAAGAGAACTAGGATTATCTCCAGATCAAAAATGGAATGCCGTTATTCTAGCTGTAACAGGAACTGTATTTGCACGTTTGCTAATCGGAAAATTATGTGATAAATATGGTCCAAGATTATGTTACACATGGCTTTTAGTATTAGGGTCTATTCCTGTTATATTAAGCGGATTGGTACAAACACCATTTCAATTCTTATTATGTAGATTTTTTATTGGCTTTATAGGAGCTTCTTTTGTAATTACACAAGTACATACCTCTTTGATGTTCGCTTCAAATGTTGTGGGAACAGCAAATGCTACTTCTGCAGGATGGGGTAATCTTGGTGGTGGAGCAAACCGACTAGGAATGCCACTTATTGCAGCGGCTGTTATCGGTTTTGGTGTTGCAGAAACTGAGGCATGGCGCTATGCAATGGTTATAGCTGGTACTGTATGCTTCTTAATGGGAATTGCATATTATTTCTTTACTCAAGATACTCCAGAAGGTAATATAAAGGAACTTAGAGAAAAAGGTAAAAAAATACCTAAAGGGAAAAGGGATGAAGTTGGTTTCCTTGAAGCTATTAAAGATTATAGAGTTTGGATTTTATTTATCGTTTATGCTTCGTGTTTCGGAATTGAACTTACAGTATATGGAACGATGGACGATTATTTACAAAACACATTTCAGCTAGAAAGAATTACAGCAGGTAATATTGTCTTATCATTTGCTCTAATGAATATTTTTGCTCGTACTCTTGGCGGGTTTTTCGGGGATAAGTTTGGAAAAAGTAAAGGCCTCCGAGGACGCGTTCTATTTCTAGTAGCCATCCTTACGGTAGAAGGTTTGATGCTTACTATATTTTCTACAATGACAAGCTTAATTGCTGGAATTATATTCTTAATAGCTTTTAGTTTATCTGTTCAGATGGCGGAAGGCGCAACATTTTCTGTTGTACCATTTATCAATAAAAAAGCTATTGGATCTATTTCTGGGATTGTAGGTGCAGGTGGAAATGTAGGAGCTTTTCTTGCTGCTATTTTATTAAAGTCTAAATCTGCAGTAGCAGAAAAAATTGCCATTGCAGATCATCAAGGAATGGGTGAAGCCGCCATAAAAGCTGCCCAATCAGAAGCTGCTGCTTCAGCGGTTTCTAGTGGTTACTTAATGATAGGTATGTTGGTAGTAGTAACAGGATTATGTGCCTTAGCGATAAGATTCTCAGCTCAAGATGAAAAAATAGCTCAAAGAGAATTAAAGCAGGCTTCTGGAGAATTGGCTACTGCAAATGGATAATATCTATACCCATAAATTAAGAATATAAGAATCTAGATACTATATAATTATAACATCCGTAATAATGAAGTCTCTCTGTTTTATTTGAGGAAAAATTATCGGAAATTGAAATAGGTCGATCATATAAAATCGAGCAATTACTACTAACGAGTAGCAAAACAAAAGTAAAATGCTGAAAGAAGAAGTAAAAACTACCTGTTCCTATTGTGGCGTTGGCTGTGGCATAATAATAAAAAAAGATGCTCAAAACAAAGTTCATGTGGAAGGAGATAAAGATCATCCAGTGAATAAGGGGATGTTATGCTCAAAAGGGATGAACCTTCACTATGTAGCCAACGATACTTCTGATAGAATTTTATATCCAGAAATGCGATGGAGTAAATCACATCCTAGAGAGCGTGTTTCTTGGGATGATGCCATGGAAAGGGCTGCTTCTGTTTTTAAATCAATTATAAAAAAACACGGTCCAGATAGCGTAGGTTTCTATGTTTCTGGGCAGTGTTTAACCGAAGAATACTATATTGCCAATAAACTAACAAAAGGGTTTCTAGGTACCAATAATATCGACACCAACTCTAGATTATGCATGAGTTCTGCAGTTGTTGGTTATAAAAAAACTTTTGGAGAAGACTCCGTTCCAATTGGTTATGAAGACATCGAATTGGCTGACTGTTTTCTAATTTCTGGAGCGAACCCTGCTTGGTGTCACCCTATTCTTTTTCGAAGACTTGAAAAGCATAAAGAAGAGAATCCAAACGTAAAAGTAATTGTAATCGATCCTAGAAAAACTGATTCTGCTAAATTTGCTGATTTACACTTACAACTTATTCCTGGAACCGATGTTGTACTCCATAATGCCATAGGGAGGCGTCTGTTAGAACGTGGATTGATCGATTATAATTTTATAAAAAACCACACGGAAGATTTTCAGAAGTATAAAGAACAAATTCTAGGAATTTCTATAAAAAAAGCCGCTAAAATCTGCGGTGTTCCCGAAAATGACATAAAAAAAGCTGCCGATATGATTGGCCTTGCTAAAGGTTTTATAAGCATGTGGGCAATGGGGCTTAATCAAAGTGTAGTTGGTACTGATAAGAACTTTTCACTCCTAAATTTATCACTAATTACTGGTCAGATTGGAAAACCTGGAGCTGGACCTTTCTCCTTAACAGGGCAACCAAATGCCATGGGAGGCCGCGAAGTTGGTGGAATGGCCAATTTATTAGCAGTTCATAAAAATCTATTCAATGAAGAACACCGAAAAGAAGTTGCTCAATTCTGGGGTGTAAATAGTATCTCAGGAAAACCTGGATATACAGCCACAGAAATGTTCGATGCCCTGGAGAAAGGAAAACTAAAAGCGGTGTGGATTGTTTGTACAAATCCATTGGTAAGTATGCCGAATGTTAGAAGGGTCGAAAAAGCATTAAAAAATGCAAAATTTGTTATCGTTCAGGATATCTCTCATAAATCTGATACCACAAAAATGGCGGATTTACTTTTACCTGCTGCCGGGTGGTTGGAAAAAGAAGGAACTATGACGAACTCTGAACGTAGGATTTCTTACCTCCCAAAAGTTATCAATGCTCCTGGAGAAGCTAGGCCTGATGTTGAAATATTATGCGATTTCGCTAATAAAATGGGGTTTAGAGGCTTTAATTACAATGCTACAGAGGAAATCTACAAAGAGTATTGTGCGATGACCAAAGGCACAAATATTGACATTTCTTTTCTGAATTACGACCGACTTAAAAATGAAGGCACCATGCAATGGCCAGTGCCAGCTTATAGACATAAAGGAACAACACGCCTTTTTGAAGATAAGAAGTTCTATACTCCTTCTCAGAAAGCAATTTTTAATGTTCCTTATAGTACAGAAAATGCTTCCATCCAACCTTCTAGCGAATATCCTCTAATCTTGACCACTGGAAGGGTTCGTGATCAATGGCATACAATGACAAAAACAGGGAAGGTATCTCGTTTACATACGCACTACCCTACTCCCGTTTTAGAAATAAATCCTGTTGATGCTTATCTATACGGAATTAAAAACGGAGACGTTTCAGAAATAAAAAGTAAAAACGGAGTGGTAAGATTGCGGGCAAAAGTAACAGATAGCGTTCGTGAAGGGGTGATATTTATACCCATGCATTGGGGTAAAGTATTAAAAAGTGACCTCAACAGAGCTAATAATCTAACCAATACTATTGTAGATCCGCAGTCTAAAGAACCTGACTTTAAGTTTACAGCAGTTGCAGTATCTAAATATAAAAAGCAAAGAGAAAAAATAATAGTTGTAGGAGCTGGAGCTGCTGCTTTTAGGTTTATTCAAAATTATAGAGAGCATACTATTCATCATGAAATACATGCCTTTTCTGAAGAACCTCATCCATTTTATAATAGAGTTTTATTACCAGAATATATCACAGAAGAACTTTCATGGGAGCAACTTCAGAAATTAAAAGAAAATGAGCTCTCAAAGCTTAAAATAACGCTGCATGGTAGTACTTCTATTGTTTCTATTGATAAAGAAAATAAACATATTAAGGATAGCTACGGGAATATACATCAATACGACCGACTAGTTCTAGCAACTGGAAGTCGTGCTTTTGTTCCTAATGATGTTCAATTGGAGCTTCCTGGAAGATTTACCATGAGAAGTAAAAGTGATGCCGACAATTTTAAAAGCCACTTAGAAAATACAAACCTTCCTACTGAAGAGCGACACGTTGTAATTGTTGGTGGCGGACTTCTCGGTTTAGAGCTCGCAGCAGCATTAAAACACCAAGGTGTAAAAATTACAATCGTTCAACGTTCTTCTCGTTTAATGGAACGTCAGTTGGACAAAACATCAAGTAAATTACTAGCCTTAGATGTTCAAGAAAGAGGGGTTCAAATATATTTTGATAATGAGGTAAGTACCGTTTTTGACGATGATGAAAATGGGGATCTATCAATCACTCTAAAAAGCGGGAAAAACTTTAATGCACACGCTATTGTCTACGCTATTGGTACACGTCCAAATATTGAGATTGCAAAACATGCTGGTATCGACTGCGGTCGCGGAATTAAAATCAATCAGCATTTACAAAGCTCGGATCCATCAATCTATGCAATTGGAGAGATTGCTCAATTTAATAACGAACTTTTTGGTATTACTTCTGCTGCGGAAGAGCAAGCCAATATTCTAGCAAATTTTATTGCTGGAGATATTAGCAGCGGATACAAAGGCTCCGTACTGATGAATATTTTAAAATTTAATGACCTCAACCTTTGTAGTATTGGAGATATAAATGTTCCGGAAAACGATACTAGCTATGAAGAAATTATTTTTATGGATGCCACAAAAAGGTATTATAAAAAATGCATTGTAAAAGACGATTTATTAGTGGGTGCTATTCTAATGGGAGATAAAAATGAGTTTGCTGAATTCAAGGAAATGATTGAAGGCAAAATGGAACTCTCCGATAAAAGAAATACCTTACTCCGTGGTGCTACAAATACAAAGCCTGTAATGGGGAATCTCGTATGTTCATGTAGTCAAGTGGGCGTTGGAAATATTGAAGAAGTAATCCGTAATGGGTGTTCTGATTTTACTGAATTATGCAAACAAACAGGAGCTGGTCTCGGCTGCGGAAGTTGTAAAACGGAAGTAAGGGAATTATTAAAAAATAGTAGTGTTTTAGCTTAAAAACGATCCAAATGAATAAAGAACTGAACAGATTAATCATAAAAGGCGGTGTTTTGTCTCCTGGAGAATTAAAATCGATTGCTGAAGCTGCTGAAAATTCAGGCTTAAAAACTATTTCATTTGGCTCCCGACAAGACATCCTTTTTTCAAAAGAAATAGCTAAAGAATCCATAGCTAATTTTAACGATTTAGAATGGATTGCTCCGAATGAAAAGGGAACAGAAAATATTGTTTGTTCTTATGTTTCTGCTGATATTTTTCCTAAAAATTCGTGGCTTACAGGAGATCGCTATTTATATATTTTAGAGCAATTTAGACATCATCCCTTATTGAAAATAAATATTACGGACCCTAAACAACGTCTTGTCCCTCTTTTTACTGGGCATTTGAACTTTATAGCTTCTGCTCACGATGATTATTGGTATTTGTATGTACGACTCCCAAATTGGGAAGAAATAGTAATGTACCCCGCTCTAATTTACAGTTGGGATATTGCAAAAGTATCGCTTGCTATAGAAGAGTTACTTCAAGAAGAACCCGAAACTATTAATATGGTGTTCGAGCTTGTAAATGATGCAATCGACACCAATAATAGAACTGTTGACACGCCTTTAGATGTTCCTTTCTACCCTTTTCCATATTATGAAGGAATGAATAGAATGGGATCGGATAAATACTGGTTAGGCTTGTATTGGAGGAATAATAAATACGACTTGGATTTTCTAAAAGCTATGTGCGATTTATGTGCTGAATGTAAAATTGGAAAAATATGTATTACTCCTTGGAAATCTTTTATCATAAAAGGAATTCAAACAGAGTTTAAGCTTAAATGGGAGAAATTCTTAGGAAAGCGCGGTATTAATGTTCGTCACTCAATGTTGGAGCTTAACTGGCATCTTCCTGTAAATAATAAAGATGCTTTAAAGCTAAAAAAATACTTGGTTTCTAATTTTGATCAAAATGATATTAGTACTTACGGACTTACATTTGGAATTACAGACTATACGAAAAAGGCATACTATTTTACCTCTATTGTTATTGAAAAAAATAGACAGCCAGAAGCATTAGGTGATTTTAAAATTCGAGACACTTACAATTTACTTTATGCAAAGAATTTTGATCCTAATACCATAGAATACCTAACACATGTTCAAGATGTAGATAAAGTAGAGCTCCCAGGTTTACTTATGGAACTTAGTAAAATGTATTTTGATACTTTAGGTGAAGAAAAAGAAACTCCTAAAAAGGAAATAGAAATTAAAAAAGAGATAGAAACGGAAGTATACCAATGCGGCGAATGCCTTACCATTTACGATCCTACCTATGGAGACTTAACACAAGATATTCCTGCAAATACAGCTTTTGAACAACTCCCAAATGAATACTGCTGCTCTTTATGTGAAGCACCAAAAGCAGCCATGAAAAGGCTAAATATGATTAAAGAACTGAGTTGATTTTAGGCTTTAGGCTTTAGGCTTTAGGCTTTAGGCTTTAGGCTTTAGGCTTTAGGCTTTAGGCTTTAGGCAAATTTAAAATTTTGAATTTTGAATTCCGAATTAGAATAAAAATTACTTCTTGAACACTAAAACTTAACTCCCCCCCCCTTCGACAAGCTCAGGGTGACAACAGTAGTCTATTTTAAACTCTTAAATAAAGCTGTTTGCTGAGCACTCAATACTTTACTATCAAAATACTCACGACAAGCTCAGGGTGACAATAGTAGTCTATTTTAAACTATTAAACAAAGTAGTTTGCTGAGTACTCAATACTTTACTATCAAATACCCTTCGAAGGTTTGAAGTGTTAAAATACTGAAACAACTGCGGGCTAAAGCGCTAATCGTGTTGCTGTCCTCTTAGTATTTTAAAAACATGAAGAACATGAGGAAATATAGCCTCCATAGATTCGCTAGCTCCGTTTGTAGATCCCGGTAAGGCCAAAACCAAACAATTCCCGATTGTTCCCGCTACACTTCTTGAAAGCATTGCAAACGGCATTCTTTCTTGTCCGTAACTACGAATGGCTTCTTCTATCCCTGGAATTCTTCGCTCGATAATAGGCTCCAATGCTTCGGGAGTAACATCTCGGTATGAAAGTCCTGTACCTCCAGTGTAAATCAATAAATTATTAGTTTTAGATAGTTCTAAAGCTTTTTCAGCTATAATAACTGCTTCATCAGGAATAATTTCATAATTAGAAATCTCGATTGACGATTCCTTTAACTTCTCAATAATAGCTTTCCCTGCCCTATCTTCTTTCTTCCCATCAGAAATAGAATCAGAACAAACGATAACAGCGGCTTTCAAATTAGAAGGAAATATCCTTTTAAATCCTTTAAGCGCACTTTTACTCTTTACAATCCTTAAAGCACCAATGGCTATCCCAGCATCTTTAGTTTCGAAAGTATTTACTAGTGTAATGGCAGCAACAGAAGCACCTAACATTGCTTCCGAATCTAAATTAGTTTTATGAATTGCTTTTACACTAACCGTAAATGTAAGCTCTTCCCCCTCCAATTCATCCGTTATATCTATACTGTCCAATAAAGCAGGATATACATCTGGAATAATCGAAAAGGCATTTTTTACAGCCAACTGCGCTCCAGTTTTCACCAATGTAAAAACCTCTTTTTTATAAAGCGGTATCAATTCTTCATTCAGTGTAATTGTAATCGCTGCTATAGAAGTACAAGCTGTTTTTATTTCACGAGAAATATCATTCATATTTTGGGTATTGCTTATTTAAATAAAAAGAAGGTTTCTGCTCTTAACTGTTTACTTTCCACTGATGAGTCTCATCTTCAAAAATTTCTTTTCCAAAAATGGGTACCTCTTCTTTTATCATATTTACAATAGCCTCTGTAGCTTCGTAAACCTCTTTCCTTCTTTCAGAAGAAACAAAAACAAAAAGACAAATCTCTCCAGCATTTACTTTTCCTAAACTATGATAAATATGCATGCAAGTAAGGTTGAACTTCTCAAAAGCTTTCTCCCGAATTTCATATAACTTTTCATCAGCCATACTTTCGTAGGTAGTATATTCAATTGCACTCACCTTATTACCATCAATCTCATCTGCACGTACTTGTCCTAAGAAAATATTATGTGCTCCAATAGAATGTTTCGATTGGTGTTTTGCTATAGAATCTGCTATAAATGATGGGGATATTGCTCCCTCCATAAATACATTTTTCTTCTTTTTCATCTTAAATCATTATAAAATTCATTCGAATCATAAAGTTACTGAAGAATCTCCAAATAACGAACTTCTTCTCCCTTTTCTATTTGTGTAGTTTTTTCAGAAATATATACAAGAGCATTGGCATTTACTAGACTTTGAAGCATTGCCGAATTCTGATTCTTAAAAATTTTTACTGAAGAACCTTTTACCTCAGCTCTTAAGAACAAACTCCTTTTTGTAGTATTTGTGATAGCATCTTCTAAAGTTGCCGTTTTAAAAAGGGTATCAGTGATCTTCCCCATAGCTAATTGAAGTGCAGGAAGTACATACGCTTGATAATTTATAAAGCATGCTGCTGGATTCCCTGGAAGTCCAAACACCAAAGTATTATCTTTCTTTCCAAAATAAATAGGCTTCCCTGGCCGCTGATTTATTTTATAAAATTTTTCATCCACACCATTTATATGAAAAGCATTTCTCATTAAGTCATAATCGCCCACCGAAATCCCTCCAGAAGCGATAATAAAATCATATGCTTCCAAAACTTCCTTTACTATAGAAGTAGAAGCTGCTTGTGTATCTTCGACATTAAAACAATCTACAATCGTTACCCCTGCCTTTTTTAATAGCATTTGTAACATTATAGAGTTACTATCGTAAATTTTACCTTCAGTTAACGGAGTACCTGCTTTCTCCAACTCATTACCTGTAACTAAAATAGCTACTCGTGGTTTTTGTGAGACTGTAACTTTATCAACACCTAGTCCACTTAAGAATCCAAGTGCAGCACTATTTAATAAAGTTCCTTTTTTTAAAGCTAAGTCTCCCTCTTTAATTAATTCTCCCGGAATTCTAATATTAGTTTTCTGTGATATTTTTTTTTGTAGTAAAATTTCATCACCAGACTCTTCCACATACTCCTTCATTATAACGATATCAGCATCTTTAGGAACTCGTGCCCCTGTAAAAATTCTAACTCCCTCGCCTTTCTTTAATGCTATATCCTTACTATCACCCGCTTGTATTTCACCAATAATCTTATAAGAATCACCATTATATTGACAAACTGCAAAACCATCCATTGCTGATTGACGAAAAAGTGGTAGATTTATAGTTGAGTAAATATTCGATGACAAATAAGAGTCGGATGCTTTAGTTATATGAATATGATGAGTTCCTAAGGAAATAGAATTGTCTAGAATTGACGTAATTGCTTCTTTTACAGAAATCATTTCTTTATCTTTAAACTAAAACAAACATAATGATTATTTTTTTAATCATTACCACAAAAATTACGTGTTTATGTATATTAATTAAGTATTTATACTTAGATTTAAATAAATTTAATATTATGAAGAAAATTATTACCACCTTACTTGTCTTTGTTTGTTTTACAAGCACTGTCTTTAGTCAAACTTTAGATGTTTCTGCAGACATACGTCCGCGCTTTGAGTATCGCCATGGTTATAGTGCTCCATTTCCAGATGATGCAGATCCTGCAGCATTTGTAACGCAGCGTACCAGATTAAATATGAATTATAGTTCGGAACTATTAAATATAATGGTTAGCGTGCAAGATGTTAGTACCTGGGGAGATACGAGGCAGATTTTACCTATTGACGGAAACGATTCTTTTTCGTTATTCCAAGCATGGGCAGAATTAAATATTAATGAGAATTGGTCGACAAAAGTTGGTCGACAAACTATTATATACGATAACGAGCGTATATTTGGTGGTCTTGATTGGGCTATGCAAGGACGTTTTCATGATGCTGCACTTATAAAGTATCGTAACGATAGCTTTATGGCGGATGCAGGTTTTGCTTTTAGCCAAACGAGTCAGGAAAACACAGGAACTGCTTATGACGTTCCTGGTTTCTTTACTTATAAAACGATGCAGTATTTATATGCTAAAAAAACATGGGAAAAAGCATCTGCTAGTTTCCTATTCTTAAATAATGGTTTCCAAAAGTTTGATATTAATGATGAAGCAGATGGAGTTTATTACACACAGACAGCTGGAACCTATGTTAAGTTCCCTATTTCAGTTTTAGATTTTGCAGGTAGTTTCTACTATCAGTTCGGAAAAGCATACCCTTTGGATGTTAACTTAAATGCATATGAACTTATGCTTGAAGGTAGCTACAAACCACAAAATACATTATTTGCTCTTGGATTTGAGATATTAAGTGGTTCTGATTCTGGTGATAGCAGTAGTAACTCTTTCTTCCCATTATATGGTACAAACCATGGATTTAATGGTTTTATGGATTATTTCTATGTTGGTAACTATGCAAATAACGCAGGGTTAAATGATATCTACAGTAAAGTAGTTTTTAAAACAGGTGAAAAATCAAGTCTATTAACAGCAGTACATTACTTTGGTGCAAATGGAGATCTTCCTAATGATGCTGATTCTTATTTAGGAACAGAAATCGACTTACAATACACTCATAAGCTAATGAAATTTGCTACTTTAAAAGTAGGATACTCACATATGTTTGCTTCAGATAGTATGAGTATTGTTAAAGGTGGTGTTACAAACGACAATACTAATAACTGGGCTTGGGCAATGTTAGTTATCAACCCTAAACTTTTCAGTCATAAAATAGCTAACTAATAAAACACAAAAATTAAAGGCATCCTATAAAGTATAATTATATCATCATACTTTATAGAATGCCTTTTTTAATACAGTAATACTAAACTAAATGTAAACCTTATTCATTTTTGCAAAAATTAGTATCAACTGTATTTAAATTAATACACAAAAAGGAATTGCTTTTACTTAATTCCTAATCGGTTATAAAACTCTTCTTTGTAACTATCTCCAATCGGAATTCTAATATCATCTATCACTACCTTATTCTTTTGAATTGTCTTAACAAAAGGTACATTAATAACAAAAGACCTATGAATTCGTACAAAGTCTTTTTCTGGAAGTTTAGAGAGCAGCTCTTTAAAACTCATAAGGGTCAAAATAGGCTTATTGGTCCCGTTTATATGAACTTTTAAGTAGTCTTTAAGACCTTGAATATACTTTATATCTTCAAGATCAACTTTTACATTTTCATAATCTGCCTTTATAAAAATATAGTCATTTTCTAGCTTCTGATCGCCAGTTGAGGAAAATACATTTGTAGTCATAGTAGAATTTTTATTAGCAATAATTTCTTTAGCTCTAGATACCGCTTTTATAAATCGATGATATGGAATTGGTTTTACAAGATAGTCTACTGCATTAAGCTCAAATCCTTCTACAGCATATTGAGAATAAGCGGTGGTAAAAATAAAAAGCGGCTTATTATCTAATGAGTTTATAAAGTCTATTCCATTAATTTGAGGCATTTCGATATCAGAAAATATCAAATCTACATTTCGCTCCTTTATAGTTACAATAGCATCTAAAGCATTAGTAAACACTCCTACCACATCTATAAAGTCTAATTTGCCGCAATATTCTTTTATCAAGTCTATTGCTAATGGCTCATCGTCTATTATTATGCATCTCATCGCCTTGAATATTTAATATCGTTAAATTTATTGTATAGTACTTACCGTCATTCTGCATGTCTAATCGATGCGCTCCTGGATATAATAGTTTTAGTCTATTTTGAATATTCTCCAATCCAATCCCGGAGCTTTCAGGAGATTTCTTAACAATCCCTATCTTATTCCTTACAAACAAATGAATCTTATCTTCATCAATAGAAATATTAATTTTTATCCATGTATTACCTCTATAATCAGTACCGTATTTAAAAGCATTTTCTATAAAAGAGATAAACAATAGTGGCTTTATAGTCTTTCCCCTTTCATCGCCATAAATATTAAAATAAACCTCTTCTGCATTAGGTAACCTTAATCGCTGAAGCTGTATGTAGCTCTTTATATAATCCAATTCTTTGTCTAAGGAAACAATCTCTTTATTGGCTTCATATATCATATAGCGCATCAACTCTGATAAACTTATGATAGCCTCAGAAGTATCTGGAGATTTCTTTATGGATAATGTATAAACAGCATTTAAAGAATTGAATAAAAAATGAGGATTCAATTGTGTTTTTAAAAATTGGAGCTCAGAATTTACCTTCTCAGTTTCCGTTTTCTCACGAAGACGTTCGTTATTATTCCACTCAATATATACCCTAATAATTGTACCAACCACAAAATAAAAAGCAGCGCCAATAGCTGGACCTAAAAACATTTTAAAACGAAACCACTCATCTCTTGGGAAATTAAACCTTCGATCTATAGCTGGAGGCAGTCCTCTCACTTCTTCTCTATTGAACATTATATCTGGAGGTAGCGTGCGTTCCATAATATAATTCACCACTAAAATTACTATAAGTGATACAAAGAGATAAGGAATTATTTTTTTCTTTAATAGAAGTTTAGGTACTAAAAAGTAATAATTGAGGTAAAATAATGAGATGTTTATAAAGAAACTTGGAGAGAAGATAGAGAAGAAATCTATACTACCGGTTCTACTATACGATTGGAAGAGTATTACTCCCGACCAACATAGCCAAACTAATACATGCAAGAGTACATCACTAAAAATTCCATTTGATTTATTTATGGAGTTTAAATCAGTCCTCATATTTTTCTATATTGATGTGTAAACTATCGATCTCTTCTTTATTAATTATCGGTTTCTGCTTCTTCATCAATTTCCCTTTTACCACTTCTGCAATTTTAGCTGCATCTTCTTTTGTGGCAAATGCTTTTCTAAAGCTAATTGCGGGAATATATTCCTGCTTTATTAGCACACGATTTTTATAGGATACTTCATAACCAAATCCTCCATCTACTTCTATAACTTCACTAGTAATTGGTTCCTTTTTATTACAAGAGTAAAGCAAGGATAATAATACTAAACAACTGGTTATTAGCAGGTAGCTTTGTGTTTTATTTAACCTCATCCAAAAAAAATCTTAAAATTTAGAAATAGAAATATGTATAAACAGTTTAAGAGGTGCGTATCCAGCGCACCTCATATTTAAAACTCAACAAACAAGCAAGATTTTAGCCCTGCCTTAATCTTCATCATCGTATTCCATGGTTGGGAAAAACTCATCTATATCATCTAAATAAAGACTTCCTGTTCTACCTAACCCTACGAAACTTCTTATTCCATTTGAAAAAGCAATCGCATCTTGACGAGAGGACCCTTCAAAACTTGTTAACTCTTCCCATAAATCATTTAAAGGATTGTATTGCCATGCACTTGCTACAGCTCCACTCTGCTGTCCAGTTACAATATATCCGTAACCATTCATTGTAAAGCCTACTGCATTACTTCTCATTATGGCATAGTCATCTTCTTCATCTAAGTCTAGTAATTTCGTCCAAGCATTCGTTTCTGGATCAAACTTCCAAAAATCATCTGTATAAACACCATTAGAAATTCCTGTTCCTAGGTAAGCAATTCCATCAATAACAAAAGTTGTAGCGGCTCTCTTTTTATTACCACCGTAGCCTTCTAATTCTGACCATGAATCTGTTGCAGGGTCATATTTCCAGAAATCTTTACGATCGTTATCACCATCAAAACCAGTTCCGAAGTAACCAAATCCATTAATACTAAATGCTGTTGCACTACGTCTATTAGTTCCTGGGAAATCTGCAATTGCTTCCCAAGTATTCAATTCTGGATCATATTCATAGAAATCTCCCAATTCATCCAATCCATCATATCCAGATCCGATATATCCTTTTCCATCAATTTCAAACCCTACTCCTGCACTTCTTGCTACACCAGGGAAATCTGCTTTCTGAGACCAATAGTTCCCATCCATATCGTAAGCCCAGAAATCATTTAAATAATCATCGCCATCATAACCAACGCCCATATAACCAATATTACCTATTGTAAAGGCAGACGACCCACTTCTTGGAGAGCCATCAAAAATAGAACGGTCGATCCAGTTTCCTAATTCGTCATCATCATCGTCAGACGAGCATGCAATAAATGTAGTACTTACAAATACTAATAATAGTAATGATCTTAAACTGTAATTACGCTTCATAGATTTAATTTTTGGGTAAAGCTAAGTCAGAGATAAAAACCTAAGAAATGGAATATATAAAACCCCCATTTTAATATACGAATAGGGTGTATTTATCTATAAGCACCTCCTATTCTATTCGTAGTAGAATTATAGGGGTTTGTATACTAATTTTTTAAGATGATATATTAAGATTTTTATAGCGTAATAGTCACGTTACATTTACCAAAAAAACAGATGCGAACACCTATTATTTCTATGATTTCACTCGCCATTATTATGTGTTATTCTTGCACCGATGATAGCCCTTACGACCCAGATTTTAATGCCGGTAACTCTTTTGTAGATAGTCAGATAAGAGTCATAGAAATTGACACTCTTACTATCGAGACTTCTACAATGAAGTTCGATAGTCTTACAACTTCAAGTAGCAATAGAATCCTCTTAGGGAAATACACTGATCCCGAATTTGGAACTGTAAAAGCCGCCAGCTATTTTGAAATGCTTCCTGATAGTTACACCATAGATAGTGAAGCTACCTACGATAGTATTGCGCTCTATCTTCATTACGACAACTATTATTATAACGATACACTACAATACAATAATATCCATGTAAAAAGAGTAACGGAAGCCGTAAAGCCCGATGAAGATGTTTTTTACAACACCAGTGAAGTTGATTATAACACTGAAGATATAGGATTACTTACTTACCGACCTCGCCCAATGGAGGCAGATACTTTGGAAATAAAAATAGATGATGACTTGGGGAACGAAATATTTGACAACCTTCAAACAAAAGTGATTACAAATTCCGACGAGTTTAAAAATTACTTTAAAGGAATTACCATACAACCTGGAGACAGCGATAATGGATCTGTTATAGGTTTTTCTACGGAAACTACTTCCTGCTATATGCGCTTATATTATACGATTGAAGAAGATACGTATCTTTCGCAAAGCTATCTTGATATTCCTATCAATAAAGGAACTGATTATGCTTCATTTTTTAATCAGATATCCTCAGTAAACTCTAACGAATATATACAAAGTCTAACCGATCAAGAAGAGGTTATTTCTAGCTCACAAAGTGAAAATAAATCTTTTATTCAGTCTGGAATTGGAGTTGCAACAGCTATTAGTTTTCCTCACATAAAAACCCTTTTTGATATTGAAGGCACAGGAACTATTCTAGATGCTACACTAAATATACATCCTGAAATAGCGTCGTATAACGACAATCTAACACTTAGAGACACACTTAATGTTTATGTTTTAGATCAAAATAATAATGTTACAGAACAGCTAACTTATAGTGACGGTAGCGCAGTACAAGCCATACTCAATAAAGAAAACCAAGAGTTTAATAACATCTATTACGTTCTCCCTTTTGGAACTTATGTAGAAACCCTTTTAAACTTAGAAACGGACGATATTCAATCTTTTGCTCTATTACCCAACGACTTTGAATCGAGTGTAGATAGAATGGTTTTATACGGAAGTACTAACAATAGCTACAAAATTGAATTAAACTTAATATATACTGTTTATGATGAAGATGAAAATTAATCTAGCCCTTCTGTTTTCCCTATTTGGACTATTTACATATGCACAATCAGAAAGTTTAACGAGTTCCCCTTACTCATTATATGGCCTTGGAGTTATCAATCAAAGTGGTATTGGGAAAGTAAATGGGATGGGATATACAGGAATCGCAATGAAATCCGACGGGTATATTAATAATTTAAACCCTGCCTCCTATTCTCTTATCCCTCAAAACAGTTTTATATTTGATGTTGGAGGAAAGGCTGAACTTAACACTTATGAGAATAAAAATAATGCAGAGAATAATACTAGTTTCAATTTCTCAAACATAGCATTTGCATTTCCTATAAATAGTAAAATGGGAATGGGACTAACACTTATTCCATACAGCCAAGTAGGGTATTCTTTAATTGGATTAGAAACTAATATTGAAGGCTCTACGGAGACTTTTAAAAGTAATATTCTAGGAAGCGGTGGATTGAATGAATTCAGCGGAAACTTTGGTTATACCATTATTCCGAGAGTTAGTGTGGGGATAAGCGCTTCTGTATTATTCGGAAATATTGAAGAGGAAGAAAACTTTACTTTAAGTAGCTCCTCCTTTTCTTTAGAGGAAGAAACCTCTTATTCTGGACTACAATTAGGGCTAGGAACACAAATCGAAGTTTTAAAAAATGTTTCCATTGGAGGAACTTTAAAGCTTCCAACTGCTTTGAGTGGAAGTTTAAAACGATCTACTTATAAAACCCTTGATTATAATAGTGTCACTATCGAAGAAGAAGCGGAAGGTGATGTTTCCGATTTTGAACTCCCTATGCAATTGGGACTTGGTTTTAGCGCTCGTTTATTTCAAAATAAACTTACCATAAATGGAGACTATAAAAAGAGTTTTTGGGATGATACCAACCAATCGGATCATATAGGAACCTATGCAAATCAGAATATTTTTGGACTCGGATTAGAATTCAATAGTGATTCTAGAAACAAAAGCTATTTTAAGCGTATTTCCTACCGTACAGGTTTTAATTATGATGATGGATATTTAGAAATAAATGATAATAAAATAAGCAGTTATAGTGTTACAGCAGGACTAGGATTACCTATAAGCAACAGAAATAATTCCACTTTGAATCTTTCCTACAGCTACGGAAGCAAAGGTCTTGTTGATAATATTTTGGTAAAAGAAAACTACCATCTTATTACTCTTAATTTAACTTTACAAGATTTTTGGTTTGTAAAAAACTTAGTTAAATAAGTTTCTAATAGCTTAGGGAAGTTACTTCTCTAAGCTATTTATTTACTGCTGAAGTGTTTCTCCTCAACATATAAATAAGTCCTATTATTGCTAAAACTGATGAAGCATAAAAGGCATGTGGAATATGATTTATTGTTGATTGATAATACCATCCAGAGAATAAAGCCCCAATTCCAATTCCCGCTTCCAGAGCAATATACATAGTCGCCATCGCTTTACCTCTTGCTTCTGGTCTACTCATATCTATAGTCCATGCATTTAGCGAAGGCGTTAAGCCGCCCATTCCAACACCATATAAAATGGCTCCTATAATAAATAGTAAATGTGAAGTAGCCAATCCAATGACTACAACTGCTACAGAAAGCACTACAAGTCCTAAGGTGATAACAACAGTCCGTCCATATTTATCAGAAGCTTTCCCAGCTATAAATCTTATTAGCAATGAAGAGATGGTAAATACTATAAAAAACAATCCTTTATTTGCAATTCCAATATGGGTTGTCCAATCTGGAATAAGTGTTAGCATAACTCCATAAGAGGCATAACATAAAAATGTTACCAAGCCTGCTGGAAGAACTTCGATAGCAATAATATCTCTTCTTGATATTTTTAATAATGACCAAGTAAATTTTTTCTTGGGTGATAATGTTTCCTTCATATTTAGAATGATAAGCATCGAAAGAAAAGCACATGCCGACGATATATAAAATAAGGTGCTGTATGAATAATTCATTTTTATAAAGCTTCCTACAGCAGGTCCAACAGCCATTCCTGTACTATAAAATAGACTTTGCATCCCAATAGCCTCTCCCCAAGCGCGCTGAGGTGTAATATCTGCCACATATGCTGAGGTTGCCGTAGGTTTGAAACCTGTAGAAAACCCATGGAGAAGTCTCAATATTAAAAAGCCTGCAACAGTATTTAAAACAGGATACAAAACTCCGCAAAACACACATACCAAAGCTCCAAAAACCATCACAGGAACACGCCCAACGGTATCAGTAATACGTCCGCTAAAAGGTCTAGAAATTCCTGCGGTAAGCGTAAATAATGCTATAATTAAACCAATGTATTTAGCTCCTCCCAAAGAGCTTAAATAAGCAGGAAGTTCAGGAATAAGCATATTGTAACTAGCAGAAAAAAGTAATGAACTAGAACATACCAATGCAAACTTAAAATTGTAGATTGGATGCGAATTGTATTTTACCGCTATATTCTTTATAAAGCTCATGCTTATTAAATATCTTTGTTTGTAGCTATTTTGAATACAAAGAAATGGTTTGTAATAGTTTTTAAAAAGGACATTTGTCCGAAGTAGTAAAATGATACGAAAAAACGCCGACCTCTTACAATATATCACACAAAAACTCCTGAAGGAATCTAATCAGAATATCATTACGCAATCTTATAACGCTGGAGAAAAAATATTAGATCAGAAGAAAAGAGTTTTTTCGGTGTATATTATTAAATCTGGAATAACAAAATGCTATCTTACAGAAGATAATGGTGTAGATTTTATCCAAGAATTTTTTGGTGAAGGTGAAATTTTTGGAGAATTAGAAGCTATAAATGGCGATACTAGTTTCTGTTGTATTGAAGCCATAAATACTGTTGAAGTATATAAAATAGAGGCTTCTTATTTTAATGAGTTATTAGAGGAAGATCATATTTTTAACAAGCATATTTTAAAAGCTCTAAGTAAAAAACTCACTTATACAGCAGTTCGCCATGCCTACAATCAATCGCATACTCTGGAAGATAATCTGCTACGGCTAATCCATCAATTCCCTACTATTATAGAGGAAATTTCTAAACAAGACATTGCAAATTATTTAGGAATCACCCCTCGGAGTTTAAATAGAGTTTTAAATACTTTAAAACCTTAAAAATTAATCATTCAATCCTAATCCTTCAAAAATCTTAGGAATATATTTTTCAACTCTTGCCAAACGCGTTTTTGATTGCTTTGCTTGAGAAAAATACAATAGATAACCCCGTTGTCTTCCTGGTGTTAAAGAATAAAAAGCATCCTTTAATTTTTGGTCATTATCAAGTTTTTCTTGAAATTCTTCTGGAATTTCATATTCCTTTGTCTTCTTTAAAGCTACTTTCAATCCTGCTTTCTCCACTTCTACAGCCTCAAAAATATAGGCCTTTAAAGTGCGCTCTAAATCTAATATCTCTTGGAGGCTTGTAAATCGAATCTGACGAGCAGATTGTACATTTTTAGTTTGCTGAATCAAAATATCATCAGCGTCATTTAATAAAACTCCTTTATGAAATAGCAGAGCACAATACGATTTAAATCCATGGATTAAAACCACATTGCTCCCATTAAATGTATAGCATGGAACGCCCCATTTTAATTCTTCTATAAGACCACAATCGAGAATAATAGTTCTTAGTCTCTTATAACATTCTTGCCATTGGTTATCTTTTTCAAAAAAGAAATCTACTTTAGGATTCATAGTTTTGCTTATTGCAACTACTAAAATAAGAATAAGTTTATTTTAGTATACCAGTTTATCAAAAATTACGCTTACTTTTTAAATCTTCTTTATTAATTATCACCTAGTATAATCGACCCAAGATTTCATTCTACCTACATACATTTTGAGATAGTTTTCAGAAAGAAAAATATTAGACCAATCGAATCTTTGTGCTTGAATTCCGAGGTAAAAAATAAAAACTGCTAATCCTGCTTTTGGGATTAATGCTATTTCCTGTTCTGGTAATTCACTAATACTTTTGTATCCCCCTAAAAAATTTTTCTTCTTAACTTCATATTCCTCTTTATCAACTCCAATATTAAACAATTGATTACAGAAATACCCAATATCTAAAACTCGCCAACCATTACCACAGAAGTCAAAATCAAAAATGGTGATTTCATTTTCATCTGAAACCGCCATATTATCATACCAAATATCCATATGAACTATTCCTATCTGACTACATTTAAAATCAGAGTCTTTAAATGCTATTACTTGCTCTTTTATAAACTGCATTTCTGGTAACTCTTCAGAAAAGAAATCTTTTAATTTCTTATAAGGAGCTTCAAAAAGCGATTGTTGGTTATAAGAGATTCTATCAATAGTACTTTTCTCTGTAAGCTTATGAAATCGAGCCATAAGAGCACCTATTTTGTAACAGGTTTTATTGCTCATAAATCTAACTTTACCACCTTTAGCAAACGAAAATAAAACTACATATCTAATCCCTTCTGGTGCTTCTATTTCTTGGATAAAACCTTCACTCTTATCTTGAAGAGGATAAGAAATACTTAGGTTATTATCCTTTAATAGATTTAAAAGCTTTATTTCTTCTACTATTTCCGATTTTGACCTCCAATTATGGCTATAAACCCTAATCACATATTTTGTTTCGCCTTCGGAAAGGTAATACGTATGATTCATTCCCGTTCGAAACAACTTACAGTCGTAACTCCCTACAAGTCCATATTTTTCTACTACAAAATCTCCCAATTCTTTAGCTGAGATTGTAGATGCTATTACCGGAAATACTTCCATATTCTTATTGTAATTTAATTGTTATAACTAAGAAGCACTTATCCGTTATAATCTACTCGATGCTTCCATAATAATCTCCTTCACTCTTTCTTTTAAAGAAGCTGGTTCGATAATAGTTGCATAGTCCGCAAACATAAGAAACCAACGTGCAAATCCATCCTTTACATCAGAAGTAAAAAAAGTCATTTCAACGTCATTCCCTTTTATCTTTTCTGAAGTAAGTCCGTAATAATTACAATTACTCTTCATGTATTTTGCAATCTGCTTGTCTACCAAAATTACGATCTTAGTTTTATCGCACTCCTCTTCTTTCTTACGATAATCTTCTAATGTTCCGTGCGTTAATAAAAAAGGAGTCTGCGTCCTACTAATCTTAATAATTCGATCGGTGCGGAACTGCCGATAATCCTTTCTTAAATGGCAATACGCCATCATATACCAATAATTATGCTCATGAAAAAGTCCTACGGGTTCTATCAATCTTTCAGAATGTTTCTCAGCGTGAAGCGACTGGTATTTTAAAAAAATCTGGTGTTTCTCTGCAATGCTTTCAAAAATAATCTCCAATGCATTAGGAATCTCTTTATTAAAAAGTTCGCGAGATGAATTTATGGTAACTTGAGATTCTATAGCATCAATCCAATCTTTTTCATAACCCCGTAAAACAGATTTTATTTTGTACATAGCCGATTGATAGTAAGCTCCAAGAGAATCGTCTGTAAACTGTTGCATCAGCTTTTCTGCAGCTACAAAACTCCCTGCTTCTTCTTTTGTAAACATTACTGGCGGAAGCCTGTACCCTTCCATAATACTATATCCAATTCCAGCCTCACTAATAATTGGGACTCCAGATGCTTCTAGCGTTCTAATATCTCTGTAAATAGTACGTAAACTTACTTCAAAACGTTCTGCAAGATCTTGTGCTTTGACTATCTTTTTTGATTGTAACTGCGTTAAAATAGTTACGATTCTATCAAAGCGTTTTATGGTGGTATCGCTCATAATGTTTTGGCATATCCTCCAAAGATAAGACTTCCAGAAAAAATAAAATTCTCCAGATGAGCAAACTTTATTTTGAATATGTAATGCCATTATTTATATTAAATTAAGCAAAGCTATCAAGCTATTGTGACAACTATTTGTCAGTAGATACTTTTTTTTTACTGCTGACATAAGGCTGTCATCTCCCCTATTTAATTTTGATTCCAGATGTAAACAACAAAATATATAATTATGAAAAACGCAGACAATCAAATCAATGAAAACAAAGCAACTGTATTAACTCCAGACGAGCTATTAGCGCATTGGCAAGGACATAGAGCACTTACCCGTCGTGTAATAGAGATTTTTCCTGAAGACAAATTCTTTAACTACAATATTGGAGGCATGAGAACTTTTGCTGAAATGACAATGGAACTTATAGGAATAGCGGCACCCGGAATGAAAGAAATTGTAGTTGGAAATACAGAAAAATTAAGAGAAGATTTTGATCATGGAGGAAAGAAATCTGCTATTTTAAAACTATGGGATCAGTCTACTGAAGATATTAATAATTATTGGAAGCAACTTGAAGCAAAAGACTTCTCAAAACAGATAAAACTTTTTGGAGAATATGAAGGCACCGTTATATCCTCAATTCTCTATTTTATTGATAATGAAATTCATCATCGTGGGCAAGGATATGTATACCTAAGAAGTTTGAATATTGAACCGCCATTTTTCTGGGAACGCTAACCGACTCATTTTTTATTATGAAATCAGTATTAGTATTTAAAACTTCGGTAGAAAGAAGAAAAGAGCTAAAAAAATTACGCCCCTTTTTAAATCAACTAATGCAAAAAAACGAACAGTGGAATTTCGACCTTGAGGATTGTGATAAAATCCTCAGAGTCGAAACTGTTCAAACTACTGCTAAAACCATTGCAAATACATTACATGGTTTAGGATATAGCTGTGAGGAGTTATAAGGTTTATGAGGCTTTAAATAATGCTTTAAAAGTAGTAGCCTCATTTACCTCTTCGCTATCATTTGCATAAAACATATCTAAAAAATTCCCAGCACTTGTCCAAACTGTGTGCAGCATCCCTTTATAGCGCTCTTTCATCTCATCGGTGGCATTCGCTCTTAAATCTTTTAGCATTTGTTGTTGTTTTAAAGCAACTTCTGGTTTTCTCCATGAACAAGTAGCTACATCAAAACCGTTCATTGCAAAATAAACCGCTGTAGGATCAGCCCGTTCGTAATGCCAATCGCAAATAATAACATCCTTTGGGATTAAATTAATTGCTCGGTGAGTATTATTCATACTCGCTTCCCACATCCCAATTCCTGTTGTTTTTCCATCAATCAATCGATCTCCCCAAATCCATAAACGCTGTCCATTACTTGCTAAATGGTTTCTTATTTTTGTAACCTCGCCAGCATATAATTCAGCTTTATCCCTTCCGCTACATCGAGGACATTTAGAGTCTCCAATATAAAAAACCTCGTCCATTCCTGCATGAAATGCATCGGCATCAAAGACTTCCATTATTTCATCTACCAAATCGAAAACTACTTTATGAACTTCTGGATGAAGCGGACAATAGCTTTTACAATACAATCCGTCTTCGTTTGGCCATTCATATTTTTCAGGAATTTTCACATGTGGGGTTTCGTCGAACTCAGGATATACCTGCAATAATTTCTCTATCGAATCTGCCCAAGATTGATGTCCCAATAAATTTATCTGTGGAATGATTTTAATTTTTTGTCTTTTGCAAGCCGCCACTATCCTATTAATTTCTTCGGTAGAAAGCGCTCCTTTATTTACCAATTCAGGATGCGATTTATATTCATAGTCATAATCCACTCTCAATACCATTGTATTTACTTTTCGGGGGGAGAGCTCTTCATTTATAAACTTAACAAACCTGTTTACATCTTGTTTTGCTGGTGCTGCAATTGCAATTCCTCTCAAAGGAAGCTCACTCTGCGCTTGTAATAAACAGCAAGTAATTAAAAACGTACATACGAGATAAATCTGTTTCATTTTTTAAAGTTTTAGTCTGATGTTAATTTTTGAAAGTAAAGCAGCAAAGCCAATCATAGCAAATGCCCATATAATAGAACCGCCTACAGCCAATAATGCCGATTCTTCTTGTTTATAAATAAGAATATTCCATCCGAAACCCCAAATTGTATAATAAATAATATCAGGCGCCAAATAGGTAGTTAAAGAATTCTGACCTGCAGGCTTGAATATTGAACTCCATTTAGAAATCTTTAAATAATCTATCACATAAAAGAGTAAACAAAAAACCAAAATACTTATTCCGTTACAAATCATTGCCCAAGTAGGCGTTCCTTGCATTTTAGATATGATAAACCAATTTCGAAATATAAATCCAATAAAAAGAACCAATAGTCCAAATGGTAAAAGTATCTGCATTAGCTTTTTAAAATCATCTTTATTATCTTTTAAAAGCATTCCGACTACCAATCCACAAAGAACAATTGAAGGAGTATTTCCACTAATTAAAACACCAAAATAAGGCTTCATTGGATTTAAAAAACCTAATAACTGTAGCTGTGATAATATATTTAGCACTATAAAACCAATCCATAAAATAACAACTCCTATTAATTTTCCACGGGTTAGCAAATAAGATATGGATCCAGCAAAATACCCCCAACCTATAAGTCCTAAAATTCCCCACCATCCTGTTGTCATCCAAGTTGGACTTTCTTCAGTTCCTCCTTTAAAAATATAAGCTAAAAGTACTAATCCAAGGATTCCGATTCCTTTTAACACCTTAAATAAGACGCTATAACTAGACTTATCAGGATATTTATTCCAAATGAGAAATATAGAAATATACACTAAAACAGCCCATAGGTATTTATTAATTCCTGCCAGCACTGAATTGAGTTCATTTATATTAACCATAAAGACACCAATAAGTAAGAGACTTAAAGTTCTAATTAAAATATGTTTTAATATATCGAGGTTATTATCTCCTTTTTTTCTTCGTGATAAAAATGCAAATGGAATAGAAAGTCCTACCATAAATAAAAACCCTGGAAACACCCAATCCGCAAGTCCCATAGCATCTTCGGTTGCTTTACTATGTACTAACCATTTTGGTACTCCAGACTCAAATAAATCATTTACGAATAGCATCAAGAAGAGCGTTAATCCCCTCATAATATCAATAGAAAGTATTCTTTTACTTGTTTTCAATTTCAAAAAGTATAAGTTCTAAACGAAATAAAAGTATCTTGAAGCTTCCCGAAAAAACGCAAAATACAAACACAGTTCATTTAGTAAGTTGGTTAATAATTTATTGTCTAAAACCTTCTAAAATTAAATATTTATTGTCCTAAATCATTAGAAAAAAACACTTATTTAAACCTATAAAATACTGACTGTTGTTTAGCTACAGCTTACTGTTGTTGGTCTAAAAAATAATGTTTGATTAAATGAAAATTTATTAATTAGTAGTTTTTTAAAATGTAAAAACCTGTCTAAAATAATATTCAGACAGGTTTTTTTGAGCTTTCACCCAAGGTTGAATTACAACCATTGTTCATAAAAAAGTTCACTTCTCAATCAAACTAATTATTTTACTCGCTTATGATATTATAGATGCCTTCACTTATCAGTAGCAAAAAGCAATATATTTCTTTGTTTATATTAATCTACAGGAGTAAATTTAATAGCACTTCCGCCGCCTGGAGCCAATTCTAAATTTAATACACTTTTATTATTGACCAACTGATTTGTTATGATTATAGGGTAAGGATTCGATTTGTAATTGGCATCTTTCCCATCTGAATATATAGTAGCTTCATATTTTTTATCTGGTTCTAAAAAAGATAATTCCGCTCTTATATCTCTCGCTTTTTTATTTGTAATAGCACCTAAATACCAGTTTCTACTATTTCTATCTTTACGAACAGTAGTAACATATTCTCCAATCTGAGCATCAAGCACTTTAGTTGTTTCCCAGGTTGAAGGCACATCTTTTATAAATTGAAATGCTTGTTGATCTTTATAGTTTTCTGGTAGATCTGATGCCATTTGCTGCGGACTATAAATAATTACATATAGAGCCAATTGCTTTGCTAAAGTTGTATTTACCATTGCTCCGTTTGGCGTTTTATAATCAAAATCGAAATTCCCTGGAGTAAAGTCAAAAGGACCAGAAAGCATTCTTGTAAAAGGCATTATTGTAGTATGCTCGGGAGTATTTCCCCCGTCTGGAGACCACGCATTGTATTCTTGACCTCTACCGCCTTCTTGAGTCATTAAATTAGGGTATGTTCTTTGTAACCCTGTTCCTTTTACTGGCTCATGATTATCAATCATGATGTGGTATTTTGCAGCAGTTTCAATCACTTTCCTGTAATGCCTCACTCCATATTGACTATCATGCCATTCCTTTTTGTTCAGATACTTGTTTACATATCCTGTTTTCACAGCGTTTACTCCATTTTTTTTATACAATGCAAAGGCATCTTCAAGCTGGTCTTCATAGTGCTTTGCAGCTCCAGCAGTTTCATGATGACCAATTAGACGAACATTCTTTTGAGCAGCATATTTACAAATTTCTTCTAGATCAAAATCAGGATATGCATCTGTAAAACTAAAAGCACGTCCATCTGCTGTCCAATCACCATCCCATCCTACATTCCAACCTTCAACTAAAACTCCATCAAATCCATTTTCTGAAGCAAAATCTATATATTTTTTTGTATTTTCTGTTGTAGCTCCGTGTTTTTCTCCCTGCCCCCAGGTATACTTTTCTAAATGCATTCCCCACCAGATTCCAATATATTTAGAAGGCTCAATCCAAGAGAGGTCTTCGATCTTAGAAGGTTCATTGAGATTAAGCATTAACGTAGAGGTAGCTAATTGAGCAGGATTCTCACCTACAATAACTGTTCTCCAAGGAGTTTTAAAAGGAGTTTCCGTATAAACCTTTACTCCATCCGCCCACGGTACTAATTCACTTTTATACTGTTTCTCATTACTTTTAAGTAAGGTCATTGAAGCAAAGTCGGTTAAATTAGCCTCATGAATAGCTACATATAAACTGTCTTTTGTTTCAAAAGTAGCAGGAGTATTTATAGTATCTGTCTGTCCAATTGGAGTTTTTCGGTAAGAACTTTCATAATAGCTATTCTCACGATGAACAGGAATCCACCATACATCTTCTTGATTTGGAAAAGTAAACTCAGTAATTTCATTGGAAATTTTCACTTTCCCTAAATTCTCTTGCTTCGGAAAAATATATCTAAACCCAAGTCCATCATTGAAAAGTCTAAAAACAAGATCCATTGTTCGTCCGCTCCCATTTTTTTCCTTTAAATGAACAATCAATTCATTATGGTGATCTCGAATTTCTTTGAACTCTCCCCACGGCTGCTCCCATAAAACATCGGCAGTACTTTTTTCAATATTGATGATTTTGAATCCTTCTTTCATGGCTTCATTTTCTTCAAATTCAAAACCAAGCTTTGAAGGTAACAACACGTTTTTACCTCTTGAAGAAAGAACATATTGAGGTTCTCCCTTCTCTGTTAAGCTAAAAATCAATTCATTTTTATTATCAGGAGATAAAATAGATATCGGCTTTTCATCACATGAAAAAAATAACGTTAAAATGAGTAATAAAAGACACTTCTGCATCTTATTAAATAGGTTAAGTTCGGGTATTGATTTTATATTTTTCATTTTATAATTCCTCTTTAATTGAGTCACAAAACTGTTATCTATTTCTTAAAAGTGAGTGAGGCTTTCCATAAAAACTTAATCCATTGGTTTAAAGCTAACTATTTAATTAAATCGTTTTTAATGTTCAAGGTAATTTATTAGAAAACCCCATTCTTCTCAACTTTTCTTCAAGCTGTTTCAAAACTAAGTCCAAGAAAAACCGTTAGAAAAATATATAATAAAAATCAAGATTTATTTAGTTTCAAAAAACACTCAAACAACTCATTTACAGCAATATAATATTTAATTAAATGTTTAAAAATCAAGATTAAATCGAGAGTAATTAGTGTTTAAAATTCATTATTCAGCAATTAATATTGCACAATATTTTAAAAAACTCATATATTGTCGCTTGTAATTAATGGAATCGCAATGAATTATGTTAAGAACAATTAAATAATATACTAAGCAATAATCAGTTATCATTTTTTTGGCGTTAGTGAAGCACTCTATGAACTAGTTTTTAATTATAAATAACAAATACCTACTATTATCAACCAACCTTTTTATAATACTAAAATGCGATACATTTCGGTTTTTCTTTTTTTTATTACTGCTAGCATTTTTGCTAATGGTCATGAAGAAATTTTAAAAAAACTAGAAAACGAGCTTGACAATAAAGAATACTACATTCAGCAGAAATACAAAAAGATAGAAATATTAAAAAAAGGGCTTCAAAAAAATATTGTTAATGGAGGCGATTACAGTTTATACCAATCTTATATTCTATTATTTAATGAATATCGCTCTTTTAAATATGATTCTGCATACTACTATTTAGAGAATGCAAAACAAAAAGCTATAAAATTAGAAAAGGAAGAATTAATAAATGAAGTTGCTATTAATGAAGGGTTTATTTTACTTTCTTCAGGACTATTTAAAGAAGCAATAGACATATTAAATGATATTAATCCTGACTTATTATCCAAAGAGAATAAATTTAACTATTACTCTGTTAAAGCACGTACATACTACGATTTAGCAGATTACAACAAGGACCATCGCTTTAGTATAAACTATATTCAAAAAGGTAATAAATACATAAATAAGGCTTTAAGTTATGTTGATAAAAATACTAATGAATATTGGACAACAGAGAGTTTAAGGAGATTAAAACAACAAGACCTTAAAGGCGCTGAGTTTGCTTTTGAGTATTGGATAAACAACTATGACCTCTCCCCTAAGTATTATGGTATTGCAACTTCTAGTCTTGGTTATATTTATGGGGAACGCGGTTATACTGAAAAAGCAATTGAGTATCTGGCTTTAGCAGCTATTTCTGATGTTCAATCTGCAACAAAAGAGACGGTAGCTTTACGTAATCTAGCCAACGAACTTTATGAAATTAATGACTTAGACAGTGCAAACAAGTATATCCATCTAGCTATGGATGATGCTACTTTTTACAATGCAAGGCACCGAAAAATTCAAATTTCAAGTATTCTTCCAATTATTGAAGAAGCTCAAATGCATAAAATTGAGCAACAAAATAGTTTATTAAGTAAAATTGCAATTCTTTTAGGAGTATTAGTGATAATAGTGATTGTCTTCTTATTTATAATTTTCAAACAGCTTAAAGTAAGAAATACATCAAAAAAAGAATTAATAGCTTCATACGATGAATTACAAAAAGTAAATATGCATTTAAGAGAAGCAGATGCAATTAAACAAGAGTACATTACTTATTTTATTCAAGCCACTTCAGGTTTTATAAAAAAAATAGATCGCTTACAGAAAAGTACTCGGCAGAAACTAATCGCTAAAAAAACAGATGAAATTCTAACTGTCCTAAATAGATATAGTGTAAAGAAAGAACGTAGCGACCTTTTTAAAAATTTCGATGAGATATTCCTAAAACTATTTCCAACTTTTATAACAGATTTTAATCAGCTATTTCCAGAAGAGCACAAATACATATTAAAAAAATCGGAGCTCCTAAATACAGAGCTCCGCCTTTTTGCTTTATATAGACTCGGAATCCAAGATAGTAACCAGATTGCCGATTTTCTTGAGCTTTCAGTTGCAACTATTTACACCTACAAAACAAGAATTAAAAGTAAATCTAATTACAAAGATTCCTTTGAGAATAAGATTATGGAAATTAAAACTATTTAATCATTACTCTCTCAATAAGTTCTTCTGTTGTTACTTCAAACTGCTCTCCAGAATTCATATTTTTTAATGTAAAAGTACCTCCTTCTATTTCCTTAGAACCAGCTAAAACTACAAATGGAATATTTCTTTTATTAGCATAATTCATTTGCTTTTTCATTTTAGCATCATCAGGATACATCTCTGACTTGATACCTGCTTCACGAAGTTTTTTAAGTGCTTTTAGGCAGTATAATGCTTCGTTTTGACCAAAGTTTAAGAACAATACTTTAGTACTTTCTGAGACTTCTTCAGGGAAAAGTCCTAATTCTTCTAAAACCAAATAAATACGATCTAATCCAAAAGAGATTCCTACTCCACTTACATTTTTAAGTCCAAAAATACCGGTAAGATCATCATAGCGACCGCCGCCACCAATAGAACCCATTTTTACTTCTGCAGGAGCTCCCACTTCAAAAATGGCTCCAGTATAATAATTTAAACCACGAGCTAATGTTACATCTAAATCTAATTTAGCTGTTTTAAGTCCTAAAGCAGTAATAGCATCTATTATAAAACTCAATTCATCGACACCTTTCATTCCTTCTTCTGAAGCTTCTAAAAGAGCGCGTAAACTATTTAGTTTATCGGTGTTACTTCCTGTAAAAGAAAATAAAGGTTGTACTTTCTGAATCGCATCTTCGCTGATTCCTTTTTCCAACATTTCCTTTTTCACACCATCTTCACCAATTTTATCTAGCTTATCTAGAGCTACTGTAAAATCGATCAATTTATCTTTGGCACCAATAACTTCAGCAATTCCTGAAAGTATTTTACGGTTATTCATTTTTATAGTTACGCCTTCCAGCTTTAAACTATGAAAAACGGCATCATACAATTGCACAAACTCCACTTCCTGCCATAAAGACTTCGAGCCTACTACATCAGCATCACATTGATAAAACTCTCTAAAACGCCCTTTTTGAGGTCTATCCGCTCTCCAAACTGGTTGAACCTGATAACGCTTAAAAGGCAATTCGATTTCATTTTGATGCATAACCACATAACGAGCAAACGGAACTGTAAGATCGTAACGCAAAGCCTTTTCGGAAATCTTTCCCGTTAGTGCATTTGCATCTTTCTTTTCGTACAAAGCATCATCAACCTTAGAAAGGAAGTCTCCTGAATTTAAGATCTTAAAAATAAGTCGATCTCCTTCATCTCCATATTTCCCCATTAATGTATCCGAATTCTCAAAACTCGGTGTTTCTATTGGAAGAAATCCGAATGTTTGAAAATGAGATTTTATGGTATCGATTATATAGTTACGTTTAACAACCTCTTCTGGTGTAAAATCTCTAGTTCCTTTAGCTATGCTTGGTTTTTGTGCCATTATATTAGTATTGTGTTTGAGTTAATGACTTTAGAAATAGATTATTCTAAAGACCACCAACACACATCTTAAAGTTAATTTGGTAATATATCGTCAAAATAATTAAATAACTCTCCTTTTGTAATAACTGCTCCCTTTTCGATAAGCTCAAATTTATCCTTATTACGGTCTTCAGAGTATGCTTTATTTGCAATCATCATTTCAACGGCTTCCGTTAAAAAGTTATTCTTAAACCAAGTAAACCCTTCTTTTGTAGTTAAATCTACACCTGGCTGATGTACGCGTACAGCGATAAGTCTCATTTCTTTTTCTCCCAAATAAAATAAATGCATTTCTGTAGCAGAGATGTTTTCCAAATAATCTACTTTACTTAAAACACCTTCCCAAATTAAATCACTAAATACATCAATTTCGTCTTCAGCAACCTCTGGTTTATTTTTCTTTATATCGTTCCATTCATCAACAGTTATAGTCTGCGTTGCTAAGAAATTTATAAATTCTTGATGCATTTCTTCTAACTGCTCCTTTGTAAGTCTTCTGTACTTCACCTAATTTTTTTTACGATTCAATTTAGATTTTGCAAAAATAACAAAGGCTATGCGGAGTGCATAGCCTTTTATAATAAAATTTAAGAAATTATCCTTTTAGAGAAGTACTTTAAAATTTAATTAAAGATATAGCGTAATCCTATTTGAGCTTGCCATCTAGATTGAATTCCAGAAAATGCTCCAAAAGTTTCTGTTAAAGTAGGATCAAAACTATATGTTGGAACATTATTAGCATCTATAGACACTACTGATACCGGGTTTAAATTTCTTGGTTGCTGAATAACTCCCCAATCAGAATTTAATAAATTACCAAAATTTAAAATATCAATACTAAATTGGATTGTGTTCGTTTTTGTTTCAGAAACTTTAAAATTATAATCTTGCAATATTTTCACATCCCATCTACTTCTCCATGGTGCTAAAGCGCCATAACGTTCCATGTAGTCCCCTCTGTTTTCATTTAAATACTCATCCTGCTGGATGTATGCTTCATATGCCGCAGCTTGAGTAGCTTGTTCTGTTGGATTACCAATAAATTGCATTTGCTGAACTTCTTCTGAAGTTGGAATATAAATAAGATCATTATTCTGAAAAGAACTATCATTATTAATATTACCAGCATAAGTATAATTAAATCTTCCTCCTTGAGCATATTCTCCAAAAGCGGATATTGTAGTCGCCCATTTGTCATGTCCATATTTAAATTGCTTGGAAATAACTCCAATAATACGATGAGAATCTCCGTACTTAGAAAAAGATAATACATCTTGATTGGCATCTCCAACTACTGGATTGAAATCGAAAGCATCTCCAGTAATTTCAGCTTCAATTGAGTTAACATCTTTAGAATTTAAATAATTGTATGCAAGACTTGCAAAAAGCCCATTATTGAAGAATTTCTGTGCTTTAAAAGTAGCATTCCAAACACGACCTTTATCACTATTTGTAAATACATACGCATTGTTTCCCTTATCAGAATCTGCATAATATGCACGATTATCACCTGGCGCATTTAAATTCTCACTTGGGTCACTAAGCCCCCAATTCTGAACATTGATTCCATTAATATCTTTTGTGTATGAAAGATCTGTAGTTAAAACCAGACCATTTTCAAATTTATAATCTGCACCTAAGCTATTTCTCCATACCTGTGGCCATTTGAAATCAGCATCGACAATTTGATAAAAAAACACGTCTACTCCCTGTACTTGGTTACCAAGCCAAACAAAAGGGAATCTACCTGTAAAAATACCAGTTCCCCCTCTTAACTTAAAGCTTCTGTCTCCTAAAACATCCCAATTAAAACCTAAACGAGGAGATACTAGAAAGTCGTTGTTTGGAAGTTGTAATGAATTAAGCTTTACTTCTTCCTTTGTTTCTGGATCGAAGTAGGGAATATCTGGAACATATGTTCCTTTTCTATCAATATTCTCTTGAATTTTATCTTTTGTATTAAAATATAAAGGTTTATCAAAACGAACTCCATAAGTTAACTTAAATTCATCAGAAATATTCCATTCATCTTGAGCATAAAATGCAAACTGACCAACATTAGTTTCAGCCAACGACCATCCATCACTTGCATTTAGAGCATTATAAGTACCTTCTGCTCCTTGTATAAGGTTATCTATAAGTCCCCCTGGCTGCGAATTTGCTAGAAACTCTTGAACACTAGCAAAATTACGAGGAGGAGTATCTGGATCACCGTCAATTTCAAATCCAAATGTACCTCCATAAAACCCTAAATTGAAACTATTCTCAAACTCAAATTTTTCAACAGAAAAACCTAACGTTAAATTATGATCTCCCATTAATATATTTAAATTATCAGTAATTTGAAATACTTTTTGATCTAGAGTATTGTTTATAGAAAACGGTTCATGGCCTGCAACAATATAATTAGAACCATTCTGTTCTATTAAAATACTAGGTGCGGGTGAAGATAACGGATCTCTATAATCATTAAAGTAGGTATATCCTGATTGTAGTTTATTAACAATTTTATCCGATATATTTGAATTTAATTCTAATTGAAAAGATTGAATATTATTATTAATACGGTACCCAGAATTTTCAAATTGTAACGTAGAAGCACTTGGCCCTCTTACTCCGATGGCAGTTGGGTGTGCTGGTTTCTCTTTGTAAGCATCTAAAAAGTTATAAATAAATGCTAGTCGGTTGTTGTCATCAATATTCCAATCAATTTTTATAATTCCTTTTGTGGAAGCTGCTCCATAAGTAAACCCCTCATATCTTCCAGTATCGTAACCAAGTCCCGCTAAAGCATTTTTAACATCCATTAAATCCCCTTCGGTAACTCGTGACTCATTTACTGCGCCTGAACCTGTATTTGGTATGAATCCATAGGTACCTAAATCTGTTTTTTCATCTTTTTCAAAATTTGCGAAAAAGAAAAGCTTATTTTTAATAATTGGTCCTCCGATACTAATACCATATTGGTTTTGCTCTAATTTTGGCTTAATTACCTTTTCTCCTTCAATCTTACCTCCCGTAAGATCTTCATTTCTAAAAAAACCATATACTGTACCATAAAAATTATTTGTTCCACTTTTAGTTACAGCATTAACTGATGCTCCTGTAAATCCAGATTGGGTAACATCATAAGGGGCAATAGATACCTGAATTTGATCAATAGCATCTAAAGAAATAGGTTGTGAATCTGTTTGTCCTCCTGGAGTAGCAGCATCCAAACCGAAAGGATTGCTAAAAACAGCTCCGTCTAAAGAAAAATTATTAAACTGATCGTTTCTTCCGCCAAAAGAGCCATCACTACTTGAGGTAGGCTCTAATCTTGTAAAATCTTGAGCTGATCTAGAAATGGTTGGCAGCCTTGTAAGCTCTCTTCTTCCTACACTCGTCTCTGCACCAGTCCTATCAGCATCAAAGGCACCAGAACTATCCCCTGTAACAACAACTTCTCCTAATTGTTGACTATCATCAACCAGTTTAATCTCAAAGTCTGAGGTCTGTCCTAAATCTAAATATACGCCAGTAACCTCTTGAGATTGAAAACCAATATATGAGATTGTTAATTTGTAGGGACCACCCACTCTAAGATTGAGAAGATTAAAGCGACCTTCAAAATTGGTTGCTCCACCATAATTAGTCCCTGTAGGTGTATGAACTGCTACCACGCTAGCACCTGGTAGTGGCTCACCTTGTGAGTCTGTTACAACCCCTTTAATATTTGAGGTTGTTACTTGGGAACTAAGTGTTCCCACTGTCATTACTAGTAATAGCTTAAGTAGTAACTGTAATTTTTTCATTGTTAATGAGTTAAATGTTTATGATTTGTTGGCGGTAGCAATAAAACTACAAACAAAAAAGGCCACTTTAACAAGTGGCCTTAACATTTTATTAACAAAGAATTCTTAATTACTTCTCTTCTACTGTAACTTCGAAAGGGAAATTAACTACTACTTCTCTATGTAATCTTATAGTAGCTTCGTAAGGACCAGCAACTTTTACGTTACCTCCTAAGATGCTAATGTATTTCTTATCTATATTAAGACTAGCCTCTTTCTGAATAGCCTCAGATAAATCTATATTACTAACAGAACCAAATAATTTCTTACCTGCTCCAGCTTTAGCAACTATCTTAACCTGAATGTCTTTAAGTTGATCTGCAACTTTTTGAGCATCCTCAATAACTTTCTTCTCTTTGAAAGCTCTTTGCTTCAAATTTTCAGCTAATACTTTCTTAGCTGAGCTTGTAGCAAGGACTGCTTGACCTTGAGGGATTAAAAAATTACGTCCGTAACCATTTTTTACAGTTACCACATCATCTTTAAAACCTAAATTATCTACGTCTTTCTTTAATATTAATTCCATGGTTACCTTCTTTTATTTTAATAAATCTGCTACGTAAGGCATTAAAGCTAAGTGACGAGCTCTTTTAATTGCTACAGATACTTTTCTTTGATACTTTAATGATGTTCCGGTTAACCTTCTTGGTAAGATCTTACCTTGTTCATTTACTAATTTTAATAAAAAGTCTGGATCTTTGTAATCGATATACTTGATGCCTGACTTTTTAAAACGACAATATTTCTTTGTCTTATTAGTTTCTATATTAAGTGGAGTAAGATATCTAATTTCTCCATCTTTTTTTCCTTTTGCTTGTTGCTCTATAGATGACATAATACTAAGCTTTTTGTTTAAGTTTTGTTCTTCTTCTTTCTGCCCAAGAAATAGCGTGCTTATCTAAACTTACAGTTAGAGAACGCATAACACGTTCGTCACGTCTAAATTCTAATTCATAACCTTCGATTACCTCTCCAGCTACTTTAAATTCAAAAAGATGGTAAAACCCACTTTTCTTGTTTTGAATAGGATATGCTAATTTTTTTAGCCCCCAATCTTCTTTAGATACAAACTCTGCTCCTTTAGAGGTTAAGAAATCTTCAAACTTCTTAACTGTTTCCTTTATCTGAGTCTCAGATAAAACGGGATTAAGAATGAAAACAGTTTCGTAATGATTCATAATGTGAATATTATTGTTAATTTTTAAGGCTGCAAAAGTAGAATTAATTATCGTAATAAAAAAGCTAATCTGCAACATTTCGATAAAAGAAGGTTATTTTTCCCCTTTCGACAACAAAACTCTGCCTTTTCACAACATTTTACTTGCTTACCCTTACTTTTTTCACTAAAATTGTACTTCATAAATATCCAACCACTTACCTATTAGGTCAAAATGAAAATGAATTGCATTATTGTAGACGACTCAAGCATTCAAAGAATGTCTGTTGCTAGATTGATAAAAAATCACCCTATGCTCAACTTAGTTGCTGAATACAGTAATGCTATAGAAGCAAGGAATGGTCTAAAAAAACAAAGCATTGATCTTATCTTTTTAGATATTGAAATGCCTGTTGTTAATGGTTTCGACTTACTAGAAGCTCTTAACGAACCACCGCAAGTTATACTAATTACTGGAAGTGCACAATATGCCCTTAAAGCATTTGACTACGATGTAACAGATTACCTTCATAAACCTATTACTCAAGAACGTTTTGAGGCCTCTATAAAAAGAGCTCAAGACAACTTCAAATTAAAAGTTGCATCTAAAGAAGATGATGATCACATCTTTGTAAAGAGTAATCTTAAGAAGAGAAAAGTCTTTTTAAATGAAATTAATTGGGTAGAAGCTTTAGGTGATTATATAAAGTTAGTAACGGATGATGCTAACATTGTTATTCTTTCTACGATGAAATCTTTTGAAAAAGAACTTCCTGAAAATCGCTTCTTAAGAATTCATAAGTCTTATATTGTTAATTTAGATAAAGTAGAGAAGTTTAATAGTAAAAATGTGGAAGTTAACGGAAAACAAATTCCGCTTAGTAGAAACAAAAAGACGGAGCTATCGGAAGCATTAAGCAGTACAAACTCTTAAACCAAATTTAAAAAGGATCTCCTTATTTAAATTTAACTCTCACCATTAATAAGCGTCTACATTATATATTATTCTCACACTTCTATAGGCTGCTATAGATTGAAAACTCTTATCTATTCTTCTAATAGCATCTTTTGTTTGCTTTACAGACTGATTGTGCGGAACTTTAATTATAATATTTTTTAAATACTCATTTCGAATTCTAGAAACAGGCGGAAACTCTGGTCCTAATATTTCTGTTTTAGTATGATTATCAAAAACTGTATGCAATGCTTTTGCGTACCAACTACTAGCATCATTTACCTTATTATAATCTTTATGTTTAAAAACTAGTTTTATAATTCTTGTAAAAGGTGGATATCTAAATTGTCGCCTTTCATTAATCTGATCTGTAAACATTTCCTCATAACTATTTATTGAGGCTTGCTGTAATATCTGATGATAAGGATTAAAAGTCTGAATTATTACTTTACCTCGCTTTTTTGTACGCCCTGCTCTACCTGAAACTTGCTGAATTAACTGAAAGCTCCTTTCGTGCGCTCTAAAATCAGGAAAATTTAATAAAGTATCTGCATTCATAACACCCACCAAACTAACATTTCTAAAGTCTAATCCTTTGGTAAGCATTTGTGTTCCCACAAGAATATCGATTTCTAGCTGCTCAAAAGCGGTAATTATTTTCTGATAACCATGTTTTCCCCGTGTAGTATCAGAATCCATACGACCAATCTTAGCCTTCGGAAAAAGCTCTTTCAATGCCAATTCTATTTGCTCCGTCCCTAAGCCTTTGGTATCTATCTCACTACTCCCACATGCCAAGCAAGCCAATTGCATTGCCATAGCATACCCACAATAGTGACATCTTAATTGCTTTTTATATTGATGATATGTTAAACTCACATCACAATTAGGACATTGAGGAGAGTGTCCGCAAGTATTACACTCCAAAATAGGCGCAAACCCTCTACGGTTTTGAAAAATTATAACTTGCTCCTTTTCCCCTAATGCTTCTTGAATAGCCTCTAATAACCGATCTGAAAAATGCCCCGTCATTTTTCTCTTCCGATGCTTCTCTTTTATATCTGTGAGTTCGATATCTGGCATCATTACATTCCCAAATCTTCGGGTAATCTCTACCAGTCTATATTTGCCAATCTTAGCATTATGATAACTCTCAATACTTGGAGTAGCAGTCCCCAGCAAGGTTTTCGCCTTATGGATAGCCGCTAAAACTATAGCCGTATCTCTTGCGTGGTACCTTGGCGCTGGATCAAACTGTTTAAAAGATGTTTCGTGCTCTTCATCTACAATAACGAGTCCTAAGTTAGAAAACGGCAATAGAACGGCAGATCTTGCACCAATAACAATTTGTGCCTTAGAAGCCCCCTTAAGGATATTATTCCACGTTTCTACCCGTTCATTTACAGAATATTTAGAATGAAATACACTCACTTTTTCTCCAAAATAATCCTGTAAGCGTTTAATAAGCTGTGTAGTAAGCGCTATTTCTGGCAATAAATATAAAACCTGTTTCCCTTCAGCTATAATCTTTTCAATAAGCTTAACATAAACTTCTGTTTTTCCTGAAGAAGTAACTCCATGCAATAAAACAACTCCTTCTGAAGTAAAATGTTCTTCTATTTCTTTTAATGCCGAAGTTTGATATTCATTTAAATCTTTTAAGTCTGAAATCTCTTCCCCTTCATATTGTATTCTATCCTGCTGAATAAAATACTCCTCCAATATTTCTTTATCGACTAATGCTTTTATGGTAGTCGATGAAGCATTGCTTTTCTCTTCTAGTTCTTTAACTTGAATTCCTTTTCCAGCCACCGCTTCCATCGTAAAAAAAGTAAGTATAACCTCTCTTTGTTTCGGCGCTCGAGAAAGCTGCTCTAAAAGTCCATTTAACTCATCATCAGAAGTATACCTTTCATTAAGCCTAATATAACGAATAAGCTTAGGCTTGTATTGATCATTAATCTCTTCTTTAAGCTTAATTACATTCTTATCGAGCAATCTTTTTAAAACGGAAAGCGTACTTTTTCTATCTATAATACTGCTTACTTCGTGTACTTTTAACATCGATTGATGCTGGAGCGCTTCATAAACCAACCACTCATCATCCTTTAAAGACTCTTCTGTTTCGGGATTAAAACTCTCATTTTTTAAAATAAGTGTCTCACTTTCCAACAGAAAAGCAGAAGGAACAGCTGCTTTAAAAACCTCTCCCAAACTACACATATAATAAGAGGAAATCCACTCCCATTGTTTAAATTGTCTCTCTGTAATTATAGGAGCATTGTCTAGAATCTGATCTATTTCTTTAGCCTTATATGTCTCTGGAGCTTTATTATGAACTCGATACACCAATCCCGTATAAATCTTAGACCTCCCAAAAGGAACTGAAACACGCATCCCTGGCTGAAGAAAGGAAGCTTCTCGCTCAGAAACAGCGTATGTAAATGTCTTTTCTAGTGGTATGGGTAGAATAACATCTATAAAATGCATTTTTTCAGAATCTATTAATTTGGATTTATTAATTAGCTATCGGCAGCTTTTAGTCGCTTTTCATAAATATACAATTAGCGCTAAAAGAGCTTTAAAAAACTCCTTTAACGCTAAGATATTACTAATAGCCTCCATTTAAAAATATAGAAGCAACAAAGTATTTTTTAATGGATTCTAGTCCACTCTTGAGTTCTAAACAAAAAGGCAATATACCCTCTTACATTAAGCTGATTTTCATCATCCTCGTCAACCCAAATTTTACATTTATACTCTTTTCCTTTTTCAGGATCTAAGATTGTTCCTCCTTCATATTCATCACCATCTTTCTCTAATCCTTCAATAATAACCATTCCTAAAACTGGTTTATCTTTTTTATCTCCTTCACATTTATCACAAACTACATCTACGCGATCTTTGTTAAGAATCTCAATCACTTTTCCATAGACCTTTCCATTTTCTTCATAGACTTCTACAACAGACTTTTCTTTTCCTGTTTCGTCATCTATAGTTTTCCATAGCCCTAATACACTTTGTGAGTATGCTGACATTCCAGCAAAAAATAAAAATGAAATAGCAAGTACGATTTTTTTATTCATCATAATTTTAAGTTTAAAAGTTACGTTTAAGACTCCTCAATGATGCATTAAGCTCAAAGCCTAAAAGCAAGATATTGGAGTTAATCCAAATATAAAGCATTAAAATAAGTAACGCTCCAATTGACCCATAAATTTCGTTATACTGTGAAAAATTTTCAATGTAGATTCCAAATAAATAAGTTGTTACTACAATGAGAATAGTCGTTAACAGCGCTCCTGGTGAGAAAAACTTTGTTTCTCTCCCTTCTAAAGTACCAAAATAATACAATATTGCAGTGGTTAAATAAGTGATGATTACAAAAAATAAAAATCGACCTACCTGCACTCCTATAATATCTCCTCTTTCAATATCCATGCCATTAGTTTTGGCAGCCAATTCGCTCAGGTATTGCACAATATAAATTTCATAAAAAATAAAACCGATTACTGTAGCTAAAAACAAGAATGCCATTAATAAAGCTACTCCTACCGCTACAAAATATTGTTTTATAACATTTCTTGTAATCACTTCATGGTACGAAGTCTCAAACCCTCCAAAAATAGCATTGATTCCATTTGCCATTAAAAAAATCGACAATATAAATACAGAAGACAGTAAACTACCTCTACGTTTACTTACAATATCTTCAATAATAGAATCAAAAAAATTAGCCGTTTGCGGTGGCAATAAACTCTCTATAAAATGAATAAAATCCTGCTGAAAACCTTCTATAGGAACATACGGGATTAAATTTAAAATAAATAGTAGGAAAGGAAATAGCGCCATAAAGAAACTAAAAGATATTGCACTCGCTCTATAAGTTAGCGCTCCTTTTACAATCCCTACAAAATACATTTCCGCGAGATCATAAACAGAAAGCCCTTCAAAACCTGGAAGTTTTACATTTTTAAGTAATTTAACAAGGTAATTTACTACAGGTATTTTAGCTAGCTTTTCCTCAATCTCTACAGACATATTATACTGCTTTTAAACTCAAATCCATATTATAAATGGAATGTGTTAGCGCACCAGAAGATATATAATCTACACCACATTCTGCATATAAACGAAGGGTTTTTTCATTAATTCCTCCTGATGATTCTGTAAGACATTTATCTCCAATTAAAGCCACTGCTTTACGTGTATCTTCATAATTAAAGTTATCCAAAAGGATTCTAAAAACCCCTCCTGCAGCCAAAATAACCTCTACTTCTTTAAGGTTTCTAGCTTCTACAATTATCTTAAGATTCTTTTGATTATCTTTTAAATACTGCTTGGTTTTCGAAATAGCTTCCGTTACACCTCCAGCAAAATCTATATGATTATCTTTTAACATAATCATATCATATAATGCAAACCTATGATTCTCTCCGCCTCCAATTTTTACTGCCCATTTTTCAATCGCACGGATTCCTGGTGTAGTTTTTCGAGTATCCAAAATTTTTGTTCCTGTACCTTCCAACAACTTCACATAACTCTGCGTTTTGGTAGCAATAGCACTCATTCTTTGCATGGCGTTAAGCACTAAGCGTTCTGCCTTTAAAATAGATTGCGAACTTCCTTCAACATAAAAAACAATGTCACCCTCTTTTACATGAGCTCCGTCATTAATAAGCGTTTCTATTTTTAAATTAGGATCTACATAATGAAAAACTCGCTTTGCTAATTCTACACCAGCAATAATGCCTTTATCTTTTACTAATAGTTTAGCCTTCCCATTTGCTTCAGAAGGAATACATGCCAGCGAACTATGGTCTCCATCTCCAACATCTTCACGGATGGCATTTATTATGATGAGCTCTAGCTCTTTTTGAAATTGTTCTTCAGAAATCATTCCGTAATGTTTTGCGCTAATTTATTAAAATCCTCTATAGCTACGAGTTCGAACTCATTAATTTTAAGCAATTCTATTGCAAACTCCGAATATTTTATAAGATTTCATAATTTTGCAGCATGAATATCAAACTTATTGCTGTAGGAAAAACAGATGGGAAGGAATTAAACTCCCTTATTAGTCAATACATAAAACGATTAGGTTTTTATGTTAATTTTGATTTTGAAATTATTCCAGACATAAAAAACGCAAAAAACCTTTCTGAAGCGCAACAAAAGGAAAAAGAAGGAGAATTGATATTAAAAAAACTCAATCCTACGGATATTCTCATTCTTTTAGATGAAAATGGAAAAAATTTCTCTTCGGAAGTATTTTCTGAGTATTTACAGAAACATATGAATAGCGGAGTAAAACAGCTGGTTTTTGTTATTGGAGGACCTTATGGATTCTCTGATGCTGTCTACCAAAAAGCACAAGGAAAAATATCACTTTCAAAAATGACATTCTCCCATCAGATGATACGCTTGTTTTTTATCGAACAACTCTACCGCGGATTCACCATCTTAAGAAACGAACCTTATCATCATAGATAGGCTTTAAGCTTTAAGCTTTAGGCTTTAGGCTTTAGGCTTTAGGCTTTAGGCTTTAGGCTTTAGGCTTTAGGCTTTAGGCTTTAGGCTTTAGGCTTTAGGCTTTAGGCTTTAGGCTTTAGGCTTTAGGCTTTAGGCTTTAGGCGAAAAAAATAAAAAACTGAAGGCAAACAAACTTTTGTCTCAAAACTGCTTATTGATATAATTCTGCGTTGTGAATTTCTAGAAAGCTTCTCCTATTCTAAAATATACACCCCAATCGTCTTTACCTACAGCAGCATCTAATCCTATATTAAACTTCACCTTTTTAAAAGCTTGATATCTATATCCAGCTCCAACTCCAGGATACATTTTCCAGTTGTTATCCTCAACATCTGATCCATATAAAGTTGCTAGCCCTGCAAAACCTACAAGTCCCATTTTTTTTCCAAAATTATAACGATACTCTCCCTGCACTGCCATTAATCCGTCTCCACGAAACTCGCCCTGAGAATATCCTCTAATATCTTTATTTCCTATAGTTACCTGTTGCTCAAAAGCAATATCTCCAATTCCCAATTTACCCGAAAATCTAGCTGCAATTAAATCCTTACCATTTTTCATAGGGAAGTATTTATTATACTCTACTAGCACTTTATTAGCGTCTTGATCGTTCCCAAACCACTGCGGGAAGGAGATATATCTTACCTGTGCTTTCTCTCCATGCATAGGATAATAATATTGGTCTCGGGTATCATAAAGTACATTTAACTCCAAAGCATTAGTTTGCACCGCTGATGGTTCTTCTACGTCATCTTCATAAGTTGTATCATAATCAGCAAAAGTATAAGTTAACCCACCAAACAAATGCTTAATTATTCGTCTTTGTACTCCAACACTTACTACTGTAGTATTTGTAGCGTACTCGTAAAAACCAGGAAACTCTGTATCATCATCATAAAACTGAGACACATGATCTCCAGTTAAAGCAAATAGTTTTCCTCTCCAACGATCTTCAGCAAAGAAAAAACGATTAAAAAATGCTACAAAATACGATCCATTTGTAGTATATACCGCAGAAAGTCCAGAAGTCGATTTCTGAGAAATTGCATCATTTTTATTTATTCGATACATCGCCATAGGAATGACCCCAATCATAAACTCTAAATTTCTATTATAGCTTATATAAGGCATTAGCGTTAGTTCCACTCGCTTATCTTTCTTAACCTTTGCAGTCTGTAAAGAATCATTCTCTATCTTTTGCCCAAAAACAAAATTCCCAGCCATTATAAGGACTGCAATAATCACAAGCTTTCGCATCTATAATATTTTTTAAAATTAGCGGGGGAATATTTAACTAATATACAATCAAAAAATTACTTTTGAAAAAAGAAAACTTTATTACTTATGAAATTAGTTTTTGCAACACACAACTTAAATAAATTAAAAGAGGTAAAATCAATTTTACCTCCAGACATAGAATTATTAAGTTTAGATGATATTGGCTGTACCGAAGAGATTGAAGAATATGGAAAGACAATTGAAGAGAACGCCACTATTAAGGCCAATTATGTGTTTGATAATTACAATTTAAATTGTTTTGCAGACGATACTGGACTTGAAGTAGAGTCTTTAGATGGAGCGCCTGGCGTCTACTCTGCCCGTTATGCCGGAGAACAGAAAGATGCAACCGATAACATGAACAAGCTACTAAAAGAGCTCGAAGATAAAGAAGACCGTTCCGCAAGATTTAAAACAGTAATTGCCCTTCGCACAGATCGTGAAAAAATAATTTTTAACGGTATTATTAATGGCGTTATTACTACTTCAAAAAAAGGGAATAATGGCTTTGGTTATGATCCTATTTTTCAACCTGAAGGCTATAAAAACACTTTTGCTGAGTTAATTTCAGAAGAAAAAAATAAAGTAAGTCATCGTGCAAAAGCTATAAAACAACTCATAGATTACCTTAGTTAATATAAAACTTTGTAATAAAATTATATAAAAATGGAACTTTCCTACAAAGACATCCAAGAAGAAGAGCTTCCTTTAGTTAAAGAAATTTACGATTGGTACATTGCTAATTCTACAGCCACTTTCCACACACAGCCTATAACTTTAGACGAATTAAAGGAGTTACTTTATTTTAATCATCATCTGTACCACTCTTTCTTAATATATGCAGATAATGAATTGGCTGGATATTGTTTTACTACACACTTTAAAAAACGCCAAGCTTATGACCGTACTGCGGAGGTAACAATTTACCTTAAAAATGGATTTGAAGGAAAAGGTGTTGGTAAAAAGGTTTTATATTTCCTCGAAGAAAAAGCAAAAACAAATGGCATTAAAAATTTACTAGGAATAATTACCGGAGAAAACACGGCTAGTATTGCTTTATTTAGAAAATGTGGCTATTTTGAATGTGCCAATTTTAGAAATGTAGGTGAGAAGTTTGGAAAAATTCTAGATGTTGTCACCTATCAAAAAGAAATATAAATAAGCTTAAATTAATAAGAATAAAAGGGGGTTTACATCAAATTCTTTTAGTTAACTAACAATGCATCAACCAAAAGCAACTCCAATTCTTTCAATATTAAGGTTCAAAAAGCATAAAAAATTACACTATTCTACTTTTGATTAGACCAAAAAAGGGTGTGAAAAAATATCCATATAACGTTTGAAAAAGGGACAAGGACTTAAAAACCTCATTATCAATAATAAGGAATAATAATAATTAAGTCCATAAATAGTAGATTCTCAATAAATAAGCCTACCTTTGCGCCCTTATTTTTAAATAGATATATGAACAAATTTGAACAATTAGGACTGAACGAACAGCTACTTAAAGCCATCACAGATATGGGCTTTGAAACTCCTTCTGAAGTACAGGAGAAAGCTATTCCGGTCCTACTAGCCAACGATACCGACATGGTTGCATTGGCACAGACAGGTACTGGGAAAACAGCTGCATTCGGGTTTCCTATGATTCAGAAAATTGATGTGAACAGTAAAACCACTCAAGGGCTTATTTTATCGCCTACGCGTGAACTTTGTTTACAGATTGCTAATGAATTAAAACTATACTCAAAATATTTACCATCTCTTAACGTGGTAGCTATTTATGGTGGTGCAAGCATCACCGACCAAGCGAGACAGGTGAAAAGAGGAGCACAAATTGTTGTTGCTACACCTGGAAGAATGAAAGATATGATTAGCCGTAATATGGTAGACATCTCTAAAATTGAGTACTGTGTACTTGATGAGGCTGATGAAATGCTTAATATGGGATTCTATGAGGATATCAATGAGATTCTTTCACATGCGCCAAAGGAGAAAAGTACATGGCTTTTTTCGGCTACTATGCCAAGAGAAGTTGCTACAATAGCTAAAAAGTTTATGAAAAGCCCACAAGAAGTTACTGTGGGTGCTAAAAATGCCGCTACTTCTAATGTACAACATGAATATTATGTTGTAGGAGGTAGAGATCGTTATTTAGCTTTAAAAAGATTAGCTGATACCAATCCAGATATATTTTCTGTTATTTTCTGTAGAACTAAACGTGATACACAAAAGGTTGCAGAGAAACTAATTGAAGATGGATACAGCGCAGGTGCATTACACGGAGATTTGAGTCAGAATCAACGTGATATGGTAATGAAATCTTTCAGAAGCAAACAAATACAAATGCTTGTTGCAACAGATGTTGCTGCTCGTGGTATTGATGTTGATGATATTACTCACGTAATAAATTACCAACTTCCAGACGAAATAGAAACCTATACGCACCGTAGTGGTAGAACAGGTAGAGCTGGGAAATCGGGAATCTCTATGGTAATTATTACCAAAAGTGAATCTCGTAAGATAAGCGCAATCGAGCGTATTATCCAACAGAAATTCGAATTGAAAAAAGTACCTAGTGCTGAAGAGATTTGTGAAATTCAACTTTATCACCTAGCTAGCAAAATTAAAAACACGGAAGTTAATAAGGAAGTAGAACACTATTTACCTGCTATTAATGATGTTTTTGAAGGTATCGAAAGAGAGGAACTTATTAAGAAAATGGTTTCTGTTGAATTTGGACGCTTTGCTGATTACTACAAAAAAGCAGTCGATATTAATGTTTCTGGAAACTCAAGAGAAAGTGACGGAAGAGATAGATCTCATTCTGGAGACGGAAAAGTACGTTACTTTATAAATGTAGGTTCTCGTGATGGTTACGATTGGATGACTTTAAAGGATTTCCTTAAAGAACAACTTCAATTGGGTCAGGATGATGTATTTAAAGTTGATGTAAAAGAAAGTTTTTCTTTCTTTAATACAGATGCAAATCATACAGATGCAATATTAGCATTCTTCAACGATTTTAAATTAGATGGACGCTTTGTAAATGTAGAAGTATCTAAAAATTCTAGAGAGAATTCTCGTGGTAGATCTGGCGGAGGACGCGGAAGATCTGGCGGCGGAGGCGGTGACAGAAGAAGAAGTCGTAGAAGCGATAGCAATTCTTCTGGAAGCGGTTTTGGAGAAAAACGTTACGGAAAAAAAGGCGGTAAAGGAAATAGTTCTGGCGGAAGTAACGGCGGAAACAGAAGGTCTAAAAAAAGATTTTAGTTAATAATAAATTAAAAAATGCGCCATATGGCGCATTTTTTTCTTTTGTTTATTACTTTTAGCACCGATTAATAACTATCTAACAAACTGTTGGTCTACTGTGATCCCTACTATATATGTATATAAACCAATCACATTCTTTAGACATCAGCTTACTTTTTAGTATGTTTGAAGTAATGAAAAAAATATTAATTATAATTGCCCTATTTACTACTACTCTAGTCTTTTCGCAAAATAGCGGAGAAGAACTTAAAGGTATTGTGGTAAATACTAGTGATGATACTCCCATTAATAATGTGCATGTATTAAACCTTAATCAAGTAATTGGAACTATTACTGATGAAGCTGGTGACTTTACCATTCCTGCGCGTGTAAATGATACATTATACCTATCTTATATTGGTTTTAAAGCTATAAAAGTTCGTGTAACTAATGATATGCTTAAATTCCAAAATACTAAAATTGGATTAACAGAGTTGGCATTTGCCTTAGAAGAAGTAGTTGTAAGACCTTTTCAACTAACAGGATATTTAGATATTGACGCAAAGAACATTCCCATCAATCAATCTGCTAGATATAGCATCTCTGGTTTAAATATAGGTTATGAAGGTGGAAGTGGAAATCCTGGTGCCTTTTCTAAAGTATTAGGTTCTATTTTTAATCCCGCAGATTTTCTCCATAACCTCTTCGGAAAGAAGCCCCAACAGATGAAAAAGCTTCGTAAAATGCAAGAAGATGATAAAATTCGGAATCTTTTGTCTTCAAAATTTGATAGAGAAACGCTTATGGCACTCCTTCAAGTAGACAAACAAGAAATTAAAGAAATCCTTATCAATTGTAATTATTCTGATAGTTTTATAGAAACAGCAAACGATCTACAAATTCTTGATGCTATTAGTAATTGCTACGAAGAATATAAAGTACTAAATAGACGTAACTAGTTTGTTATCTGCTTTGCTTTTTAAAATTAGTCTTCTAAAACCCTATTAATACTTTCATATTTAATCTAGCCTTAGGAGCAGATATATTATATTGAGTGTCATTAAGTGAACCTACACCTAAATCGAATTTCATTGTATTAACTTCACCACGAAATCCCATATTATAGCCACTTTGTGCAAATAATGGATTCATATAAATATCGGTAATTTCAGATCTAGCATTATAAAATGGAGCGTCTACATATTGACCATTAACGTACATGGCTATCCACCTATTTAAAGAATATTCTGCTTCTACTCCAACATAATTTTGAAGTATTGGCAGCCCTCCTAAACTGGATCCATCATAAAGCCCTTGCTCTACAATTCCTGCATTTAATGTAACCTTATAATTACCACTCCTCATGGACAAGGCATTATTGTAATACTTATAATACCCCACTCCAATATATTCCTGTTTTATATTTTTTTGCTGAAATATAAAATTTGGAGACATCTGTTCCTCTTGACCATTCATAGATAAGAATGACATCAAAAACATTAAATATAAAAGTTTGAAAATCGTTCTCATTATCCTATACACAAATTATTATATTCTATAAATTAAGACTTCTACACACACAGAATAACCCGTAACTACTTGGTATTATGAATAATCACAAACCTATATTAACTTTCCAAGACCTCTTTTAGATCTTGCAATCCTTGAGCAAAGTCATCTCCAATAGCCTTATCCATATTATAAAAAATCATAAAAATATTTTTAGGAAATTTATAATCGCCATAAAAGCCCCAAACTACCGTTGTAACTTCTGGCAATACCTTTTCTACTTTTATAAAAGCTTTGGAGTTAGATTTAAAAGGCTTTATAAATCGTAATTCTGTTTGTATGTAATCGTTCGGAACTATTTCTAACAACTCTTGTGTCCCCTCGCCCACATCACTATTCCCCTTCCAAGAACAAATTGCACCAACGGTTCCGTCAATACCTTTATAGCTTTTTATCATTTTAGGATCTTTCTTTGTCCACGGAGACCAATCATCTTGATTTTTTAAATACTTTATATAGGTAAAAACTTCTGGAAGGGGTTTTCTTATCTGGATATTCCTACTCACATTATAAGATTTCGGTGCTATTAACCCTAAAAAAGTTACCAAAAGTATAACACCGCCAAGTATGTACATAATTGTAAAAATCATATTTACAAATTTTATCATTCATAAACCTAACAAAAAGATAGTGATAATTTCTAACGCATAGTAAATAAGTTAGTATCTTTTTAACACATCTTCGATACTTTTTATTGATTTTTTAGTCCAATCAATACGCTTTTCTAAAATTTCTTCTTCTGATAATTTCCATGGAATTTCTGAAGATCGCAATTTAGAGGTGAGTTGTTGAAGAATAATTGCAGCCGAAACAGAGATATTCAAACTCTCTGTAAAACCGTACATCGGGATTTTTAAAAAACCATCTGCCTGTTCCATTATTTCATCGGTTAGTCCACTTTTTTCTGTTCCGAAGAAAAAAGCTGATTTCTTATTTATATCAAAACCCTCCAATACCGAGGCATCTTCATGTGGTGTTGTCGCAATAATTTGATAACCTTTTTCCCGTAGAGTATTCACGCAGCTAGAAGCACTTTTATATTTAGAAACATCTACCCATTTCTGGGAACCCATAGCTATATTCTTATCCAATCGTTCTCCATATTCCTTTTCTATAATATGTACATGCTGAACACCAAAGACATCGCAACTTCTAATAACCGCACTTGTGTTATGCAATTGATATACATCTTCAATCGCTACGGTAAAATGATTGGTACGTTGTGCCAATACTTCTAGAAATCGTTGTTTTCGTTCTTCAGTAATAAAACCCTCTAAATATTCTAATAAATCTAATGACATTCACTTTGTTTATAGGTAGTAAATTTAAAAAATCTTTCATTATCAGCTTTCAACCTTTCTTAGCTTGGTGGTTTGCATAGAAAACAATAACTTCAACTAAAAAATAAAATGAAGAAGAGTATTGTTGTTCTTACCGGAGCTGGAGTTAGTGCAGAAAGCGGACTTAAAACATTTAGAGATGCAGATGGACTTTGGGAAGGACATGATGTAATGAAAGTTGCTTCTATACAAGGTTGGAGAAATAATATGGAACTCGTTCTCGATTTTTATAACCAGCGAAGAAGACAACTCTTGGAAGCGAAACCTAATGAAGCTCATTTTGCTTTAGCTAAATTAGAAAAAGATTATAACGTAACTATTATAACCCAAAATGTAGACGACCTCCATGAAAGAGCGGGAAGTAAAAATGTGATTCACTTACATGGAGAGCTCCTAAAAGCTCGAAGTTCGTTTGATGAAGATCTAGTTTTCGATTGGACTAAGGATATCAACATAGGTGATTTTTGCGAACACAACCATCAAATAAGACCACACATTGTATGGTTTGGTGAAGCTGTTCCGCTAATAGATGCTGCTATTGAAGAGGTTAGCAAAGCAGATATTATTATGATTGTTGGAACTTCTATGCAAGTTTATCCAGCTGCAGGCCTATTAAATTATAAGAAATCTAAAATTCCTGTTTATTTTATAGATCCGAAGCCCACCATGTCTAATAAAGTTATGACAGGACTTGAAATAATTGCTGAAAAAGCAACCGTTGGTGTTCCTATTGCGGTTTCTCTTTTGTCTCGTACTTAAGACGAAGCATATTTGCCCAATCGGCTACAGCTTTACTTTCTGCTTCTGTTAAGTTAGCGTCTTTATGCAACCATTTATAGGAGTCTAAAGGCATCCAACCTTCTGTAACAGCTTCCGCTACTTCTTCAAGCTTATGCGCCTTTTTCTTAGGAGCGTATAAATCCCATTGAGAGAAATCTAAATGCTTCTTTCCATCATTAATATGACCTGCCAACCAATAAGAAACTGGTTCTATTCCTGCATACCAAGGGTAATTTGTACTGTTAGAATGACAATCGTAACACGTATTTACCAATACTGCTTCAACAGGTTCTGGAACTGATTCTACTAATAATAAGTCTGTAGGCGGCGTAGTATCAGATTTGTTTTCCGCAGGAGGAAAAAATTGCATTACAATTAATATTATAATTAACAGGGTTAGAATTTTTTTAATCATTTTCTATTTTTTTGAAAAAACAATACTTCCAAATAAGAAATAAAGTAGGTATGTTAGTATCTTTATAGAGCTAAATTTAATGAATAAATATTGAATCCGACTTTAGAACATCAACTTTCTTATGTAAACGGCTATAGAGAAAACCGTATAAAGGTTGCTAATATGGTCCTTCAAAACAAAGCAATTTTTCCTGAATTATTGGATTTATGCTTTGCCGAAAATAAAGAGCTTTCTCATAAAGCATGTTGGGTAACTGAATTTGTTTGTAAAAGTGAATTGGATATACTTTTTCCTCAACTTGAATATTTTATAAAGAACTTATCTACGCTAACCAACGATTCTTCTATTAGACCTATGGCGAAAATTTGTGAGCTTTTATGCGAATCATACTTTCAGAAGAAAAATAAAGAAACTATTTCTCATTTAACAAATCCGATCTTAGAGCATCTTACAGAAACTAACTTCGATTGGCTCATTTCTGATGCAAAAGTAGCAACCAAAGCATACGCTATGAGAAATTTATATTTTCTAGGAAAAAAATACGATTGGATTTATCCAGAGTTGAAACCTATTCTTTTAAAAGATATGCCCAACCATTCTTCAGCATATAAAGCGCGAGCTAGGCACATTCTAAATAAAATATAATGTCAAAAAGCGCTAGATTTCATCAAGTTTTTAAATCTTTAACTTATTAACGCTCTTAACTTAATAAGTTTTACCTAAAATAGTTGACCCTTTTAATGGAGAAGGTTAAATTTGCTCTTTCTTAAAATATCGACATGCAACTAACACCATTAAACGCTGTTTCTCCAATAGATGGAAGATACCGTAGTAAAACAGAAAAATTAGCTGACTTCTTTTCTGAAGAAGCACTTATAAAATATAGAGTTCGTATTGAAATTGAATATTTCATTGCACTATGTGAAATCCCGCTTCCGCAGCTTAAAGATTTCAATAAAGATCTATATAGCGATTTAAGAGCAATTTATAGTGATTTTACAACTATTGATGCTCAAGCGATAAAAGATATCGAAAAGGTAACCAATCATGATGTAAAAGCTGTTGAGTATTTCATAAAAGAGAAATTTGACGCTTTAGAAATTCAAGAATATAAAGAGTTTATTCACTTTGGATTAACTTCTCAAGACATTAATAATACTGCTATTCCTCTTTCTTTAAAAGAAGCTTTAGAGCAAGTATATTTACCTGTTTATGAAGAAATAATTTCTATTTTAAGTCGTTTGGCAGAAGATTGGAAAGATGTTTCTATGTTGGCACGTACACACGGACAGCCAGCTTCTCCAACAAGATTAGGAAAAGAGATTGAAGTGTTTATTGTTCGTTTGAATGAACAGTTCAACGGATTAAAAAATATTCCTATCGCTTCTAAATTTGGAGGTGCTACAGGAAATTATAATGCTCATAAAGTTGCTTACCCAACTATCGATTGGAAAACTTTTGGAACTGAATTTGTAGAAGAATGTTTGCAATTAAGACACTCTTTTCCAACTACACAGATTGAGCATTACGACCATATGGCTTCTTTATTTGATGCGCTAAAACGTATCAATACTATTATTATCGATTTTAATAGAGATATGTGGACGTATATTTCTATGGATTACTTTAAGCAACAAATTAAAGCTGGAGAAGTAGGTTCTTCTGCTATGCCACATAAAGTAAACCCTATAGATTTTGAAAATTCAGAAGGAAACTTAGGAATTGCAAATGCTATTTTTGAGCACCTTTCGGCTAAACTTCCTGTATCTCGCTTACAAAGAGATTTAACAGATAGTACCGTTCTAAGAAATATAGGAGTTCCTTTTGGACATACGCTTATCGCTTTTCAATCTACTATCAAGGGATTGAATAAATTACTACTTAACGCTCCTAAATTTGAAGCTGATTTAGAAAGTAATTGGGCGGTTGTTGCAGAAGCCATTCAAACCATATTAAGACGTGAAGCTTATCCTAATCCTTATGAAGCTTTAAAAGGTCTAACACGTACAAATGCAGTAATAAACAAGGAGTCTATTGCTTCTTTTATAGAAACTCTTGATGTTTCTGATGCTATAAAAGCAGAATTAAAAGCAATTACACCTGCTAATTATACTGGAATATAATCTTTAATAGGATTTAGAAAAAAATAACCCCAAAAACCTTTAAAAGGTTTTTGGGGTTATTTTTTTAAAAAGCTTTTCGTTAATTAAAAATACCTTCTAATTGCGACTCTAAAGCACCAGAATCTACAGCTCCTTTTTGTACCGCTTCCACTAGAGACATCATATTTTCTGGCTTCATTTTATTTCCTAGCACTCGTACAAGTGCAAATCCATTTTCATCATCACTTCCAAAAAGAATAACTTCATCTATAGCTTCGTCATCTCCAAGGTATTTTACTGTTCCTTTGTATTTTCCACTATTTATCACCATCAACTCTTCATACTTATCATCTTTTAAGATTGTCTGTACCGTAGTTTTCTCCTCTTCATAAGCTGCTTTATTTTCAGTATTAACTTTAAAAGCCAACACATTTAGCTTCTTAACAGACTCATAAGCTTCTTTTTGCTTTTCAGTTAAAGAACTACTTGCAACACCTAATAAACTTGTTGGAAGGTCTATGGAGATAAAATTAGGGTTCTCTGCTTTATCTACATAATATTCTTGTAAACTCGGAGTTCCGTCTCCACATGACGCTGCTAGAATTGTAACAGCAAGGAGAAAAAATATACTTTTAAGATTTTTCATTTTCTATTAATTATTGATTGATGTTTTTAGTTAATATTTTATACCTCCAATAGCGAACAAACTATAGCGATATTGGAGGTTATAAAAGTCTTATTGCTGACTTCCAGCTTTTCCTAATTGGTCTCCCCCAGGAAGATCCATTTTACTGGTAAGCTTAGAAATCTGACGTAAATCTATATTTCCAGTAAGAGAAAGTAAAACTGTTTCTGGCTTTTTACCATTAAATTCTAACTCTTCATAGTTAAGATCCGTAACAAACATTAAAAGCTCCTGTACGTGGTTTTCATCTTTACCTTCCTTTACATAAAACTTAACATTAGACTCACCATCACGAACACGCATCAATTCTTCAAAAGAAGACTTTTTTAAATGATTTGTAACCCAACCATCAATATCTTTTGTTACTGTAGCACTTTCTGTTGTGATTACCTTGAAGCTTGTAACGTTGTTTACAAGTTCAAATATGGCATCCGCTTCTGGATCGTCGGTACTGATATTAATTTTACTTAACATCTGAAACATTTTTGGCTGTAATGCTACAAATGTTACATCGTTGCTCTCCGAATATTTATCAAAAATTGATTGTGCTTGAGATATAAACGGCGCTACCGTTAATGCTATAATTAAAATTATCTTTTTCATATTTTCTTATTATTTCTTTAAGTCCTTTTTAGCGTAATTATTTGTTTCTAACTATTAAAAAACCTTGTATCAGTTAATAGTCTTTTTTAATTTATTAGTTATTAATAAAACGATTTGTATTTCTTTCAAACTCTTTTAAATAGGATGCTCCTTGTGTTCCCTTCTGAAAATTATCTGTTAATAAGGCAAATGCCAATTGTGCAGATTGAATTTCTTCTTTGGTATACTCTTCTTCTAAAGCAATTTCAGGAGATGGAGTATCTATAGGTCTATTTAAGTAAACACCAAAAATGATGGCAGCAACGGCAGCGACAGATATCCATTTTAAATAATTTCTATTTTTTCTAGGTTTTAATGGTATGTCTTGCGTGCTCTTCTCTTCTTTGGCTACAGAAAAATACTCAAACATAGGTTTATATTCCTCTAAATGTGGCGCCACATCTGTTTGAGAGAAATACTCCTTTAGTTTGTTTTCTTCAGCAACAGTTGCAGTTGCCTCAAAATACTTTTCCAGTAGTTTTTCAATCTCACTAAGTGAGAATTCTTTTTTAGCTGTTTGAGGATTAATATTCCTCACATGCTTATCATTAGAATTGTTATTATTATTTGCTGATGCCATAACTGTGCTTTTTTAGTAATTGTTCTCTAACTGCTTTCCTTGCTCTCGATAAAGTAACTCGAATTGCAGTAGGATTCATTCCTAACATTTCTTCTATTTCATTGTATTCATATTGCTCTACATCTCTTAATTGTAATACCATACGCTGCTGCTCAGGGAGGGTATTCATTATTTTTTGCATCCAACTTAGGCTGTCATCAACCTCTATTTTCTTTTGCAAAGATGTATTATTGTCCTCATAATTGGTATGAACCAATTTTAAATTTCCTGCTTGCTTCGATTTTAAACGATCTAAACAAAAATTCTTTGTCATCGTCATAGCAAACGCCTCTACATTATTATAATTGTTAATCTTCTTTTTATTAGACCATAATTTTAATAATACTTCTTGCGTAGCGTCTTCAGCCTCCTCCGTAGAAACCAATAACCGCTTTGCCAGCCGAAACAGTTTATCCTTAAAAGGCATTACAGTATGTAAAAACTCCGTTTGTTGCATTTTGTTGGTTAATTAGATCGCTTAAAACTGCTTTCTACTTTCTAGACGAACAAGAATAGATTTTGTTACAATAATTTTATAATTAAAATAAATGTAAGTAATATTACGCTGATAACGCAAATCATAAACTGGCATTAATTTTGATATTTTTTAGTCTTTAATACGACTCATATAAATATGAAGCTAATTTATCCTTTTAAAAACAAACCTATGAGACACCTATTTAAATTAAAATGGGCTTTAATTTTTACATTAATATTTACCTACAGTTGCTCCGATCAAGATGACAATCCTGTACAACCACAACCACCTGTAAGTAGCGATCTTGAAATTCAAGATTTTATATGGAAAAGCATGAATAGTTGGTATTTATGGCAACCTGAAGTAGAAAATCTTTCTGATTCTAAAGACGATAATAATGAACAGTATAATGCTTTCTTAAGTAATTATGGAACCCCAGAAGGTATCTTTTCTGATGTATTATCTGCTAAAGATCGTTTTAGTTACATTGAGAGCGATTATGATAATTTATTCAACTCATTCTCGGGAGTGGCTACAACCAACGGAGTTGAGTTTGTTGTTACAAGACCTCCAGAAGGAGGAAATAAAGTACTTGGTGTAGTTACTTATGTTATAAATGGAAGTGATGCTAGTAATAAAAATGTTAAAAGGGGCGACCTTTTTAACGCTATTGATGGTACTGAATTATATGCTATTACTGATAGTAATGGCTCTATAATTGAAAGTAATTTTAGCCTTTTCAATCAAGAAAGTTATACCATGAATTTTGCTACTATTGAAAACGACTTAGTTGTTTCTAATAATGTAAACATTGAACTTAATAAAAGTGAACTTACTGAGAATCCTATTCATATCCACAAAACACTGGATGTTAACAACGCTAAAATAGGATATTTGATGTATAACAGGTTTGTTGGTGATTTCGATGAAGAATTAAATAATGTATTCAGTGAATTTAAAGCTGACGGTGTTACAGACTTAGTTGTAGATTTAAGATACAATCCTGGTGGTTCAGTAGCATCTTCTACAAGGTTAGCAAGTCTCATTACTGGACAGTTTACTGGAGAGCTATTTTCTAAAGCCACTTGGAATCCTAAATGGAGTGATTTTGATGAAGACAATAATTTCGTAGACAATATTGATGGCACAGCACTAAATAGCTTAAATCTATCAAGAGTATATATAATTGCTACAGACGCAAGTGCTTCTGCAAGTGAATTACTTATTAATGGTTTGGATCCATGGATAGGAGTAACCCATATTGGGGATAAAACAGTTGGTAAAAATGAATTTTCTATAACACTTATAGATAACCCTAATACAAGTAGTCCATACGCATATACTGGAAGCGCTTCATTAGCAGGTGTAAACCCAAATCATAAGTATGCTTTGCAGCCTTTAGTTGGAACCAATGAAAATTCTGCTGGATTTTCTGAGTTTACAGATGGATTAGATCCAGATATTGAAAAATTAGAAGTGTTAGGAGATTTAGGAGTTTTAGGAGATCCTAATGAACCTCTTCTTGCTGTTGTCATTGAGCAAATTACTGGAGTTTCAAACAAGTCTTTAAATCTAAGAACTTCTGATAAATTAAATATTAATACGATTAAAAGTTCTAACGACTTTATGCCATATAGAAACATTTCAAATTATGATTTTTACAGAATGAAATAATAAAGTCACTACATAAAACATAAAAAGTCTCAGAATATCTGAGACTTTTTTGTTTAAACATAGCAAAAACTCGGGATGCCCCTCAACACCCCGGAGGCTCTACAAACCTAACCTAAATCCTACTCGTATGTTTCTCCCTCTAGTAGTGTATCCTAAAAGTTCTTCATATTCTTCATTAAAAATATTATCAAGATTAAGGAAAACTGTAAACTTGTTTGATAACTGGTGATTCACATTAAAATTCAATAGAGAAAAAGCATCCAATTCAACATTCTGAGATGTAAAATCTGGATTGTACTGAATATCTAAACGCTTTCCTGTAAATTGATATTGAAGTCCAAAATTAGTTTTCTTCAATAACTCGTATTGAATACCTGCATTTACCTTATGTTTAGGGATTCGTAATGCAACCTTATCTCTATTTTCTGTAAATGTATAGTTAGCATCAATAATAAGAGATTCTATTGGTGTTACCGTAGCTTCTACCTCTACCCCATTCACCGTAAAGTCATCATCAGAATTTTCATATCCAATATCAGTATAACTAATAAAATTTTCTTCATATCGATTGAAATAAACCCCGCTAATTCTAAATTTTTCGTTGTTATACTCCATTCCTCCTTCTAAAGTTCTATCTTCTTCAGGCTCTAAATCTGGATTTGCACCATAAGCTCCAAAAAGCTGAGAAAGTGTTGGCGCTATATAAGATGTGCTGTAAGATCCCAAGAATTTTAAGTAATCATCATTAAACTTTAATGTATATGATGGATTAAAATTATAAGTAAAATTAGTACCATATTCACTATGGTTATTCATTCTCCCTCCAACATTCATGTTTAATCCAAAATCGGAAACCCAAACAACATTTGCATAAGGATCGGAAGTAGAAAAATCGGTATCAGCACCCAAAGTTGCTTCGCTTTTCATATAATTAAAACCGATTATAGTATAGAATATATCACTAAAATTATATTTATTAAATAAATCTACTACAGTGCTATTGGCTTCATAAGAATTTGGAAAAGAAGAATAAATATCTCTATCAATAGTATTGTAAGATGCATTTAAAGTTACGCTACCATTGTTATAGGTATATTCTGGAGTTATAGCAACTCTAAATTGCTCGCTTTCCGAATAGTCATCGCTATCTTGTTGAGGCGAAGAACTATCAAAATCTGCTTTAAATTTATCATAGTATCCTAATACTTTAAATGAAAAACGATCTGAGAATTTATAGCCTAAATTAATATTAGAATTAATTCTGTTAAACGGGTCTTTTTCCTCACCGATTACTGCGGAAAGTCCGTTTGTATATTGATTTCCAAATCCTGCTAAATATGTAAAATTCCCTAAAGTTCCATTAACAGAAGCTCTATTAGAAAAGTCGGATAAATTGTAATCGTTTTCTTCTGATGATTGATTAGAACCTATGCTACTCTCAAAATTAGCTCCTATTTTATTCGCTCCTGCGCTTTTGGTGGTTATATTTATTACGGCTGTAGCAGCACGGTTTCCATATAAAGTACTCGCTGCACCTTTTACAATTTCTATAGATTCAATTTGATTAAGGTCTAATAATCTCAAATCAAAATCCATAGCTATTTGAGATGGATCACTTACTTGAATTCCATCTATCAATACTAATACTTGTCGGTTGTTTCCCCCACGAACGAAATAAGATAAGTTCTGACCAGCATTACTTCTACTCCCATTAATTTCTATCCCACTCTTGGTATTTATTACTTCGGCCACAGAACGCCCTTGGTTACGTTGTAATTCTTCTTGGGAGATTTTAATTACTGTTTTACCTGAGTTCTCACGCTTTAATGAAAATCGTGAATCAGATACTACTACTTCTTCCAACTGCTGGATATCTTCATCCTGTTGGAGGTTACTTTTTTCTTGTGCAGTCGCAAGTGTGCATATAAATCCTGCTGCACAAAGAGAAAAAATTCTTTTGTTCATTCTAAAAGTTTTATAAAAGGGAAAAAAGTATGAGTTTACCCATACGCAAACCTTTATCCCGAAAGTTTGACATAAATAAATTTTGAATCTTGGCAGGTCTCCTGGCTTGCTTTTATGTTATTCTACCTTCCCATCTTAGCAAAATTGCCTTAACAGTGGTTTTCGAAGAAAATAACACACTTTATAAAAGATACGCTACTAATAATAAACTTATTGTAACGATAAAGCTTACAGTTGCGGGAACAGCCACGGATTTTAACCGTATTCCCTTTTAATTTAAATCTATTGAAAACAGATTTAAAACCATAAATTCGCCACAAAATTAAACATTTTAAATAAGCTTACCATTAAAAGAGATATTAATCTTAATTTTATTGCTGAAATATTATTGACTACCATACTAAAGAACTCCTTATAAATGAAAAATCTATTATTTCTAACAATTCTCCTGTTCCTATCTTGTAAAGAAACACCCAAAGAAAACACTCAAACAACTCCATCCCATAAAGTAATAGAACAGAATGTTACTAGCACTCCCATTAGTTACGCAAAGGGTTTTAGCATAACAAAGCAAGATAAAATTACAATTATCAAAGTAAATGCACCTTGGCCAAGTGCAAATAAAACCTTTACATATGCTTTAGTTCCTGAAAAGGATTTGAAAACTATTAGCCTTGATGATTCTCTTTACGATGCTATTATTAAAACACCCGTAAAACGAATGATTGCAACTTCAACTACGCATATTCCTTCTATTGAAGCATTGGGAATTGAAAATACTCTGATTGGTTTTCCTGGAACAGATTATATCTCTTCTAAGCCAATAAGAGAAAAAATTGAAGCTGGAAAAGTAAAAGAGCTGGGGTTAAATGAATCTATAAATACTGAGGTATTAATAAATTTAGAGCCAGATTTAGTAATGGGTTTTACTGTTGAAGGCGAAAATAAAACTTATCAAAATATCGTAAATTCTGGTACTCCTGTTGTTTACAATGGAGACTGGATAGAAGCTACTCCCCTTGGAAAGGCAGAGTGGATTAAATTTTTTGGAGCTTTTTTTAATAAAGAAAAACTTGCCGATAGTATTTTTAATAACATCGCTAAATCTTATAATGAAGCAAAAGCATTAGCGGCAAATACTGATAACAAGCCTACTGTTTTTAGCGGCTCTATGTTTAAAGATATTTGGTACGCTCCTGCTGGAGAAAGTTGGGTTGCTCATTTTTTAAATGATGCAAATGCTAATTATATATGGAAAGATACCTTTGGAAATGGGAGCTTATCTTTAAACTTCGAAAGTGTGCTTGAAAAATCAAAATCAGCGGTTTTCTGGATTGGTCCTGGGCAATTTACAAGCTATAGTCAGCTGCAAGATAATAACGTACATTATACTCAATTTGATGCTTATGCCAATAAAAAAATATATACTTATAGCTTAACTACAGGCGCAACAGGTGGTATTCTTTATTATGAATTGGCTCCAAACAGACCAGATATCGTTTTAAAAGATATAATTCATATTTTGCACCCTGAAGTATTACCAGATTACGAACCTGTATTTTTTAAGCCATTGCAACCTTGAATTCAATAAAAACATATCGATTTCAGTTTATTATACTCGCAGTCTTATTGATAATATTCTTTCTTATAAATATAAGTTTAGGATCTGTTAATATTCCAATCAAAGAGATTATAAATTCTCTTATTGGAAATGAAATCGAGAAACAATCATGGCAATATATAATTCTAAACTACCGACTCCCAAAAGCATTTACAGCAATTTTGGTAGGTAGCGGACTCTCCGTTAGCGGTTTACTAATGCAGACACTTTTTAGAAATCCTTTGGCAGGACCCTTTGTGCTAGGAATAAGCTCTGGAGCTAGCCTTGGGGTTGCAATTCTTATTATGGGTTCTTCCCTATTTGCTAGTATTTTTAGTTCGTTTTTTTTAAGCGGAATTTCTATTACAATTGCTGCAACCATGGGTAGTTTTTTAGTGCTACTTTCCATTTTTGTAGTCGCAAATAAAGTAAAAGACACCATGGCATTACTTATCATTGGACTCATGTTTGGGAGTATCACTACAGCCGTTGTAAGTGTGCTTTCCTATTTTACAAGCAAAGAAAAACTACAACAATATATTTTTTGGTCGTTTGGAAGTCTAGGAAACCTTAGTTGGAGTCAACTGCTGCTGCTATTCATACTTTTCATTATAGGAATCTTAATTACAATAACCGTACTCAAACCACTTAATGCTTTTCTATTAGGAGAAAATTATGCTCAAAGTATGGGAGTTCAACTAAAAAAATCTAGATATCTTATCATTATAGCAACAAGCATTCTCGCAGGAAGTATAACAGCCTTTGCTGGACCAATTGCTTTTATTGGCCTAGCAGTTCCACATTTAACAAGACAATTATTCAATACACAAAATCATCATATCCTGTTACCTGCAACTATTTTATTCGGAGCTATTTTAATGCTGATATGCGATACTATTGCGCAATTGCCAACAAGTGAATATTCACTTCCAATTAATGCAATCACTTCTATTATTGGAGCTCCCGTAGTGATATGGCTATTGGTTAGGAAACGTAAAATGGTGTTTTAAACTTCAATTAGTGATTAATATTTCTACTCACAAAAACACTACACACTCATTTAAGGCGATTAAATACAAAATATAAATGTTTTTTATTAATATAATATAGAATATTTTATCAATCCGATTAATATGACTATAATTGTGGTTAATATTAACCCTATAATCTTATTAAATGAAAAATTATTTTATCCTTAGCCTATTATTTATAGGCTTAACTACTATGTCATGTAGCAGTGATGATGACAATTCTGAGAAAGTCGAAATTGAAGAAACATTGTTAGTTTATAATGATGTTGAATTTGGTCAAACATTTGATTCTGAAATTGGTATTTTTTTCTCTACAGCTACTGGTGAAACTTTCACGCCTGAAATGGCTCTGCAAAACGGAGATGTGATTGACTTCTCATATTATGGATCTGAATCAGCTTTTATCTTTTTTACTAGTCCAGATTACATAAACTTTACTGAATTGGAAATTCCTAATGCTAGATCTACTAAAATTATGAATTATGAAACTGGAATTACCGCTGAAATGTTTGATAGTTATGATGATGCATCAGACTTTGATGACATTGAGGTAGTTCAAGATAATAGTGCTATAGGAACATTAGATTTTCCTGTTGTTGTATTATTTGAAACTCAAGATGGTAAAAAAGGAGCTATCAAGCTTACTGCAATTAACTCAAGAAGATTATTGACAGATATTAAGGTTATGAAATAATATAAACAAAAAAACCTTAACTTTAAATCCCCATAATTAACTGCTAATTGTGGGGATTTAATTTTTATTAAAAGATATATCTATTTTGATAAATCAGTTGAACGAAAAACTTAAAATACTAAAAACAAAAAACTTAGAAGTAGGATATATTTCTAAAAAAAGTAGTAATTCCATCGCTAAAGAGATTAATTTTGAATTAGTAACTGGAGAACTTACTGCCGTTGTTGGCGCAAATGGTATTGGAAAGTCTACACTTTTAAGAACTCTAGCCAGCGTTCAACCTAAATTAAAAGGAGAAATAGCTATAAAAGACAAAGCACTAGAATCCTTTGAAAACAGTGATTTAGCTAAAGAAATAAGCATTGTTTTAACAGAACATATTCCAGCAAGAAACTTAAGTGTTTTAGAAGTCATCGCATTGGGAAGACAACCTTATACAAACTGGATAGGGACACTTTCCGAGACAGATATTGAAAAAGTAAGGGAAGTTATTAAACTTGTAGGATTAGAGGCTCTAAAAGATAAAAAGTGCTTTGAATTAAGTGATGGTCAGATGCAACGGGTAATGATTGCTAGAGCGCTCGCTCAAGACACTGCTATTATTATTTTAGACGAACCCACTACCCATCTCGATATTTACCACAAGGCTTATATTTTAAAACTGCTAAAAACAATCGCTCAAAAAACAAGAAAAGCCATCCTATTTTCAACGCATGAAATAGATCTGGCTATTCAGTTATGTGATAAAATATTAATCTTAGATACTGAAAAATCAGCATTTGGAGAACCTTGTTCGCTAATCGAAAAAGGAAGCTTCAAAAATCTCTTCCCCGAAGATTTAGTATCTTTTGATCCTGCAACAGGATCTTTTAAGATTAAAAAATAATTATTTAAAGTTAAGATATGCCATTACAGGAAAATGATCTGATGGATATTTTAAATTCTTAGAATCACTAAAAATTCCACTTTTTAATACTTCAAAATCATTATCTGAAATAAACACAAAGTCAATCTTATTGTCTACAGGTTTTTCAAAATGAAATCCATTAAAAGTTCCATCTGGACCAAAAGCATTTTTTCCAGCTTCTAAATGACTATCAAGCATTTCCTTTTTAATAGCCACCACACCTTCAGAATTACTATCCAAATTAAAGTCCCCCGTTAAGACTATCGGTAAATTTTTAGGATTCAGTTCTTTCATTTTCTTTAAAATAAGCTTTGAACTTTCCAATCGAGCAACATGACCTACATGATCAAAATGAGTATTAAAAACCATAAATTCTTTGCCAGACTCCTTGTCCTTAAAAGTAGCATAACTACAAATACGATTTAAAGCAGCATCCCAACCTTTTGAAGGTTTATTTGATGTTGGTGATAACCAAAAAGTGCTTCCATTTTCAACATCATACTTTTTAACATTGTAAAAAATAGCTGAATATTCGCCTTTTGTATCTCCTTCATCTCTTCCTACTCCAATATACTTATAGTCTTTCAAAGCATGCTGAATATCTTCTAATTGATCATGGAGTCCTTCTTGTGTTCCAAATATATCTGGAGCATAAAAGTTTAATTGAGAGATAAGAAAATCCTTTCTACTATCCCAATTATTTTCAGCGTCGGAAGGGTTATTGTATTTAATATTGTAGGTCATTACTTTTAAATCTTGAGCACTTAAAAAGCTGCATGCAAAAAATAATAACAGGAGTGAAAATCTTTTCATTTTATTAAGTTTAGATTGAACTAAACTACCAAAAATAATCTGGTCGTATAGTTATAAAATCTTTAAATTATTTAATTGGAGTCCCTCGCATTCTATCAAAATTCTTGTAACTATTTTCAATTTTCCTCTTTGGAGCTTGTTCATACTCCTTTTCAGTAACTTTATATACTTTTTGAAGTGTATCTAACTTTGTATGCATTTCTGCAATAACATCTTCATATTCTTCGTCGTTAATAGCATTATGCAACTCTTGCGGATCCTTTTCTAAATCGTAAAACTCCCAAGCATCTATATCATCATAAAAATGCATCAACTTATATCGTTTCGTTTTTACACCATAGTGTTTTTTAACCATATGAAAAGCTGGAAAATCATAATAATGATAATAAATGGCATCTCTAAAATTATCATCTTCAACAGTACCATCTAAAAGTGGTTTTATAGATTGTCCTTGCATTCCATCTGTTAATTCGTTTCCGCCAGCATAATCTAAAAAAGTCTGAGCAAAATCTAAATTTTGAGTAAGCGCATCTACAACAGTCCCTGGTTTTATTGCCTTTGGATATTGAATTAAAAAAGGCATCCTAAACGATTCTTCATACATAAAACGCTTGTCAAAAAAACCTTTTTCTCCTAAATAAAATCCTTGATCAGAAGTGTAAACTACAATTGTATTTTCTGATAAACCATTTTCTTCCAAATAATCTAAAACCTCGCCAACTCCATCATCTACAGCCTTTACTGTTGCTAAATAATCATGTAAATAACGTTGCCCTTTCCATTCTGCTAATTCTTTTCCATGTAAATCAGCCTCCCAGAAGGCATTGTTTTTTGGTAAATAAGCTTCATCCCAAATTTTACGTTGCTCAGGACTCATTCGATCGAAATCGTTTGTCCACGGATTATTAGAAAGCTCTGTACTAGCAAATTTCTTGCTCAATTTAAGATCATGTCCCTCATACATATCATCATAAATAGTTTGTATTTGCTCTTGTGCGGCAACTTGATTTTCATGCTTATCAAAATAAGTATCAGGAAGAGGAAATTTAATAGTGTCATACACCGTTAAATAACGTAAAGGAGGCATCCAGTTTCTATGCGTAGCTTTATGGTGAAGCATCATAAAAAAAGGTTTGTCATTAGATCTTTTTTTATCTAGCCAATTAATAGCATCTTCAGTAATAATATCTGTTGCATATCCATCAATCTTTATGGAGTCGCCCATCTTCACAAAATCAGGGTTATAATAGTGTCCTTGATCGTCTATTATATTCCAATAATCAAACCCTTGAGGATATCCGTAAAGATGCCATTTACCAACCAATGCAGTTTCATATCCCAGTTTTTTTAATTTTTTAGGTAATGTAGGCTGACTCCCATCAAAACGCTCTCCATTCTGTCTGAAACCATTTATATGACTGTGCTTCCCGGTTAAAATAACAGCCCTACTTGGTCCGCAAATAGAGTTTGTACAATATGTATGATTAAAGATAGCGCCATTTTCTGCTATTCTATCAATATTTGGAGTTGGAGCTAATTTCCCGATTGGATGATTATAAGCACTTATCGCCTGAAATGCATGATCATCTGCCATAATAAATAATATATTAGGCTTCTGAGTAATGGTAGCTACTTCTGGTTTCTGCTCTTTTTTTTCTTTACAACTTGTAAATAAAACTGCTAAGATTAAAAAAGGTATAAATTTAAATATCAATTTCATGAGTATAGGTTTATCATTTTTTTGATGATACTTGTATGTTCGACACTATATGCTTCTTATTAACTATCGTCTCTGATATAAAACCTGCAATTTCATCTGTATAATTGTATGCTAGGTTTGCCCAATCGTGATTCCCTTCAGGATCCGTTGCTAGTAAATAAGAGCCTCCTAATTTATTAAGCTTATCTGTAATAGCTTTAGCTCCAAATAAGGTTATAAAACCTGGACTAGTAGGTTTACAATAATGGTGAGGCGCAATATAATAAGGAACCAAATTATCTTTCTTTCCATGAAAGAATATCGAAGGAATAACATTTTTCTCAGTTATATAATCTGTACTCACAAGCGCTCCAGCAAATGAAACAACTCCAGCATATTTTACAGCTCCAAATGGAACATCTTTCGTTTTAGGGCTTCCTTGCATATAAACGGTATTTAAAACCGCTTCGGCGCCAGCGCTGCTTCCTACCAAAATGATTTTATTAGCGTTGAAATTAAGAGTTGATGCTTTATCAGTTAGGAAACTTGTAGCATTAAGGATATCCTTAGTTACAGAATTAAAAGTTACCATTTTTCCTACTGAAGAATAATCGCATCCAAATGACTTCCCTTTTCTTGTAAGGTTATAACTCATTGAAGCTACCGCATAACCTCGTCTTGCCATATCTATACAAAACTTTTTTTCTAAAGGATTATCTCGTTTCCCTGATGAAAAACCTCCTCCATGAACCAAAATAAGCAATGGTCTCTTTGAAGATATGTTTTCCTCTGAAGAATAGAAATCTAGATTTAATGTGTCAGAATACGTGAATGTTTCCGATGTAACCTCATCAGAAACATAATCTTTATATTGTTGTGCTTCTATTTGAAGCGATAAAAGAAAAAGAGCTACTAATAAAACTAGTGTATTTGTTTTCATTTTTATTCTTATTATAAACTCGCTTTATACGTTTAATAGAATCTTAACTGAGATCGTTATAAAGTATAAAGCGAGCTAACCATTCTCTATTGCAAAATAAAGGATGCTTTTAAGCTAGCATCAGAGTCTCCTCCAACAAAAACCTCAAAAGCTCCAGGTTCGGCAACAAACTCTATGTTTGAATTATAAAATTTCAAATCTTCTGGTTGTAAAGTAATCATTACTGTTTTACTTTCCCCTTTCTTTAAAAACACTTTTTTAAATCCTTTTAACTGACGATTAGGTGGTGTTATACTTCTTACAACATCATGTAAATATAATTGTACTGTCTCTTCTCCATCATAATTTCCAGTATTTTTTAAAGTTACAGAAACCTCAACTGCATCCCCTTGTGAAATTTTTTCTTTGTTGAGTTTTATGTTTGAATATTCAAAAGTTGTATAACTTAATCCATATCCAAAAGGAAGTAAAGGTGAGTTTTTCTCATCTAAATAATTAGACTTAAATTTCTGAAATTCTTCTGAAGCTGGAGCAGGTCTCCCTGTATTTTTCATGCTGTGATATACTGGAATCTGCCCAACAGAACGTGGCCAAGTAGCTGTTAATTTCCCAGATGGATTGTAGTCTCCATAAACGACATCTGCAATAGCATTTCCTGCTTCTACTCCTGGATGCCAAACCTGCAAAATACTAACAGGCATATCAAATTCTTCTGGGATTTCCAACGGACGACCACTCATTAATACCAATACTACAGGCTTTCCAGTAGCAACCAAAGCTCTTATTAATTTCTTCTGAGCTTCTGGTATTGTAATATCTGTTCTACTTGCTGCTTCTCCACTCATTTCTGTAGCTTCTCCAACCACTGCAACTACTACATCAGATTTATTAGCCATCGCTAAAGCCTCTTTTAACAATGCTTCTGGAGATTCTTTACTGATTTCTACACGTGGTCCAAAAACATTAATCTTCTTCGCAAGTTCTTCATCATTTAAAATATTACTTCCTTTTGCATAATTTATAGTTGCATTTGGAGCGACATTTTTAAATCCTTCTAAAATTGTGATTGCATTTTTCACATCCCCTGTTGGCGCCCAAGTTCCTAGCATATTATTTCTACTATCTGCTAAAGGTCCTACTAATGCAATGCTAGAGGCTTTTTTTAGAGGTAAAACATTGTTTTCATTTTTTAACAATACAAAAGAATGTTGTGCAGCCTTTCTTGCTACCTCTCTGTTTTCTTCAGTAAGAATATCTTTTTCAGGACGAGAATCATCAATATAGCGATAAGGATCATCAAATAACCCCAATTTATATTTAGCTTCTAATACTCTTCTACAAGCATTATTTATTTCGGTTTCTGTAACTTTTCCTTCTTCTAAAGATTTTTTAAGTGTAGAAAGAAAACCTTCTCCAACCATATCCATATCCAAACCAGCTTTTAAAGCCAATGCCGATACAGCTTGAAGATCTCCTAAACCATGCGCTATCATTTCATTTAAAGAAGTATAATCTGAAACTACAAAACCTTCAAAACCCCAACAGTCACGTAATAAATCTGTTAACAACCATTTATTTCCAGTTGCTGGAATTCCATCTACATCATTAAAAGATGTCATTACACTAGCTGCACCAGCATCTATAGCCGCTTTATAAGGAGGTAAATATTGATTAAACATTTTTACGCGACTCATATCAACAGAATTATAATCACGACCACCTTCTACCGCTCCATATAAAGCAAAGTGCTTAACACAAGATAACATTGTATTTGTATCCATAAGATTATCTCCTTGATAACCTGTTACCATTGCTCTAGCAATAGCTGAGCCCAAATAAGCATCTTCTCCTGCTCCTTCAGAAATTCTTCCCCAACGAGGATCGCGAGAAATATCTACCATTGGAGAGAAATTCCAATTAATACCATCTGCTGTAGCTTCCTTTGCAGCAATTTGTGCGGTACTTTTTATTAAGTCCATATCCCAACTTGCAGCTAGACCAAGTGGAATTGGAAACGTTGTTTTATATCCGTGGATAATATCGGAACCAAAAAGCAAAGGGATTTGCAATCTTGATTTTTTAACTGCTAAGTCCTGAGCTATTTTCATTTTCTTCGGACTAGCAACTCCAAAAAGTCCACCTACATTACCTGCTTTAATTTTAGCCTCTACATTTTCGCTAACTACTGAACCTGTTGCTACACCGCCACCAGGAGTTAATAAGTTTAATTGACCAATTTTTTCATCAATAGTCATTTTATCCAATAGAGATTCTACTTCTGGAATTCTATCTTTATTTTGTGCCATTACAGTTGTTGTGGCACCAAGTATAAAAACTAATATTAAGGCTTTTACTATTTTCATTCTAACATTTTTTGATCCCAAACAAGGGACTATTTTTATTTTTGAGTTTATTTTTCAAACAAACATCTTACTCAAACTCTACATTATAAACTATTGATTGCGCTCATGAGAAAACAACCACGATAAAAAATCAGGCTCACTAAAAGCTGGATCCCAACTATTATGATTAGCATCATCATAAAGGGTGAATCTAGGATGACCACCTTCATTTAAAAGCGCTTCTACCATTTTAATAGAGTTCATTGGGTTTACCACATTATCTTGCGCGCCATGAAATACCCAAAGCGGTGTGTTTACATATTTGCTTACGGCTTCTGTACTACCTCCTCCACAAATTGGAATTCCAGCAGCAAAAGTTGTTGGCTTTCTAGAAAGCAATTCAAAAGTTCCCATTCCACCCATCGAAAGCCCTACAATATAGACTTGATCTTTCTTCACAAAAGATTTACTTAAAAATTGATTTAGTAAACTCATTGTTAGATCTAAAGATTTCGTTGGCTTTTTATCATCATGAAAAACCAATTTCACACCATCACTACCAGAGCGATCTACGTCAGCATTCGACCAGTAATCATCTTTTGAACATTGCGGAAAAATTACAATGGCAGGATAGTCTTCCATATTTTCCTTTTTTGTAAATAAAGAGCTCCCATGTGTAAGCTGACTTACATTATCATTTCCTCGTTCTCCTGCACCATGCAAGAAAAGTACCAATGGATATTCCTTTTGATTTGAAAAATTCTTTGGTAATAAGATTCTATACTTCAAGGTATCCTTACCTACAACAAAATTATCTTTTTGATAAAGTTCATTTTGTGCTATTATTAGCATTGGCAAGAAAAGCAATACTAATAAAACTAATTTGCTGTTATTTTTCATATGTAAATCCTAATTTATTTAGTCCGTTTTGAACATCTCCATTCTTCATAAATAATTTCCAAAACAATCCAGTTCTATAATTTTCAATCATAACAGGAATTGGCCCTTGATCGATTGCTAGATATCTTGGTACAAACCAATCCTCCTCAATACTAAAGGCATCATAGGGTCCATATTTTCCAATTAAAGAATCTTGCTCCTTATACATGAATCTTAAAAACTGCATACTCTCTTTTGGAGTGTAAGGCATAGAAGAAAGTGCAGCTGTAGGAGAAATTACTCCCAAATCACTTTTTCCAGGATGGTGTCCGGCATATCCGTTTACAGAATAACTAGCGGTTAATCCCCAACAATTTTCTCCGTAACCTTTATACCCTTGAGGGTTGTCCACACAGTATTTATAGTTTATAAGCGCATGGTTTTTATTTAGTTCCCAATAATCTCCATATTGATCTTTTAATCCTTTTGGATTCAATCCTAAATATGAATAATGAGCCCAAAATAAAGGACCTACCGTATCACTATTATGCTTTAATACTGTTTTTAAATCATAATATGTAGTATCTGTTGCAATAGCACCACTCTTTGCCCATCCTTTTTCGTAAACTTCTTTAGAAATAGGATGTGTTGGAGATGCAGCAGCCAGAATATACATAATAAGACATTCGTTATACCCCGAAACTGCAAAGTTCATTTTCCAACCGTTGTTTGGCGACCAATGCCAGTATAAAACATCTTCTCCCTTAGTATACCAATCCCATTCTACATCTTCATATAGTTTTTGAATATCTGCAACTAATTGTTTTGATTCTTCAGTAGAATCAGCTTTATAATATTCAGCAACAGTTAAAAGCCCTTGAATTAAAAATGCCGTTTCAACCAAATCTCCACCATCGTCATACTTACTAAATGGCTTTACTTTTCCTGTATTATCATCCATCCAATGCGGCCATGCCCCATGGAAACGGTCTGCCTTTTTAAGGAAATCGACAATCTTAATATAGCGCGTTAAGGCTTGTTGTTTTGTAATGTAACCCCTCTCTACACCAACTAAAATAGCCATTACTCCAAAACCACTTCCTCCAGTTGTAACAATATGTTTATCGTTTGAAGGATAAATATCATCTAGATGAATACGTTCTGCCGCTAACCCAGAGTTAGGCTGAGCTCCATCCCAAAAATATTCGAAGGTTTGCTTCTGAATTTTGTCCATCAACTCCTTATCTGAGGCTGACGGTGTAAAAGTTGAAGTTTCCGTATTAGTAACTTCTGAAGCTTCTTTTTTATCTGTTTTTTTTGAACTGTCACATCCTACCAAAGTGAATGTGACAGCTAAAAATGCTAATATTAATCGCATGAGGGTTTATTGTTTTTTATTAATATCCTGGATTTTGAGTCATCTCTGGAGTTTGAATTAATTGATCATTTGGAATAGGAAATAACTCATGTTTCCCTTCTACAAATGTTTTACCATCTGCTGCCATTGCTTCTTTTGCTTCTCCTATTCTTATTAAATCAAACCAACGATCATGTTCAAAAGCCAATTCCAGCCTTCTTTCATTCCATATTTTTTGACGTAATGAAGCCTGGTCTGTAACTGTTACGTTATCTAGCTCTACTCGAGCTCTAACCATATTCAATGAAGTTAATGCTTCTGAAGATTTCCCTAATTCGTTTGCTGCTTCTGCTTTTAACAAGTAAACTTCAGCAAAACGTAGGATCCTTACATTTTTATCCCCATCACTAGAGCCAGCATTGGCGCTAGAATATGCTTTTTCATTATATCTAGGATTCTGAGATGAAGCACTCACTTCTCTACCGTCCCATAATGTTTCACCAGCAAAAATTATTGTAGCATTCTTTCTTATCTCATCGTTTTCTGCATCATAAGCATCAACTAAATTTTGAGAAGGACTATTAAATCCCCAACCCCAACCATTGCTACCTCCATTGGCGCCTTGAGTTTGAGAGTATTGTTGAACTCCATGTGCTATCGATTCCCCTCTAGCTTGAACTTCAAATATAGATTCTACACCATTTTCGGCATACACACGCCATAAATCCTCATAATTTGGCTCTAAGCTATATTCCCCTGAATTTATTACTTCATTTGAATAATCATAAGCAAGCTGCCACTTTTCTTCGTATAAATATACTTTTGCCAATAATGCTTGTGCAGCTCCTTTTGTTGCTCTTCCAAGATCTTTGCTCGCATAACCACTTTTAACAGGTAAATGTTCGATAGCGTCAAGTAAGTCTTGTTCTATGTATGCATAAACATCATCCTTAGGCGCTCTACTGATAGGATCTGTAATTCCTTGAATAGTAACATCTCCAAAAGAACGCACTAACCAAAAATAATTTAAAGCTCTTAAGAACTTTGCCTCACCTAACAATCTTGTATTTAATTCATTATCTGTAGCTTCAGAGTCTTCTATAAACTCTATTGCAGAAGTTGCTCTACCTATTGACTTATACCAGTGCTCCCACATAGCTCTAATAGAAGGAGATGAAGAATTGTGTTGTAACTCATCAAGTACGTCTTTATCTGCACCGCTATCCGTTGGTCTTCCCCCTTTATCTGCATTATCAGAAATTATTTCTGTAACCCCTAGATAAGAAAAGGCATAAGGCCACTCTGTTAACATACCATAAGTAGCAGTAACAAAATTCTCTGCTTTCAAAGTAACCCCAGAATCTTCTAAAGAAATATCCTCTCTAGAATCTACATCTAAATAATCTTCACTACAAGCTGCTAAAAAAGCAGTTGCTACAAGAAGATAAAGCCATTTATTTAATTTTATTTTCATAATAATTGCTTTTATATTTTTATAATTCAATATTAACACCTAATAAGAATGTTTTTACATTAGGATATGCTGAAAGCTCTATACCTGCAGTCCCATTTGGAGATCCTGAGGATAATAGTTCTGGAGTAAAGCCGCTGTAATCAGTAAAAAGAAATGGATTCTGAGCGGTCGCATAAATTCTTATTTTGGTAAAAGCTTTCAATACATCTTCTGGAATAGTGTATCCCACAGATATATTATTAATCCTTAAATAATCTCCATCTTCAAGATAATAACTAGAAGCTAAAGCATCTCTATCTGCACCTGGGTTTACATTTGTAGATCCTTCTCCTGTCCATCTCTCATTAAATACGTCTTGAGTAACATTCTCTCCTCCATCTATTCTTACCCCTTTTAACCCATTATACACTTTGTTTCCGCCTACTCCAAAAGCATCTAAATTAAAATCAAATCTCTTATAATTCAAACCTAAGTTAATTCCATAATTAAAAGACGGTAAATAAGATCCGAAGAATTTCTTATCTCTGTCATCAATTACACCATCTTCATTTTGATCTTTATATTTTAAGTATCCTGGCTTAGGAGTACTTGGATAAGCTGTGGTATTATCTATCTCTTCTTGAGTTTGCCACACACCTTCTGCTTCATACATCCACCAAGCATACAGTGGCTGGCCTTCCTCTAATCGCTTAGTTATCTGTCCATTTGACAAACTTCCTCCAGTATTACCATCATATGCTGGTTTTACATTCTCTAAAGTGTTATTATTATATCCATAATTTACACCGATACTATAAGAGAAATCTTCAGAAACATCATCTTTCCATGTTAGAGCAATTTCAAAACCTTCATTTTTCACTTTCCCTCCGTGGTCATAATAAGATTGTTGATAAGCTGAATTTAATAACGGTTTTACATTCATTATTGCATTCTCTGTAGTTCTATCGTAGTAATCAAAATTTGCAGTTAAACGACTATTAAATATACTGATATCCATCCCTGCAAAAATTTCATTCGTTTTCTCCCAAGTAAGCTCAGTCACTGGAGTTCCAAAACTAGAACCAAAAATTAAGTCTTGATTAGGTCCAAACACATAGTTGTTACTACTACTTCCTGTACTTGTAGAGATTGTACTCGTATTTAATTGTGGCACATTTGCATTTCCTAGTTTACCATAACCTCCACGTAACTTAAGAAAATCAATCCAAGAATCACTCATAAATTCTTCACGAGAAATTACCCAACCAGCACTTACTGATGGAAAATTCCCCCAATATTCTTTATTTTCTTTAAAGTAGCTATCACCATCTCTTCTAAAGTTTGCAGTAAGAAAATATTTATTATCATAATTATACTGAAGTCTTGCAAAATAAGAAAGCTTTGTTCTGATATTAGATAAATTCTGTTCTGCAATTTTCGCATATTGAGAAGAAGCTAAATCTACATTCCAATACTGCTCTTGGTCTGGCACATCATAGCCCTTAACATACATTCTAGAATTATCATTTCTTAAGTCTTTTGTTAACCCTAAAAGAATATTTACACTATGCTTATCAAAAGTTTTATCAAAAGTCAAAAAACTATCCCAATTGTAACGGAATTGCTCTAAATCTTCATAAGAGATATCATTATTTGCATATTCCAAAGAAGTTGGATTATCTTCTTTTAACTGATCAAATTGTTCAGACGTTCTATTTGGGTTTGCTGCAAGCCATCTTCCTTTTGTATCATTAAAAACTCTCTTGGTATAATAGTATTTTGTAGCTCCAAAACGTGAACTTACTTTCAGCCAATCTGTAATATCAAACTCTGCATTGAATATCCCTTGAATATTAGTTGTTTGAATTTTTTGATTATCAAAATACTCATTCGCAACAGGATTTCCAATAGAATTTAGACTCCCAATAGACTCTCCTGGAGCAGCTATATATGTAACCTCTCCTGTTGTTTGATTTACATAGCTTTGTCCAAATTGTCCTGACTCATAATAAACTGGAACCAAAGGTGACTGTCTGTAAGCATCATTAAAAGGACTTGATCCTTTTGGATTTTCGTTAGTAAAGGATAAATTTAAATTAGGACTTAATCTTAACCTTCCATCAAATAACTTAAAAGTATTATTTGTTCTTACAGTTGTCCTATTGTATTTCTGATCTTTTAATAATCCGTCCTCATTGTAATTATTTACACTAAAAAAGTAATCTGCTACATCAGATCCTCCAGAAACAGAAACACTATTATTATTTGAAAAAGCAGTTCCAATTAGCTCATCATACCAATCTGTATCATATTTTTGATTAGTTAGTAATTGATACCCTCCACCTATTGAGCTCTGTTTCTCATTAAAATAAGTGGCATACTGCTCTCCATTAGCCATTTTAACAGGGTTTAAAACTGATTTTGCACCGTAAAATGATTCTACTTTAATTCTAGCTTTTCCAGACTTACCCTTTTTAGTAGTGATGATAATCACACCATTCGCAGCATCACTACCATAAATTGCCGCAGAAGAAGCATCCTTCATAATATCTACACTTTCGATATCACTAGGACTAATATTCTGAATATTACTTACGGTAATTCCATCCACTACATATAAAGGAGAACTACCAGCAGAAGCAGTACCTACTCCTCTAATTACTACTTTAGGATCAGTTCCAGGTGCATCACTATTAATAATATTAACCCCTGATACTTTTCCTTGTAAGGACTGCATTGCATTTAAAGCAGGCTGTTCAGCAATATCTTCAGACTTTGCTGAAACAATAGCACCTGTTAGATCTGATCTCTTTTGCGTACCATAACCCACAACAACTACCTCGTCGAGTTGATTTGTAGATACTACTAAAGTTGTATTAATGGTTGATGAACTTCCTACTACAACTTCCTTAGAATCCATACCTACGTATGAGAAAACGAGGGTTTCCCCACTCGAAGCATCTAATGTATAGTTACCATCAAAATCTGTTTGGGTTCCGTTTGTTGTCCCTTTTACTAAAACTGATGCTCCTGGTAACGGTAAGTTTTGATCATCCGTTACAACACCAGTTATTGTTTGCTGTTGGGCGAACCCAGAAAAACAGCATAACAATATAAATGTCAATAAATAATTTTTCATTATTCTTAAATATTAAAGTTAGCTTCTTAAAATTATTATAAACTACAACGATGTAGTTGTAAATCACCTCACCTTAAATACATCATTAACTCGAATTGTTTGTATCCCCTGTATTTAAAGAGATAAGTAGGTGTTAAAACATACAATGAAGTATTAAAAACAGTATTTTGATGTAGTAATGATGTAATTTATTGTTGCCTAATTCTCAATTTGAGACACTAAAAAATAATGAATTTTCGATTAAAACTTAAATTTTTGTGAGTTTAACATTACTATAATTGTTAAAATTTATTACCTAAAGCTCACATATCTCCTGTTTTTAACTGAATAAATTGCAATAAATCGCCCTTAAATACGTGTAAGAATTTAATTTAAAAATAGGTTACGTAATAAGAGCTAATTAAAGCTCCTTTTCAAAACAAAGTGTAGTACTTAATATTAACTATTAAAATTAGGAATTAGATATTCATTAGATATTCGTTAAGGTTTTGTTCTGAAGAAAGGTTGAGTTTCTTACGAAGTCGGTATCTATGAATTTCAACTCCCCTTACCGAAATACTCATTAATGGAGCTATCTCTTTACTTGATAGATTCATCTTGAGGTAGGCACATAATTTTAGATCTTTTGAAGTTAATTTCTCTGGGTGCAGTTTTATTAGATTCTTAAAAAATGAATCGTGTATTTGATTAAAGTTAGACTCAAAAATCTCCCAGTCGTTTGCATTATTAATATTTCGATCTATTTTCTTTAAAAGCTTATTAAAGCGTAACTTATCAATTATTTCAGATTTAAAATAAACCAATTCTTCCCTTAAATCTGAAAGTATCTCATTCTTTTTTGTCATTTCTAGAGCTGTATTTGCCAACTCTTTGGTTTTACCTTTAAGCTCTTTTTCATGCTGTAATTTTTGAAGCTCATTGAGTTTCTTCTCATGTATTAATGCTTCCTCTTTTCGGTTCAACTCCTTTTGGTGCTCAAATTGATCCTCTAAATACTTTTTATGTCGGATGAGCATATACTTATTAATTGTAAGCACCACTAGACCTATAATCAAGAATATCAAAATTGCTAATAGTATTCCCCAAACACCTAAATACCATGGCTTTTGTGTTTCAATTGCTAGTTTTACACCTGTATCTGAAATTTTAGATTTCACTTTTGTTCGTATATCTACAGTCGTTTCCCCATAAGGCAAATTAGTAATTACGATCTTTCCATCTTTAGCTTCTCTATATTCAGAATCCATTACATTAGGAAGTGAATAAACAATTGTACTATTAGATAGAAAAGGTAGCGAGGTCTCTATAACAATAGTATCCCGTTGTTTAAACGTAGGTAAGCTATCTAAAGTTAAAGGTGTACCATTTTTCAAAATCCTATGAATAGAAGGAGCTTCAGGTTCTTTCTGACTACTAATTCTATTTGTATTAACAGCTAAAATATCATTATAGAGCGCTATCTGAATAATAGAATCGTTTACAACAATTGCGCGCTCGTCATTTTTTAATAATCGATTTTGATAGTATCGTGTTGGTAAGTAAAATTGAGTTTCCGCATTATTTAATTGCTCTCTAATAAATAAAGTCCCATCTGACTTCTTAAAAAGAATAGGATTCACCCCTTCATCGGTAATTGGGTATGCATCACTATCTTTTCCTAAAATAGTATTTAGCGATTCAAAATCTACAATTTTACTTTCTAAAGGATTAAACATAAACCATTTCCCTTCATTATAGAATGAAATCTGACCTTCTATATTAAACAACTTGATCAAATAACTGTTCTGGAAATATTTATTATACTGCTCCTCTACCCTTATTACTTTAGAATAATCTTCTGAAAAATGAATTCTATACACTCCCTTATAGGTATGTGCAGCCCATGCGATATGGTCTTTTTCGAAAACTAAATTTTTAACTGGAAAATCTATTCCTTCTACATCCTTTACATCCCAACCGTTTCCGTTTTTCTTATATAAAGTAAGTCCAGAATAATTCCCTTGCAAATACGTATCTGGAACTCCCTCCAGCTCTTTAAATACATAACCACCATTCTGATTAGATATACTTGTCCATTTATCATTTTTTATCTCATAAGTTCCAAGATTATGCCCACAGATAATTACATCGTCAACCAAACTAAGGTTCCAAATATGCCCTTGAGAACCTTCTATAAATTTTATTCCATCTTGATTTCCTACATACACTCCAGTATTTGTAGCTATATATGTTTTATTATTATAGGAAACCATATCGTAGACTCCTCCAATATCTTGTTGAGAAGGATTTAAATAGTACCCATCAAAATCTATAGGCACCGCAGAAATACCATTATCTAAAGAAAGCCACAATGTTCCTCTCTCGTTAAATAAAATTCCTAAAACTGTATTATTCTGAAGTCCGTTCCGAACATTTAAGTTATAAAATTGATTGTTTTTACGGTTGTATACGTAAACCCCATTTTTTATGGTTCCTAGAAAAATATAATCTTTTTCTATACTAATTTTGTTTAGCTGATTTTCTTTCATCAGCTCATTAAATGGATGTTTCCATGGCGTTATCCTGTCATTTTCCCATATAAAACAACCATTTAAAGAAGTTCCTATCATTACTTTACCTTCCTCAAAAGGAGCGATAGATTGTACTTTGAAGTCTTTTAAAAGTGCTGTTTCTGACTCCAGAAGTAGCTTATCATCTTTAAGTTTATAAATTCCTTTTTCTCTTCCGAAGACAAAAAACTCATCATTAACCACATTACCTCCTAAAATTGTAGTTCCCGCTTTGATCGTTTTTATCCTTCCATTTTCATATACAAAGATGCCGCTGAAAGACTTAAAAATAATAGCTTCTTTAAGCTTATAAATACTCCAAATAGACTCTGTTTCAATATTTTTCCCTGAAATACGCTCACTAAGACTCACATAGTTATAATCTCCAGTCTTTGTTTTCTCCCAATAACCAAACTCTTCATAAGAACCCGTGTATACTCTTCCATCAAAATAAGCTACAGAACGAACAATTGTTTTATTAGGCAACTCATAAAACCTCCAGGTGTTTCCATCAAACTCAAGCAGTCCTTCGTTATTGGCAACAAATACATTTTTATCTCCATAGGCGATTCCCCAATTCTGAATTCCTGCTTGATAATCGTGAATGTTAAAGTTATGAATGGGAGGTCTCCGTTGTCCAAATATTTGGCAAACAGAAAAAAATATTATGAAGTACTTTAGTGTATATAACAAGCGCTGGAGCGGCATAGGTTTCTTTATTTTTATTTAAAATACTACTTTACAATGAATTGTCAATTATTAATATGGAAAGCATTTAATTAATGCTAATCTTTTATCTTTACGTCTTAATTAAAAACTTAAAGTTTCAACGAAAATACATATAATGACTGAAAATCTTCTTTTAATAATTGTCGCATTTATTTTTGCTGCTTTCGGAATCTTTATCGGGATCTATATTCAGAAATTAAAAAGTAATAACAATCAAGGTGCTTTTGAAGAACGAGAAAATCAACTGCTTCAACAAATCGCTCAACTTAACAATACTATAGAAAAAGAAATTTCAGCTAAAGAAGCCATCAGACAAGAAAAAGATTCTTTGGCGATTCAATTTTCTAGAAAGGAAGTAGATTTTGACAATCTATTAGAAAAAAACAAAGAACAAAAAGAAGAAGTAGAAAAACTTCAAGAACGTTTTACTAAAGACTTCCAGCTTCTTGCCAATAAAATTTTAGAAGAAAAATCAGAAAAATTTACGCTTCAGAACAAAGTAAATATTAAAAACATTCTAGACCCATTACAAGAAAAAATACAGCATTTTGAGAAGCGAGTTGAAGATAGTAATAAAGAAAGTATTACTCGTCATTCTGCCTTACAACAACAATTAGTAAACCTTAAAGAACTCAATCAGCAAATAACAAAAGAGGCTTCCAACTTAACAAAAGCATTAAAGGGAGACACTAAAATGCAAGGTAATTGGGGTGAATTAGTCTTAGAAAGGGTATTAGAAAAATCTGGATTAGAAAAAGGAAGTGAATATACTGTTCAAAATAGTTTTACTACGGATGAAGGAAAACGAGTACTTCCAGATGTAATTATCCATTTGCCTGACAATAAGAAAATGATTGTCGATTCGAAGGTTTCTTTAATAGCTTATGAACGTTATGTAAATGAAGAGGATGATGAGCTAAAGCCTGCGTTATTGAAAGAGCACGTAAATTCTATTAAAAAACACGTGGATCAATTGAGTGCAAAGAATTATCATGATTTGTATAAAATTGAAAGTCCTGATTTCGTTTTACTTTTTATTCCAATGGAGCCTGCGTTTGCTATAGCATCACAACAGGAACCACAGCTTTATAATATTGCCTTTGAGAGAAATATTATTATTGTTACGCCTTCTACACTTTTAGCTACATTACGCACTATTGATAGTATGTGGCAGAACGACAAGCAGCATAAAAATGCCATGGAAATTGCCATTCAAGCGGGACGTCTATACGATCAGTTTAAAAACCTTCTAGACGATCTTGAAAAGGTAGGTAAACAATTACAAACAGTTCAGAATACCTACAGCAGTTCTATGACCAAACTTACTGGTAAAGGAAACTTATTAGGACGTGTAGAAAAATTAAAAAAATTAGGCGCCAAAGCAAGCAAACAAATAGACCAAAAATGGCTTAATCGTGCTTCTGACGACGACGATATTGAAGAACTACCAGGAACCAACCAAAATAAATTATTATAATTTCACATCCATATCTTTAATTAAAACACCAATTTATACATGACTCCAAAATTTAAACCTGTAAGCGATTCTAGATTAGAAATTTCGGAATTAATGCTTCCCTCCCACTCAAACTTTAGTGGGAAAATACATGGAGGTTTTATATTATCTCTTTTAGATCAAATAGCATTTGCTTGCGCTTCTAAATACAGTGGTTCCTATTGTGTTACCGCCTCTGTAGATACCGTAGATTTCTTAAAACCAATAGAGATTGGAGAGCTCGTAACCATGAAAGCTTCTGTAAACTTTGTGGGGAATACTTCTATCGTAGTTGGAATTCGTGTGGAAGCAGAAAACATTCAAAATGGAACCGTTAAACATTGTAATTCTTCATATTTTACAATGGTAGCTAAAGATGATGAAGGAAATAGTGTCAAAGTTCCTGGTTTAATTTTAGAGTCTGAAAAGGATTTAAAACGTTTCTTTAAAAGTGTAAAAAGAAATCAACTCCGCAAAGAGCGTCATGATTATGCTAATGAACTTGATTATACTGTTAATGAGCTTATCCATGAATTGGAAGGCTACAATGTAAAGATTGATATCTAAAAACTCCTACTCCTAAAAGAATATTTGTAATTATTGATTAAAAAACCGATATTTGTCATTATTGGGTTAAAAACCAATATTAATTATTATTGACTAATTACCCGTTATTGTGAATTATTGACGTTTAAAACAATAGTTTAAACTATGAACGATTTTTTACATCCTACTTTAACCAAAAGATTATGACAGGTGTTTTAACAGGAGATATTATAAATTCAAGAGGAAGCAAAGACCCTGAGAAATGGTTAACCCCTTTAAAAGAGGTTTTCAGTAAGATTACTACTTCTGATACTTCTTGGGAGGTATATAGAGGTGATAGTTTTCAAGTAGAAATAGAAGACATATATAGCACTTTTTTAATGGCTGTTTTAATAAAGTCTACTATGAGAAGTATAAAAGGGATTGATGTTCGGATTTCAATTGGGATTGGAGAGAAAACCTATGAAGGTAAATCAATTTCTGAATCTAATGGGAGTGCTTTTGTAAATTCGGGACTACAATTTGAGAAATTAAAGCAACAAAAAATAAATCTCGCTATTATGACTGCTAGTGAAACCATAAATAAAGAACTCAATCTTTACTTTAAGCTCGCATTAATAGCAATGGATAACTGGACAACAAACTCTGCGGAGATTATAAAAACCGCTATAGAAAATCCCGGTTTGTCACAGGAAGAGTTAGGGGATTTAATAGGAATTAAACAAAGTGCTGTTAGTGAGCGTATAAAAAGAGCTTCTTTTGATGAAATTATGGAGCTCGATTTAATGTACCGACATAAAATAAGCATGTTATAAAAAAATAGAGATATGGTGTTATTCTTAAAGCTATTCTTAGCACATTTATTGGGAGATTTTACTTTTCAATCTAAAAAATGGGTTGCTGAAAAGGAGGATCAAAAATTAAAATCACCCAAGCTATACCTTCATACATTTATTCATGTTTTACTGTCATATCTATTTATATGGGATCTTCAACTATGGTATATCCCTCTTATTATAGGAATCACACATTTTTGTATCGATGCTGCTAAACTCATACTTCAGACAAAAGAAAACAGAAGATTATTATTCTTTATAGACCAGCTTTTACACATTATTGTAATTGCTATTATTTGTATTATATGTAGTCCATCAGAAATAATAATTACAGACATTATAAATCAGAAAACACTATTAATAGGAACAGGAATCATCTTTTTAACACAGCCTGCATCCATTTTAATAAAAACAATCATATCTATTTATACCCCTAAAACAGAAATGGACAAGGGAGATTCTTTAGAAAATGCAGGGAAATATATCGGAATGCTGGAACGCCTATTAGTTTTCACGTTTATTCTTACCAACCATTGGGAAGGAGTTGGTTTTTTAATTGCAGCTAAATCAATTTTTAGATTTAGTGATCTTACAGAAGCAAAAGATAGAAAGTTAACAGAATACATCTTAATAGGAACGCTTTTAAGCTTCGGAATTGCTATTATAACTTCACTCCTTATTACCTATTGTTCATAATAAAATTACAACATAAAAAAGGCTGTTGAGAGATTTCAACAGCCTTTTTTGTATGATATAATATCTGAATTATTTACTCAAATACATTTTTCTACGTTGATATAGATCGTAAAAAGCATCGTCTTTCAAGCTATCGATAAACAATATACTCTCCCCTGTACTCTTCATTTCAGGTCCTAATTTCTTATCTACATTAGGGAACTTATTAAAAGAGAAAACAGGTTGCTTAATTGCATATCCTTCTAGTTGCGGATTGAAGTTAAAATCTTTTACTTTCTTCGCTCCTAGCATCACTTTTGTAGCGTAATTTACGTACGGCTCTTTGTAAGCTTTTGCAATGAAAGGCACTGTTCTAGAAGCTCTAGGATTGGCTTCAATTATATAAACCTTATCATCTTTTATAGCAAACTGTATGTTAATTAAACCTACTGTATTTAGTGCTAAGGCAATCTTTTTAGTATGATCTTTAATTTGCTCAAGTACTAAATCCCCTAAGTTAAACGGTGGTAAAGTAGCATTAGAATCTCCTGAGTGAATACCACAAGGCTCAATATGTTCCATTATACCTATTATGTAGACATCTTCTCCGTCGCAAATTGCATCTGCCTCTGCTTCGATAGCTCCATCTAAATAATTATCTAAAAGAAGTTTATTATTAGGAATCTTTCTTAAAAGATCTACTACGTGTTCTTCTAGCTCTTTTTTATTGATAACAATCTTCATTCCTTGTCCTCCTAATACGTAAGAAGGTCTCACCAAAATTGGGAAGTTAAGCTTATCTGCTAAAGCAAGAGCTTCATCTGCTGTTTCTGCTACTCCAAATTCTGGGTAAGGAATATCGTTTTCTTTTAATAAAGTAGAGAAGCTACCACGATCTTCTGCAAGATCTAAAGAGTCGTAACTAGTTCCTATAATCTTGATTCCGTACTTATCAAGCTTTTCAGCTAATTTAAGCGCCGTTTGCCCTCCAAGCTGAACAATTACACCTTCTGGCTTCTCATGACGGATAATATCGTAGATATGCTCCCAGAAAACAGGCTCGAAGTATAATTTATCTGCTGTATCAAAATCTGTAGAAACAGTTTCCGGATTACAGTTAATCATGATCGTTTCATAACCACACTCTGCAGAAGCTAAAACTCCGTGTACACAGCAGTAATCGAACTCAATTCCTTGTCCAATTCTATTTGGTCCAGAACCAAGAACTATAATTTTCTTTTTATCAGTTACAACACTTTCATTCTCAGAATATACTTTTCCGTCTGCTGTTTCGATAACATCTTCGAAAGTTGAATAATAATATGGCGTTTGTGCTTTAAATTCAGCAGCACAAGTATCTACTAATTTGTAGATTCTATTAATATTCATTTCATCACGCTTCGTATGAACTTCACTTTCCCAACATCCAAGCATATGTGCTATTTGTCTATCTGCAAAACCTTTTTGTTTTGCTTCTAGCAATAGGCTTTTAGAAATAGTTTCTATTTTGAATGTAGAAATCTCTTTTTCTAAGAATGATAACTCTTCATACTGTTTTAAGAACCACATGTCGATTTTAGTAATCTCATGAATGCGACTCAATGGAATTCCCATTTGGATGGCATCATAAATTACAAAAACACGATCCCAACTAGCATGCGTTAATTTATCTATTATTTGGTCGTAATCTTTATATCCTTTTCCATCTGCTCCAAGACCATTTCTTTTGATCTCTAGAGACTGTGTTGCTTTATGTAATGCCTCTTGGAAAGAACGTCCAATTCCCATTACCTCACCAACACTTTTCATTTGTAACCCTAATTCTCTGTCTGATCCTTCAAATTTATCGAAGTTCCAACGAGGTATTTTTACAATCACATAATCTAAACTAGGCTCGAATAAAGCAGAAGTAGATTTTGTAATATGGTTACTAAGTTCGTCTAAGTTATACCCAATAGCTAATTTACTAGCTATTTTTGCGATAGGATATCCTGTAGCTTTAGAAGCTAATGCAGAAGATCTAGATACACGTGGGTTAATTTCTATCGCTATAATATCTTCTTTATCGTCTGGACTTACTGCAAACTGTACATTACATCCTCCTGCAAAATCTCCAATACTACGCATCATATGGATAGCCATATCACGCATTCTTTGGAACGTTCTATCAGAAAGTGTCATTGCTGGTGCAACAGTTATAGAATCTCCTGTATGAATCCCCATTGGGTCCATATTCTCGATTGTACAGATAATAACAACATTATCATTATCATCTCGAAGTAATTCTAGCTCGTATTCTTTCCATCCCATCAGAGCCTTATCAATCATCACCTCATGTATAGGAGAGATTTCAAGACCGCGACTCAACATTTCGTCAAAATCTTCAGGTTTATGAACAATAGATGCTCCAGCTCCTCCTAAAGTATAAGATGCTCTAATTACCAATGGAAATCCAAACTCTTGCGCTATTTCTTTTCCTTTTAGGAAAGATGTAGCGGTAGCTTGTGGCGCCATTGGAATACCTATTTTAAGCATCAATTCACGAAACTGCTCTCTATCTTCCGTAATGTTAATAGCGTCGATATCAACTCCAATAATCTCTACTCCAAAATCTTCCCAAATTCCTTTTTCATCAGCTTCAATACAAAGATTAAGTGCAGTTTGTCCTCCCATTGTAGGTAAAACTGCATCAATATTTGGATGCTTTTTAAGGATTTCAATAATAGATTTTGTAGTTAATGGCTTTAAGTAGACATGGTCTGCCATTGATGGATCTGTCATGATTGTAGCTGGATTGCTATTAATCAGAATAGTTTCTATTCCATCTTCTCTTAGTGATCGTAATGCTTGCGAACCAGAATAATCGAATTCACATGCTTGCCCGATAATAATAGGACCTGAACCTATTAACAATATACTCTTTAAGTTTTCTCTTTTTGGCATTTTTTAATAACGTATTGTATAAATATAAGATGTTGTTGGGTATAAAAAAAGGCGTTACTCATAAAAGTAACACCTTATATTTTAATAATCAAAATAGACCATTATTTCTTGTGTCTAGGTTCTGAAGAAACTGATATCTTTTTTCTACCTTTTGCTCTTCTGCTAGCAAGCACCTTTCTACCGTTAACAGAGGCCATTCTTTCTCTGAAACCGTGCTTATTTCTTCTTTTTCTCTTCGAGGGTTGAAATGTTCTTTTACTCATTGTAATATCTTTATCTCTTTGGTAATTCTATCTCTTTCGGCTTGCAATATACTTCACAAAAGCGCGGCGCAAATATACAAAGACTTTTTACTTTTACAAATACCTTTTTAAAAATATTTTTATTTATTTTCTTACCTTTGCACTTCAATTGAAAATACCCAATATGTTCAACAAAAATATAAAATTAGTTATTGCAGCGTTAATCATTGCTTACGCGATTTATCAATTCATTGAAGGCCAAATAGGTAATGGGATTTTTTTAATTCTACTTTCACTTATTTTTATCTTCCTTTACTTTAGAAACGAGATGATTTTGCTTGCTTTTTTAAGAATGAGAAAGCAAGATATGGCAGGAACTGAAAAATGGCTTAACAAAATTAAGAACCCAGAAACTGCATTAATTACAAAACAACAAGGGTATTATAATTACCTAAAAGGGATTATATCTTCTCAAACTAATCTTACTGCTGCTGAAAAATACTTCAAAAAAGCTATAAAATTAGGATTGAGTATGGATTATGATTTGGCAATGGCAAAATTAAGTCTTGCTGGTATTGCAATGCAAAAACGTAGAAAAAGAGAGGCTACAATGCTTTTAAATGAAGCGAAAAAACTCGACAAACAAAATATGCTGAAAGATCAAATTAAAATGATGCAACAGCAAATGAAGAAAATCTAATTCTTTTCAGCAGAAAATATTACTTCTTCTATATTAACGACTTAAACAAAAAAACCTAGAAAAGAGCTTTTTTAAAAAAGCTCTTTTCTAGGTTTTTTTTTCGACCCATACCTTTTATAATAAAGGAGCCCATAATCTACAGAAAGATTCTTTTAATCGCTGTGAAAGTCCACGATCCATCCACCTCTCTGCATCTACTTGTTCGCTATACTGAAGGTCATCTATAAAAATCTCCAACAACTCTTTCGTTATCTTTTCATCATAAATCAGAGCGTTTATTTCAAAATTTATATGAAAACTACGGTAATCCATATTAGAAGTTCCTACCGTAGTAAAAACATCATCTACAATCATAGTTTTAGCATGAATATTCCCTTTGTCATATAAATAAACCTTAACTCCTGCCTTCAATAAAGTCTCTAAATAAGAATAGGTAGCATATTTTGCAGCCCAAGAATCACAACTCTTAGGAATTATCAAACGAACATCTACACCACTTCTCGATGCAGTAGACATCGCTAAAGTCATTTCATCATTAGGAATAAAATATGGTGTTGTAATATAAACATATCTACTAGCGGAATTAATGGCCGTAAACATCGCTTCCATTATATTAGCCCATTCTGTATCTGGACCACTTGCAGCGATCTGCATTGGTGTTTTATGAGTAATCTCCGTATCTGGAAACCAAGTTTCGTCAATCTCGATATCGTTATCCGTAACAAAGTCCCAATCTAAAGAAAAATGAAACTGAAGAATTCCAACAGCCTGACCCTCTATCCTTAAATGTGTATCTCTCCAATAGCGTCTTCCCTCTTTATTTACATATTCATCGGCTATATTAATACCTCCAACATAACCAATTTTACCATCTATAACCGCTATTTTCCTATGATTCCTATAATTTACTTTACTAGCAAACTTTGGGAAGTACACAGGCATAAAAGGATACATTTTTGCTCCACTTTCCTTTAAACAGCGGATTGATTTCTGCGTAAAAGAACTCGCAACAGAATCGTAGTTAATTCTAACCAGAATTCCATCCTTTGCTCTTTCGCAAAGTAAATCAATCAACTCCCCGCCAATTTCATCATCATTAATAATATAATATTCTAAATGAATACTAGACGTAGCTTTTTTAATATCTTCAAAGAGCCTTTTAAACTTCTCTTCTCCATTAATTATTATCTCTACTTTATTATTAACAGTTAGCGGTGAACGTTTTTCGCTATCTACAAGCTCTATTATTTTAGTATTTCCATGTAAAGCATCCGCACTTATATCGTAAGCTTCTTCTTTATTTAAAATAAGCTGTTGTGCCCAATCTTTTATATTCTTCTGATTTAAAACATTCTTTTTCTTGAATATTTTAAACTTCCGATAATCTTGTCCGAAAAAATAATAAACTATAAGACCTACAAAAGGAAAGGCTAAAAGCGCTATTAAATAAGAAAGAGTCTTTGTGGGGTTAATATTTTTTAACAAAATTGTTACCGCAGCAATTAACGCCAAGATATAATTCAGCAATAATAAAAACTCCCAAAGATGTTCCTTTATATAATACCACATTAGTTAACAGCTGGGTAATACCCATCCTTTGGGATTTCTATAAAGTATTTCTTTCTTGATGCATTATTAAGGTGTGCATCTCTTAACCAAGGATTATGAACTTTTAAAATCTTATAATTGATTCCAAATTTCTTTGCAAACGCAGGGAAATCTGTAACCACAGTATCTACTTCCACTTTATTTACTGGAATATTTGTATATAAATCTTCTTCTTCAAAGTTAAAACCGTACTCTTTAGGGTGTGATAATATTTCTTTAATTGCTAAAATTCTAAATACATAACGCCCAGTTTCTTCCCCCAATAAAACATCATAATAATCTTCTACATCTTGTCTCTCCAACTGTTTTGCCATTCCAAACTGACCTGCATTGTATGCTGCGGCTGCCATTGTCCAATTACCAAATCTAGCTTTCGCTTTTTTAAGATACTCACACGCAACTTCCGTAGCTTTCGCAATGTGATAACGCTCATCTACATTATCATTTACCTCTAAACCATATTCACGTGCAGTTCCCTTCATTAGCTGCCAGAATCCCGTTGCTCCAGCTGGAGAAACAGCCTGCGTAAGTCCACTTTCTATAACTGCAATATATTTTAAATCGTCTGGAACGCCGTGTTTTTTTAAAATCGGCTCTATAATCGGAAAGTATTTATTGGCTCTCTTTATAAGCAACAAACCGTTAGACTGCCAATAAGTATTCACCATTAACTCACGATCCATTCTCTCTTTTACGTCTGGATCTTCGATAGGAGCGCGCTCACCAGCAAAATTTATTCCATCAGGAATTTTTAATGCATATACATTATAATCATTAACAAAACTCGTGCTATCCACAACTTTTGTCACCTCTTTGCTATATGTCTGCCCAGTGTTTGTACTTTGAACTGCATTGATAAAAACTGCAGAAACAGCAACTACACCTCCTAAAATGATTATATTTTTTAAACGTTTCATTATTTTCTCTTTTTTTTATAAATATACAAAATTAGATTTTTTATTTTCCTAAGATTAGCAAAGGTAAATTCTCATTAAACCACTTATATTTATTGATGATCATTATATGAGTTCCACCTTTAATATTAATAGCATTTTTTATTCTTCCGATAGGAAAAACAGGGTCTTTATCTCCATGAATATGAATCACTTCTAATGGAGCATCGCACTGCTGCCAATTTACAATATTATCAATAGACCAATCTATATAAAACTTATCTCTAACGGAAAGATATTTCTCATACAAATGCAACCTCTTTTTAGAAACATCACCAAATGCATACTTAGCAAGCAATTCGATATTACTAACCAATCCTGTAGGCAATAATTTATGAAGCTTCGTATACTTTGCAAGAAGCATTCGCTTAGGAAGTTCCTTATTACTTTTAACGCTGGATATAATTATTATTTTTCTTGCTGAAATATATTTAGCCATTTCCTGCACAAGAATCCCTCCAAAGGAAACCCCTATTAATACAGGCGATTCATAAGGAATGGTCTTTGCCATTCTTTCAGCATATTCCTCCAAAGTTTCTTTTGGCTTAGGAACTTCCCACTCTAAATAGTGAATTTTAAAAACATCTTCAGGCAACTTAATATTTTCAAAGATTGAAGAACTCGCGGCCATGCCTGGCATCAAATAAACATGTATTAACTCTGCTTTCATCGATATTAATAATTGAAAAATAGAAGGTTAGCTATTTTTTTCGTACCTTTGCGCTGCTAAAGGTATATAATTCTCCTTCAATAAGACTACCGACCTTAAATTAATTATATCGAATCCGATGGAACTTACTTTACGAAATATACGTTTCGTAATAGCAAATAGGATTCTGAGCACTAATTATTAATGATTTTTAAACCTCATAATAATGAATGAAGTAGTAATTAATGACAATGAGTTTTTGCGCCAATTTGAAACAAAAATTGATGATAAGCTAGCTAAAATAGAGTATGCTTCTCAAGAACGAAAAATCTTCTTAACAAAACTTGTTATCCCAGAAGAGGTAACAGATCCAGACTTCAAGGATGCATTCATTACAACTGTTTTGAAGCATATTGAAGAGAAAAATTTAAGTGTAGTTCCTACAAGTCCCCAAATCGCTGGTTTTCTTAGAAAACACAAAGAATTTAAAGATTTATTACCAGTAGGAATTAGAATTTAAAAAATTGTCTAGAACGACAATTACTGTCTTTTCGAGCAGCATCGAAATATCTTATTTTATAATACAAATATTTCGAAACTGCTCTAATTGGCAGCGATTAAACTACCTCCTTAAGAAAGACTTCTTTTATTAATTTACAGCTACTTGCTCTTCTGCAAATGCTATTCTCACCATACCATCTTCATCGATTTTAGTAAGAGTTATCTCTTGCAACGTATTTACCAAACCAGGATTCCAAGGTGCTTTTACTTTCACATAATTCTCTGTAAATCCGTGTATATATCCTTCTTTATTTTCACTTTCAAAAAGAACTGTTCTTGTTGTTCCTATTTGATTTTCATAAAAAGCTCTTCTTTTCTTAACAGATAATCCTCTCAGCATTTTACTACGCTTAGCACGAACTTTATTAGAAACAACACCATCCATTTCAGCAGCTACAGTATTATCTCTTTCTGAATAAGTAAATACATGTAAATATGAAATGTCTAATTCATTTAAGAAATTATAAGTCTCAAGAAAATGCTCTTCCGTCTCCCCAGGGAAACCTACAATAACATCCACTCCAATACACGCATGCGGCATCACCTCTTTAATTTGGCTTACACGGTCTACATATAATTCCTTTTTATAACGTCTTCTCATCAATCCGAGAATATGGTTACTTCCACTTTGCAATGGAATATGAAAATGAGGAACAAACGTTCTACTTTTAGAAACGAAATCTATCGTTTCATTTTTAAGAAGATTCGGTTCAATAGAAGAAATTCTGAGTCTCTCTATTCCTTCCACTTCATCTAAAGCAGTTACCAATTCATAAAAAGTATGCTCATGCCTTTTGTTCCCAAACTCACCTTTACCGTAGTCACCAATATTAACTCCAGTAAGTACAATTTCCTTTATTCCTTGCTCAGAGATTTCTTTAGCGTTCTTTAAAACACTCTCCAAAGTATCACTTCTAGAAATTCCTCTTGCAAGTGGAATCGTACAGTAAGTACATTTATAATCACACCCATCTTGAACTTTTAAAAATGCACGTGTTCTATCTCCAATAGAGTAACTTCCAACATAGAAATCTGCATCTTCAATCTCACAACTATGAACCTCTCCAAAATCATTTTTAGAAAGATCGTTTAAGTAATCTGTAATTTTAAACTTCTCGGTTGCTCCAAGTACCAAATCTACTCCATTAACATCTGCTAACTCTTCTGGCTTTAATTGAGCATAACATCCAATTGCAGCTACAAAAGCATTTTCGTTTACCTTTTGTGCTTGCTTTACTATTGTTTTAAAACGCTTATCTGCATTTTCCGTTACAGAACAAGTATTAATAACATAAATATCTGCCTTTTCAGAAAAATCAACCCTATCAAATCCCTCTTCAGTAAAATTACGAGCAATAGTAGATGTTTCTGAAAAATTCAGCTTACAACCTAAAGTATAAAATGCAACTTTCTTTCTTTCCATTTTGGACAAATTTTAAACCTTTCTGAAACACATATAGAGCCACAGAAAAAAGCGTACAAATATACCAACTTATTTGGAGGTATTAAAGTACTAGCCTTTTGGTTTTTAATATTTTAATTATTTGAAAGTAAATGATCTCGAATAAGATAAGCTCGAGAAACATTAATAAATTTTAAAAAAGTGACTGAAATTAGATTTACTCCTTACGCCACCTTTTACTAGTTTCAAAAACATGATCTAGCACAGCTTTATCAGCCTCTGTAAACGCAACCCCTCTTCTCTTCATCATTGCTTCAGCAGCTGCATAAGCTTTTTTAGGTTGGTATGTAGTTAAACCATTAGCACCACCCCAGCTAAAGCTAGGTATAAAATTACGCTGATAACCGCTTCCAAAAATGTTAGCGTTTACACCAATAACAGTCCCAGTATTAAACATTGTATTGATTCCGCACTTACTATGATCTCCCATCATCATTCCACAAAACTGCAATCCTGTTTTAGCAAAATTTTCAGTTTCATAATTCCATAAACGAACTGGAGAATAATCATTCTTTAAGTTTGAACTATTGGTATCTGCTCCAATATTACACCACTCTCCTAAGACTGAATTCCCTAAAAATCCTTCATGCCCCTTATTTGAGTTTTCAAAAAGAACAGAATTATTAACCTCTCCTCCTATTTTACAACCTGGCCCAATAGTAGTTGGACCATATATTTTAGCTCCCATTTTAACAATAGAGTTCTCCCCAAGAGAAAAACCTCCTCTAATAATACTCCCTTCCATAACTAAAGAGTCCTTCCCTAAATAAATAGGTCCGTTTGTAGCATTTAGCGTACAGAACTCTATCGTTACTCCTTCTTCTAAGAAAATATTATTTGGAGCAATCACATTATTACTACTCGGGATCGGCTCACTTCTCCTTCCTGAAGTCAACAGTTTAAAATCGGCTTCCATAGCCTCTCCATTCTTCGAAAAAATATCCCAAGTGTTTTGCAACTGCAAACATTCTCCTTCGTACTCAAAAGCCTCATAGGTACTTAAATCTACATCTTCTTGCCCCTCTTTTGTATAAAATGCAATTACCTCTTCTCCAAAAAATATAGCCTGATTCTCTTTTAGATCTTTCACCAACTCTACAACACCTTCATTTGGTATAAAAGAAGAGTTTATAAGAATATTCTCCTCCATTTCTACCATTGGATAGCTCTCTTCTAGATATTCTTCAGTAACTGTAGTGGTCGTGTATCCTAAATATTTTTCCCATTTTTCTCTAATCGTCAGAATCCCAATACGGATATCTGCAACAGGACGCGTATATGTAAAAGGCAATAAAGCATTGCGAACAGGACCATCAAAAAGAATATAGTTCATAGCTATAAATTTTTAAGATAAAGATAGTTTAATGATCATTATAATAATGCTAAAAAAAGATCAAAAAATATCAGAATATGAAGGTTAGATTTTGGAAAACAAAAAAACCTCTGAAAATATCAGAGGTTAGTATTTCTATAAATAGAAATCTATTATTTTTTGAATTTTGCGTATTTGTTTTTGAACTTATCGATACGTCCAGCAGTATCTATAAGTTTTGACTTTCCAGTATAGAAAGGGTGAGATGATCTAGAAATCTCTAATTTGATCACAGGATATTCAACACCATCAACTTCAATTGTTTCCTTCGTATCTGCTGTAGATTTTGTAATAAAGACATCATCGTTAGACATATCTTTAAATGCTACTAATCTATAATTTTCTGGATGTATACCTTTTCTCATCGCTATATATTTTTTAAACTTCAGATTTTTTTTCGAGGTGCAAATTTATCAATTTATTTTATATAAACCATATTTTTATATGGAAATTTGCAAGTATTTTTTTTATTCTAATATTCTGTAACAAATATACAAGAATATCTACTAATTTTATATAAAACTATTCAACTATTAAAAATGGAAAACAAACAACCAACAACAGGGAAATTCGCGCTTAGATACGGGCTATTACTAGGTGCGGTGAGCGTTACCTTCGGAATAATGCTTTACTTAACAGATATGCATTACCAACAAGAAATTAGCACCTTAGTAATAAGTATTGCTATTATGCTTGCTGTAATTCTTATTGCTCTATTCCAATTTAAAAAAGCAAATGATGGATATATGACCTTTGGAGAGGCTTTAAAAATCGGAATTGGATTGTGTCTTATTGGAGGTGTAATAAGTATGCTTTTTCAATTACTATTATCTAACGTAATCGACCCAGGTATGGTAGATAAACAAATGGAAATTGCTAAAGCCAAAATGGTAGACTATGGAATGACACAAGAACAAATTGAGAGTCAGCTTGAAATTTCTAAAAAAATGTCAGGTCCTTTCATTCAAGCTGCATTTGGACTAATATTCAGTATATTTTTAGGGTTTGTTCTAACCCTTATTCCTGCTTTAGTAATGAAAAAAACTAAAAGTGAATTGTAATTTATATCTTTGAATTTATTTTAGATAAAAGGAATTCATGGATATATCAGTAGTAATACCACTACTCAACGAACAAGAGTCTTTAAAAGAATTACACGATTGGATTGTAAAGGTTATGCAATCCAATCGTTTTTCTTATGAAATCATCTTTATAGATGACGGAAGTACAGACGATTCTTGGAATACCATACAAACACTTTCTGCCAATAATAGCGCTGTAAAAGGAATCCGTTTCCTTAAAAACTTCGGGAAATCTCAAGCCCTGCATGCTGGATTTGAAATGGCACAAGGAGATGTTGTTATAACCATGGATGCCGATCTCCAAGATAACCCTGAGGAAATCCCAGAATTATTCCACCTTATAAAAGATAATAACATTGACTTAGTTTCTGGTTGGAAAAAAGTGCGTTACGACTCTGTAATTTCTAAAAACTTACCTTCTAAACTATTTAACTGGGCTGCTAGAAAAACTTCTGGTGTTAAGCTAAACGATTTTAACTGCGGATTAAAAGCATACCGTAAAGCGGTTATAAAAACTATAGATGTACACGGCGAAATGCATCGCTATATTCCTGTTCTTGCAAAAAATGCTGGTTTTACAAATATTCAAGAGAAAGTTGTAAAACATCAAGCGAGAAAATATGGTACTACAAAATTTGGAATGGAACGCTTTCTAAATGGCTTCCTAGACCTTATTACTATATGGTTTATCTCCAAATTTGGAAGACAACCCATGCATTTATTTGGAGCTTTAGGGGTTCTTATGTTTATAATTGGGTGCTGCTTTGCTATATATTTAGGAATCGATAAACTGTTTTTTAGTCCCTATGGCCGACTTATTACGCAAAGACCACAGTTCTATATTTCTTTAACAGCTATGATTATTGGTACACAATTATTTATTGCTGGTTTTTTAGGAGAACTCATTTTAAGATCAAAAAATCAAGAGAAAAGATATAAAATACAACAAACCATTAATTTAGATAATTTTAAAGTAGAAATAACCTCATAATTTCTTACCTTAAAATCCTATTGAAAAATTAACCGAAAAAGATGATATCAGAAGAGAATTTAAAAAATGCTAAAACTTGGTTAACAGATTTTTTTGATGCCGATACAAAAAAAGAAGTCCAACAACTTATAGACTCCAATTCAGAAGAATTAAATGAAAGCTTCTATAAAAACTTAGAGTTTGGAACTGGAGGAATGCGTGGAACAATGGGCGTTGGAACCAATCGTATTAATAAATATACTTTAGGAAAGAACACACAGGGAATTAGTAATTACCTAAAGAAATCCTTCTCAAATGAAGAGCTTAAAGTAGTTATTGCATACGATTGTCGCCATAATAGCGACACCCTCGCTAAAGTAGTTGCAGATGTTTTCTCCGCTAACGGAATCAAAGTTTATTTGTTTTCTGAATTACGAACTACTCCTGAGTTATCTTTTGCAGTAAAACATTTAGATTGCCAATGCGGTATTGTTCTTACTGCTTCTCACAACCCACCAGAATATAACGGCTACAAAGTATATTGGAAAGATGGCGGACAAATAGTGCCTCCTCAAGACAACGAAATTATAAAGGAAATTGAAAGTCTTTCTTTTGATGCGATTAATTTTAACGCAGACAACAGTAAGATTAATTATATCGATAAAGAGGTTGATGAGGCATTTATAAACGCTTCCGTAGAAAATGGAAGTTTTGGCGCAAAAGGAAAAAATGATTTCTCTATTGTTTTCACTTCTTTACATGGAACATCAATTACCGTTTTACCAGAGGTTTTAAAGCGCGCTGGTTACAATAATGTGCATGTTGTAGAAGAACAACGTAAGCCAGACGGAAACTTCCCTACTGTTAAATCTCCAAATCCAGAAGAACCTGAAGCACTTGCTATAGCTATAAAAAAGGCCGACGAGATTAATGCTGATATGGTTATTGGTACCGATCCTGATAGTGATAGATTAGGAATCGCAGTAAGAGATAACGAAGGTAAAATGGTGCTTCTTAACGGAAACCAAACCATGCTTTTAATGACGCGTTTCTTATTGGATAAATGGAAGAAATCTGATCGCATCAATGGAAATCAGTTTATAGCTTCTACTATTGTTTCTACTCCAATGATGAACGTTTTAGCTAAAAGTTATAAAGTTGAATATAAAGAAACACTCACTGGTTTTAAATGGATCGCTAAGCTGATAAAAGACTTCCCGATGCAAGAATTTATTGGTGGTGGTGAAGAAAGTTTCGGATTCATGGTGGGCGATTTTGTTAGAGATAAAGATGCTGTTACCTCTTCCCTACTTGCTTGCGAGATTGCTTCGGATGCTAAAGCTAAAGGAAGCTCTTTCTATAAAGACCTTTTGAAATCCTACGAAGAGTTTGGACTTTACCGAGAAAAACTTATCTCTATCACAAAAAAAGGTATCTCTGGAGCCGAAGAAATCAAACAAATGATGATCGATTTAAGAGAGAATCCTATTAAAGTTATAGACGGTTCTAAAGTTAGCTATGTAGAAGATTATTTAAGCTCTACTAGAATCAACTTATTAACTGGAGATAAAGAAGATATTGATATCCCTTCTTCAAATGTATTAATCTATTATACGGAAGACGGAACTAAAATTGCCGCTAGACCGAGTGGTACAGAACCAAAAATAAAATTCTATTTCAGCGTTAAAGGAAACTTAGAAGAAGTTGCTCATTATAATGAAGAAACAGAAAAACTAGATGAAAAAATAAGTCGTATTATCGAAGAATTAAAGCTGAGTTAATAATATTTTTTATCTATAATTATAAAATTCCTTAAGCCTGCCTTTTAATATAGGCAGGCTTAATTTCATAATAAAACGTACATTTGCAACTGTTTTATTTTAGCATAAATAAATATTTTATTTAAAAATATTAAATGAATTACTTCAAGAAAATACTACGTTTTGCTGAGCCATATAAAAAGTATGGTTACCTAAACATCTTTTTTAATATTCTTTACGCATTATTTAGCACACTGTCTTTTGTAGCGCTAATTCCTGTGCTTCAAGTTATTTTTGGTGACAACAAGTTAATTACTAAAAAACCTGTATTCGAAGGAATAAATCACATAAAAGATTTCGCTCAAGATTACCTTAATTATTTCCTATCAGATTTAATTAGTGAAAAAGGAAGCTTTTATGCACTTATGGTCATGGTTTCCGTAATCATCACCTTATTTTTACTTAAAAACCTCTCCAATTATATGGCGATGTTTTACATTACCTTTTTAAGGAATGGGGTCTTAAAAGATATTCGATCTAGCATGTATAAAAAGATCGTTTCCCTTCCTCTTTCTTTCTATTCTGAAAAGAAAAAAGGAGACACTATTTCTCGTGTAAGTGGTGATGTTGAAGAAGTAAGAAACTCCATCCTCTCCGTATTAGAAATGATTGTGAGAGAACCTTTAACAATCCTATTTTCTTTAATATTCATGTTTTTCTTCAGCATGAAATTAACTCTTTTCGTTTTTGTTTTCATTCCTATTGCAGGTTTTGCTATTTCAAAAATCGGAAAGTCATTAAAGAAAAAATCTATAAAAGTTCAACAAGAACAAGGCTTCTTCCTTTCTATCTTAGAAGAAACAATGTCGGGACTGCGCGTAATAAAAGCTTTTACTGCGGAAGATTCTTTTAACAAACGTTTTTCAGAATCTAACGAACGTTTTTATAAGTATTCCAATTCGGTATTAAACAGACAGAATTTAGCTTCTCCAATGAGTGAGTTATTAGGTATTATCGTTATAGCTATTTTATTAGTTTATGGCGGATATCTTGTCTTTATCGATCAAAGTATGCAGGCTAGTTTCTTTTTAGGATACATTATGCTTGCTTACAATATCCTAACACCAGCCAAAGCAATATCTAAAGCTAGTTATAGTTTAAAAAGAGGAAACGGTGCTGCAGAGCGTATTTTAGAACTTCTTGAAACAGAGAACACCATAATAGACGCACCAAATGCTATTGAAAAAACAAGCTTCGATAAAGAAATAGACATCAAAAATATTTCCTTTAAATACGAAGATGAATTAGTCTTAAAAGATTTCAGCCTCGCTATTCCTAAAGGTAAAACAGTTGCTTTAGTGGGACAATCGGGAAGCGGGAAAAGTACGATTGCCAATTTAGTAACTCGTTTTTACGATGTTAATAAAGGAAGTATAGAAATTGATGGGACTGATATTAAAGACATCTCTATTAAAAGCTTACGTACTTTAATGGGAATCGTAACTCAAGATTCTATTCTCTTTAACGATACTGTTGCCAATAACATCCGCATCGGTAAGCCAGACGCTACACAAAAAGAGATTGAAGAGGCTGCTAAAATTGCTAACGCTTACGATTTTATAAAAGAACTCCCTGATGGATTCGAATCTAATATTGGTGATGCCGGTGGGAAATTAAGTGGTGGACAAAAGCAACGTCTTTCTATTGCTCGTGCCGTACTTAAAAACCCTCCAATTATGATTTTAGATGAGGCCACTTCTGCACTCGATACTGAGAGCGAGAAGCTAGTACAAACGGCCTTAGAAAATATGATGAAAAATAGAACCTCTATTGTCATCGCTCACCGTCTTTCTACAATCCAGAATGCAGATACCATTGCCGTGATGCAAAAGGGAATCATTGTAGAACAAGGAACACATCAAGAGTTATTAGACCAAAAAGGTGTTTATCAGAAATTAGTAGAAATGCAATCTTTCGAATAAACAAAACTCATATATAGTATACAAAGCAAGAAACCTCGAGAATCAACACTCGAGGTTTTTTTAATTTACCTATTTCCCAATACCGACTATTATTAAAAAACACAATTATAGCTTCATATAAGCTATTAAGTCTTTCGGAAAAGAATAACTTTATATACTATTTTAAACCTTTTTATTAATTTAGAGTCAAAGAATAAATAAACGCTATTGCAAGAAGAAATTTTAATTAAAAACCTAAAGGATGATGCCACACAAGAAGCAGCATTCAAAGATCTTGTGTCTTTTTACAAGGAGCGTTTATATTGGCATATTCGAAGAATAGTGCTAGATCATGATGATACTGATGATGTTTTACAAAATACCTTTATAAAGGTCTACAGAAACATCCATTCTTTTAAAGAAGACAGTACATTATACACTTGGATGTACCGCATAGCAACCAATGAGTCGCTTAGCTTTATAAAAAAGAAAGCTAATGAATACAAAACAACAAGTGAAGAAATACAAACACAATTAGTAAATAACTTAAAAGCAGATACCTATTTTGATGGAGATGAGATACAACTAAAATTGCAACAAGCCATAGCCACATTACCAGAAAAACAGCGATTGGTTTTTAATATGAAATATTTTCAAGAGATGAAATACGAAGAAATTTCAGCAATTTTAGATACTTCCGTTGGAGGATTAAAAGCATCATACCATCATGCAGTAAAAAAGATTGAAACATTTTTAAAGGATTAAATGAAAAACGATAAGCTACATATAGAAAAAGATGGTTTTAAGGTTCCAGAGAATTATTTCTCGGAATTTGAAAATCATTTATCAGAAAGGTTAGCTTCTGAAGCAATTCTTCCTGAAAAATCTGGTTTTAAAGTTCCGGAGACTTATTTTGATACTTTAGAAGATTCTATTTTATCTAAAGTGAAGCCAAAAGATAAATCTCGTGTTATCAAACTATCATGGTTTTATAATGCCGCAGGAATAGCCGCTATTTTTATTATAGGTTTTTTTATCAGTAAATTCATCCCTCAGCAATCGGATGCAGATTTCGACGGACTAGCAATTTCAGAGATTGATGCCTATATAGAAGATGGTTATTTCCCTTTAAATACCTTTGAAATAACAGATACATTTAGCGATATATCGCTAACAGATATAGATATCGCCTCCAATTTAAGTGAAGATGATATCTTTGATTATCTGGATGAGAATATGAGCACCTACGGGGCAACAATTACAGACGATAACTAATAAAGTCATAGTTTTAATTATATAAAAACATGAAAAAATACCTGCTAATAATATTATTAAGCATCTTTTCGTTCCAATTACAGGCACAAAAAGACAGCAAGAGAGATCATATAAAGTCTCTTAAAATCGGGTTTCTAACCGAGCACTTAGAACTTACTCCACAAGAGGCAGAAAAGTTCTGGCCTATCTACAATGCTTATGATGAAGCTATGTATAAGGCAAAGTATTTAGCATATAAAAACATAAAGCATCAATTAAAGCATGAAGGTTTCGAAAAACTCACAGAGAGCGAAGCTAAAGTATTGCTAAAAAAACTCGAAGAGATAGAAAGAAATGAATTCGAGCTTAATAAAAAGTTTGTGAGCGACTTAGACCAAGTGCTTTCAGCAAAAAAAATCATCTATCTAAAAAAATTAGAAGATGATTTTAATAGAAAACTTTTAGACAAACTCCGTAGCGAACATCGCAACAGGAACAAAAATTGACACACTTTGATTTTAGTAAGTCTATTTACGTAGATTTACATTGGCCATTCTTCTTTTTAGCTTATGCCTATTAAACGTTAGGTTTTTAGAGGTATCATTCCTCTTAGCTAAAAAGAAGGCCAATAATATTACTACAAAAGAAATCACTATTCCTCCGATAGCTCCTACCAAGTATATCCCTAAAACTAAAGTAGCAACATACACCACTCCAAAAATTAATAGTTTGTTTATTAGCAGTTCGCTAAAAGAATAATCTACAGCTCGGATTTCATCTACATGATAGGTTGTTGTCTCACCACAAGAAACACATTTAACAGAGAAATTATCACCGTATTTCATGGCGTAATCAATTCTATTATCCATTGTGTGGGGTGCTTTATTCTCGGTATTACAATTAGGGCACTTTACAATTAATTTCATTTTAAAGGTTAGTTTTGGGGTTTTATGAGGCAACTTTTGCCCCTATATGGTATTATTTAAAGCGTAATTTAGCAATTCTATTACTACCTGCGGCATAAGCTGTACTATCATCTACAAAGCGAATGGTATAAAAAGATTCATCTGAAATCTGTTTCCATGTTTCTCCGCTATTATTAGAAAAAGAAATTCCTTTAAAGCCAACAGCAACAAGCTCTTTTGCCTCTCCTCCAGGAACATACTGTACACAAGAACGATATCCAGGGTCTTGCCCTTCTCCTACTAACTTCCAAGTCTTCCCACCATCAATAGTAACGGCTTTGTTTGCTTTATTATCAGTTGGATCGGTATAATCACCACCAATTACAAAACCATTCATTTCATCATAAAAATCGATGGAATAAATCCCTTGTGTTGATTTCCCTTGCACTATTGGAGTCTTATAAACTTGCCATGTTTTCCCTTTATCAGGAGAATAAAAAACGTTTGCTTTTGCTCCTCCTGTTGCAATCCACGTATGGTCCCCTACAACGGTAATATTAGTATTACTAGCTGCAAAGGCTGCTTCACCATCATTCCCGGCAGGCAATACATTACAAGAAAGTTTATTCCAACTCTTACCGCCATCTCTTGTTACAATAACAGATAAACACCCATCGGTTGGGTCTCCCATGGCGATTCCTTCTTGGTCGTTCCAGAATTTCATAGCATCATAAAATACATTTTCATGGTCTTCACGATACACTAATTCCATTTTTCCTGTATCTCCTGTTTTATATAAAAGCGCAGGATTCCCAATACTGAGCATATAAAAATCGCTATTGGTACTGGCTACGGCACGAAATTCTATTGCTAGTGAATCTTGATTCATCTTTTGAGTTATTACTTTATCATCAGCAATATTATAAATCCCAAAAGTATTATTCGATCCTGCAAAACCAACGCTCCCCTGCATCAAGGTGATGGCACGGATACTTATAGAATCATTAAAAACTTCCTCCACAGAAACATCTGTATAATTATGAGGCACATACTTTTCCTTTCCACAGGAAACGACTATAAATAAACAAAAGGCAAATATTTTCTTCAAACTAGTATAATTTGCTTTAAAAATAAGTTTTATCGCTTACAAAGCAATACCTTTGCAAACAATTATTTTTTGACAGATTCGAACTGGTTTTATAATCCATTTCCCGTGTGTCAGAAAAAAGATAATATCATTATAACATTCGCTTGTATAAACTCTTGCGAATTACTTTTTAAAAATAGAATTATATGCGTCTTCACAGAAATCTTGTATTTGCCGTTATTGATGGGCTACACCTTATTTTTAATGAAAATAAATATGCCGATAAAGTTGTAGAACAACTTCTTAAGCGCGACAAGAGATGGGGCGCTAGAGATAGAGGTTTTGTTGCTGAAACTACCTACGATATTGTTAGATGGAAACGTCTGTATGCCGAGATTGCTGAAGTAAAAGAACCTTTTACAAGAGACAACTTATGGCGTATTTTTGCTGTTTGGGCTACTTTAAAAGGTATAAAACTTCCAGATTGGAAACAATTAGAGGGGACTCCTTCTAGAAAAATTAAAGGTCGATTTGATGAGCTATCAAGAGTTAGAAAATACCGTGAGTCGGTTCCAGATTGGTTAGATGCTATCGGAGAGAAAGAACTTGGAGAAGAGCTTTGGACAAAAGAATTACACGCCCTTAATGAGCAAGCCAGTGTTATTTTACGTGTAAACACACTTAAAACTAATAAAAGAACATTGCAAGACCTTTTAATGGAAGAAGGTATAGATACCTTATCTATTGAAGGATATCCAGATGCGATTCAGCTAAAAGAACGTGGTAATATCTTTAGAACAGAGGCTTTTAAAAACGGATTTTTTGAGGTTCAAGATGCTTCTTCTCAATTGGTAGCAGAATATCTAGATGTACAACCAGGAATGCGTGTTGCAGATGCTTGCGCTGGGGCTGGTGGGAAATCGCTTCACTTGGCTGCTAAAATGGAAAACAAAGGGCAAATTATTGCACTTGATATCTACGGAAATAAACTAAAAGAACTGAAACGTAGAGCACGAAGAAATGATGTTCATAATATCGAAACTCGAGAAATCGATTCTACAAAAGTGATTAAGAAGCTACACAATACAATGGATCGTGTGCTAATTGATGCGCCTTGTAGCGGATTGGGAGTGTTGCGTAGAAATCCAGATGCTAAATGGAAATTGCAACCTGAGTTTATTGATAAAATTAAAACTACACAACAAGAAATTTTAAACGACTACTCTAAAATGGTGAAGTCTGGTGGGAAATTAGTTTATGCTACATGTTCTGTACTTCCATCGGAAAACCAAGATCAGGTGACCGCGTTTTTAAAGTCTGAAAATGGAAAGGAATTTGAACTTATAAAAGACAAAAAAGTACTGGCTTCTAATGCTGGATTTGATGGATTTTATATGGCGTTACTTCAGAAAAAGTAAACTCCCCTTTTATGTTTTTTAGATCTATACTAGCTTTATTTTTAGTTTTATCGGTTGCTTGTAAAACAAAGACAAACGAATCTGCGGCTACGGCTTTAATCAATCCGAAGCAAGATGCTACTACTTTTACACTTCCGAAGGAATTAAAAAACTACTATAAAGACATAGATTTTTCTTTAAGAACAATCCCACTATACGAGGCGTTGGCTGTTACTACTATTGCCAAACACACCAATATTTTAAGCTACAGACAGCGCCATAAATACCTTTATAAAGTAGATGCTAGCACTACCAATACTGATAGTGTGATACTAATGTATTCTGGCGAAGAACGCTATTGGAAAGAGTATGTATCTGGGAACAACCCATACAAAAAGCAGACATTTAATACCGAGCACGTTTACCCACAATCGCTTATTGAAAACACCGCTAAAGGAGATTTACACCACCTAAGAGTTTGCGACGAGAGAACCAATACCCGAAGAAGCAATAATAAGTTTGTAGAAGGGAGTGGCGACTACGAATTGAAATATAAAAGTTGGTTTCCTGGGGATGAATGGAAAGGTGATGTTGCACGAATGATTATGTATTTGAATCTCCGCTGCAACGAATCTTTTAAAGACATAGGAAGCATTGCACTCTTTTTAAAATGGAATGCTGAAGATCCTGTTTCTGAGTTTGAAATACAACGTAATAATAGAATCGCTAAGGTTCAAGGAAACAGAAATCCTTTTATTGATAATCCGTATCTAGCAACGCTTATTTGGGGCGGAAAAAAAGCAGAGAATCGCTGGTAATAGCTTTATCTAGCCCTCCTACTCCCACTCTTTAACAACTTCAGAAATAATTCATTTACAAGACTTTATATTTTATATAGAAAATATACATATATTTATAGTAAATATAATTTTTTGCTCCGCTTTGGTATAAAAGATTACATCGTAACAACCTCACAACAACACACACCAAAGCTAAAAGCACAACTTTACAACATCACACATCAATAAAAAGGAAGGCAATACCATTAATTAAATAGCAAATGGGCGGTTGTCTTTTACGGTATCACTTTTACACCATTACCCCGCATTATAAATAGCATTCTTAAAAAACCCGCTATTTAAAGGCGTTACATACGTAACCAAAACATCTTATATATATGAGCAAAGAAAACTATGATACCAAACTAGCGCTGTTGCAAGCCATACCGCAAGAGGCGGTAAAAACCCCAAACATGCCTGTAGATATTTTTTTACAAGAAGCAGAAGACCTTTATGTTTGGTTGCAAAAAGATAGTAAAGAATTAAAAAGTGTGGGACTTGATTGGCAGACTTTTGTTAACGATCTCCCCGTTCGTGCTGGCGCATTACGCCATGCACAGTCGCTTTGGGTAGCAGAACGTTACGGCCGCGAGGAGGCTCGTAAAGAATGGGATCTTGTATCTCCGCAGGCATACGAGCTTAGAGACGATTTGCTTAATGCTTTTAGATTTGCCTATAGAGACAGGCAGGATTTAATAAACCGTGTAAGCGAAATTTCTGATGGCTATGGGCATCCAGATATGATTCAAGATTTAAGCGATTTGGAAACCTTTGGAAAGAAAAACAAAAAGGAGCTTCAGGCGATAAAATTCGACTTAACATTACTAGATATTGCCGCAGATACTTCAGATGAGATGGCAGATTTACTAGCGAAAGCCAATGAGTCTACTGAAGATAATAGCGAGCAGAAACATATCCGAGATCAAGCATATACACATCTCTATGAGGCGGTAAATGAAATAAGAGATACCGGAAAATATGTATTCAGAAAGAATCCTGAACGCTTTAAAGGATACATTAGTAAGCATAAAAAAAGAAATAGAAGTTCTTAAAGTTCTCCCCACATACAGTCTGCTTTTCCCCACGGTGGGGAGCAGTAGACTAACCGTGGGGAAGGCTTTATACCCCGTGGGGAAGCATCCCAACTGTGTGGGGAACGCTTTTATACCTGTGGGGAAGCCCACTCATAGCGTGGGGAAGCGTTTATATACTGTAATGCATTGCTACCACTGGGCGGAGGATAGCCTTAAAAGGTAGATTGCTACTATTTTTACTGAATTGGGATCCAAATTTCTTCTTCGGAAGTAGGGTCGTCGTTCTTATACTTCGCTCCCATAATCGCAAAATGAGGACGGTGGTCCAATACATTCTTAGTAGAAGAAAGCCACTCTCCAAAAATATACTGATACGCCTTAAATGCTTCAGATGATTTGCCTTTATAGGTAAACACAGCATATTTACCCTTAGGAACAATAAGTGTTGCAAACTCTTGCGGAACTTCTTCAGCAATACTAACACATACAGTCGCCCATTTTTTAAAATTCTTTGTAGGTACAAACTCCTTAAAATAGTCTTCGTCATATTCTTCCACAGAAAAATAGTCTGCTCCTACTCTATTTTTAATCTTAATAGCTTCAGGCATAAAACTCCCCCATAAGGTTGCTGTTTTATTTTCAGCAATAGACATTTCTAAATACTTCCCCACTAATACGATCTTATCAATAGTTTCTATTCTATGTTCCATCGGTTGGTTTTAGATTCTTACAAGTTGTAAACTTAAAAAATTAAAAAAGAGTATGCGTATATTTGGTACATAAAGCAAAACCAAAACACTTATAATAATGAAAAAACACTTTTTAATGATCTGCCTATTTTCTGCTGTATATTCTTTTGGACAACAAACGGCAGTAGAATTTGCAAACTTTGCAAAATATGAAGCTGAAAATAAAGCCCTACCAGCTCCAAAGGCTTCGGAAGACCGCGTAGTTTTTATGGGGAATTCTATAACGGAAGGTTGGAAAAACAATCACCCTGAGTTTTTTGAAAACAACCCTTATATAGACCGCGGTATTAGTGGGCAAACGACTTCGCAGATGTTACTTCGTTTCCGTAGAGATGTAATCGACCTAAAACCTAAGGCGGTTACCTTTTTAGCTGGGATTAATGATATTGCAGAAAACACGGGACCTATTGAAATTAAAGATGTGTTCGGAAATATTATTTCTATGGTAGAATTGGCTCAGCAAAACAACATCGTTCCGATAATTTGCGCTACCCTTCCTGCAAATCATTTTCCGTGGAGAGAAAGAATACAACCTGCAACCAAGGTAATTGAGCTTAATGAAATGCTTAAAGCTTATGCCAAGAAAAATAATATTGTCTATGTAGATTATTACAAGGCGATGGTAGATGATAAAATGGGATTGAGTGAAGAATTGGCTTCCGATGGCGTACACCCAACCTCTAAAGGTTATGATATTATGGAGCCTTTGGTAAAGAAAGGTATTGAAGAAGCATTAAAAAATTAGGACACAAAATAGAGTTGTTCTTTAGCAAACGGTGGCATGGCAACTCCTATGTCGCCGTAATATTTTTCTGGAATTCCTAAATCGGCAATATAGATTTGTGTATCGGTTTCTAGTAACGGAATTAATAATTTCTTGGGAGCTGCCAAAGTAATAATATGGTCTGCATTAAAACGTGGACTGCTATCACCCTCAGAAATCCCCATGGGTAAATCTAATGAAATGCGAATGGCATTTGCACTATTTGCCTTAGCTATAATGGTTTCGAATAGGTTTCCTAAAGGGAGCTTTTGCGAAAACCCTAAATAGGCATCCACCCAAACATCTGGATTTTTTATCGCTTCTCTTTTTGCTCCATATAACAAGGCTCGTTTTAATTGTTGCAAAGGCAATTCTTTGGTAATTTCTATCGGAAGGTCCAAATACACGTTATATCCCCATGCCGCAAGTCTCCTCGCAGCTACGAGTCCGCCACCACCATTATTCCCGTTTCCTGCGCCTATTAATATGGTGCTTTTTGGGCTTGCTTTACGAGCAATAACACGTGCTAAATGGAGGCCAGCATTTTCCATCATAAGTTCTATGGGGAGCGCCAGCTCTGCAACTGCTTTATAATCCATCTCTTTAAAAGCCTGTAAAGACAAGGCATTGGCTATAAAATCGTATTTCATTTAAAAGCTATTTTGTAAAACAATTTTTGTCATTATTAGGGATATATACCTATAAACGTATATTTTCTACAAGGTAGTCATATCTATATTTAATACAATTAAAAAAGTGTAAGAAATGCTTAAAATTAACGACTTAAAATAAGAAGTAATTGCTTAAATTTGCGCTTTAATACAAACTAGACGTCTGTTATAATTAAGACACAAACACAATATAGTATGATCCTTTTCTTCGGAAACCCAGAAATCAAGGTCTTTGCCGTTCAAACGAACGACGAAATTTCACAAGAAAATATAACTAAGTTATCATGGTTATTTGGCGATCAGCCACAAATCGAATCGGCGTCTGTAGACGCTTTTTTTATTGGGCCGCGTGCAGCAATGATTACTCCTTGGAGTACCAATGCTGTTGAAATTACTCAGAATATGTGTATCCCTGCGATTATCAGAATTGAGGAGTTTCATGCTTGTAAAGAAAATTCGGAAGATTTTGACCCGATGCTTACACAGAAATATAATGGTTTAGATCAGGATATTTTTAAGATTGATATTGAGCCAGCTGCTATTAAAGATATTGATGATGTTGCGTTATTTAATCAGCAAGAAGGATTGGCTTTAAATGATGAAGAGATTGATTATTTAAATGAACTTTCTGAGAAACTAGGAAGGAAATTAACCGATTCTGAAGTTTTTGGTTTTTCTCAAGTGAATTCTGAACACTGTCGTCATAAGATTTTCAACGGAAGCTTTGTGATTGATGGAGAGGAGAAACCGATGTCTTTATTTAAGATGATTAGAAAGACTTCTGAAGAGAATCCAAATGGAATTGTATCTGCATATAAAGATAACGTTGCATTTATAAAAGGACCAAAAGCGGTACAGTTTGCTCCTAAAACGGCAGACAAACCAGACTTCTATCAAGAGAAAGATTTTAATTCTGTTTTATCATTAAAAGCAGAAACACATAATTTCCCAACTACAGTAGAGCCTTTTAATGGTGCTGCAACTGGTGCCGGAGGAGAGATTCGTGACCGTTTGGCTGGAGGTAGAGGTTCTTTACCATTGGCTGGAACTGCGGTTTACATGACGTCTTACTCTCGTTTGGAAGAAAATAGATCTTGGGAAAAAAATATGGAGGAGCGTAAATGGTTATACCAAACGCCAATCGATATTCTTATAAAAGCTTCTAATGGAGCTTCTGATTTTGGTAACAAATTTGGACAACCGCTTATTGCTGGTTCTGTTCTTACTTTTGAACACCAAGAGGAAGCTAGAAAATTAGGGTTCGATAAAGTAATTATGCTTGCCGGAGGAATTGGATATGGAAAAGAAGAGCAAGCCCTAAAAGCATCGCCAAAAGCGAGCGATAAGATTGTAGTTTTAGGAGGTGAGAATTATAGAATCGGTATGGGTGGTGCCGCTGTTTCTTCTGCTGATACAGGAGAATTTAGTAGTGGTATTGAACTTAATGCTGTACAACGTTCTAATCCTGAAATGCAAAAGCGTGTTGCCAATGCAGTACGAGGAATGGTAGAAAGCGATGAGAATGAAATCGTTTCTATCCATGACCACGGTGCTGGTGGACACCTAAATTGTCTTTCTGAACTTGTTGAAGATACAGGAGGAAAAATAGATCTTGATAAGCTACCTGTTGGAGACCCTACCCTTTCTGCTAAAGAGATTATTGGGAATGAGAGTCAAGAACGTATGGGACTTGTAATCGGGAAAGAGCATACAGAAAAGTTAAGAAATATTGCCGAGCGTGAGCGTTCTCCAATGTATGAAGTTGGAGAGGTTACAGGAGATGATGTTTTCTGTTTTGAGTCTAGTACCAAAGGTGATAAACCAATGGATCTGGCTATGGAGGATATGTTTGGAAGCTCTCCAAAAACCATCATGACCGATAAAACTGTTAAAAGAAATTATCCAGATGCAGCCTATAGCATCGATAAAGTACAAACCTATTTGGAGCAAGTATTACAGCTAGAAGCTGTTGCTTGTAAAGACTGGTTAACAAATAAAGTTGACCGTTGTGTTGGTGGTCGTGTGGCGAAACAGCAATGTGCTGGTCCGCTTCAATTACCACTTAACAACTGCGGGGTAATGGCGTTAGATTTTAAAGGAAAAGAGGGAATTGCAACTTCTATTGGGCACTCCCCAGTTTCTGCGCTTGTAGATCCTGTGGCGGGAAGTAAAAACTCCATTGCAGAATCGCTTACTAATATTGTTTGGGCACCGCTAGAGGAAGGTTTAAAATCGGTTTCACTTTCTGCAAACTGGATGTGGCCATGTAAAAATGAAGGAGAAGATGCTCGTTTATATGAAGCTGTAAAAGGATGTTCTGATTTTGCTATTGAATTGGGAATTAATATCCCAACAGGGAAAGATTCTCTTTCTATGAAGCAGAAATATCCTAATGAAGAAGTAATTTCTCCAGGTACAGTTATTATCTCTGCTGGTGCACATTGTAGCGATATTACAAAGGTTGTAGAACCTGTATTGCAGAGAAATGGTGGAAGTATTTATTACATCAACCTATCTGAAGATACTCTTAAATTAGGAGGTTCTTCTTTCGGACAGATATTAAATGCGATAGGAAAAGAAGTTCCTACTATTAAAAGTGCTAAGAATTTAAAAACAGCTTTTAATACTATTCAAACTTTAATAAAAGACAATCAGATTCTTGCTGGTCACGATGTTGCTAGCGGTGGATTGATTACTACTTTATTAGAGATGTGTTTTGCTGATATTAATTTAGGAGCGCAATTAGATCTTTCTTCTATTGGAGAGGCAGATTCTATAAAATTACTCTTTAATGAGAATACAGGAATCGTTTTCCAAGCGAAAGATGATGCTACTGTTGAGAAAACTCTTGCAGATGCAGGTGTAACATTCCATAAAGTAGGGAAACCACTTGAAGGAGATCGCTTACAATTGATAAACAATGCAGACAGTTTCTCTTTTAGTGTGAGTCAGTTAAGAGATGTTTGGTATAAAACATCATTCTTATTAGATCAAAAGCAAACTTTAAACAATGTAGCAGAAGATCGCTACCACAATTATAAAAACCAGCCGCTTACTTATAATTTCCCAGCTAATTTCACAGGAAAACTCCCTGCATTTAATGGGAAACGACCAAAAGCAGCTATTTTAAGAGAGAAAGGAAGTAACTCTGAGCGTGAAATGGCAAATGCTATATATTTAGCAGGTTTCGATGTTAAGGATGTCCATATGACTGACTTAATATCTGGTCGTGAAACGTTAGAAGATATTCAGTTTATTGGTGCTGTTGGAGGTTTCTCTAACTCAGATGTATTAGGATCTGCAAAAGGATGGGCTGGTGCTTTTATGTACAACGATAAAGCTAAGAAAGCTATTGAAGACTTCTTTAAGAGAGAAGATACACTTTCTATTGGAATCTGTAATGGTTGTCAGCTTTTCGTTGAACTAGGACTTATAAATCCAGATCATTCTGAGAAGCCTAAAATGTTACATAATAAGAGTGGAAAGCACGAAAGTATCTTTACTTCTGTAGAAATCCAAGCTAATAAATCGGTGATGCTTTCTTCTTTAGAAGGTAGTAAACTTGGTATTTGGGTATCTCATGGAGAAGGTAAATTTAACTTCCCTTACCAAGAAGATAAATATAATATTGTTGCTAAATATGGTTACGAAGGGTATCCTGCAAATCCAAACGGATCAGATTTTAATACTGCTATGTTGGTTTCAGATAACGGTCGTCATTTAGTTACAATGCCACACTTTGAGCGTTCTATCTTCCAATGGAACTGGGCTAATTACCCAGAAGGAAGAGAAGACGAAGTTTCTCCATGGATAGAAGCTTTTGTAAACGCTAGAAAATGGTTAGAAAATAAATAAGCACTCACTTTAGTGCCAAGTAAAACCGTAGTTGTTTTCACTGTTTTAACGTAATCGGATTCATAAACCATGTCCTTTTATATGAAACAAGAAAACAACTACGGTTTTTTTATGCTTGAATGTTTTTCACCTGAATCACAACATAGTAACATTTGTAAGGAAACTGTTGTTTAACCGACCAACTCTTTAGTAGAAATCTATATGTGATCCGCTTTATTTTGAGGAGTGACTTCTAAAATTATTGCTGAATATAGATCCTTAGTTTTAGAAACTTTAAAACAATAATTAGACTAACCGCTGAAGGATCTTGTTTAAAAACAATCTTCAGTTAGGAGTTTAGAGCATTAAAAGTTGACATTCAGCAGTGATAATTTATGATAATAAGTCATTATTCAATAAATAAAATAGGAATATCATCATATAATAGGAATAAAAAGTCTTAAACTTACAAGAGGAATCTATAATTAGATTTCGAAATTGAGTTTTATTATTAATCACTCACATAATCAAGAACTTCGATGTGAATTTGAGTTCTTAAAAAGAATAAAAGACACCAGAAAACTAATTCTCAAAATCAAAAATGATTATGCATTTCTTAAAATTTAACTTCATTTTTTAAAAGTTACTTTGAAAATGCTGTTCAAATTTCATAATTTGCAATTCTGTAATAACATTTATACACGCTATGAGTAAAGTAACCCGTTTGTTTGATTTTCCTTATCATCAGTTGGAAAAATATAATTTAGACATTGCCTTTTCTACAAAACATGGAGACGAATGGGTACATACATCCTCGCAAGAATATGTAGATAAAGCGAATCAATTTAGTAGAGGGCTATTGCGTTTAGGAGTTCAGCCAAACGAAAAAATAGCCGTTATTACGCATACAAATAGAACAGAATGGCATATTGCCGATATAGGTATATTACAAACTGGAGCGCAGAACGTTCCTATCTACCCTACTATTTCTGAAGAAGATTATGAGTATATATTGAATCATGCTGGTGCTTCTTATTGCTTTGTTTCTGATAATGAGATTTTAGAGAAGCTAAATGCTATCAAGCAGAATGTACCTACACTAAAAGATGTGTATTCTTTTGAGGATTTACCAAATACTAAGAATTGGGAAGAAATATTAACCTTAGGGGAAGATAAAAGCAACCAAAATGAGGTAGAAGCTAGAAAAGATGCAGTAACTACAGAAGATTTAGCTACCATCATATATACTTCTGGAACTACAGGAAGACCAAAAGGTGTGATGCTATCCCATAAAAATATTGTTTCTGATGTTTTAGCGAGTGAAGAGCGCGTACCATTAGATTCCAACGATGTTGCATTGAGCTTCCTTCCTATTTGCCATATTTTTGAACGTATGGTGGTGTATTTATATCAGCATTGTGGAATACAAATTTACTTTGCTGAGTCTATTGATAAGATGAGTGATAACCTTAAAGAAGTAAAACCACATGTTATGACAGTTGTTCCTAGACTTCTTGAAAAGGTTTACGATAAGATATATGCAAAAGGTGCAGATTTAACAGGAATTAAAAAGAAACTTTTCTTCTGGGCTATAGAATTAGGGCACAAATTTGAGCCTTATGGTGCGAATGGTGCTTGGTATGAGTTCCAATTGAGTATTGCTAGAAAGTTAATATTTAGCAAGTGGCAAGAAGGATTGGGAGGTAACCTAAAAGTAATGGTTTCAGGAAGTGCTGCTTTACAACCAAGATTATCTAGAGTATTTGGTGCTGCCGGAATCCCAGTAATGGAAGGATACGGACTTACAGAAACATCTCCAGTAATCTCTGTAAACGATCAGAATAATAGAGGTTGGAAAATAGGAACTGTTGGGCGTATGCTTCCTGGAGTAGAAGTAAAAATTGCTGAAGACGGTGAAATTCTTTGTAAAGGTCCTAATGTAATGATGGGATACTATAAAGATGAAGAGAAAACAAAAGAAGTTATGGAAGATGGGTATTTCCATACAGGAGATATCGGAGAAGTAGATGATGATGGCTTCTTAAAAATTACCGACCGTAAGAAAGAAATCTTTAAAACTTCTGGTGGTAAATATGTAGCACCACAATTAATCGAGAATTTAATGAAGCAGTCTCGCTTTATAGAACAGATAATGGTAGTTGGAGAAGGAGAGAAAATGCCATGTGCGTTTATTCAACCTAACTTCGATTTCGTTGAAGAGTGGGCAAAACGACACAATATAGATGTGAGTGGAGATCGCAATGCGCTCGTTAATAATGAAAAAATTAAAGAGAGAATCCAAGAAGAGGTTGATCTTTATAATGAGAAGTTTGGACGCTGGGAGCGAATTAAGAAATTCGAACTTACTCCAGATGAGTGGAGTGTTGAAGACGGACAACTTACTCCTACTCTTAAATTAAAGCGTAGAATTATTAAAGAAAAGTATGCTGATTTATACAATAAGTTATACGATCACAAATAACAGTATCTTAACATAATTTTTTATCAAACTCCTCATTTATGGGGAGTTTTTTTATTACCTTAATACTTTAAGTCCCTACATTTTGAGATTTAACAAATTTTAGATTATTTTACTATGCGTGCATAATAAAATATTTGTATATTTGAGCTCACCACTACATAAAAATGAAGGATTTAACTATAGATTACGCTTTACGAGCAACTTGGCAAGCAGTTGCCAAAATGTATAACGAAGAAGCAGGTAAAGAAGACAGTACGATGGCAACTGGATTTACACTTCTTAGTATAGACCCCGAGAAAGGATCTCCCTCTACAGCATTAGGCCCAAAAATGGGCATGGAAGGCACTAGTTTATCTAGAACATTAAAAACAATGGAAGATAAAGGTCTTATCACCAGAAAACCGAACCCCAAAGATGGAAGAGGTGTTTTAATATGCCTAACAGAGTTTGGAAAGGAGAAAAGAGAATATTCTAAAGAAGTTGTACTAAAGTTTAATGAAACCGTAAAGAAAAATATCGACGAAAAAGATTTAAAAGGTTTCTATAATGTCATTGATGTGATTAACGAATTGATTACAGAAAAGAAAATATATACAGAAAACGTTTCAATAAAATAATTTCAAAACAGAAAAATGAAAAGAATAATTAAGAAGATTGCAGTTATTGGTTCCGGAATCATGGGAAGTGGTATCGCATGCCACTTTGCAAATATCGGCATTGAAGTTTTGCTGCTTGATATTGTACCCCGAGAATTAACAGATAAAGAAAAGGCTAAAGGTCTTACCCTTGAAGATAAGGTTGTAAGAAATAGGATGGTTAACGATCACCTTACGGCTTCGTTAAAATCTAAGCCCTCTCCTATTTATAGTCAGAAATTTGCTAGTAGAATAACTACTGGAAATCTTGAAGATGATATTTCTAAAATTAAAGATGTAGATTGGATTATTGAGGTTGTTGTTGAACGATTAGATATTAAAAAATCTGTTTTCGAGAAGATTGAAGAGCATAGAACCCCAGGAACACTAATTACTTCTAATACTTCTGGGATTCCTATTCAGTTTATGAATGAAGGAAGAAGTAAAGACTTCCAGGAGCATTTTGCTGTAAGTCACTTTTTCAATCCGCCACGTTATTTAAAACTTTTTGAAGTTGTACCAGGGCCAGATTGTAAAAAAGAAGTAGTAGATTTCTTAATGATGTACGGTGAGAAATTCTTAGGTAAGACTTCTGTTTTAGCTAAAGATACTCCTGCCTTTATTGGTAACCGTATCGGTATCTTCGGAATTCAGAGTTTATTCCACCAAGTAAAAGAACTTGGAATGACTGTTGAAGAAGTAGATAAACTTACAGGTCCCGTTATCGGAAGACCAAAATCGGCTACATTTAGAACTGTAGATGTTGTTGGTTTAGATACGCTTGTTCATGTGGCAAACGGAATTCATGAGAATTGTCCAGATGATGAAGCACATGATCTATTTAAACTCCCAGACTTTATCCAAACAATGATGGATAATAAATGGTTAGGTAGTAAAACAGGTCAAGGATTTTACAAAAAGGTAAAAGGAGATGATGGTAAGAGTGAAATTCTTTCTTTAGACCTTGACACCCTAGAATACACAGAAAGTAAAAAAGCAAAGTTTGCCACATTAGAGCTTACTAAAACTGTAGATAATGTTGCAGATAGGTTCCCAATATTAGTAGATGGGAAAGATAAAGCTGGAGAATTCTACAGAAAGAATTTCGCTTCTCTTTTTGCATATGTACAACATAGAATTCCAGAGATTTCAGATGAACTTTACCGTCTTGATGATGCTATGAAAGCAGGCTTTGGATGGCAACACGGTCCGTTTGAGATTTGGGACGCTATTGGAGTAGAAAAAGGAATTGAGCTAATGAAAGCTGAAGGAAAAGAGCCTGCTAAATGGGTTACTGAAATGGTAGCTAGTGGAAGCAAGTCTTTCTATTCTGTAAAAGACGGAGCAACATATTATTATGATATCCCTTCTAAGAAGCAGACTAAGAAACCTGGTCAAGATGCTTTTATTATTCTAGATAATATTAGAAAATCTAATGAAGTTTGGAAAAATAGCGGTGTTGTTGTTGAAGATCTAGGAGATGGAATTCTAAATGTAGAGTTTCAATCTAAGATGAATACCATTGGTGGAGATGTTCTTGCTGGAATCAACAAAGCAATTGATTTAGCTGAGAAAAATTTCCAAGGGCTTGTAGTTGGAAACCAAGCGGCAAACTTCTCTGTTGGAGCAAACATCGGAATGATTTTTATGATGGCTGTGGAGCAAGAATATGATGAATTGAATATGGCTATCAAAATGTTCCAAGATACTATGATGCGTATGCGTTACTCTGGTATTCCTACTATTTCTGCACCACACGGTATGGCTTTAGGAGGTGGTTGTGAGCTTTCACTTCACGCTGATAAGGTTGTAGCTGCCGCAGAAACTTACATGGGACTTGTAGAGTTTGGAGTTGGTGTTATCCCTGGCGGGGGTGGTTCTAAAGAAATGACTTTAAGAGCATCCGATTTATTTAGAAAAGATGATGTAGAAACGAATGTTCTTCGTGAGCATTTCTTAACAATAGGAACTGCAAAAGTATCAACCTCAGCATATGAAGCTTTTGATTTGAATTTACTTCAGAAAGGAAAAGATATTGTCGTTGTAAATAAAGACAGACAAGTTGCAGAAGCTAAGAAACATGCTGTATTAATGGCAGAAGCTGGTTATACGCAACCTCCTAAGAGAAAAGATATAAAAGTATTAGGTAAGCAGGCATTAGGAATGTTCTTAGTTGGAACAGATTCGATGAATGCAGGACGTTATATTTCTGAGCATGATAAGAAGATAGCAAATAAACTAGCATATGTAATGGCTGGTGGAGATCTTTCTGAAGCTACGAAAGTAACCGAGCAATACTTATTAGACTTAGAAAGAGAAGCATTCTTATCGTTATGTACAGAACGCAAAACTCTAGAGCGTATTCAGCATATGTTGAAAACAGGAAAACCATTGAGAAACTAATTATAAATTTTGAATTATAAATTTTAAATGACGGCTAAAAAAGAAAATATAATTGCTGATAAGTCATTCAAATTCGCTTTAAGCATTATTCATCTTTTTAAGCAACTCACAAAAGAAGAAAATGAGTTTATTCTTTCAAAACAATTAATAAGATCTGGAACTAGTATTGGAGCTAATATTCAAGAAGCCACAGCGGCACAATCAAAGAAAGACTTTATTCATAAAATGTCTATAGCATCAAAAGAAGCCAGAGAAACTAAATATTGGTTACGACTTATAAATGAAAGTAATGTCACTAAAATAGATGTTAGCAGTTATTTAATTGAGATAGAGCATATAATTAACATAATCACAAAAATTATTATAACCTCAAATAAAAGTCGTTAACACATTCAAAATTCAACATTTAAAATTCAAAAAACATGAAGACAGCATATATAGTAAAAGCATACAGAACAGCCGTGGGGAAAGCACCTCGCGGTGTATTCAGATTTAAAAGACCAGATGAGCTGGCAGCAGAGACCATTCAGCATATGCTGGATGAAATTCCGCAATTAGATAAAACCCGTATCGACGATGTTATGGTCGGAAATGCTATGCCAGAAGCAGAACAAGGACTTAATGTTGGACGTTTAATCTCTTTAATGGGATTAAAAATAGACGATGTTCCTGGAGTTACTGTGAATAGATATTGTGCATCTGGGATTGAAACTATTGGAATGGCTTCTGCAAAAATTCAAGCAGGAATGGCAGATTGTATCATCGCTGGGGGTGCAGAAAGCATGAGTTATATTCCTATGGGTGGATATAAACCAGTTCCAGATTATGAAGTTGCCAAGAATGGTAATGAAGATTATTACTGGGGAATGGGATTAACAGCAGAAGCAGTTGCTAATCAATACAACGTTTCTCGTCAAGATCAAGATGAGTTTGCTTTTAATTCTCATCAAAAGGCTTTAAAAGCGATTAAAGAAGGAAAGTTTAAAGATCAGATTGTTCCTATAAAAATCGATGAGACTTATGTTGATGGAAACGGAAAGAAAGCTACAAAATCTTACACTGTTGATACAGATGAAGGGCCACGTGCAGATACATCTAAAGAAGTTTTAGGAAAACTAAGACCTGTTTTTGCTGATGGAGGAAGTGTTACCGCTGGAAACTCTTCACAAATGAGTGATGGTGCTGCTTTTACTCTAGTGATGAGTGAAGAGATGGTAAAAGAATTAAATCTAGAGCCTATCGCAAGATTGGTTTCTTATACTGCTGCTGGTGTTCCGCCAAAAATTATGGGGATAGGACCTATTAAAGCAATTCCAAAAGCATTGGATCAAGCAGGATTAAAATTAGATCAGATCGATCTTATAGAATTAAACGAAGCATTTGCATCACAATCGCTAGCCGTAATTAGAGAATTAGGACTTAATCCAGATATCGTGAATGTAAATGGAGGAGCAATTGCATTAGGACACCCATTAGGTTGTACTGGAGCAAAACTTTCTGTTCAGTTATTCGATGAGATGAGAAGAAGAAAAAGCAAATATGGTATTGTAACCATGTGTGTTGGTACAGGGCAAGGAGCCGCTGGTGTTTATGAGTTTTTAAATTAAAAGTAAAAAAAGAGAGAATAGAGTAAAGAAAATAGATGACTCAGAGACATAATTATAAAAACTTGAACATTTGGAAGATTGGATTAGAGATTGCTAATTTAATCTCAGATATAATCATTGATTTTCCAAAATTTGAAAGATATGATTTAAGTTCTCAAATAAGTAGATGTTCTGTTTCGATACCTAGTAACATTGCAGAAGGCTCAGGAAGAAGTGATAAGGCGTTTTGTAATTTTTTAGATTATTCTATTAGTCCCTCATATGAATTAGAGAACTCAATTATTAATCGCACACCATAGAAAGTATATAAATAAATCAACATTAGATAATTTAGAAAACAAAATCGAAGAATGGCAACGAATGACTATAGGCTTTCAAAATAGGCTCAATAGATAGTCTCTCTTCTTTTTCTCTATTATCTATCATCTAAAAAAACATAACAAAAATGAGTACAGAAATAAATAAAAATATGACAAGAGGTGGACAGTTTTTAGTAAAAGAAACTAAAGCTGAAGATGTATTTACACCTGAGGATTTTTCTGAAGAGCAGAAAATGATGCGCGATTCTGTAAAGGAATTTGTAGATCGTGAAATTTGGCCTCACAAAGATCGCTTTGAGAAGAAAGATTATGCACTTACTGAAGAAGTAATGCGTAAAGCTGGAGAACTTGGTCTTTTAGGAGTTGCCGTTCCTGAGGAGTATGACGGATTAGGAATGGGATTTGTAACTACCATGCTTGTTTGTGATTATATTTCTGGTGCAACAGGATCTGTAGCTACTGCTTTTGGTGCACATACCGGAATCGGAACTATGCCTATTACGCTTTACGGTACAGAAGAACAGAAGAAAAAATACGTTCCTAAATTAGCCACAGGAGAATGGTTTGGTGCTTATTGCCTTACAGAGCCTGGAGCAGGATCGGATGCAAATAGTGGAAAAACAAAAGCTGTACTTTCTGATGATGGGAAACATTACCTAATCAGCGGTCAGAAAATGTGGATCTCTAATGCTGGATTTGCTAGTGTATTTATTGTTTTCGCTCGTATTGAAGATGATAAAAACATCACAGGATTTATTGTTGAAAACGATCCTGAGAATGGAATTTCTCTTGGAGAGGAAGAACATAAATTAGGAATCCACTCTTCTTCTACGCGTCAGGTTTTCTTTAGCGATACTAAAGTTCCTGTTGAAAATATGCTTTCAGAAAGAGGAAATGGATTTAAAATAGCGATGAATGCTCTTAATGTAGGTCGTATTAAATTATCGGCTGCATGTTTAGATGCGCAGAGAAGAGTTATTACAGAAGCTGTAAAATATGCAAATGAGCGTATTCAGTTTAAAACTCCTATTTCTCAATTTGGAGCTATAAAATCTAAGATTGCTGAAATGGCAACTTCTTGTTATGTTGATGAATCGGCTGCATATCGTGCTGCAAAAGATGTAGAAGATAGAATTGCTATCCGTCAAGAAGAAGGAAATTCTCATCAAGAAGCAGAATTAAAAGGTGTTGAAGAGTATGCTATCGAATGTTCTATCTTAAAAGTTGCTGTTTCGGAACACTGTCAGAACACAACCGATGAAGGGATTCAGATATTTGGAGGAATGGGATTCTCTGCCGATACTCCAATGGAGTCTGCATGGCGTGATGCTCGTATCTCTAGAATCTATGAAGGTACCAACGAAATTAACCGTATGCTTTCTGTAGGAATGCTTATTAAAAAAGCAATGAAAGGTCAAGTAGATCTTTTAGGACCTGCTACAGCTGTAAAAGATGAGTTAATGGGGATTCCTTCTTTTGATACACCAGATTATTCTGTATTATTTTCAGAAGAAAAAGAAATGGTTGAGAAGCTTAAAAAGGCATTCTTAATGGTTGCTGGTTCTGGGGTTCAAAAATATGGTGCTGCATTAGAAGAGCATCAGCAATTATTAATGGCGGCTTCAGATATTCTTATTCAGATCTACATGGCAGAATCTGCTATTCTAAGAACAGAAAAGAATGCAAAACGTTTTGGAGAGGATACTCAGAAAGAACAAATTGCAATGGCGAAATTAAATCTTTTCCATGCTGTAGAAAAAATACAAACTAAAGGGAAAGAGGCTATTTCTTCTTTTGCTGAAGGAGATGAGCAACGTATGATGCTTATGGGTCTTAAACGTTTCACTAAATATGCAAACCTTCCTAATGTAATTGAATTAAGAAACACAATTGCAGATAAGGTTATTGCAGAAAACAAATATAGTTTCTAAAGAGGATACTAAAATCAAAAGGTTTTAGGATTTAGTTGTTTATCCAAAAACGCTCCGAAGGCATCGGAGCGTTTTTTTTATTATAATTATCAAATTGCCTATATATTAAGTCATCTGCTTACTCACTTATCTAAGTAAAATCTACTTTCCAGTTAAGGCATCTGTAGCTATATAAGCATTGTCTTTATTATAATACCAAGCTCTATTTTTAGGCATTTTAATCCCTTCTATCTCCTCCTCTTCTGTTAATATTATATATTCTCCATCGTTTTTAGTCTCATAATGGTAAAACTGATACACCTCCATTGCATAAGTTGAAGGATCAAAATAAAAATACCAAGTATCCTTCCCTACACTCTCCTCATAGTTTACTTTTAGCACCAAGTATTCTTTTCCATTGAATTCTTTAGAAGTCACTTTTTCATTTATAATCGTACCCTCATCTTTTAATTTCATTGGAAGTCCATACAAATAAGTGTAATAGTCCTTCATGAGCTTGGCTCTCTTACAGGTAAGTTTATGTTTCTTTAATTCTTCTTTAGCAGTAATAGCTTCTTCATCTACTGAAAAAAAACATTCGTCATTGATTACTTTACTTGTAATTAGAGAATCATTCTTGTGGGTAGACAACACAAAACTACTTGCAGGAATATCGATGTGAATTTCAGAAACTCTTTTATCTTTATTTGGTCTTGTCATAGAAACCACCAAATCTCCTTTAAAGTTATTCCAATTACCATTAGGATCGTGATATTTTATAGCTTTTTCAAGCAACTCACTTCCAGTTAGCTCTTGGGAGTTTCCTATGGATACGAGCATCAAACATAAAACAGAAAAAAAGAATTTATTCATCATGGTATTTATTTTTCTACAAATTACAATAAGTATTCATTTTTCATAATCTAGTTTTTATTATTTACCAATTTCTGAATCGGTTTGTTACATTTCTAACATTGATAATAGAAAATCTATTTTATTGTGGCTGTACGCAGGATCATTTTAATTTGAATTTTTATATTTGACATTCGCGTAATACAATATTATGCGAATCTACTAACCTCCACACCTAAACAGAAATGAGCGAAACAGCTTTAAAGAAAATTCCCAGAGTTGATATTGTTGATGCCCTTCGTGGTTTTGCAGTTATGGCAATTGTAATAATCCATAGCGTAGAACATTTTATTTACCCTATATACCCTGACGAAACCTTACAACCAGATTGGTTGGTCGCTCTCGATTCTGTAGTTTTCAATGTAGTATTCTCACTTATTGCAGGAAAGGGCTATTCTATATTTGCTCTTTTATTTGGATTTACTTTTTACGTACAATTCATAAATCAAAAAAATAAGGGAGCAGATTTCAGTTGGCGTTTTATATGGAGGCTTATGCTTCTTACTGTATTTGCGACGTTAAACGCAGCATTCTTCCCAGGAGGAGACGTACTATTACTATTTGCAATTACAGGTTTATCTTTGGTTTTTGTTCGTAATTTAAGCAACAAAGCTGTATTTATCATAGCTGTAATTTGCTTACTTCAACCCATAGAATTATTTCATTTTATAAGCAGTCGTTTTAATCACGCTTATACTTTACCAGATTTATCCGTTGGAAGATTATATCTAATTGTTCAAGAGGCAGTAAAAAGTGGAAACTTAAGTACTTTTTTTATTGAAAATATTACTACTGGGCAAAAGGCAAGTTTATTATGGGCTATTAATGGTGGTCGTTTTGTACAAACAATAGGACTGTTTTTATTAGGCTTTCTATTAAGTAGAAATAATTTATTTGTCAACACTAAAGAAAACACAAGATTTTGGATTAAAGCTCTTGTTATAGCATCGCTATTATTTGGAATCCTTTATCCGCTAAGAGTAGAATGGTATGATAATGCTACAAGCGGAATCATAAAAAATAGTATTGGTACAGCTTTAGATATGTGGCAAAAACTTTCATTTACATTTGTAATCGTATCATCATTTGTAATTGTTTACTACCATAGTACTGCTAGAATATGGATGGAAAAATTAAGAGTTTATGGTAGAATGAGCCTCACAAATTATGTTTCGCAATCTATAATAGGTGCACTTATATTTTTCCCTATCGGATTAAATTTAGCTCCCCATTTAGGATATACAGCCAGCTTTATTGTAGGGATTGTAATTTTTGTACTTCAGTTGAATTTCAGCAAACTATGGTTTAAGTATTACAAACAAGGACCTTTAGAGAGAATATGGCATAAAGCTACTTGGGTCGGAAAGAAATAAAATTATTTTTTTGCTGAATTATTGAAGGATAAATGCATGAATTTAAAAAGTGACCCTACTTAACTAACTATCACCTAATTATAATGAAAATTTATTTTTATCTAAAGTGTGAATTATAGTTTATATTTAGGGTGAGACAATGCAAATTTGTCTATTTGATGACCTTACTGCATTATAGTAAACAATAAGAGCTACTGTTAGCACTACAAATAATTAGAATGAAATATATAATTAAAATACCGAAACCATGTAATGAAAAATGGAGTGAAATGTCTCCAACAGAGAAAGGAGCTTTTTGTTCTAATTGCAAGAAAGAGGTATTAGATTTCACAAACATGTCTAATTATAAAATTGCTACTCTCCTAGATAAGAATCAAGAAATTTGCGGGAAATTTAGGCCTGATCAACTTGAAAAAAACATTCAAAGTGTAAAACAAAACAGGTCCTATAATATTGGACTTTTATTAGGAGTATCTGCCTTGCTATCAGTAGCAAATCCAGTATTCAGCCAAAATAAAAAGGTCGAAAATATTAGAATAACTGAACTTCAAAACAAAATTAACAAAAAGGATAATCCTAAAAAAGTAAATGATTCCATAGAGATAAAAGGGCAAATTATTGATGAGAATGGCTCTATACCTGGAGTAGCTGTTGTTTTAAAAGGACATTCCTATGGAACACTATCAGATTTTGATGGGAATTTCTCTATTAATGTAAAAGAAGAGGAGTTTGATAAAAACGCTATTCTCATATTTTCTTTTATTGGTTTTGAAGTACAAGAAATAAAAGTCTATAGAAATACCGAGTACCTAAAAGTAAAAATGGTTGAGGATAATTCCTTTTTAGGAGAAGTAGTGATAATAAAAAAGCAAAATATCTTTAGAAGAATCGGGAATTTATTCAGAAAAAAAGACACAGAGGTTTGTCATTAAACTACAGTGCAGCCCCATAAAGAGATTATCTTCCCTCCACCTCTACAAAACAGCCTCACCACCTATTACACCCAAAAAAACCCAGAAATATATATGTAACATCTATCCAGATACGTTGCCATACGTGTATGTTGGGTTGAAAGACGTGTCGAGATACGTTACCACACGTATCCGTCGGGGTGAAAGACGTATCCAGATACGTTACCACACGTAGCCGTTGGGGTAAAAGACGTATCTAGATACGCTACCACACGTATCCGTCGGGGTAAAAGACGTGTCCAGATACGTTACCACACGTATCCGTCGGGATGAAAGACGTATCCAGATACGTTACCATACGTATCCGTTGGGGTGAAAGTCGTGTCCAGATACGTTATCACACGTATCCGTCGGGGTAAAAGACGTATCCAGATACGTTTCCATATGCATCTGTTGGGGTAAAAGACGTGTCCAGATACGTTACCACACATATCCGTCGGGATGAAAGACGTATCCGTCGGGGTGAAAGACGTATCCAGATACGTTACCATACGTACCCGTTGGGATGAAAGACGTGTCCAGATACGTTGCCACACGTATCCGTCGGGATGGAAGATGTATCCATTGGGATTATAAACCTATATTTATCTATAAATGTCCTCGGAAAATGGATTACAGTAGGCTTTAGATATAGTTACCATGGTAAAACACCTAAAACACATACCTGCATATAGCTCTTACTACTTTTGAATACTACTTTCTAAGAAAAAATTACTATAACCAAATTTTAATTTTTGCTAACTTGCACCGCAACCACCAAACATTACTGCGTCCCCTATTTTTAATTGATTAAAAGATAAAATCACATTGAAATAATTTAGCTTTTCCTGATATGAAAAAACGTTTTTTTATTAAACTCATAAAGATATCCGCGCTATTAGGGGTTATTGCGCTGCTATTAGTATTGATCTCTAATAATGCTATTGAAAAAAGTGTTAAAGGGAAAACTACAACCAATACGGAAGCTATAAAGCATAATAAAGTGGGGCTTGTATTGGGAACTGCTAAGAAACTTAACAGCGGGCAAATAAATCCATATTTTAAATATCGTATTGATGCTGCTGTAGAATTATTCAATGCTAAGAAAGTAGACTTTCTTTTAATTAGTGGGGATAATGGCGACACGGATTATAATGAGCCGAACGATTTTAAAAATGAACTTATAAAGCGAGGGATTCCTGAGGATAAAATATTTTTAGATTTTGCAGGCTTTAGAACTTTAGATTCTGTTGTAAGGGCTAAGAAAATCTTCGGACAAACAAGTATTACCATCATATCACAGCAGTTTCACAATGAAAGAGCTATTTACCTAGCTGAAAAATTTAATATTGATGCTGTAGGTTTTAATGCTGAAAATGTGGAAGGTAGCGGTGGTATAAAAACAAATTTAAGAGAGTATTTAGCGCGAACCAAGGTCTTTCTAGACCTCCTTTTTAAAGTGGAGCCTAAATATTTAGGAAAGAAAATAGACATAAAATAAGTATAATGTTTAAAACATCTATCGCTCTTCTTAATGAAGATGCTATCGAAAAAATTGTAACACTTACACAACAATTAAACCCTACGAAATCTAAGGAGTCTCTATTGGAGATGCATCGTTCTATGTTTACATTTAATGGGTATAAATGCTTCGGACTGTTCTATGAAGAGGAGCTTGTTGGGATTTGTAGTGGTTGGATTACTGTGAAATTATATTCTGGTAAGCAACTAGAGTTAGATAACGTTATTATTAATAGCGATCATCAATCAAAAGGTTTTGGAAAGATTCTTATTTCTAAAATTGGAGAATGGGCAGCAGAAAATGATTTCGAAACGATGGAACTAAATACCTATGTTGGGAATGGAAGGTCTCATAAATTCTATTTTAATCAAGGGTTTGAAATTATTGGATATCACTTTCAGAAAAAAATATAAAACAATCATTACCTTTGCAGCATGGCATTAACAAACAACGACATATTTAAAAAGCTTCGTGTAGCTCACAAATTAAGAGACGAACAAATTGTAGAAATCTTAGCTCTTGTTGATTTTAGAATCACTAAAAGTGAATTAGGAGCGCTCTTTAGAAGCGAAGATCATCCTAAATACATGGAATGTGGGGATCAAATTTTACGTAATTTTTTAAATGGTCTGATTATCCATCTCCGTGGCCCACTGCCTAAAAAGAAGCCTGTAGAAAAGAAGTAAGTTTTAGGCTGTAAGCTTTAGGCTTTATGCACTAGGCTCTAGGCTGCTTAAATTCTAAATTAGAAATCGGTTTACTTTTTAAATCAGCCTCCAAATTATAGCATCAAATAGCGAGTGTTTTCTTTTTTGCTGCTTCAAATTCAGCAATCATATTATTTACGATTGTAGCTACGGGGAGAATATCGTTTATTAGTCCACTTATTTGTCCAATTTCGAGTTCTCCTTCCTCCAAATCACCTTCAAACATACCTTTCTTAGCACGTGCTCTGCCAAGTAAAGTTGCCAATTCTTCTTTGGTAGTTCCTTTAGCATAGAGTGCATTAACATCGTTAAAAAACTTATTTTTAATTAGTCGCACTGGAGCTAGTTCTTTTAAAGTAAGTTGGGTATCCCCCTCTTTACTAGCAACCACCAATTCTTTAAAATTTATGTGAGAAGAAGCTTCTTCACTAGCCACAAATCTACTCCCAACTTGCACTGCATCTGCGCCAAGCACCATTGCAGCAAGCATTCCGCTACCGGTAGCTATTCCACCAGCAGCAATAATCGGAATAGTAATTTGCTCTTTCACCATCGGAATAAGAGTAAATGTGGTAGTTTCATCGCGCCCATTATGACCGCCAGCTTCAAAACCTTCAGCAACAATAGCATCTACCCCAGCCTCTTGTGCCTTAAGGGCAAACTTAACGCTACTCACTACATGCACCACCGTAATACCATGAGCTTGCAAATGAGAGGTCCATGTTTTAGGATTTCCTGCGGAAGTGAATACTATTTTCACTCCTTCAGAAATAATAATATCCATCAGCTTATCAATATCTGGATATAGCAAAGGCACATTGACTCCAAAAGGATTATTGGTAGCTTTTTTACATTTCTGAATATGTTCTTGTAACACTTCAGGATACATAGACCCAGCTCCAATTAGCCCTAAAATTCCGCTATTAGAAGCTGCAGCTGCTAACTTCCATCCGCTTGCCCAAACCATTCCCGCTTGAATAATGGGATACTTAATATTAAATAGTGTAGTGATTCTATTTTCCATACTCAAATATAAGAAGATTTGGAGTAGCTAAGAAAATGAGTATCGAGATAAAAAAAGGGAATCTATAAATTATAGACTCCCCATTATATATGTTGTAAAAAGTGACTACTTGTTTTATACTATCCGATTACTCCAGATCCTATAAGCTCTTCCCTTTGGTAGAAAGCTACAAACTGCCCCTCTGTAATAGCACTTTGAGGGTTCTCGAAATCTACATAAAGTCCGCCATCCACTTTATAAAGCGTTGCTTTTTGGAGTGGTTGTCTGTAACGAATACGAGCCATCACTTCTATATTTTCATCTATATCTAAAGCTAAATCTTCTCGTACCCAATGCAATTCATCATTAGTAACAAAAAGCGCTTTTCTAAAAAGTCCAGGATGATTTTTACCCTGTCCTGTATATATAATGTTCTCCTCAACATCTGTTTCTATTATAAACAACGGCTCTGGAGTACCACCAACATTTAAACCTTTACGCTGACCTTTTGTAAAATAATGCGCCCCTTGATGTTTTCCGACTACCTTCCCGTCTTTAGCATTGTAAACTACTTTTTGAGCATTAAATGCCAACTCTTCACTTTTATCATTGAAAGTGGGAGTAACTCTTTTTTGAAGGACTTCTTCCGCAGCAATCTCTATAATCTGACCTTCTTTTGGTTTTAATTTCTGCTGAAGAAACTCAGGAAGTCTTACCTTACCGATAAAGCAAAGCCCTTGTGAGTCTTTCTTTTCGGCAGTAATTAAATTATTCTCCGCAGCAATTTTTCGTACTTCAGGTTTTGTAAGCTCCCCAATAGGAAACAATGTTCTACTTAACTGTTCTTGTGAAAGCTGACATAAAAAGTAAGACTGATCTTTATTTCCATCTACTCCAGCCAAAAGTCTATGCACAGGATTTCCATCTACGGTAATAGTATCTTTACGGCAATAATGACCCGTAGCAACATAATCTGCACCGAGGTCTAATGCTATTTTCATAAACACATCAAACTTAATCTCTCGGTTACAAAGCACATCTGGATTTGGTGTACGACCGCGCTCATACTCATTAAACATATAGTCCACTATACGCTCTTTATATTGTTCGCTTAAATCTACAGTTTGAAAAGGGATTCCTAGTTTATCTGCCACCATCAAAGCATCATTACTATCTTCCAACCAAGGACATTCATTAGATATCGTTACAGAATCATCGTGCCAATTCTTCATAAACAATCCTATTACATCATACCCCTGTTCCTTTAACAGATAGGCTGTAACACTAGAATCTACTCCCCCCGATAAACCAACTATAACTCTCTTCATGCTAACTTAATTGAAAATAATATACAAAATTACAAAATTCATTTAGAAGAGATTAGTCGAACCATCAACAGAATTCTTTCAATTTATACAACATAAAAAACAGTATAATTTACGTTTAACATAAGCATAAAATAGTTAAACAGAATTTATACCACGAAGTATGGTATAAAAACTAAAATACTGAGTAACAATTATATAATGCAGACATTATTATGTTAAAAAAAGTTAACTCTTAATTAATGTTTAACTTTTATTGTAATTTAGTTAAACAATATTACAGATACAGTAATAACATAAAACTTAAAAAACAATCAAAATGAAAACAATCATCCATTTATCAAAGTATTTTATTGTTGCATTTTTGTTAGTAGGATTGGCATCCTGTTCTGATGATGACGACAATAACCAAACGCCTCCAGAAGGAGAGTTAACAATCACAGAAACAGCTGCTTCAGATGCTGAGTTAAGCATTTTAGTAGCAGCATTAGTTAAAACAGGTTTAGATGACACCCTAAATGAAGAAGGTACATTTACAGTTTTAGCTCCAACCAATCAAGCATTTCAAGATGCTGGAATTACAGATGTAGATGCAGTATCTAACGATGTGCTAACAAACATTTTGTTAAACCATGTGTTTAGCGAAGAGCTAGCTTCGAGTGAACTTAGTACAATGTATAAGAATACACTTGCTACTGGTCCAGATGATAATCAAATCAGTATGTTTATTAACACTGATGGGGGTGTAACTTTTAACGGTACATCAATGCCAACTACTGTAGATATTATGGCCTCAAATGGAATTATCCATAAAGTAAATGGTGTATTAAATATTCCTACTATTGTAGATCATGCCGCAGCAAATCCAAATTTCTCCATATTAGTAGAAGCATTAGGAAGATTTGGGGATCAATATCTAGACCTACTTTCTGGAACAGAAGGTTCTCCATTTACAGTATTTGCTCCAACTAATGAGGCTTTTACAAACTTATTAAGCATGTTAGGAGTTTCTTCTTTAGATGAAATAGATGATGCTACATTAGAAACAGTATTAACATATCATGTAGTTGCTGGTGCTAATGCTACGTCTGGAACTTTATCTGACGGACAAATGATTACTACAGCTCAAGGAGACGACGTTACTATTATGACATCTGATGGAGTACAGGTTATGGACGCTACAGAAACACCCGCAAATGTTATTGCTCCAGATGTACAGGCAGGAAATGGTGTTATCCACGCTATCGACAAAGTATTATTACCACAAGCTATAGTTGACGCATTGAATCCAACAATTGCAGGTTTTGTATCTATGAACGATGATTATTCTTCTTTATTAGCTGCTGTACAGAAAGCTGGTTTAGTAGAAACATTAAGTGCAGAAGATGCTGGATTAACAGTATTTGCTCCTAATAATGAGGCCTTTGCTACATTCCTATCGGATAATGGATTTGCTTCTTTAGATGATGTTCCTACGGATGTATTAACACAATTATTACTAAACCATGTTATTTCTGGAGAGGTAATGTCTGGAGATTTATCAACCATGTATGGAAATACAATGGCAACAAATGGAGATGGAGACAATTTAAGTATCTATATAAACACAGAATCTGGAGTGATGTTAAACGGCGTATCTACTGTAACAACTGCAGATGTAGAAGTAAGTAATGGAGTAATTCATGCTGTAGATGCTGTTATTGGATTGCCTACTATAGTTACTTTTGCTACTGCTGATGCTAATTTTAGTTCTTTAGTAGGAGCACTTACTGCGGATGATCAACCAGATTTTGTAAGCATTCTTTCTGGAACAACAGATGCTCCATTTACAGTATTCGCACCTATAAATTCAGCTTTCGAAGCATTAGATGCAGTTCCATCTGGAGCTACGTTAACAGCAGTTTTACAACATCATGTTGTAGCTGGAGCTAATGCAAGATCTGAAGATTTATCAAATGGAATGATGGTAGAAAGTCTTGAGGGGGACAACATTACCGTTACATTACCAGGTACTGGAGATAATATTGCTGACTTAACAGATGGGGCCGGAAACACAGGTATCGGAGTAGTTGCTGTAGATGTGCAAGCTACTAACGGTGTTATTCATGCAGTGAATCAAGTATTAATTCCAGATACTACAAACTAGAAACCACTTTAATTTTTTATCATTGCTTTTGAAGAGAGTCACCAAATGGTGACTCTTTTTTTTGTATAAAAAAGCAAATATTTGTCAAAAAAGAATATATTTACTCCACCAAATTTTACACATTATGAACACACAGAAAAAAAGCTTAAAAGCAGTATTGCTTTTACTTATTTCTGCCTGCAATCTTGTTGCATGCAGCGAATCTTCCAACGATGAAGGTTCAGAACCAGAAATCATTAACGAACCAGTAGCTCTTTACAGCTACCTAAGTAACAATGAAGATTATAGTATTCTTGTAGAAGCTATCAATCAAATTGGTTACCAAGACGCTTTAAATGTTGATAAAGCAGGGTCTTATACTTTTTTTGCTCCTAATAATGAAGCTTTTAAAAGGTATTTGGATGATAATGGAGTTAGTAGCATACAAAATGTACCTACAAGCCTACTTACTCAAATCATTCTTAATCACATGCTTAATGGACCAGAAAAAAAATTAAAAGAAATTCCTGAAGGTTATAATAAAACACAAGCTAAAGAGTATCCTTCATTAGCAAATATCGATGTATTTGTCTCTAAGAATAACGATACTGTTACCTTAAATGACGGGATTTTAGTAACAAAAGAAGATATTGATGTAACCAATGGTGTAATCCATCAAATAGACGATGTGATCGTACCTGCTACATTAGCAACTTTTATAAAAGTAGATCCAGCATTTTCTAATCTTTATGATGCTTCAGAGCAAATCAACAGTGAAATCTCTGATAAACTACATGATGCTGCAGCAGAAATCACTCTTTTTGTTCCATCTGAAGATGCTTTTTTGACTATGGGAACTGTAACCTTCGAGAAATTAGAGAAGACTTTAAAGTATCATATTATCGATGGGAAATCATATCCTTCCACTAAGCTTGTAAATGACATGACTCTTGACACATGGCAAGGAAGTTCTATTAAAATTTCAGTAAAAGATGCTATTACAATTACTGATATCTCTACTGAAAATGCCACTGTTATTAGTAAAGATATTGTTGCTTGGAATGGTATTGCCCATGTTATAGATAAAGTTCTTAAATACGAATAAGATCTCCTAAGTCCTATAATTTATTTAAAGATTTTTGTACCAACCTACTATAAGAATTCTTAAATAAATTATAGGACTTTTTTCAATACACCCCCTCCTCTCCTCCTTCTTATATTATTAGTTTATTTACCACTACTTCTTTATTATAACCTTCTCAATAAAATTTCCTCCCTATTAGTTTTATATCTTAAAACCCTCATATTTAAGGATATAAAAATATAATATGCTAGTTATTGTCATAATGACTTTATTTAAGTATATTTATTGCCGATAAATCAACAAAACACCCAAAATAATGAAAGAAAAACCACAATATGATGCTATTGTTATCGGTACAGGAATAAGTGGCGGATGGGCTGCAAAAGAGCTTTGCGAAAAAGGCTTAAAAACGTTAGTACTCGAAAGGGGTAGAATGGTAGAGCACATTAAAGATTATCCTACCATGCATAAAGACCCTTGGGATTACGAGCTAAAAGGAGCACTTACTCCTGAAGAAAAAGCTACGCAACATAAGCAACATCGTGTAGGTTGGGCTCCAGATAAATCGAATAAGCATTTTTTTGTAGATGATGTGAAGCATCCTTACAATGAAATTAAACGTTTCGATTGGATTCGAGGATACCACGTTGGAGGAAGATCTATTACATGGGGAAGACAAAGTTATAGATGGAGTGATATTGATTTTGAAGCTAACAAAAAGGATGGAATAGGCGTTGATTGGCCTGTACGTTATAAAGACATTGCTCCTTGGTATGATAAGGTAGAAACTTATATTGGAGTGAGCGGAAGAAACTTAGGTTTAAAGCAATTACCAGATGGGAAATTTCTTCCTCCAATGGATTTAAATTGCGTTGAAGAGCATTTAAAAGATAAAATATCTGAAAATTACAATGATAGAATTTTAACTATCGGTAGAGTTGCTCATATTACTGGGAACAAAAGTTTTGAAGGCAGAGGAACTTGTCAATCTCGAAATAGATGTTCTAGAGGTTGTCCGTATGGTGGATATTTTAGTAGTAATTCATCTACCCTACCAGCAGCGGAGAGAACAGGCAATATGACATTAAGACCTAATTCTATAGCCTATGAAATTATCTATGATGAAGGTATCGAAAAAGCTACAGGAGTTAAAATAATAGACGCAGAGACTAATGAGAAACACGAATTCTCTGCTTCTATTATATTTTTATGTGCTTCGGCAATGGCTACCAACTCAATACTTCTACAATCCAAATCCAACAGATTCCCTAACGGAATGGGGAACGATTCTGGTTCTTTAGGTACTAATATTATGGATCATCATTACCGACTAGGAGCCAATGGAAAAATGGATGGGTTTGAGGATAAGTATTTTAAAGGACGTAGACCTAACGGAATCTATATTCCTAGATTTAGAAACCTTAGTAAGGAAACAACTGCCAAAGATTTTATAAGAGGCTACGGATATCAAGGTGGAGCTAATCGAGGGGATTGGACTACTTCTGTTGCTGAAATGGGATACGGAAAAGAACTTAAAGATAATATTCTTGATATTGGAGGTTGGAACTTTGGAATGACTGGTTTTGGAGAAATGCTTCCTTATGATGAAAATAAAGTTACTTTAAATTACGAAAAGCTTGATAGTTGGGGATTACCAACATTAGATTTTGATGTAGAATTTAAGGAAAACGAATATAATATGAGAAAGGATATATTAAAACAAGGCGCAGAAATGCTTGAAAAAGCAGGGTTTAAAGATGTATCTACTTATGATGATCCAGGAGGACCTGGCTTAGGAATTCATGAAATGGGAGGAGCTCGAATGGGATATGATGCCAAAACATCTGTTGTTAATAAAAACAATCAATTACACGCTGTACCAAATGTTTATGTAACTGATGGTGCTTTTATGACCTCTGCAGCATGTCAGAATCCGTCACTAACATATATGGCATTCACAGCAAGAGCAGCGGATCATGCTGCGAAACAATTTAAAAAAATTAGCTAATATGGAGAGAAGAAAAGCATTATCAAGAATTGGTTTATCGCTAGGATATGCAGCTGCTGCTCCTACACTATTTTCCATTCTACAAAGCTGTCAAACAGAGGAAAATAAAACTACATGGAGTCCTATTTTCTTCAATGAAAAACAAGCTGTTGTTATAGATAAAATTACAGAATTAATTCTCCCTAAAACAGATCTTCCTGGAGCTGCAGAACTTAATATTCCTAAGTTCATAGATCTTAGTTTTGCAGAATTACTTTCTGACGAAGAAAAAGCTACCATTCGTAAAGGATGTGTAGAAGCTACTTCTATTTTAGAAAAAGATAATTTCACAACTGAGGCTTGCGACAAACTTCTAAACACCTATTTTAATGCACCTAAAGAAAAGCAAGAAGCTTATCTCAATAGCATTAACAAAGGAACGTTTAACAATCCAGAAGTATTGGTATATAATTTTCTGAATAAAGTAAGAGGAAATACAATATGGGCTTATAAAAATAGTGAGTACATTGGAGAGAAAGTACTTGTATACGACCCTGTTCCTGGACCTTTCCAAGGATGTATTAATTGGGATAATAAGTTAGGTTATTCATTGTAACCTAAAAATAACTAAAGTAAAAAGGGTGATTTGAAAATATTCAAATCACCCTTTTTTATATCAGAATAATACTAATTATTATTTCTTTTTCTGAGCTTCCGCCTGATCCATCATCTCTCTCATTTTCTTCTGAAAACGACTCTCTTTCTTAGGTTTCTTCTTGTTTTCTTGAATCTTAGCATGAATCTTCTCATCGTCGATAATGTAATTTTTAATTACCAACATGATAAGAATTGTAATCAAGTTCGATACAAAATAATACAAACTCAATCCACTTGCATAGTTATTAAAGAAGAAAAGCATCATTATTGGAGAAATGTAAATCATCACTTTCATAATGCTTCCCATATCTGGCATTCCCTCTTGTGCTGGTTGCTGCATTGCTTGCTGCTGTCCAGTTGTCATTTTCATATAAAAGAAAATAGCAACAGAAGCTAAGATTGGGAACAAACTCACGTGATCTCCATAGAAAGGAATACTAAACCCATCAGGGAATTTGTATACGATATCATAAGAAGAAAGATCATCTGCCCATAAGAATGGTTTCTGACGCAACATTATTGCTGTTGGGAAAAACATAAATAAGGCGTAGAATACAGGAATCTGTAGTAAACCAGGCACACAACCACTCATTGGGCTGACTCCAGCTTTACTATAAAGCTTCATAGTTTCCTGCTGACGCTTCATTGGATTATCCTTGTACTTTTGAGCTATCTCAGTTACCTCAGGCTTAATAACCTTCATCTTCGCTTGAGATAGATAAGACTTATATGTAACTGGAGATAAAGCCAACCTTACAATAATTGTCATCACAATAATTGCAATTCCATAAGGAAAAACAGAGCTTAGGTAATCATATAAAGGAGTAAAAACATGTTTGTTAATAAACCCAAAGATTCCCCATCCAAATGGAATAGACTCAACAAGCTCTAAGTCTTTATATTTTTTAAATACTCTTGCATCTGTTGGTCCGTAATACCAATGCATATTATAATTAAGCTCTCCACCTTTAATTTCTAACGGTGTAGATGCTGTGTATAATTTCACATATTGCTCCTCTGGACTCTCATCTTCGAACATCTGCTCCGAAGTCATAGATACATTAGAAAAAGAATCTGGATTGATAAGCATTGAACTAAAGAAATGCTGTCTATATGAGATCCAGCTTACATTAGTATCTGCCTCATCATCTTCTCCAGAAGGCGACAATTTACTAACACTCCCATCATGGAAGTATGTTAATCTAGTATAACGATTTTCATATTTTATACTTCTACTATGACGGATTCCTTTAAGTTTCCAATCTAATTGTGCAGGTTGAGAACTATTAAGAACACCATTTAATCCTTGAGATCTTACCGTGAAGTCTACAAGATACTCATCTGGTTTAAGCTCATAACGATATTCTAAAAACTTGTTATTAGAAGTCTTTAGCTTCATTGAAAGCACTTGATTCTCCCCATTTTTTGTAATAGAAGGCTCAAAGAAAAGATCTTTTGTATTTAGCGTACGATTATCTGTAGTTGCGAAAGTTAAATTAAATGAAGCATTCCCATCTTTTACAAGATATACAGGAATAGAATCAAATGTTTTAAAGTTTTTTAATTTAGCTTCTATAATTTGCCCTCCTTTATTACTAACTTCAAAACGTACCAATTCGTTTTCAAAAACAGTAGTATTTTCTTTAGCAGAAGGTAAGCTTGCAGAATATGCAAAAGCACCTAAAGAACCTTTATACTGTTCTAAAGCCGTAGAATCTTGTAGGTTAACTTCTGGAACAGTTTCTACTACAGCAGCATTTTTTTCTTGCTCTTTTGCTTTCTCTACCTGCTCTTGCTTCGCTTTTTCAGCTTGAATTTCTTCTTCCGTTGGCTGATTGTTATATATAACCCACATTAAAATTGCACCTATAAGTACAAATCCTAAGATTGAGTTAATATCAAATTTCTTTTCTTCCATTTAATTTTTATTAAAATAAATTTTCCCTCTCAATAAATAAGGGCAATAATCATTGCTAAATTTTAGTTTGCAAAGATATGCCCAAATCTTATATTCATGTCAAACTGACACTATTTATTAACCTTATGCTGAAGTGCTGCCTTAACAAAACCTACAAATAATGGGTGTGGATTTGCTACGGTACTCTTATATTCTGGATGGTATTGAACTCCAACAAACCAAGGGTGTGTAGGTAATTCTACCACTTCCACAAGTCCTGTTTCTGGATTAAGCCCTGTAGCTTTTAATCCAGCAGCTTCAATTTGATCTTTATATTTGTTATTAAACTCATAGCGATGTCTGTGTCGCTCAGAAATAGTATCGGCTGCATAAATCTTATTTACTAAGCTTCCTGCTTCCAAATTACAATCCCATGCTCCCAAACGCATAGTACCACCCATGTGAGTAATATCTTTTTGCTCTTCCATTAAATCTATCACAGGATTTGCAGTATCTGGATTCATTTCTGTAGAATTAGCATCTTTAATAGCCAATACATTTCTAGCAAATTCTATAACCGCCATCTGCATTCCTAAGCAAATTCCTAAGAATGGAATATTCTGCTCACGAACATATTTTATTACATCTATTTTTCCTTCTATTCCACGTTCTCCAAAACCTGGAGCTACTAAAACACCATCTAAACTTGCAATTTTATCTTGAAGTACTTTAGTATCGATATGTTCTGAATGGATGTATTCTACTTTTACTTTAACTTCATTCTCTGCTCCCGCATGAATAAAAGCCTCTAAAATCGATTTATAGCTATCTTGAAGCTCTACATATTTACCTACTAAACCAATATGAACTTCATCTTTAGGGTTTTTATGGCGATCTAAAAACTGATTCCAACGTGTTAAATCTGGCTGTGAATCATCTTTTAGAGCTAATTTTTTAAGGACTACATTATCCAAACCTTCCTCTAACATTAGGTTAGGAACATCGTATATTGTAGAAGCATCAATAGATTGTATAACTGCCTCTCTTTTTACATTACAAAATAAAGCCAACTTCTCTCTAAGATCATCAGAAAGTTCATGCTCTGTTCTACACACAAGGATATCTGCTTTAATACCACTTTCCATCAATGTTTTTACAGAATGCTGTGTTGGTTTTGTTTTAAGCTCACCTGCAGCAGAAAGGTAAGGTACAAGTGTAAGATGAATTACGAGTCCGTTGTTATCTCCTAATTCCCACATTAATTGTCTTACAGATTCTATGTATGGCAAAGACTCAATATCTCCTACTGTTCCTCCAATTTCTGTAATAACGATGTCGTATTCACCACTTTTTCCAAGCACTTGAATACGTTCTTTAATTTCGTTGGTAATATGAGGAACTACTTGTACTGTTTTCCCTAGGAATTCTCCTCTACGCTCTTTTTCGATTACGCTTTGGTAGATTCTTCCAGTAGTTACATTATTAGCTTGAGAAGTGTTTACGTTTAGAAAACGCTCATAATGACCTAAATCCAAATCTGTTTCTGCCCCATCATCTGTAACATAGCATTCTCCATGCTCGTATGGATTAAGCGTTCCCGGATCTACATTTATATATGGGTCAAGTTTCTGAATTGTAGTTTTATAACCTCTTGCCTGTAAAAGTTTCGCCAATGATGCCGCTATGATTCCTTTTCCCAATGAAGAGGTAACACCACCCGTAACAAAAATGTATTTGGTATCTGCCATTATCTTTACTTAAATGAATTTGCCTGCCTAAACAGCTTGTTGAAAATATCGCGGCAAAAATACAAATAAGAATTAAAAAAACACTTTTCTTATAGGGGGATTTTGTGATTGTTTTTGAGAGAATTAAAAGTAATCCTTATCTTACTTTACGAATTTTATAAATAAGTTCTTCCAATCCGTTTACTTTTATTTCGTACATAGCCTCCAATTGCATCCCTAATTTCCCGTTTGGAAATCCTTTTTGTCGGAACCAAACATAGTAAGGCTCTGGAATATCTATTAAATAACGGTCTTTATATTTCCCAAAAGGCATTTTAGCATGTGCCAATTTAACTAAGAACTCTCTGTTTTGATCTAAATCCATGCTTTTTTAGTTGGGTTTATGCTAGGCTGTATGCTGTATGCTGTATGCTGTATGCTGTATGCTGTAAAAACAATTATTCTGCAAACAGTTCCTTTTAAACTCTCAACTCATTTTCGCATTAGGGATTGAGCGGTATGTTTGAGCTCTTTCAATTTTTTTATTGGAAAGCGAGTAGTGAAAGCGCGACCACGTTTTTTACGTGGGAATGCCCAGAATAAAAACTAATTTTAAGCAATTAAACTACTGCCAATTAAAAGTAATATCTTTTTCTATATCGGGATGTAAGCTGTAGTGAACTGGACAAGTATTTGCAGTTTTTTCTAAAATCTTACGCTCCTTTTCTGTAACCGCTGTTGGGATATCAAAAACAACTTCTATTTTAAAAATTCTACGTGGTTCTGCTGCCATAGTTTTGGTAACCGTAGCCGTTGCATTGGTAAGATCAACCTCCATATCGCGGGCTTTTATCCCCATAACGGTAAGCATGCAGCTCGCTAAAGCTGTAGCCAAAGTATCGGTTGGAGAAAACGCTTCTCCCTTCCCATTATTATCGGTTGGAGCATCGGTGATAAAAGAATTGTTACTTTTTAGGTGTACACACTTAGTTCGAAGTGCTCCCAAGTATGTTACTATCGAGGTTGGCATCGTTTTTAGCTTCTTTAATTTCTAAATTATCGTATTTTACTATATAAACCGCTTGGTTGGAATATCCTCCAGAAAGTTTTTTTCTATAATCGAATTTGTTCTCGATATATTCTGTTTCACTTACTTTGGAAGCTACAAAATCTAAATCTTTATTATATCCTAAACGCAAAAGTACATCCATTGTAATATCGAAACCTCTAGTGGCATATCTATTTGGTGTCGCTCCATACTTTTTACTATAACTTTTAGTAAAAGGTGTGTTTAAACTTGAAAGCTTATCTACAGTTGGAAAATGAAAGTTTAAGTTTGATAAATGCATATTAGAAATATTATCACTGTCGTAAGCGCTACCTTTTAAAGTAGTTAATAATGTAATATTGTATTCTTCTGTTTTTGCTGAATTTACTACTCCTGTGATATTAGTAAGCAAAGGAATACTATTTGTTTCTACAATCACCCAATTCTCTTGATCTTTTGATAGGAAAGGGTTTATCTCATCTAAACGAATAAACTTATCCTCTATTGGATTGATTATTTTAGCTCCAGGAAAAGCTGCTTGCAACTGACTCTTTACTGCAACACTTTTCTTATCTGCTATGACGATTACATTTTTATTAACTGCATTAATTTTTAAGTAATCTATCATTTTCTGTCTAAGCAAATCGTCTGATGGCAATGTCTGAAATACATTTGGATTAGCAGTAATTCCCTTATTAGAGAAAGGTGCAAAAACAGGCGTGTTTGTAGCTCTAACTGAGCCCGAAACACGATTAAAAGTAGTTGGTAAAATAGGTCCTACAATAGCATCTACATTGTTTAATTTTCCGCTAGAAGCAAGTTGCCCTACTTTAGCATCGTTTGCTCCACTATCGAAAACCTTAACATCTACAGAGAGTCCGAGTTTTTTAACTGAATCTATCGCCATAAGTGCTCCAGTATAAAAATCTAAGGAAACACTTAGTAGTTTATCTCTCTTTATTTTTTCTTTATTGGTATCTAAATTATCAAAATCTAGCTCGTCTAATTTAAAAGGTAGGATTATTGCTAGTGTTGATTTCTGATTATAATTAAGGCTATCTAAAAGAGAAAATTTCTCTATTAGTTGTCCGTTATTTACAGTAAGATCTCCCATTTTATTCTTAGGGAGTTTAAGCACCATTCCTACTTTTAACCCATCGGCTTTTACTTCTGGATTTAGCGCTTCTATTTCTTCTTGTGTTACTCCTAATTTAACTTTAAGTCTATAAAAACCTTCTTTAGGAAGCACTGTATAGTAGTTGTAAGCATCTACTTCTACTGGTTTTTTATTATTTCCAGCCACAAAAGGAACCCATAAAACATCACCTTCCTTTAAAACTTCTTTCATATTTGGGTTCAACGTTTTTAAAGAATCTACTGTGATTCCATGCTCGTAAGCAATTCGCCAAGGCCCTTCTTTTGGTGCCACTGTATGCGCCACTAAACCTTCTCTTTCCATAGATTCTGAACCAGCACTAACGGCTGTTCCAAAAACTGGAATTTGAATTTTCTCGTTTCTTTTTAGCTGTCTGCTATATAATTCTTTGTTATAACGCTTTATATCGTCTACAGAAACATTGTATTCTTTAGCGATACTATAAAGTGTTTCTTTTCTTTTTGCTTTGTGCTCTATAAAACGCTCTACTTCGTCTGTTTGTGTAGTTGTAGGTGTTGTCTGAGAAGTAGCACTTGCTTCTGAAATCGGTATAACAACAATGGTATTCGCTTTTACTCCATTTTTTACTTCTGGGTTTAACTTTAGAATCGAGTATGGTGTAACTTGGTATTTCTTAGCGATACTCTCTAAGGTCTCCCCTGCTTTAACGGCATGGGTCTCGAACTTTTGTGCGTGTAAGGTTACGCAAAAAAGAAATGCGAGTATAAAAATGACTTTACTATTGCTCATACAGTTTATTTTGATTTCAGGCCTGAGGTTTTAATTAATATTTCTAGCTCTCGAGAACTTTTTGAACCCGAAAGCTAGAAATTTATAATGATATCACCCTTTTATTCATACAAATAAGAATAAGAGAATGTATAAATCTTCAAACTTTATTTATTCCCACTCAATTGTAGCTGGTGGTTTTGAACTAATATCGTACACTACTCTATTAACGCCTTTTACTTTGTTTATTATATCATTAGACGTTTTTTGTAGAAATTCGTACGGTAAATTCACCCAGTCTGCAGTCATACCATCGGTACTTTCTACAGCACGTAAAGCTACACATTTTTCGTAAGTACGTTCATCTCCCATTACTCCTACTGAGTTTACAGGTAATAACATAGCTCCTGCTTGCCATACTTTATCATATAATCCCCAATCTTTTAGGCCATTTATAAAAATAGCATCTACTTCTTGAAGGATACGAACTTTCTCTGCAGTAATATCTCCTAAGATACGAATTGCCAATCCAGGTCCTGGAAAAGGATGTCTCCCTAATAATTCTGGATCTATTCCCATAGAAGCACCTACACGGCGAACTTCATCTTTAAACAACATCTTTAATGGCTCTACCACTTTCAGCTTCATAAAATCTGGAAGTCCCCCTACATTGTGGTGACTTTTTATTGTTGCTGAAGGACCATTTACAGAAATCGACTCGATTACATCTGGATAAATAGTTCCTTGACCTAGCCATTTTACATCATTAATTTCGTGTGCCTCATCATCAAAAACCTCTATAAACACACGACCAATAGCTTTACGCTTTAACTCAGGATCTTCAATTCCCGCTAAAGCATCTAAGAATCTAGCTGAAGAATCTACACCTTTAACATTAAGCCCCATTCCTTCATATTGATCTAATACACTTTGGAACTCATCTTTACGCAATAAACCATTGTTTACGAAAATACAATATAGATTATCACCGATAGCTTTATTAAGTAATACTGCAGCCACTGTAGAATCTACTCCTCCAGAAAGTCCTAAAACTACGCGATCGTTTCCAATCTTTTCCTTAAGTTCGGCAACGGTCATATCTACAAAATTATCTGGAGTCCATGTTTGTTCAACACCAGCAATTTTAACTAAGAAATTCTCTAGTAATTGCTTTCCATCAGTAGAATGATATACTTCTGGGTGGAATTGTATTGCATATGTTTCTTCTCCTTCTATTTTATAGGATGCATTTTTAACATCGTTTGTACTTGCTAAAATAACTCCCCCTTCAGGTAATTTTTTGATAGTATCACTATGACTCATCCACACTTGGCTTCCTACAGAAATATCTTCAAAGAAAAGTTGGTCTTCAGCTATAAAAGAAAGATTAGCGCGACCAAATTCTCGTGTATTTGAAGGTGCTACTTCTCCACCGCCAAAATGAGCTAAGTATTGTGCTCCATAACAAACTGCTAACATAGGCACTTTACCACGAATCTGTGATAAATCTGGATGTGGAGCATCTTCTGCTCTTACTGAAAATGGACTTCCAGATAGAATTACTGCTTTATAAACAGAAAGGTCTTCTGGTGGATTGTTGTAAGGGTATATTTCGCAGAATATATTAAGCTCTCTAACGCGTCTTGCGATCAGTTGAGTGTACTGCGAACCGAAATCTAAAATGAGTACGTTGTTTTGCATGCGCAAAAATACTATTTATAAAGAAAATGAAAAGGGTTGAAGGAAGTATTTTTTAGAGAATTATTCTTTTATACACCTCTACTTTATCAATTATTTTTACTAATTGATATTCTTGATTAAGATAATTCTTAAATAAAGCTTGTTCATTACTATCATTTTTTAAATAAGGAACTTCACCATCTCTCGTTATAATAAGGTCTGGTTTTACATGAGAAAAAATGAAACTTAGCTCTTCTATAGTACTTTTTCGATCTTTATACACAAAAGGATATAAAAATTCTTGCTGAAGCTTAATATTATCCGGATGAGTCACCAATTTAGTAGGTGGCTTTACATCTAAAAACCAATAGCCAAGGTGATCCGTAACAAAATATACCGATGGACTATCAAAGTTTTCATAAATATAGTTAGACACTTCTATACTTTCCCCATAAAACCAATCTTGGTTGTTTTTAAATCTATTGAATAGCTCCCCATATGCTTTAATATTATTAGAGAATAAAAAACTAATTACGCATCCTATGATTAATAAATATCCTGAATATTTTGCATACTTCCATTGCTTTATAAAAAGTACTGTCAGTAAAAATAAAAAAGGGTAGAGTTGAATTAAATAATGAGTATAGAATTTACCTGAATGAATAAAAGATATCACAATTCCTATGATAGTAACTCCTATAATTCCAATTTCATATCTCCATTTTAAATAACTCACATTCTTATAAAAATATACAGATAACAAAACTCCCCACGCTAAAAATGGCAGTACATTTTTAAAAGTCTTTATATTATCACTCATTCCTTCTGAATTATACCCTAATGGAGCTAAAATTACTGAGTCCCACCAAAGCATAAAAAACCCATTCACAGAATAAACAAACATTATTAAAATTATTGGTACAGAAACGCCTATAATTACTTTTACTGTACTAATAAATCTTTCTATAAAAGGAGTAGAATTATAATTATAAGAGTAAAGCCAAATAATTATAAAAAGAACAGGATAAGCTAAGTTCAAACGAATCATTATAGAGATTCCAAAAAGTATTCCAGCTAAGACATACATCTTCTTTTCCCTACATAAGATTAACCAAATACCAGGAATAAAAGCTGCCATTGCAATATACTCGGTCATTACACCTTGTAAATCTGCATAAAATAAATTAGGAACAATAATATATAATGCCCCAACCCAAGCTCCAACTGCGTAACCAGATAATTGTTTCCCTATTTTATATAAATACAAAGAAGATAAACTGATTAAAAACAAAGCAATAAACCTAATTGCAAAAAGACTTTTCCCGAAAATTTTAATTACTAAAGCAAAATATAAAAATGCAAGTGGAGGTTTTAAATCCCATAACTCTGTATAAGGCAAATACCCATCTACCCATGACTGCCCCATTAAAATGAATGTACTCTCGTCCCACTGCGTAACATCCTTAAAAATAAATGGGAATCTCAACAATAAAGCCACTACAAAGAATAGTAGAAACCAAAATAAATTTATATATACGTCCTTATTGTTTTTGTTATACAATGCGTAAAAATTATAGTAATTAAACAATCAATGAATTTAATATGAAAATATTAATAAATATACTTTTTTAATTACAACCACTAACTCAGCCAATCTTTAAAATCTTTTACTCGCTCGCGACTAACTATTATTTCTTGATCATTATAATTATGAAGCTTTAACTGCAAACGCGCATTCGTATAACTTACTATATCTTTTACGGATTCTATATTTATACAAAACTTACGATTCACTCTAAAGAAAAGCTCTGGATGTAACTCCTCTTGTAGCGCTTCTAAACTCTGATCTAATAAATAACTTCTGTTGTCTGTAGTATGAATATAGGTTCCTTTATTTTCACTGTAAAAACAAACCACATCGTTTACTGATATCAATTTCAAGTGCTGCCCTACTTTCACTGTAAAACGTTTTTTATAATCTCGCTCTAGCGGATTTACAAGCAACTTTTTAATATCAGAAAAATTCAGCTGTACTTCTTCATTAACTGGTTTAAAGTTTTTATATTTTTCTACAGCCTGCGTTAATTCATCTTCATCAATGGGCTTTAAAAGATAATCAATACTATTCAGTTTAAAAGCTTGTAAAGCATATTCATCATAAGCTGTAGTGAATATAACAGCACTTTTAATAGTGACGGCATCAAAAATCTCAAAAGAGAGTCCGTCTGAAAGCTGAATATCAAGAAAAATAAGCTCAGGATGTTTATTAGCTGAAAACCAATTTATAGATTCTTCAACAGAATGAAGGATCTTATCTACATTTACATTCAAACCTTCTAACATTCTACCCAACCTCCTTGCCGATGGTGCTTCGTCTTCTATTATAATTACATTCATAATCTTATATTATTCCCATTGTTTACGTTCGGCATCTTCTTTTGCCAAATATTTCTCGATTTGTTTTTCCTCCCATTTTTTTGAAAATAAAAATCGCGGTCCGAATACGCCCCAAGCATGGAACAAGAGTCCAATTCCCCAGAAAAATAATGTTATAAAACTCGTCCAATGCCAAAAACCTTCTCCAGTATATCCTTTTGAAATATAAATATTCGTAAGAATATAAGAGTTGATAACAATATAAATTGCTAGATGCCAGTAAAAGCCCTTTAATTTATTTACACGCTCTTTTGCTATTCTATATTTTTCTTCTTCAGATATTTTCATTGTGTAATTATTATTCCCAACGGGTAAATTGATTATCATTCTCTTTATCCATATATTCTTTAATCTTACGCTCTTCCCAATCTTTAGAAAAGGTAGGATTCCATCCAAAAACTTTAGCTGCATGAAATAGAAGTCCTATTCCCCACGGCCCAACAGACCACAGGAACCAAGGGTAATTCCATTCATCTATCCAATAATTAAGTATAGCCAAAAAAGTATTCACAATAATATAGGATGTTAGGCTATTATAGAATTTTTTAAGTTCCTCTACGCGCTCTTTTGCTCGTAGATATCGATTTTGCCTATCTTTACTTTCCATCTCCATTATATTAAATATCCTTTTCCATAAATTCTCTAATCTTACGCTCTTCCCAACGTTTCCCCCACAATGGATTATACCCAAAAGCTTCCATACCGTGTGCTAAAATTCCAAATCCCCAGCCCAATGTAGGGAAGACTACCCATGGAAAGTCTGTTGTTTGATAATTAAGCCATGCCAAGCATGGAATCACAATTAAATAAGCTGTTAGGTTACCATAAAATCCCTTTATCGCATTTACGCGCTCTTTTGCACGCTTATATCTTTTATCTTGTATATATGTTTCTTGTACTGCCATTTTCGAAATTTGTTTTGTTAACATTGGAATGCTAACGTTAAAATATTTTTTCTCCTTATTTATTAACACATCTCTAGAAGTTAATAAATGATAGCGCTGCTGAATATTTAAAAGTCCAACTCCGTTACTAGTTTTTACTACTGATTTTGGTTGTAAATTATTTGTAACTACTAAATAATTATCAGCTTTTGTAATTGTAATCTCCAGTGGTTTATTAGGACTCACTTGATTATGCTTTACTGCATTTTCTAAAAGTAACTGTAATGATAAGGGCACAACTTTAGCTTCTTCGGTTAATAATTCTTCAGAAACATTAAATATTATACTTTCTTCAAAACGCATTCTAAGTAAATCTATATACGTCTGGGCGAAAGTTATTTCTTCTGCTACAGTAACTAATTCTTTACTTTTCTGCTCTAAAACGTAGCGATAAACTTTAGACAAAGAAGTCGTAAACTTTTGTGCTCCTTTTGGGTTTTCTTCAATTAAACTAGTAAGAACATTAAGGCTATTAAACAGAAAATGTGGATCCAATTGATTCTTAAGTGCGTCAAATTGAGCTGTCGCCCTTCCTGCAATCACCTTCTGTTCTTTTACCTTTGACTCTTGCTTTGTTTTGTAAAAAAAGAAAGCAGAGAAAAGTATCGACACTATAAGTGCTATTACCATATATCCAACGTAATCTGCCCAATGTTGGTTTTGGATAGACTCATTAAAAGTAACTCCTTTAATAACCGTCCAGATAAAAGTATTTAAAATGAAAATACTGATAAAAGTGACCAACAAAGAGCCTAAAACAAAGCGCCAAATAATACTAAATGAACGTATCTTTTTTCCATAAGTTTTAAATAGATATCTAATAAAAAAAGAATTGGACAAATAAATAACTATGGTATAAAGTTGATTGTATATAAACGCAGTAATGAGACTTTGATTAAAAACAATAGCATCTCCATTTACATAATTTATGATGTTAATCACTATAAATATAAACACTCCCAAAAAGAACGCCCTTCCAAACTCTTTAATTACATTAATCATTATTATAGGTTGCTTACTTTATTATTCTTAACCAATTATACCTTAATTCGTCTTTCACTTAAAAGCTTAAAGTTAATAAAATCAAGAAAAGGTTGTTATATCTTTATTCTGAATAGCATCTTTTATAAAACTATAATTGCTTTTCTCTTTTTCTTTAAGTGAATTAAAAATAATGAAGCATTGCTTAGAACTATGTTCCATTATAATTTCTCTCTGTGCTAACGTATGTTCCGAGGTCGACTCTTCTTTTATCAAACTCAAAACAAGTAACAATAAATAATAAACAATTCGTATCATAGTTATCGGTTTAGTTATACTGCTGTAAAATTGTAACATTTAGAGTCTTTTTAAAAAAAGAGCATACTGAACTGTCGGTTTTCATGGATGAATTGTAGAAAGTGATTATGATGCGAAAAAAAATAAGTAGTTTTGAAAATAATAAATCCTTTTTTAAAAATGAATCGTAGAAAATTTATAGCTCGTAGTGTACAGGCATCTGCACTTTCGGCAATTCCAATAGGCTCTGTATTTGCTCAACAAACAACTACAAATCAAGTTGAAAGTGAAATCGTTCTTCCGAAGAAATTAAAAAAAGGAGATACCGTTGGTTTAATTGCTCCTGGATACTCTCTCTCGGACAGAGCGTTACAAAATGCCATTACCAATGTAAAAGCAATGGGTTTTATTCCGTATCATACTTCTAGAATCTCAGGAAGTTTTGGGTACTTTAGTAATACTGATATTGCTAGAGTTGAAGATATTCATGAGATGTTTTTAAACCCAAAGATCGATGCTATATTTTGTGCTCGTGGAGGATATGGATGTACTAGAATTCTAAAAGATATAAATTTTGATTATATCCAACAGAATCCTAAAATCCTTTTAGGGTTTAGTGATATTACTGCTTTAGTAAATAGTATTTATCAGAAAACGGGAATTGTAACTTTTCATGGGCCCGTTGGGACTACTTTAGATAATGAGTTTAACCGAGATCAATTATCGGCTATTATCGAAAATGCAAATAACAGTATTGAAGTAGCTACAGAAACTTTTTCAGCAGCAAAAACAACTTCCGACTCTACTTTCCAGAACTATGTAATAAATCCTGGTACTGCAACTGGTAGATTGGTAGGAGGAAATCTTTCTTTATTATCTGCGATGACAGGAACTGATTTCGATGTAGATTACACAGATAAAATTGTTTTTATTGAAGAGATAGATGAAGACCCATATCGTGTGGATAGAATGCTAACCCAATTATTAGACTCTAAAACATTTAAGCATGCTAGAGGTATTGTTTTAGGTGTTTTTAAAGGTTGTGACGACCCAAAACGCTCCACTTCCTTCAGTCTTAAAGAAGTAATATTAGACCGATTAAAGCCTACAAACATACCAGCTGTTTATGGTTTCCCAATAGGACATGTAGACCACAATATTACACTTCCTGTAGGTATAAATGCCACTTTAAACACCGAAGATTATAGCTTGAAACTAATAGAAAATAGTGTTTCTTAATAGTTTCAACTTATTTATAGTACGCTTATCGTCTTAATACATAACGGAAGTTAACTGTTAGTTTTTTATTATACCTTTATAGTATGATATTCAACACTCAAAGATTATCTATACGAGCACTAACTACAGAAGACCTCGATTTGTTTCATAAAATGCAAAACGATCAAGAGGTGATGAAGTATGTAGGTGGTAAAGTATTTACTTTTGAAGAGAATAAAAAAGACTTAGAGAATATTTTAAAATTCTATAAAGATCCAAGAAATGATTTCTGGGTTTGGGCTATAACTTTATCTGAAAATAATGATTTTATTGGCACTGTAGCTTTAGTGAAAAATGAAAAAAATGAACATGAAATTGGCTATAGACTTTTAAAGAAATACTGGAAAAAGGGGTATGGTAAAGAAGTTACAAACGGACTTATTAAATATGCTTTTGAAGAGAAAAAAATAAAGGAGATTGTTGCTTATGTGGATAAGAACAATGTTACTTCCGTACGTATTTTAGATTCTACCTTTAATTTTATCAAAGAATTCTATAACGAAGCAGATAATTGTATTGATCGTTATTACAAAATATCCAATTAACAAATATATGTATGTTTTTGTCTACGGAACTTTAATGAGTGGGTTTCATAATTCTATTGCTGAATTTTTACGAAAAAACAGTCTATTTATTGGGAAAGGAAAAACTAAAGGCGAGATCTATGATTTAGGAAGTTTTCCAGGAGCTGTTTTTAATGAAAACGCTACGAATTTCATTTATGGTGAAGTATATCAAATAAATTCCAACACGAACGCGGTAATAAAAGCCTTAGATGGTTACGAAGGGATTTACGACTCTTCTTTTGACTATTATGAAAAGAGAGAGGCTTTCATCCAAGTAAATAATACTCAAATAAAAGCCTCTGTTTATCATTTTAAAAAATCCCCAGATAATTTTGTTCTTATCAGTCACGGAGATTATTCAAGCTATTTAAAAAATTAATTTGCTACGTCACTAATAAATTTAATTCGGTACAAACGAATCTCATCATCTTCATATTCCCCATCAAATTCTTCCATTGCTAATGATATTTTATCATCTTCAGCTTCTAGGAAATAATCATATAACTCCTCTTGTTGATCTTCGTCTAAAATCTCATTGATCCAATAATTAAGATTTAGCTTAGTTCCCATAAAAACAATCTGCTCCATTTCTTTAATAAGGTCATCCATTTTTAAACCTTTAGAAGCTGCAATATCATCTAATGGTAACTTTCTATCTATATTCTGAATTAAGAAAAGTTTTAAAGCCGAATTTGCACCTGTAGATTTTACAACCATATCATCTGGTCGTATTACATCATTTTCTTCTACATATTTTTTGATGAATGCTACAAATGGCTTTCCATATTTTTTTGCTTTCCCTTCTCCTACTCCGTGAATATTAATTAATTCTTCAAGTGAAATAGGATATTTTAAAGCCATATCTTCTAATGAAGGATCTTGAAAAACAACAAACGGAGGCACCTCCAATTTTTTAGCTTGCTGCTTTCTTAAATCTCTTAGCATTTTAAGTAATTTCTCGTCTGCAACGGCGCCACCACTTTTCCCTAAGGTTACAATGGTATCATCATTGGCTTCCGTATAAGAGTGATCTTCTGTCATTAAAAAGGAAGTTGGATTTGCAATATATTCCTTTCCTCTGGCCGCAATATGTAAAACACCATATTGCTCGATCTCTTTACGTAACATTCCTGAAACTAAAACCTGACGAATTAAAGCCATCCAATAAGATGCATCGTGATCTTTTCCTATTCCAAAGAAAGGACGTTCATCTGTTTTATGAGATTTTATTACCGCATTTACCTTTCCTACTAAAGTATTTACTATCTCTTTTGCTTTATACTTCTCTTTAGTTTCCTTAATTACATGCAGCAATTTAACTACATCTTCCTTAGCTTCATGTTTTTTCTTAGGATGTCTAATATTGTCATCCATTTCTGCACCTTCTCCATTCACTTCGTCAAATTCTTCTCCAAAGTAATGAAGTATGTACTTTCTTCTAGACATAGAAGTTTCTGCATAAGCCACCATATCTTGCAATAAAGCATGACCAATTTCTTGCTCTGCAACAGGCTTGCCGCTCATAAACTTCTCTAACTTCTCAATATCCTTGTAAGAATAAAAAGCCAAGCAATGTCCTTCCCCTCCATCTCTTCCTGCACGCCCAGTTTCTTGATAGTAACTTTCAATACTTTTAGGAATATCATGATGTATTACAAAACGTACATCGGGTTTATCTATTCCCATACCAAAAGCAATTGTAGCGACTACAATATCGGCATCTTCCATCAAAAACATATCTTGATGTTTAGCCCTTGTTTTCGCATCTAAACCTGCATGATAAGGAACTGCATTTAAACCGTTTACCTGAAGTGTTTGTGCTAATTCTTCAACACGCTTTCTACTCAAGCAATAGATGATTCCAGATTTACCTTCGTTTTGCTTTACAAATCGGATAATATCTGCATCTACATTTTTAGTCTTCGGACGCACTTCGTAGTACAAATTCGGCCTGTTAAATGAAGCCATAAAAACCTTTGCACTACTCATCCCAAGATTCTTTAAGATATCCTCTCGAACTTTAGGAGTTGCGGTTGCAGTAAGTGCAATGATAGGAATATCATCACCCAAACGCTGTATTATTGTTTTTATATTTCTGTATTCTGGCCTAAAGTCATGCCCCCATTCTGATATACAGTGGGCTTCATCTACGGCAACGAACGATATTTTTACCGTCCTAAAAAATTCTACATACTCTTCTTTCGTTAATGATTCTGGCGCTACATAAAGTAATTTTGTAACTCCATTGGTAATGTCTTCTTTTACTTGTCGAACTTCCGTTTTATTTAGCGAAGAATTTAAAACATGTGCAATGCCTTTATTCGAAGAAATTCCACGAATAGCATCCACCTGGTTTTTCATCAGTGCAATTAAGGGGGAAATTACGATGGCAGTACCATCTTTAACTAGCGCTGGTAATTGGTAACAGAGAGATTTCCCTCCGCCAGTAGGCATTAAAACAAACGTATTATGATCATTAACAATATTCTTAATAACCTTTTCTTGCAAACCTTTAAACTGACTAAATCCAAAATACTGTTTAAGCGCTGCTTGTAAGTCAATTTCAGCTGAACTCATCCTTTCGTTTTACTATTTTATATACATTTGCACTACTAAAGATACTATTAATCTTTAGTTATTACAAATTCTAAAAAATTTAAATTTGAATACTAAAAGTGTCATCAAAGCCAATGCATTAAAGGCGATCGATAACGAGAGTAATGCCATCAAAAACCTTGCCTCTTTTATAGATGATGAATTCGCTGACGCAGTAGAGTATATATACAACTCCAAGGGGAGAGTAATTGTTACGGGCGTGGGAAAAAGTGCCATTATAGCAAATAAAATCGTCGCTACTTTTAATTCTACTGGCACTCCGTCTGTATTTATGCATGCAGCAGATGCTATACATGGTGATTTAGGTACCATTCTTAAGGATGATGTTGTGATTTGCATTTCTAAAAGTGGAAATACAGCAGAAATTAAAGTTTTAGTGCCATTTATTAAAGAAGGTCCTAATAAACTTATTGCCATTACTTCCAATAAACAATCATTTTTGGCGCAACAGGCAGACTATGTAATTAATGCTCATGTTGAGAATGAAGCTTGCCCTCATAACCTTGCGCCAACTACTAGTACTACTGCTCAATTGGTTATGGGAGACGCACTTGCTATTTGCTTATTAGAGCTTAAAGGTTTCAGCAGTCAAGATTTTGCAAAATATCATCCTGGAGGAGCACTTGGAAAAAAACTTTACCTACGTGTTAAAGATATTGCCGCAGTTAATTTTAAGCCTGAAGTCACTGAGGATGCAGATGTAAGAGAAGTCATCGTCGAAATTTCAGAAAAATTAATGGGTGTTACCGCCGTAATTAACAAAAATAAAATTGTAGGAATCGTTACAGATGGTGATATTCGTAGAATGTTAAGTAAATACGATAGCATAAATGGATTAAAGGCAGAAGACATTATGTCAGTCAATCCTAAAACTGTCAACCATGATATGCTAGCAGTTGACGCATTGGATATTATGGATCAATTTGGTATTTCTCAACTACTAGTCGAAAAAAACAATGAATATTTTGGAGTAATACATCTTCATGATTTAATTAAAGAAGGAATTTTATAATGACAAAACAAATTGGAACTGGTGAGAATGAAGAGATGTCTTTCCTAGATCACCTGGAAGAATTAAGATGGCACTTAATTAGAGCTGTTCTGGCGGTAATGATTATTGGAATTGTTGCTTTTATTGCTAAAGATTTCATTTTTGATACAATCCTTTTTGGTCCCAAAAAAGCAGATTTCCCCACCTATAAATTCTTTTGTAGCATTTCTAAGTCTTTAGGGATGGATGAGTCCTTTTGTGAAGGTCCTCAATTTAGAATTCAAAGTAGACAAATGGCAGGACAGTTTTCTGCACATATTTGGACTTCAATCTGGGCAGGTTTTATAATTGGTTTCCCATATATTTTATGGGAATTATGGCGTTTTATAAGTCCTGGACTTTATGAAAAAGAACGTAATAATTCACGTGGATTTATATTAATAGCCTCTCTTCTATTCTTTATGGGAGTATTGTTTGGATACTATGTAATTTCACCACTTTCTATAAACTTCTTAGCAAATTACCAAGTCAGTAAAGAGGTATTTAATGATATCGATTTGGCATCATATATTTCTACAATTAGGGCTTCTGTTATTTCGTGTGGTCTTATTTTCGAACTTCCTATTTTAATGTATTTCCTAACAAAAATAGGTATCGTTACTCCAGAATTCCTTAGAAAATATAGAAAAATCGCTATTGTAATCGTGCTTATTCTATCTGCGGTTATTACACCTCCAGATGTAGCAAGTCAGATTGTAGTTTCTATTCCTATTATTATATTATATGAATTAAGTATTTATATTTCCAAAATTGTACTTAAAAGAGAAGCACGTAAATTAAGAAAAGAAAAATCTAAGAAATAATGGCTGATATCGTAGACGAATTTAATGACTATCGTTCTAAGATGAACGACCGTATTTTACAAGACAATAATAAACTGATTAAGAGGATTTTTAATTTAGACACCAATGCATATATGGCTGGTGCTCTAGATGTAAAAACTAAGGAATTATTAGGTTTAGTTGCCTCTGCTGTATTGCGTTGTGATGATTGTATAAAATATCATCTTGAAACGAGCTATAAAGAAGGACTTACTAAAGATGAAGTTGTAGAAGCTTTAGGAATTGCAACACTAGTTGGTGGTACAATTGTAGTTCCTCATTTAAGGAAAGCTTACGAATTTTGGGATGCTTTAGAGAATAAAGAATCCTAAACCTATATTAAACTGTAGGCTATTTATAATGAAAATGCATATTTTTGGAATTATAGATACTATACAGCAATTAAAGTACTAAAAGCAAGCAACATTATATGAAGCTAAGAGCTGAAAATATCATGAAGTCCTACAAAGGACGAAAAGTAGTTAAAGGAATTTCTCTTGAAGTAAATCGTGGTGAGATTGTTGGACTCTTAGGCCCTAATGGAGCTGGAAAGACTACTTCTTTTTATATGATTGTTGGTCTGATAAAACCAAATGGAGGTAAAATATTTTTAGACAATCAAGAGATTACCAATTATCCTATGTATAAGCGTGCTCAAAATGGAATTGGGTATTTAGCACAAGAAGCTTCTGTTTTTAGAAAATTAAGTATTGAGGATAATATTATGAGTGTCCTACAGCTTACTAAACTTTCTAAAAAGGAGCAACAGATGAAAATGGAAGCGCTTATTGATGAGTTTAGTTTGGGACATATCAGAAAAAATAGAGGAGATTTACTTTCTGGTGGTGAGCGTAGAAGAACAGAAATCGCACGTGCACTAGCTACAGATCCAAGCTTTATTTTATTAGATGAGCCATTTGCAGGAGTAGATCCAGTTGCGGTAGAAGATATCCAACGTATTGTAGCTCAGCTAAAAAATAAAAACATAGGAATTTTAATTACAGATCATAACGTTCAAGAAACATTAGCGATTACCGAACGTTCTTATTTAATGTTTGAAGGTAATATTTTAAAAGCTGGAATTCCCGAAGAATTGGCAGCTGATGAAATGGTTAGGAAAGTCTATTTAGGTCAAAACTTTGAGCTAAGAAAAAAGAAATTAGACTTTGATGCTGAAGTATAAAAATTAATTTAAAAAAATAAAAAGAATGATGAGTTTAAAAGTAATAACTATAAGTATGTTTTCCATGGTATTATTAGCCACTGGATGTAACGAAAAGGCAAAGAAAGAAGAAGATAAAACTACTTCTGCTACAGAAGAAACAATGGTAGACTCTCATAATAGTGAAAATTCTTTAGACTGGAATGGAACTTACACTGGAATTTTACCATGTGCCGACTGCGAAGGAATAGAAACAACTATTCAACTAAATGATGATAAAACATATAGTATTGTTAGTTCCTATATGGGGAAGGAAGGAGAACCACATACTTCAACGGGATCTTTCGCATGGAATGAAAAAGGAAATCAAATTACTTTAGATAAAGATGCTAATCAACAATATTTTGTTGGCGAAAACACAATTACCAAATTAGATAATAGCGGTAATAAAATAGAAGGCGATTTGGCTGATAAATACGTTCTTAACAAAGAAGTTATGGTGAAAAATGAAGCGCTTACAGATAAAAAATGGAAGCTTGTATCTCTAATGGGAAAACCTGTTGCTGAGAGTAAGAAACCAGCTCCTGAAGCATTTATAATGTTTTCTTCTGAAGAAAATAGAGTAAGTGGAAATTCTGGATGTAATAATTTCTCAGGAACATATACTCTAAAAGAGGGAAATAGATTTTCTACTTCTGAAATGGCAAGTACAAGAAAAGCTTGTATCGATATGAAAATCGAAAGTCAATTTTTAGGAATTCTAGCTAAGGCAGACACTTACACTATTAAAGATGGAGTTCTTAGTATTACAAAATCTCGTATGGCTCCATTGGCTGTTTTCGAATTAGCTGAATAAAATATATAGTTCTTTTATATAATAAATAATTAAGAACTTCTAAAAAAGCTGAACAATAAATTTATTGTTCAGCTTTTTTAATTTATCGCGTTTTCATTTCTGAATATTTATACATCTTTTAAGCCACAAGAGCTTTTAGAGTATTAAGCATAAACTTACTTTCAAACCTAAGTTAAGCCTTTAGCGGACGTCTAAAGGAATTAGATTAAGATATTTATACTGTTCTGGTTTGTAAGGTCCTTGATGTACTTGTTTTAGATTGTTATATAAAAACACTCATCCCCGAAGAAACCTCCGAGGATGAATACACATTTATAATCCTAACATCTATTATTTTACGATTCTAAATACAGAACGTCTATTCAGTTGATGTTCTTCTTTAGAACAACGTACTCCATTACTACAACCATTTAATAGCTGTGATTCTCCATAACCAATTGCACTTTGGATACGCTCTCTAGCAAGTCCTCTGCTGTATAGGTAATCCCGAGTAGACTTTGCTCTTCTATCTGATAACAATCTATTGTACTCATCTGGACCCCTAGAATCAGTATGCGACTCGATTGCAATCACCATTGTTGGATGATTGGTCATTACTGTTATAATATTCTCCAGTTCATAAGCAGCATCTGGACGGATATCTGATTTATCAAAATCAAAGTAAATAGGCTTTAAAACAATCTGATCGTCTACTATTAAGTTGGTTAAATATAAATCTTGTGTGGTTAGTGCTTCTGCTAGAGTCACATCTACTTTTGCAGGGCGATAATCTTGTTTATCTCCAGTAACAACAATAGACGGAAAACAATCAATATTCTCAAAACTATACGAACCATCGCTTCCACTAGTTATTGTAGCATATTGCTCTCCATTGGTATCTATCAATCGGATGGTAGCATCAGGTAATGGTTCTTTAGTCCGCTCATCATAAACAATTCCTTGAAGTGTCTTTGCACATTTATTAAAATCAAAACGGTAAATATCATCATCTCCAATACCATTCTCACGATTCGATCCCATAAAACCAAAGCCGTCTTTAGCTATAAAACCAAAGTCATCACGATTACTATTTATAGACCTTCCCATATTTTCTACTGTATCGTAACGATCTCCAACAGGTGAAGCTACAAATACATCTAAAAGCCCATATCCTGGGTGTCCGTTTGAAGAAAAATATAAGTTATTATCAGCATCAATAAAAGGAAACATTTCATCTCCTTCTGTATTTATATGATCCCCTAAACTCTTTACTGTTTGCTCTGAAACATTGCCGTTAACAATATTTACTTGATATAAATCTGTATTCCCTAAACTCCCAGGCATATCTGATACAAAGTATAGTTTCGATTCATCTGCATTCAACGCTGGATGTCCTACCGAATAAGCATCGCTATTTATTGGGAGCTCTGTAATATCTTCCCATCTACCATCTACATAACTAGCCTTATACAATTTTAAATGCGTTGTCTTCTCCTTGTCTTTACCAAGCTTTCTACCGTCATAATTATCACGTGTAAAAAACATTGTCTTTCCATCCTTTGTAATACATAGAGTCGCCTCGTGATACTTTGTATTAATATCAGTTAAAAAATTAGCTTCTAACGCAGGGTTTATGGTTCCCTCGGGACTTATTTTAGAAGCAAAGACATCCAAATAAGGCTGAGAATTCCATTGATAGGTTTTGCTTCCTGTAGTATTTCTTGTAGAAAACCAATACAGTGTGTCCTTTTGAATAAACCCTGTAAAGTCCGAATATTCGGTGTTGATATTTGACAACTTAATATTTTCTGCAACAGGAATCTTAGATTTATTTACCGTAGTAATTCCTTCTAAAAAACGTTGAGCTCGCTGATCATTCTCAATAGCATTAAAAAACTTCTCAAACCAAGTAGTCGCCAAAGCATCTTCTCCATTAGATTTTAAACTCTGTGCATATTTAAAATAATACGTAGGAGCTACTTGCTTTTCATAATCTTTTAAAAGCGCTGCATAAACAGGAGCACTCGCTTGGGTGTTTCTTATATTATAATAACTATCTCCCAAACGTTCTAAATTGACCTGCGAAGAATCCTTTTTTACAATCTCTTCATACATCGATGAAGCCTTTACATAGGCATATTCATTAAAATATCGATTTGCCACCGAAGAACTTTGTCCCATCATAAAAATTGGATACATCAGTAACAGTAGCGTATAGTGTAGTTTCATTTTCATAATTAAAAGAATCTAGGTGATTTAATTCTACGGTTATTAAAGATATCAAAACGAACCATAATTTCATGAGTTCCACTATTATAATTATTTAGTTCGCTTGTGGTATAATCATATGCATAGCCTGCAAATACTCCTGGAGTAAGCTGAAAACCGATAAGTCCACTTACAGAATCATCCCAACGGTAACCAAGTCCTAATGTTAGCTTCTCTTGAATTAAAAAGTTTGCAGAAAGATCCAATGAAAAAGGAGCTCCTTCCACTGCTTTTGCTAAAAAGGCAGGCTTAAACTTCACGGAAGCACCTAAATCAAACACATATCCTCCAATAAGGTAGTAATGCATTCGTTCAGCAGCAATATTCCCTTGAACTTCATCATAATGATCTGAAGTGAAAAAATTAGGAACAGAAAACCCTAAGTACCATTTATTAGTATGATAATAAATACCAGCACCAACTGTAGGAAGTACTTCTGAATTAATATTTTGAAGATTATTATCAGTTGGATCCTCTATATTTCCTTCTGTAAAATCAACATTTAAAAAACGTACCCCAGCTTTAAGTCCAAAGGATAATTTATGATCCACTCCTGTATTTACTGTATATGAAAAATTTCCATCAACATAAGTCTCTTGGGAAGGCCCTAATTCGTCATTAATAATAGAAAGTCCCCCTCCTACATTTTTTCCTAGCGGCGTATCAATTCCTAATGTTTGAGTAGTAGGTGCTCCATCTACTCCAACCCATTGATTGCGATAAAGTCCTGTTATACTGAATACTTCACGACTCCCTGCATACCCTGGGTTTACGCTCATTGTATTATACATATACTGTGTAAACTGCGGGTCTTGTTGAGCCCAAGATGTGAATGCACACAATCCTAATAAAATCCCTAATGTATATTTATGTACTATTTTCATCTATTTTAATATTCTAAAATTAAACAGCTCCTTTTTCTTAGTTGATATACAACCAACCAACGAGTGGTTTATCCCCTTCATTTAAGTCAATCACATAATAATAAGTTCCCGTTGGAAGCTTCGCTCCTTTGTCTATCGTAGCACGACCATCAGAGGTTCCATCCCAATTATTTTGATAATCTTTAGCACTGTAAACTTTTATACCCCATCGGTTATAAATATCTACCGTATTTCCTGGATAGTTTTCAATACATTGGATTTTAAAGTAATCGTTCTTACCATCATTATTAGGAGTCATCTCATTAAATATTTCAAAACAATTTGAAAGTACAACTCCAGAACCAGCGCTCGCCTCATTATTTGTATCATCTAAATCCTCTTGATCTAAAAATTCTAATCGAGCTGTGTTCATATAATCATTAATATTAAGAACAGCCACACGCATTAATAGTGTTACGCTTTCACCAGGAGCTAAACTATTTATACTAAGTATTCCTGTAATTTCATTATAGTTACTACCAACATCTGAGGTTGCTCCCACAAAGCGATATCCGCTAGGGAGTTTATCACTAACTTCAATATTTGTAGCTTCGATAGTTCCTAAATTAGTAACCGTTACTGTAAAGACAATTTCTTCATTTAATACTGCAGACAACTTACTTATCTCTTTAGTGATTGCTATATCAGTCGCATCTGATGGTGGTGGTGGCGATACTTCATCAGGGAAATCTGTAATCGTACAATCAGGACACGTTGGATCTACTGCTGGTGCTGTTGGATCCGATGGATCTACAGGTGTTGGATCTGTAGAAGTCTCTGTTATAGGATCTCCTCCTGGATCAGTTCCTGTTACTGTCGCCAAGTTATAAGCTCCACCTGCATCAATATCTGCTTGTGTGATCATATAAGAAGCCGTAAAACTCGTAGCATCTGTTTCACCAGTAGCTAAGTCTATTGGACCGCCAACTACGGTAACCTTTGGATCAGTTACAGTGATATTAGTAAGGTCTGTTTCACCAGTATTGCTAACCTCAAAAGTATATAATACAGTATCTCCAATATTGACAATGCCATCGTTATTACTGTCTTCATAAATACCATCTTTGAAAATAGCAATACCAGTTTCTTTTGGAATCACTGTAATCGTACAATCAGGACACGTTGGGTCTACTGGTGGCGCTGTTGGATCCGATGGATCTACAGGCGTTGGATCTGTAGAAGTCTCCGTTATAGGATCTCCTCTTGGATCAGTTCCTGTTACTGTCGCCAAGTTATAAGCTCCACCTGCGTCAATATCTGCTTGTGTGATCATATAAGAAGCCGTAAAACTCGTAGCATCTGTTTCGCCAGCAGCTAAATTTATTGGACCACCAACTACGGTCACCTTTGGATCAGTTACAGTGATATTAGTAAGGGCTGTGTCACCAGTATTACTAACTTCAAAAGTATATAATACAGTATCTCCAATATTTACAATACCATCGTTATTACTGTCTTCGTAAACACCATCTTTTAAAATAGCAATACCAGAGGATAAACATAAAGGAGCTGTTACAGTAACCACTCTATCTTCTGTACAACCAGTATAACTAGTTGTAATAATAACATTCGTTCCTGTTGGAATACCTGTGATTGTTCCGCTAGCAAGATCTACCGTTCCTTGATCTGCTGTAACAGTAACTCCTGGAACCGCTGTAAACAACACGCTATAAGTTGTTAAATCCTCTGAACACTCTGTTCCTCCTATACTAATACTTGCGCTATCACATGGATTATCACAGTCCGTTGGAGATGTAATAGTAATTATACTTTCACAACTACCATTTGTGGCTGTGATTTCTATATCTGTACCTATGGTTCCAGCAATTGTACCATCACCATTATTTGTTCCTCCAGTAACAGTGAGTGTTGCTCCGGTAGTCTCTGTAAAGTTTACCGTATATGTAGTAGCGCCTACACCATCACAAATTCCTTGTCCAACTGTTAAGTCTGGGAAGACACAATCCGATGGGCAATCCGATGGAATGGCTATGGTAGTTATCGTTTCACAAGAAGTGCCATTAGAAGCCGTGATTGTTAA
>NZ_JAETXX010000059.1 GCF_021764745.1 Joostella atrarenae | reverse complement strand
TACGATTGAAGCTAGTTCAGGGATAGTAGATGAAGCAAATGGAGTAATTACAAATATAACTTTAGGATCGACACTAACAATCACCGCTACTAACGGTACTTCTTGTGAAACGATAACTACCGTAGCTATTCCATCGGATTGTCCATCGGATTGTGTCTTCCCTGACTTAACAGTTGGACAAGGAATTTGTGATGGTGTAGGAGCTACTACATATACGGTAAACTTTACAGAGACTACTGGAGCAACACTTACCGTTACTGGAGGAACAAATAATGGTGATGGTACAATTACTGGAACCATAGGTACAGATATTGTAATCACAGCCACAAATGGTAGTTGTGAAAGTATAATTACTATTA
>NZ_JAETXX010000058.1 GCF_021764745.1 Joostella atrarenae | reverse complement strand
AAATACTTTCAAAAAAAGGGCATAAAAAGCTTGGAAATAGGATTAATAATTATCTATATTTGCACCCGCTTAGGGAAAGAGATGTAGTTAGAAAGTATAAGCGAAGTTCATTAAAATAAGGTGTTTTCGAGTAAGTTGGGAGTTGAGTTGAAGCTTAAAAAAAAGATTTAATTTATTTTCAAAAAAGCTTGCGAGGAATTAAAAAGTTATTTACTTTTGCACCCGCTTTAACAACGAAAATTGTGGAGCTAAAAAAAGAATTTACGAGTTCATTGAAATATTGTTGACAGCACGATTTTAAATTTATATTTAAGATCACCTAGTAAAAAGATTAAGCAAAATTATTTTGAGTCATACTTG
>NZ_JAETXX010000057.1 GCF_021764745.1 Joostella atrarenae | reverse complement strand
TTAATGGCTAGTTCAAGCTTACTTACGAAAATCCTTGCGGATTTTCTATTTGGTTTTTATTTGCTAAATTAGGTACTTAAACACGCCACTAATCATACACAAAACCATTACCTTCTATTGCCCTACTCTGCTCTTATACTCACTAATCTTGTTAAATTATTACAGATTAAAGCCTTTAAAAAAGGAAAGTTAAAATATTAATCTAAATCATTATTCAACATTTTAAAGGTGATTTCGATCCCAATATTGATTGTAACAATGAATAAACTAATAACTAGAAAAATTTAGCGATTTTGGCGGACACGTTAATGATAAAAAAAACGGTCTTTAGCTACCTTTTTGTTTTCCAGAATTTAGGTAC
>NZ_JAETXX010000056.1 GCF_021764745.1 Joostella atrarenae | reverse complement strand
AACGGTTTGTGTATGGTTTCGTTACGAGTAAAAGCACCTGAAATCTCCACCAAAGCATAAATATACCAAAAAAAGCGTAGAATTTTCGGTAGAAAATTCAGCAGTAATGAACTATACACCTTGTTACCTTATGTTGCGCGCGTTTAGAGTGGAGAAATATAAAATGATTCCTTAAATTTTGGAAAACAAAAAAGGTAGCTAAAAACCGTTTTTTTATCCGTAAAGTGTCCGCCAAAATCGCTAAATTTTTTTAGTTATTAATTTAATAATTGTTACAATCAATATTGGGATCGAGATCACCTTTAAAATGTTGAATAGTAATTTGGATCAATATTTAAACTTCCTTTTTTAAAGGTTTTAATCCATAATAATTTAA
>NZ_JAETXX010000055.1 GCF_021764745.1 Joostella atrarenae | reverse complement strand
GCAGTAATAGTTATTGTTCTTGTATCTGAACAGCCCGAATAACTGATTGTTAGCGTAACATCTGTATCTGCAGTGATTCCACTTACAACTCCTGTGCCTACTGTTCCAGCATCTGCTGTTACCGTAGCTCCTGCACTTGCTGTAAAGTTTACACTATACGTTAAATTATCTTCCGAACACTCCGTTCCTGAAACACTGATCACTGGATCCGAACATGGATCATCACAACTCTCTGGAGAAGCTACAGTGATAACACTCTCACAATCCCCATTTGTCGCTGTTATCGTTATAGCTGTTCCTATAGCTGCGCTCAACGTACCATCCCCATTGTCGGTAACTCCCGAAGAGAACACTAAGCTCGCACCCGTGGTCTCTTGGTAACCCACAGTATAAGTCGTAGCATTTAAGCCATCACAGATTCCTTGACC
>NZ_JAETXX010000054.1 GCF_021764745.1 Joostella atrarenae | reverse complement strand
CGTGCCCATACTGCTTATGGAAGGAAGCAGTATTGGTCGGGCTATACGCTGTATCTCTTTTCGTACCTCTAAGAGGATGCCGTTTCTATCCCTCACGCGATTGCTTGGTGTGTCTAATATGAGTTTTAGATACACCTATATATAAGGACTCATTTTTTAAGTATATATAAGGATGTCTTTAATAAGACGATCGATCTTACTGTATAAGTCATATTATTTCCTGAGTGAACAATTAATTTTCAAGTTTTTTTCTAGGAGTTGCGCTCTATATAATAGGAGTGGGTCTTGTTTTGTTAGCTTTTGCTGTAGCCATACGTTCAACAATCCACACTGTGAACCTAAGCCAGGCGGCTTCGGATTCCCATAAAAGGAGCAGTGTTTGTATGTTAACAAAAAGTTTTTTTGCTGTTAAGTGTCGGTTATTTAAGGGCTTACC
>NZ_JAETXX010000053.1 GCF_021764745.1 Joostella atrarenae | reverse complement strand
GTTATAGGTAATTACAAAAGTGAATCGGATAAATAGTAGCTGGAAAGGCTTATTTTGATGGATAAAGGATGTGGCTAATTTTAATTTTTTCTAGGAGTATCAGTTGTAGTTTTTAAGTTTCTCGCAGTGACCACTGTAAAAGATCGCTCTTTTAAACATTGGGAATGTTAGAGAAACTTATACAACGACTAGAAGGTAGTTGTTTTTTTGGTAAAAGTCAACTGATTATCATATTATTAATAAATTAAAATTGACTCTTACTATTTTAAAACAACCACTGCTAGTATACTAATATAAAATCAATAGTTGTTTTAAACCAGCTACCATTAGGTCCTATTATGCTCACTTTTGGAACTACTGTTTCTCAACATTAAGGATATATTTCATATTTTTAGGGAAACATACCTATAACACTATGTAAAGTGCATTAAAACGCACATTACACTTAACGTT
>NZ_JAETXX010000052.1 GCF_021764745.1 Joostella atrarenae | reverse complement strand
AGGACAAAATGATGTTACTGGTTGTTGGGGAGAAGCTATCAATATATCCTATACTGTTAATTTAGAACCTGAAATACCGAGTCTTCCAGAAGTGACTAATGAATGTGGTAATACGGTATTAACAAAGGGAACACCTCCGAGTGGTATTACATGGTATTGGCAAAGTACATCTACTGGAACCTCTACTTCGAATGCATCTGAAACAATTAGTTTAGATAGTGGTTCGGAATATTATTTAAGGGGACAAAATGATGTTACTGGTTGTTGGGGAGAAGCTATCAATATATCCTATACCGTTAATTTAGAACCTGAAATACCGAGTCTTCCAGAAGTGACTAATGAATGTGGAAGTACGGTATTAACAAAGGGAACACCTCCGAGTGGTATTACATGGTATTGGCAAAGTACATCTACTGGAACCTCTACTTTGAATGCATCTGAAACAATTAGTTTAGATAGTGGTTCGGAATATTATTTAAG
>NZ_JAETXX010000051.1 GCF_021764745.1 Joostella atrarenae | reverse complement strand
TTAACTGTCTCTAATTTGAAAGATAAAAAGGGGATTGATGATCCCATATTTTACATTGATATTGACGAGGTTCTTGATAAAATGGATAATAAGCGCGCAAATGGAACAAAAATAAAGGATGATAAAAAGAAAAGTTATAGGGATAGTTTTCGCGATAAATATTTAAAAAGTCAAAATGAAAAAGACATGTATCTGTTTTCGGATGCAATATATGAGTTTGTATTGTCTGGTTATCTTGATCCAGAAAAGTTGAAAAACGAAATTGATAGTCTAAATGGAAAGAATAATGACACGGAAGAACAATTAGCATACAAAACCTTAATAGGTTATAATTTTAGAGTGCTTGATAATGATGAATTAGAAACTTTGATTACAAAAGTACTGGAATATGCAAAACAAGGAAAATACAATATGTATTCCTACCAAACAATCTATAATAATCTTTCATACCATATAAAGATAGGATCATTAGGCATTAAAGAA
>NZ_JAETXX010000050.1 GCF_021764745.1 Joostella atrarenae | reverse complement strand
TTTATGTCGAAGATTTGCAATATGATTGTTGATTTCTTGAGCTTCACGATTGTTACCCATTACTCTTTCAATCTTCGTATTCCATAACTTAGGATCAACGCTTCTTGAAATGCTATACTCAGTTCTTCTTTTTTTAACCACAAGTCGGAGATAAATAGGAACTAAGCCAATTTTATTAATTTTTGTCTTTCTAATATAAAAATGTACATGATAATCCGTTCTCATAATTGAAAATTTTAATCTGGTTTACTGATTAAAACTATTCAAAAGCTATAAAAAATAAAAACGCTTTAACATTTGTAATTATTTGAAAATTAGTTTTTTATAATTCAAGCGAGACCTCTTTTTGGAGAATTTAGGGGGTATCCATATAGGTATCGTTTAGTGTCATATCATTTGCTATTATATGAAGTGATAAAAAATAAAAAACCCTGTAAATCAAACGATTACAGGGTTTATGATATGGATTGTCGTCCAAAAAGTGGAGTCGGGGAGATTCGAACT
>NZ_JAETXX010000005.1 GCF_021764745.1 Joostella atrarenae | reverse complement strand
TCTTGACATGCTTCCTCACAAGTAGGTGAAGCTACAGTAACTACTCTATCTTCTGTACAACCAGCAAAACTAGTTGTAATAATAACATTCGTTCCTGTTGGAATACCTGTGATTGTTCCATCAGCAAGATTAACTGTTCCCTGATTTGCCATTATGGTAACCCCTGGAGCTGCTGTAAACAACACAATATAAGTTGTTAAATCCTCTGAACATTCCGTTCCTCCAATACTAATACTAGGATTTTCACATGGATTGTCACAATCCGTTGGAGATGTAATAGTAATTATACTTTCACAACTACCATTTGTGGCTGTGATTACAATATTTGCACCTATGGTTCCAGCAATTGTACCATCACCATTATTTGTTCCTCCAGTAACAGTGAGTGTTGCTCCAGTAGTTTCTGTAAAGTTTACCGTATATGTAGTAGCACCTATACCATCACAAATTCCTTGTCCAACTGTTAAGTCTGGGAAGACACAATCCGATGGACAATCCGATGGAATGGCTATGGTAGTTATCGTTTCACAAGAAGTGCCATTAGAAGCGGTAATTGTAAGTGTCGATCCAAATGCAATTCCAGTAATCACACCATTTGCGGTATCTACTACCCCTGAACTAGCATTAATAGTAGCTCCGTCAGAAATAAAATCTAAACTATAAGTAGTTCCATCGCATATTAATTCTCCCACTGTTAAGATTGGATCCTGACATGTTTCTTCACATATTGGTGGAGTTACTGTTACTTCTTTAGGAGCTGTACAACCTGAAAAAGTAGCAGTAATCACTACACTATTTGCTATTGGTATATTAGTAATTATTCCATTAGCTAAGTCTACATTTCCTTGATCTGCAGTAACAGAAACACCGGAAGCAGCAGTAAAACTAACACTATATTCAGTTAAATCGGTTGAGCAAATAGTTCCTCCAATACTAATATTCGGATTTATACATGGATCCGAACAATCATCTGGATATGGAATAGTTATAACTGTTTCACAAGAACCATTTGTTGCTGTAACAATAATATCATTACCAGCAGTACCACTTAATGTCCCATCTCCGTTATCAACTCCACCATCAACAGTGATTGTAGCTCCTGTTTTCTCCACATAGCTAGCGGTATATGTTTCGGCTCCAACGCCATCGCAAAATGCTTGTCCAACTGTTAAATCTGGTTGAATACAGTCGGTCGGGCATGCATCTGGAATTTCTATGCTTGCTGTAGTAATACAACTATTTCCATTTTGTGCAGTAATTGTAATATCACTCCCAAAAGGAATATTTTCAATTTTATTTGTTGCAGTATTAAGGTTACCAACATTTGGTGTAATCGTGATATTTTCTCCATCACTTATATAATCTACACTATAAGATGTACCATTACAGGTTAAATTCCCTATTGTTAGCACAGGGTCTTGGCAGTTTTCTCTACACTCACTTGGAGCAACAACTAAAGCTGTTTGATCATTTGCACAACCTTCATAACTAGCAGTGACAAATAAATCTGTACCGATAGGAATATCTGTTACCATTCCTGTAGCTGCATCGACTACTCCAACATTAGTAGTAATAGTGACTCCTGTAGGAGCGATATAATTAACACTGTAGGACAATAAATCTGTAGCACAATTTGGGCTCCCTAAACTCACTCCAGGATTTTCACATGGATTATCACAATCGGTAGGTGAATTTACAGTAATTACCGTAGTACAAGCGCTATCTGTTGGATTAACAGCGGACACTTGAAGGTTTACACCAACAGGAATGTTAATAATACGCATGTTTGTTTCATCTAAATCACCTGCACTAATAGATATGTCTGCAGCTGTAGTTAAAGAATAAGCAACACTATATGTACTTGATCCTGTACCATCGCATATGGCTTGCCCTACATTTAAATCAGGCTGAATACATCCTGTAGGACAACTGCTAGGAATTACTATGCTTGCTTCTGTTGTACAACTTATACCATTTCTAGCTTCAACAGTTAGTGTTGTACCAAAAGGAATATTTATAATTTTTCTATTTTGTGTATCTAAATCTCCAGCACTAACGGTGATATTGGCTGCATCAGTCAAACTAGTAATTACAGAAACCTCAAAACCATCACCAGCAGCATTACATGTCAAATCTCCTAAAGTAAGCACAGGACTCTGACAAACTTCTTCACATACGGGTGCCTGTACTGTTATTGTTCTATCTACAGTACATTCATCTAAACTGATTGTAAATGTTAAATCACCACCGTTTGGCACCGTTATTAAACCAGCCCCATCGTCTGTAGCATCGGTTGGTGCAGAAATTGTAATCGTTGCATCAGAAATTAAAACATATGGAACAGTATAACCTCCCAGTCCATCTTCATTACAGACAGTCCCTCCAATACTAATAGGACTACCTCCACATGGATTGTCACAATTTTCTGGACTTGTTACATCAATTATCGATACACAAGCACCGTTTGTTGCTGTTATTTCTATATCTGTACCTATGTTTGCTGTAATAGTACCATCTTCGTTATCGGTTCCTCCGACAACAGAAATAGTAGCTCCTGTTGCGTCAGAATAACTAACTGTATACGTGGTAGCCCCTATTCCATCACAAACAGCTTGTCCAACTTGTAAATCTGGTAGGATACAATCTGTTGGACATGTTGCAGGAGTTGTAATAGTCTGTGTAACAGCACAACTCGCACTATTATATGCCTCAATGGTTAAAACTGTATTTGGAGGAATATTAGTAATAGTCCCCGCAGCCTGATCTAACGTACCTTCACTATTAGTAATAGTAGTTGCATTAGATATAAAACTAATATCAAAGCTAGTCCCAGATGCATTACATGCTAAATCTCCAATTGTAAGAATTGGACTCTGACAATCGATTAATGTTATTGTTACTGTTGTGGTATCTTCTCCACTACAACCACCTTCTACAGTATATAAAAAAGTATAAGTACCAGCACCAACATTTGTAATATCCCATTTCTCAGAATCGAAAATTAAACCATCACTAGAGGTAGCAGTAGTTTCTTCCCAATATCCAAAATCATCATATGGTCCAGTTATATAATCAAATAAATCTATAACAGACCCAGATTCAGATTTAACAATTGTAACCGTTTGTCCAGTTCCAGCTTCTGCATTGGTAGTATTTTCTGCAGTAAGGTTATAATCTAACACTGCATCAGCACAATTTACATTGTCACCACTATAAGAAATTGTAGCATGATATTCTCCAACATCTGTAGTACTATCAAAAGGATCTAGAGGTAAAATATTCCCTGTACCAATAACCGTTGGATCTGCTCCTTTGGTCCATGAAATATCCATGAAGTCTAACCCTGAGATGAATAAAGACCCAGCACTGCCTTCACATAAATTATTTGCTCGTATTCTAGGAAGCTTTTCTGCGGAAGTATTTGCGATAAATTGAAATTGATTACCACAAGAATCTGTCATTAAAAAAGTATATAAGCCAGAATCCAGTCCTGAAAATACTGGAGATGTCCCATTATCAATACTAATAGGATTCCCATTAAAAGAGATAGCTTGGTAATTTAAAGGTTCAACTCCTTCTGCATCTATAACAGCAGTTGTAGTTCCATCTATACATTGAAAAACGTAATAATCATTTATTTGCGGACGATCATAAAACTCAAACTCTTCAATAACATCAAAACAATCATAATAAAGGTTTTGAGTACTTGTCGGATCATCAGAATGCATTCTCGATTTGGTGAAAAATCGATATTTTCCACTAAGACTTAAACTATTTACCGTAAAAGAAACATTACTTAAACTATTTCCTCTATCATTATTTCCATTTCCACCAATTAAGTCATAACTAGCATACTCATTTGAACTAGAGCTAGAACCATCTGGTTTTCCCCATTGCTGACTAGTTTCATTGTAATATTGAAAAAATATAACACCGCTACTTATATTACTTGTCCAATCTATTGTAACATCAAAAGAACCACAACGGCGAGTAATATCAGTATCTGCTTCATTAATTTTTGTGCTTTCTATAGTTTTTTCATGAATTATTGTCTCTCCACAACTTACAACTTCAAAAGTATATGTTCCTGGAATAAGATTATCTATAGCTGCATAATTAACATTTGCATTACTATAAACAAAAGTATCCCCTATTAATAAATTAGTAGGACCTGTATAAGCAGCTGGAGCAGAAGTTATAACAGCTGATTCTATAGGATATACTAATGCGTAATCAAACTGAGCATTCGGTACATTCGCATGTAATCTAATACCTGCTTCCCCAACTTCACAACCATAAGAAACATAAGAAACTATTTCTTTTCCCTGAGGCTCAATGGTTCGTGTTACTGTTGATGTTTCATTTCCGCAACCTCCATATACTTTTGCAACATAATCTCCTTCAGGTAATGTATTATCTGGACCACCAAAATATTCTCCATTATAATCAGTATAAACAATAGTATAGGCATTGTAATAGGTATCAAAGGTAAAGCCATATGCTGTAGGATCGAAGGCATCTGGAAATTCTAATAATGCAAATGATCTATCTGTGGATACTATATCAGTTGCTCCTCTAAACCAAAGATATTGCCCACCACAATTTCCATTTACCGTTCTAAAATCTAAACTACAGTTTCCACAAATTGCAGACTTTGTATATGTATGTGTAAATTCAGTACCGCAAGCATCAATGGCAGTAATAGTATAATCCCATTCTTCTTGTGGGTAATATGGTCCATCAAAAGTAAAATTAGTTGCAGTAGGCATTGTTCCTGAAACGGTAGTTGTATTCCCAGGATCTGTAGGGTTCTCAAATTCTACAGACCATTCTATAGGGACCGCGTATACTCCATTAGATCCAAAATTTGAATTATTTATTATTCTATATGATGCTGTAGAACAATCATCTGGAGCTCCTACAACAGCACCTCTTGTAAATAAATCTGTAGAAAACTCTTTAAGATCTATTGTCTGAGTACGCACTCTTACAGTCCCGCAGTTATCATATCCTCTTACTTCATAAACTACACCTTGTGTTAAGGCAGGAAAATCACCTTCAGTACTAGTATCTAATATAGTACTTGTACCATCTACATATAATTCGTAATAGTCTGCAATACCCGCAGTAACATCTGCTACAATAGCTATACCATCACATCTACGCTCTTGATCCAATAAAAAATCGAAAGTCTCTAAATTGCTTCCTATGCTAAAAGTTTGTTCTAAAGTACTTAGAGTTCCATTTACATTTTCTGTAACTCTAACTGTATACGAACCTACAGGAAGGTCTTGTACCACTTTTACAAAAGTATCCCCATCTGAAACATCCTCTTCAGTATTCACCGGCGTTCCACTAGTTGGGCCTAAAAAAAATGAGAATGTTAAAATAGCATCTATTTCTGTTTCAGAAATATTAAGTGTAACTGTTCCTCCTCCACCTGCACAGGATTCATCCTCAGATTCTACATTTAAGGTGAAAGCATACATCTCATCTAAAGCAATTTTATTTGTTGCTTCTACATGATTTTCATTTGTGCTTACGTAAGGTAATATATTAACTATAGTATTATAGCTACTATAAAACCCTAAACTAAAAAGAACAATAAATAATGAAAAGTAATATTTTATCATACTGTAACAGTTTTATCTTTAAATGATGATATATTTTATTTACACATCATAATCTTATTATCCATTAGATAATAAGCTCTACATATAGACGAAAAACATCATCTATAAACAAAAAATAATATTAAATTCAATTTCAGAAGAAAAATAGAGGGGGGAGTGAAAAATACAAGTATGACCTATTTCTACTGAATATATGGGGGATATATAAATTAATACAAATTTAAAACAAGTAAGCTAAACCATTAGTTAAACTCATATAAACAATTCATGTAGTCATGATACATAATTATTATGTATTATGACTATAAATTTTATTTTACATCTAAGATAAGATTTTATTTACAAAAAATACGTTAAATCGTTATACATCAAAAAAATCTAGGCGAAATAACTTTTTTATAATTTTTAAATAATTCAAAACGAAGAAAGATTTCATGAGACCCTTTATTGTACTGAGCCAAAGAAGTCGTTTCCCAGTCGTAAGCATAACCTACCATCCACCTATCGTTTATTTGTAATCCTGTTAAAACGCTAAGTGCTGCATCCCAACGGTAGGCTGCCCCTATGCTAAAACTATCATAGAAAAGGAAGTTTGCTGATACATCTACCTGCAAAGGAGCTCCACTTACTGCTTTTACTAAAGTAGCTGGCTTAAATTTTATATCGGGACTTAGGTTAAAAACGTATCCTGTTATAAAATATAAATGCATTCTCTCCCCTGCTGTACTATTGCTAGAATCGTCAAAATGCTCTGTTTCTAGCATATTAGGAATACTTAATCCTGCATAAAATTTATCTGTATAATAATAAGCTCCAGCTCCAACTTGAGGAGCAAATTCATTATCTACATTATATTGCACATTTGGATCACCTCCATTTGGGGAACCTGTGTTTACTCTACTAAAATCTATATCAAAAAGATTAGCACCTGCTTTTAACCCTAGCGATAATTTGGAACGGTATGAAAGGTTTATAATGTAACTAAACATTAAATCTATAGCTGTTTCATTTGCTATGAATATTTTATCATTAGTTATACTCAATCCTAGTCCTACATTATTTCCTACTGGACCATGCATTGATAGATTCATTGTTTCTGGAGCACCATCTAAACCTGTCCATTGATTTCTATACATTGCCAAACCGCTAAAAACATCTCTAGTTCCAGTGTAAGCTGGATTAAAAGTCATCGTGTTATACATATACTGTGTGTATTGAGAGTCTTGCTGCCCATATAGATCTGACAAGAGTACACTCAACAAACAAATTATAAATGTTATTTTAAACGATTTGATCTTCATCATTAAATATATCTATTTTTTCTAATCAGTAATTACAAATATTGGTCCTGCTTTTCTAACCATCACTTCACTATCATTCATGTAATTTAATACATAATAATAAGTTCCCGTAGGTAGTTTTTGATTTCTCTGAATAGTCGCTCTACCATCAGAATAACCTCTAAATTTATCTCCTGAACTACCATATCCTTCAGTCATAAATACTCTTATACCCCATCTGTTGTATATTTCTACAGTATTATTTGGATAACATTCTATTCCTTTAATCTCTAATTCATCTGCTATTCCATCCCCATCTGGACTAATAATATCATACACAATAACCTCACAACTTTGTTTAGGCAATAATTGTGTCTTAGTGACATCGTCGGGGTTTCCATCACCATCTGGATCTTCATTTTCTGAATTGGTTGGGTCATCTGACGAATCTTCAACTATATTACCTTGGAAGTCTTCTGCTTTTACTATTGCCTGATTTTCTACAAAACCTCTTTCTAGGTCTGAATCTTTAACCGTATATGTGGCTTTAAAGTTAAGTTCATCTGTTTCACCTACTTCTAAAATTGGAATAGGTCTACCCACTAATTGAATTCCATCTAATACATCTGTAATATAAACGTCATATAATTCAACATCACCAGTATTCGTTATTGTGAAAGTATAACTAATTGTTTCTCCTTCATCTGTATAACCGTTATTATTCTCATCATTTAAGACTCCTATTTTTAATAAATCTATAGTCGCTTTCGTATCAAAATCTACTACAGTCTTATCATCCTCTGTATTTCCATCTGTACCATCTCCATTATCTGAAACATCTGTTACAATTTCTCCACTTGGAGTAACCGACTTAGCTTCAACATAATTAATTACAGATTTAGAATTAACATCACTTTGGGTAATTGTATAACTAGCATAATAAGTTACCACTTCTTGCACTTTTATTTCACCTTCAGGAGATCCTAAACTTGCACTTGAAAAAGTAGGCTCCATTGTTAATTGTAAAGAGTTACCATTTCCATCTGTGAGAATATCTGTAATTGTTAAATTAGATAATTTTACTTCACCCGTATTAATTATTTTAATAGTATAATCTATTATATCTCCTTCACTAGGTTTGTTGTCGCCATTATCTGTAGTCATTGCTTCCTTAGTTACTTTTAAAGATCCTAATTCTGGTAATGGCTCTATAATAACGACGGTTGAATCATCCTCAGTATTCCCATCTGTATCATCTCCATTATCCGAAACATCAGTTGCTTTATTACCATTAGCATCTATTGCATCTACAGTAATTGAGTTTTCAATATAGTCGGAATCAACATCTCCATCTTGAATAATATAACTCGCAGCATATGTTGCTATCTCACCTTTTAATAGCATTCCTTCTGAAGATCCCATTGTTGCATTTTCAAAAGAAGGTTCCGTCGTTAAATTGAGTACATCACCATTTCCATTAGTCATAGTATCCTCAAGGTTTACTCCTGATAAATTGATCTCACCAGTATTTTCAATAGTTATTGTATAATTGATAACATCACCAACACTTATCAATCCATCTCCGTCCACATCTACTACATCAGCGTATTTAGTAGCTTCTATACTTGGAGTTATATATGGTGGAATTATAGTCTCCGTTGGATCTTCCAAATCACCGTCGCCATTATCATCAACTCCATTTCCATCATCTGAAGTATCAGTAACATCAACTCCTTTTGGATCTTTACCTGTTGCTACAGCTTCATTTATTACCACACCAGCTTCTATATCTGCTTGTGTAATTGTATAAACAGCATTTGCCGTTCCTGTAGCTCCTGGAGCTAGATCTGATGGCGTAAGCGCTATTGCTGATAAACCTAATTTTGGATCATCTATACTGATTCCTGTTACAGTTACATTTCCTGTATTAGTAACTGTAAATGTGTATTCAATGGTATCTCCTATATCTGTATAACCATTACCATTGTCCTCTAATGTGGATGTTTTAATAAAGGTGAGTTCTGAGTTCTGTGTTAGTGGTGTTTCCGTTGGATCTTCCACATCGCCATCGCCATTATCATCAATTCCATTTCCATCATCTGAAGTATCGGTAACATCAACTCCTTTTGGATCTTTACCTGTTGCTACAGCTTCATTTATTACCACACCAGCTTCTATATCGTCTTGGGTAATTGTATAAATAGCACTTGCCGTTCCTACACCTCCTGGAGCTAAATCTGATGGTGTAAGCGCTATTGCTGATAAACCTAATTTTGGATCATCTATACTGATTCCTGTTACAGTTACATTTCCTGTATTTGATACTGTAAACGTATATTCAATTGTATCTCCTATATTTATTTCTCCATCTACACCATCATTTACAACAGATGTTTTTATAAAGGTGATTTCTGAATTTTGTCTTAGTGGTGTTTCCGTTGGATCTTCCACATCACCATCGCCATTATCATCAATTCCATTTCCATCATCTGAAGTATCGGTAACATCAACTCCATTTGGATCTTTACCTGTTGCTACAGCTTCATTAATAACCATACCAGCTTCTATATCGGCTTGTGTAATTGTATAAATAGCACTTGCCGTTCCTGTAGCTCCTGGAGCTAGATCTGAAGGTGTAAGCGCTATTGCTGATAAACCTAGTTTTTGATCATCTATACTGATCCCTGTAACAGTGACATTTCCTGTATTTGATACAGTAAACGTATATTCAATGGTATCTCCTGCATTTATTTCTCCATCGCCACCATCATCTACTACAGATGTTTTTATAAAGGTAAGTTGTGCATCTTTTGGAATTATAGTTTCTGTTTTATCATCTTCTGTATTTCCATCAGTATCGTCTCCGTTGTCAGAAATATCAGAAACACCTGTTCCTTGCTCACTTTCTCCTTCCGCTAACACACTATTTCTAATTCCTCCAGTATCAACATCATTTTGCGTTAATGTATAAGTAGCAGTATATGTAGCTACTTCATTTGGAAGCAAAATTCCTTCTGAGCTATTTAATGAAGAATTACTAAAAGTAGGTTCACTATCTAAGTTTAATGATTGGTTGTTTCCATCTAGTAACGTATCTGTTAATCCTACTGAATTTAAAGTAACATTACCTATGTTTTCTACTGAAATTGTATAGGTAACAATATCTCCAGCATTAGTAGTACCACTTGAATTAGTATCTGTGACAATAGCAGTTTTTACTACATTAATATCAGCATCTTCTGTAATTGGGAACTCTGTAGGGTTGTCTCCTGTTCCTGCTGAATCATTAGAAGTATCTGTTACCACTATTGAATCAGGTCCTGTTCCTGAAGCTAACACACTATTACTAACACCTCCGGCATCGATTGCTTCTTGTGCAATAGTATAACTTACCGTATAAACTGCAACTTCTGAAGGTTCTAAAGTTCCTTCTATATTATCTGATTGCGCGGAATCGAATTCTGGTGTTAAACTCGTACTTAAAGCACCTCCGTTAATACCGATAAACGTATCGACTACATTTACCCCTGTTAAAGTACTATTTCCTGTATTCGTTACTGTAATTGTATAATTTATAAGATCATCAATTCCTCCTGTAATTCCATCGCTATTTGCATCTGAAACTTGCTGTGTTTTAATCACCTCTATTTCAGAAGAAATGGTAATTGGAGTTACTGTTGGATCATCTCCTTCTCCTGTTGTATTATCACTATCTGAAACATCTGTAACTGGTTCTCCATCTGGATCCAATCCGTTTACAGTTGCTGAATTACTAACTTGACCTGCATTTACATCTGCTTGGGTAATTGTATAAGTACTCGAAACAGTTCCTGTTCCTCCAGGATTTAATATGGATGGCCTTACTGCTAAATCATCCTCTTGTAGTTTTGTATCTGTAATAGTTAAATTTCTAACTGTAACATTCCCTGTATTAGTTACTGTAAAGGAATAGCTAATAGCATCTCCAGCGTCATTCAATCCATTTCCATTAACATCAGAAATAGTTGACGATATTTTTATTAACTCTAATTCTGGGGCTTTTATCAATTCTACAAAATCATCATCAGTATCAGTCACTGGTTCGCTCTGAGTATCAACACCTCTTACTGTTGCATTATTTGTGACTCCCCCAGCATTCATATCTGATAACTTAATTATATAACTCACGGACAATTGAGTACTAGCTCCTGGAGTTAATTCTGTATCGGGTAAAGTAAGATCTATAGTATTAGGAAGGAAATCGTCTGTTAATACTAAATTTTCAACGGTAATATTTCCGGTATTGGTTACCGTAAAAGTATAGTTTATAGCATCCCCAGCATTTACTACGCCATCGCTATTAGCGTCACTATAAGCTCCTAATTTAGCTAGGTCTAATTGTGGTGTACTTTCAATCTCAGTTACTGTTGGATCTTCTGGGTTTGTATCGCCATTATCATCAACTCCATTACCATCATCTGATTCATCTGTAACATCAATACCATCTGGATCTTGACCTGTAGCTGTCGCTCTGTTTGTAACAGCCCCAGCGTCAATATCAGCTTGACTTATTGTATAAGTGGCAGTAGCTGTTCCTGTAGCTCCAGGAATTAAACTTATTGGTGATACTACTACATCTGTAAGTCCAATTCGTGAATCATCAATTAAGACATCTATAATTGTTACATTTCCTGTATTAGTCACTTCAAAGGTATAGTCAATAGTATCTCCAGCATTTACTACGCCATCACCACCATCATCTACAACAGATGTTTTAATAAAAGTAAGCTCTGCATCTTTTGGAATTATAGTTTCAGTTTTATCATCTTCTGTATTTCCATCAGTATCGTTTCCGTTATCAGAAATATCAGAAACATCTGTTCCTTGTGTACTTTGTCCTTCTGCTAATGCACTATTTCTAACTCCTCCAGCATCAATATCGCTTTGCATTAGTGTATAAGTGGCAGTATAAGTAGCTACTTCATTTGGAAGTAAATTTCCTTCTGAACTACTTAATGAAGAACTGCTAAAAGTAGGACCGCTATCCAAACTTAAAGCTTGATCGTTTGCATCTAATAACGTATCTGTTAATCCTATTGAATTTAAAGTAACATTACCTGTATTCTCTACTGAAATTGTATAGGTAATAATATCTCCAGCATTAGTTGTACCGCTTGAATTAGTATCTGCGACGATAGCAGTTTTTACCACATTAATATCGGCGTCTTCTGTAATTGGGAACTCTGTAGGATTATCTCCTGCTCCTGCTGCATTATTAGAAGTATCTGTTACTACTGTTGATTTAGGATCTGTCCCAGAAGCTAACACACTATTACTAACACCTCCAACATCGATTGTTTCTTGTACAATTGTATAACTTACCGTATAAACTGCAACTTCTGAAGGCTCTAATGTTCCTTCTGTATTATCCGATTGCGTTGAATCGAAATTTGGCGTTAAACTCGTACTTAAAGCTCCTCCATTGATATCAGTAAATGTATCAACTATATTTACTCCTGTTAAAGTAGTATTTCCTGTATTGGTAACTGTTATTGTATAACTTATAACATCATCTATTTCTCCTAAAATTCCATCAGTATCTTTATCTGTAACCTGTTGCGTTTTTACCACTTCTATTTCAGAAGAAATGGTAATCGGAGTGATTGTAGGATCATCTTCTCCTCCTGTTGTATTATCGTTATCTGAAACATCTGTAACGGTGTCGCCATCTGGATCCAACCCATTTACAGTTGCCGAGTTACTTATTTCTCCAGCATTAACATCTGCCTGTGTAATTGTATAGGTACTCGAAACGGTTGCTACTCCTCCTGGATTTAATATTGATGGTGTTAATCCTAAATTACTCTCTTGTAATTTTGTATCTGTAATAGTTAAACTTCTAACTGTAACATTTCCTGTATTGGTTACTGTAAATGTATACGCTATTGTATCTCCAGCATCATCCAATCCATTTCCGTTAACATCTGTAATAGCAGCCGATGTTTTTATTAATTCTAATGATGGCGCTTTCAATAATTCTACAAAATCATCATCAGTATCAGTAACTGCATTATTCTGTGGATCTGTACCAGCTACCTCAGCTTCATTAGTAACTCCACCAGCATTTATATCTAATTGTGTAACTGTATACGCTACAGTCAATTCTGTACTAGCTCCAGGAGCTAATTCTGTATCTGGTAAAGTAAGGTCTATAGAACTAGGTAAGAAATCGTCTGTTAATACAATATTATCTACGGTAATATTTCCTGTATTGGTTACCGTAAAGGTGTAATCTATAACATCACCAGCATTCACAACTCCATCGCTGTTAGCATCACTATAAGCTCCTAATTTAGCCAGTGTTAATTCTGGATTGTAACAAAAATCTACTTTTGTTGGTGTATCATTAAGAATATTTGTTCCTGAAACATCGTCTACAGTAGTCCCATTAGGAGCATTAGAAGTAACCGAAGCACTATTGCTTATACTTCCAGTATTAAGTACTGTTTGTGTTATAGTATAATCTGCTTCATATACCCATGTCTCAGTTACATCAAGAACGGTGTCGCTATTAGAATCTCCAGAAATTAAAGTTATAGCTCCTATTCCTGATAAAGTTTCTGTAATTACTACATCGCTTAATGATACATTTCCTCTATTAGATAATGTAAAAGTATACGTAATTGTTTCTCCAGCATCCGTACAGTTATTTCCATTTTCATCATTCTCAACTCCTTCTTTCACTAATTTTATTGATGGATTTGGTACGATAGGTGTTACTGTTGGATCATTATCTCCATCACCATCTGAATCGGTGTCACTAGGATTCCCATCATCTGAAACATCACTTACGTCCGTATTATTTGGTGTTTTTGAGTTTACAGTAATACTATTTTGTATTCCTCCAGCATCAACATCACTTTGTGTGATAATATAAGATGCATTATAAACAGCACTTTCCGTAGGAACAATAATTCCTTCCACACTACTTAAACTAGACGAATCGAATGTAGGCTCTGTATTGAGAGTTAATGTATTTCCACTTAAATCGGTTAGTACATCTGTAAGTACTAAGCTTCGTAATGTAACATTCCCTGTATTTGTAATTGTAATTTCATATTGAACCTCATCACCAACATCAATAGTTGTATTCGCATCATTTTGAACTATTGTAGCTTGTTTTAGGGCTACAATACTTGGATCTTCTGGAATTATAAGAGTGGTCTTATCATTAACAGTGTTCCCATCTGTATCATCTCCATCATCAGAAACATCGGAAACCTCTGTTCCTTTTGGACTATCTCCAGAAGCCAAAATACTATTACTTACACCTCCAGCGTCTATATCATTTTGCGTCAATGTATATGAAACCGTATAAGTTGCAGTTTCATTTATTAACAACGTTCCTTCATCACTTCCTTGATCTGCACTTACAAAAGTTGGTGCGTCTAATGCTATTACATTTCCTTTAGCATCAGTAAAAGTATCTATCAATGCAACACTACTTAAAGTTACATTACCTGTATTTGTAGCAGTAATAGTAAATGTAATTTGATCTCCAGCAGTCGGATTTGTAATTGGAGTTAAGAGTTTAACCGCTTCTATAGATGGATCCTCTGGAATTATAGTTTCTGTTGGATCATTACCTCCATCTCCATCAGAATCTGTATCGTTAGGATTTCCATCATCAGAAACATCAGAAACATCTGTTCCTTGTGTACTTTGTCCTTCTGCTAACGCACTATTTTTAACTCCTCCAGCATCAATATCGCTTTGCGTTAATGTATAAGTGGCAGTATAGGTAGCTACTTCATTTGGAAGTAAGCTTCCTTCTGAACTACTTAACGAGGAACTACTAAAAGTAGGACCGCTATCTAAACTTAAAGCTTGATCGTTTGCATCTAATAACGTATCTGTTAATCCTACTGAATTTAAAGTAACATTACCTGTATTCTCTACTGAAATTGTATAGGTAATAATATCTCCAGCATTAGTTGTACCGCTTGCATTAGTATCTGCTACAATAGCAGTTTTTATTATATTAATATCGGCGTCTTCTGTAATTGGGAACTCTGTAGGATTTTCTCCTGCTCCTGCTGCATTATTAGAAGTATCTGTTACTACTACTGTGTCAGGTCCCGTTCCAGAAGCTAACACACTATTACTAACACCTCCAGCATCGATTGCTTCTTGTGCAATTGTATAACTTACTGTATAAACTGCAATCTCTAAAGGCTCTAATGTTCCTTCTGTATTATCTGAAAGTCCTGCATCAAAAACTGGTGTTAAAGTCTCACTTAAAGCAACCTCATCTATATCTGTGAAGGTATCTACTACATTTACTCCAGTCAAAGTAGCATTTCCTATGTTGGTAACCGTTATTGTATAGGCGATAACATCATCTATTCCTCCTGAAATTCCATCACTATTTGTATCTGAAATTCTTTGCGTTTTAACCACCTCTATTTCAGAAGAAATTGTAATCGGAGTGATTGTTGGATCATCTTCTCCTCCTGTTGTATTATCGTTATCTGAAACATCTGTAACTGTGTCGCCATCTGGATCCAACCCATTTACAGTTGCCGAGTTACTTATTTCTCCAGCATTAACATCTGCCTGTGTAATTGTATAGGTACTCGAAACAGTTGCTACTCCTCCAGGATTTAATGTTGATGGCACTAATCCTAAATTACTCTCTTGTAATTTTGTATCTGTAATAGTTAAATTTCTAACTGTAACATTTCCTGTATTGGTTACTGTAAATGTATACGCTATTGTATCTCCAGCATCATCCAATCCATTTCCATTAACATCTGTAATAGCAGCCGATGTTTTTATTAATTCTAATGACGGAGCTTTTAATAATGGAGTAGTAACCTCACTAGTTGCCCCAACAGAAGCATTCTGTGGATCTGTACCAGCTACCTCAGCTTCATTAATAACGCTTCCAGCATTAATATCTGCTTGTGTAAATACATAAGTAGCACTAACTGTTGCTATAGCTCCAGGAACTAATTCTGTAGCAGATAAAGTAAGATCTGTTGAACTAGGTAAGAAATCGTCTGTTAACACAATATTGTCTATAGTAACATTTCCTGTATTTGTAACTGTAAAGGTGTATTCTATAGTATCCCCAGCACTATCATCTCCACTGCTATCTACATCTACTATAGCACTTGCCGTTTTTAAAAATGTTAATTCTGCATCTTTTGTAAGTGTTGTTTCCGTTGGGTTATCCGTACCATCTAATGAATCCCCATCATCAGAACGATCAGTAACAGGGTCTCCTGCTGGATCTTCTCCTGTAACAGTTGCTTGATTTATAAAAGAACCACTATCTATATCTGCCTGTGTAATTGTATAAACAAAAGACGCATCAGTAAAAGTTACATCTTCACCTGGGTCTAAACTTGTAGGCGTCACATCAAAATCGACAATTCCTATATCAGGATCGCTTATTTGAAGAACATCAACGGTTACGAATCCAGTATTTGTCAAGCTAAACGTATAAGTAATTGTATCTCCAGCATCCACTCTACTATCTCCTCCATCATTAATAGTTGCAGTTTTAATCAATTCTAATTCTGCTTCAGATGGAATTAGAGTTATTGTAGGGTCATTTCCTGGATCTCCATCAAAATTGGAATCTGTATTAGCATCACCATTATCAGAAATATCAGAAACTTGAGTTCCATCAGGATCATTTCCAGTAACTGTAGCTGTATTTTCTACTTCCCCTAAATTAATATCATCTTGAACAAGCACATACGTATAGGTGACATTTGCAACCTCATTTGGAGCCAAAGTAGTTGGAGTAACTACTAAATCTCCCACATTTGTTCCTAAACCATTATCTACTAAAGTAAGTCCGTTTATGGTTACGTTACCTGTATTTCTAATACTAAAAGTATAATTTATATTATCACCAGCTTGGTAAGATCCATCAGCAGGAAGTCCAATAACCTCATTAGGATCTGCTGTTTTCACTAAAGTAAGTGCTGCACTCTTAGTAATATTTGTTGTTGTTGGATTATTAGTTCCGTTAACAGGATTATCATCATCTGAAGTATCGGATACTGCTGTTCCTTGTGCAGTTGTTCCATTTGCATCAGCACTATTAATTACACCTCCAGCATTAACATCACTTTGAGTTAATATATAAGAGGCTGTATACGTAGCTGTTTCATTAGGAAGTAAAGTCCCTTCATCACTTCCTAAAGTAGCATCATCAAAAGTTGGAGTTGTAGTTAATGTTAAAGAATTTCCATCAGCATCAGTTAAAGTATCTGTAATAGAAAGACCACTAACGGTAACATTCCCCGTATTTGTAACTGTAATTTCATAATTTACTGTATCTCCAGCATTATCCGTATTACTATTATCTGTATCAACTAAATCGGCAGTTTTTATAACCTCAATACTTTCATTTTCATCTATAATCCAGACTGTAGGATTATCATCTCCATTAATATTAATTCCATCATCAGAAACATCAGAAACATCTACTCCAGTTGGTGATGTGGCTGTAGCTGATACGCTATTACTCACTCCCCCTTCATCTACATTAGATTGGGTTATGGTATAAGTAGCTGTATAATTAGCTTGTTCATTAGGTTTTAAATTTCCTAGCGTACTATTTAATGTGCTACTCACAAATGTTGGTCCGCTATCTAAACTTAAAGCACCTCCGTTTATATCCGTTAAAGTATCTACTAAATTAAGACCTGTAAGGCTTACATTCCCTGTATTTATTACTCTTATAGAATATGTTATTACATCATCTACACCACCAATAACCCCATCGCTATTAGTATCTACTACATTTTGAATCTTTATTACTAGAATGTCTGGTTCTGGAGCTAAGGTTGTTACCGTTGGTTTCTCTCCTGGATCGTCTGGATCATCATCAGAATCATCGTTTACATCACCTCCATCAGGATCTTCTCCTGTTGCTGTTGCTGTATTTACAACTTGCCCGGCATCTATATCACTTTGCTTAATAGCATATTCCGCTGTAGCAACACCAATTTCTCCTGGAGCCAAAGTTGATGGTGACAATCCTAAGTTAGTTATTCCAAGAGTTGCATCAGAAATACTAATAATTGTTACTGTTACATTTCCAACATTGGTCACTGTAAAAGTATATTCAATTACATCGCCAACATCATCAACACCACTACCATTTTTATCTACTACAACAGAAGTTTTTATAAGTTGTATTTCGGCATCTTTAGTAATTTCTACTACCGTAGCCCCTGTTCCGTTACTATTATTAGAAACAGCTGTAACATCATCTCCATTAGGATCTTCTCCTGTAGCTGTAGCCGTATTCGTTATTCTACCTGCATCTACATCCGCTTGTGTTATGGTATAAGAAACTGTTCTACTTCCTACAGCTCCTGGGTTTAGTGTGCTTGGTAATAAACTCACTCCAGGTGTTCCGATTCCGATTCTTGCATCTACAAGATTAATTCCAGTAATAGTTACATTACCTATGTTCGTAACGGTTAAATCATAAACAATTCTATCTCCAGCATTTTCAATACCGTCACCATTAGTATCTTCATAGGTTGCCTCTTTTAACAATGTGATTTCTCCGTTCTGATCGAACGTTGTTACTGTTGGCTCGTCTGGACCAGAAGTAGGCTTATTGTCTCCTGAAATATCTGTAACCTCAGAAGCATCATCAACTCTATTTCCAGTAACTGTTGCGGTATTGCTGACAGAACCTGAATTTATATCATCTTGAGTAACTGTATATTCAACATTTGCAGCAGTTCCAGATTGATTAGGTCCTAAAGTAGATGGCGTAACAACCATATCTGTCAATCCTAGTGGAGCATCATCAATAGTAATTGTTTCTATAGTGATATTCCCAGTATTTTTTACATCAAAACTATAAGTAATCGTTTCGTTTACATCTGCTAGATTATTTCCATTTTCATCATTAAATACCGCCGATTTTATAAGTTCCAAGGAAGCTTCTGTCATTAAGCTCACATATGTTGGATCATTATCACCGTCTGTATCGGGGTCTAAATCTGAATCTGCAGGATTCCCATCATCAGAAATATCTGTTACCGATGCTACATCTGGATCTGTTCCGCTAGTTGTAGCAGAATTTATTACTTCCCCAGCATCTATATCACTTTGTGTTAATGTATATGAAGCACTCACTATAGCAACTCCTCCAGGCTGTAGCGTAGTTGGAGAAACTGTTAGGTCTGTAGAAGCAGGTAAAAAATTATCTGTTAGCACGATATTATCAATCGTTACATTCCCAGTATTCTCAATAGTAAAGCTATAAAGAATAATATCTCCAACATTATTATCTCCACTACTGTCTACATCGGTAATATCTGTTATTTTTTTAATAAGTGTTAACGCTGCATCTTTAGGAATGTCTGTAACAGTTGGATCATCTCCTGTGTCTCCATCTCCAGTATTTCCATCATCTGAAATATCATCTACACTTGTTCCTACTGAAGTTGTTCCTTCTGCAAGAACGGAGTTTGTAACTCCTTCAGCATTAATATCACTTTGTGTTAAAATATAATTTGCAGTATAGGTTGCTATTTCTGAAGGAAGTAAAGTTCCTTGAGCACTTCCTGAATCTGCTCCAATAAAAGTTGGTCCGCTATTTAATGATAATGCATCTCCATTATTATCTGTAAAAGTATCGGTAAGGGTTATTGAATTTACGGTAACATTCCCTGTGTTTTCTACTGAAATAGTATAAATTATAACATCTCCAGCACTTACCATATTATCATTATCAACATCATCAATTGTAGCTCCTTTTATAACCTCTATTGATGGATCTTCGGTGATATTAAGAATTGTAGGAGCATCTAATTGATCTGTAACTTCTGTACCATTTGGATCATCTCCAGATGCTAAAACTTCATTATTTAAACCTCCTCCATTTACAGCTTTTTGCTTGATGGTATATGTTGCAGTGTATGTTGCAACTTCTGCTGGCTCCAAAACACCTTCATTATTATCTGAAGAGGAAGCTACAAAAGTAGGTCCGCTATCTAAGTTTAGAGAATTTCCTGCTACATCTGTAAACGTATCTGTAATACTCACATTTTCTAAAGAAACGTTCCCTGTATTTGTTACTGTAATCGTATAAGTAACAAGATCATTAATTCCGCCAGTAAGTCCATCACTATTAGTATCTGCAACAACCTGTGTTTTTGTTACCTGTATACTTGGCTCCCCTGTTATTGGTGTTACTGTAGGATCATCTCCTGTTCCATTCCCACTATCGGAAACATCAGTAACATCCATATCATCTGGATCCTTCCCTGTAACGGTAGCTGTATTTGTAATACTTCCTGCATTTACATCAGCCTGGGTAATAGTATAATTGCTTGTAATAGTACCGATAGCATTTGGCGCTAACGTTGATGGAACTACACCTAGGTTTGATACTGGTAATCTTGGATCAGAAATTATTAAACCTGTAACTGTTACATTCCCTGTATTAGTGACAGTAAATGTATAAGTAATAATATCTCCAGCATCGTTATTTCCATTTCCATTAGTATCTGCAATAACTGCTTCTTTTATTAATTCTAATGATGCGTCTTTTGGTAAATCTGTAATTGTTGCTCCTGTACCAGCTCCATTATCTGAAGTTGCAGTTACAGGATCTCCTTCTGGATCCGCTCCTGTTGCTATGGCAGTATTCGTTACATTTCCTGCATCTATATCTGATTGGGTAATCGAATAGGTTACCACAGAATACCCTAGCTCGCCAGGTGATAAATCTGTTATTGCTGTTGCTTCAGTTATATCTGTATAGATGTTTTCTGCAGAAGCTCCAATTCTACTATCTTCTATCGTAGTAGCACTTACGGTTACATTTCCTGTGTTTTCAACAGTAAAAGTATACGTAATAATATCTCCAACATTAACAACAGAATCTCCATTATCATCGACATATACACCTTCTTTTAGTAAGCTTATTTCTGGAACTTGCGTAAAGTTGGTAACTGTATTGTTATTTCCTCCATTTGTTGGATTCCCATCATCTGAAACATCAGAAACATCATTATTATCATCAGACCGTTGTCCTGTAGCTGTTGCGGTATTGCTAAAAGACCCATTGTCTATATCTTGTTGTAGAATTGTATAAGAAACATCGTTAATAACCCCTGATTGGCCTATCGCAAGAGTTGCCGGATTAAGAGTCGTTCCTGTAAAGCTTAGAATAGGATCATCTATTACAATATTTTCAATACTGATGTTTCCAGTATTTGTAACAGTAAAACTATAGGTAATTGTTTCTCCAGCTTGCGTAATCCCATCTCCATTTTCATCATTTAAAACTCCTAATTTCTGAAGGTCTAATTCTGCTAGAGTTGTAAGATCTACAACTGTAGGATCATTTTCAAAATCGCCATCGTTATCATCATCAACATTAGCATCTCCATTATCTGAAACATCTGTTACTGAATCTCCATCTGGATCATCCCCAGTAATTGTTGCTGAGTTTATAACCTCCCCAGTATTAACATCAGGATTTTGAACTATAAAATAATCAGCAGTAAAATTAATAACTTCTCCTGGAGCAATAGAAGTATCTGTTAATGTAAGGTCTGTAGAAGCTGGTAAATAATTATCCGTAAGGATTAAATTATCTATAGTTACATTCCCATTATTTTCAATTCTGAAAGTATATCTTATTCTATCCCCAGCATTATCATCTCCACTACCATCTACGTCTACAACAGTACTTGCCGTTTTTATTAAAGCCAACACAGGGTCTTTAGTTATTAAAGTTTCTGTAGGGTTATCATCTCCATTACCTGTAACACCATCATCAGAAATATCTGAAACATCCGTTCCTTGTTTTGTAACTCCATCTGCTGTAGCGGTGTTGCTCACACCACCAGCATCTACATCTGCTTGTGTAATATTATATGTAGCAGTATAAGTAGCTCTTTCTCCTGGAGCTAAACTTGTAGCTGTTCCATTCCCAGTAGCACTTACAAAACTAATTGGAGAAGTTAATGTTAACACTCCCCCTTCAGCATCTGTTAAATTATCTGTAATCGTTAAACTACTAACTGTAACATTTCCTAAATTTTCTATAGTAAAAGTATACGTAATAATATCTCCTGCATTATTTGTATTACTATTATCTACATCACTAACAGAAGCTGTTTTTATAAGCTCAATAATTGGATTTTCAATAATCAATAAATCTGTAGAATCATCAACATTGTTTCCATCAGTATCATCTCCATCATCAGAAACATCCTGTAATTGAGGTACATCTACTCCTGTACCTACAGCTACTGCACTATTTACAAGTCCACCAGCATCCACATCACTCTGCTTTAAGGTATAAATTGCATTATACGTAGCAGATTCTCCCACTAATAAAGTTCCTTCTGTACTTCCTAAGCTAGCACTCCCTGAAACATAAGTAGGCCCACTAGTTAAAGTTAAAGTAGCTCCCAAAGCATCTTCAAAAATATCCGTAACACTCACATTTGTTAGTGTTTCTTGACCATTATTAGTAACTGCTATTGTATAAGTAACAACATCTCCAGCATTTGTAGATCCATCGCTATTTGTATCCGCTATAGCCTGTGTTTTTGTTGCCTCTATACAATAATTTACAATTGTAATTGATAATGGTGTTGGAAGTACACATCCTTGATCATCTTCAACTGTAACTGTATAATTTCCTACTGCAAGTCCTGTAAATTCTCCTGTTGTATTGGTCTCGCTAGTTTCAGTAATAGTGTAAATGAAGCCACTATTCGATCCTCCTTGAGCTACCACTGTAAATGCCCCAATTGATGGACTATCACAAGTAACATTTTGATGATCTGAAATTTTCTCTGAAATACTCACAACAGCTGTTTCAGTTAAAGTAACAGTTATTGGATTTTCATTGGTACAACCATTAGTATCAGTAATTACTACAGAATAGGTTCCTGCTGTAAGTCCGTTTAAATCTTCGTTATTCTCTTGTCCCGTTGGAATGATTCCTCCATTAGTAGCGGTCCATAAATAAGTATATGACGGTGTTCCGCCAGTAGCTGTTAAGTTTATAGTTCCTGTAGCATCTCCATTACAAAGGATATTTACAGCTATAGTCGTTCCTGAAACTGCTGCAGCAGGTTCTGTAATTGTAACTTCTATAGTATTTGCATTGGTACAACCATTTGCATCAGTAATTACTACAGAATAGGTCCCTGCTGTAAGATTTGTTGGATCTTCAGTAACCTCCACCCCTGTTGGTATGGAACCATCTGTTGTTGTCCATAAATAAGTATAAGGTGCTGTACCACCAGTAGCTGTCAAATCTATAGCTCCTGAGTCATTACCAGCACATAAAATATTAGTTTGAGTTGTAGTTCCAGAAACGATAGCTGCTGGTTCTGTTATTACTACACTTATTGGACTTGCGTTTGTACAACCGTTAGCATCAGTAACTACTAAGTTATAACTCCCCGCAACAAGTCCGCTTATATCTTCATTAGTACTTGTTCCTGTTGGAATTACTCCCCCATTAGTCGCTGTCCATAAATAAGTATAAGAAGATGTTCCACCAGAAGCGGTTATATCTATTCCACCTGTAGCCTCATTAACACATAATACATCTGTTTTTGTGACACTCACAGTTAGTGCTTCTGCAGGTTCTGTAATTTGCACATTAATAGCTGTTGGGTTAGTACAACCATTAGCATCGGTAATTATTACTCTATAAATACCGTTTACTAAGTCTGTTAAATCTTGGTTATTCTCTTGTCCCGAAGGAACTGCTCCGCCAACTGTAGACCAAACGTATGTATAAGGTGCTGTACCACCAGCTGGTGTTAAATCTATAGAACCTGTATTATCTCCGTTACATAAAATATCAGTTTTTGTAATACTTCCTGAAACAACCTCAGCTGGCTCTGTAATTGTAACATCTATTGAAGCCGTTGAACATCCATTAAAATCTGTGATCACTACAGAATATGTTCCAGCTGGTAAATTTGTTAAATCCTGTGCAGTTTCTAATGAAGAAGGAATTGTTCCATCCGTTGTAGTCCAAGCATATGTATATGGTGTCACTCCACCAGTAGGTGTTAAATCTATAGAGCCTGTATTTCCACCATTACATGATACATTTGTTTGTGTAGCTGTTCCTGAAACAACAGATGTAGGCTCTCCTATTAAAACATTTATAGCTACTGGATTTGTACAGCCATTACTATCTGTAATTACAACGGAATACGTTCCTCCAGTAAGTCCCGTTAAATCTTCGTTCGTATTTGTTCCAGATGGAATTGTTCCATCGGAGGTACTCCATACATATGAATACGGTGGTGTACCTCCTGCTGGAGTAAGTGCAATTGCTCCTGTTGCGTCTCCAAAACAAGACACATCTGTTTGTACTGTAGTTCCGCTAACAACCAAGGGCTCTGAAACCGTAACATCTACTGTTGTTTCTGCCTCACAACTTGTATCGTTCGCATCTCTTACTTCAATAGTATAATCTCCTGCTGATAAACCAGCAAAAACACCATTTGTTACTGTTGTTGTAAAGCCATCGATACTATATTCATAAGTTCCACTACCTCCAGTAGCTGTAGCTGTAATACTTCCATCATCACCTCCATTACAACTAACACCAACTATTGTTGGAGTTGCCCCTATTACAAGTGCATCTGGCTGGTTTACTGTTACCGTTATTGGAGTTGCTGCCTCACAACTCGTATCGTTTGCATCTCTTGCCTCTATTGTATAGCTTCCTGCCGATAATCCAGTAAAATTACCATCTGTCACTGTTGTCGTAAAGCCATCGATACTATACTCATAAGTTCCACTACCTCCAGTGGCTGTAGCTGTAATACTTCCATTACTACCTCCATTACAAGTAACATCAACTACTGTAGGAGTCGCTCCAATTACAAGTGCATCTGGTTGACTTACTGTGGCTACTATTGATGATGGAGCCTCACAAGTGGTAAAGTTAGCATCTCTAACTTCTATGGTATAATTCCCTGTTGTTAAGCCAGTAAATACACCATTACTTACTGTTGTTGTAAAGCCATCGATACTATATTCATAGGTTCCGCTACCTCCAATGGCTGTAGCCGTAATTCGACCGTTATCACCTCCATTACAAGTAACATTTACTACCGTTGGCGTAGCTCCTATAACAATTGCTGTTGGCTCTGTAATTACTACATTTATTGAAGACGTTTCGCATCCATTAAGATCTTCTATTACTACGGAATATGTTCCTGATGTAAGTCCTGTTAAATCTTGACTTGTTTCTGATCCAACAGGGACTGTACCTCCATTTGTTGCTGTCCATTGGTAAGTGTATGGAGGTGTCCCGCCAGCAGGTGTTAAATCTATTTCACCTAAAGCTGCTCCGTTACATGTATTATTTGTTTGTGTAGCTGTTCCTGATAATGTTGCTGTAGGTTCTCCAATTAGTATAAACTTTGGAGATGGAATTGTACATCCATTAACATCTGTTATTACTACAGAATATGTTCCTCCAGTAAGTCCTGTTAAATCTTTATTAGTATTTGTTCCAGATGGAATTGTTCCGTCTGATGTACTCCATAAATATGAATACGGTGGTGTACCCCCTGCTGGAGTTAGAACAACTGCTCCCGTAGCTTCCCCAAAACAAGATACGTCTGTTTGCACTGTAGTTCCACTTATTGCCAAAGGTTCTGAAACCGCAACGTTTACAGGAGTTATTGCTTCACAACTTGTATCATTAGCATCTCTAGCTTCAATGGTATAATTTCCTGCTGATAACCCTGTGAAAACGCCATTTGGAACTGTTGTTGTAAAACCGTCTATACTAAATTGATAAACCCCACTCCCTCCAGTGGCCGAAACTGTTACACTTCCATTACTTCCTCCAGAACAAGTAACATCTACTACTGTTGGTGTATTTATTACAAGCGGTGATGGATCGTTTACTACAATATCTGTGATTGTAATAAAACACATCGTGATATTATCTGTTACTGTTACATCATAAATCCCAGCCTCTAAAGCTGATTGGTCTTGTGTATCTGCAACTACTCCATTAGTTCCTGTTGGACTCCACGCATAACTATAATCAAGACTTCCTCCAGAAACTGTAATATTTATAGCTCCATTATTACCTCCTGCACAACTAGGGCTCGTTATCTGAGTAACATCTACTGTTAAATCAGAAACAAAAGGAGTTATAATAATAGGAGTATTTGGAACTACTCCCTCACATATACTAGGATAAGCTGTAGAGGTTATTGTAATATCTGTATAACTTCCAACTTCTAAACCGCTTATAATAATTGTTCCATTTGATTGTGTTGTAGCTGTAAATGGAGTAATTGCACCCCCCTCATAAGTATAAGAAACGGTATAATCTGTTAAGGCTAAAAGACCTCCTCCCGATATAGTTATCATCCCATCATTTCCTGGATCACAAGAAGTAGGACTAACTGCTGTTGCTACTAAGGTAGCTTCATCAATCTCGCAACAAGTATCATTGATTGCGTCATCTAACCAATTTCCAACACTAGGAGTAAAGCATCCTACCGCTGTTACTAAGCCATTAGTATCTACTGCGGTGGCATCAATAGTTGCATAATCTGAAGTATTAATTTCATCATCAGTAAACCCTGCTTCAATCCCATCAGGACATGTATCTCCATCACTATCTAAATCTAAATAATCTGGAATAGCGTCTGGATTATCAGGGTGCAATGCATCTGTATTGATTGGCACAATAGAACCTACTGAAGACTCTCCCGTATTACACCCATTAGGGTCTAGAACATTACCTGGAGTGAACTTACAATCAACAAAATCAGGATTAGAACTTAAAGAAATATTCCCCGAAGCTTCCACTGCATCTGGAATTCCGTCATTATCACTATCTAAATCTAAATAATTAGGCACACCATCGCCATCAGTATCTACAGTACCATCTCCTTCAACCGAATCATAGATTCCGTCATTATCGCTATCAACATCAGCATAATCTGGTACACCATCGCCATCAGTATCTAATAATGTATTATCATAACAGTCACAAGAATTCCCTATACCATCATTATCATCATCGCTATCTAGTGTCTGACTATCTCCTACTCCTTGTCCTGTTCCTGCTATTAAAGGCACTCCATATGATGCGCTATTAGGATCTGTATCTACATCAACACCAAGATTATCAACATTTGGAGCTCCATAACCGTTAAATATAGGTTCTCCATTAGTATTACCTCCAGACATTGTTGATGCTACTAAATCTGATATCGTAAAGCTAGCATCACCTTCAAAAGCATCACTACAACCATCACCATCACTATCTAAATCAAATTGATTAAAAATTCCATCTTCATCAGTATCACACATAGAAGTATCAGACAGAATTATAATTTCTTGCATTCCTAAGCCTAAATTACTCGCATCTACTTTTTCTGCAATAAATTCTAACGAAGTAATATTATAAAACTGAAAAGTAAATCTTGAAAAAGAGTTTGAGCCGTTAGAGTCTTGATCATTTGCATTTCCTGTATAAATGTATATTCCCTTTTCATTATCAAAATCTATTGTGTAATTGTTATCAACGGGAGGTTCGATAATTTCAGCAGGTGGAGTAGAGAATGCACCAATTCTTTCTGTAACATCTAAATCATAAATATTAAAGCTATAACTTGATACATTAAAAGGTATTGTAGTCCCTGTTTCATAAAAATTAACTGTGATTATAGTCCGTTCGTTCGAATTTGGTAGGGAACTAGATATTTCACTTGTACTATTTCCTTCAATACCACTTCCTATCAAAAATTGATTATCGTCAGCTCCAAGAATATTATCAGTTCCTGATGAAGTAACAACCATATCAAAACCATATCCACTAAAATCATTTACAATAAATCCATTTGGAGATGTTGTAGCTACTACATCTTGTTGTGATTTTAAAATTGTAACTGGCTCACACTCATCTACATCTAAAATTCCATCATTATCATCATCTAAGTCATTTACATCAGTAATTCCATCACTATCTGTATCTAAACAAGCAGCTATAGATGAATACAGTACAAAGTTCTTATATGTAGACGAATAGTTTATTTCTCCTGAATCCGCACTACTCTCTACACTATCATCTAAACCATTTACTCCTACATTATTATTAGGGAACTGGAAATCTTCTGATAAATCTGTTGTAGCTCCACTCTCATATGCATCGCTACACATATCACCATCACTATCTAAGTCTAAACGATTTGGAATTCCGTCCCCATCTGTATCTATATCATTACAGACCTGTGTTATTTCATTACTATTCCCAAATAACACATCGGTGTATGTTCTTGAAGTAGGATCATTGGTGCTTAAAGCTAATTGATAATCGTCTACGGGAACTATTTGTGAATATCTAAGTTCCCCATTTTGATACATATTTAAATTACCGCTTTCATCTATTGAAATAGCAAAAATGTCATTACTAGAATAGTTGAATACCGAGGATATGGTACCATTTGCTCTTATATCAAATTGTGTACCTGACCTGAAATAAAACTTATAAGACTCACCACCTAAGCCAGCTCCATCTTTTACTCCATTCTCTGGAATAACTCCTAACATAGATGTAACATTCTGAGCTGCTACCTTATATTCCAAATACATTGGTAAGGATACACTTTGATCACTATATGTAGATCGCCATACATTGTTATTTACATTTCTATTAAAGGTTATAGAATTTTCTGTAGTAGTAGTATTTATTTGAACACTTCCTGTAAAGGTATAAGTAGATAAATCTTCATTAAAATAATATTGACAAAAACCTGAAGATTCATCAACATCTGGCACCCCATCATTATCATCATCAATATCACGAGAGTCACTTATTCCATCGCCATCAGTATCTACACATAAATCCAATTGATCATTTAAAGCATAAATAGAGTAATTACCTTCATAATCTGGGACTCCATTACCATCTATATCTACCTCATCTACTAAACCATCCCCATTGGTATCTGCTCCTGTAAACTGATGATCTGTTTCTTCTGAGTCGATAGCTCCCCCCTCAAAACTATCACTACAACCATCTCCATCACTATCGAGATCTAATCGATTAGGTGTTCCATCTCCATCAGTATCAAGGTCTGCTGCACATAACTCTGATAAATGTAATGCTAGGCCATCTGTTGTGGTATCATTATTATTTGTAAAATTAAGAGAGATCTGTTGGTATGAGCCTTCAAGTAGTATCGACCCAGAGGCACTCAAATCATTATCATTACAATCTACAGTCTGTGTTGTACCTGAGTTTATATCAGAAATTAAATTTCCTACTATTTGAATCTGATTATTTCCTTCTAGTAAAGAAATTCCAGCCAAACCTACCCCACTTACTTCTAGATATCTTTTGTCTAAACTATTTATATTAAGCACTATATCACTAACAACTGCATCGAAACTTATTGTCATAATGCTTCCTGATGGTGAACTACTAACCTCTAACTCAAATGCATCTGTTGCATTTTTTGCATAATAATAAATATCCTCGTCTGAAAAAAAACATGAACTTTCATCCGAAGTAAAACTTCTAATACGAATACTATTACTACTCTCAATAGCTTGATATCCGATACCACTAAATGCTAATTGCCCAGTAACTGATGTTGTTGTATTATAATTTCCAGGGCTTGCTTCTCCACTAATTATATTTGAAAATATCCCGATACAATCTTCTTGTTCATCTATATCTAAAATACCGTCATTATCATCATCTATGTCATCAATATCCAAGACACCATCACCATCAGAATCTAAACATAAGCTCTTACTTCCGTTAGCAGCATATGTGTCATAAGTACTTTGATAATTAACAACGTCATCTGTAGCTTCAACAATATCTGCTAGACCATTATTATTCGTGTCTTGAGCACCTCCAGCTGTAAATACAAATTGATTGTTTACAATTTCTGATGCAATTGCACCTGCTTCAAAACTATCGCTACAACCATCACCATCACTGTCTAGATCTAAAAAATTTTCAATTCCATCATTATCATAATCACATATATCTGTGGCTTCTGGAATTTCATTTCCTCGAACCCATAAATGAAAAGAAACATTGGCAGCTACCTCTCCAGAATTAAAAGTATATCCCTGTTGTGAGGTAGATGGAAGCCAATTAAAGCCATTTCCGTTTCCACATGTATGGTAAATACGCTCACTTAATACATTTGTATTTCCATTACACGTACCATTTGCATTAAACGAAGCTTGACCAACTCCTGTCCAAGAGTTATTAACCGTATTATCTGCAGACCCTCTGTTTAATGTAAAGTTAGAATTAATTCTATTCGCATGAGCTTCATTTGTAGAAACTACATCTACAACACCCATATTATCAGAAATTCTAACTTCAGCTATTCCATTTATTACCGCTAAAGTTGTAGGACTTAAAATTCCTCTTGTAGTTGTCCCCAAGCTACTACTTGCTGGTAATGTTCCTTCTCCGTTTCCAAAATCTATAGCTACCTCTACGTAACCATTTTCATCTACATAAGTAGAAAATGCTTCTCCTTGTAACTCAAAATAATAAATCCCTGCTCCCTTAACATTTCTTGCTTGCGCTATACTTGTAAATGGAGTGTCTTTTGTAATTCCATTCGAACAGTTTTCATCTCGATCTGGAACTCCGTCATTATCATCATCTATATCAACAAAATCTGTAAGTCCGTCTCCATCAGAATCCAAACAAACTCCAAGATTTGGATTTAAACCAAACTGAGAAAATGTGCTTTGATAGTTTAAGTTTCCAGAAACACCATCTTCCAATGAATCTTCTAAACCGTTTCCGTTAACATCTGTAATATTTGTAAAAATATATTCTGGAGCATTACTTGTTGTAGCACCAGCTTCTAATGCATCACTACATCCATCACCATCTGCATCTGGATCTAAGTGACTTGGTAAACCGTCATTATCAATATCACACAATCCATTTCCTGCAACAAAAGCTTCTGCCCCTCCTTTAACCCATAAACTTATATAACTATAATATTTTATCTCTTGAGAAGAGTTCTGTACTTTTTGGTCGTTGGTAACTGGTTTCCAAACCATTCCATTAGTATTCCCACAAGTATGAATAACCGTTTGTTGTAATTCTCTTTGATTAGTGTTAGTATTACAACTTGCATTTGCAGTTAACACTTGAGCGTTTGTTCCTGTCCAAGAGCTGTTAATAGCATTTGTAGCTTGCCCAATGTGTAAAGTCTGGTTTGTAACTAAGCGGTCTGCTATTTCTGACTCAGTTGTAACGGCATCTAAAAAACCATCGCTGTCGTTTATACGTACTTCTTCAATACCTGTTAATGAAGCTAAAATTTCAGGAGATAAAATTCCACGCTCTAAATTATTTATCACATTACCCTGTGGTATATCTCCAACTCCAAAACCATAATCTATAGCAACTTTAACATAACCATTACTATTTACATATGTTGAAAAAGGATAACCTCCTATATTAAAAAAATAAATTCCAGCAGCTGTAATATTACTAGCTTGAGAGATACTTGTAAAAGGAGTTCCCGAGGAAAGACCATCAGAACAACTCTCTTGGATATCTAAAACACCATCATTATCATCATCAATGTCATCGTTATCTAATACTCCATCATTATCAGAGTCTATACAAAACCCTGCATTACTATCCAATGCATATTGATTATAACTAGAAACATAATCTACTCTTCCATCGCCATTAACATCTACAGCATCTACTAAACCGTCATTATTACTATCAATATCAGGAAATTGATAATATGCATCAGTAACTGTAGTCGCTTTAGCTTCTAGCGCATCACTACAACCATCATTATCACTATCGTTATCAAATTTATTTTCAATACCATCTCCATCGGTATCGCTATAACACATTTTTACAGCTAGATAAAATGGATTTACGGTAGATGGATCGGAAGCTGCACCAAAAGGTAAAGAATAATCTATTTGGACACTAGTTATTCCTGCAGATGCTTCAAACTCACTCCTAAACCCACAAGAGTTAAAAGCTCCATTACCAGGCCTAGGCATTATATAACTATGGTTATTCTCACTTACTTTAGTGAAGTTTGGTAGTCGAAAGTTTGAAACTCCACAAACATTATTAAATCTCTCCCCTTCACTAAACACAGTTCCAGAGCTTAAAACTTCTATATTAACTTGTTCGTTTATGGAGTTCCCACCAGATACATTTCTAGCAAACAAATTACTCTCTGAATTTACAACTAGACTTCCAGGCAAAACAGAACCTATAAATGAAATTTTATATGAATTACTCGCTCCGCTGAAAGTTGGAATGAAATTTAAAAACTGACCATCTGTTGTAAATGTTGGTGCGGAAAAAAAATTCCCTGAGGCTTCGACTCTAACATCAAAACCAACAATTCCTGATACATCAGTATATGTCTGCGCAACCCCATTAGTGAAAATAATATCATTTATTAAACCTAATAAAGCAGTATCGATTGATACATAATCGGTACACTCGGTAGTATCTGGCACTCCATCGTTATCATCATCTAAATCATCCAAATTAGAAATACCATCTCCATCGGCATCATCCCCTGGCAAATATTGCAAATTACCTATATAAGAAGGTATGTTGATCGCTGCTATAGATTTCCCTACTTCTAAATTCCAATTACCATCTTTTCCAGTAATATCTGTAGAAGCTGCAACTGAAATATTAAGCTCTTTCTCTATATAAGCTACAGCATCTTTTCCAAATGCTCCTTTGGCAAATTCACATCCGTATATATTAAGGTGTGAAATTCGGTCTGAATTTAATGAGAATTTTTCTTTTAGAAAGCCAACAATTCCTTCTTTACCTAACCACTTATTATTAATATATAATTTACCAGGCTTACCGTGGGAAAACAGTTGATAAACAGAATTTAATTGAGCATAATCATTCAGCTCTAAAGATTGTATGTTCTTTAGAGCGCTATCAATATAAACATTAGAAGTATTATCTATTTTAGTTTTGTAATTATTAATTGTATTACCTTCTGAAATAGAAAAACAATTAATAAAAAAAAGTAAAATAACATTAAGTAATAGTTTCCCCATCCAACTACCTTTAATTTTAAATAAAATACCCTTCTATTGAAGTATATTTCACAACCACAAAATAGTAAATAAACGATATGAAGCTACCCAACTTAAGCTTCATAAATAATTAATAAGTTAATTATTTATTAAAATATACGTATTTATTCTCAAATAAATAAAGAATTTTCATCAAAAAACATAGTGAAAATCATCAACACGAGTACTACAAAGGTTTTCATAGATATGATGATGAGATACTTTTTTATAAAATTTACTTATAATCAATAAATTACAGTTTCAAAATAAGAAATCTTAATATTAGCGGTTATTAGTTACATCATTTAGTTTCGCGAAAATAATCTAAAAAAAGGAAATGAATTATATTTTTTAGAAAAAAATCTTCTTAAAAAGAAATAATCTATACTTACAAAAACAAAAAGCTTGGACTTACATAAGTCCAAGCTTTTCTACCAGAATCAAGTATTCTTTAAAGTCTAAACTTAATGACTATGGCCAGTTTCCCCTTTATTTTTTTCAGCCATTAAATAATAAGCATTGTTATAGCTGAAAAGCATATCATTCGTTACTTCTGAAAGTAACTTAATCTCTACCCATCCGTTATGTGTAATACCTGTTTTAATTTCTACAGGAGTGAACCTCCATATAAATTGACCGTTTTCTTGTTCTTTTGTTGCTGTAAAAACAAAACTTTTACCTTCCTCTTTTACAATTGCATCTTCAGGCAAAGCATAAACATATTCTTCTGAAGTACTAATTATACCGTTTGCATACATTCCAGGAATTAGGTTTTCATCTTCATAATCTATATCTGCATGAACATGAATAGCTTTTGGAGATGTTTCAAATTTCTTCCCTATAGAAATAATAGTTGCTTTTAAAACCTTATTAGGGATGGACTGCACTCTTAAGTCTATTTCTTGCCCAATTTTTAATTTATATACATCTCTTTCAAAAACCATCAAATCTGCATGCACATGGTCATTATCTACAATCATAAACATAGCATCTTGAGGGTTTACATACTGCCCAATTCCTACAGTTACTTTTTCTATATATCCATCAATAGGACTCACCACAGAAACCTCTTCTACAATATTCCCATCTGTAATCCCTTTTGGATTTATGTTTAAATGCTTCAGTTGAGATTCATAACCTTTTACTAACCCAGACAACGTTTTATATTCCGATTGCGCCTGCTGAAAAGATTTCCCAGAACCAACTTCTGCTTCATATAATTTTTGTTGACGATCTAAGTTTTGCTTCGAAAAAACCATATCGCTATAAGCTTTAATATAATCGGTTTGCAATCTTGTTAAGTCCGGATGCGTAATTGCGGCTAATACTTGTCCCTTTTGCACCTTATCTCCTTCAATAACTTTAATTTCAGTTACGTTTGCTCCAATAATCGCTGTTACTGTTGCTTCATATTGTGGCGGAACTTCCAATTCCCCATTTGCTTCTACAATTCCTGATAAAGGTTTTTTAGATAATGAGTCTACTTCTATTCCTAAACTATTAAATTTTAATTCTGAAAGTTCTAAAACTTCACTATGTCCCTCTTCTGCATGGCCATGAGCACCTTCATTCGCAGAATTATTATGTCCTTCCCCATTTGATTCTTCTTTCTTTTCTGCTGAACAGGAAAGAAAGGATATTATTAATCCTAAAAAGAATATTGATTTTATAAGTATATTTTTCATTGCGCTATTTTTATTTTGAAGTCTTTAAATAATATTCTAATTGATATCTACTTGTATAATAATCCCTAAATGCCAACCATGAATCTACTTCTATGGTAATAGCATCTCTTGTATTCTGAAGAAAAGTAACATAATCTACCGCTCCTTCTTTATAGGCTAAAACGGCTCCTGTAATTTGCTCTTCTGCTAATGGCAACGCCACCTCTTTATAATATAACCAAGCATTTTGCCATTTCTGATAGTCTTGGATTATCTGCTGGTATTTTGCATTCATCGTTAACTGCTCTTGTAAATAATTTTCTTGAGCAATTTCTTTTTTAATCTGAGCCTGTTGTTTTTTTCCTAATTGCGGACCAAAAAATAAAGGAATCTCTAATCCTATTTGATATTTGTAGAAACCAGATTGTCCGGCTATCTCTTGTTCTGAATATTGTCCTTGTAATTTAGGGAGAAAAGCAGCTCGCTCTTTTCGATTCGATGCTTCTGCTACTGCAACTTGTTGTTTATACATCTGAAGCAAAGGATGAGCTGTTAAAGAGTCTAATTCATACGCCAAAGGTTTATCTATTGTTGAAACTTCCACTTCAGGAATTACAAATAAAGTATCACTTGCCAACCACATATTTAGGTATTGAATTGAACTCAGGTAGTTTCTATATGCTTTCTCTCCTTGGATTTTCACTTGATTAGCCTGATTAGAAGTTGCTAAATATTCTAATTTAGAAGTTTCTTCTATTTCATATCTCAATTTTGCAGCTCTTTCAATATCAGTAAAAAGAGAATCAATTCTCTTATAAACATTATTAATCTTACTAGCCACATATGTATTTACCCAAGCAACACTTACATCTCGTTCTACTTCTATTACAGAAAGCTCTAATCCGTTTTCGGCTAATGCAATTCGCTCTTTTTGCAACTTTAATTTTGGTGCAATTCCAAATAAATCTATTCCTTGTTGCTGAAAACCAATTTTATTATAAATCCCCTCAGAATTATTACCAACCTCTTCTTTTCCAGTAAAAACTTGAGTAGAACCAAAATCCCAAGCTGATTTTTTTAGGACTTCTTGCTCTCGTATTTTTAAAGCTGCAGATTTTAACTTAGGAAAATTCTTAATAGCTAATTCTTGAGCTTCCTCGATAGTAATCTCTTGGGTTTGTATATTCTCTTGAATATTTTGCTGTGAAAAACCTGAAAAACTTACTAACATCAACACTCCAATTGTAAGTGTAGATTTAGACAATTTTAAATTCATTTTATTATTTTTTCTTTCTTCTATTAATGCATATAATACTGGCAAAACAACTAAGGTTAATAAAGTTGCTGTGAGCATACCTCCTATTACAACTGTTGCTAATGGTTGTTGCACTTCTGCTCCTGCCGAGGAAGAGAAAGCCATTGGTAAAAACCCAAAAATATCTGTTGTTGCTGTAAGCATAATAGGACGGATTCTTTCTTTTGTTCCTTGGAATATTTGATCTTTTACATTAATTACACCTTCTTCTTTTAAAGAGTTAAAACGGTTAATTAAAACCAAACCATTTAATACAGCGACTCCAAAGAGAACAATAAAACCTACTCCTGCAGAAATACTAAAAGGCATATCTCTTAACCATAAAGCCATAATCCCCCCAATTGCAGATAACGGAATAGCCATATAAATCATTACTGCTTGCGAGAATGATTTTAAAGCAAAATACAGCAAGACAAAAATTAAGAAAAGTGCTATTGGAACCACCACCATCAATCTAGATTTTGCACTTTGTAAATTTTCAAACTCTCCTCCGTATGAGATATAATACCCCGGAGGAAGGTCCAAATCTTCATCTAGCTTCTTTTGGATATCCTTTACTACAGACTCTACATCTCGTCCCCTAGCATTTATTCCAACATACGTCCTTCTAAAAGTATTATCTCTAGAAATTTGCATCGGTCCAGGACGAAAACTAATATCTGCAACTTCACTTATAGGGATTTGAGAACCGTTAGGAAGGTCAATTAATAAGTTCTTTAGATCATTGATGCTTTGTCTATTTTTAGCATCAAAACGAACCACTAATTCGTAACGCTTTTCTCCTTCAAAAATTTCTCCTGCAACTCCACCCGCAAAAGCTGTACTTACATATTGGTTAAGCTTTTCTATATTCAATCCATATTGAGCTACATTCTTTCTGTTGTAACGAACCGTCATCTGTGGCAATCCAGAAATACGCTCTGCATTTACATCCCCTACGCCTGGTATTGTTTGAATTAATGTTGCCATCTTTTGTGCTTTCTGTGCTAGCACATCTAAATCTTCTCCATAAAGTTTAACAGCTACATCTTCTCTAACTCCAGTAATCAATTCATTAAAACGCAATTCTACTGGCTGACTAAAAACTAAGTTGACTCCCGATAATACTGACAGTTTTTCTTTAATTTTTCCTATAAGCTCATCTTTATTAGTAGCCGAAACCCAATTATCTGGATTCTTATCTAATACGATAAACATATCAGCAATATCCATCGGCATTGGATCTGTAGGGATATCTGCGACTCCAATTCTGGCAACTACTGTTTTTATTTCTGGAAAATTATCTAATAATATGCGTTCTATTTTCTTTGAAACATCAATAGATTCGCTCAAGCTACTTCCTGAGCGTATTAATGCTTGCATTGCAATATCCCCTTCATCTAATTGAGGAATAAACTCTCCTCCCATTCTAGAAAATGTAAATCCACTAATTACTAGTAATGCAACTCCAATTGCAATTACTGCAATCTTAAAGCGAAGAGCCAATTTTAAAAACGGCAAATATGCATTATGGATAGCACCTATAATTTTATTACTTAAGTTCTCTAATTTTAATTCAAACCTCCGGAATCTGCTTTTCTTATCTTGGATAGGTTTCATAAAAATAGAAGCCATCATTGGAACATATGTTAAACACAAAACAATAGCTCCAATCATTGCAAAACCAAATGTAAATGCCATTGGCTTAAACATTTTCCCTTCCACTCCAGTTAAGAATAAAATAGGAGTAAAAACAATTAAAATTATTATTTGTCCGAAGAAAGCAGAATTCATCATGGTAGATCCTGCTTGATAAGAAATAGTATCCATTTCCGCATTGGTTACCCTTTTAGAATTGGATTTTAAACGTTTCTGAATCTCATGCACAGTTCCCTCAATAATAATTACCGCTCCGTCAATTATAATTCCAAAATCTATCGCTCCTAAGCTCATTAAATTTGCCCAGACATTAAACTGCTTCATCAATATAAAAGCAAAGAGTAGTGATAACGGAATTGTTGTTGCAGTGATGATACCTCCACGTAAACTCCCTAAAAGAAGTACTAAAGCAAATATCACAATTAGCGCCCCTTCAATTAGGTTTTGTTTTACAGTGCTTGTAGTTCTCTCAATCAAAGAGCTTCTATCTAAAAAAGGTTTGATAACTAGACCTTCAGGAAGAGATTTTTGCACGACCTTCATTCGCTCTTGGACGTTCTTAATTACTTTACTAGGATTAGCTCCACGAAGCATTAAAACCATTCCCCCAACAGCTTCTTCGCCGTCTTGAGTAAAAGCACCGTATCGTGTCTGACTTCCATAATGAACAGATTCAGCCACGTCTTTTATTAAAATTGGAATTCCATTTATATTCTTAACAGCGATGTTTTTTATATCATCCAAAGATTGTATCAATCCCTCCCCTCGAATAAAATTCGCCATATTATTTTTCTCGATATATGCTCCGCCAGTATTTACATTATTTTTCTCTAATACTTCAAAAACTTCTGACAAAGACACTTTAGCTGCATTTAGCCTGTTGGGATTGATAGCTATTTCGTATTGCTTTATTTTTCCTCCAAAAGCATTTACATCGATAACTCCTTCTGTTAAGGCTAATTGCCTAGCAACAACCCAATCTTGAATAGATCGTAATCGAGTTGGAGAAAACTCATCTTCATACCCCTCTTCTGGGCTTAAAGTATATTGATAAATCTCCCCCAAACCAGTACTTATTGGGCCAATTGATGGTGAACCAAATTTCTTGGGTATTTCGGATTGTACTTCTATTAATTTTTCTTGTACTAATTGCCGTGGAAGATAAACTCCCATATCATCTTCAAAGACAATAGTTACCACAGAAAGTCCAAATCTAGAAATAGATCGAATTTCTTCTACTCCGGGCAAATTGGCCATTGAAAGTTCAACGGGGTAGGTAACAAATTGCTCAATATCTTCAGTGGCTAAATTCTGAGACATTGTAATTACCTGTACTTGGTTATTAGTAATATCGGGAACTGACCCTAGATTTATGGTAGACATAGACCATATTCCGACTCCCACCAAAGACAAAATAAAGAGTCCGATAATAAGCTTATTCTTTATAGAAAAAGCTATAATATTATTAATCATGTAATTGAATATTAATTCAGTTAAACAAAAGAATAGTAAGTCTGACAATCATGTCAAACAAAAAAATTATGTATACTGAATTATACCCGAGGTGGTTGTAAAATGGAGTTTAAAAAATCATCTTTTATATTAAAATAAAAATGATCCTCTTTTGTAGAGATACTTAAATCGATGACAGCAAAATCATACTCTTCCAAAGTAATCATTGGGATATGACAACACTGACATTGACAAAATGGTGAACATAAGTCTAAATCTAAATCCCCAGGATGTTGATCTTGACTCATCACTACTTTTTCTGAAGTTACATCAACAGCAACCTCATCACTACAAACTAAAAAGCTGAGTGACAAAAAGTAAATAGATAATATTGCCATTAATATTTTCACATTGTAAATATACTCTTTTTATTGTACTTCAAAAACATGTATGTTTCGATTTCCGTAGCAAGTAAAATTAATTAGTGTATTTTGACTAACAGTATGTTTCCATAACATATAGATTATAGACTACCTGCAAGCCTCTTAACTACTCTACGGCTACTTCTTTTAAAACAAAATATGTATTTTATTCTATAAATATTAAGATTAAGATTAATTTGTTTAGTAAAAATACTATATTTACTAGACTATAGGTTTTTACTAAAGAAAACTTATAAAATATTAAACATTATGAGAAAATTAATTACCAAAGGTGCAATTGCATTAGGAGCTACAGTAGTATTTGGTCTCTTCGCTTTTACAAGTGAAAATGATTCTGAGTACACAACTGCCGAGCCATTGTACAAAGAAAAAATGGAGTTTAACAGCAATGGTGAGCTTATGAGACCTAGTCCTGATCTTTACACTTCATGGATTTTTGTAGGCTCAAACGTTGCTCCTGCTGAATTGAACACCGGTAATCCAACATTGTTTCCTGGTTTTCACAACACTTACATGCCGCCTTCGGATTTTGAGCATTTTAAAAAGACTGGAAAGTTTAGAGAGGGTACGCAATTTATACAAGTAAATGTGCTTACAAAAAGAGAACTTAATAGTGGTGTAGGATATTCTGCTGGAGAAATCCATACTATAAAAGCTTCTGTAAAGAGTAAGAAAAGGTTTCCAGACAAACCAGGTAACTGGGGTTATTTTAAATGGAATGATAAACACACGAATCCTCCTGTAGCTTCTTCTAAAGTACAGCCTACAGCCAAATGTAACCAATGTCATGTTGCATTTGCTTCTGATACTGATTATGTGTTTTTACAAAATTACCCAATGTTAAGATTGTATGATCCTAATAAAAAAGTTGACAGAACTAAGATCTAATTATTAGATTAAAACAATTTGATTGTCAAGATTTTTATTAAAACAAAAAGGTCAACTGAAATTAATTTTAGTTGACCTTTTTTTAAAAGTTGACTTTAAGCAGTTCATACAATTAATTTAATTAAAACATAAAAGAAGTAATCCGTATTCTCAATATTTTCAAAGCATTAGAAATATGTGTTTCTACAGTTCTCCTAGAAATATTAAGTTGATTTGCTATTTCTTGATTTGTCAAGTTGTCTTCTCTACTAAGTTTAAAAATTTCACGACAACGATCTGGTAATTCACGTATTATATTAGTCAGCGCATTATCAGTTTGAATAAAAATAAGTTGATCATCAGTAGCAACTTCTGCATCTACTCCTTCAAGATAGTCTTTATGTTTTACACTTAAAGGATTATTTCTAAGCTCTTTATAAACTTTATATTTTATAGCTTGTTTTAAGTAAGCTTCAATATTGGAGCTATCTATTTTTTTTCTTCGCTCCCAAAAATTCATCCAAACCTCTTGTACCAAGTCTTTGGCTATAGCTTCATCATTTAAAATAGATTTTGCCATAATAAAAAGAACCTCCCAATAACGATTAAACAGTAAATGAAATGCTTTTTCATCATCGCTTTTAATGCGATCCATTAGTTGATTGGCAGTAAGTGGAGTGGTGTTATTCATGGCTTTCAAAATAAAGAAAAACACTTCCCTTTTGAGTTAATTTAAAGTAAACTATAAGCTAAGTTCACGTTATTAATCTAATAATATCGGAGATTAAAAAACCCTGCAGAAATTCTACAGGGTTTATTAGAAAAAAAAATCAACTGCTTTCATGGATTAACTCCAAAAAGCACACAAATGAAACTCATTTATTAGAGCTTTAATCTTAATTAGCATTCACTGGTGATTGAGAAGGTGATTCTAATCGATAACTACTTGTTCCAGTGTATGTGTTTCCATACATATCAATTGCTTTTACTTCAATCTTATGGTTTCCTTTTTTTAGTTTAGTTGGTATTTTACCTTTCCATAAATGCTTAGAATCTATTGGATTGGAGGACCTTCTTCCAGGCATTAATTTATTAGTTAAATCCCACTCATAAACTAATACTTCATATGAAGGATCTTGCTCCTGCACATATTCCATCGGCTTCCACTCCCCTTCATCAACTCGATATAAAACCTCATCATTTTCACTTCCGATAAAAAAGTTTACATAAATTCCTGCTTTAGTATTTCTTCCTTCAGCAACGACTTTAGGAACAAATATATTCATCTGGTAATCTGCTGGCTTCCCAGCTACTTTATATTTGACTTCGTATTGGTTTCCTTTAAAATTGATAAAAGCATAACCTTTTGGTGTGCCATCTCTCATTACTGAAATTGGAATTCCATTTTCATCTAACTTCCCAGAATACCAATCGCCAGAAGTAGTTCCAACATTGTAATGATGGTGTGGTTTATCTTGATACCATCCAGATTCTTCATCAAAAAAATCCTGACGTTGAATATGTGTGTGTGCCGATAATGAAAGGGTATTTGGATACTCTTTTAGTAAATCAAATAACTGTTGACGGTCTTCATCTCTAAAGGAATCCCCTTCTGGCTCGCTGATCGGGATATGGAAAGCCAAAACAATTAAATGATCTTTTGGCACATATTTCAAGTCATTTTTTACAAACTCCAATTGATCTTTTCTAAAACCACCCCAATAACTTTTCTGGTCGCGAGGATCGGGATACAAAACATCATCTAAAACAATAAAATGCACCTTTCCTTCATTAAAGGCATAATTAGCTGGACCAAAATGTGTCTCATAGGTTTCATCTGCTAAGTGATCTTCTTGAGCATCGAAATTCAAATCGTGATTCCCTAATAAATTATACCAAGGAAGACCAAGCTCTTTAACCGCTTTTATATAAGGATTAAAAAGGCTCAAATCGTTGCCCACCAAATCGCCCATACTTAATCCAAAAGCCACGCCATCAGTAGTAGCAACATCGCTTACAATCCCACGAGCAAAATAATTAACTTCTTCAAGGGTGTAAGGTTGCGGATCACCAAAAATAAGAGCTGTAAAATCATTTTTCTTTTCGGAAGGTGTTAGTCCAAAATTCACTTCTTTTGGTAATTTTCCTGTAGAGGGAACTCCCTCAAACTTAGTCTTTGGAGAACCTTCTGGCTTATGATTATAGAAAAATTGAGAAAGGTTATCCTCATTCACATTAATTGAGTGATATGCAGGCTTTATAACCGAAATAATAGCATCGTTACTCACAGGAAGTGTGTAAGCTCCATTCTTATCGGTTTGCGCTACTTCTACTCCATTGGTTACAGAAACCCCTTCTATTCCGGCTTCTTTTCTGTCTTTCTTACCATTTTTATTTGTGTCGTTAAATACATATCCCTTTACGGTTGATTGGCTATATGCCATAGATGCTAAAAGAAACACTCCCGTCGTTATAATTATTTTTTTCATTATTTATAGTTTATTATTTATCCCACCAAACTTTTACATTTATATCATCCTTACCGCCTAACATTTCTACTCCTTTAGCATAACCACTTGGGTTTCCTATAGCTAAATCACTAGGATAATATAAACGAGAAGGCATTACCGCATTATTTTCCATTGCGGTTGTAGTTGGTAATTCTGGCAATCCAGTTCTTCTATATTCAAACCACTGTTGATAGTCTGTAAAATAGAGCGCATAATATTTTTGAAGCATTATTTGTTCTAAGGTTCCATTATACGCTACTGCTATATTTTCAAAATATTCATCGGTGACTTCTATCTCTAATTGTTCCATTGCCCCAGATACAGCATTGTTATAATGCATTTCAGCATTAGAAATAAACCCTTTTTGAGCAACCTCAGCTTTTATAAACTCCACCTCGGCATACGTCATTAAAAATATATTCATAGGGTTTGTTACTTGCTCTATATTAAATGTTGAAGCATTGTATTCAAATTGAGAATCTAAACCTTCATAAGCACTAGGAATTCCTTTATAACCTATTTGCTCCCCATCTATATTAGCTTCTGTAGCAATTACAGCTCTTCGTGGATCGTTCCATTCATTTAAATTATCTATAAAAAATGAAGCTACTTTTGTACTTAGCCTAAAATCTTGCGGTCTTCCCCATGGAGAAACGTTTGGTGTTTCACCAGTTACTTTTAAAATAGCCGATTCTTCTGTATTCTCAAAAACAGGATATTTGGATGGATTATTTATTATAGAAGCTAACTTTTCATAAACTTTCAATTCGGTTCTGTTGGATAACCTCAACAATAACCTAAGATGTAATGAATTAGTGAATTTTTGCCACTTTTCTACATCATTATCAAATAATATATCTGCTTCATACACCATTGCTTCTGAAGAGTTGTATAGTGAATTTGCTACTTCTAAATCTGCTAAAATGGTATTATAAATAGTTTCTTGATCGTCAAAACTCGGATATAAAACACCATCCTCTGCGCTAGAAGCTTCTTGCATAGGTATAGGTCCAAAAAGGTCGGTTAAATTAGCATACACCAACGCATTTAAAGTTAATGCAATTGCTTTATAATTATCATCTTCCCGCTCGTCGGCTGCTATCCACATTTCTTTAATATTTTGCGCCCATTTAAAATAATTATTCCATGATGAATTCCCTATTCCTAAACTCACATCATAGCGATGTAGACCTCCAGAAATACTAGGAAATGGAAGCGAAACTTGCATTAAATTAAATGTAATAGCATCACTACGACCTGCATTATGAGAAGCTATGCCATAAATAATGGGATTTAATAAAGTACCTGGACTTATTTCTGAAATTCTATTTGGATCGTCATTTAATTCTTCAAAATCTCCTGTACATGAAACGATGACAGTTAAAAATAAGAAGCTGAATAATACTATAGTTTTATTTTTCATCTGTTAGGATTTGTTATAAATTATCAGAAAAACACTCATCATCTGCTTAAAACTTCAAAGTAAAATGATGAGTATTTTATTTGATTATAATTTGACTTTTAAGTTAACTCCATAAGTTGCTGGAGATGGCATTTGTCCCATTTCTACACCTGGCATAATTCGATTTCCATTTAAAGCTGCTGTTTCTGGATCGTAAATTGGGAAATCGGTAATCATTAATAAATTACTTCCATATAAAGAAATATCTACACCTTGTATCCCGGAGCTTGCTAACCATTTATTTGGTAAAGAATATTGAATACTAACCTCTCGAAGTTTTATATAAGAAGCATCAAAAGAATTTGATTCTACATTAGCACGTCTATAATAACGGTTATACCAATCTGGAGTTACTACTTCAGTTGTATTTGGTGAATAAGTACCATCGCCATTATCCACAACTCCTTCTCCAACAATATATCCAGTATCTCGTCCGTAATAAGTAGAAGTAAGTTTTCCTTGCTGAACCAGTTTATGGTGAGTTTGAGAATATACGATTCCGCCATATTGACCGTCAATTGTGACTCCCGCCGTAAAGTTTCCAAATTTAAACTTATTGTACCAGCCTGCTCTCCAATCTGGCATTGCGTCTCCAATATATTTATAATCCCCAGATTCTGGGTATGCTGGTAAACCCCCTTCATCGTATACAATTTCTCCTTCAGGAGAACGTACAAAACCATATCCATATATAGCAGTTGGAGATTCTCCTACTTTAGCAATCATATAAGCATTTCCTCCAGAATCAATTAAAAATTCATTATCTACTTCATCTGGTAAATCGGATACTCTTCCTTGATTTTTAGACCAAGTTACCGTCGAACTCCAATCAAATTTCTTATTCTTTATGATTTTTCCTTCAAGAGTTAATTCAATCCCTCTATTTCTAACACTTCCAGAATTTACATAAGTAGAACTATAACCTGTGTTATAATCTAAATCTAACTGAATTACTTGATTTTCGGTCTCTATTTGATAAACTGTAGCATCTAAACTTAATCTGTTTTTAAAGAACTTCGCTTCAATTCCTGTTTCAAAACTTGTTGATAATTCTGGTTTTAAATTAGGATTGTATAATGTTGAAGGAACAGTGGCTGAACTAGCAAAATCGCTATTATTATAATACTTACTTGTTTGATATGGATCTGTGTCATTTCCTACTTGCGCATAAGAAAATCTATATTTCAAATAATCCAAGGTGTTTCCTTTTAGATTAAAAATATCTGATAAAATAAAACTTGTATTTACTGAAGGGTAGAAAAACGACCAATTATCTTGCGGTAATGTGCTCGACCAATCATTACGCCCTGTAACATCAACAAAAATTTGATCGTTAAATGAAAAAGTTGCTAATCCATATAAACTATTTACTTTCTTATCGTAATCGGATGTTGAGATGGAAGGACTACTTTTACCATTGGCTAACTTATATACTCCTGGAACTACTAACCCTGTTACAGAAGTAGATGTATATCTGCGTTTTTCTATACGGTTATTACCCCCTACCGACATTTTAAATCCAAACTTTTTAGAAATATCTTTATCATATGATAATAAGAAGTCATTATTGATTTCTTGTTTAAAAACATCTTGATTTCCATAATATCCCTCTGCGTAGCGATTTATACTATAAGGACGTTTAGACTCTCTATCTTGATAATAAGTATTTAAAGATGTTCTTACTAATAAATCTAGATTTTTACCTAAATGTATATTAGCATTAATATTTCCTACTATTTGATTACTCTCCAATGTATTTAGAGATTCGTATGCAATTAAATATGGATTGTCTATGTATGAGCTAAAAGGTTGTATTTGCTGAATATCTTCTTTTCCTTCTTGCCAAATAGGACGATACCAATCTAAATCTACATTTGGATTTTGGAAAATCATAAAGTAAGCTATAGATCCGTTATTATATCCAGTACTAGGAAGATTATCGCTCGATCTATTTGTATAATTTATAACTGCTCCTAAATCTACAAATTCAGAGATTTTATATTTTGAATTGATTGAAGCTGTTATTCTATCAAAACCAGTATTAGGCATTATCCATTCGTTCTTTGTATATCCTATGGAAGCACGCATAGATCCTTTTTCTCCACCACCTTGAATCGATAAATTATTAATATTAGTTACTCCAGTTCTCCAAAAATCTTTTCTATTATCTTTATATGGTTGCCAAAGTTGACGTTCACTAGACTGACCTTCTAAAGCTGGATCATATTGGTAATAATACTGCCCTTTAAATTCTGGCCCCCAAGCACTACTTGTAGACCCTGTATTTCCTCCATCGTCAGACATTCCGTATGAATAATAAGGATTTCCTTCATCATCAAAATATTTACCTGTTCCTTGACCATACTTATATTGATAATCTGGCCAACGCTGGATAACATCAAATGAAGTACTAGAATCAAAAGTTACTCCTAATCCTTTGCTGTTTTTCCCAGATTTAGTTGTTATCATTAAAACTCCATTTGCTGCTCTACTTCCATATAATGCAGCTGCTCCTGGTCCCTTTAAAACGGAAACACTTTCAATATCTTCTAAATTCAAGTCGGATATTGCATTTCCATAGTCAATAGGCGAATCTGCCCCTGTATAAGCCGTACTTGATCCTGAAGTTGTCATCTCTGTATTAACAGGAACCCCATCTACGACTACCAAAGCATAATTTCCGTTTAAATCAAAAGAACTGTTACCTCTTAGAGTTATTTGTTGTGAATTTATAGGCCCAGAACCTGCAGAAACAATATTTAAACCTGCAACCTTCCCTTTCAATCCAGACGACCAGTTTGTAGGCATAGCTTGATCTAGCTTTTCAGATTCTACAGTTTCTTGAGAAAATCCCAACATCTTCTCTTCTCTTTTAATTCCTAACGCTGTAACAACTACTTCATCTAACTCTGATACATCTTGCTCTAATTTAATTTCATAAAAAGTTTTATCTCCAATAGTAAATGAACTTGGAAAGAATCCTACATAAGTAATTTTTACTTCATCTCCTTTTTTTGCTGAAATACTAAAGTTTCCATTAAAATCTGTTACCACTCCTATGGCTTTGTTATTTACCTGTACCGTAGCACCAGGTAGCGGTACTCCTTCTTGATCTACTACCAGCCCTGTTACGGTTACTTGCTCTACGACTTGCACCTCACCTCTTACTGGATTATTACTTATTTTAGAAACACTTATTAATTCGTTAACTCTATAAAAACGTAATTGTTTTTCTTTAGAAATAGATTCCAACAAATACAATAAATTAACCTTTCCTGCAGCGGTATATACAATTGTATTAGTATTTAGATAATCTTCAGATATCACAAAATTATAGGCTGTTTCTGATTCTATAATTCCAAATAATTCTTCAAGTTTGTAAGTATTCTTTTCTAAAAGAATATTTGAATTCTTTAATGTCTGCCCATTTATTTCGGTAGCAAATAAACCATGCAATCCTAAGACTATCATTATATAAAAGGTGGAAATACGCATAATTAATTTATGACATTTACTTGCTTTTTTTTTCATATTTTTATTGCGGTTTAATCAATTACAATAAGTTTGATTTGTGTTGACTGATACATTTTAAATTTGATATGATTATTCTGTTGAAGGGAGTGTTGGCGCACTTCCTTTTTTTATTTCTTATGTTTTCATTTTTCTGTCTTTTTCTGTGGGTTATAGATTAATATTTGGTTTTTAGCTATGTGTTTAAAAGTTAAATTTGTTGCTTTTGTGACAGCCATTAGAATAGAAGTAAGACTCTGATTGGCAAAGGTTCCGCTTACTTTTACATCATTTAAAATTGAATTTTCTAGATCGATAGAAACTTCAAATTTTTTCTCTAATAGCTTCACTATTTCCAATAAAGAAGTATTGTTAAACGTCATTGTTTTGGTCATCCACAAGAGCTCTTCTTTAGGATTAAATAATTCTGTATCAATCTTTTTATTTTTTAAATTGAAGTTTATCTTTTCATTTGGCTTTAAAACCTTTGAAGTTTGAAGCCCTTTTACGTCTACTGAGCCTTCTACTAATGCTACGGAAATTATATTGCCATCCATTTTAATATTAAACTGTGTTCCTAAAACCTTCGTAATAATATTATTTGCTGTAACTGTAAAGGGACGCTTTTTATCTTTGGAAATTTTAAAATAAGCCTCCCCATTTAAAATAACATGCCTGCTATTGGATGGAAATTTATTTGGTAATCTTAACTGACTATTTTCATTTAAAGTAACCACACTACTATCTTGCAAAACAATATTTTTTATTTCGTTCTCATTTGTAGCAATCAATATGTAAGAAATAGTTTCTTTAGGATTAAAAGCAAACCATGTAGAAAGTCCTACGCCTATTAGTACAATGATACTCGCTGCTATTTTATACCAATTAATAGGTGTTTTAGCTGTCGAGCGTTTTACAAAACGGTAAATTTCGCTTTGCACTCTATTTTTATGTAATTGTGACTGAAAAATTGTTGCTTCATTTGTTTCTATAAAATGAGCATCAAATTTTTCTAGAAGTGCGTTTTCCTCAGAAGTAGTTTTTCCTTTTTCGTATTTCTCTAAAAGGTATTTAAATGTTGATTCTTTCATGCTCTTGTTATCGGCTTTCAATAGTAGATACCAAAAACCGCAGAGCACACGTAGTGAAAAATATAAAAAGCACCGCCATTTAACCTTTTGTTTAAATAGCGATGCTTTTATTTACATTGAATTAATAATTTCGATATGTTAAAAGTTAAAATAAAGTGTCAAGCTTTCTAGCTTTATTTAAGGTCACAAGCATAATGCACAGTAATTTAAAAACATCCTCTCGATACTTAATATTAATCCCTCCTATTCCTTTTATTCTTTCTCCAAACAAAATAGAATATTATTAGTAGGATTGGGATCATAACGTAAATAATTACTTCTGACCACGATTGTAAATTTATAGGATCATTATTTCCTGGTTTTGGAATCCCATCTGGAGATTGTAAAGCAAATGTTGCTATTGTTAAAAAATTCATGATTTGTAGCTTTTTTGGTTATAGCTAGAAGATACAATTAATAGCATAAAAGAGCATGGCATTTTAGATGATTTTAACCTTTACAAATAAAGGTTTACAAACAATAATAAGCCATTTTGAACGATTAAAATGAAAGTAGTTACCAAGAAGCTTATATATTTGCATAATAGAATTGCAAATAGTTTCGATTATAACCAATTTCTATATTTCATATTAATTTGCTATCAAAAAAATACGTGTGAAAAAAATAAATAAAATCTGCTGTATCGGGGCTGGATATGTTGGTGGCCCAACCATGTCGGTTATTGCACATAAATGTCCAGAAATTCAAGTTACAGTTGTAGATATAAATGCGGATAGAATTAACGCATGGAACGATAAGAATCTAGATAATCTCCCCGTTTATGAACCTGGATTAAAAGAAATTATAGCTGAAACACGAAATAAAAATTTATTCTTTTCTACGGAAGTTGATAAGGCTATTGATGAAGCAGAAATGATTTTCATCTCTGTAAATACACCTACCAAGACATACGGTAAAGGAAAAGGACAGGCGGCCGATTTAAAATTTATCGAACTCTGCGCTCGTAATATTGCCAAAGTTGCTAAAGATGATAAAATTGTTGTAGAGAAATCTACCCTTCCTGTTAGGACTGCGCAAGCCATTAAAAATATCCTTGACAATACAGGGAATCATGTAAATTTTGAGATTCTTTCCAATCCCGAGTTTTTAGCGGAGGGAACTGCAATTAATGATCTCTTACATGCTGATAGAGTTCTTATTGGTGGAGATGAAACTGAAGAAGGTGAAGCTGCAAAGGAAGCGTTGAGCGCTATTTATGAACATTGGCTCCCGAAAGAAAACATCTTGAAAACTAATATTTGGTCTTCCGAGTTGTCAAAATTGGTAGCAAATGCCTTTCTAGCACAACGAATTTCATCTATCAATTCTATTTCTGCATTATGTGAAAAAACAGATGCCAATGTACAAGAAGTTTCTAAAGCTATCGGTTTAGACAGTCGTATTGGTTCCAAATTTTTAAATGCATCTGTTGGATTTGGTGGTTCTTGCTTTCAGAAAGATATTTTAAACCTTGTTTACATAGCCAAAAGCTACGGTTTACATGAAGTGGCAGATTATTGGGAACAAGTCATTATTATGAATGATTATCAGAAATCGAGGTTTGCCAATAATATTATCAGTACACTTTACAATACCGTTTCTGGGAAAAAAATTGTTTTCTACGGATGGGCATTTAAAAAAGACACCAACGATACTCGTGAGTCTGCTGCCATATACGTAGCCGATGCTCTTTTAGAAGAGCAAGCAGAAATTGTAATCTACGATCCTAAAGTTTCTGCAGAACGAATTTATGCTGATTTAGATTATTTAAACACACGTTCTGAAGAAGAGAATAGAAAACTCGTAACTGTGGTAAAAGATCCTATAAAAGCTTCTAAAGACGCACATGTAATTGCTGTTTTAACAGAATGGGATGAGTTTAAAGATTACAATTGGGAAACCATTTTTAAACAAATGCTAAAGCCTGCTTTTGTTTTTGATGGGAGAAGAATTTTAGATAAAGACAAGCTTAATAGTTTAGGCTTCAATTATTATAGAATAGGAGAAAACGCTTAAAGCCAATTTTCTTCAAACAAAAAATCCTGATAAGGCTATTGTAATAGTTTTATCAGGATTTTTTATTAAAAACATCTCTTCATAAACAGTTGATTATCAGTGAAAATTGTTTTTTATCGTATTTTTTTATACGCCAACTGTAACAAACTAGAAGTAATACTATCTTTAGTATAAACAAACCCATAATAAGGTTTTAAACTCACTAGTGAGAAACGAATAACTTTTTGAGCCAACAAGAATTACATATTAACCAATTATTAGATGCCTGTAAAAAAGGGAATCAATCTGCGCAACTAGCGCTTTACAATCGCTATTATAAAGCTATGTACAATACGGCGTTTCGTATTGTAAAAGATAGCTTTGAAGCCGAAGATATTATGCAAGAATCGTTTTTAAACGCATTTACGAAACTGCATACTTTTAAGGGAGAAGTAGCTTTTGGTGCTTGGTTAAAACGTATTGTTATTAACAACAGTATTCATCATTACAGAAAACAACAAAAATTAAATAATGTTGCCTTGGATGATGTTATTTACAGGGTTGAAGACAATAATGAAATTAATTCTGATCATGAGTTGACCAATATAAAGGCTCAAAAAGTGTTGCAGACCATGAATATGTTGAAGGATAATTACAGAATTGCTTTAACCCTTCATTTAATAGAAGGTTACGACTATGAAGAGATAGGAACCATCATGGAATTAAGCTATGCAAATTGTAGAACTACAATTTCTAGAGCGAAAGAAAGTTTAAGAAAAAAATTACAAGCTGAAGTTTATGAAGCATAATGATAACATAGATAACTTGTTCGAAAACCTTAAAGACGATTGGGATCTTGAGGCTCCAGAAACAGGACATGAGAATCGTTTTTTAGAGAAGTTGCAAGCGCAAGAAAAAGTGATTTCTATTCAGAAGAAAAAATCAAATGGTTTTACATGGAAAGTACTTTCTATTGCTGCTTCGATTGCTGTTTTAGTTGCTATCGGCTTTCAAGTTTTTAAAGCTGAAAATAAAATTGAGCAACAAGTAGCTAAAGAACCCTCACAAATTCAAAAAACGGAATTCTATTTTGCCTCTTTAATAAATGAAGAAATAGAAAAAATTCAAGCAGAGGCCACTCCTGAAACAAAGCAGATTATTGCAGATGCGATGCTTCAGATAAAAAAACTAGAAAAAGATCATGAAAAATTAGAAGATGATTTGGCAAATGAAGGTAGTAGCAAGCAAATATTAAATGCTATGATTATTAATTACCAAACGCGAATTAATTTATTACAAGATGTACTCACTCAAATCGAAGAAATTAAAAAATTTAAAACCTCTCAAAATGAAAATCAAATTATATAAAATAGCTCTTTTATTTGTCTGCATTCCATTATTTGGAATCGCTGCTGGTCCTGGATGGAATGGAAAATATACCAAAGAAAAAAAGGTGAAAAAAGAATTTACAGTAAGTCCAAAAGCCCTTTTAAAACTAAATAACAGCTATGGGAATCTCCATATCACCTCTTGGAATGAAAATAGAACCGTAATAGAAGTTCATATAAAAACCAATAGTAATAACGAAGATAAGGCTCAGAAAAAGCTTGATGAAATTGATATAGAATTTCAAAATTCAAGTACCATGGTTTCTGCTAAAACTATATTTTCGAAAAGCGGTTGGGGATGGAGCAACAATAACGTGAGTATGGAAATAAACTATACTGTAAAAGTGCCTGTAGGAAATACGTTGGATTTAAATAATGATTACGGTGGTATTTATTTGAATGAAATTGATGGCGTTGCAAATATTAGTTGTGATTATGGCCGTTTAGAAATTGGAAAATTAAATGCAGATAATAATATTTTAAAGTTTGATTACACTTCTAAATCAACCATAGAATACATGAAAAGCGGGAAAATAAATGCAGACTACTCTTCTTTCGTTATAGAAAAAGTAGGTAATATTAGTATCAATGCAGATTATACCACTTCTGAAGTTAACAATGGAAAAAACGTTGAATATACTTGTGATTATGGAAGCATAAAAATTAATAATGCAAATAACATCCAAGGAACAGGAGATTACTTAACAACACGTTTTGGTGTTATTCATGGAAATGTGGATATAACTTCCGATTATGGTTCCATCCGTATTGATGAAATGGCCGCTGATGCTGGTAACCTTCAAATAAGAAGCGATTATACTGGAATTAAAATTGGCTACAATAACGCTTACCATTTTGACTTTACAATGAATCTTGAATATGCAGGATTAAATGGGGATACGGACTTTGAATTCTCAATTAAAAGAGAAAAATCAACAGAGAAGTATTACGAAGGTTACTACGGAAGTCAGGGCAAAAATAAGATAAACATCACTTCTGATTATGGAGGAGTGAGCTTTAGTAAAATGTAGCAGTCTTTCTAGGTAATCAATTGGAAGATTCAAGAGAAATCAATATAACTTTAAAATAAAGAAAATCCATCAACTAAAAATTAAAACAATGAAAAAATTACTCTTATTATGTTTAGCTGTAGCAAGTACTGCAACAGCAAATGCTCAATGGTTTGGGAATGAAAAAGTAAAAGGAAACGGAAACGTAACTACTGTTGAGAGAAGCACAGACAGTTATGACGCTGTTGGTGTAGCAGGCTTTTTTGATGTTGAACTTATTGCAGGTAAAGAAGGAAAAATTACTATCACTGCTGAAGAAAATTTAATTCCACATATCGAAACAGAAGTCAAAAATGGATCTCTTCAAATTAAAACAGAAAAAGGATATGATTTAAGTACGAGTCGTAATAACTCTATTTTAATTATTGTTCCTTTTGAAAGTATCGATGCTGTTTCCTTAGCTGGATCTGGAGATGTAACAACTAAAAACATCATCAAAGCTAAAGACTTTAAAGCTAGTTTAGCAGGTTCTGGCGATCTAACACTAGATATTGAATCTACAAGTGTAGAAAGTCACCTAGCAGGTTCTGGTGACGTTGTTTTAAGAGGAAATACAACCGACTTTGAATGTGCTCTATCTGGTTCTGGAGATATTTCTGCAAAACAATTAAAAGCTAAAAATGTAGAAGTAAGCATTTCTGGATCTGGCGATGTTGATTTACACTGCGATGGAGAGTTAAAGGTTAGAGTTTCTGGTTCTGGTGATGTAGAATATTACGGAAATCCAACCAAAGAAGATAGTAAGGTATCTGGCTCTGGTGATGTTTCTAGGGGATAAAATCGAACTAACTTAGTTTTTAAAAAAAAGAAAGCCGTCTAGGAATTAATTCCTAGACGGCTTTCTAATTAATAATTACTTTTTAAACTTTAGAAAGTTCCTATAAAGTGACTTCCATCAATATTTTGCAATTGAGCTCCCTTAGTAACAGCTCCTGTTTCGGTATCAATTACGTAGATATTTCCGTCTTGACCAACTGGTGCTTCAGTAACATAAACTTCAGATCCGTCTACAGCAAACCCTTGGTATTGGAATAAATAGAAATCAGGGTTATAAGGAATATCATCAATTCTCTGTGCAGTTCTTGCATTTAAATCAGCCAAAGCAAAGAACCCTTGAGCTCCTGCTACACCTTCAGCAGAACCTGCATGACGATAAGCTATTACAGCTTTTCCATTACCTACATATCTCCAAGCAAGAATATAAGAATCCTGAACCCCAAGAGCATCATCTAAACTAAACTCATAAGAATTATCATATTGGTTGTTTGAACCGATTTTTAAAATATGAGAACCATTTGGATCTGACTGATTTGCTTGGTAAACACTATTATCTTCAGCTAAGAAAGCATTAATACTACGGTACCCGTTTGTATTTCCATAACCTACTGTAGATGTAATTATTGTTGGATTTAATAAAGATGGGTAATCTAAAACAATTGTTTTAGATCCTAAAATCTCATAATCACTATCACTCTCTGCTGTAGTAGGGTCAACCTTGCTTAAACGAGCTCCAATATATAATTTATCTCCAGCAGCATTTAAAACAGGCATATCTATTCTTGAAATATAATATCCATTAGCCTCTTCTTCAGCACTTAATGCTACGTCATGCTCCTCGAATTTTTTAATTAAAGAATTAACTAAATCTAAAGTTACTACTCCAATTTTTGCATTTGTACGAGTATAATTATCTTCTTCATCAAATTCATTTTCTGTAGACACATATACTGCAGCTCCAGTTTGATCTCCATCAAATAATTTTATCCATCTAGGAGCATTTCCTACATAAGGAGCTATACTAACTTCTGAACCTGTTTTTTCAAAATCTTGGCCTCCATTTACAGTATATTTGGTATAATTACCACCTGTATCTCCAGCATAACTAATATTAAAAATCGTATTTCCATCTTCAGAAGATTGCAATCTAGCAGTTCTGTTAGAAGGTACTATAAATCCATTATCGAATGGTGCTACTACTTTGTTAGGGTCTTTAGCATCTTCACTACTTACAGAGTATATTAAAGTTCCTCCATTTCCGTCTCCTGGGTTGTCTCCCATTTTAGCTGCTGCAACAGTAATCCATCTACTATTGTCTTCATTATTTTCCTCGATGATATCACTAGTATCATCATCACTACAGCTCACTGCAAGAGACAAAACACCAAATGCTAGCGCTAATGTTCTAAGGTTTAAGAATTGATTCTTCATTAGATTATATTTAAAATTTATTAATAAAATAGTTTAATTTTAGATAAAAAGCTCTTCCCGGTTTTTGTACAGATAAGTTGTCATACACCGGTTTATCAAATATATTTTTAACATCAAAACTCATTACAAAATTGTTATTAGGGAAAGTATAACTAAGCCCAAAATCTTGTACTAATTGTTCTGGTACTTTAAAAAATTCATCTCCAACAGTATTTTCTCCTTGCGGAGGTAAGTAAGAAAAGTCATCAGTAAAATATATATTATAAAATAGATTCAACTGTGCACTTTCTTGGAAAAGGTCTTTTAATGAATAGCGTAAACCTCCATTCATTGTTAAAAATGGAGTATTTGGAACATCAATTTCTACACCTCTATTTTCTACCATTAAATCAAAACGAGAAACATTAAAATTAAATCCAAAATTATTATTGTATGAATAGGTTAATTGAGCATCAATACCTTTAGATGTTGCGTGCCCTTGATTTACATAAAGTATAGTTTCGTCGTCTACATTTAATGAATTTTCTATAGGTAAACCTATTCGATCTTTAATGTTTCGTGTAAAAAAATTTGTAGAAATTGAGAAGTCATGCTTCTTCATCCTGAAAGTTCCTAATTTAAATCCTAGATTAAAATTGTTACTACTTTCTGGTTGAATGCTCGGGTTTGCAACGACATTATCTCCATCGTTACCAAAAACTTCTGTTTCATTTGGTAAACGAATTGCTTTCTCCGCAGATGCTAATAATGTAATATTTCTCAAAATAGCATAAGATAATGCAAAACCATATCCATTATTAGTATTATTACTACTGACTATATCATCAACTATTATTTGATTCCCGTTAGAATCAGTATCAATTTCAGGATCGATATTTACTGTTTTTTGCTGATACAATTTTCCAAATAAGCTAGCTTTCATCTTCTCATCAAAAGCATTAAGCTCATAAGTAAAAGAAAGAATATTTTTACTTAAGTCTCTTGTTCCAACAAATGTGTTTTCCAAAACCGACCTTAACTCATCACTATCTTCTCTATCAATACTACTATATACATGATTAAACAATACCTTATGGTTCTCATTTATCTCATATGAAATCCCTGTACGAATTGATGCAACTTTTCTTTTTATTTTGGCAAGTGTAGGCCCTCCTTCTTGTTGAGAACCCCATGAATATTTAAATTCATCACCTTTGTAATCAATAGCTCTTTCTCCTAACCAATTATAAGCCCACGCAACAGTATCGTTTACCATACGATTTCTGTTTCCATATAAACCATGTACATTTACATCTAAACCTTTTGTGAAAAGATCTTTCTTTTGATAGGTTATATTTCCTAAGGTTGCATCCGACTCCATAAACCTCCCTTTATAAGGCATAATAGTCATGAAAGCACCATGTTGAATCTCTTTATAGTCATCGGAAGCTGTAATTCCAACAAAAAATTGGTCTGCCCATTTAACATCTGTAAAACCAACTTCCGCAATTCCTCCAGTAGACCTATAAGCGTCATTAAATCTTTTTGCTGTAACTGGGGTTTGCACACCTCCTAACCCTGTAACTACGACACTTCGCCCAGAAACTTCGTAATCATTATCAGAATAGTTATGAAAAAAAGAACCTTTTACAGTGAATCCAGATTTTTTAAACCTGTATAAACCATTTAAATTGGTTTGTAGTGTATTAAACGATCCATAAGAGACAGAAGCATTAAGATTAGTTTTCGATCCTTTATGAAGTACTATATTAATTGCTCCACCTAAGGCATCATCTGCTAAATAACCTGGCACAACACCCTTAAAAACCTCTATCCTTTTTATCATTGATGGCGGAATACTATTCAAGCTAAATGAAGAACCATAAATTGAAATTGGAATACCATCAATAAAAATACGCACTGCATTTCCAGACAATCCATTTAAACTATACTGAACTTCAGATCCTAACCCACCATTTTGACGGATTTTAACTCCAACTGTAGTATTTAGCAATTCGTTGGTTTGAAAATTACGAAGTCCCGCTTCCTTTGTATCTATAACATTTACAGCGAAACCTTCAGTTTCTATTTTAGATTTTTGTGATTTCCCATGTAACATTACCTCATCTAACTCATGCATATCCGAACTTTCTAAGTTTATATCAAGCTCCTTTACTTCTGAATTGACAAATACATCTAAGATTTTAGTCTTTGCATCTATAGAATGAATTTCTAACGTATAATCCCCGTATGAAATTTCTTTAAATATATAATTCCCTTTTGAATTTGTTGCTGCATCCTTTTGTATTCCATTCCCCTTTAATATTAGATAAACACCTGAAGCAACGGTATTGTCTTCATGTTTAATATTCCCTTTGAGCACTCCGTTTTGAGCAAACACAAAGAATTCAGACATTAAAAACAATACTAATAAAAACTCTTTATTCACGAACATTTTCTACGTTTAGACTGCAAATATATACTTATTTAGATTTAATAAAAACAAAATGTTATTTATTTTTAGTCTAAATAAAGTAGTTATTGTTATAAATAAAACGTGATGATTATCCCTTACTTTCTAGTAAATCTTAATAAATAGAGAATGTAATAACAGAAACACAAAAGGGGTGGTGAAAAGATGAAATTATTAACAAATAGATGATGTATATACAAAAAAAAGGTGAAATCTATTTTATAGATTTCACCTTAACTACACTTATATTATTATAGCTTATTAAGCTTCTACTTCTTCACTACTTTCTACAGTTGCTAGATAACGCTCTGCATCTAAGGCAGCCATACATCCAGTTCCTGCAGCTGTAATTGCTTGACGATATTCTTTATCTTGAACATCTCCACAAGCAAATACTCCTGGTTTGTTTGTTTTAGTAGACTTACCTTCTGTGATTATATAGCCAGTATCGTCCATCTTAACTTGATTCTTAAAGATGTCTGTATTTGGTTTATGACCTATAGCTATAAATAACCCAGTAACATCTATTTGCTCTTTGGCTCCTGTTTGATTATTTACTACACGAATTCCTTCAACTACCTGCTCTCCTAATACTTCTTCTATTTCTGTAAAGTATTTTACAACTAAATTAGCAGTATTATTAACACGATGTTGCATTGCTTTAGACGCTCTCATCTCCCCTTTTCTAACCAATAGCGTAACCTTTTTACAGATATTTGCTAAATAAGTAGCTTCCTCAGCAGCAGTATCTCCACCTCCAACGATTGCTACTTCTTGATTTTTAAAGAAAAATCCATCACAAACTGCACATGCGGAAACTCCTCCACCTCTAAGACGTTGCTCACTAGGTAATCCTAAGTATTTTGCAGTAGCTCCAGTAGAAATAATCACAGTTTCAGCTTCTATATTTGTTGTACTATCTACAACAGCTTTGTGTATTCCTCCTACTTCATCACTCAACTCTATAGAAGTAATCATTCCAATTCTTACTTCCGTACTAAAACGTTCTGCTTGCTGTTGTAACTGCATCATCATAGAAGGTCCATCAATACCTTCTGGGTATCCAGGAAAATTATCTACTTCTGTAGTAGTTGTTAATTGTCCTCCAGGTTCTAAACCGGTATAAATTACTGGTTTCATATCTGCTCTAGCTGCATAAATTGCTGCTGTATAACCTGCAGGCCCTGAACCAATAATTAAACATTTTATTCTTTCTATTTTTTCAGACATCGTTTTATCCTTTCTAATATAATTACATAACAAAAGTAGCTTTTTTAGTAAAAAGCTTACAACTAATCTATGAAAAGTTATTATCAAACAATAAACAAAACTGATACTAGCTCCTAATATGAATAGATGTAATTATCAAATATATTGAAAATCTGTTTACACAACTAATAATACAATCCGAATTATTTCCATAATTAACTGATTATTCGTAAATTAACAGTAACATATTTACTAACTTCTAAATTCTAGCTGTCATGAAAACACTACTCTTTCCTTTCGTTTTTCTATTAGCAATGATATTTCTTTCTGGAAGTCCAGAAAAAATAATTATCAAAGATTCTCTACAAGGTACTTGGGAACTTGAAAGCAGGTATTCTTACGACGGAAATATAGTTATAGACACTATCAAAAATAGTGATGGCTATCGTCAAATAAAAATGTACCAAAATGATAAAGTGATGTGGACACGATTCGTGCCAAAAGATTCTGTGGAATGGTTTGGATATGGATCTTATTATATTACCGATAATTCTTTAGTTGAACGTTTAGAATATGGGTCTGAATCTATGATGAACATTATAGACACCATGCGCGTATTCACTTTTAAATTGGAGGTTGCAAAAAACTCTTTTAGTCAGATCACTTTAGATGGTGAAGGGAATCCTTTGTTTTCTGAAAACTATAAACGTTTAAAATAAAAAAGTCCTCCGAAGAGGACCTATATTCATTATTGCTTACTATAATGTACTTCTGAAAGCTGTCGGAGATTATTCGCAGCAGATTCAGCAGTAATATCTCTTTGTGGGTTAGCAAACATCTCGTAACCTACCATAAACTTTTTTACTTCAGCAGAACGTAATAAAGGTGGATAAAAAGACATATGAAAGTGCCATTCTGGATGCTCTTCACCATCTGTAGGACGTTGGTGGATCCCTGAAGAGTACGGAAACGAAGTTTCAAAAAGATTATCAAACATTATTGTCAGTTTTTTTATTATGGAAGCAAAAGCTATCTCTTCTTCTTCATTTAACTGACTTATGTCTTGATAGTGCTTTTTCGGAACTATCATCGCCTCATATGGCCATACTGCCCAATAAGGTATCAACGCTACAAAGTGATCATTTTCTACTAAAATACGCTCTTTAAGCTCTAATTCTTGTTTTAAATAATCTTGTAACAAACTCCTTTTATTAGTTTCCCAATAAGCCTTTTGATGTTTTTGCTTCTTTAAAACTTCCTGAGGGATTGAAGACTGCGACCATATCTGCCCATGTGGATGCGGATTACTACACCCCATAATCGCTCCTTTATTCTCAAAGATTTGCACATGATTGATTTCTGACTTCTCACCTAATTCTTTGTATTCCTTTTTCCAAAGTTTTACAACATTAGTAATCTCTTCAACCTTCATCAGCGGAAGTGTAAGCGAGTGGTTTGGCGAAAAACAAACAACTTTACAAATCCCCATCTCTGTTTCTGCCTTTAAAAGTCCGTTACTGTACTCCTCTGCTTCTACATTTGGTAATAATGCTGCAAAGTCATTCGTAAAAGCATAAGTTCCTTCATAATCTGGGTTAGTATCTCCACTAGCCCTTTCGTTTGTTGGACACAAATAACATTTAGGATCATAAGTTTCTTTTTGCAATTCACTCTTCTGATCTTTTTTTCCTTGCCAAGGTCTTTTTGTACGATGAGGAGAAACTAAAATCCATTCCCCAGTTAAAATATTATATCTTCTATGCGGTTTGTTATTTATTGTATTTTCCATGCTTATATTTTTGAAACCCCATTACTTATGTTTACCCCAATTGGGCTTAATTCAATATTAAATTTTTTCTTGTATGCTTCCGATATATTTTCAATGTAATCGCTAACATGATCTTCATGTACTAGATTTATTGTACAACCTCCAAAACCACCACCCATCATTCTAGAACCGAGAACAAAATCAAATTCTTTAGAAAAGTCTACCATAAAATCTAATTCATCACAGCTAACTTCATATAATTCACTCAACCCCTTATGAGATTGATATAACAAAGATCCAAATACTTCAAATAGATCATCTTCAAGCGCATTTGAAGCCATCAATGTCCTTTTATTTTCTTGAGTAACATATATAGCTCTGTTAAATGTTTTCTCTGGAAGTTCCTCTTTAAATTCCTTTACAATCTCTTCAGGCACATCTACCAAATACTCATATGATGGATACTTGTTATTAATCGCAGCTAAAGCATCCTCACATTCTTGTCTTCTTGTATTATACTCACTACTCGCTAGATTATGAGAAACATTAGAATTTAAAAGCACCAGTTTATAAGGGTCTAAATCTGATTTAATCAACTCATATTTAAGACTCTGACAATCAAGGAGAATTAAGTGATTCTTTTTTCCACGAACTACAGAAAACTGATCCATGATACCACACTTTGTTCCTACAAAATTGTGCTCTGCATCTCTAGAAAGCGTAATTATTTCATCAGAAGATAACCCTATTTTGAATAATTCATCTAAGCCTTTTGCCAATCCACATTCTAATGCAGCAGAAGAACTTAATCCAGATCCCATTGGTAATTCACTATGAATAATACAATCGAACCCTTTTACAAAGCCTCCTTTTATTGTTCCTATATAATGAACAACTCCTAAGATATAGTTTTGCCACTCTACAGCTCCAGATTTCACATCATTAATATCAAAACTAAAACCAGTACTGTAATTTTCAGACCAAATTGTACAAGTATCAGTATTACTCTTCTTAAGATATATTCTTATCTTTTTATCTATAGCTGCCGGTAAAACATGACCTCCATTGTAATCGATATGCTCACCAATTAAATTAATTCTTCCTGGAGAATCAATAATTACCTCACTTTTAAATTCATTTAAATTCAAAAAGTTTTCTTGCCTATTAGCAGATTGCGTTGTATTTTTCAAACCTTAGCTGTTTCTTTAAAAAACAAATATAATAAAAGTGACTATCACTTTTATTAATTAAACATTAAATTTAAAAATGGAATTAAATTCAGGAGGTTACTATAAGGAAGAATCGAAAATGTTTGTTGCTACAGACTGTATTGTTTTTGGATTTGATGATGGAGAACTAAAGCTCTTAATTTTTAAAAGAAGAGTAGAACCAAAACGTGGTGAATGGTCTTTAATAGGTAGCTTTGTAAAGCCTGAAGAGGATGTAGATAATGCAGCCAGAAGGGTTCTCAAAGAAATTACAGGATTAGACAATGTATTCTTTGAGCAATCAATTGCATACGGAAAAGCCTCTAGAGATGAAGGTGCCCGCTGTATTTCCATAGCGCAATTTGCTCTTATTCGTATTGATGAATACGATAGAGAGCTCACAGAAAAGCATGGAGCTTATTGGTATAAATTAGAAGATTTGCCTTCACTTGTGTTAGATCATGATCAAATGGTTATAGATGCTCTTTCCAAATTAAGAAGAAGAGCAAAACACCAACCAATTGGTTTCGAGCTACTTCCAGAAAAATTTACGATTCCACAATTGCAAAGTTTATACGAAGCTATTTTTCAACGAAAATTAGATCCTGGAAATTTCAGAAAAAAGGTATTATCTCTAAAGGTTTTGAAAAAATTAGATGTGAAAGATAAAAGTTCTTCTAAAAGAGGAGCTTTCTATTATATGTTTGATCATGAAAAATATGAGGATCTAATACAGTCTGGCTATAATTTCGAGATTTTTTAAGAAAACAAATTTTCATTTATTGTTCTCTTAAATACTGTAAATTTGCCTCAACACAATCCAAATTAGATGGCTAAACAATTGTTATTTATTATTTTATGTATTGGTTTCTACGGTAATGCCCAAGAAATTGCATTATTAAAATATAGTGGTGGCGGCGATTGGTACGCCAACCCCACGGCACTTGTTAATTTAATTTCATTTTGCAACAATAATATACACACAACAATAAGTCCAAAACCAGTTACTGTTGAGGCTGGTAGCACAGATATTTTTCTGTATCCATTTATCCACATGACGGGACATGGAAACGTTTTTTTTTCTGATAAAGATGCAGAAAACTTAAGAAATTACTTGCTCTCAGGAGGTTTTTTACACATTGATGACAACTACGGAATGGCTCCATATTTAAAAAAAGAGATTCCTAAAATATTTCCTGACAAGGAACTCAAAGAAATCCCTACAAGCCATCCTATTTTTAATGAAACGTATACCTTTTCAAACGGACTTCCAAAAATACATGAACACGACGGAAAGCGACCGCAAGCATTAGGTATTTTTAATGATAATAGACTGGTTTTACTTTTTACGTTTGAAAGTGATCTTGGAGACGGATGGGAAGATCCTGAAGTTCATAACGACCCCGATAATGTAAGACAAAAAGCACTACAAATGGGAGCAAACATTATACAATACGCCTTTGAAAATTAATATGGTAGAACAATTAAATCATGACAACAATACCTTTAAAGAAAGGAGTTTTCCAGTCACTATAATTTGTGACCATGTAACTAGTGCCTCTAATATTGGTTCTATTTTTAGACTCGCTGATGCTTTTGGAGTAGAAAAAATTATTTTTATTGGTGTAGAACCCGTTTTTTCTAGAAGAGTTGAAAAAACAGCTCGAGCTACGCATAAATTTATTCCCTATGAGTACATTGAAAATGAAGAGGAATATATCGCACATTTAAAAGAAGAAAACTACACTATCATTGCTTTAGAAATAACAAACAATAGCAAAGCAATTGAAAATCTAAAAATTCCATTACAAAATAAAACTGCACTACTTATTGGAAATGAAAATTACGGGGTATCCGAAAAATTACTTTCCATAGCTGATCATGTGCATCACATAGAAATGTTTGGAAAAAATAGCAGCATGAATTTGGCGCAAGCCACTGCCATTTCTTTATATGAAATAACTAATCGCTATCGAATGGTGTTCATATGGGCTTTTTATTTAATTTTACTTAATTAATTTTAATAAAATGGATTCAAAAACAATCTCGGATGGTATATTAAGAGCTATCGCAACACTTGTTGGAATAGCTTTACTTCTTATCCTACTCTACAAAATACAAGCCGTTATAGCTTACATTATTATCGCACTTGTAATTTCCTTGATAGGGAGACCTATTGTTAGATTTTTAAGAAAAAAATGCAAATTTAACGATAACGTAGCCGTTGTATTAACCATGGCTATAATGATTATTTTTATTGCGGGAGTATTAAGACTATTTGTTCCGCTAATTGTAGAACAAGGAAAAAATCTATCGTTATTAAATATAGATAATCTTAAAATGAGCCTACAAGATGTGTATCGTGAAATTTCAGATTACTTTTCTGTAAGTCGATATAAAGTAGAACAATCTATTGAAGAATCTATTAAGACCTCCGAGTTTATTTCAAATTTAGATTTATCTGCAATTCCCAATATGTTTAAATACATAATTGGAGGAATAGGCTCCCTTAGTGTAGCCTTATTTACTGTTATTTTTATTTCTTTTTTCTTTCTGAAAGATAGTCGTTTGTTTCAAAATGGACTCCTAACATTCATCCCTCCTCAGAACGAGCAAAGAGTAATTAACTCTCTAGAAACTATTAAAAATCTATTATCAAGGTATTTTATTGGGTTATTACTCCAAATAGGAATCCTTTTCGTTATTTATACAGCAGTATTAATAATCTTAGGAATAGACAATGCTGTTGTCATAGCATTTATGTGTGCGTTATTAAACTTAGTCCCGTATATAGGCCCACTGATAGGAGGAGTACTCATGGTATCTTTAACAATGTCTAGTAATCTAGGTGCAGATTTTAGTACCGTAGTTTTACCAAAAGCTATTTATGTCCTAATAGGATTTATGGTTGGCCAGCTAGTAGACAATTTCTTTAGTCAACCGCTAATTTTTTCTAATAGTGTAAAATCACATCCACTAGAAATATTTTTAGTCATAATTATAGCAGGAATCGTATTTGGACCTTTAGGTATGGTTGTAGCAGTACCTTTATACACCGCAATTAAGGTTGTTTTAAAAGAGTTCCTATCAGAAAATAAAATAGTTATAAAGCTTACTAGAAACCTATAACTTCATTTTGAACAAAAATATTTTAAATACTGAAGTACAAGAATTTATAAACCAAAATCTGGATAAAGATGTTTCTTCTTTATTACTAAAAGGAATAAATCTTGATGGGGTATCTACAAAAGAGGTTGTAACACAGATTGAAGCAAAAAATAAAACTAAAAAGAAGCTTCCCTCATGGTATAAAACTGAAGGTATTTACTACCCTAATAAACTTAATATTGAGCAAACGTCATCTGAGATAACAGCCGAATACAAAGCTAGCTTAGTTAGTGGTAAAAAAATCATAGACGCTACTGGAGGTTTTGGTGTAGATAGCTATCACTTTTCTAATAGCTTTGAAGAGGTATATCATTGCGAAATAAATAGCGACTTATCAAAGATTGCAACTCATAACTTTAAAGCACTCAAAAAAGGTAACATCCATTCTAAAGCTGAAGATGGGATTGTATTTATCGAGAACTCCAAAGAGACTTTCGATTGTATTTTTGTAGATCCTTCAAGAAGAGATAGCACAAAAAATAAAGTTTTTCTATTACAAGACTGTGCTCCTAACATGCGTCTTGTACTGCCCACTCTATTTAAAAAAGCAAAAATCATTTTGGTTAAAACTTCCCCATTGTTAGATTTATCAAAAGGTATCGAAGAATTAAATAAAGTAGCTGAAATACATATTGTAGCCGTTAATAACGAAGTAAAAGAACTCCTTTGGCTTTTAAAAAGTAACGTTCTTCAAAGAAGAATCATAAAAACAATAAATATATCTAAAAGCAAGAAAGAGGTATTCGAGTTCGAAATGAATGATGAAAGTTCATCTGTAGCTAATTTCTCTGCTCCATTAGATTTTTTATATGAACCTAATGCAGCTATTTTAAAAAGTGGAGGCTTTAACATAATAGCGGACAAATTAAACCTTTCTAAGCTGCATCCCAACACTCACCTATACACCAGTAATGAACTTGTTGCAGATTTCCCTGGGCGTACCTTTATTATTAAAAACATTCTATCTTATAACAAAATAGAGCTAAAGAAAGTCCTCACAAATAATAAGGCTAATATAACAACAAGAAACTTTCCTGAAACAGTAGCTCAAATCCGTAAAAAAACAAAAATCCAAGATGGAGGGAATACATATCTTTTCTTTTGTACTAATCATAGAAATGATAAAATAGTACTTCATTGCGAAAAAGCATAATAAACAATTTAGAAGAAATATATTGAGCGTTAACGTACCTTATTTTAAGTAGATTTACTATATTAGTATTTCTAAAACTTGAATTTTGACAATTAAAGAAATAGCAAAGTTGGCAAATGTCTCTCTAGGAACGGTAGACAGAGTTATCCATAAAAGAGGGAAGGTTTCTAAAAAAACGGAGAAAAAGATTCTTGATATCATAGAAAAGGTTAATTATCAACCTAACATCTATGCTAGAGGACTTGTTTTGAACAAATCCTACCAAGTTGCCGCACTAGTACCCTCTTACTCCAAGGGAGAGTATTGGGAGATTCCTTCAAAAGGTATAGAAATGGCAGCTAAAAACTTTAGTCAGTTTGGTATTAAATTAACCATTTTAGAATTCGACCAAAATTCTGCAATGTCTTTCAATAAGAAGGCAGAAGAACTCTTAAAAATGAATGTTGATGGAGCTATCATAGCTCCTGTAATAAATTTTGAAGCTGTAAAACTAACAAAGAAACTTAATGAAGCCTCTATTCCTTTTACACTAATAGATTCAAATATTAAGAATAGCGGATGTTTAAAGTTTATAGGGCAAGATGCCTTTCAAAGCGGAAAATTAGCTGCAAAACTCCTATGTGCAGAGATTAAACCTAAGGGCACGATTTCTATAATCTCAGTTAAGAACAATGAAAATCACAACAGGACACTTCAGCAAAGAATAGAAGGATTTAAGGAATATTTATATAGTAGACCTTTTATTAATGATATCACCTTAGTAGAAAGTAACATTAATTTGGGGAGTAAAGATTTTGATGAGCAATTAAAGTCTGCTTGTAATCCTAATAATGATACTGTGGGAATCTATGTACCAAGCTCTTTAATTCACTATCTAGCGAAGCATATTGAAAGTTCAGCCTTATCTAATAAAGTAAAACTAATTGGAAACGATTTAATAAGTAAAAATGTAGAATATTTAGAAAAGGAAACTATCACTTATCTTTTAGGACAGAGACCTAAAACGCAGGGATATTTAGCTCTCGAAAGCTTTTACAACCACTTAGTACTAAATAAAAAAATAGATTCTGAAAAGTTTCTTCCCATAGACATTATCACTCAAGAAAACCTCATGTACTATGATACTAACCTAAACAACCTACCCCACAGTTAAATTTAAAATCTAACAAATTTAAACTATGAAAAACTCCTAATAAACAACTAATTAGATGAAAAAATCAGAATCTATCTTTATTTAACACTTTAAAATAAACATTCCTTATTTCCATGATTTATTTTTTTTGTGATAAATACTTTTACTATAAGCTGAAAATTATATATTTTTAAAAAAATTTATTATAAAATGTGCACGTACACATTTCAATCAAAAGAAAAACAAATAAATTATAACATAACAAAAATCACCTTAAACTTATGAATTCAAAACTTCGAAATTACACACTACAAGCTTTCACAGTCTTTTCCCTAGTGTTGGCTACAAGTTGTCAAGAAACTACTCCTAAAGATGACACCCCATGGACTCCCCTATTCAACGGAGAAAACCTTAACGGATGGACGCAAAAAGGAGGAAAAGCAAATTATCGTGTTGAAGATAAAAAAGTCATTGGGAGCACCGTTCACGATACACCTAATTCTTTCATGACAACAGATAAAATGTATGGTGATTTTATTTTAGAGCTTGATTATAAAGTAGATTCTACGATGAACTCTGGTATTCAAATTCGTAGTAATAGCATACCTCAATATCAAAATGGTCGTGTACATGGATATCAAATTGAAATTGACCCTTCAGACCGTGCTTGGAGCGCTGGTATTTATGACGAAGGAAGACGTGGATGGTTGGTTCCCTTAAAGGATAATCCTGATGCTCAAAAAGCTTTCAAGCAAGGAGAGTGGAATCACTACCGAATTGAAGCTATTGGAGATACTTTAAAAACATGGATCAATGGGGTTCCTGCCGCTCATCTTATCGACGGAAAAACTGCTTCAGGATTTATTGCTTTACAAGTACACAGCATTGGTAAAAAGAAAAAAGCAGGTACTGAAATCATGTGGAGAAACGTGAATATCCTTACCGAAGATCTTCAAAAGTACAGCAAGAAAACTCCACTTAAGCCAATAGTTACTAAAAACAACCTGACAGTTGGAGAAAAAGATAATGGTTGGAAAATGCTTTGGGATGGTAAATCGACTAACGGTTGGAGAGGTGCTAAATTAGAAGAATTCCCAGAAAAAGGTTGGGTTATTGAAGATGGTATCCTTACAGTTTTAGAATCTAATGGTGAAGAATCTGCTGCTGGTGGAGATATCGTTACAAAAGAACTATATAAAGATTTTATGCTTACAGTAGATTTCAAAATAACTGAAGGTGCTAATAGCGGAATAAAGTATTATGTAGATACAGAAATAAATAAAGGTCCTGGTTCTTCTATTGGATTAGAATATCAAATTTTAGATGATGAAAGACATCCTGATGCTAAACTAGGAAATCATGACGGTAGTAGAACAGCTGCTTCTTTATATGACCTTATACAAGCTGATCCAAAAAAACCAATGAATGCAATTGGAGAATGGAATACAGCAAAAATTATATCTAAAGATAATCATGTTGAGCATTGGTTAAACGGAATGAAAGTTCTTGAATATGAAAGAGGAAGTGATGAGTTCCTAAAACTTGTTTCCGAAAGTAAGTATGAAAAATGGCCAAACTTCGGAGAGCTTGAAAAAGGAAGTATTCTTTTACAAGATCATGGTAACCGTGTTTCATTCAAAAACATCAAAATAAAATCCCTTTAAACCAACAAAATTATGACAACTAGAAGAAACTTTATAAAAAATACCGTTTTAAGCAGTACAGCTATTGCTGTAGGTAGCTCCGTTATGGGAATGCCAGCAAGTAGTTACCGTAGAATTATAGGTTCTAACGAAAGATTAAACGTAGCAGTTGCTGGTTTAGGAAGAAGACTTGGCGCTTATTATGAGCCTATTTCTAGAAAATCCAGTAATGTAAACTTAATGTATCTGTGTGACGTAATGGAAAGTCAGCGTGCAAGAGCCATGAAAAACTTCGCTGAACGCATCGATTACAAACCGAAATTAGAAAATGATATCAGAAAAGTAATTGATGATAAAGATGTAGATGTTCTCGTTAACGCTACTCCAGACCATTGGCATACACCAGGATCAATTATGGCTATGAAAGCAGGACAACATGTTTATGTTGAGAAACCATGTAGTCATAATATGAACGAAAATGAGCTTTTAGTTGCTGCTTCAAAAAAATACAACAAAGTTGTTCAAATGGGAAATCAGCAACGTTCTGCTCCCCATACAATTCAAATCATAAACGAAATACATAATGGTATTATAGGAACTCCATTCAAAGCTGTTGCTTTTTATAACAATCAAAGAGGTGAAGTTCCTGTACAAAAGAAAGCTGCTGTTCCTGAAGGATTAGATTGGAAGTTATGGCAGGGACCAGCTGTACATCGTGAGTATACAGATAATACATGGGATTATAACTGGCACTGGTACGGATGGAATTACGGAACTGCTGAAGCTGGAAATAATGCTACTCACGAATTAGATATTGCTCGTTGGGCACTACAAGTAGATTTCCCTCAATATGCTGAAGTTGAAGCTGAAAAAAGACACTTCCTTAACGATGGTTGGGAAATGTACGATACTATGGAAGCTACTTTTAAATTCGCTGATAAGAAAATTATCCAATGGGACGGAAAAAGTAGAAACGGATACAGCACATATGGCGGTGGCCGTGGGACTGTAATTTATGGTTCTGAAGGTACCGTTTTTGTAAATAGAGGTAAATATATGTTGATGGATAGAGCTGGTAAACTTATCAAAGAAGTTACAGCCGACTCTCAAGAAGCTGGAACTGCTCTTGGTGGTGGTGGTGATATTTCAACGGACCATATGGTTAACTTTTTCGACGCTATTCGTGGAAAAGGCACCTTAAATGCCCCTATTGCTGATGCTAGTATTAGTATGGCAATGGTTCATTATGCTAATGTTGCTTACCGAACAGGAAAAGGCTTCAGAATAGATGACAATAATGGAAAAATGTTAGATCCTGAAGCAATGAAGTTATGGGGTAGAGAATATGAAAAAGGATGGGAACCAACCATATAAATATATAAACTTTCAAAGTAGTGATTGTAGAATCACTACTTTGAAAGTCCTTTTATCATTCAATCTATAAACCTACACGCTCCTCTATTCTTTTTTTAAAAATTGAATACTTAGAAAACTATAGGATCAAGCATTTTAATCGATGCTATCAATCCAATTCGAGGAGATTTCAGCAACAACTGATAAACACATAATTGTTTCATAAAAAATTTTAGAATGAATAATTTGAAAGATAAAGTAGCTATAATTACTGGTGGAAATGGAATTTTAGGTGGCGCTATAGCTAAAGGTCTTGCTTTGCAGAAGGTTAAAATTGCGGTGCTTGGAAGAACAGAAGAAACTGTTAATCAAAGAGTACAAGAAATAAACAATAATGGCGGAGAGGCAATTGCTCTCGTTGCTGATGTATTAGATAAAGAATCTTTAGAAACAGCAAAAACGAAAGTTATAGACACTTGGGGGAGTATTGATATTCTTGTAAATGCAGCTGGTGGAAATAGAAAAGGGGCAACTATAGCTCCAGATGAAACTTTCTTTGATCTTTCGTTAGAGGATTTCGGAAAAGTAAACGATCTTAATTTTAAGGGCACCGTTTTACCTAGTTTTATTTTTGGAAAGGTTATGGCTGATAATAAAAAAGGCAGCATTATTAATATTTCTTCTATGGCTGCTCAACAAGCTATTACAAGAGTTGTAGGCTACAGCGCTAGTAAAGCTGCTGTAGACAATTTCACAAAATGGTTATCCGTAGAAATGGCTTTAAAATATGGAGATGGTATTCGTGTAAACGCAATCGCTCCGGGCTTTTTTATAGGAGAACAAAATAGAGCACTATTACTTAATCCTGATGGTACTCTTACCCAACGAGGGCAAACTATTGTTACACAAACACCAATGAAACGCTTTGGTGAAGCAGAAGAGTTACAAGGAGTAGCAAATTGGCTTGCTGGAGATGACGCTTCCTTTGTAACTGGTATAGTGGTGCCTGTAGATGGTGGATTTAGTGCATTCAGTGGAGTTTAAAAAGAGAAAATGGAGTTACAATTAGAAAATACATGGCGTTGGTACGGCCCAAACGATACGGTTTCTTTAGCTGATATAAAACAAGCTGGAGCTACTGGTATTGTCACAGCGTTACATCATATCCCAAACGGAGAAATTTGGTCTATTGAGGAGATTAAAAAAAGAAAAGATACTATAGAAGCTAACGGTCTAACTTGGTCTGTTGTAGAAAGTGTTCCTATTCATGAAAATATAAAAACTCAAAGCGGAGATTATAAAAAATATATTGAAAACTATAAGCAAACTATAACAAATTTAGGGAGCTGCGGAATTGATACTATTTGCTATAACTTTATGCCTGTTTTGGATTGGACACGTACCGATTTAAATTTTTCTATGGAAGACGGCTCTACAGCTTTACGGTTTGATAAAATAGCTTTTGCTGCATTCGAATTATTCCTTTTGAAAAGACCTGGAGCAAAAGATCAGTATTCAGATAGTGAGATTGCATCAGCCGAAGCTCTTATTGAAAAAATGACTTCAGAAGATAAATCTCTATTGATAAATAATATTATTGCTGGGCTTCCAGGTGCCGAAGAAGGATATACTTTAGAAGAGTTTAATGAGATTCTCGCTACTTATAATAACATAGATGCTAAAAAGCTTCAACAGAATCTTTTTAGCTTTTTGGAACATATAATTCCTTCAACAGAAAAAGCAGGTGTAAATATGTGTATCCATCCAGATGACCCTCCCTACCCTATTCTTGGTCTTCCAAGGGTTGTAAGTACAGAACAAGATATTCTAGATCTTTATAAAGCTGTAGATAGTCCAAATAATGGACTCACATTTTGTACGGGATCCTTTGGTGTAAGAAGTGATAATGATTTAGTAAAAATGGTGGAAACACTCGGAAAGCGGATTCACTTTATCCACTTAAGAAGTACCAAAAGAGATGCTACAGGAAATTTCTATGAGGCAAATCACTTAGAAGGAGATGTAGATATGTTTGGAGTAATGAAGGCTTTAATTGCTGAACAGAAGAAAAGAAAATCTGAAGGGCGCAAAGATATTAGAATGCCTTTTCGTCCTGATCATGGACATAAAATGCTCGATGATCTTAATAAAAAAACAAATCCAGGCTATTCTGCAATAGGTAGACTTAGAGGCCTAGCAGAGCTTAGAGGATTAGAACTAGGTATTAGAAAGTCCTTATACTAGCTGTTTTTTCTTAAAAGAAAAGATTTAAGCTACTATCAAAAAGACTAATTAAAGAAGATAACGTAATGAAACATACCAACTTTATATACGATAATTTTTTACTTCATAATAAATATGCAGAGGAGCTGTATCATAACTATGCGAGTAAAATGCCCATTATAGATTATCACTGTCATTTATCTCCTAAAGATATTGCCGATAATAGAGTTTTTGAGAATATAACTAAAGCATGGCTAGATGGCGATCACTATAAATGGAGAGGTATGCGAGCTCTAGGGATTAACGAAAAGTTTATTACTGGAGACGCTTCTGATCAAGATAAATTTAAGCAATGGGCAAAAGCGGTTCCATACACAATGCGTAATCCATTATTCCATTGGACACAATTGGAGCTTGCTCGCTATTTTGATATTTATGAGCTTTTAAATGAAAAGAATGCTGAAAAAATTTATCACCAAACTACAGAAAAATTAAACAGTGGTTCTTTTAGCACTCAACAATTACTTTCTAAAATGAATGTAAAAGTGGTATGCACAACAGAAGATCCTACAGACTCTTTAGAACATCATCAAAAACTGGCAAAAAGTGATTTTAACACACATATAAGTACTTCTTTTAGACCAGACAAGGCAATTACTATAGGGAATGATGGTTTTTTACAATACATCGCTAAGCTTGAAAAAGCTGCTGAGATTTCTATTAACTCCTACCAAGATCTACAAGATGCATTGGTAAATAGAATTCAATATTTTAATGACAATGGATGCAAAGTATCTGACCACGGATTAAGTTCCATCCCATATACAAATCATACGGAGGTAGAAGTAAATAATATTCTGAAAAGGAAATTAAAAAATGAAACGCTTTCAAAAGATGAAATCTTAAAATTTGAAAGCGCTGTATTACAATTTTTATCAGAGCAATACCATTCTTTAGGTTGGGTGCAACAGTTTCATTTAGGAGCACTTAGAAATAATAACACTCGTATGTTAGACAAATTAGGTCCAGACACAGGGTGGGATTCTATTGGCGATTATTCTCAGGCTGAAAGTCTTTCTAAATTTCTAAACAGTCTAGACAGTAAAAATAAACTAACCAAAACCATTATATACAATCTAAATCCTGCCGATAATGAAGTTATTGCAACTATGATCGGTAATTTTAATGACGGCTCGGTTAAAGGAAAAGTACAATTTGGTTCCGGATGGTGGTTTTTAGACCAAAAAGATGGAATGACCAAGCAATTAAATGCTCTTTCAAACATGGGACTAATTAGTTGTTTTATAGGAATGCTTACAGATTCTCGTAGTTTTCTTTCTTATCCTAGGCATGAATATTTTAGACGTATTTTATGTAATCTCCTTGGTGAAGAGATTGAAAATGGTGAACTTCCAAACGAAATGGAATGGATAGGGAAACTTGTGGAAGATATTTCATACAACAACGCAAACGAATATTTTAAATTTTAATCATACCATAACAAAACTTTAGATATTGAAAAAAGTAGTAGCATTAGGAGAAGTTTTATTAAGATTATCTACAAAAGATCACTTAAAATTCTCACAAGCCATAGAGATGAATGCCGATTATGGAGGGAGTGAGTTAAATGTACTCACTGGATTGTCTAATTTTGGGATGCAGTCTGAAATGGTTACGCGCTTACCCGCAAACGATATCGCTACAACGGCACTTATGCAAATGCGTAAGTACAATGTAGGAACTAGCCATATTGTAAAAGGTGGAGACCGACTAGGACTTTATTTCTTAGAAAAAGGTGCCTCGGCAAGGGGAAGCAAAATTATCTACGATCGGGCATATTCTTCCTTTGCTAATATAGAAAAAGGAATGATCGATTGGAAGTCGGTTTTTAAAGATGCCACATGGTTTCATTGGTCGGGAATAACACCTGGCGTTTCTCAAGGAGCAGCCGATGTGTGTATGGAAGCCATCGAAGTAGCTTCGCAAATGGGGCTTACCATTTCTACAGATTTTAATTACCGTGCTAATTTATGGAACTACGGAAAAACTCCTGGAGAAGTCATGGAGAAAATGGTGGCCAAATGTCATATTATCTTAGCTGGAGATTATGCCTCCAAGCAATATTTTGATATTACTGCGGATGGAACTACCGAAGTGGAGCTTCAGGAATCACTTTGCAAAAAACTAAGAGCGCGTTTTCCAAGCAGTGATAAAATTATTATTACCAATAGAAAGAACATCAGTGCAATGCATAATATTTGGTCCGCTGTTTTATATGACGGTACCAAAATGCTTAGCTCTAAATCTTATGATATTACAGATATTGTAGATAGAATTGGTGCTGGAGATAGCTTTATGGGTGCATTAATTTACGGACTTAATAATTATGACGATCAAAAAGCCCTCGACTTCGCCGTTGCTGCCTCTTGTTTAAAACACACCATTTATGGAGATGCTAACTTAGTTTCTAAAGAAGATGTAGCACAACTCATGGCAGGAGATGCCACTGGAAGGGTAAGCAGATAGTAAAGAATTAAATACCAACTGATACTAATAGTTTATAAAACATAGTAATGAAAACATTTACAAGAATTGAAGTCGCAAATACCATGAAAGATACTGGCTTAGTGCCACTATTTTATCATGAAGATGCCGAGATTGTGAGTCAGGTTGTAAAAGCCTGTTATGATGGCGGCGCAAGACTCTTTGAATTTACTGCAAGAGGAGCCTTTGCCCACGAAGTATTTTCAGAATTAAGAAAATTTTGTTCAGAGCATTGTCCAGAGATGATTCTCGGGGTAGGATCTGTTACCGATGCTGCCGCAGCTTCGCTATACATGCAAATGGGAGCACAATTTATTGTTACTCCTGTTTTTAGAGAAGATATTGCAATCGTTTGTAATCGCAGAAAAGTATTGTGGTCTCCCGGTTGTGGTACCCTTACAGAGATTTCTAAAGCCGAAGAATTAGGTTGCGAAATTGTAAAATTATTTCCTGGAGATATCTATGGTCCCGGTTTTGTTAAAGCGATAAAAGGGCCTTGTCCATGGACAAGTATTATGCCTACTGGAGGAGTAGAACCTACAGAAGAGAATATCACTGCTTGGTTTCATGCAGGGGTAACTTGTGTAGGAATGGGATCTAAACTAATCACAAAAGAGCTTATAAAAAACAAAGATTTTAAGCTACTTACTGCCAATGTTCAAAATGCCATTAATATTATAAAATCTATAAAAGGATGAAGATTTATTTAAAATTAAGCTTCACTATTATAGCCCTATTATCTCTTATTTCTTGTAATCAAATAAGCGAGCATAAAACACTCAAGCTTGCTCACGGGCTGGATGTTAGCCATTCTGTACACAAGGCGATGCTACAAATGGGAAAAGATTTGGAAGAGATCTCTGGTGGAAAAATGGATATTAAAATTTATCCGAATCAGCAATTAGGCTCTGAGCGCGAGTGTTTGGAATTACTTCAGATTGGAAGCTTAGATATGACAAAGGTATCTGTGGGAGTGATGGAAAATTTTGCCCCTAAAATGAAAGTATTAGGACTGCCATTTCTCTTTAAAAACAAGCAACATTCTTTTAATGTACTAGATGGACCAATTGGAAAATCACTTCTTAATGAAGGGACTCAGTTTTGGTTAAAAGGACTCTGCTATTATGATGCTGGAAGCAGAAGTTTTTACACAAAAGAACGTCCTGTAAATTCTCCTGAAGATTTAGAGGGGATGAAAATTAGAGTTATGGAAAGTGTTACAGCCATGAATATGGTACGTAGTCTAGGAGGCTCTCCAACGCCAATTTCTTGGGGAGAACTTTACACCTCTTTACAGCAAGGTGTGGTAGATGGTGCCGAGAACAACCCACCTAGTTTCTACTTATCAAAACACTACGAGGTTTGTAAATTCTATTCTTTAGACGAGCACACAGTATTGCCAGATGTTTTGGTTGTGGGAACTCATTTATGGAATAGCTTAAACAAGCAAGAGCAAAAGTGGCTTCAGGAAGCTGCAGATAGATCGGTGAAAAATCAGCGTAAGCTATGGGCAGCTTCAGAAAAAGAAGCTTTAGAAGCTGTACAAAAAGAAGGAGTTGAAATTATCTATCCAGACAAAGAACCTTTTGCTAAGCAAGTACAAAGTATTTATGATACCTATAAAGAGGATAAAGAAATGTACTCGATAATTCAAGAAATAAGAAATACTAAATAAGATGAATTTTAGAAAAAAAGTAGATCTGATACTAAGCAGGGTGCTAATTTTTATAATGGCAATAATGGTAATTAATGTATTGTGGCAAGTATTTACAAGATACATTACAGGTTCTCCTAGCTCATTTACAGACGAATTAGCTCGTTATCTTATGATTTGGGTGGGAATATTGGGCGCTGCGTATGTTTCTGGAAGAAATATGCATGTAGCTATCGATGTACTGCCGTCAAAATCTAGTCCGAAAGCTCAGAAAAGAATGGCCACTATTGTAAATATATTGATCATTACCTTTTCGTTTTTGGCTTTTGTAATCGGTGGACTTCGATTGGTTTATATAAGTTACATTTTAGGACAACATTCTCCAGCATTAAACATGCCGTTATCTGCTGTCTATCTGGTAATCCCTATTAGTGGATTACTTATCATTTACTACAAAACCTCAGACCTCTTAAAAAAATAAATTATGGAATACATTCCCGTACTCATATTAATAATAAGCTTTTTATGCCTTTTGGCAATAGGAACTCCAGTGGCGTGGAGTATTACCATTTCATCATTACTAACCATGCTCGTTACGATTCCTGCGATGCCAGCTTTTACAACAGTTTCCCAACGGATGGCTACCGGTTTGGATAGCTTTGCACTGCTTGCCATTCCCTTTTTTGTTCTCTCTGGGGAACTCATGAATAAGGGAGGAATAGCACACCGACTCATTGCTTTTGCTAAAACACTGGTAGGCGCTCTTCCTGGAGGATTAGCACTTATCAACGTTATTGCAGCCATGTTAATGGGAGCTATTGCAGGCTCTGCAATGGCTTCTGCATCTGCCATGGGAAGTATTTTAGGTCCAGAAATGGAAAAAGAAGGCTATTCTAAAGAGTTTGGAGTTGCTGTAAATATTACATCTTCTACAACTGGACTTATCATCCCTCCAAGTAATGTTCTTATTGTTTACTCCCTTGCTAGTGGAGGTGTTTCTATTGCTGCACTTTTTCTAGCAGGTTACATCCCTGGTATTCTAACAGGTTTATTTTTAATGATTGTTGCCTCTATTTGGGCTAAAAAGAAAAAATATAAAGTAGGAAAAAGAAGTACTTTAAAACAAGTTTTTAGAACATTTATAGATGCTGTTCCGAGTCTTCTTTTGTTAGTTATTGTAATTGGTGGTATTGTCGTTGGAATTTTTACAGCTACAGAAGCATCTGCCATTGCTGTACTCTACACTCTAATTCTAGGTTTTATATACAAAGAGATTTCATTTAAAAACTTACCTGAAGTATTGCTTAATTCGGCTTCTACAACGGCTATTGTTATGCTATTAATTGGAGCTTCTATGAGTATGTCTTGGGTGATGTCTTATGAAAACATTCCTCAAAATATCAGTAGCTTATTATTAGGACTTAGCGATAATCCTATTATCATCCTTTTGATTATCAATCTAATATTGCTTTTTGTTGGGATTTTCATGGATATTACACCTGCGGTACTCATATTTACACCTATATTTTTACCAGTAGTGACAAAACTAGGTATGGATCCTGTTCAATTTGGAATCATAATGGTGCTTAACTTATGTATTGGTCTTTGCACCCCACCGGTCGGCTCCGTCCTCTTTGTGGGTGTTGGTGTTGCTAAAACAAGCATTCAGAAGGTTGTAAAGCCGCTATTACCACTATTTTTAGCCATGATCTTTGCATTATTCTTAGTAACGTATTTCCCACAACTTACGCTATGGCTACCTAGCTTATTCGAATTGTAGATAGATATAAAATCATTCAGAAGAAAATATTTTTTATAAACTAAAAAAGCTTCCTAGTAAATTCTAGGAAGCTTTTTGTCTATCTATAAAGCAGTAACTAAACCCCGCTGTATAATATAATTATTTAAATGTTGGCTCTACTTTTCTCTTGGAAACTGTAACCTAAAGAGAGTAACACATAGAACACAATTATTAATGGAATTGCTGCAAATTGAAGAGCCACTAATAAAATAGCGCTCAATATTAAAAACACATATCTAATACTATTTTCTTTAAATCCCCATGTTTTAAATTTTAATGCGAATAATGGTACTCTGGCATTTAACATATAGGTACTTAATATTGTAACAATTACTAAAAACCATTTATTTAAAATAATAGCATCTAAAAAACTACTATTTTGAAACTCTAATATTAAAGGCAAAGAAAGTATAAATAATGCGTTTGCGGGTGTTGGTAGCCCTATAAAAGAGGTTGTCTGCTCTTCATCAATATTAAACTTTGCTAAACGATAAGCAGATCCCAAGGTTATCAATATACCGAATAATGCTATTGGTGAGAAATTAAGTCCTTCTATTTGCATTACCGATGCGACCGTTTCATGATTTCCCCAAGTATAATTCCCTTCACTCATATTGAACAACTGGAACATTACAATTCCAGGAACTACTCCAGAAGTAACCATATCTGCCAAGGAGTCTAACTGTAAACCCAATTCACTTTGAGCATCTAATAGCCTAGCTGCCAATCCATCGAAAAAGTCAAAAAAGATTCCTGCAAAAACAAAGTAAGCGGCAAATATTAAATTTCCTTGTACAGCTAAAATCACAGCAATCGTACCACATAAAAGGTTTAATAATGTTAATCCGTTGGGAATAAATTTCTTCATTAGTTTAAAATTTCAGTTGTGTAAAATTACTACTTTTAAAATTCATCAGAATCAGATATTTTTTAAAAATCCAATAATTACACTTATCTCTTTTAGCTTCTTGTGGTGCTATCAAATATTATTAAGATATTAGCAGTATTAAAATTATTACATGAGAAATTCATACTTCCTTGCCATACTTTCAGGTTTATTATTAGCGTTAGCATGGCCTACATATGGCATTCCGATACTTGCTTTTATAGGTTTTGTTCCACTACTTTTAGCAGAAAAGCATATTCGTGAATCTTCATATAAAAGAAAGGGAGGGAAAGTATTTTTAGTTTCTTACGTCACTTTTATCATATGGAATTCCATCACCACATGGTGGATTTGGTATTCCACCCCTTTTGGTATGTTTTTCGCTTTAGCAGTAAACTCACTTTTAATGGCAATTGTATTTTCGCTATACCATTTTGTTGCTAAAAGATTACCTGCCAAAATTCACCTTATTTTCCTTCCTGCGATTTGGATGGCTTTTGAAAAATTCCACCTCAATTGGGATTTCTCTTGGCCTTGGCTTAACCTCGGAAATGTTTTTTCTGAATATACTACATGGATCCAATGGTACGAATATACAGGAGTATTTGGGGGTGCACTTTGGATATGGATTATTAATATTGGAATATATAAAACCGTTGTCAACTATAAAAATAACGGAAACAGAAGTATCTTGACTAAAGGAGTTGCGAGAAATGTATTATTAATTGCAATTCCTATTATCTTCTCTTTATTTCTACTGAATAATTATGAGGAAGGAACAAAAAAAGCACAGATAACATTGTTACAACCAAACGTAGATCCCTACTCACAAAAATATGATATCTCAAACATTCAAATGGCAAAAAATCTTATTGCCCTTGCAAAACAAGATATCAATCAGAATACAAATTATATCATAGCTCCTGAAACGGCGCTAGCAAAAGGCTCTTCTATAGATCAATTTGATGATAGTACTGAAAAAGTAATGCTACAAGATTATGTGAATCAATTTCCTAACATGCAATTTATTACAGGAGTAGATTTTTACCGTCATTACCCACAAAAAGAGAAGCCAACTATAACAGCAAATTTTTATGGGAGAAATGGATGGTTTGACTTCTATAATGCTGCTGTTCAGATAAATAAAAGTAATACTTCAGAAAAATACATAAAATCTAAGCTTGTTGTTGGAGTGGAAAATTTCCCATTCAAGACTGTTTTAGAGCCGCTTTTAGGAGATGTAATGCTCGATTTAGGCGGAACGGTTGCCATGCGAGCAACTCAAGAAGAGCGTTCTGTTTTTAAATCTAATGATAATGCATTTAGCGCTGCACCAATTATTTGTTACGAATCTATTTATGGTGAGTTTGTTACAGGTTACGTAAAAAAAGGAGCCAATTTCTTGGCCATAATTACAAATGATGCTTGGTGGGACGATACTCAAGGACACAAACAACATTTAAGCTACGCTAGATTACGCGCCATAGAAACAAGAAAAAGTGTTGCTAGAAGTGCGAATACTGGAATTTCTGCTTTTATAAATGAAAAAGGAGAAATTACTAAGACACTCGCTTTTAATTCTAAGGGAAGTTTATCTGGTGAAATTACTGTTAATAATAAAGAAACGATTTACGTTAAATACGGAGATTATATAGCCCGTATAGCGGTACTTTTTACAGTTATGATATTATTATATGCTATCGCTAGAAAGAAAAAGGTATAATATTAGGAAGCATCATTAGTTGCTAATAATGGATTCTTAAAGTCTATTTCTAAAATGTTTTTGACTATTTATGATTAAACTTTTTAACTCCCGCAGTAACAGCAATATCTAAAGTATTTTCTTCTGGAACAATAGGACAAGAAAATTTCTTGTTGTATGCGCAATATGGATTATATGCTTTATTAAAGTCTATAGTTATAGAATCTCCTTCTGGAATTCGAAGATCTAAATACCGCCCACCTCCATAGGTTTCTTTTCCATTAGTTTTATCAGAAAATGGTAAAAACAAATAATCTCTGTATTCTAAAGTTTCCTTTAACTCTTGATTCTGGTATACATTCAATGAAAATTTTTCTCCTTGCAATTCAAAGTATAAAACACCGTACAAAACCTCTTTAGATTTTCTTTCTGTTGTTGTTGGCATTAAGAAAGGTTGTTCGTTTGGAGTACGTTCTAATTTTGCAACTAGATTAAAACTAGTATCTATTGGAAAAAACTCTAAACTCTTAAAGCCTGCAAAATCTTCTTTTGTAAGTGGTGTTTTCTCAGCATCAGAAAACTCTTTATTGATCTCTTCTTGAAAATTCAATATTGATTGCTGAGCCGTTAAAATTGTATCTTTTTCTTTTTTTGCAACCTCAACAACATCTTTATCATCATGATATTTTTTATCATCCTTACAAGACATAAATAATATTAGGAAGGCTAATGTAAAAATGTAAGATAATCTCATCTGTGTTTATTTTTATTGAATTTTTTCAAAAAACAAAAATACAACTTATAGCTATTTTAAGTAGCTTTGTTGATATAAATTAAAAATGATGCGACTTATTACAACATATACTAATATTTCGGTGTGCTCAAAGCTACGCTGTAGGTGCTTTTGTATGATGTAATATGTAATTTCATTACTATTTTATAAAAGCCCAACGCCAAAACGTTGGGCTTTTTTTATAACCACTAAAACTATCAACCGATGAGAAAACTATACTCAGGGTACATTTCATCTTTTCAAGGACTCTCTAAAGAGGTATGGTGGCTTGCTCTAATTACATTAATTAATAGAGCAGGAACTATGGTAATCCCCTTCCTTTCATTATATCTAACCCAAAAACTAAATTTCACTTTAGGTGACGTTGGCTGGATTATGACATTCTTTGGTTTGGGTTCTGTAGTTGGCTCTTGGATTGGAGGAAAACTTACCGACAAGATTGGATATTATAAAATAATGACCTTTAGCTTGCTATGCTCAGCTGTATGCTTTATTGCGCTTCAATTTTTACAGACATTTTGGAGTATTTGTATAGGAATTTTTATAGTCATATTAGTTGCAGATATGTTTCGTCCTGCGGTATTTGTGGCACTAAGTGCCTATAGTAAGCCTGAAAATAAAACAAGATCTGTAACTCTTATTCGTTTAGCTATTAATTTAGGGTTCTCTGCTGGCCCAGCTATTGGCGGACTCATTATTACTAACATGAGCTATGGTGGACTTTTTTGGGTAGATGGAATTACTTGCTTCTTTGCAGGAATTCTTCTTTTAAATGTATTAAATCCTAAAAAAGCTAAGGTATTAGACGATTCTAAAAATGAGGCTCCAGAATCAGCATACAAGGATGTTCCATATTGGATTTTCTTTGTCGCAATGATATTATTCGGATTTATATTCTTGCAATATTTTTCTACAGTACCGTTGTTTTATAAAGAATTATTTTATTTAACTGAAAGTGATATTGGCTTGTTATTAGGCTTCAATGGGTTTTTAATCTTTCTTTTCGAAATGCCTTTAGTTCAGTATTTTGAGAGAAAATCTTGGGGTTCTATAACAAACGTAATCATTGGATGTGTATTAACACTTTTAAGTTTTTTAGTGCTTAATATTTCATCGTGGATTGGTGTTCTCGTGATCGGAATGATATTAATGAGTTTTGGAGAAATGCTTGTATTTCCTTTTTCGAATGCTTTTGCATTAAACCGTGCTAAACGTGGAAACCAAGGTGAATACCTAGCTCTTTACAGCATTGCTTTTTCTTTTTCGCACATCCTAGGTCATAACTCTGGATTTCATTTAATAGATTCTTTTGGGTATGAATTTACTTGGGGAATTATGACTTTCCTTGGAATTATAGCATGTGTGCTATTGTATTATTTAAAACATAGAATTACCAAAAATATAAATGAATGATGTCCTAGTTAAAGCTAATATTCATTAATTCTTTAAAGACTTATTCCATGTAAACGACAAATAGACTCTAAAAAGGAGTCTATTTGTCGTTTTTTATATTATGATAAATAGTTAGTACATAGCTTCTAAACCATATGCTTCTAGCAAGTCATTATATTCTGGCTGAATTCTTAAAAGTGTAATTCCTTGTTGGGTGTTCAATTTATCAGTATCTGTAAACCCATTATCTAACATCTTTTCAAGATAATATAATGCGACTCCATAATCCCCTCGTTTCACAGTATATTTTAGAACAGAGAGATAGGCATCATATGCTTTTGGATTAACAAGTGTTTCAAATATATTAATATACAAGAGGTTATCAAGTGCTTCGGTCTCGTTATATGAAGACGACAACTCATTTGGCAGCACACTCAAAAAATTAAGAACTCTCTTCCCCATTTTTCGCTTTGCTTCACTTGAGCTATTTATAAAATCTTTATTAATTGATTTCAACTCATCTTCCCAATAAATTAAAGAACCTAAGTCTCCAGCAGCAATATCTTTTGGTAAATATGTTAAGTAATCCACATAAAAATTAGACTCAATTTCATCTACTTCATATTCATTATTACGTTGAGTTCTATATATTTTATTTTTTCTGATTTCTTTTTGACGCTCTTTCATAGTATCATCATCAAAATAAAAACGATAATTCTCCATCATTTCATCCAAATCGTTATACGCACGGAGCAATTCCAATTTGCCAACCAACTTATCGTTAAATTCTAAATCTTCAGCATAAAATTCTTTTATTCTATTTTGGTCTTTAGGAATAATATTACGAGTCATTGATTTTAAAGTTAGTAACCTAACCCCTTTGGTAATATATTCTTTAGGAGGCCATACATGTTCCCCCGAAAATAAAAGAAGATCTGGATCGAATTTTAATCTAGTAAGGTAAGAATGTGAGTTTTTCATTTCTCTATAATTAAAATCCTCATCCCCAACTATTCCAACATATAAAAAACTATTCTTTTTAGGAGTATATGCATCTACACTTGCAAAAGAACCGCCACAGGCAATCACTCCTTTTATCTTTTTAGCAATGACAGCAACAGAAACTGCTAACCTAGCGCCGCCGGAAAAGCCTCCTAGATAAATTTTACTCTCATCAATATTAAAACGTCTTAAAACTTCACTATAAAAAACTCTTGCATCACCAAGACTTTCTTGATATGTAGTATTTTCAACCCCATTAGATCCAGCTATTATATAACCGTACTTATCTGCAGCTTCTACAAAATTTTCAACTGCAACTTTTCCCCTTCCAGAGGGATCAAATAACATAATTACTGGCCACTCCTTTTCCTTATCATAATTAGAAGGAAGGTAGACTGCATATGTGTCTTTTGTATTATTTATTTTAAGGGAATCTTGAACAACTCCTAAGGTTATCTCTTTCTCTTGAGCAAATCCTATAGTGCTTAATAAAAGAAGTAATAATATTTTTCTCATAAATCTAAATCTATCAAAAATCTAGCCAAAATTTGTTTATAAATTTATTGAAATTAATAGAGTTTGAGTAATCTAATTAAAAAAATATTAAAACACTAAGAATAGCTGTAACTCTATTCTAATTCTCTAGTAAAAAATATATCTTTGACCTCAATATTAAGACTTCTTAAATGACTTCAGAATTAAAACTTTTTATGGTGATGTTAGGCTGTAAACCCGAAGGTAGATTTACAGAGCAACATGATATTTTTTTTGGAATAGGAACTTCTTTGAAAGACTTAATTCCTCACATGAAAGCATTTTGGCCAGAAGCAAAAGGACAAATTCATATTGACGCTTGGCGAGAAGTCACTACAGTAGGGAATTTTAATATTACTGTAGAAGAAAAAAAAGATTTAGTAAAGAATGATGTCCAATTATTCTTTATTAATCTTGGAGGCTATAAGGAAAATGAGTTTGAAGAATATCATTATAAAATAGTATCAGTAGCTAAAACAAAAACTGCTGCTATTAAGGAGTCTAAACAAACTACCTTTTATAAACACTGCGGATTTAAAGGTGCAGAATCTCATATTGATGATAAATATGGAATTGATGTAGACGACATTTATAATATAGAAGAAATGCTGCCTGCTATTTTCAAGGAAAAGTATCAATTAAAATATACCGAAGCACCACAATTAAACGAGGACCAACTACATATTGGATACGTGAAAATTGCGAGTTTATAGCGCATATTTTTTTGGCTATCTATTTCTTCCTATAGGTTGATTTTCTACTACATTTGATAAAACTATAGAGGTTCTCACTTCTCCATAGGTAATGAGCTTATCTATAAATTCTTCTAAATGAAATTGGTCATACAACACTACTTCCATCACTAAATTTTCGTTTCCTGTAATTCTATAGCAATTTAAGACTTCCTTAAATTCTTTTACTTTCTCTAAAAACGGTTTTAACTTCCCCATAAAAGCTCTTAATGTTACAAAGGCTTTTAGCTGATATCCCGTTTCTATATGATTTACTTCTGCTCTGTATCCACCTATTACTCCAAGGTCTTCTAATTTTTTTATGCGTTCTGCAACGGCTGGAGAAGAGAGTCCTATTTGTCTTCCAATCTCTGCATTTGTAAAGCGTGCATTTTGCTGCAAAAGCCTTAAAATCGCCCAGTTAAGCTCGTCTATTTTCATTTTAAATGAAATTACTATTAATACCTTTGATTTTATTGCAAAATACGTATTTTACTTTAAATTCGAAATAATACTTTTTGATTTACGGAGTAATTTTGTAATAAAGTTGCAATGATGAAAAAGAATTATTCACGCTATAGCTATAGGAGGCGCAATGTAACCAAATTACCGGTTTACAAAAAGGCGCTCTATATCTTTAAGTTAAGTAGGCAAGTTGTAGAATATATAAGAGGAGATAAGTCTATATTAGAACTTCATTCTTCTAAAATTATTGCGGATCAGTTTTCTGACAAATTGGTAATGGCATCTTTGGGATTGGCCCCAAAAATAGCAATGGCTGAAGCTTCTGCAGATCCATCCATCAAATTAGAGTCTGTATCTTCACTAGAAAAAACAACTGTAGCTTTACTTCACTACTGTGAAAAGTTAGAGCTAAGCCACGGGCAAGGTAAAGAGTTTTTAAGCTTGCTGCGTAAAGAGGTTAAAAAATTTGGTCATTTACAAAACAAATGGGCTGTAGGAATTTGTAATAAAAACTAAATCTCCTTAAATTTATAGTCCTTAAAAGGCTATTAATCTCACATTTCACTTTCTTGTAACAAATGAAAAATATACTTATAACAGGAGCTACTGGAAACATTGGCAAGGAAGTAATTTACTACCTAAATACATTAGAAAACAATAGTCGTATAATTGCGGCTGTAAGAGATATATCTAAAGCAAAAACTACCTTTGCTACTTCTCAAGACATAAGCTACAGAACATTCGATTTTAAAGATAAAAGTACTTTTACCAAAGCACTTCATGCTGTAGACATTCTATTTTTATTGCGCCCGCCAGAGATATCAGAAGTAAACAAATATTTTAAACCCCTGTTAGAAGCCGCAAAAAAGGCTAACATCACTAAAATAGTATTTCTATCTGTTCAAGGCGTAGAAAGAAGTAAGGCAATACCACATCATAAAATTGAAATATTGATAAAGAATTTAGACTTTGAGTTTATCTTTATTCGTCCAAGTTATTTCATGCAAAACCTTACCACTACCCTTTTATCAGAAATAAAATCAAAACAAAAAATTACCCTTCCTTCGGGAAAAGCCAAATTTAATTGGATAGATGTAAAAAATATTGGAGAAGCTGCTGCGGTTTTAATCAATGATTTTTCAGTTTATAAAAACCAAGCGCTAGAAATTACAGGTTCTGAAAATCTTAATTTCTATGAGGTAACAAAACTGATCGACGAAGAGGCTGGAATTCCGATATTATATAATAGCGTAAACCCTATTAAGTTCTATTTTGTAAAAAGGAAAGAAGGGATTCCTAGTGAGTTTATAATTGTTATGCTTCTGCTTCATTTCTTACCACGATTTCAAAAAGAACCAAAAATTAGTAATTGGCATAAAAAACTAACTAGTAAAACACCTACTAAACTGGCTACTTTTATAAAAAGAGAAAAAGAAAGTTTCCTTCCTTTAAGCGTTACTAATTAGAAAAGCTACTCCATAATTATTATTTTTTAGTTCCTTCTATTTTTATCGCTTCACAAATCTAAATTGCGTTAATTTGCAAAAAATGTTTTAGTGAATTACTTATCAGTAGAAAATATAGCAAAATCGTTCGGAGAGAGAGTTTTATTTAAAGATGTTTCTTTCGGAATAAATAAGGACCAAAAAATAGCATTCATTGCTAAAAATGGTTCTGGAAAAACTTCTTTATTGAATATTATAACTGGAAACGATGCTCCCGATGACGGACAAGTAGTTTCTAGAAATGGTATTAAGATATCTTTCCTTTCTCAGGAGCCAGATTTAGATCCAAACCTAACAATCGAAGAAACTATTTTTGCTTCTGATAATGATGTTTTAAAAACAATTCACTATTACGAAAAAGCATTAGAAAACCTAGACGATACAGAAACGTATCAAAAGGCATTCGAGCAAATGGATATTAAAAATGCTTGGGATTTTGAAACGCAATACAAGCAGATTTTATTTCAACTAAAATTAGACGATCTCGATAAAAAAGTAAGTAATCTTTCTGGAGGACAAAAAAAGCGTTTAGCACTAGCTACGATATTATTAAATTCTCCTGATTTATTAATTCTCGATGAGCCTACTAACCATTTGGATTTAGAAATGATTGAATGGTTGGAGCAGTATTTTGCTAAAGAAAACATTACTCTTTTTATGGTTACTCACGACCGTTATTTTCTTGAGCGTGTTTGTAATGAAATTGTAGAATTAGACCACGGTAAAATATATCAGTATAAAGGGAATTATTCTTACTATTTAGAGAAAAAGGAAGCGAGAATACAAGCAGAAAAGGCTTCTGTAGATAAAGCAAAGAATTTATTTACAAAAGAACTAGACTGGATGCGTAGACAACCAAAAGCACGTACTACAAAATCTAAGTCTAGAATTGATGATTTCTATAAAATCAAAGAAAAAGCTAGCCAACGTAGACAAGACCATAAAATCCAATTGGAGATTAATATGGAGCGCTTGGGGAGTAAGATTGTAGAGTTCCATAAAGTATCTAAAAGCTTTCAGAATAAAAGTATCCTCGATAAATTCGAATATAACTTCCAAAAAGGAGAACGTATTGGTATTATCGGTAAAAATGGTACTGGAAAATCTACTTTTTTAAATATCCTTACTGGAAGAATAGAACCAGACGGAGGGAAAGTTATTGTAGGAGAAACTATAAAGTTTGGATATTACACCCAAAGTGGTATTAATCCTAAGCCTGAGCAAAAAGTTATAGATATTATAAAAGAGTATGGAGAGTACATTCCGCTCACAAAAGGACGACAAATCTCTGCTGCACAACTTTTAGAACGCTTTTTATTCGACAGAAAGAAGCAGTACGATTTTGTAGAAAAATTAAGTGGTGGAGAATTAAAGCGTTTGTATTTATGTACGGTTCTTATTCAGAATCCCAACTTCTTAATTCTCGATGAGCCTACAAACGACTTAGACATTGTAACCTTAAATGTACTAGAAGATTTTCTGTTAGATTTCCCTGGTTGCCTGTTGGTTGTTTCTCACGACCGTTATTTTATGGATAAGATTGTAGATCATTTATTCATTTTTAAAGGAGCTGGTATTGTCGAAGACTTTCCTGGTAATTATACCGATTATAGAGCTTATGACAGTAGTGAACCTCAAAAAGAGACTAAAGTTGTAACTGAAGATACTTCTAAAAAAGCATGGAAAAAAGATAGCAATGCTACTTTAAGCTATGAAGAACAGAAGGAGTTTAAAAAACTGGAGCGTGATATAAAGAAGCTTGAAGAGAAGAAAAAAGAAGCTGAAAATGTATTCGCTTCAGGAGAATTAGAAGGTGAAGAGATCGATAAGCAGTCGATTAAACTACAGGAAATAATTCAAGAGCTCGAAGACAAAACAGAAGCTTGGTTTGAGCTTTCCATGAAAATGGAAGAATAATAGTTTGCATAAAAGCATAGAAGTTGTTCCTTTAGAAATAACAATTTAGATTAAACATAATAGCTATTTTCAACCTTAAAATTGTTGTACTTAAGATTATCATACATAAAATATTTATTTCAATCGACCAATCAACACGGGGTGCACTCCCCTTTTGTGTATTGCTTGGCTACAAAAGCACTTTATAAAAAGTCAGATTTAACGACAAATATGCTGCTTGAAAATTGGAAAAAGGAAGTTTCATTCGATCCTAGGAAAGAAAAAATCATCAATAGAGCGTTGACATATTTCAATAACAGCTCTTTTTCTTCTGAACACGAAAATGCCTTCAGCAGTAACAAAACAACCTATTTTTCATTAAAAAACAGTTCTCTTGAAGATATTCTAGATGCTAAGAACGAATTTTCATTTTTTATAATAGATCATATAAACAACAGTTTCGAGGCTAAAAACCGTTGGCAACAATTAAAAGCAAAAGCTGCGTTTGATGTATCCATCGATTTTTATAATATTGGTTTTTTATTCATTAAAAACGGACAAGCAAAAGAAGATTTTTGTATTCGGATATAATTTGTTATTTTATATATTAGTTGGAAAATCCAACGAGTAAATTAGAGTTAGTTTTTCGAATATAATATCGTTTAACTACCTTTTGAAGTTAAAAGTAATTTAATATGGAAACTCATATTATTTGGATTGTTATTTTAGCTATCCTCTGTATCTTCGTTTTATTGAACAACAAACGGAATATGAAAAAGAGGAAACAAAGAAAAGCATACCGATTTGGCGATCGGTTTTCCTCAGAAAAAAACATAAAATAACATAATTTGAAGATTTACACTAAGACCGGAGACAAAGGAACTACAGCATTGTATGGAGGAACGAGAGTTCCTAAGCACCATATTCGTATTGAAGGATATGGAACTGTAGATGAGCTGAACTCATGGATTGGACTTATTCGAGATCAAGAAATCGAAGAAAGTTATAAATCTGTTTTAATCGAAATTCAAGACCGCCTCTTTACAGTTGGCGCTATTCTAGCAACACCTCCTGAAAAAGAGTTCCTAAAGAATGGAAAAAAGCGTTTAGATATCCCCGTAATATCGGCTAACGATATCTCACTATTAGAAAATGAAATCGATAAAATGGATGGTTCACTTCCGCCAATGACACATTTCGTTCTTCCAGGAGGACATACAACAGTGTCATATTGTCACATAGCGAGAACTATCTGTAGAAGAGCAGAACGAAAAGCCACTTATTTATATGAGAATGAACCTTTTGACGTATTAGTTCTTAACTATCTAAATCGTTTGTCAGACTATTTATTTGTATTGGCACGAAAGTTGACTTCTGATTTGAAGGCAGATGAGGTAAAATGGATTCCAAATAGGAAAACATCGAATCAATAGCATCAATTTATTGATTTATATTCAATATAACGCCCTAAAAACTACGTTCTTAGAAATAATATGTAAATAATATAAATTTTACTTGACTTTTTACTATAAAAATTTATTTTTGCACAAAATTAAAAATCAATAGCAGATGTATTGGACTTTAGAATTAGCATCATATTTAGACGATGCGCCTTGGCCAGCAACAAAAGATGAATTAATTGACTATGCTATTAGAACTGGCGCTCCATTAGAAGTTGTAGAAAACTTACAAGCAATGGAAGACGAAGGTGATATGTATGAATCCATTGAAGAGATTTGGCCGGACTATCCAACTGAAGAGGATTACCTCTGGAACGAGGATGAATATTAACAAACACATTAACATTATAAAGCAAAAAAGTCTCTGTCGAGGCTTTTTTTTTGCTTAATTTTGAAATATAAACACACATACAGACATGAGTTTACTCAATTCAGTTTTAAAAGTTTTCGTAGGAGATAAGGCGAAGAAAGATGTAAAGGCCTTACAACCTATTGTAGACCAAATAAAATCTTTCGAAGAAAAACTATCTCAACTCTCCAACGACGAACTACGCTCTAAAACACAGGAGTTTAAAGATAAAATAAAGGCATCTTGCGCGTCTTTAGAAGAAAAAATACAAGCGCTTAAAACAGAAGCAGAAGCATCTAACGATATCGACAGGAATGAAGATATTTATACTGAAATTGATGCGCTTAAAGAAAAGGTATACGAGAATACCGAAAAAACACTTAACGAAATCCTTCCTGAAGCATATGCAGTCGTTAAAGAAACTGCAAAACGCTTTGCCAATAACGAAACAATTACTGTTACAGCTTCAACTTTTGACAGAGAAATCTCTGGAAATAATGACTACGTTACGCTACAAGATGACAAAGCAATTTGGAAAAATTCTTGGGATGCGGCAGGAAAAGAAGTTACTTGGGACATGATACATTACGATGTACAGCTTATAGGTGGTATTGCTATGCACCAAGGTAAAATTGCTGAGATGCACACAGGAGAGGGAAAAACATTGGTAGCAACTTTACCAGTTTACCTAAATGCATTAACTGGAAATGGAGTACACCTTGTTACAGTAAATAACTACTTGGCACGTCGTGATAGTGCTTGGATGGGACCACTTTTTGAGTTTCACGGTCTTTCTATAGACTGTATCGATAATCACCAACCAGGATCTGTAGGACGTAGAAAAGCATATCTAGCAGACATTACTTACGGTACAAATAACGAGTTTGGTTTTGATTACCTACGTGATAATATGTCACACACTCCAGAAGACTTAGTACAACGCCCTCAAAACTATGCTATTGTAGATGAGGTCGATTCTGTACTTATTGATGATGCGAGAACTCCACTTATTATTTCTGGCCCGGTACCGCAGGGAGATATTCATGAATTTGATGCACTAAAACCTCAAGTTAGTGATATTGTTACTAAACAACGTCAGTACTTAACGGGTGTTTTAGCAGAAGCTAAAAAACTAATTGCAGAAGGAGACACTAAAGAGGGAGCTTTTCAATTATTAAGAGTTCACCGTGGTTTACCTAAAAATAAAGCATTAATTAAGTTTTTAAGTGAAGAAGGAATTAAGCAATTACTTCAAAAAACAGAAAACCATTATATGCAAGATAACAACCGTGAGATGCCTAAAATAGATGAGGCGCTATGGTTTGTTATTGATGAAAAAGGAAATCAGATTGAGCTAACAGATAAAGGAATTGAGTACTTATCTGGTGATACAGATCCAGATTTCTTCGTGATGCCAGATATAGGTACTGAAATTGCTCAGATTGAAAAACAAGGATTAGGAGCAGAAGAAGAAGCTGTACTTAAAGAGGATCTTTTTAAAGATTTCTCTGTAAAAAGTGAGCGTATCCATACTATGAATCAGCTTTTAAAAGCTTACACCCTATTCGAAAAAGATGTAGAGTATGTGGTGATGGATAATAAAGTTATGATTGTTGATGAGCAGACGGGTCGTATTATGGACGGTCGTAGATATTCAGATGGATTACACCAAGCAATTGAAGCTAAAGAAAGTGTAAAAATTGAAGCTGCTACACAAACATTCGCATCTGTAACGCTACAAAATTACTTTAGAATGTACAGAAAGCTTTCTGGTATGACAGGTACTGCCATTACAGAAGCTGGGGAATTCTTAGAAATCTATGAATTAGATGTTATGGAGATTCCTACTAATCGCCCAATCGCTAGAGATGACAGACAAGATCTTATTTATAAAACTAAGAGAGAGAAATACAACGCTGTAATTGAAGACATTGAAAAGTTAGTAAACGAAGGTCGCCCTGTTCTTGTGGGTACTACTTCTGTTGAAATTTCTGAGTTACTCTCTAAAATGTTATCAATAAGAAAAATAAAACACAACGTATTAAACGCTAAGTTACATAAGAAAGAGGCGGACATCGTTGCAGAAGCTGGTAATCCAGGTATTGTAACTATTGCTACCAACATGGCAGGTCGTGGTACAGATATTAAGCTTAAAAAAGAAGTAAAAGAAGCTGGAGGTTTAGCAATTATAGGTACAGAGCGTCATGACTCCAGACGTGTTGACCGTCAGTTGAGAGGTCGTGCTGGACGTCAAGGAGATCCAGGTAGCTCACAATTCTATGTTTCTTTAGAAGATAACTTAATGCGTCTTTTTGGTTCTGAAAGAGTAGCCAAAATGATGGATAAGATGGGACTTGAAGATGGAGAGGTTATTCAGCATTCTATGATGACTAAATCTATAGAACGTGCTCAGAAAAAAGTAGAAGAAAATAACTTTGGAGTTCGTAAGCGTCTATTAGAATATGATGATGTGATGAATGCTCAGCGTGAAGTTGTTTATAAAAGAAGAAGACACGCATTAGAAGGAGAGCGTTTAAAACTAGATATCGCAAACATGGTATATGATACCTGTGAAGATATTGTAGAAAATAATAAAGCAGCAAATGATTACAAGAATTTAGAATTTGAATTAATAAAATTCTTTTCAATCGTTCCTCCTGTTTCTGAAGATGAGTTTAAAAGCAAGTCTTCTAAAGAGCTTACAGGGATCGTTTATAAGGAGGCGCTAAACTATTACCAAAATAAGATTGAGCGAAATGCAAAAACAGCTTTTCCTGTAATTAGAAATGTATATGAGAATGAAAACAATAAATTTGAGCGTATTGTAGTTCCATTTACTGATGGAATAAAAACACTTAAAGTTGTTACCAATCTTAAAGAAGCATACGACTCAGAAGGAAAGAAATTAATTGCAGATTTCGAGAAAAATATTACACTTGCTATTATAGATGATGCTTGGAAAACCCATTTAAGAAAAATGGATGAGTTAAAGCAGTCTGTGCAACTTGCTGTTCATGAGCAAAAAGATCCATTACTTATTTATAAGTTTGAAGCTTTCGAACTTTTTAAAGTAATGATCGATAAAGTTAACAGAGAGGTAATTTCTTTCTTATTTAAAGGAGAGCTTCCAACAGAAGAATCTGGAAATATCCAAGAAGCTAGAGAGGTTAAGAGAAAAGAAAACCTACAGACTTCAAAAGAAGAAATTCCAAATAGTGATGAGTTAGCCGCTCAAAATAGAGCTGCTGGACAAACACAACAAAGACCGCAGGTTACAGAAACTATCGTAAGAGATCGTCCAAAAATTGGAAGAAACGATAAAGTAACTATTAAAAATGTAATGTCTGGAGAGAATAAAACTATTAAATTCAAACAAGCAGAACCATTACTTACAAAAGGAGAATGGGTTATTGTTGAAGAATAGGAAGAAATATATTTTCAAAAATCAAAAAGGGGTCAGAATTTAAATCTGACCCTTTTTTGATTTTCTACTATTTTATTTCAACTGAATAAAACAAAAACATACGTTATTTATAAATTCCACTGTTTCCTTTTTCTAATAACGGCATTAAATCTGCTACAATATCAGGATGTTCTGCTGCAACATTTACAGACTCTAATGGATCCTCTTTATGATCGTATAGCTCTATGGCTGGTTGTTGCTCTCTGTAATATTTTGTGAGGCGGTATCTTTGAGTTCGCATCGTAATTCCTTTTCTAAAGTAGCTGTACGCAACATTATCATCTTGGGCATTACTTCCTTTTAAAACCTCAACAAAACTCTCTCCATCAACTTTATGAGGCATTTTAACGCCACATAATTCTAAAAGACTTGGATAAATATCTACTGTTTCTACAATTGGAGTAACTTCTTGATTTTGGAATGCTCCAGGAACTTTTATTATCAACGGACTCTTCAATGCATTTTCAAAAATTGTATGCTTTCCCCATATTTGTTGATCTCCAAGATGCCACCCGTGATCACCCCAAATTACAATAATTGTATTTTTATCTAATCCCTGTGCCTTAATTTCGTCAACAATATTTCCTATCTGCTGATCTATGTAGCTTACACAAGCATAGTATGCATGTCTAAGTTTTCTTGAATATTCTGGAGACATAGGATGATCTAATGTAGCTTTTTCATCTCCTAATTTATACCCATTAAATTCCCCACTCCTAAAGATACTTGCTAGGTTTACATTTTCAGGCACCAAAGGGTTTTCAGAAGTTGGAATAGAATCACGATCATATAAATTCCAATACTTTTCAGGAGAATTAAAAGGTAAATGTGGCTTGAATAAACCTACCCCCATAAAAAAAGGCTTTGAACTCTCCTTTAAATCCTTCAACTTAGAAACAGCCAATTGAGCTGTAAGTCCGTCTACATAACCTGTATCACTTACAGCTCCTTTTTCGTATGGTTTCACTTGTCGGTTTAAACTCTGTCGGTTTTCTCCATTTTCATATCCAAAAAAAGCATTCCAACCAGTTCCCCATTTTCCAGAATTAAATAACAATTCGTCCCAACTATAAGGAAGCTCCTTCTTATCGGAAACTTCCTCTTCATAACCATATAAGTAACCATCAACAGAATGTGTTATTTTACCAATACCTACTGTATGATAACCATTTCGTCTTAACTGATGTATAAAAGATTCAGGCTCCTCCCCTTCTGGTTTATTAGAAATTACTTTTTCTGTAATACTATTTCTTAAATATTCATTAGATGAAGGACGTATTCCTGTAATCAAACATTGACGTGAAGCTCCGCATGTAGGAACGTTTACAAAGTGATTTTTAAACACCACCCCTTCAGAAGCCAGTTTATCTATATTAGGAGATTTTACAACCTCATTACCATAACATCCTAAGTCTGGACGTAAATCATCTACAGCAATAAATACAACATTAGGTTTCTCTACTTTCACTTCTTCCTTTTTTTCAGCACAGGAATATAAAAAAGAAGTTACAATACTAAATACAATCGATTGTAGTTGCATTTTAGATAGTGTAGGGTATACAATTTTCATTATTTATATAGATTGGTTTTAATTATAATAATGGTAGGTGGAATAGATAATAGCTTGCATTTATTTTTAAAAATACTGTTAGCCATATAAACGCCACTGCACAAATATAAAAATATATGGTTAAGGGACTTCTATATGGCTAACAAAAAAGAAGTTTGAGCTCCCTCCTGTAATTACTATGTTATACTTTAAAAACTAACTACCCTTTTATTTTTGAAGTATTAATCGTTCCATATTTATCAATAAGATATATCAAAGAAGTCATTGTTGCTGCTCCAAGTTCTAACTCACGTTTATTTACATGTTCAAAAGTATCATTTTCCGCATGATGATGATCAAAATAACGTTGAGAATCTGGTCGCAACCCAGCTAATACAGTTCCATCCCCTTTTAAAGGACCAACATCGGCACCACTTCCTCCTTTTTCAAAGAAATGAATCAGATAAGGCTTAAATAAGGGTTTCCAAGAAGTAATCTGTGAAAAATTAGCATCATCACAGTCAAAAGAAAATCCTCTTGGAGTAAAACCACCAGCATCACTTTCTAAAGCAAAAATATGATTCTCTCCTTTTTCTTTGGCTACCTCTGCATATTTATTAGCTCCTCGTAAACCATTCTCTTCATTCATAAATAAAACTACACGTATCGTCCGTTTTGGCTTATAACCCGTTTGTTTTAATAATCTTAAAACTTCCATACTCTGTACACATCCAGCACCGTCATCATGAGAGCCATCACCTAAATCCCAAGAATCTAAATGTCCGCCAACAGTAATAATCTCATTTGGAAAAGTAGACCCTTTAACTTCCCCTATAACATTATACGATTTAACATCTGGAAACACTTTACAAGTTTGACGGAAATAAAACTTAAGGTCATTATTAAGAGCTAAAAGACTACTTAACAATTCTGCTCCTTTAGTACTTATGGCTGCAGCAGGTATTCTTTTATTTACTGGTAAATCTCCATAACTCATACTTCCGGTGTGTGGAAACTCGTCTAAACGTAAATTCATGGAACGTACTATTACACCAACCGCTCCATATTTTGCAGCTTCTTCAGCACCTGAATATCGTTGATCCACACAACCTCCATAAGCTTCAAAAGTCTGAATTACATCCACCTGCATTGGTCGGTTGTAAAAAACAATCTTTCCTTTTATCTTTTCTTCTCCTAATTCTTTTAATTCTTCCAAGCCTTGAACCTCGATTACATTTGCTTTTAATCCTCCCTCTGGAGTAGCAATCGAACCTCCCAAAGCACATACATTTACGGCATTTGTATTTCCAGGAGCATTTTCAATGTAAGCGTATTCTTTTATTCCTCGTGTCCATTTAGGCACCATTACTGGTTGCAACCAAACACGATCTAAGTCAAGCGATTCTAACTCGTTTTTTGTATACTCAACGGCCTGTTCCGCATTAAAAGAACCAGACAAACGCCCTCCTATTTTATTCGATAAATAGTCTAACCAGCTATAACTTTTCCCTTCTGTTAATGAGGAAGTATATATTTCTTTTAATTGCTTTTCATCTTCTGTTTGAGAAATCCCTAACAGAGGAACTAATATTAGTAAGATTAGGTAACTTTTATTAATCATTAATTATAAGTTTATTCATTATTTAATTGTTCACGATATTTACTCAAATGTTCCTTAATAGCAGGATCCAATTCAGGATAAGCAATATCTTTATACTCTTTCAATTCATCATATAAAATATCTGCAACTATAGCTCTAGCAGCCTTTTTATTATCAGCAGGAACCACATACCATGGAGCATATGGAGTTGTAGTTTTATTTATTGCTTCTTCGTAATAAACTTGATAATTATCCCATAAAGCACGTTCTTTTAAATCTGAAGGTGAGAATTTCCAATTCTTTTCTTCGAGATTCAATCTCCTTAAAAGTCGGTTCTTTTGTTCTCCTTTCGACAAATGAAGGAAAAATTTAAAAATTATAGTTCCGTTATCCGATATATGCTTTTCAAAGTTTTTTATTTCTTCAAACCGCTTATCCCAAAAAGCATCTGTTATATCTTCTACTGAATCTATCCCTGGGATATTTTCTCCTAGAACATATTCTGGATGCACACGTGTAACCAATACATTTTCATAATGCGTACGGTTAAAGACTCCAAACTTACCCCTTCCTGGAAGGGCTATATAATGCCTCCATAGATAATCATGCTTACGCTCTAATTCAGTTGGAACTTTAAAACTATGAACCAATACACCCCTTGAATTAAAATCTTTAAAAACTTCTCTAACCAAACTATCTTTCCCTGCAGTATCTATTCCCTGTAAACAAATTAGCACACTATATTTTCCGTGTGCATAAATAACATCTTGCAGCTTCCCTAATTTCTTTCTTGTATGCTTTAATCGATCCTTTAATTTATCATCGGAAGCATTAAGATTATTAAGTGTTGGAATGTTTGCTAGTGTAGCTTTTTCATCAATTCTATAATCTGATGTTTTTATTGAATCCATATATCTTTTTTTAATAAAAAATGAAGGGTACACATATTCTATGAATAAGTTCACCACAAAGTTTTTTAAAAATACAATTTATATTGTAATATTGCTTTGCCCAAATAAATAAACCCAAATTTCATGAAGAATCCTACACTCATCTTGTTATGTTTTCTACTTTCTAGTTATGCATTTTCACAATGTAATTCTGCGTATTCTCAAGCAAGTTATGCTTTAGCCCACACAAAGAAATCTTTAAGCTCCGATAATTTTGATCATCAAAAATATTATGCTGGTAGAGCTATAGACGCACTAAACAAGACAAAATCTTTAGTTGAAAGCTGTGGTTGTAAAGAAGCAGTAAGTCCTATTCTTGATGCGCTCGATAATTTAACCCAAGCTGAAGACCCTGTAGATTGGGAGGCTGGTCGCTTTTACGCTAAGCATGGGTATGAACACCTACAAACATTAATGAACAAAATGGATGTTTGTACCAGTAGCGGTTCTAGCATTAACTATGCTGTTGAAACCCCTAACACCAATTCTAAAAATACCAACACGCCACCTACTAGTACGCCATCTGTATCTTCTACAGTAAAAACTGATAATAGTTTACAATCGCAGCAAGAGCAGCTAGAGCTAGAAAAACAAAAATTGATAGAACAACAGCGTCTTTTAGAAGAAAAAATACAAAGACAAAAACAATTGGCTGAGGAAGCTCGAATAAATCGACAATTAGAGCTAGAGGAGCAATTAAAATTAAAACATCTAGCTGAGCAAGCATTATTTGAAATGGAAAATAATTTTAAAGAGCTTACATCATTACTAAGCTGTAAAAATACATCTGCTATCTTACAAGGAGGTTATGCTAGAGAAGATAATGTTCTAAATAACGAGTCGTTAGCAGAAACTCGTTCTTATTACCTCAACTTAACCTTAGAAACTCAACAAAAAATACAAGACGCATTAAAAAACTGCTCTTCAAAATAGAACATAAAAAAGCTGTCTAATACATATTATAATTAGACAGCTTTTTTTATAATATATCATTCCTTGCTATTTACTAGCAAAAAGTTTTACATCTTCTTCACTTACTTCTGCATTCCCAAGAATAATCAATCTTTCAATTACATTTCGTAATTCCCTTACATTTCCTGTCCAATCATATTCTTGTAGCAGCTTAATAGCTTTATCAGAAAACTCCTTTTTTGTATCTCCGTGTTCTTTTGCTATCTTACTTGTAAAATGCTCAATAAGCAACGGTATATCATCACGACGATCGTTTAAAGCAGGTACATTTATTAAAATAACTGCCAAACGGTGGTATAAATCCTCTCGGAAATTTCCCTCTTCGATTTCTTTTTTAAGATCTTTATTTGTTGCTGCAACTACACGAACGTCTACTTTTATGTCTTTATCACTACCTACACGTGAAATCTTGTTTTCTTGTAATGCACGTAATACTTTTGCTTGCGCAGAAAGGCTCATATCTCCTATTTCATCTAAAAAAATAGTTCCTCCATTAGCAGCTTCAAATTTTCCTGCTCTATCTTTTACTGCTGAAGTAAAAGCTCCTTTTACATGTCCGAAAAGTTCACTTTCTATAAGCTCAGAAGGAATAGCAGCACAATTAACTTCGACCATAGGAGCTTTGGAACGATCGCTCTTCTGATGAATCCAATGAGCAACCAACTCTTTCCCTGTTCCATTAGGACCAGTAATCATAACACGAGCGTCTGTAGGAGCTACTTTTTCTATCATTTCTTTAATAATAGAAATGTTTTCGCTCTCTCCAATCATTTCATAATTCTTCCCTACCTTTTTCTTTAGAAGTTTGTTTTCCACAACTAATTGCTGCTTATCTAGAGCATTTCTAACGGTATTTAACAAACGATTTAAGTCTGGTGGCTTCGAAATATAATCATAAGCCCCCATTCGCATTGTATTCACCGCTGTTTCTAAATCTCCGTGTCCAGAAATCATCACGAAAGGAAGTTCTGGTTTTATTTTTTTCCCAGCCTGCAAAACCTCAACACCATCCATTTTTGGCATTTTTATATCGCATAAAACCAAATCGTAGTCGTTCTTTTTTATAGCTTCAATGCCTTCTAAACCATCATTTGCTTCTTCTAATTGGTAATCTTTATTTTCTTCAGAAAGGATTTTTACAAGCACTCGCCTAATAGCTGCTTCATCTTCTATAACAAGAATTTTTGCCATTATATCTTAAATTTTATTCCCCCTCTAATATAAAGGGTATTTGTATCATTTATTGTATACACGTCATCTAAATCTGCATCACGTAATCTGATGTTATTCATTAGCGTGTATCCGGAATAAAAATAAAACAATATATGCTCATTAAAAAAATGTTCGTAACCTATTCCTGATAAAATTGTGGTCATCGATATACTTTCTGCTATATTATTCTCTATTGCGACCTCTTTTTGAATATTGGAATAAAAACCATCTAGTGTAACAAATGCTTGTAAAACGTTGCTATTATTTATTTTATACTTAAGGTTTGTTTTAGGAACTCCCAATGTATATGCCCATGTATCATTAATTTCTTTATGATAATTAACATACGGGAGAGGTAAAGGAATACCAGAAACTGTATTGTATTGAATTCCCAATATAAGACGTCCTTCTCTACTATCTTTAGCTTTATTTCTTCTTTCTCGAATAAAATATATAGCGGCGTTCAATAAAAAATCATCTCCTATAATACCATCTTCAAAATTAGAAGCTAATTGTGGATTAACAACAGCACCAAAACGCCAACGCTCACTAAAACGAAATGTATAACCAAGTGTAAACTTAAAACTTTGCAACCTCTCAAAATCACTAGCCACAAAAGGATACCCATCTTTAAGTTCCATGTTAACATTAGAATACTCTACTCCCGTTACAATGTATTTATCCTTTCCAACTTTCCATGGAAAATTAAGCAACGTTTTAAAACGTTTAAAGGAGTTCTCTGAAGACGCCTGTGGAAAATAAGTGTATTCTATCCTAGCAAGATCTGTTAGTTGTGCTTTTGCTTCTAATGAACTAGCAAACACAACAAACAATATTAATGATATTCTTAAATAATTATTTAGATATCTCATTCACTTTATTTTTCAAGATGTAATTATTTATTAAAAATATGAACATCTCTCTGAGGAAAAGGAATGCTAATTTTATGTTCTCTAAATAGTTTATCAATTCTAAAACGTACTTCGCTTTTAATTCTTGGGTCTGAAAAACTGTCGTTTATAAAAAAATTGACATCAAATATCAATGCAGAATCTCCAAAGTCTTTAAAAACCACTGTAGGCTTAGGACTTTTTAAAACTCCCGTTTGCTCGGCAACACTTTGCAGCAACAACTTTTCTACAAGTCTTGTGTCACTTCCATAAGCTACTCCAACGGTAACTGTTTCTCTGGTAGTTTTATGGTTTTGTGTGAAGTTATATACAACTTCAGCTAAAAATATATGATTTGGAATAATAATTACTTTATCATCTCTGGTTATTGCACGCGTAGTTCTTAATTTAATATCTAGAACTTTTCCTACTTTTCCATTTATCTCTATAACATCACCAACGTGAAGCGATTGATCCAAAATGATTAATATTCCTGAAATAATATCTTGAAATAAATTTTGTAATGCAAACCCTAAACCTACAAATAAAGCTGCTGAAGCTGTTAAAAGCACAGTTAAATCGACCCCCGAAGAATTTAACACCGTAATAACAACTAGAATGTAAACTATATAATTTGTAAACTTAAAAATGCTTACAAATTTTCTTTTATCATCCAAAGGGAGTTTATCTGTTACAAGCTTTCTTATAAGTTTTAACAAATAATATGCTAAGACACAACTAAAAACAATAGCTAAAATGGTTCCTATTGTTATAGTAGAGCTATCCCCTTTATACAAGGGATAAGAAAAGAATTCCTTTATATTGCTGATTATACTGCTTATAATTTCTTTCATCTCAATTAATGTTCCAAAACTAGATGCAATATAGAATATTATCTATTTATATTTTAACCATTTATAAATTTCTTTATAACTAGGTTTTTTTCCATACATTAAAATACCTACTCTATAAATCTTAGCAGCTAGCCATACTATTAATAGAAAGGTAATAATTAAAAATAAAATAGACGTAATAAGTTGCCACCATGGCACTCCAGCTCCACCAACCCCATTTGGTAAACGCATCATCATAACTATTGGAGATGTTAGAGGAAATAAAGAAAAGGCGACGGCTATAGGACCATTTGGATTCTCAAATACCGAGAAAAAACCTACATAAATACCTAACATTAAAGGTGTAATTACTGGGAACATGAATTGCTGTGTATCTGTTTCATTATCTACAGCAGCTCCTATTGCAGCATAAATAGAGCTATAAATTAAGTATCCTAAAGAGAAATATAATAAAAAGCTTATAATCAATGTTCCCCATGGGATTTTCACCAGTTCATTTACATATAATTGAATAGTATCTTGAGAACCCGCAGCTTCATTAAGTGTCTGCATGGCTTCAGGAGAGATATTTGCTTTATAATGCATCGCATCAATCTCTATTCCCATAAATGATAATACCACATATGTTAAGACACCCGCAGAAATAATCCAAATTACAAATTGAGTAATTCCCGCCAAAGAAGTACCCAAAATTTTACCTAGCATTAATTGAAAAGGACGTACCGAAGATATTATTACCTCTATAATTCTAGTAGTTTTTTCCTCAATTACACTTCTCATGACAAAGGCTCCATAAATAATAATAAACATCATTATTAAGTATCCAAAACCACCGCCAATAAAAACTTTAAGTTCGCTTATACCCTTTAGATTTTTCTCGCCACTAAAGTTTACGATACTCATCTCATAATTATTCTCCAAATCTTTTAATACTTCTGGAGAAATGTTTAATTCCGCTAACTTATGCTCACGAACTTTATGTTCTATTTTCCCTTCTATACTGCCAAGAATATCAAGGCTTGGCGACTCTTTAGTGTAAAACTGAATCTTTTGAGCTACTTTATCTATTTCTTCCCCTTCAGGAATATGTAATAATCCATAATAGCCTGCTGCATTTACAGAGTCTATAGCTTTATCCAAAGAAATATTAGCAAAATCGATATAAGAAGCCTCTACACCTTCCGTAAACTGGTGACTAAAATATGGGCTTTCATCTAAAACAGCAATTACTCTCTTTTCATCTGCGTTTACTTTAGCTAAATAAACCACTAAAGCAATCATTGCAACGATAATAATAGGACTTAAAACAGTAAGAACAATAAAAGACTTGTTTCTTACTTTCGCCATATATTCGCGCTTAATTATAAGTAATAATTTATCCATTTAATTACGTTTTACCGTTTCAATAAAAATTTCGTTTGCTGTTGGTATTACCTCTACAAAATGTGTTACTGTACCTTGAGTAGTGAGATATAAAAGAAGATCGTTGGCTGTATTTCCATCTGTAAGCTGAATTCTTAACTGCAACTCGTTTCCTAAAGATTTAAATTGAGCCTTGGTAATTATATGCTTCGCCTCTAACGTTTGTCTTAAAACTTCCGGTTGATTGGTTTCTATACCAACTTCATAAGTTCCATTTCTAAACTCGCGTTTTATATCTATTAGCTTCCCGTCGAGAATTTTATTCGACTTATTTATTAATGCTATATGATCACATAATTCTTCTACGGATTCCATTCGGTGTGTAGAAAAAATAACTGTAGATCCATTTTCCTTTAAACGTAGAATTTCATCTTTAATAAGATTTGCATTTATAGGATCGAATCCACTAAAAGGCTCATCAAAAATTAAGAGTTTAGGCTCATGAAGTACTGTAACAACGAATTGAATCTTTTGTGCCATCCCTTTTGATAGTTCTTGCACTTTTTTATTCCACCAATCGCCAATTTCGAGACGCTCAAACCAATATTTAAGCTTCTTCTGCGCATCACTCTTACTCATTCCCTTAAGTTGAGCTAAATATAATGCTTGCTCTCCTACCTTCATACTCTTATAAAGTCCACGTTCTTCTGGCAAATACCCGATCATTTTAACATGTTCTGGTTTTAAATCTTCACCATTAAAAATAACTTTCCCTACATCTGGATATGTTATTTGATTGATGATTCTTATAAAAGTAGTTTTACCAGCCCCATTAGGGCCTAGGAGTCCGAAAATAGTTCCTTCAGGAATCTCTAAAGAAACATTATTTAGTGCTTTATAAGCTCCAAAACTCTTGGAAACATTCTGAGCAACTAATAGATTCGCCATATATAAATTGATTTTTCCAAATATATTGGATATTGATATACTATAAAAGCCAAACGCAATTATAGTTTATCATATCTCTTAAATAAAAACCCACCCTTAAAAAAATATCAAGGATGGGAAAAAATTGCTATGAAAAAGAAAAAATTGACACTAGGTTAGAACTAGTGTCTTCACAAAGATATATTTTTTTATATAACACAAAAGTTAAATTATGAAAACATATCTTTTACTTTTTCAAAAAACGATTTATCACTTTTCTCTGGATTAGGAGAAAAATTATCATCTCCTACCATTTTTTCAAAAAATTCTCTTTGTTCTTTATTCAGTGTTTTTGGTGTCCATACGTTAATATGCACTAAAAGATCACCTTGGCCATAACCATTTATACTAGAAATACCTTTTCCTTTAAGGCGTAAAATTTTCCCTGACTGAATTCCTTCCTCAAGTTTTATACGCACTTTACCAGATACGGTATCTATTTCTTTAGAAGTTCCTAACACAGCCTCTGCAATACTCACATATAGATCATAATGAAGGTTATCCCCTTCTCTTTTAAGTGTATCATGCACCAACTCTTCAATGGCAACTAATAAATCACCTGGCATTCCATTGTTTCCTGGAGCTTCATTCCCTTTACCAGTTACTTTAAGCTGCATACCTTCAACAACTCCTGGTGGTATTTTTATAGAAACTGTTTCCTCTTTTACCACAAGTCCTTGAGCATCTGCTTCAGAAGATCGTTTATCGATTACTTCTCCTGCTCCACCACAAGAATTACAAGTAGTAGCTGTTTGCATACGCCCTAAAATAGTATTCGTAACACGCATCATTTGCCCGCTACCGTTACATGTAGGACATGTTTTATAAGTTACATCCTTAGATTGGATTTTTCTCTTAACTTTTACTTTTTTCTCAACACCTTTGGCTATTTCTTCCAAAGTAAGCTTCACACGAATACGGAGGTTGCTACCTTTAACTCTAGCTCTTCCGCCACCGCCACCGAATCCACCAAAACCGCTGAATCCGCCACCGCCGCCGCCAAAGGCACCGCCAAAAATATCTCCAAACTGACTAAAAATATCATCCATGTTCATATGGCCACTACCGCCACCAAAACCACCAGCACCATCAAAAGCAGCATGCCCATATTGGTCATAACGCTGTTTTTTATTAGGGTCACTTAAAACCTCATATGCTTCTGCAGCTTTTTTAAACATACCTTCCGCCTCAGTATCTCCTGGATTTTTATCAGGGTGATACTGTATGGCCTTCTTACGATATGCTTTCTTTATCTCTGCAGCCGATGCATTCTTATCAATTCCTAGTATTTCGTAATAATCTTCCTTCATGTAAATATCTTAGAAAGGTATTCCCTTCGATTTATTTATTTTTATTTAATTAAGACTTAAAAATTGGTCTCTAGAATATAAAAATTCTTTGATTTTCTTGTTATGACAAAACGTCTACAAGTTTATTGTCCGACAATAACTTTTGGATGACGAATTACTCTCTCTCCAAGTTTATATCCCTTTTCGATAACGTCTACTATTTTTCCTTTTAAATCGTCTGATGGCGCTGGTATTTGCGTAATAGCTTCATGCAAATCTGCATCAAAAACATCTCCTGCTTTAGCTTCAACCGCCTCTAATCCTTTGCCTTGCAATGTATTTCTTAACTTATTATTTATAAGTTCTACTCCTTTAAAAAGCTCTTTATCTTCCGTTTTAGAAATCTCATTCAATGCACGATCAAAATCATCTAATACTGGTAACATTGAAACCATAATATCCTGACCCGCAGTTTTAAATAACTCAACACGCTCTTTAGATGTACGTCTTTTGTAATTTTCAAACTCAGCAAATAGGCGTAAAAATTTATCTTTTTCTACTGCCAAATCGTTCTCTAACTTCTCTTCGTTGCTAACTTCTTCAACAGTTTCAGTAGTTTCTTCTGCTGTTTGCTCTGTTGCCATATTCTCTTCTGCAGCTACCTCTTTATTTTTTTCTTCTTCCTTAGACATACGTTTGTTGTTTTTATTGACAGCTATCTGCCTGTATATTTTATTGAAAACACTATCTGTCAAGACACTATTTTCCTAACTTTCTTTAAACTCAATAACAGGAGGCAAAAGTATTGCCATTTATTCTAAAATGTCAAAATGTCACCAAAAAAAATTATTAAATATTTAATATAGTTATCCGAGGTTATTTATATTTTTGAAGACTAATCAAAAAAAATAATTCAAATGAAAAAGAATATCTTATCAATCTCATTGATAGCATGTCTTACAATTTTTACAGCTTGTAAAGATGACAAGAAAAACGAAACAACTCCATCTGAAGCGGAAGCTGCTAAAGAAGTAAGCGCTACGGCTACTAAATTTAAAGCTATTCCTGCTGAAAGTACTATCGATTGGAAAGGAGCTAAACCTACAGGAGAACATACAGGAACAATAGCTATTGAGTCTGGTGTTATTGCTGTAAAGGATGGTGCTGTAGAAAGTGGGAACTTTTTAATAGACATGAATTCTATTACTGTTACTGATCTTGAAGGTGACAAAAAAGAAAACCTAGAAGCGCATTTAAAAGGAACTGTTGAAGGTAAGGAAGATCATTTCTTTAATGTAAAAGATCACCCTACTGCTTATTTCGAAATTACAGGAACTGAAGTTAATAATGGGAAAACTTTTATAAAAGGAAATTTAGCTGTTAAGGGGATTAAAAGAAATATTTCTATTCCTGTTACGCTAACAGAAAATGGAGATACAATATTATTAGCTAGTGAAGCTTTTACTATTGACAGAACACAATGGGAAGTAAACTATGGTTCAAAATCTGTTTTTGGAGATTTAGGAGATAAGTTTATCAATGATGATATAGAACTAAAAGTTTCTATAAAAGCTAATAAAGCATAATTTATTTCAGAAAAAATTAAAGCTTATGAGGCCAATTCTTCACGGAATTGGCTTTTTTCATTTATAATATCTTTAAGTGCCAAACAAACATTAGAGAAGTTAAAATTATAACCTGATTCTTCAATTTTCTTAGAACTTACCCGCTGACTCGCGTATAAAATATAAGCCATTTCCCCTAGAGCCAATTTCAACAATGCCTTTGGAGCATTTGGCAACACTATTGGTTTATTATAAACACTAGCTATTTCGTGTGTTAGTTTCGTATTAGTTACTGGATTTGGAGCTACGCCATTATAAACGCCCTCTAACCTGTTTTCTATTACATGTAGATAAATCCTAGCAATATCAGAAACATGAATCCAACTTTGCCATTGCTCTCCACTTCCAAAAACGGTTCCCGCATAATAACGAATAGGCTTTGCCATTTTTGGTAAAGCTCCTCCATCCGAGGATAAAACTAACCCTGTTCGAATTTTTGCTACTGGAACCTCATGAACTTTTAATTGGTCGGCAGCAGCTTCCCATTTAGAAACTACTTCCCCTAAAAAAGAATCGTCTATTGTAGTAGTATCCTCTTCGTAGTAATTGGTATAAGAATCTGGGTAAATACCTATTGCAGAAGCAGAAACTATAGATTTAATATTATGATCTATTTTGGATAATGAATCGTTGAGTAATTGAAGTGAATCTACCCTGCTATTTAATATTTTCTTTTTATTCATAGGTGTCCAGCGCTTAGAAATACTAACGCCAGCTAAATTAATTATAGCATCAACACCTTCAAAACAAGTCAAATCAATTTTCCCTTTACTGGGATTCCAATAAAAGCCTTTATAATTTTCTCTATTCTCAATCTTAGATTTGCTAGTAGAAAGATAATTTACAGCATATTTCCTATTATGGCATACGCGCACAATTTCCTCTCCTATTAAACCTGTCGCCCCTGCAATTAAAATCCTCATACCTTGATTTTTGATAAAAATAGGGAAATTAATCTATCAGCTAGCAGTAATTAATTTACCTTTAACACTCTAGTTATAAGTTTTTAACGTATTTAAAGAATTTTCTTATCCTCTCTTAACAGCCCTTAACATTTCTCGCTTACCAGGAGGCCCCGGAAGTCTTTCTACTTCAAAACCAACTTCTTGCATCGCTCTACGAACGCTACCTTTTGCGGCATAAGTAACTAACATTCCATTACTTTTTAAAGCGTCATACATTTTTTTAAAAATAGATACTTCCCATAATTCTGGTTGTACGCGAGCTCCAAAAGCATCAAAATAAATGATATCAAAAATATTTTTATCTGAAATCTCATTAAAGAATATCTTTCTCTTTTTTAACTGAAAAGACTCTGATAACTCATGATAATCCCCCCAAGTTATCTGATGCATCTTATCAAAAACATCAGCCTTGTTTATAGCTTTAAGCTCTGCTACATAATTAAGGTGCTTCACCTCTTCTAAAGACACAGGATAAGCTTCTACTCCGTCATAAGTAACTCTCACACCTGTTTTCTCTGCTTCAATAAAGGTTATGAAGCTATTAAGTCCTGTTCCGAATCCAATCTCAAGTATAGAGAGTTCAGTACTGCTATTTTCTTTCAGAAATGGATAAAAACCACTTTTTATAAATACGTGGTAAGCCTCTTGGATTGCTCCGTGTTTGGAATGATAATGTTCATCTAACTCTTCAATATATATGGTAGACGAACCGTCGGAAGTTTGTATTATTTTTCTCTTCAAATCTATTTTTTTAGTAGCACCCCATTTGCTTCAAAGGCAAAGGTACGCTCTGGAGCTGTTATCGCCGCAATTTCCTCTTCTGTCTTCCCAGCATCTTGAGCATAATGTTTTAGATCACTTACAGAAACTTCATCTACAAAAGCATTCCCTTTTAAAATTACTTCTTTTCCAGCGATATCTTTAGGAACAAAAAAACCATAATCTTTAAATTTCACCATTGCCAACTCTCCATCTGGTAAATCGAGTTTCATCCAACATCCTTTCTTCTGGCAGACCTCCACAACTTCCGCTTTAACTACAACTGTAGTAGAATCTCCTACTTCTATAGAATGATATTTACTAAGGAGTTGTTCCGTATCGATACTATTATTCAACATAATAGTATCTCCATAAACATTATAGTTTTCTGCAATCTCTTTATTGTTATCGCGTTTATTTCCTGTACAAGAAGCTAGTAAACCTGCTAGAACTATGACGATTAATTTTATTTTCATATCAATTATTTTTTAATGTAAAGTGAACACAAAATAACTTATTTTTGCATTAAATAATACATGTTTTGCTAGAATATTTTCTAATTTAGCAGAATTAAAGATGAGTTATGAGCAAGGAAACAGTTACAAAAATTGAAATTGAGAAAGCAACTACTTCAAAAATTAATGAAGTAGATTTTAACAACTTAGTGTTTGGAAATATTTTCACTGACCATATGTTTGTATGTGATTTTGAAGATGGAGCTTGGCAAACCCCTAAAATCACTCCATACCAACCACTTACACTAGATCCTTCTGCAAGAGTTTTTCATTACGGACAAGCGGTTTTTGAAGGAATGAAAGCATATAAAGATGAGCACGATGATATTTGGCTTTTCAGACCAGAAGAGAATTTTAATCGTATCAATAAATCTTCTCATAGATTAGCAATGCCAGAATTCCCTAAAGAATATTTCTTTGAGGGACTAACAGAATTACTAAAACTAGAAAAGGATTGGATTAAAAAAGGATTTGGAAATAGTTTATACATCCGTCCTTTTGTAATTGCTACAGAACCAGGTGTATCTGCTTCACCAGCAAAAAAATATAAATTCATGATTATTTGCTCTCCTGCACAGTCTTATTATGGCGGTGAAGTTAGAGTAAAAATAGCTGATCACTACAGTAGAGCTGCTAGTGGCGGATTCGGATTTGCGAAAGCTGCAGGAAATTACGCTGGGCAATTCTTCCCTACAAGTATTGCAAACGAAGAAGGTTTTCAACAAATTATATGGACAGATTCTGAGCACCATGAGTATTTAGAGGAAGCTGGTACTATGAATATCTTCTTTAGAATTGGAAATAAACTCGTTACTTGTCCTATTAGTGATAGAATTTTGGATGGTATTACCAGAAGAAGTGTTATTACTATGGCGGAAGACATGGGTATCGATGTAGAAGTTCGTCCAATTAAAGTGTCCGAAATAATTGAGGCTGTAAACAAAGGAGAACTTAAAGAGATCTTTGGTAGTGGTACAGCTGCAGTTATAAATCCGATAGCTGGTTTTGGCTACAAAGGAGACAAATGGGAGCTTCCTAAGACAGAAAACACATATGCAGCAAAAATAAAACAAGCCATTATGGATATTCAATATAATACTGTTGAAGATAAATTTGGATGGAGAGTAAAAGTTTAAAATAAACGAAGTTTATTTTTCAAAAAAAAGGCATTAAAAAAGTTCTTCAACTTTTTTAATGCCTTTTTTTGCTACTGATCTAATACTTTAGCTATAGCAGGCTTGAAATAATCTGGCCCTTTTAAAACTTTTCCATCTTCCCTATAAATAGGTTTGCCGTCTGCTCCTAGCTTACTCATGTTACTTAATTGAATTTCATTAAACACATCTTCGATTACATGCTGCATTCCATGTTCTAAAATTGTTCCACAAAGAATGTACAACATATCCCCCAATGCATCTGCAACTTCCACTAAGTCATTATTTTTGGCGGCCTCTAAATATTCATCATTTTCTTCTGCCATTAAATTATGACGTAAAGCTATTTTCTCATCTTCTAATTGTGCTCTAAGAACATCAGAAACCCCTAAACCGAATGCATTATGGAATTTCTCTACTGCTGCTAATTTATTTTTCATCTATTGAATATGTTTAATTTTTATTTAAAAAGAAGTTTTTTATAAATGGTTTTTACTACAGCTAATTTGATTAATTTTGCCGAAAATTAAAAATATATGTTTAGCAGTGGTCAACTAATGTTTGCCGGATTATTTGTTGTTATTTTCGTCATTATAATGATAATTAGCTACAAAAGAGATAACAAAACACATAAAAAACAATATAAAGGCACTATATGGGTTCTTATATTTTTTATCATTTTCATATTTAGCATAGCTTTTATTAAGTATTTAACAAAAAACTAACATTTAAAACAGAGTAACCTCATATTTAGCGCCTTAATGTTAATTTTAGTGCTCGATATGAGATTTTATGTTATAATTTTCTTTACAATCTTATTCAGCCTGTTAATAATTAATGTGGTACTATTATTATTCAGTGTTAATAAACTTCCAAAAGCAAAAACCAAAACTGCTGCTATTTACAATACGCAACATAGTAAAGGTTTAAAAGCTGAGAAAGAGGTTTCTAGCAACGAACATGAAGTGGTTTTAAAAGAAGCCATATAATACACCAAAATTATTGACATTTAATGTATTTAAAAAATCTTTATAGAAACGTACATTTTTTGTACATTGGGTATAACATATACACTTTTTTATGAGAATTTTAAAATACCTTATCTTCTTACTCCTTATAACTGCTATAGGGGTAGCTATCTATGTAGCAATACAACCTGACAATTACAAGGTTTCAACAAACGCTACCATACAAGCACCTCAACCAGTAATATACAACTACATTAACGATTTAAAAGAATGGCCAAAATGGAGTCCATGGCATGAAAAGGATAAAAATGCTTCTGTTTCTTTTGGAGAAGTCTCTAAAGGACAAGACGCATCTTATTCTTGGAATGGAGAGACCATGGGAGAAGGTACTATTAAAACCAATTACAGTAAAAAAGATTCCATAAACCAAACTATTAATTTTATAACCCCTTACGAATCTACTTCAAAAATTTTCTGGACACTCTCTCCTGTTGAAAAACAAAAAGAAACAGTGGTAACTTGGGGGATGGAAGGAAAACTCAGCTTTACAGAGAAAGCTATGATTCTACTAAAAGGCGACATGGAAGCTGATTTAACAAAAGACTTTAATAGAGGACTACAAAAGTTAGATAGCCTGATTATATCAGACATGAAAAAATACAGTATTTCTATCATTGGAGAAACTGCATACGGAGGAGGCTACTACTTATACCAAACAGCTAGCGCCAAACAAAACGAAATTGATATTGCTACTAAAAGAATTTTTCCTGAGATTAAATCTTTTATGGAAAATAGTTATGTAACTGCAGCTGGAAATGAGTTCATCTTATTTCAACAGATGAACGATAATAACGAAACTGCCATCTTTTCTGCTAGTATTCCTATTAAAGAAAGAATAGGCACACCACCTGGAAGCACTATACTATGTGATTTTATTGAACCAGGCAACTATTTTAAAACAGTATTAAAAGGTGATTATAGCAACATTAATGAAACATGGATCAAGGCTAGAGAAGCAATGAAACAGCAAAACCTAGAACCAGATCCTACTAAATACCCATTTGAAACACACATTAGAACTTCAAAGGAATATCCTAATCCAGCTGATCATTTAACTGAGGTTTATATTCCAATACTATCATCTGTAAATACATCTTCAGTAATTAATACTGAACAATATTAGATATTCAATCAACTAAATAACAACATCTATATATAAGGAGTGATAATTACATCACTCCTTTATTATTTACAAGAATTTTGAGCATCTTCTATATGACTCATAAAATAATCATCCGATTAAGCTGTTATCAGATTGTTGTCAAAAATATTATGACAACTATCTCTCCCCTTGTTACGAGCACACCTTAGTAAGTTACCCTTTCTCTCAACTCCCCTCTTCTTCTGAATGCAGTAAAATCATCTACAACTATTGTATAAGAAGAAAGTCATAAACTATTATTTAGTAAGAATTACCTTCAGTCTTTGTGGCAATTATAATTCATTTCAAAAAATCCGAATTAACTACACTAAAACTTCATCATTTTTTAATTGCCCCTAAAAATTAAGCGTTTAAAAATTTAAAAATAACATCAATATTATATTTACCCCTAATTTTAATAGGGGTGTTATTAATAATTCAATAAAAATTAAACGAATACCCCCTATTTTTTTTCCCATAACAATTTTTTAACATAGTTTTAAGCAAACAAATCATTTAAATATGAAGAAAATTGAAGCCATTATTCGTAAATCAAAATTTGATGACGTTAGAGATGCGTTACATCAAGTAGAAGTAAACTTTTTTAGTTACTGGGATGTTACGGGAGTAGGTAACGAGAAAAAAGGCCATGTATATCGTGGGGTAAGTTACAGTACAGCCGACATCCAAAGACGGTATTTATCAATCATTGTTTCAGATGAATTTGCTGAACGAACGATTGAAGCAATCCTTAAATCAGCATATTCAGGAAATGTTGGTGACGGTAAAGTTATAGTATCTCCTGTAGAAGAAGCCTATCGCATTAGAACGAGAGAAAAAGGCAAAGAATCATTAAAATAAACCAACTAAACTAATTAAAAAAACTCTTTATGGAAACAAACGTTATAGAAGTGAACGCAGTTCTAGATATAATGTGGATAATGATCGCGGGAATCCTCGTGTTTTTTATGCAATCAGGTTTTACACTTGTAGAATCTGGTTTCACAAGATCTAAAAACGTAATCAATATAGTAATGAAAAACTTTGTGGATCTCGCTGTAGGTTCATTAGCTTTTTGGTTTATTGGTTACACATTAATGTATGGAGAGTCTATCGGTAGCTTTATCGGTACTCCTTCATTATTCTACAATGTAAGAGAAGATATGCACAACTTATTCTTTCAAACAGTATTCTGTGCAACGGCAGCTACCATAGTTTCTGGAGCTGTTGCAGAAAGAACTAAGTTTACTACATATGTAATCTTTTCTTTAATAATGACAACACTAATCTATCCTATCTCTGGCCATTGGGTTTGGCAAGGAGACGGATGGTTAACAAAACTAGGTTTTATAGATTTTGCTGGATCAACAGTTGTACACTCCGTTGGAGGATGGGCTGCTTTGGTGGGAGCAATTCTAGTAGGACCAAGAATAGGAAAATATACAGAAGGAAAATCAAATGCTATCCCAGGACACAATATGATGTTTGGAGCACTTGGAGTATTTATCCTTTGGCTAGGATGGTTTGGATTTAATGCTGGATCTGAGTTAGCAATTAGCGGAGAAAGCTCATTCAACGCAGCAGGAATTATCATCACTACAAACCTTGCAGCAGCAGCAGGTGCAGTTACTGCACTAGCGCTAACATGGATTCGCTACGGAAAACCAGAGGTATCTATGACTCTTAACGGTGCTTTGGCTGGTCTTGTTGGAATCACGGCAGGATGTGCTGCAGTAAGTCCTGGAGGCGCTGCTATTATTGGTGTCCTTTCTGGCTTAACAGTTGTTTTCTCTATAGAATTTATTGATAAAACTCTAAAAATAGATGATCCAGTTGGAGCAATTTCTGTACACGGTGTATGTGGAGCTCTTGGAACTTTACTAGTAGGTGTTTTCGCTACTGATGGAGGACTTCTTTACGGAGGAGGATTCGGTCAACTTGGAGTTCAAGCTATTGGAGTTGTAGGAATTGGTGCATGGGCATTAATCACCTCATTTATTGTATTATTCATTCTGAAGAAAACATTAGGATTAAGAGTTACAAAAGAAGAAGAAATAGAAGGATTAGATATGCATGAGCACGATGGTGCTGCATATCCAGATTTCACTATAGATCGTTAGTTAGTTAGTTTTTAATTAAGGGAAATGAACGGAGCGGTATTTGGCGGTACGCTCCGTTCTGCACCCACTTTCACATAGCTAACAATTATTATTTGATTCATTAAACACATAAACCAAACAACTATTAACTATAGAATTATGAAAGCGATTACAAAAACAAATATCGTAAAAAATATATTTATCCTAGCAGTATCTTTCGCTAGCTTTAGCACATTTGCCCAAGAAGACAAAAAGTTCTCTTTTAGCGGTTCTGCAGATGTGTATTGGAAAACTAATTTTACTGGTACTAATGAAGCTGATGAAGACGGAATGTTCAACACTCCTCCTACTTCATTTGCCAATAGAAGCGGTTTCGCCCTTGGAATGGCAAATCTAATAGCATCATACGAAGGTGAAAAGGTAGGATTTGTAGCCGATTTAGTATTTGGACCTCGTGGGGAAGACGCTGTATTCTTATCTACAGGATCTGCAAATATTGTTAATCAATTATACGTATACTGGAATGTAAGCGAGAAAGTAAGACTTACTATGGGTAACTTTAATACATTTTTAGGGTATGAAGTAATCTCTCCTGTAGGTAACTTCAACTATTCAACTTCTTATATGTTCTCGTACGGACCATTCTCACATACAGGAATTAAAGCAGACTTTACATTATCTGATGATTTCTCTTTAATGTTAGCTGTTATGAACAGTACAGACTTTACAGAAATTAATTTAGACGGAAGCTATACAGCTGGTGCTCAATTAGGATATAAAGGTCAATATTTAAACTTTATCTATGGAGCGCAGACAGGATTACCAGGAAAGACTTTCCAAGTAGATTATACAGGTGGATTTGATTTATCTGATGCTTTTTACTTAGGAATAAATACAACTTATAATACTACTGATGACTCTGGATTCTACGGTTTCGCACTATATCCGCAATATGACACTTCTGAAAAATTCTCTATTGGACTACGTGGGGAATACTTTAAAGAATTTGATGGCGGTGTAGGTGTTTTCGGATTAGCTCCAGATAGCGATGCTGATGTTTTTGAATTTACACTGACAGGAAATTATAAAATAAGTGATTTAACTATAAAACCAGAATTAAGAATTGATAGTGCTTCTGAAGACATCTTTTTAAATAATGACGATGAAGCCACTGGAAGTCTAGCATCATTCTTAGTAGCGGCAGTTTATTCTTTCTAATCAACCAAAAATATTCTTAGGTTATAATAAAATAATCCCTAAACGATTAATAAAATAAATAGCCAAAGAATAAAAGTCTTTAAAGACTAAAGAAATTTAAAATTAGCCGTTTACTCGTTCTAAGTGTAACCCTAGGGTTACGAAGCCTGGTGGTGGCTCCGCCAGGCTTTTTTTTATTCACTATATTTTGAGAACGTAACAACCTCAAACATAAGCCGAAAAAATCTCCAACCTTATCACTACTTATATTCTACATTATTATTCGATTAAACTATAATCGATTAAAATTTTCTTTACTTTTGATAGTCATCAGATTAATTGACTACCAAAAAACGGAAAGTGGCTGTACAAGATATTATAACATATGGTTTTAATGATATTTTCAATATAAGCATTGTTGACTTCGACAAAGCTTGCCTCATAAATGAATCTGGTCAACTAAATACATATACCATCTATTGGATCAAAGAAGGTAAGGCCGACTACAATATAGATTTCAAAACGTACGCTATAGATAAAAGTGTGATTTTCTTTCTTTCTCCTGGTCAAATATTCAGTGTTGATAATGAAAAAATAAAAACAGCTTATAAGCTCTCTTTTAAAAGAGATTTTTATTGTATCCAAACGCACGACAAAGAAGTCTCTTGTAATGGTGTTTTATTTAATAATCTATACGAAACACCTTTTGTAAGTCCGTCAGAAGAAGAGAATAAAAAGCTTCAGTTTATAATCGACAGCTTATTAGATGAACTAAAAAGTGAAAATACAGGACAATACGATCTCTTACAAGCGTATTTAAAACAGTTTATTGTTAATTCCGTTAGAATAAAAAAAGAAATTACTCCTTTAAAAACAGATGAAGAAACTGTACTTTTTAAAGAATTTAGCCTATTAGTAGAGCAATTTTATAAAGAAGAACACACCGTTACCTCATATGCTAATAGATTGGGTATTTCTCCAAAATCTTTAACCAAACATTTTCAAAGGTTAGGATTTGATACTCCAAGTGACATTATTAAAAATAGAATTATCCTCGAAGCCAAAAGGCAACTAAGCTATACAAACAACTCCGTTAAGGAGATTGCTTTTATGCTAGGCTTTAATGATCCTGCGTATTTTACTCGCTTTTTCAAAAAGGCATTAACTGTTTCTCCTCTTCAATACAGAAATAAAGATGCCAATTAAAGCTGTTAATAATTCAGCTAAAAGAAAAATACTACTCAAACTCTGTTTTTTCCACTTCAATCTCATAAACACCACATGTGCATGTGCTAGGAACCTTTGTCCATTTTTTCAACACTGTAAAGATCACATCTTTGTACCATCAAATTATAACAACTAAAATTATCAAGTTATGAAAACAGGAAATTATTTAATTCAATTAGGATTCGGTTTATTATTTATATGGGGAGGGATCGAAAAATTCATCGAAGGTTTTATGGGAGGAGTAGGTCTAGAAAATATGGCCGCTTTATTAATGAATAACGGATTATCATTTTTAGGAGAAAGCGGAGCTATTATGCTATCTGGAGTATTGGCTTTTTTAGAATTAATTGCTGGTATATTACTGGTTATCAATAAAAAAATATTTTACTCCTACACTTTCCTAGCATTTATAATGTTAATGGCCTTAATAATAGTTCATATCCCTTCTGGAAACTGGATGAATATAATGATACACATTGCATTACTATTAGCGCTATCTGGATTGGCAATTAATACACAAACCTCAACAATTACAAAAGTACAAGCGTAAGGAACTTTTGTCCATTTATCAGCCTCACTATATCCTTCATCTTTGTATCAAACAAAAAACAATAAAATAGAATATATATAAATCATTAAAACAAAATATTATGAGTACTAGAATCAAAACATTAAACCCAGAAACTACAACAGGAAAATCAAAAGAATTATTTGATGCTGTGCAGAAAAAATTAGGATTTGTTCCTAATCTATTAAAGGTATTAGGAAACTCTCCTGCAACATTAGAAACTTACTTAACACTAGGTAGTTTAACCGAAAAAGGAAATTTTAAGCACAAAGTAAGAGAACAATTAGCGCTTACTATTGCAGAAACCAATAATTGTGATTACTGTTTATCAGCACATTCAAAAATCGGATCTGGACATGGTTTAACTGCTGAAGAAATAAATAAAAACAGAAAAGGAACTTCTGAAGATGCTAAGATTGAAGCGTTACTTCAGTTTACAAAAAAAGTTACTGAAAATAAAGGAGTTGTTTCTGATGCCGACTTAAAAACCTTTAAAGACGCAGGATATACAGACGAAGACGTTCTTGAAGTAGTTTTAAATGTAGTTGCAAATACACTTACAAATTATGTAAACCATATTGCAGATACAGAAATAGACTTCCCTGTTGTAGAAGCAGGAAAATTCAACTAATTAATAAGTAACCAAAAAAATATAAAATTATGAGTACTACAAGCAACAATCACGAAACTGAAATTAAGAATGCTTTAAATGAACTAGAATCTTTACTTGGAAAAGGAGAATTCCTAACGGCAATGGATAAATACTTAGATGACGATGTTGTGCTTCAAGAAGCAAATAACGATCCTAAAATAGGTAAAGAAGTATGTATTATTGCTGAAAAAGAATTATTAGAAACAGTTTCTGAGTTTATCCGTTATGAAATTAAAAACATTGCAGTACAAGGGGATATTTCTTATTACGAAGCTATAATGGAGTTCAAAACAAAAGATGGTGAACATCATAAATTTGAACAAGTTAATAGAACACAATGGAAAAATGGAAAAATAATCAACGAGCGTTATTACCATTCATAAATAAAATTTCCCTTCATTAATCTTTGAGAGCTGCTTCCGAAAGGAAAGCAGCTCTTTTTATTTAAGAATCATGAAGCAATCGCTTCATACTTACATCTTCATAGTTTCTTCGTACAAATTCTAAAGCAACCCTTACAACTTGCCCCATTGAACGACATCTCTTAAACTTCATATCCAACGTATAGTTATAAAGTTCATTTTTTAACTCTTCCAAATTTTCAGGAGTAGTAATATGGTCATTTATCATGCAACGCAACAATGCCTTTAATCGCTTTTTTGTAGTTAAAATTCGCTTTGCTAATAACGAACGCTCTTCTTTTTTATATTGCTCAATAGATGCTGGCTTTAAACGCTCTTGCACCATTTCTACCATTTTAAAGTTTTCTTTAAAAAACTGTGGTTTATACACTTTAAAATTCCCTTCATAACACTGTTGGTCAAAATCAATAGCCCGGATTTTAAAAATCACATTGTCAAAATCATGAACAGGAATAATCACATAATTATAAGAACGCATATCTCCCAACAAGCGTATCATACAGCGCTCATTAAACTTAACAAACTCTTTTGCTATTTGACTTTTTTGAATATCTGTACATTGAGGTAATGAGTTTTTAATAAATTCATCTCCAGGAATTCCAGAAATATGCTCCTCAATAAGAGTATCGTCATATACTGCAAAATTCATTCTATTTGGGGATAATATATGCTCTAACTCTAAGCCATAAACACGAGAGGCATCTGCCTTTTTCACATATATATACGTATAATTATCATTTAAAACATTACGTACTTTTATACGAAAAGGTTGCGAATTTCCGAAGGTACAGAAATCAATAGCATCGATATTTAAATATTGAAAAGTATCTTCATTACCATCAGAAAAAATCAATGTATACACCTGCTTCAAATGGTAATCTATCTCCGGTCTTTCAAATTCAGAATAGTAAACACGAATCCATAACGTATCATTATCATCTTCGTCATAAACTACTACGGAACCTGAAAAGCGTAATAAATCATCATAAGAAATAGGAATCTTAGTGGTTCTGCTATAACGCTCCAAATAGGTTAGTAAACGCTCGCTCACCGGATAAGAAGGTTTTTTCTTCGACATTAATTTTTCACTCATATCCTTTTTCTTCTAATTTAATCAAATTTAATCTATATTATTGTAACAATTCTATTCAGAATTCGTCAAGTTAATAGAATCAACTCGAAAAAAGAAAAATTTGGAAACTATTCTTACTGTAAATAATCTTACCAAGAAATTTGATCTTTTGACTGCTGTGAACGATCTTTCTTTTACTATTGAAAAGGGAAACGTATACGGTATTCTAGGTCCTAATGGAAGTGGGAAGTCTACCACTCTAGGTATTGTGCTTAATGTAGTTAATAAAACTGCGGGAGAATTCTCTTGGTTTGAAGGAAATGTATCTACACACCAAGCACTAAAAAAAGTAGGCGCTATTATTGAGCGTCCTAATTTTTATCCTTACATGACGGCTATCCAAAACCTCAAATTGGTATGTAAGATAAAGGAAGTTCCTGAAGATAAGATCGAGGAAAAACTAGAACTCGTTGGACTTTTAGATCGTAAAGACAGTAATTTCAAGACATATTCTTTAGGGATGAAGCAACGCCTTGCAATTGCTTCTGCATTATTAAACGATCCTGAAATATTAATTCTAGATGAGCCTACAAACGGATTAGATCCACAAGGAATTCATCAGATAAGGGAGATTATAAAAAAAATAGCTGCCATGGGAACTACAATCCTTTTGGCCTCCCATTTATTAGACGAAGTAGAAAAAGTATGTTCACATGTAATCATTCTTAGAAAAGGAATAAAATTATATGCAGGCCGTGTAGATGAAATGATTGCTAGCCACGGATTCTTTGAATTGAAGGCTGAAAACGAAAAAGCTCTCATCGATTTATTAAATAATAACCCTGCTTTTGGTTCTATAAAAACTGAAAATGGACTTATTACAGCATTTCTAAAAGAGCCTATGGATGCTACTACATTTAATAAATTCATGTTCGAAAATGGAATTGTACTTTCCCATTTGGTAAAAAGAAAAGAAAGTTTAGAAGAGCAATTCCTAACCCTAACAAAAAATTAATCTCACTGATGAAAAGACTACTTCAAATAGAATTTATAAAACTCTGGAATAACCGCGCAAGCAAGTTTTTAATTATTGCATATTTTGTTTTACTAACCTTTATTGCCCTTTTTGCTACTGTAAAATTTGATATCGGTGAGGTTAATTTCCAATTAGCAGATCAAGGGATTTTTAATTTCCCATATATCTGGCATTTCAACACTTATATTGCCGCCTTCTTTAAGCTATTTCTAGCGATTGTTATTGTATCGATGATGTCGAACGAATACAGTAACAAAACAATAAAACAGAATCTTATTGACGGACTTAGTAAAAAAGAATTCATTCTCTCTAAGTTCCTTACTGTAGTTGTTTTTTCAATCGTCTCTACGATATTTATTTTTATAATATCTCTAATATTGGGGCTTTGTTACTCTGATTATAATGAGCTAAGTATTATTTTTTCTGACTTAGAATACCTATTTGCTTTCTTTGTAAAACTTCTTGGTTTTTTCTCCTTCTGTTTATTCTTAGGGATTTTAGTAAAAAGATCTGCATTTGCATTAGGTTTCCTAATTTTATGGCAAGTTATAGAAGGTCTTCTATTTGGACTTGTTCGTTGGCAAACTGATGGAGAAACTACGAGTTTGATAACACAATTTTTACCATTAAATGCAATGAGTAACCTTATCCCAGAGCCTTTTAGCAGACTTGGGGCTGTACAATCTGTAGCCAACCAAATGGGAGAACCTCTAAGTAAAGATTATGCTGTGCATTGGTACACGGTATTAATTGTTTTATTATGGACATTCATCTTTATTTACCTATCATTTAAACTTCTAAAAAAGAGAGACTTGTAAACAAATACTAAATGCCAGCCCTAAAATATTACCTACCTATACTTTTACTACTTTCTTTTGTAGAATTTAGTTCAGTACAAACACTATCTCCGCTCCCAAATGATTGCGTTAATGCAATAACTGTTTGCGGAGATGGCTCCATTTCTTCTAATGCTATAGGAAATGGCTCTACTGACTTTAAACCAAATGATATTTGCAGCGGAAGAGAGACAAATAGCATTTGGATAAAAATTAATATTTCTAGTACAGGAACACTTGGCTTTAATCTTAAGCCTCAGAACCCTGACCTATCTGTTGACTATGATTTTTTTGTATTTGGCGCAAATAAAGCATGTGGGAGCTTAGGCCAAGCAATTCGATGTTCAACTACAAATCCGCTCCAAGCAGGACTCACAACAAATATGACTGGGATGAATGGTAGTTCTATAGAAACTTCCGAAGGTCCTGGTAATGACGGAAACAGCTTTGTTAAATGGCTCGATGTTACCGCAGGAGAGTTTTATTATATTATGATTGAACGCCATTATGGTGATAGTAGTTTTAATATTGAATGGACAGGAAGCGCTACAACTGGAAAATCACCTTTCCCTCCAACTCCAACCGCAGCAAAAATTAAAGATGATACTATTTGTAATAATAGCGGAACAAATGTATTTAACCTCAACAATTATTCATCATCTATTAACTCAAACATCAATAACACTATAACATTCTATTCTTCGGAAAGTGACGCTTACGATAACATTAATCCGATTGCTTCTAATCAGACCCTTTCAGAAGAAGAAAAAACAATTTATAGCAGGGTAACCAATGTTAATGGTTGCTTTGACGTTACAAGTTTTAAAATTTCAGCATATAAAAATCCTACAGCTACTAACACCACTTTAGTGCAATGTGATCTAGATAATAATTCAACCGATGGAATTACAAACTTTAATCTAACACAAGCTGAAAATGAAATAACCAACGGCAACTCAGATATTCTAGTTTACTATTACAAATCTATTGCCGATAGGAATTCAGATAATTACATTATAAATCCTAATGATTTTAGAACTGATAAAACAATTATCTATACGAAAATAGTAAACAAAAATGGCTGTAATGACTTTGGAGAAATAAAACTAGAAGTTACACCTACACTAGCTAGTCTTAATGAAATAGGTCCTTTTTATACTTGCGAAAATGATGAAAACAACATTAATCCTGAGGGAACCTTTAATTTAAAAGATGTTAAAGAAACCTACTTTAAGAATTTAGACATTGCTTTTTATAGTACACGAAATGATGCCTCTTTAGAACTCAACAAAATCAATAACGATTTAATTACGTCGACTGATAAAGCAATTTTTGTTAGAATTGAAGACAACAATAAATGTCAAGAGGTAAAAAAGTTTGATCTAATTGTAAGTAAAAAACCTCTAGTAAATCTCCCCGATCCTCTTCCTAAGTTATGCCTTAACAATCCAACAGCTAGAATATCCGCAGAATCGGGTTTTGATAAATATGAATGGATAAAAATTAACAACAATGGAACTGAAACTACTATTGGGAATAATCAAAATATAGTAATCACTTCAACAGGTAATTACAAACTTGTTTTAACAAGCATATACTATAACACTTCTGGAGGCATAAAAAATGAATGTTCAAATTCTGAAGTTTTTACAATCAACGCTTCTAACATAGCAACTTTTAGACCAGAACCTGAAATAAATGATATTCATGGCAACAATAAAGTCACTGTTTTTGTTGAAGGCGAGGGCGATTATTTATATGCAATAGACAATCCCTCTGGCCCCTTCCAAGTAAGTAATATTTTTGAAGATGTTCCTAAGGGGTTTTCTACTATTTATGTCCAAGATAAAAATGGCTGCGGAATTGTTTCTAAAACCATTTCTGTGATTGGTTACGATAAGTTTTTCACCCCAAATAATGATATGCAAAATGACTATTGGAAAATTTATGGCATCAATTCATCTACCCAATCGAAATCACTTGTATTTATTTATGATAGATATGGAAAGCTTGTTAAACAACTGAACCCATTGAGTAAAGGTTGGGACGGCACATTTAATGGAACTCCACTACCCGCCTCTGATTATTGGTTTCGAGTAAAATTAGAAGATGGTCGTGATTTTAAAGGCCACTTCTCCTTAAAACGATAAGGTCTTTTAATTAACAATCACTTAAATTCACTCCTACAGCCAAGCCACCTTCTGAAGTCTCTTTATATTTAGAATTCATATCTTTTGCAGTTTCCCACATAGTATTTACCACTTTATCCAAAGGCACTTTTACGTTCTTCGGATCAGTTTCTAAAGCTAATTCTGCCGCATTAATAGCCTTTATGGCCCCCATAGAATTACGCTCAATGCAAGGCACTTGAACAAGCCCTGCAATAGGGTCGCATGTTAGTCCTAAGTGATGCTCCATTGCTATTTCTGCTGCCACTAAAACTTGATCTGGACTTCCTCCAAGAAGTTCCGTTAGCGCTCCTGCAGCCATTGCTGATGAAACCCCAATTTCTGCCTGACATCCACCCATTGCTGCTGAAATTGTAGCTCCCTTTTTAAAGATACTTCCTATTTCTCCTGCAACTAATAAGAACTTTTTTATTTCATCAAATCCAGCTTCATGATTTTCGATCACCATATAATACATTAAAACTGAAGGAATTACTCCTGCACTACCATTTGTTGGTGCTGTTACAACTCTCCCTAAAGCTGCATTTACTTCATTTACAGCAATTGCAAAACAACTTACCCATTTTAGAATTTGGCGGAATTTAACCTCCGTATGACGAATAGATTCCAACCATTCTTGAGGGGTATTATACTTTATATCTCCTATTAATTTTTTATGCGTATCATAAGCTCTTCTACGAACATTAAGACCGCCAGGAAGATTTCCTTCAGTATGACAGCCTGTATACATACATTCAAGCATGGTATTCCAAATACGGTGCAACTCACGATCTATCTCTTCATCAGAGCGTAAAGAACGTTCGTTTGCCAAAACAATTTCAGAAATACTTGAGTTTTCTTGAAGACAATATGCTAAAAGCTCTGTTCCCTTTTGTGTTGGAAAAGGGAATGACTTTAAAGTTTCTAAATTCTCCTTTGCGTGAATCAACTCTTCTTTTACAACAAATCCTCCACCAATAGAATAATACGTTTCTTGTACCGACTCTCCTGTAATTAGTTCTGCTTCGAAAGTAAGTCCGTTTGCGTGAAAAGGAAGAAAATCTCTGTGAAAAATAATTCCCTCTTTGAAATTAAAATCAAGTTTCTTTTCACCATTTAAATCCAAACGATTTTCAGTCTTTATCGTATTAACAATACCATCAATATCTTCGATAGGAATATACTCTGGATCTGCTCCAGTAAGACCTAATAAAATTGCAAGATCTGTAGCATGCCCTTTCCCTGTTAATGAAAGAGACCCATACACATGAACTTTTACGGCTACCACTTTATCAAATAAACCGTCTTCCTTCAATTCTGAAATCCATCGCTCTCCAGCTCTCCACGGTCCTAAGGTGTGGGAACTAGATGGTCCCACTCCAATCTTTAACATATCGAAAACACTAATACACTCCATTACGCAATCGTTTTAGGTGGCCGCAAATATACATTTTGTTAGTGAAGTAAAAAGTATTCCAAATGAAAGTTATAAACGAAAATTGAAAATTCTCACTTCTATTACATTCTTTAAACCAACTTATAAAAAACACCCTATATTTTGAACGAAAAACATACATCATTCTTTTTCATCTATCGTTCTAAAGGTTAGATTCACTCTTGGTTTCATTTTTAGTTTTGTAGGAGGAAGCCGATGTAGCCAATATGTTTGTGTAGTTCCTTTCATTTCTAACAAACTCCCATTTTCTAAGAAAACATCGATTTTCTCCTTGCTGCTTTTATGTTTAAAAGAAAACTTACGCTCAGCACCAAAGCTTAATGATCCAATAGATCCATTTTTTTTAAGAGCTGTCTCTCCATCGCTATGCCAAGCCATACCCTCACTCCCATCATGATATAGGTTTAATAAACAAGAGTTAAATGTTTCTCCAGTGGTTGCCTCAACTTTTTCCTTGAGTTCTAATAATGTTTCCGTCCAAGGAAGGGCAGATTTTGTAGTTTTTGAATAGGTATAATCAAAGGGTTTATCTCCATACCATGCCACTTTTCGCTTTGTAACAATAAGTTTACCAAAAATAATAGCCTCATCATTTCTCCATTGGATCTCCTCTAACAGCTGCTCATAATAAGCATTTGCTTCTTTCCTACTAAACAAAGTCCCGTAATAAAAAACTTCCCCATCATTAGGTAAAAGATTGCGTTCACTTTGGGGTGCTAAATTAAATAAGTCCATTGGGATAATATATACAAAAAGACGAATAGTTAAAAGCTATTCCAACTAAAAAATGTGTTTTGTAAACTGTATTATTCTTGAGAAAGTAAGCACAAACTATCCTCTATTGCAACTACAGAATGTGTAACTTCAACTGGAATATCAAACTCCTCATATTGATTTAGTATAATCGTTCTTCCCTCCTCGACATACTTTACAGCTCCTTCTAAAACTGTTAACTTTGAAATTCTATGCGCTTTATGTTCTTTTAAAACCATATCCTTCTTAAACCCCAAAACCAACACTTTAAAATGTGTATTTTGATGAAGCGATTGCGCAACTGGACTCTTACTACTGTCCAATTTTCGTTTTACATCTATAATAGTCATAACCCCTTGTGATTTACTGTTCTAATTCCTCTAATTTACGAAATAACAATAGTAAAAAGGGAGAATGTATATTAAAAAAACTTTCACATAACATAAACAACTTTCTATAGTAATGTTTGTTAAATTTGTAAGATGCGATTCAACATAAAATCAGACTATAAACCTACAGGTGATCAACCCAATGCTATTAAAGAATTGGTATCTGGAATAGACACTAACGAGAAGTACCAAACACTTCTGGGAGTTACAGGTTCGGGTAAAACTTTTACCGTTGCCAATGTTATTGAAACGGTTCAGAAGCCAACTTTAGTTTTAGCTCATAATAAAACTTTAGCTGCTCAATTATATTCGGAATTCAAACAATTTTTCCCTGATAATGCAGTAGAATACTTTGTTTCTTATTACGATTATTATCAGCCTGAAGCGTACATTCCTGTTACTGGAACCTATATTGAAAAAGACCTTTCTATTAATGATGAAATCGAGAAGCTCCGATTAAGCGCTACTTCTTCATTACTTTCTGGTCGAAGAGATGTGCTGGTGGTTGCTTCTGTTTCCTGTTTGTATGGTATTGGTAATCCTGTGGAGTTTCAGAAGAATGTAATTTCTATTGAAAAAGACCAAGTGATTTCTCGGACTAAGCTTTTACATAGATTGGTACAGAGCTTATACGCTCGTACTACTGCAGAATTTACACATGGTAGTTTTCGAGTAAAAGGAGATGTTGTTGATGTTTTTCCTAGCTATGCTGATGATGCATTTAGAATTCACTTTTTTGGGGATGAAATTGAAGAAATTGAAGCTTTTGATCCTAACACAAATAAAGTATTAGAAAAATATGATCGTTTAAATATCTATCCTGCCAATATGTTTGTAACCTCCCCCGATGTGTTACAAAATGCCATTCATCAAATTCAAGATGACATGGTAAAGCAAGTAGATTATTTTAGAGAAGTTGGAAAACCTTTAGAGGCAAAACGTTTGGAAGAGCGTACTAATTTTGATTTAGAAATGATTCGCGAATTAGGATATTGTAGTGGTATTGAAAATTACTCTCGTTATCTTGATGGAAGGCAACCAGGAACTAGACCTTTCTGTTTACTAGATTATTTCCCAGATGATTATTTAATGGTTATAGATGAAAGTCATGTTACCATTCCACAAGTACATGCTATGTATGGAGGAGACAGAAGTAGAAAAGAGAATTTAGTAGAGTATGGATTTAGGCTGCCTGCTGCAATGGATAACAGACCATTAAAATTTGAAGAATTTGAAGCCCTTCAAAATCAGGTTTTATATGTAAGTGCAACCCCTGCGGATTATGAATTACAACTGAGTAATGGCGTTTATGTAGAACAAGTTATAAGACCAACTGGGCTTTTAGACCCTATTATTGAAGTACGCCCAAGTGAAAATCAAATTGATGATTTAATTGAAGAGATTCATCTCCGAGTAGAAAAAGACGAACGTGTTTTGGTTACAACACTTACCAAAAGAATGGCAGAAGAACTCACTAAATACTTAAGTCGTATTCAAGTTCGTTGTCGATACATACATAGTGATGTCGATACATTGGAACGAGTAGAAATTATGCAGGATTTAAGAAAAGGAATCTTTGATGTTCTAATTGGTGTCAACCTTTTAAGAGAAGGACTCGATTTACCTGAAGTATCTTTAGTAGCTATTTTAGATGCTGATAAAGAAGGTTTTTTAAGAAGTAATCGTGCTTTAACGCAAACCGTTGGACGTGCTGCTCGTAATCTTAACGGTCGTGCTATAATGTATGGTGATAAAATCACAGCTAGCATGCAAAAAACGATTGATGAGACCAATTACAGACGTGAAAAGCAAATAAATTATAACACCAAACACAATCTTACGCCTACCGCTCTGAATAAAAGCCTCGATAGTGCTTTGGGTAAAAATTCTGTTTCTACTTATCAATTAGAAAAGGAAGCTGCTAAACAAGCTGCAGAACCTGAATTGGATTACTTACCGAAAGAGAAAATTGAAAAAATAATTCGCGAAAAACGTAAATCCATGGAAAAGGCAGCCAAAGAGCTAGATTTCATGGAAGCTGCAAAGTTGCGTGATGAAATAAAAAGTTTACAAGAAAGGGTTTAAGAATAAAAATGTCAAAGCAATTTACGATACAAGGAGATAACATTCATGATATTAAATCTTTTTACAAAGAAATAAATCGGTTGTTTATGAGTTCCGAAGATTGGGAAATTTCGGAAAGCCTCGATGCTTTTAACGATTTACTATATGGTGGTTTTGGGTCTCTAAGCTCTGATGAAGATATTGATTTGATTTGGAAAAACATCAGTAAAAACAAATCTGATTTAGGTATAGAAACTACGCTAGAATTTTATAAAAATAAACTAAAAGAGCCCACTATTTACAATACCGATTTCATTCAAGAAAAGATAACAGAATTAGAACAAGGTTTTGGTAAAACCTATTTTGAAATCCTAATGGAAATTATTGTAAATCAATCAAGAATACATTTGATAGAAAAGTAATTTTTTATTTACTTCTCTATGTCTAAACAAAAAAGCGCCTCGATAAAATCGAGGCGCTTTTAACTAACTAACCAACTTAAACATTATGAAAAAACTATCAATATGTATTATGCGATATCGATAAGCCTTTTTGGTTTTGGTAAGGCTTCTTCTTTTTTAGGTAACGCTAAGGTCAACACTCCTGCTTCATAAGTAGCATTTATCTCGTCACTGTTTACAGTATCTGGTAATGTAAATACTCTTTTAAATGAAGAGAAGCTAAATTCTTTTCTACTATAAACTTCATTTTCCTTAGAAGCCTCTTTTTCATTTTTTACTTCAGCAGAAACAGTTAATACATTTTTATCTATCTCTACTTTAAAATCGTCTTTTTTCATCCCTGGAACTGCTAATTCTAAAGAAAATCCGTTATCATTTTCTTTAATATTTACAGGAGGTACAAATGACTTTTTATTTTCAATTCCCCCGAACCAATCAGGATTAAATACTTCATCAAAAAATGATGGATAAACTACATTGTTTCTTTTTACTAAGCTCATAATTATATATTTTTTTAATTAAACTTTTAATTTTAATAATCGTTGCTAGCCTTAGAACAAAATCAATTCCAATTATATTTAAATGACAAAAAGTCATTATTCAACATTTAAACAATGACTTTTTGTCTTGTTTTACTTATTTTGCTTCAATATTTAAAAAAAGAACTGTCAATTAAAGCGAATACTTTATTTTTAAAATAGAAAAACAAGCCTTAATGAAGTTACTATTCAGAAAACTCAAAACTTTTCTAGACACCATAGAAAGTCAGATTGCCTTCTACCCTACGCTAATCGCAATTGTTGGATGCTTATTTGCTTTCACCATGATATATTTAGAGAGTTTAGGAGTTTCAAAATACTTAAGAGAAAACCTACCTATGCTAGTTTTAGACAACGAAGAAACAGCAAGGTCTCTATTAAGTGTATTTATAGGCGGACTTATTTCTTTGATGGTTTTTAGCTTCTCCATGGTAATGGTATTATTGAATCAGGCCTCCAATAATTTTTCGCCAAGAATTTTACCAGGTCTTATTTCTAATAGAAAACATCAATTAGTATTAGGAACTTACTTAGCAACTTTATTGTATTGCATATTTATATTGGTTTCTATAGAACCAACTGCAGACAAAGATAAAATACCCGGTTTCTCCGTTTTAATAAGCATTATTCTTACCGTTTTCTGTCTCGCTGCATTTGTTTACTTTATTCATTCAATCTCACAATCCATACAGATAAATAATATTTTGGAAGGAATTTTTAGAACTTCTAAAAATCGACTGCTAGCTATTGTAAACGACCAAAAAACGTATAAGGATAAATTTCCAGACACTACAGAATGGCATTCTTACAACTCAAATAGATCTGGATATTTTCAAAATATAGCAATGGATGCTTTATTAGGCATTGCCGAAGAAAAAGATACTAAATTTAAAATATTGGTTGCTAAAGGAAATTTTGTACTACATGGAGTTCCATTATTTTCTACTGAAAAAGAACTAGACGAAGAAACCGTAAAAGATATCTTGAGCACTTTTATCTTCGCTAAGGGAGAACTAATAGAAAACAATTATGTATTAGCTTTCAAACAAATTACAGAAATTACAGTGAAAGCAATGTCTCCAGGTATAAACGACCCCGGAACTGCACTAAATGCAATTGATTATCTGACGGAGCTTTTTGCTATAAGAATGAAAAAAGAAGATACAAGCATCCATTCTAAAGGTAAAAAACTTCTTATTTATCAAGCTTCGATAAGCTTTGAGGAGTTACTTTACAATGTAATGGCTTCTATAAGATTATATTGTAAACATGATATTATAATTATTCAGAAACTTATGGTTATGTTTAGGTTTTTACACTTCCAAGAATGTGCAGATGAAAACTATAAAAAATCTATCCTTAATGAAGTTAGAACTCTTGTTGACGAGGCTAATAATAACCTAACCAACAACAGAGATAAAGAAACATTAAGCAAGCATTTGGATTTCTTTAATATAGATATAAAGGAAGCCTAATTATAATATGTTTTAAAAATGGAGATTAATACATCTGGCGGAACTATTCCATTAGGATAATTATCTACTATTTGTAATACGCGATCTATCGCGAAGGGACTTAAACCCATTCGAACTCCAAATTCTTTTAAACGTTGAATTTCATTTGGATGCTTTTCCTTATCGATATTCATTAATAAAACCAAACGATGAAACTGAAGAATTCTTTCAGATTCTGGAGATGGCGGAATGTATTTTGCCTTATTACTAACAAACAAAGCATCTAACTCCTCTTTTTCTACATCCATATGTTTTGCTATAGTATAAATAAAATTATACTCTCTTTCGGTGACCAAATGATCTGCTTCAACTAAAGCTATCATTTCGGAAAGCAGGCTAAGTTTTTGTTCTTTCTCACTCATTTTGTTGGGACGATATTGAGTTGATATATAACCCTAAAATAGTAATTATTCTAATTGAATAATTAAAATAATCTTAATTTTCGATGAGAAACAACATAATATGAAGTGAAAAACGATTAAAATAAGTATATTGCGCCATTAAAAGCAATACTCTATCGAATAAATAGACTTTTATGATTTCAACAGAAAAAAGAGTGTATACTGAAAATGAGATTCAGTCTTTAAATAAAAAATATAAACCTCTTAATATACATGAGCGAGTAGCTGAATTGTATAACGATTTTTCCGAAGAGGAAGTAATGCTTACAAGTTCATTTGCTGCCACTTCAGCTTTTTTATTACATCTTTTTTCCGAAGTGAATAAAGATCAACGAGTTTATTTTATTGACACTGGATATCATTTTCCAGAAACATTAGCTTATAAGGAAAAACTAACGAAGCTATATGATCTCAATGTTTCTTCTATAAGTGCATTGCAAGAAGAGTATGAATTTACAGTACGTGATGAAACCTATAAGAAAAACCCTGAGTTCTGTTGTAGTATTAATAAAGTTAAACCACTAGATCTTATAAAAAAGAAATACAATGTATGGGTTTCCGGATTGATGGAATGGCAAAGCGACCACAGGTCTACGCTGGATATTTTTGAAATGAGAGGTGAAATATTGAAATTCTACCCACTGTTAGATATTAGTAAACAAGAAAGAGATCTATACATTAAGGAACACACACTTCCATTCCATCCATTAGTATCAAAGGGATATAATTCGATTGGATGTAAACATTGTACAGTTCCTGGAGATGATAGAAGCGGACGTTGGAACAATAGTCCTAAAACTGAATGCGGTCTTCATCTATAATTTGGACATTCATTAGGTATAATGAATTAATCATCCATAAAAAATAACATTCTTTAAGACAAAATTACCATCTCTTTGTGATATTATTCCTGTTAATAGTCAGAACTTTAATGTACTAATTATTAATTAAAAATATTAATATTATGAACAATCAAGAGTTAAAAGGAAAATGGAATCAAATAAAAGGTAAAGTTAAACAACAATACGGTGAACTCACAGATGATGACCTAACTTATGTTGAAGGTAAATTTGATGAAATGCTAGGTCGCATTCAAGAAAAAACCGGAAAAACAAGAGAGGATATCGAAAGAGAGTTTAAAAAGCTATAATATCCAAAGGCTTGACCTATTGATAAAAAGAAAAGCTTCCGATTTCTCGGAAGCTTTTTTACATATGTGAAGAAGATAATGGACTATTTTGCAACAATTCTTACATCTATTAGATACTCTTCACCAGCTTTAAGAGAAGAATTATTAATCTTCTTGTAGTTCATTCTACTTTTAATATAATCTTCTACCATTTCATTTTCTGCAGTTACAGTGAGTACAATTAGCTCACTTTTTTTATTCACCATAAAATGAACTTTTGCCAACATATCATTATCAGAAACTCTAAAGGATGGAGTTCCTAATATTAGAGATAGTTGTTTAGAAACTTCGCTGTTTGTTGGTTTCGGATCGTTGTTGCTAGCCATAACAATATTCGATACTGCTAGTAATGCTAGAATTAATGCTAATTTGAAATTTCTCATAATGCTTTTTGTTTTTTGATTACATGTCAAAAGTACAACGAGAAAACAATATAAAACACTATAAAATAGATAGTTAACTAACTCTTAAATAAGGTAACATTGTGGTAATAATGAAGATTTATAAATAGACATATGCATTAAATACGTCAGTAGTAATAAAAACAAGGTCTAGAGAGATTTCTATAAAAAGATAAGAAAATATTATTAAAATGAAGCTTTCAATACTTCAGCAAATTATATAAATAGGATGAAAAAAAATTGTGTAATACTTACTATAAAAGCAAAAATAAGTCGTTTAAATTAACAGACCCATATTTTGACATGAAATGAGTTTCTGGATAACGTTCGCTTAACAGATGAAAAGAAAACGAAACTAGCTTTACAATTTAAAAACAAAAAGCCCCGACAATGTCAAGGCTTAGCGTTATATATATTTTAAAAACCTTACGATAAAACAGCTTGTACTTTATCTGCAGCTTCTTTAAACTCGATAGCTGATTCTACAGCAAGACCAGAATTATCAATTAATTCTTTAGCGATCTCTGCATTTGTTCCTTGTAAACGTACAATGATTGGCACTTGAATTGCGTCTCCCATGTTTTTATATGCATCAACAATACCTTGAGCAACACGATCACAACGTACAATACCTCCAAAGATATTTACTAAGATAGCTTTTACATTAGGATCTTTTAAAATGATTCTAAAAGCAGTTTCTACTCTTTTAGCATCTGCAGTACCACCAACATCTAAAAAGTTAGCAGGTTCTCCTCCAGCCATTTTAATTAAGTCCATAGTTGCCATTGCAAGACCTGCACCGTTAACCATACACCCAACATTTCCGTCTAGGTTTACAAAGTTAAGTCCAGCTTCTTTTGCTTCTACCTCAATTGGATCTTCTTCTCTAAGATCTCTCATTGCCTCATAGTCTTTATGACGGTACAATGCATTATCATCTATAGATACTTTCGCATCTACAGCCATAATTTTATCATCAGAAGTCTTCAATACTGGGTTAATTTCAAACAATGAAGAGTCAGAAGATTCGTAAGCCTTGTATAAAGCAGTAACAAATTTTGTCATCTCTTTAAAAGCTGTTCCGCTTAAACCTAAGTTAAAAGCAATTCTACGAGCTTGGAAAGGTAATAACCCTGTAGCAGGATCAATCTCTTCATGGAAAATTAAATGTGGCGTTTTATCTGCTACCTCTTCAATATCCATTCCTCCTTCAGTAGAATACATGATCATATTCTTCCCTTTACTTCTATCTAACAATACCGACATGTAAAACTCAGAAGTTTCACTCTCTCCAGGATAATAAACATCTTCAGCTACTAAAACTTGGTGTACTCTTTTCCCCTCTTTACTTGTTTGAGGAGTTACTAAGTCCATTCCAATAATATTTCCAGCTATTTCTTCAACTTCTTTAAGGTTTTTAGCAAGCTTAACTCCACCTCCTTTTCCACGTCCACCGGCATGAACCTGTGCTTTTATTACGTGCCATCCAGTTCCGGTTTCTTCAGTTAATTGTTTTGCAGCAGCTACAGCCTCTTCAGGATTCTGTGCTACGACTCCACGCTGTATGCGCACTCCAAAACTTGCTAATATTTCTTTTCCTTGATATTCGTGTAAATTCATAACGATACGTTGTATAATTTAAAGCTGAACAAAAGTAACAAATGGAGTTTAATAAACCCAATCTAGATTTATTTTTTTAAAAATGATAACATTTTATACTGATTAAGCTCCTATTTCATACCAATTAACCCTTATTTACAATGTATACATTTATATACTTATAAAGACAAGAGAGAACAGAATAACATAATAGACTTAAAATAAGCACAGTATACATTTTACAATGTATTGGATTCTTTCATCTATAAATATGTGTTATAATTGCAGATTTATTAATTTTACAAAAAAATAATTCCATTTATAATTTAACCAGCAAGAGGAAAGTTATAAATATAACAATGTGTTTTATTTTTATTTATTTAGTGAAAAATATTTTTAATCAGGGATCACTTTTATAATTTTGTCCTCTAATATATATTGTAGTATGAATAATAGCGACCTTTTAAATGTAGCCAAAGAATTTGGCAGTCCGGTATACGTGTATGACTCAGAAAAAATAACCTCCCAATACCAAAGGCTTACTTCTGCTTTTAAAAATGTAAAACATTTAAAGCTGAACTATGCAGTTAAGGCGTTATCTAATGTTGCCATCCTTAAGCTAATGAATTCTTTAGGAAGCGGTTTAGATACTGTTTCATTACAAGAAGTACAGCTAGGATTAATGGCAGATTTTAAACCTGAAGATATTATATTTACTCCTAATGGGGTTTCTCTTGAAGAAATTGAAGAAGTTGCCAAACTTGGAGTACAAATAAACATAGACAATCTTTCGATCTTAGAACAATTTGGAACTCGTAATCCTAATATTCCAGTTTGTATCAGAATCAATCCTCATGTTATGGCAGGAGGAAATTCTAATATTTCTGTGGGACATATCGATTCTAAATTCGGAATAAGCATACATCAGATACCACATATCTTGAGAATTGTAGAAAATACTGGGATGCGAGTAAACGGTATTCATATGCATACAGGAAGTGATATCTTAGATATTGAAGTTTTTCTTTACGCTTCTGAAATCTTATTTGAAACTGCCAAGAATTTCCATGACCTTGAGTTTATAGATTTTGGTAGCGGATTTAAAGTTCCTTACAAAGAAGGTGATATTGAAACGAATGTTGAAGAGTTAGGTAAAAAACTAACAACTCGTTTTAATAAATTCTGTAAGGAGTTTGGGCGTGATTTAACTTTAGCATTCGAGCCTGGGAAATTCCTAGTTAGTGAAGCTGGTTTTTTCTTAGCGAAAGTAAATGTTGTTAAACAAACTACGTCTACTGTTTTTGCAGGAATCGATTCTGGATTTAACCATTTAATTAGACCTATGCTTTATAATTCTTACCATAGAATTATAAACATATCTAAACCAAAAGGGAAAGAACGCTTCTACTCTATTGTTGGTTACATCTGTGAAACAGATACTTTTGGTAGCAACAGACGTATTAATGAAATTTCTGAGGGTGATATACTTTGCTTTAAAAATGCAGGAGCATACTGTTTCTCAATGGCAAGCAACTACAACTCCAGATTTAGACCACCAGAGGTTTTATGGCACAATGGCAAAGCTCATTTGATTCGTAAGGGAGAAAACTTTAACGACCTTATAAACAACCTTGTGGAGCCTAACATTCCAGAACTTAATAAAAAAGAGCTTGTAAAAGAAGCTTAACAGATAAATTCAAAAAAAAAGCTCGGCAGAAATGCCGAGCTTTTTTTTGCCCATTTTTCAATAAGAACAACTTCTTTCATTAAAAGGTTATTTTAGTATCTTTACGAATGATGGCTCACTCATATTGTAAGCTTACTTATATAAAAACGTCTGAGCTACTGAAACACAACAAGCATAAAAATGAAAGAAACGATCCTCCTTTTTACGACCCTACTATTTACCTTTACTACACAAGCTCAAGAAATCGAATGGCTTTCTTGGAGTGAAGCAGTAGAAAAAGCCAATACCGATAAAAACCCTAAAAAGCTATTTGTAGATGTATATACTGACTGGTGTGGTTGGTGTAAAAAAATGGACAAAGACACCTTTAATAACCCTAAAGTTGCATCGTATATGATGGAACATTTTTATATGATAAAAATGGATGCTGAAGGAAAAGAGGAGATTGTTTACAAAAACAAAACCTTTAAATACATCCCCCAAGGGAAACGTGGTTACCATGAATTGGCAGCAGCATTATTACAAGGAAAAATGAGTTTCCCTACTGTAATATTTTTAAACGCTAAACAAGAGATTTTATCGCCAGTTCCTGGATACCAAAAGCCTGATGGTTTCTTAAAGATTGCTAAATATTTTGGTGATGACATTTATAAAGATAAAAAATGGCAAGAATACGATGCTGAAAAAAGCTAAGCTATAATTAAAACCTACCTACAACTTATGAAAACCTACTTAAACTCATTTATTTTATTACTTTTTGCCTCTCTAATAATATCTTGTGGAGATAAAAAATACAAAACTGAAGATCCATTAAAAACTGTTCTTAAATCTGATAACCCGCTAATAAAAAAAGTAGTTGATAGCGCTGATGCATATGAAGTTCAGATATTATTTAGCACTATTAATCGGAAAGAAGACAATGTTGAATTTACAGATTATAAGTTTAGAGTAAACGATTCTAATTACTTCTATCCTGCCAGTTCTGTAAAATTCCCTATAGCCGTTTTAACCTTAGAAAAGCTAAATAGAGACAATCGATTAAATATTAAAACACCTTTTTCTGTTGAAGGCGATTCTGTAGAAACAACATTTGAAAAAGAAATAAATAAAATTTTTGCTGTAAGTGATAATGACGCCTACAATCGTCTTTTTGAATATCTCGGTAAAGACTACATTAACAAATCACTTCATGAAAAGGGCATTAGTCCAGTAAGAATAAGTCATCGTTTATCTACTGATAATGCTTATGAACTCGATACAAAACCTCTTATTTTTAATACTGAAGATTCTATAATAAAAGTCCCTGGGACTAAAAATTCTGCTATAAAAAAACTAGACCTAAATAATATTCAAAAAGGAATAGGATATACAGAAGGAGACTCTATTATTAATCAACCAATGGATTTTTCTTTAAAAAATTACCTCCCAATAAATAGTTTACACGATATAATGAAACGTGTAATTTTCCCTGAATCTTTTTCAGCAGAAAAACAATTTTCATTAAGTAACACCGATAGAGAATTTCTATTAAAGTCGATGTCTACTTTACCTAAAGACCAAGGCTACGATCCTAAAGAATATTATGATAGCTATGTGAAATTATTCATGTATGGAGACAAAAAAACTGCTATCCCAGAACATATTAAAATCTACAATAAGGTAGGTTTTGCATACGGTTACCTTACTGATTGTTCTTACATTCATGATACTAAAAATGATATTGAATTCATTGTTACTGCTACAATTCATGTAAATAAAAATAAAATTTACAATGATGGCATTTATGAATATGATGAAGTTGGAATTCCTTTTTTAGCCGAATTAGGAAGACAATTATACAACACACAAAAAAATAACACCAAATAACCGCCAATTAAGATGAAAAAGTCATTTAAACCAATCGCACTTATAATTTTAGTATTATTATTTATGACCACAAAAACAAACGCTCAAACTTTTAAATTAAGCTTTGACCATCATGCCATTTTAGTTAAAGACCTCACAGAAAGTTCTAACTTCTATTTGAATATTATGGGACTAGAGGAGATTGAAAATAAAACTGGAAAATCTCATATCCGTTGGTTTTCCATGGGAGGCAACACTTCATTACATGTTATAGAAGATTCTAAACATAATGTTCCAGATGTAAAAGGGGTTCACTTTGCACTCCATACCAAAGATTTAGATGGTTTTATAAAGCATTTAAAAAACAACAATATTTACTTCGAAAACTGGCCAGGAGAACCAAATACAACAAATAGTAGAGCCGATGGAGTTCGACAGATTTACCTTAAAGATCCCAATAATTACTGGATAGAGGTAAACGAAAATTAAACACGTATAGATAGCATATAAATATTCTTTAGTCAACTTAAATTATTTCTGATGTAAGAATATTATTCTTTACACTTTGTAATATATTCTCAAAATATAATACCTTAGATAAGAAATTATGAAACTATAATACAACTCCTTATTGCTAAATCTTAGCTCCAAGGAGCTTTTAAATATGAACCAATCTACTACTTTACCTACAGACAGATATAAGGAAAAGGCTAAGCTAATTCTAAATGCGAATTATTTTTCTTCTATTCTGATGATATGCTTGGCTCCGCTATGCTATTATCTTCTTGACATAAAAGAAATAATTCCACACACTTTTGTTATTTATGGCGTGTTAAATATTCTCAACACGCTTTTATTTTACAAACACAAAAAGCTTATTTACACCTTTCTTTTTACTTCATGCATCGGTATTTTATCTGCTGCAATTGTTACGCTATACAGCGGTGGAATTAATAGTCCTTTTACTTTTGTTTTGGCTTTAATTGTTTTTGCAGGTTATATTTCCACTCAAAATTATGGTAGGCTTCATCTTTTTGTAATTATCCTTTTTATTCTATTCATATATTTCCACGACGTGTTTCACTTCACTTTTAGAAACGTAGTCCCTGCAAAATCACAAGATTCTTATAGCTTGATTGGCATTTTATTTAGTGTTTATATTTTGGGAGGAATCTTTGGAAAAATATTACTTACCAACTATAACAACCTATACATTTCAAAAAGAGAAATTGAAAAAAAGAATAATGAAAATGAAGTCTTATTAAAAGAAATTCATCACCGTGTAAAGAATAATTTACAAACCATTTCTAGCCTATTAAATATGCAAGCTAGAAACACAGATAATTTAGAAACAAAAGCTATGTTAACCAGTAGTCACAACAGAGTTTTATCTATGGCTATTGTACACGAAATGCTTTATGCTAAAGAAGATCTTTCTAAAATAGAATATAAAGATTATGTAACACAGCTTGGAGGGTTTCTATTGAAGTCGATAAACAAAAGCGATAAGGATATAAAATTTAATATTGATATTATAAATATTAAATTCAACATTGAAACTGCTATTCCATTGGGGTTAATTATTAGTGAATTCGTTACTAATTCTCTAAAACATGCCTTTATTAATACTGATGAAGGATCTATTTCGATCCAAATAGAGAAAAATGACCCTACATTTTACGAACTTACTTTAAAAGACAATGGAATAGGTTATGATACAGAGCTACACTGTAATGCTAAAAACTCTATGGGACTTAAACTTATAAAAAACTTAACCAGACAATTAAGAGGAACCCTCGATAAAACAACGTCCCTAGGTGATGGGGTTACCTATATTATAACATTTAAAGAAATACAAAGTCCTTAATTCTTATCCAAACGTTTTTTTAAGATAGGTATTTGAACTATTATTAAGCTCCCTACTGCTAAGATTCCGTAAATAAAAGTATTTGGTAATTTGATTGATAATAAATCTATATAAGATGATAACTCATTTACGGCTGGCTCTATTATATCATCACTAGGTAAAAAAGTAGACAACACAATAATTCCTACTAATAATACAAAAACAGCTACTTTAGCTTTATTAGAAATTAAGGATTTAAAGCGAATAACTTTTGATTGTGCATTTAAAGTCTCCATTATATTCAGCTTTAAGCTCACTGAAGGTCGCTCTTTACCAACTTCATGAACAAGTCTTCGAGTAAGTTCGTCTAATTTATGCTCTTCGTTCGTACTCATAGATTTATATTTAATTCTGACTTATTTTTTAATATTTTAAAAAGCTTTTTTCTGGCTCTAAAAAGTTTAATTTTCACATTATCAGCAGAAATATCAACAATCGCTGCTATTTCTTTTATAGAGAGGTCATCAAAGTAATACAACGTAATTATTGTTTGCTCTTCAGTATCTAATTTTCCCAAAGCATCTTTAATAACTTTTATGCGCTCTTTAGATTCTAACATATCCAAAGCATTATCAACCTCATCAAGTTGCTTATAAGACGCTTCCTCTATCACAATAGTTGCTACATTTCTATCATTTTTACGACACTTATCTAATGCGCTATGGTATACAATTCTATACAGCCAAGTGGAAAATTTAGAATCTCCTTTAAAAGATCTTAGAGAATGATAACACTTTATAAAAGCATCTTGTACAACATCTTCAGCTTCCTCCCTATTTTTTAAGATACGTATAGCCACTGTAAAAGCTAAATCTTGATACGTATCTACAAAATAAGAAAAAGCATTGGTGTTTCCTTCTAAAACACGCTTTATATATTCTTTATCTTTTTGGCTAGTCATTCACACATAAGACGTTGCTGTCTCACTATTGGTTACAAGATAATTCATCTTTATTAAAAATATTTGTAACCGAATTATTTAAACGTACGTCATAATAGCAAACAATAAACTAAAAAACATAAATTATGGAAGGAGTAATTATAGTTGCAATTATTTTTGGAGCAATATTCGGGGTTATTTATTTATTTATTACTGCAAGACACAAAGAGCGTTTATCTTTAATAGAGAAAGGAGCTGATGCTTCTATATTTTATAGTTCTAATAAAAGGAGAACTGCCCCTGTATGGAAAATATTAATCCTTAATACTTCTTTATTATTAATAGGAGTTGGTGTAGGGATATTTTTAGCAGGAGTATTACACAACAATTTTAATGTAGATGCAGAAGTAGCTTTCCCTGGAACAATCTTCACTCTGGCTGGAATTGGTTTATTTGTTGGATTTACTTTATCTAAAAATTTAGATTAGTAACATTTTACAAGCATAAAGTAAGGAATTTGGTTAATTTTAGACTAACTAGAAAAATAATTTTATGAAACTTATAAAACTAAATTCCTTACTTTTTTTATGTCTATTTACCATAAGTTGTCAATCTTCTACAAAAAAAGAAGCTTCTAAAACAACAGATGAAACTGCCAAAGTAGAATTTGAAAAACCTATTCAAGATTTATCAGAATATGAGACCGCATATTTTGCTAGTGGGTGTTTTTGGTGTGTAGAAGCTGTTTTTGAAAGTGTAAAAGGAGTTAAAGAAGCTGTTTCTGGTTATTCTGGAGGTACAGAAAATAATCCTACCTATCAAGAAGTTGGAGGAGGAAGAACAAGTCATGCTGAAGCAGTAATGGTATATTATGATCCCGCAGAAGTTTCTTATGAAACCTTAGTCCGTGTATTCTTTGGGTCTCAAGACCCTACGCAGTATAACAGACAAGGTCCAGATAGAGGCGCACAATATAGATCGATTGCTTTTTATAAAAATGATAAAGAGAAGGAAATTATAGAACGTTATATAAAACAACTAGAGGAGAAAGAGATTTATTCAAAGCCTATTGTTACTCAGGTAGTTCCATTTGATAAATTCTGGAAAGCCGAAGATTATCACCAAGATTATGAAAAAAGAAATCCTAACAATCCATACGTCCGTAATGTATCGATTCCTAGGCTAAAAAGGTTTCAAGAAAAATATCCTGAATTATTAAAAGATAATATTCATTAATTATTTTAGGACAACATCACTAAAGGTAGCAACAAGATTAATCGTTTTGTTGCTATTTTTTTGTGAAAAATATCCATTTGCCACTTCATTATCATACCTCTTAGAAACATCTAAAATTAATGCTTTTGAGTATTTCACCATAGAATTAGAGGCGTTACTATAAAAATTGAAGGCCGATTTTGGTAGTGTTAGCTCCGCTTCCGAATTATCTAATATGATATTAAGTGTATTAAAATCATCTGCTATTTGGGCAATTTCCAATGCTCCAAAACTTCCATTAATTATAGCATCCCCTGAAAAATTCTGAATAGCTACGTTAGAAGATTTAGAAACTAATTTTATACTGCTTACATGGGCTATATCTACAGACTCCACAAAGTTTACATGAAGTTCTCCTTGGTTCCAATTTCCAACAGAAATGGGAGAATAAGAAGCATTAATAACCGATTTATCGCCATCTACCCTTGAAGCATGCAACCTTGTATAAGACAAGGTTGCATTTATATTTGTTGTGTTTTCTGCTAAGGTTACCTCTCCATGACGAACATCCATATCAAGTTTAACTCCTTTAGGAATCTTAATCTTAATAGTCTTTTTTATTTTCAAATTATTGTTCGCTTCATTAGAGTTATAGTAAAAAACTTGATTTCCATTTCCTGAATTACTGCTACTTCTAATTTTAATAATTTCTTGTCGAGCTTCTTGCATAGCTTTTCTTGCTTCTACCGATGCTTTTCTAGCTTCTTTTTCAGCATCAATAATCTCTCTCTTATGAGATTGCCACTCCACTTGACGCTCTTTAACATTATTCTTCCATTCTTCTAAATTTGCTTTTACCTCATCATTAAAACTCTCATTAAATTGTTTTTTCCATTCTTTTAAATACGCATCACCATCTTTTTTGTAAGCCTCATAATCAAAAGAAAAACTTTCAAAATCCATAGGTAACGGAGGCATTGGCGGTATAGGAGCCATAACCATCATTGAATCCATTGGAGGCATTGGTGGCATTGGAGGCATCGGAGGCATTGGAATTGAATCTGGGAAATCAAAATCCATATCGTTTAACCCAGACAATACAATTACATTATTTCCTTGCGACCATCTAACTCCATTTGCAGTGGTAATTTTAACTTTACTTGAATTTCCCACAGCTTTAAAACCCCATTCCTCAAAATACTTGGCAGCTTCTTCTTTAGAGACGTCTTCTATTTCTATGGTCGCTTCTACTTCTACTCTATTTTTATTCCAAGTCTCAAAAGTTACATCGGCGTAGCTTGTATTAACTTCCACTACAGCATCATTATTTACTTCAAAAGACTCTTTATAATTTTTAGTTTGCTTTTGGGCTTGCATACAAAACGATACAAGCATAAAAAATGTAAAGCATCTATACATTTTTGTCATTGAATTTTTCATTTTCAGTTTCTTTAAGTTCTTTGATCTTTTCTTTTAATCGGTATAGTAACTGTAAACGTAATTGTAAATTATTGATAAGCGCATCAATGGTTTGACTATTCGGACCTACTTTATTCAACTCGACGGTTAACTCATTATATGCATCATTTAATTCTGAAAGCCGATTCATATAACCATCTAACAGCTTTTTATTAGCTGCTGTCAAATCGATATCAGCGAGTTCTAAGTTAATATTGGCTACATAGTATTGCTCTACCTTTTTTAAATCTGGAGAGATATCTCCTAACGTAATTTTAGAATCTTCAGAATTCTCTTTCTTTTGCTGAACATCAACAACAGTATCCTCTGAAACATCTTTATTATTCATAAAGACACCCATCCCAACTCCAAAAATTACGACGATAGCAGCTGCAACTTTCCATAGCATAAAAGATTTTTTCTCTTTTTTCTTTGGAAGTTCTTTCTCTAAAAGATCTGCAAAACGTTCACGATGACCTTTAGGCAATCTTTGTATTTGCTCTTCTGAGTCGTTATTTAATAGCTCTTTAATATCCTTTGCCATAATTCTTTTCTTTTAAAAGCATTTTTAATTTCTGCTTCCCTCTTAACAAATGAGTTCTTGATGTAGTATTATTTATTCCTAATATCTGAGAAATCTCCTCATGGTCATACCCTTCAATTAAGTAAAGCATCAAAACATATTTATACTTTTCAGGAAGCTCCTCTATCGCTTTTTTAACCTCAGAAACATCTACATCTTCATCAACTTTCCAATTATTATCAGCTACTAACTGTAAATCTGTTTCCTCGATAGAGATTTGAAATTGCTGCTTTGATTTTAAAAAGTCTAAACACTTATTAATTACAATTCGCTTTAACCAAGCTCCAAAAGTCACTTCTGCTTTAAACTGATCTAATTTCTGAAATGCCTTAATAAAAGCTTCTTGCATAACATCTTGTGCATCATTTGTATTCTTTACATAACGCATAGAAATACAATACATGCCATCGCAATACATATCGTAAAGTCTCATTTGCGACTTCCGATCGTTGTTCTTACACTTCTCAATTAAATCAATTTCAAGCATGCCGGCTTGCTTCTTTTAGTTGGTTATGGTTACTATTCATCTCTAAAGACGATTCAAAAAATAAAACGTTGCATTAATTTCTATAAAGTTACAATTAAACACTAATTACATTTTCGTAATTTAGCCTTTCAACAATAATAAAAGACCTTCACTTCTGATGAAAAAATATACAATAGAAAACAGCCTTATAAAATTAGTTACTATTGATTATGGAGCTACAATACACCAATTGATTACAAAAGATAGAAATGGAAATGATGTAAATGTAGTTATCAGTTTTAAGGAATTGGAGAATTATAAACACAATTCAAATTACCTCGGTGCTTCCGTTGGACGTTTTGCTGGTAGAATTAGAAAAGAAGGATTTAAATTGAACGGAAAACAATACGACCTCTACACAAAAAACGATGCTCATTTACATGGAGGTAAAGAAGGGTTTTCTTTTAAAACCTGGGAAATGGAAAGTATCACCGAAGGAGAAAATCCTAGTATTAAGTATTCTTACTTCAGTAAAGATATGGAAGAAGGCTATCCTGGAAACCTAAAAGTATATGTTACCTATACACTGATAAAAAATGAACTCACTATTTTATTCGAAGGAGAATCAGATCAAGATACTGTTCTAAATCTTACCAATCATAACTATTATAACTTAAATGGCAAGGGCAGCATCTTGGATCATGAATTACAGATAAATGCCAAAAACATTCTCGATACAGATGAAAACGCAATCCCAACAGGGAAATATAAAGCTGTAGAAAGCACCCATTATGATTTCCGTGAGAAAAGAAAAATTAATAGTGATTATGAGTTTAAAGGGATAGACGACACTTATGTTTTGGATGAGAAGGAACCGCTAGCTAAAATATACAGTGAAGAGAGTGGCATTGAAATGATTGTTGCTTCCAACCAACCCGGAGTTGTAGTTTATACACCAGAAACTATGGATGAATCTAAGATATCCAACAAACCTTTGGAAAGATACCCTAGTATTTGTTTTGAAACAGAAAAATTCTCTGATTCTCCTAATCATAATAATTTTCTATCTACAGAATTAAAAAAAGGAGAACACTATACAAATGAAACTACTTTGACTTTTAATTTAAAATAGTTTTTCCATAATAACATAATCAATTCCCCCTTTTGTAAAGGTTTCTTGTGTTGCTACAAATCCAAATTTTTGATAAAACGTTATTTTATCAACCCGGGCATTGCACCATATTCTTTTTACATCTGAAGGTATTCTTTCTTTTAAAAGATTATTTAATAAAAAAGAACCGTACCCTTTCCCCTGCTCATCGATGCAAGTTGCAAATTTTCTAAATTGTGCAACTTCTCCTTTTATAAATAGAGAAACTACGGAAACTAATTTATCCGCTATAAATAGTCCATAATGCAATCCCTCCAAATCATTAGAAATCTTTACATATGCTAACGGCTTATTAGGCCACATCACTTTATGTCTTATTTCCCAAGTCTGCTCGGCCTTTATCTTTTTAATTTTCATTATTAATGAATATAAAAAACCTCAGAATTGAGTAATTCTGAGGTCGTATTATCATACATTTTTTTAATGATATAATTATACCATTAAATTTAATGTTACATCTATATTGTCTTCGGTTGCTCTAGAATAAGGACAAACTTCATGCGCTTCGTTAACAAGCTCTTCCCCTACCTCTTCATCTATTCCTGGTATGGTTACGTCTAAGACTACTTCTAGTAGAAAACCTCCCAATTCAGGATGCTTTCCGATTCCTACAGTAGCTTTTACATCAAAATCAGTTCCTATATCTACCTTTTTTTCTTTAGCTACATGTTGCAATGCGCTTCCAAAACACGCAGAATAACCTGCTGCAAATAGCTGCTCTGGATTTGTAAATTCACCACCATTACCTCCTAATTCTTTAGGTAATTCTAGCTTCATATCAATTACTCCATCGTCGCTTTTTACGTGTCCTGCTCTTCCGCCAGTGGTCGTTGCACTAGCCTTATATAATGCTTTCATTTCTATTTATTTTTTAATTTAACCCTAATATACCCTTAATAAGACAGAATATCACAATATTAGTTATTAAATTTGTTTTAAAATTTTGCCATTTTGCCTACCAAAAAACCACATAAATCCACTTTAAAAGACAAAGAAGGTATTTCTATAAACGAAATAACAAATGCAGCTGCTATTGCTAAATTTAAAGCTAGGAGAAGTGAAAACATTTCAGCAGAAAAATTGGCTTCCTCTATTATTAATGGAGATACCATTGCTTTAAGTCGCGCCATAACACTTATAGAGAGTTCTAATCCTGAGCACACAGAAAAGGCTAATGCGGTTCTAAACTTATGCCTTCCGCATGCAAATAATTCCATTAGAATAGGAATTACAGGGGTCCCTGGAGTTGGAAAAAGTACTTTTATAGAGGCTTTGGGAAACACCATTGCTAATAAAGAAAATAAACTTGCTGTTTTAGCAGTAGATCCAAGCAGTTCGGTTACAAAAGGAAGTATTTTGGGAGATAAAACCCGCATGGAAGACCTCGTTAAAAATGAGCATGTTTATATCCGCCCTTCACCAGCAGGATCGTCTTTAGGGGGCGTTGCTCAAAAAACTAGAGAAAGCATTATTTTATGTGAAGCCTGTGGTTTTAAAACTATTTTTATTGAAACTGTAGGTGTCGGACAAAGTGAAACTGCTGTTCATAGTATGGTAGATTTTTTTTTATTACTGAAGTTAGCCGGAGCTGGAGATGAACTTCAAGGAATTAAAAGGGGGATTATAGAACTTGCAGATGCCATTGTTATTAATAAAGCAGATGGAGATAACCTGAAAAAAGCAAAAATTGCAAAAACAGAATTCAATAGAGCACTCCATCTTTATCCACCTAAAAAAAATGGTTGGATTCCTAAAGTGCTTTTAACTTCAGCTACTGAAAACATAGGAATAGAGAAGGTTTGGAAACTCCTTGAAGAATATATACAAAAGTCTAAAAGTGATGACGATTTTATAAACAAAAGAAAAGAGCAGAATAAATTTTGGCTCTATCAAACTATTAATGACCATATAAAATCAAACTTCTATCAGAATAAAAAAATCAAAGAAGCCTTAGAGATACAAATAAAAACAATCGAGCTTAATAAAACAACGCCATTTGCGGCAGCTCAATATTTACTTACTTTATTATAATTATTGCGCTAAATACCTACCTTTGCAAATCTTTTGTCTCAAAAAGAGCTCAAAAAATAGTTTAGATATATGGATTACGAGTTTACGATAATTGTTCCGGTTTATAACGAAGAAGACAATCTTGATAGAGTCGAAAAAGAATTTATCAAATACTTCGAAATAGCAACAAAAACTACGAAAGTACTTTTTGTAAATGACGGTTCTAAAGATAAAAGTCAGGAACTTATAGAAAGTATCTGTGCTCGTTCTCCACATTTTGAATACATCTCTTTTTTAGAAAATAGAGGATTAAGTGCCGCTATTAAAGCGGGGTTTGATTATGTTGACACTCCTCTTTTAGGATACATTGACTCCGACTTACAAACAGCTCCTGAAGATTTTAATCTTCTTTTAAATCATACAGAACATTATGATTTGGTAACGGGAGTACGTGCAAATAGAAAAGATTCATTCGTTAAAAATATGTCTTCTACCATTGCTAACGGAATTAGAAGAACATTTACGCATGATGGAATGGACGATACTGGTTGCCCGCTAAAAGTTATAAAAACAGACTTTGCAAAACGTATTCCAATGTTTAATGGATTGCATCGTTTTTTACCTGCAATGATATTACTGCAAGAAGGTAAAATTATTCAGATTCCAGTACAACATTTTCCACGTATCGCAGGAACCGCAAAGTTTGGTTTTTGGAACCGATTAATTGGTCCACTTCAAGACTGCTTTGCTTATTTATGGATGAAGAAAAAATACATAAATTATACCATCGCTAAAAAGGGATAAATGGCAAATTGGATTATATATTCCATAGGTTTCCTAGCACAAATACTCTTTTCGGGAAGGCTTATTTATCAATGGCTAGCTTCAGAAAAAAGTAAAAAAGTACTAACTCCTTCTTTATTTTGGAAATTAAGCCTATTCGCTTCTTTTCTATTATTTGTTTATGGATGGCTAAGAGATGATTTTGCTATTATGCTAGGGCAAATGCTCACTTATTTTATTTATATAAGAAATTTACAGTTGCAGGGAGAATGGCAAAAAGCTCCAAAGCTACTTAGAATATTTTTACTTATTTTTCCAATCCTTATCATCGTTTATGGTTATAACAACAATGCTTATGATGTTGATGATTTGTTTAAAAATGAAGATATCCCCTTTTGGTTACTAACTTTAGGAATTGTAGCGCAAGTGCTATTTACCTTTCGGTTTATTTACCAATGGATCTATTCAGAAAAAAGAAAAGAATCCTCACTACCAGCAGGTTTTTGGCTTTTGAGTCTGGTAGGCGCTTTACTTATATTGAGTTATGCCATCTTCAGAAAAGATCCTGTACTTTTAGTTGGGCATTCTTTAGGGACTATTATATATGCCAGAAATCTATTCATTCTAAAAAAACAAAATGATTGATTATATAGAAAAAAATACAGTTAAGATTATTCTTTTTGTTTGTATCGCCATCTTCTTAACCAATCTTAATGTGATTTACGTTAATATTATGGAAGCTCGTAACTTCGTCACTGCACGAGAAATGCTCCATAATGGAAATTGGATTCTTACAACTATGAACGATTTTCCTAGGTACGAAAAGCCTCCTTTTCCAACATGGCTTACCGCAATTAGCGCTAGTTTGTTAGGTGTTCATAATTTATTTGCTTTACGCCTTCCAGCAGCACTATCTGCAATTATATTAGTCTTCTTTGTATATAAAATATCAAACTTACTTTTCAACAATAAAAAGCTAAGCTTCTATGCTTCATTAATTCTCGCAACATCATTCTACATCATTTTTTCTGGAAGAAATGGACAATGGGATATTTTTACCCATAGCTTTATGTCTATTAGTATTTATTATTTAATAATGATGCTAAAACATAAAGAGCATTTGTGGCGAAACTCGCTGATTTCTGGGGTTTTCTTTGGAATTGCTTTTTTGTGTAAAGGCCCCGTTTCTTTATATGCATTATGGCTACCTTTCTTAATCGCTTACGGAATAACCTATAAAGAAGAAGTTAAGAAAAATAAAGTTTTACCATTTGTTATTAGCCTCATATTAGGACTACTTATTGGTATTTCTTGGTTTGCATATGTACGTATTGCAGACCCACAATCGTTTCTTGATATAGCAAAAGAAGAGGCTGGAAATTGGACAAGTTATAATGTGCGCCCTTTTTATTATTACTGGAGCTTTTTTACCCAAAGTGGGATATGGACAATTCCTGCTTTTGTAGCCTTACTTTATCCATACCTTAAAAATAGAGTTAGCGATAAAAAAGGTTATACATTCACTTTTGCATGGACAATGGCTTCCGTTATTTTACTTTCTATTATCCCTGAGAAAAAGTCAAGATATTTATTGCCTGTTCTTATTCCGATGGCACTTAACACTGCTTTTTATATTGAATATTTAATCCTTCATTTTAAAGAGCTAAAAAAAGGAGAGCGTTTTCCAGTTTACTTTAACTTCGGATTAATTGGATTGATTGGAGTAGCATTTCCTATCGGGGGATTTATATTTTTAAAGGATAAACTCGAAGGTTTTTATTTAAGCTTTATAGTAACATCAATATTTCTTTTTTCTATTGGAATATGCATTTTTTATTTTCTGAGGAAGAAAAAAATGGCGCAGGTATTTTACCTTACTATTTCGTTTATTATGACCATTCTAGTTTTTGGTTTCCCACTAGCAAAAACATTTAATACCAACTATCATTATAACAACATTGAAAACCTAAAAACAAATTTAAAATTATACTCTTTAGGAGAGCCCTCTCCGGAGATGATTTGGCATTTAGGGAGAACTGCACCAGAAATAAAACACGGGTCACACCTAACTATACCTGAAGAAAGTGTCTTTGGGATTTTAGTTAACAAAGATAATGAAGAAGAATTTAAACGTATCTTTGAAGATAAATATGTTGTAGAATTCATCGAAGAATATGATGTTAACTATACAGCAAATCCAGGCGAACGCGCATATAAAAACCGATTAACAAGCAATTTTTACATTATTAAAAAAGTTAATTATGACAATTAATAAAACCGAAAAATTAGGATATGCTTTTCTAGCAATCATTTTTATTATTAGTTTATATTTAGGATTTAGTAATCCAGAATATTTTAATAATACATTTGCCGCTGAAGATAAAGCGGTAGAATCTGGAACTGCAATTATGCTATTATTCATTAGTTTACTTTGCTTATTCCGTTTATTCACTATCAGCAAAGGAAAACCTATTACTTGGAAAATTGGCGTGTTCCTTTTCGCTTTATTGTTCTTTTTTGGTGCTGGAGAAGAAATCTCTTGGGGACAACGTATTTTTGGAATCGAATCTGGAGATTACTTTTTGCAAAATAATGCACAAAAAGAAACCAATTTACACAACTTAGTTGTAGAAGGAAAAAAGATAAACAAGATCATATTCAGTCAATTATTAATGGTAGCAATGGTTATTTACCTATTGGTTTTACCAGTATTATACCGCAAAATGGAATGGGTAAAAAACTTAGCTGATAAATTCGCCGTTCCTGTAGTAAAATGGCACCAAACAATTGCTTTTATAGCTTCAACTATTTTGGTTGCTATTATCCCTCCAGATAGAAAGTGGGAAGTTTATGAACTTGCTTTTGGAGTGATTTTCTTTTTGATATTCCTATATCCATTAAACGGATACATTTATAATAAAGAGTAAAACATTTTGAGTTAATTAAACTCAAAAATGAAAATAAAAATGACTAGTTCTTAGCTGAACTAGTCATTTTTATTTTAGACCAATTTGAAATCGTCAAACTTATATTAAATTATCTGCGCCCTCCTCCATAAACTCCAACGCCAACGCTAGGCACTACTCTTGGACCATGTGAGCCCCAAACAACATCTACTCCTGCATGACTAGAAATATGTGCATTAGCACAAGATGTTATACTTAGAACTGAGAAACATATAAAAACGAATGCTAAAAATGTTATTACTTTTTTCATCTGATTTGATTTTCTTAATTATTATAATTCTGTAAACAAACGGTTGCTCCATTAGGATCTTCAAATACAACAATAGTTCCTTGCCTAACATTCATATCTGGTTTGATATAAATATGTGCATCGGTTTGTTGCAAAGTTTGATATACCCCGTTAATATCAGAAATTTTAATATATGGCACCCATTGTGTATTTGCACCTTTTAGCGGATTATTCATCATTCCCGCTACTTTTTTATCATTGCTGTCATTAAAAATCCAATAACTCCTGTCATCATCTTTTGTCAAAGTAACTTCAAGATTAAGCACTTTGGTATAAAAATTTATGCTTTTATCAATATCTGTACTCCATAATTCTTCCCAAATCCACTTTCCTTCTACATTTTCTAATAACGACATAGCTGGATTGTCAGTTTGAATAAATGACATTTTTTCTCCCAAAGGACCCTCCACTATTACTTGCTTTCCTATGTTTTCTCCTATTGTGAACTTGTCGATTATAACACGACCTCCATTGGTTTTAACGCTGCTTATAGAAGCATCTATATTATTAGTTTTTACAGATGATATCCATGTCGAAGCATCCGCATTTTTTATTTCTATCATACTTCCAATGGGTTTTCCATTATTAGAAATAATACTAATGTTTTGACCTTTCTTATTAATATCCTTGAAAGTCCACTTACAAATTTTAGCATAAAAGGCTTTAGATTCACTAATATTCGGAGTCACTAGATTATACCATACAATCCCTCCATTTGTTTGCAAATATGTTTCTGCAACAGGAATTGGCGCCTCATAACTTCTTGAAAAGCCAAACTGAACGGTTAGCAATAATGCTACAAAGGCAATAAATTTTTTTCTCATAACTTATTTTAATTTAATCTATAATAGTAAAGTTATACAAAAAAAGTAACTTAATCACTTGATTTACACAACGTATCACCTAATCATAAAACATTCATCAATCAATACTTTTAAACTCTTTAATAGCTTCGTTTGGTGCTATAATATTATATCCCTCCCAAAATGAAGAGTCATAATCTGGCAAATATGTTGGAATTACTGTAGGTTCAGGAATAAATTCTTCAAACTGTTGTTTATCGACTGGATTACTTTCAAAAACTACTAATTCAACTTTAACTGAATTCTGAAGTGTAAAATCGACATCTGTTGCTATCTCATTTTGCTTTCTTCTACCTTTTACATTTTTATTCTTTTCAATAATAGTTACAGGTCTATCAAAACCTACTATCTCTCCACTATTTTCTTCTAGATATTTTAAACTATACTTTCCTCTGTCATTTTTAGTATATAGAAATGTTCCTTTTAAAAGGTAATCCTTATATGAAACTCCAAAGAGATTTATATTTTTTAAAGGTTTTACATTTTCATAATCTAGTCTTACAATAGCATAATCATCAGCATTCACATACATCATTCCTTTAAAATCTGCTCCTCCATCTGGCACAAAACTTATTTTATACACCAAGTCGTCTTTTAAGTACAATAGCTCTTCCAAAACAAAATCATACTTCCTTGACTTATGAATAAAATTTAGGTCGCTATCTTCATATATAAAATTTCTCTTTAAAATTATATTCATATAAGAAGATCTATATTTTAAAAAGTTCTCTTTTCTCTCTTTCTCCTTCTTGAGTTTGGCTTCCATAAGTGTATCCAACTCTTTATCAGCAAAAACTGATGAATCGATATCCGATTTCGCACCAATAAGGCCTGATTTTATTTTAAAGTAAGAATCGCGTTTTACATGCTTTCGCATTATATTTTGTAACTTCTCTTCTACTCCTTTAAATGAAAGCTGATTATTTTTATCATATAATTCTGAAGCTTTTAAAATCGCCAATTTAGAAGTTTGGTTATCTTCCTCCATTTTGACATAAAGGTCTCCTAAAATTTCAGTATGATACGACGATTTACTTGGTACCGCCATTATTAAACTGTCTGTAAACTGCTGATTAATTTCTGGAATTGAGCTTTCTTTTATCTTTACACTTTTATTTTGAACATTGGTATAGTCTGAAGTTCGAAAAAATACTTTTTGCTCAACATAGTCAGTATCATAATTCATTTCTAAACTATCTTTCACCCTGTCTAAAATTTCTTCTACTGAATAATTTTTATTCAACAAAACAATCTCATCAAGCTCTATTTCTTTTGTCTCTAATTGAATAATTTTATCAGAAAAATCATTAGCAGCATAACGAACTTCATTATAGCCTAAACAACTTATAAACAAGGAATCAGTCTCAGAAATCGCCTCATCTATATACAAAGTAAAGTCTCCTGTATCTGAGCTTATTACTCCATTCTTGTCATTATAAGAAATGGTAACAAAAGGAATGGGTTCTTGAGTTTTGGCATCTACAACCTTGGCTGTAATCGCTTCTTGAGAGAACAAATTATGAAGCGCTATTAAACAAAAGAAAAATGATAAGTAAATGTGTTTCATATAATAGATTTTAATCGAAAATAGCATATATACTGAATAATATACTCTCTTTTATAGTTTTGTTAGGTCAGTTTTATAACTATTTAACATCTTCTATAAAAAGTACATATCGTTATAATAATCACCAATTTGTACTCGTTAATTAAGAACCTTCCAATTTCTCAAAAAAATTTACCCTTTAGAAAGTTATTCCGTAACTTCGTAACCGCAAAATTTCAGATAAATAAAAAATCTACGATATGAGTAAATACGATGTAATCGTTTTGGGTAGTGGTCCAGGAGGATATGTAACTGCCATTCGCGCTTCGCAACTCGGTTTTAAAACCGCTGTTATTGAGAAGGAAAGCCTTGGAGGTGTATGTTTGAACTGGGGATGTATCCCTACAAAAGCCCTTTTAAAATCGGCTCAGGTATTCGAATACTTAAAACATGCAGACGATTACGGTATCAAGGTAAGCGATGTAGACAAAGATTTCGACGCTATTGTAAAAAGAAGTCGAGGTGTCGCTGAAGGAATGAGCAAAGGAGTTCAATTCCTAATGAAAAAAAATAAGATTGATGTTATCCAAGGTTTTGGAAAACTAAAATCTGGAAAAAAAGTAGACGTTAAAGATAAAGATGGGAAAACTACTGAGTATAGTGCAGACCATATTATTATAGCTACTGGTGCTCGTTCTAGAGAATTACCAAGCCTTCCACAAGATGGTAAAAAAGTAATTGGATACCGTGAGGCTATGACACTTCCTAAGCAACCTAAGAAAATGATAGTTGTTGGTAGTGGAGCGATTGGTATTGAGTTTGCTGGTTTTTATAATTCTATGGGAACTGAGGTTACCGTTGTAGAATACCTACCAAACATTGTTCCTGTAGAAGATGAAGATATCTCTAAACAATTAGAGAGAAGCTTCAAAAAAGCAGGAGTGAAAATAAAAACTTCAGCAGAGGTTACTAAAGTAGATACTTCTGGAAATGGAGTAAAAGCAACCATCAAGACTAAAAAAGGAGAAGAAGTTTTAGAAGCTGATGTTGTTCTTTCTGCAGTTGGAATTAAAACCAATATCGAAAACATTGGTTTAGAAGATGTGGGAATTTCTACAGACCGTGATAAAATTTTAGTTAACGATTACTACCAAACTAATATCCCAGGATATTATGCCATTGGAGATGTTACTCCTGGACAAGCATTAGCACACGTTGCATCAGCAGAAGGAATTCTTTGTGTTGAAAAAATTGCTGGAATGCATGTAGAAGCTTTAGACTACGGTAATATTCCTGGATGTACTTATTGTACACCAGAAATCGCTTCTGTAGGGTTTACCGAAAAACAAGCTAAAGAAAAAGGATTTGACATTAAAGTTGGAAAATTCCCATTCTCTGCAAGCGGTAAAGCAAAAGCTGCTGGAACACCAGATGGTTTTGTAAAAGTTATTTTTGACGCGAAATACGGTGAATGGCTAGGTTGCCATATGATTGGTGCTGGCGTTACTGATATGATTGTTGAAGCTGTTATTGCAAGAAAGCTAGAAACAACAGGACATGAAGTACTTAAAACAGTTCACCCTCACCCAACAATGAGTGAAGCTGTTATGGAGGCTGTTGCAGATGCTTATGATGAAGTAATTCACCTGTAGTATTATATAGTATTAAAACATATATTTTCTAAATGCTGTTTGAGTATATACACTCAAACAGCATTCTTTTTATGCCCTAAAACGAACAAACTTCTTACATGTAAAGTCTCAAGAAAGATGTTTTAACATCCCTTTAATTCAATATTAACAGTATTTAACAGCATAAAAGCCGCACATAGAGACTAAAAATATGTTAATTTTTTTCTATAAAACACTGACAGATAATACTCTATAATATTTTTTATAAAACGTGATTAAAATCATTATATAGAAGTATTTTTTCTACATACATTTGCTGTCGAATTTAAAAAATATCGAACATGAAGAAATTATTTTTTATTGCAGTAGCTGTATTTGGTTTTATAGCTACTACAAACGCACAAGGTTTTAATTACGGTATTAAAGGGGGAACAAACTTCTCTAATATTAGTGGAGACAATGGTGATGTAGACAATGCTAGAGTTGCATTATACGGAGGTTTATTTGCTGAATATGCATTTTCTGATAGAATTTCTATTCAACCTGAGGTGTTGTACTCTTCACAAGGAGCTCATGAAACTTTTAAAACTTTTGATGCTTCTGGAGTTAACTCTTTAGAAACTACAGTAAGATTAGAGTATTTAAATGTACCTGTTATGCTTAAGTATAGAGTGTACAAAGGTTTAAATGTTCAAGTTGGGTCACAAGTTGGATTCCTTTTAAATGCAGAGCAAGAAGTAGAAAGTGGAAGTAACGGTTACGAATTAGCTGAAACAACAACAAACATCAATGAGTTTGTAACAGATGTGAACTTTGGTGTAAACTTTGGTTTAGGGTATGAACTTAATAACGGACTTTTCTTTGACGGACGTTACAACCTTGGAGTTATTGATATTGCTCAAATGGACAATCAAGAGTTTAAAAACCACACATTCCAAGTTGGGTTTGGTTATAAATTCTAGAAATCTATAAACTAATATTGAATTTTACTTAATTAACGTTTTCATTTATAGATTTACATGCCCCGTAGAGATTTCTTTACGGGGCATATTTATTTTATTCGGGGAGTAAGTCACAATACCAAAAAGAAGTGTCCCATGTTACTTCTTTCTCATCTTTAAAACATTCATCGTCCTTAAAACAGTTATCATTATTACTCTTTGTGGGTGTATATGTTTTAAGAACCTTTTCGCCTATCTTAAAAGAAACTGGCGACTTAAATAACGGGCCATCAAAGACAAACGTGTGGAATTCTCCATTTTCTCCACAGACATCTACCCCAGCTGGTAAATCGTCAATAAATTGCTGATCTATAATTCTCCCTACAAAAGATTCATCTAATAACTTAGCGTTAACACTCACAGTGATTGCTTTAAATCCAAGCGCTATAAAATCTTCAATCAAAGCTTTGGTATCTATTTTCCATAAAGGGAATTCAGATTTAACACCAACCTCTTGTAATTTCTCTTCACGATACGTTTTTAAATCTTCTAAAAAAATATCTCCAAAAACAGCATTTGTATAACCTTCTGACTTTAATTCGTTCATCGCTTGTTTCATTGTGCTGTCATATGTTGACATAGAAACATTTCCTGATAAAGCAATTGTTTTTAAAGGAATCCCAATATTTTCTACTTGCTTAAATAATAATTCGTTCCGAAGCCCGTGCATAGAAACCCTATCTAAATCCGAATTTATAGTAGTAACCAATTTATCGATTGTAAAGTTAGGATTCTTAAGTATTTTATATAAAGCCAAAGCACTGTCTTTTCCTGTGCTCCAATTAAAATAAGTTTTATAAGGCATATATGAGTATTATATATTAGGGGAAAGCTATTTTAAGCTTTTGTTTATTAATTCTGAAAACTTTGAATAGCCAAATCATAACTCTGCATCCCGAAACCAAGAATAACTCCTTTTGCATTTGGAGATATGTACGATTGATGACGGAATTCCTCTCTACCGAAAGTATTAGATATATGAACCTCTACAACCGGCGTTGTAATACCTTTTATAGCATCTCCAATACCAATAGAAGTATGAGTATACGCTCCTGCATTAAGAATAATTCCATCATATTCAAAACCTACCTCATGTAACTTATTAATCAATTCTCCCTCCACATTCGATTGGTAATATGCTATAGAAACTCCTTTAAATTTTTGCTGAAGCACTCTCATATAATCTTCAAAAGTTTGCGAACCATAGATTTCAGGCTCTCGTTTCCCTAATAGATTCAAATTTGGTCCGTTGATAATGATAAGTTTCATGTGGTAGTCTTTTCCGTAAAAGTAAAAAAAATTAGCATAAAAAAACGGAAGCCAATGCCTCCGTTTTAAACTAATTCTATATTGTTTGCTATTCTAGAAGAAGAACCCTGCCCCTACTTGGAAAACACCATTATTCTGGTCATAATCATCAGATAAATCACCATCAAGAATATTTGATAAACCCCAATTATAACGACCATTCAAAAATAATCCGTTATCAAATTTATATCCGAGTCCAAAATTCAATCCAAAGTCAACACTACTGTAACTTCCATCTAAATCTAGGTCAGCATCAAATTCGTCACCATCATAAGAAACCTCATCATTAACAAGGAACCCTATCTGTGGACCCGCTTCTAAACTTAATCCATCAGCAACATAATATTTTGCCATCAAAGGAACATTAATGTAATCTAGCTTAAGCTTAACTTCTTCACCTAGAATATCCTGTTTCCCTCCTTGAGAAGAGTACAACACCTCTGGTTGAAAAGAGAACTGTTCGCTTATTGGGATTTCTGCGACAGCACCTACATGGAAAGAGGTTCTTGTGTCTACATTATCTGTTTCATCTCCATTAATTTTTGCAAAGTTAAATCCTCCTTTTGCTCCAAATTGAACGTCTTGAGCTTGAGATATTGCAAACGTTCCTATAGCTAATACTGCTAAAAAATATTTTTTCATTCTATTATTTTTTATTGGTTTATAGTGCTAAGCTATTCAATCGGACTACAAATTCGTGTTATCAGATTGTTAATTACTTACTAATGTTTCTTAAAATAGAAGTCAGTTGTTTTACTATAAATTAAGAATTAAGGATACTTTATTCTACTTTTCCAATAAAAAAATAAAAGCGTATAACTTTAAATAATATTATAATGATTGATGCTCTCTAGGTGCGAAGTGGAGCCTCACACTTATAAAAATTGACAGATAGTTACTTAAAGAAATAGCCTACTGAAAACTGAAAAACAGCATTTTTAGCGTATTCATCTACATTTGTAAGTCCTAAATTATAACGAGAATTCAAGAAAATACCATTGTTAAACTCATACCCTAAACCAAAATTTAAACCAAAATCAACAGTGTTATAATCTGGATTTAAACTATCGAAATCTTGCCCATTATATGACCAATCATCACTAACTAAAAAACCTACTTGTGGTCCAATCTCTAAACTAAAATTTGGAAGTGCATAATATTTTGCCATCAAAGGCACATTAATATAATCAAGCTTAACTGTAGCGTAATCATCGGTTAAATATATTTTTCCTCCTTGAGATGAATAAAGAAGTTCTGGTTGAAAAGAAAATCTATCGGAAATAATATACTCTCCAACAAGACCAACATGAAAAGAAGTTCTGGTTTTATAGTCACTTCCAGATTCCGAAACATATAAGTCTGAAATATTAACCCCTCCTTTTGCTCCCCATTTAAATTCTTGAGCATTTCCATAAAAAGTAAAAGCTAGCATAGTTATCGCTAGGAATAAATAATTTTTCATTTGATTGATTTTAAATGTTTAAAAAACTAAAATATAGATTTTTTACTAAGAGAAATGATAAATAAATCATAAATTAAAAGAAGAACTTTAGTGCTTGTATTCAAAATTGAAGAAAGAAACATTATTAAATTCATTATTTTTACCATTATGAAATGGAGCCAAGCACTTATAGATTATCAGAACTTTTTAAAGATTGAAAGAGGCTTATCTAAAAACTCTGTAAGTAATTATTGCCTAGACATAAAAAAGCTAATTAAGTTTTTAGAGCTCCATGAAATGGAAGTTTCTCCTATTAAAATAAACACTGATACGCTTCAGGAATTTATTTATGAAACTGCAAAAAATATAAATGTACGCTCACAAGCGCGACTCATTTCAGGACTCAATAGCTTCTTTAACTATCTCATTTTTGAAGACTATAGAACAGATAATCCAATGGAACTTATCGAGTCTCCTAAAATAGGAAGAAAGCTTCCTGACACACTTGCCATTGAAGAAATAGATAAAATAATAGCTACGTTAGACCTAAGCACTCCAGAGGGAGAACGCAACCGTACGATGTTAGAGACTTTGTATAGCTGTGGGCTTCGCGTTTCTGAATTGGTTAATCTTAAAATATCTGATTTATTTTTTGAAGAAGGGTTTATAAAAGTTAGTGGTAAAGGTGATAAAGAACGCTTTGTACCTGTAGCCTCTTCTACTATAAAGTACATCGATATTTATATTAGCGATGTAAGGCCACATATTAATGTTCAGAAAAGTTATGAAGATTTTGTTTTTTTAAACAGAAGAGGGAAAAACTTAACACGTGCCATGATTTTTACAATAATTAAAAGGGCAACAGAGAAAGCTGGCATCAAAAAAAATATCAGCCCACATACATTCCGACATTCGTTTGCTACTCACTTATTACAAGGAGGAGCAGACCTAAGAGCCATCCAACAGATGTTGGGTCATGAAAGCATAACTACAACAGAAGTTTATATGCATTTAGATAGAAATGACCTTGCTAATACAATCGAAAAACACCACCCTAGAAAAGATTTTTAACTTTTTGTTATTGCAATATCTCCAATATTATAATGAACTTTATAGAGTTACATACAATAAATTAAAATAAAGACTATGAAATTCTATACATTAAAAAATGACCAAAAACTACCTGCAATAGGACTTGGAACATGGAAATCTGAACCAGGAAAAGTAGGAGAAGCGGTAATAGAAGCTATAAAATCTGGATATAGGCATATAGATTGTGCCGCCGTATATGGTAATGAAGCCGAAGTTGGTGAAGCACTTAAAACTGCATTTGCACAAGGTCTTGTTGCAAGAGAAGATTTATGGATTACTTCAAAACTATGGAATAATGCCCATGAAAGCGATAAAGTAATTCCTGCTTTACAAAAGACATTAAAAGATTTACAATTAGATTATCTCGACCTCTATTTAATACATTGGCCAGTAGCTTTTAAAGCAGATGTTGGATTTGCTAGTAAAGCAGATGAATTTTTAACTCCAGAAGAGGCTCCAATAATTGAAACTTGGAAAAAAATGGAAGAAGCATACAACAAAGGCTTTGTAAAAAGTATTGGCGTTTCTAATTTTAGTTTAAAAAAATTAAAAAGCCTATTGGTAGACGCTACACTTCCGCCAGAAGTAAACCAAGTGGAATTACATCCTTTACTCCATCAAGAGGAACTTTTGGAGTTCTGTAATAACAATTCTATTATTCTAACTGGCTATTCTCCTTTAGGCTCTGGAGATCGCTCTCAAGAAATGAAGAAAGACGATGAACCAAATTTATTAGAAAATGAGGTGATTTCAAAAATTGCTAAGGCTCACGATTGCTCTCCTGCACAAGTTTTAATTAGCTGGCATTTAAGTCGTGGAACATCGGTAATTCCTAAATCTACTAATCCAAAGAGAATTAAAGAAAATTTAGATAGTTATAAAATAGAACTTACTGAAAAGGATTTACAACAGATAAAAACATTAGATAAAGGTTACAGATATGTAGACGCTACTTTTTTTGAAGTTCCAGGAGGTCCCTATAAAAATATATATGATGAATAGATCATAAATAAAATGCGGTAAAACTATTCTGTTTTTACCGCATTCATTTTTACAACTTTTGTTTTTTCCTTTTTATAAGGCCTTATTATCAAACGTGCTTCTCTGTCAAAACGGATATAATTGTATACCCAATTTATAAATACTACTACTCGGTTTCTAAAACCAATTAGAAAAAATAAGTGAACAAACATCCAAACAAACCAAGCGAATACCCCTTGAAATTTAAATTTAGGCATGTCTACAACCGCTTTATTTCTTCCAACGGTAGCCATCGTTCCTTTATCTTTGTAAACAAATGGTTTCATTACCTTTTCATCTTCTAGAAAAGCCACCAAATTAACTCCCAAATGTGTTCCTTGTTGAATAGCTACTTGCGCTACCATAGGATGTCCCGCAGGAAAATCATCACTTACCATACAGGCAATATCACCTATTGCGAAAATATTTTTAAATCCTTCAACTTGATTATAATCGTTTACCTTTATACGATTACTAAAAGTGATGCTATCCTTACCATCAATTCCTTTTATAGTTTCTCCTTTTACTCCAGCTGCCCATATTAAAGTGGCTGTATGGAATGTTAGATCTGTATTAGTGGTTACTAAATCTCCATCATAGCTGGTAACACGTGTATTCTTCCATACATTGACTCCCAATTCTTCTAAGTAATCCTCAGCCTTTTCGGAAGCTTTTTCGCTCATCCCTTTTAATAACTTATCTCCAGATTGCACAATATTTATTTGCGCTCTCCGCGTATCAAGATCTGGATAATCTTTAGGTAGAATTCCTCTTTTAATTTCGGCCAAAGCACCGGCTAACTCTACTCCTGTTGGACCAGCACCTACAATTACAAAATTCATTAAAGCATCTTGCCTGTCCATACTATCTGTTAGCAAGGCTTCTTCAAAGTTTTCAAGAATAAGACTTCTTAAGTTTAATGCTTCAGGAACCGTTTTCATTATCATACTATTGGCTTCGATCTCTTTATTCCCAAAGAAATTAGTTGTAGAACCTGTAGCTAATACTAAATAATCGTATTTAAGAGGTCCAATATCTGTATCCAACGTATTTTTTTCTGAATCTACACCTTTTACCATTGCCAAACGAAAATAAAAGTTCGGATATTTAGAAAGTATCTTTCGAATAGGATAAGCTATAGAATCTGGCTCTAAACCTCCCGTAGAAACTTGATATAACAAGGGTTGGAAAGTATGGTAATTATGTTTGTCTAGCAATACAACTTGCATTTCTTGTTTTGCTAGTTTTTTTGCCAAAGCAATGCCTCCAAATCCTCCACCAATAATAACAACTCGTGGGTAGCTAGTTTGAGGTATATTCATATATACAATAGTTATTTTCTCTATAAATTAATCTCAATAAAATGAGATTACATCTGTAATTACTTTACTTAAAAAGCTTAATAATGTTGTGTTTCTCAAATTTAAAGTTATTCTTCGAGAAAATTCAATATATCCATAAATATATCCCAAGAGCTTAATAGATTGAATAGGAGTCGAAATAAATTATATTAAACTTGTAACAAACTCCTATCTTTACCTACTAACTCATTAACACACATTATAAGTTTACATTAAAACAAAGTGTGCTTAATTGCCTAATTACCTTTTGTGACCAAAGAACTCGAACATAAATTTGTTTTAGAATTACAGGATAATCAGAATATCGTGCATAAAATATGCAAGATTTATACTGATGATACTGATGCACATAACGATTTATTTCAGGAGATTACCATACAGTTATGGAAGGCATATCCAAAATTTAGAGGAGACGCTAAGTTTAGTACATGGATGTATAGAATTGCATTAAATACAGCAATTACATTATATCGAAAATCAAAACGTCAAATACACACACAGGATTTTGATTCGGTAATCCATAAAGTCAAAGCAATTGACTATGATGATACCGAAGAACAGCAACTAAAATTAATGTATGATGCTATAAAGCAACTTAACGACATTGAGAAAGCGCTTGTGTTTTTGTATTTAGAAGATAAAAATTACAAAGAAATATCTGAAACAATGGGTATTTCTGAGGTAAATGCCCGAGTGAAGATGAATAGAGTTAAAACAAAACTAAAAAATACACTTAACCCCTAATGGACGAATTAGAATTTTTAAAAAAGGATTGGCAGAAAAAGGAAAAAGATCTTCCTAAACTTTCCTATGAGGATATATATAGTATGATGTTGAAAAAATCTTCTTCATCTATAAAATGGATTTTTTACATCAGTATGATCGAATTAGGATTAGGAATCCTAATGAGTATCTTTTACCATCCTTCCCTTGAACTAGAAAAGATGTTACCTCCATTTCTAAACTATTTCACGTATGGTTCTATCATCGTAATCCTATTCTTTATTTATCAATTTTATAAAAACTATAAAAAAGTATCTACAACATCTTCAGTAAAAGGTTTATTAGAAAGCATTATTAAAGCAAGGAAAACCGTACGCCGGTATATAATATTCAATTTAACTTTTGCGGGTATTTTATTTATAGTTTCAATAATTTACCTATCCATACAACAACAAGGAGGTTGGGTTAAATTTACTGAAACAGCAGACACTACAGATTACCTGATTATTTTTGGAATCTCTATAATTGCGACCATCCTTTTTATAGCCCTCTTTTTAGGGATTTATTATCTGCTTTATGGAATCTTAATGAGACGTTTAAAAAGAAATTATAAAGAACTTAAAAGAATGGATGTTTAATTCTAATAAAGTTTTTAGGTTGAAACTAATTGCTTTAAATAAAAAACCTTTGCAGATTAGCTAAGAAGTAAATCTGCAAAGGTTTTTATTTTATATCTAGAGTTCTCTTAAGTCTAACTCTAAATTAATATCCTTTATTATAATCCTTTTCTACTGCAGACCTCCCTTTTTCCATCCACTCTGGTGCTTGCTTTCCTTTTAAATAATGGTCAAAGAATTGCATCATTCTAATAGATAAATCTTTACGATTTCCCCAACTTTCCCCTTTCAAGTTATGAGGTTCATCGTTATAAGAAAGCATCCATACAGGTTTATCAAGTCTTCTTAAGGCAACATAAAATTCTATTCCTTGATACCACGGCACTGCACCATCATCATCATTATGCATCATTAAAAGAGGAGTTGTAACTTTTGGCGCTTTAAAGAGAGGTGAATTCTCTACATAAAGATCAAACTCATCCCATAGCGTACCCCCAATTCTACTCTGAGTATGTTCATATTGAAACATTCTACTCATTCCACTTCCCCAACGGATTCCTCCATAGGCACTTGTCATATTACTAACTGGTGCTCCAGCCATTGCTGCAGCAAATTTATCTGTCTTAGTTACAATATATGCAGTTTGGTAACCTCCCCAACTCTGTCCTTGTAATGCCATATGCTCGCCATCTATAAAGCTATATTTTGCTTCCATAGCTTCTACTCCACTTACTATACAGTTATATCCACTTTCTCCTGGATGCCCTTCTTTATATACAATATCTGGAACAAAAACGATGTAATTATTACTTGGATAAAACACCTTGTTTATTGTAGAACGACTTGGTGTAGGAGAATAAAAACGGTGATACGTATCTGATAATCGTTCATAGAAATATGAAACTAAAGGATACTTTTTATTTGGATCTAATCCTTCTGGGACATACAATAATCCTTGCAGTTCTACTCCGTCATAATTGGTCCATTTTTCTAAACTAACTTTCCCCCACTTATAATTATCAAGCTGCTTACCTCCATTTGTAACTTTCTCAGAATTTTTAAATGAAAGATCTGTTTTTAACACATCAGGATATAGAGTGTAAGCTTCTTTTGTGTAAAGAACTGTATTTGAATTTTTAGCTTTTAGAGGATTTCCAAGACGACAATCGTCATAAATAAAAGCATCTGGAGTATTTTCTTTTAGCAAATTAGCATATGCATAACCTGCTTTCTTATTAGCTTCATTAAATACTGATAAAAGTGCTTTCTTCGGATTGATAAAATCTTCATCTCTATCCAATTGAATATATCTATATTCAGTAGTATTTACTCTCCCGCTTTTGGTTACATTTTTTGGTGCTTTTGCTCCAGAAGGATCAATTTTCCAAATATCATAACGGTCGTAAATAAAAACTGATTTGTCATCTTCTTCCCAACCAGCAATACCATAAGGTCTCGGATCGTTTGGAGTATCGTTCAATTCATCATAAAAAGCAACACTAATTTTATCTGTAATAGGCTGCTCCTTTTGAGAAGCAATATTTATAGAATAATAAATGCTATCATTTCTATTATAATAAACAGCGTACTTTTGCGATGGTCCTACCCAAACGTTATTCTGACCAGTAATTAGTTCCTTTTTCACTCCAGTTTCTGTATCTACAAGATAAAAATCATCTAAAAATAGTGCAGACCATGAGGTTGCTCTCTTATATTTCTCATCGGTACTTCCAATAGCATATTTAGCATTTCCATCATTATACATTCTAATATCTGGAACAATAGTATCTCCTATTTGGACAGCTGTATTCTTTTCAAAATCATAAGCGGCCAAATATGTTTTATTCTTATCCTTCTTAACGTTTAGTTTTTGCATAGGTTGCAATTCGGTATCTGTCCAGGACCAAATATCTAAACGCTCTCTTTCTGCATTTAACAACGTATCCTTTTCACGTTCAATTCGAGCTTCTGCAGTTCCAAAAAACATACGTTTACTATCTTCAGAAAAATAAATATTTTGATTCTCCGAAGGAAGCCATCCTTTTGGTAATTCTTTTATACTACTTGTATTTACAGTTTTCACATTATTCTGCTCACCAACATACAATTCGTAGTTTTTAATATCTGTAGTATCTTTAGAAAGTAGAAACGCCAAACGGTTCCCTTTCTCATCAAGAGTAGTTTGCTTTATAATTCCTTCAGAAGAAAAAATAGTATCAAATTTCTGAGTATCTCCATCAAATTTTATTAAAGTCGAATTTGTAAGAGTAGAATCCTTCTTTTCTAAACTAAGTAGTAATTTATTTGCTGATTTTGACCAAGTGTAGTCATTCACATCCTTAAAGGCAATACTATCTTTGGAAAGAGGGTTATACGCTACTAAAATAGTATCATTCTTAGCTTTGCTTTTCTTCTTATCGTCATTATCTATACTATCCTTTACAACTGAAAGAGTATCTTTTTTGACCTTAACTATCGTTTTATATGCTAGCCAATCTCCACCTTCCTCAGGAAGTTTAAAACCACTATTATCTGCATATTTAAGAGTCTTTCCAGTTTCAAGAATAAAAACACCTAGAGAATCTTTTATTCGTTTACTCTTCTTTGCTTTTTCAGTTTCCTCTTTTCTACGGATCTCAATTGGAGCTTTAATTTTAAAAGCTACAAAACTACTTTTTCCACTTATTGTAGCACTATATCCTCTGGGGATAGAATCTGTTTTACCACTCTTAAGATTTGTAATAACTAATGTACCGTCTCCCATTCCTGGGTTATATTCGTAGACTAGATATTCTCCATTTTCTGAAATCTTCTTGTTTTCGATTTGTTTCCAAGTATCAAAATCTTCTACAGAGATTGATTTTTTTTGTGCAGTTAGGGAAACAGTTAAAACTTGAAATAAAGCTAATAGCGCTATTTTTTTTACCATTGAAACCTTTTTATAGTATGTGTTGAGTTTATTGCCCCAAGATAGCTAAATGAAGAGTTTCAATACAAGCAAAAAAGAATATAATTATGAAGAATAGCATATTTCAAGCTCCTATAAATACTAAGCATTGAAAATACACACTATAAAATAGCTATAGTGAATTTAATAATCCCATTGTCTCGTTTTATTAAGATCTTCCATCTCCGCAATAGCTTCCTCTGGGATCACCTTTAAAAATGAAGGATGCTGCTCGATAGCATATTCTATTTTTTCTACAATCTCATCTATAGATTCATTATCATAATCTATATCCAACGGTTCTTTAATTATCATTGACTGTAGAATTCCTTTTTTCTTAACTCGAAGTCCTTTTCTATCAAAAGACCTTCTAAAACCATCTATAACTACAGGAATTACAATAGGTTTGTATTGCTTAATGATATGAGCTGTACCCTTTCGGATAGGCTTCCAAGGTCTTGTAGTTCCCTGTGGAAAAGTAATTACCCAACCGTCATCTAAAGCTGTTTTTATATTTGAAATATCGCTGAATTTAACCTGCCTATTTACATCTTCTCCTCCTGCTCTCCATGTACGCTCAATACTGATAGATCCGGCATAAGCAAATATTTTAGGTAATAGCCCAGATTTCATTGTCTCTTTAGCAGCTACATAATAAATATTTAATTTTGGCTGCCATAAATAAGTAACATCTTTTATAGAATCTTCACGCCCGCTCAAACTAGCATTAAAAACATGAAACATAGCTACTACATCCGCAAAATAAGTCTGGTGATTGGAGATAAATAAAACTCCACTTTCTGGAAGGTTTTTTATAATATCAGAACCTTCAATTTGCAGTTCATTGAAGCCTCTATAGCGTCTATGAGTTAATAACCCCGCTATACGTATAAGCCACTTTTTTAAGAATAATATATGTCCGAAAGGATTTTTCTTAAACAATCCCATTACTAATAGTTATATGCTAGTGTTAATAAAGCTACAAAAATACAAAATCTTAACCTTAGATTAGCTTTTTAAACATTTCTTTAACCTCACTCAACATCATTGCTGTAGCTCCCCAAACGGTATAATCATTTAGCTTAAAGGCAGGTACATCTATATTTTTAGCGTAAGATGTTGTTAAGTTTTCTTCAAAAAGCATGTCGTCATTCATAAAGTCCAAAAAAGGAACTTCTATAATGTCTTCTACCTCATCCTCTTGCAAAACAAATTGCAATTCACTTTCTGCTATTCCTATAAAAGGTTGCACGATAAAGTTACTAGGTGGAATATAAACTTCAGACATTTTTTTTACAAGCTGAATCTTCTTTGGAGATACTCCAACCTCTTCCCATGTTTCTCTTAAAGCTGTTTCTTCAATATTTTTATCTGAAAGCTCTACCTTTCCCCCAGGAAAACCTACTTGATTGGAATGTACTCCGTTGTATGTTTTTCGAAGTATCAATAACAGTTTTGTATGAAGGTGCTCATCAGGATAAAAAAGACATACTACCCCAGCTTTTCTAGGATCTTTTTTCTTATAATTTTCTTCCTTTAATAATTGTGTCCTAATTAAAGGCGCCATTTTATTATGAGATTCTTGCCCTGGTAGTGGCATATTTTTTATTTTTGGAATCAAATCGTAAAAATCAGCAAATTTCATATGCATTATTATACAGTTAGAGTAATTACAATAATACTATTATTTATTTTATCAAGTTGTGGAGACTCTTCAAAAAAAGCTAAAGCCGCTACTGAAAAAAATGCTAAAGACACTGTAAAAGTCGATTCAGCAAAAATAAAAGAATTAGAACGTAAAAAGGAAAAAGAGAACCGTTTTGTGCTCACAGAAGAGAATGCAATTCCGTTTCTATTTGAATATCAAAAAGAACACTTAGAACATGTTGTGAAAATAAATACCTCCTTAGGAAGTTTTGTTGTTGATCTCTACAATCAAACCCCTTATCATAGAGCGAATTTTATTTATCTAACAAAGAAGAAGTATTTCAACAACACCTATTTTCATCGTGTAGTTAAAAACTTTATTATCCAAGGGGGAAATACAGACATGATGTCTACAGCCAAAAAGAGAGATAGCATAGGTTTTTACCTACTTCCACCTGATACTAAAAAAGGACTAAAACACGATCGTGGCGTTATTTCAATGCCAAGTAGTGATGATGTTGCAAACCCACACAAATTGGCTTCTCCTTTTGAATTTTTCATTGTGACTGCCAAACATGGAGCACATCATTTAGATGGAAAATATACAGCTTTTGGACGTGTAATTTCAGGAATGGATGTAGTAGATAAAATAAATAATGTACCTGCAGGAAGTGATGAATGGCCTCTAAAAAATGTTAATATAATTTCTGTTGAAATTGTAGAATAGCAATAAGTTTTTATCATACGTCGTCTACCTCATCTTTGTAAACTGAAGGAAGTTTTAATCCATATTTCACAGCCAAAAGTCGAACAACAATAACTACTATAATAGGAATAGCAAATGCTATATTACTTTCTATAGAGAAAAATTTTAATATAAAATAAGTTACTCCACCTAATATACACACAGTTGCATAAATTTCTTTTCTTCTAAATATTACAGGTATTTCATTGCATAAAATATCCCGCAAAACCCCTCCAAAACAAGCACTCACAGTTCCTAAAGCTATACACATAATGGGGTGTAATCCAGCAGCGACTCCTTTTTCTAATCCTACAACAGTATATAAACCTATTCCGATTGTATCAAACAGAAATAAAGACTTATTAAAATACTTTAACTTATCTCGAAAAATAACAGCAAATAAAACAGTTCCCATTACCACATACATATAGGTGGAATTTATAAGCCATGTTACTGGTTTTATCCCCAATAATACATCTCTTATCGTTCCTCCTCCTAATGCGGTTACAAATCCAATAATAAAAATCCCGAATGGGTCGAGACGTTTATTCATAGCAACCATTACTCCCGAAATTGTGAAGGCAATAGTTCCTAATAAATCTATTATATAATAAAACATTACATGTGTTGTGTATAGTAATTATAATCCTTTAAAACAGTTTTCACAAACGCATGTGTATTATTGTGAACGGACTCTATTCCTGTTACTTTCTCTATTCTATCTTTTAGCTTTTGCATCGTTTTATGATCCGATGCTTTTCTAGCAGTTTCGTATGTGTCTTTTATAATTCTTGCATCATTGTCAGATAATTTAATCACCAAAGGATAGGTTGGCTTATAATCTTCAGCAAGATCCATTAGAATAGTTTGATTCATTGTTACTTTATCCTTCAAAGTAATCACAGAAGTACCTGCTGTAATATCTCCTAATCGCTGACTCTTATTACTTACAATTATACTAATTAATGCTACAATCCCAGACATCATATTAATATCTATAACTCTAAACAACCAACGTACTACATAATCAGAAAAAGAAGCTTGATAACCATCAATTTTTACCACTTTTATCTTGAACACCCTTTTACCAATCGTTTGCCCTTCTAGAAGAGATTCGAACAGTAAAGTGTAAAAAATTACAGGAAGTAAAAATAAAATTATAAGTGCCATTTGCGACCAATCGTCTAGAGATCGCATATAATCCCAGAGTCCTGTTAAGTAAAAAATAAAATATCCTATTGTCGATACATATGCTATTTTAATCAAGAAATCTGTTGCATATGCCAGAATACGCTCCCCTACCGAAGCTGGCGTAAACATTATGTTTACATTTTGTGTGGTGTTAATTTGTAACTCTGACATTTTCTTCCTTAATTTAAACTTTTATTCTACATGAGAGAAGTTGCATTTATTAAACAAAATAAAGAAAAATGGCTGAGCTTTGAAAAAGCTATTTTTCATAATCAATTTAAAGATCCTGACGATCTAGCTTCTCAATACATACATTTGATTAATGACCTTTCTTTTGCGCAAACTTATTACCCCAAAAGTAAAATAATTAAATATCTAAATCAGCTTGCTGCAAAAGCATTTCAAAAAATTTATAAAACAAAAAGGCAAGATACTAATAGAATACTTTCTTTTTGGAAAACAGAAGTTCCACTTGTTGTCTATGAATACCGAAGGTATATTGCCTATGCATTTATTATCTTTTTCTGCTTTGTTACTATTGGAGTAATCTCTGCTGCTAATGATGATACTTTTGTACGACTTATTCTCGGTGAAGATTATGTTAATCGAACCATTGAAAACATTCAAAAAGGAGATCCAGTAGCTATTTATAAAACTGGAAGTAATTGGGGTGGTTTTATAGCTATTACCTTTAATAATCTTTTTGTAGGTATAAAATCGTTTATATATGGCATTTTTGGAGGCTTAGGAACGGGCTGGGTACTTATGAGTAACGGAATCATGCTTGGAGCTTTTCAATATATGTTTCAACAAGAAGGGGTATTTTGGGAAAGTGTTCGTGGGATTTGGATCCATGGAGCTATGGAGATTTTTGCAATTGTAATTGAAGGCGCAGCAGGACTTTTACTAGGAGCTAGCATTCTATTTCCTAAAACTTTCTCTAGAATAGAATCCTTTAAAATTGGCGTCAAAAATGGAGTAAAAATATTAATCAGCACTTTTCCCTTTACAATATCAGCAGGGTTTCTAGAAGGTTTTGTAACTAGATATTCTGATACCATGCCTCACTTTTTATCAATAGGAATTATTTTAATTACACTTAGTATTATTTCATTCTACTATTTAATTTACCCAAGAATTGTATATAAAAAACTAACTAAAGCATATGCAGCTATATAAATCTAGAACTTTTGGCGATTATTTTTCAGACACATTTACGTTCCTTAAAGAAAACGGAAAACATTTTTATAAAAACTACTTTATAATAAATGGAATCTTAATCATTATTCTTTTAGTAATGATGTTTTTCTTTTCTCGATTCTATACTAATGTAATTTTCTCAGATACTTTTGGAGACGGAGGTAACTCTCTAACCAACTACCTAGACCAAAATCTAGGAGTCTTAGCTATATTTGGTTTTCTATTTGTAATAATAGCGTTACTATTGGGAATTGTAAATTATGCCTACACACCTCTTTATTTTCTTTTATATGAAAAAAATAAAGGCAGTAATTTCTCTAAAAATGATATCGTTGACGCTTTAAAATCTAATTTAGGAAAAATATTTACCTTCCTGCTTGCAGGAATTTTAATCGCGATTCCTTTGTTTATGGCCTTAGGTCTTATTATCGTGATTTTAACTATTACAATCATTGGAATTCCACTTCTACTAATTGCTGTAGCTTGGTTATCACAATTTTATTATATCGCATTCATCACATATTTACAGACAAACAAAGGAGTTTTCGAGTGTTTTTCTTATGGTTTTAATCTTTCTTTTAAGAACTTCTGGGCTGCTAATGGCTGCGTGGCTTTATTTTATATCATGATTCAAGTGGTACAAGGTATTGTTACTTTAATTCCATATTCCTTTGCCATGGGCTCTTTAGTTTTAGGTGCAGAAGAAGCTTCTAATATGAATACTACAGACCAATCTATGACAATTATTACTATGTTGACTGCCGTTTATATGGTTGCATTTTTTGTGAACATAATTCTTACTACCATTTTACAGATGAATCAGAGTATCATATTTTTCAGCTTGAAAGAGGACATCGAAAATATTAATACCAAAAGCGAAATCGACGAAATAGGAAGTTATTAATATGCACCTCAAAAAGATATTTTTCTTTCTTATTTATCTTTCTATAACTTTTGGTTATGGGCAAAATTCCTTACAAAAAATTAAAGCTGAAGATTCTTTAAAAGTCGATTATAATACCACAATAGATAAGCGGAATTATGAAGCTAATTTTAAAGAAAAGTATACTTCTGACAGATACAATTACGAATCTGAAACCAATCCCAATGGTTGGTTTTCAAGGTTAAAAAAATGGTTTACTGATCTTATTAATGATCTCTTTAAACTAAACGATGATATTGAAGCGGAACAACTGGTAACTATCATTTCTAGAGTTATTTATCTTCTGATATTTTTATTTGTAATCTATATCATCGTAAAAGCGATTTTAAATAAAGAAGGGAATTGGGTTTTTGGAAGATATTCTGATAAAAAAGCATTAAACATCCACGATGTGGAAGCCAATCTTCATACTACAGATTTTGAAAAATTAATAGCGCAAGCTTATAATGACGAAAACTATCGCCTAGCGGTTCGTTATTATTATTTATGGCTTTTAAAAGAATTGTCTGATGGAGAGCACATACATTATGACGCTGAAAAAACAAATAGCGATTATATAAATGAAATTGACGACAAGACTCTAAAGTCTAAATTTTCATATTCCTCTTACCTTTACAATTATATCTGGTACGGAGAATTCCCTATTGAAGAAGCCGCCTATAAAAATGCAGCTGTTCGTTTTGAAACCCTCATAAAATCGGTTAAGAAATGAACAAAACACTAAAAATATATATCGCCATATTAACACTCCTTTTCATTGGAGCTATTGCTTTTGAAGCTTCTAGGCCTAAACCTATTGATTGGACGCCTAGTTTTAGTGAAAAAGATGCAATCCCCTTTGGAATAAAAGTTTTTCGTGATGAGTTGCCAACGCAATTCCCTAACGATTCTATTATAGATTTACATGAAACTGCCTATGAATTCTTAGAAGATCATTATAATTGGGATGAAGATATTTATAATGTCAAAGGGAGTTATATAAAGATAAAACCAAGCTTTAATGTTGACCAAGTTTCTATAGAAAAGCTTTTAAATTTTGCTGCGGAAGGGAATACCCTTTTTATAGCTTCGGAAGGATTTCCTGAAATCTTGCAAGACTCACTTCAATTTGTAATTGATAATAAATATAGCTTTCAAGGAAGTGCTAAATTTAGATTGGCCAATAATGCTTTCAAGGGCGATTCTATTACTGATACTAAAGGAAGAAGTAATTATTATTTCAAAAAATTAAATAAAGAAACCACAACTGTTTTAGGGTATCAAGATTTTGAAGACACACATATTAATTTTGTCAAAATAAAATACAAAAAGGGAGCTATCCTTCTGCATACACAACCGTATGCCTTTACAAATTACTATCTTTTAAAAGGTGATAATTATAAATATGTAACGGATGTTTTATCATACTTACCAGACGGAACAGTTTTATTTGATTCTGATTTCAAACAAGGGAATTATATTTCTGACTCTCCCCTGCGGTATATATTTTCAAAACCCGCTTTAAAATGGGCATGGTTATTAGCCGTATTTTTTATTATTACATTTATGCTTTTCAACGCTAAAAGAAGGCAACGTGCAATTTCAATCATAACACCATTACAAAACACAACCGTCCAGTTTACAAAAACAGTTGCAAACCTTTATTATGAATCTAAGGATCACAATAATATAATAGATAAAAAAATCACTTATTTCTTTGAAAAAATACGCCGTGATTATCATCTAAATACTGCGTTATTGGATGAGAAATTCATACATCAGTTTTCATTAAAATCTGGCGTTAAAGAAGAAAAAGTAAAAAAACTAATCGATTACATACTTTCAATAAAAGACAAGTCTAATTGTACAGAAGAAAATTTAATCGATTTAAATAAACTCATTGAAAAATTCTATCAGAAAAAATAAGCCATGGATACACCATTAGAAAATCAAGCAGAGGATCAAAATAAAGAGCAAGCTTCACAAAATGAAGATTTAGCTTTTAAAAATAGAGTTGATCTAACAGAGTTACAGGAAGCTATAAGCAACATAAAAACGGAACTAGGAAAAGTAATTGTTGGTCAGAAACACATGATTGATATGCTCCTTACTGCATTATTAGCAAACGGACATGTATTAATTGAAGGTGTGCCTGGCGTTGCAAAAACAATTACAGCAAAATTGCTAGCAAAAACACTAACAGTAGATTTTAGCAGGATACAATTTACTCCAGATCTAATGCCTTCTGATATTCTTGGAACATCTATTTTTGACCTTAAAAAATCTGAATTTGAGTTTAAAAAAGGACCTGTTTTTACAAATATGCTTTTAATCGATGAGATAAATAGGGCTCCTGCAAAAACACAAGCTGCTCTCTTTGAAGTAATGGAAGAAAAGCAAATAACTATGGATGGTACTCGTTATATATTAACCCCTCCTTTTATGGTTCTAGCCACGCAAAACCCTATAGAGCAAGAAGGAACTTATAGACTTCCAGAGGCGCAATTAGATCGCTTTTTATTCAAAATTGACATTACTTATCCCTCTTTAGAAGAAGAGGTAGATATTATTTTAAGAGAGCATCAGCTTAAAGAAAATAAAAAAATAGATAAGGTAAACTCTTTCCTTACTGAAGAACAAGTCATAAAATATCAGCAATTAGTAAATGAAATTATCATAGAACCTAATCTCATCAAATATATCGCAGAGATAATTCATCAAACAAGAAACAATGAGTTTCTATACATGGGAGCTTCCCCTAGAGCATCTATTGCTATATTAAAGGCTTCTAAAGCTTTTGCAGCAATAAACGGAAGAGATTTTGTAACTCCTGAAGACATTAAAAAAGTGGCGCTACCTGTAATTCAGCATCGAATTATAATAACTCCTGAAAGAGAGATGGAAGGAATTACTGCTAAGCAAATTGTAAATCAATTAATCCAAACTATAGAAATTCCAAGATAGCTAAATAGAGTTCAAAAGGATCAAAATAAATTTAAAAAAACACGTATTTGCTAAACATGAAACTTATAAAACAATTATATATTGAAAACAGGTTCTACTATTTCGCTTCAGGAATAGTAGTCCTATTTCTATTGAGTTTTATTTTAGAGTGGTTATTTTTTATTTCGCAAATAGTATTATTTAGCTTTATAGTATTTTTTATTTTAGATATTCTTATTCTTTTCTTCGTAAAAAAAGGACTGATTGCCTCTAGAGAAACTCCAGATAAATTTTCTAATGGAGACAAAAACACAGTACATATAACATTAGAAAATCAGTATAATTTCTCAGTAAATGCAATTGTAATAGATGAAATTCCAGCACAGTTTCAAATCAGAGATTTTAAAATTTCAAAAGCTTTAAAACCATCAGAAAAAGTAATCTTAAAATATGAATTAAGACCTACCGAACGTGGAGAATACTATTTTGGGAAATTAAATATTTATATCTCAAGTTTTATAGGCTTTACAAGTAAACGCTATCGGTTTTCTGAAAATACAATGGTGCCAACATATCCTGCATTTTTACAGCTTAAAAAGTACGATTTAATGGCTTTTTCAAATAGTTTGCATCAGTACGGAATAAAAAAAATCCGTAGAATTGGGCATACCATGGAGTTTGAACAGATTAAAGAATATGTTCAAGGTGATGATATTAGAACTCTAAATTGGAAGGCTACCGCTAAGAGAAATCAATTGATGGTAAATCAGTTTCAGGATGAAAAGTCACAACCTATATATTCTGTCATTGACAAGGGGCGTGTTATGAAAATGCCTTTTAACGGACTAAGTTTATTAGATTATGCTATTAATTCTACTTTAATAATAAGTAATGTTGTTTTAAAAAAGCAAGATAAAGCAGGAATGTTTACTTTCTCAAAAAAGGTTGAGAACACGGTAATTGCAGAACGTAGAAATAGTCAGATGAATCTTATACTGGAAACTCTTTACAATATAGAAACTGATTATTTCGAAAGTGATTTTGGTAGACTTTATGGAGACATAAAAACTCATATTAACCAAAGAAGTCTCCTATTCTTATATACAAATTTTGAAACTTTAGATGCGCTCCATCGACAACTTCCTTATTTAAAAGCTATTGCTAAGAATCATCTTTTAGTAATTATATTTTTTGATAATACGGAATTAGATTCACTAATAAAAGAAGAAGCAAATTCTACTCAAGAAGTATATGATAAGGTTATTGCCGAAAAATTCGCTTTCGAAAAGCGTCTTATTGTAAATGAGTTAAAAAAATACGGAATTTACTCTATTCTTACTTCTCCAGAAAATCTTACCATAGATACTATAAATAAATACCTAGAGATTAAAGCTAGAGGATTGATCTAATAATTAATGTTTTGGGTGATACATATTCTTATCTCAACACTTGACCCCATAAGCGGAACAAATGAAAAATACATCTCGCTATAAAGTTTTCTAATAGTTTTGTAACTTTGTAATAAATTATTTAGGATGACAATTACACAATTACAATATGTTTTATCGGTTGCTGAATATCAAAACTTCACACATGCAGCAGAGAAGAGTTTTGTTACGCAACCTACTTTAAGTATGCAAATACAAAAATTAGAAGATGAACTAGATATTTTAATTTTTGACAGGAGTAAGAAGCCAATCCAACTCACTCAAGTTGGTAAAAAAATTGTAGAGCAAGCTAAGAATATTGTCAATGAATCTTATCGAATTAAAGATATTGTAGACCAAGAAAAAGGGTTTATAGGAGGAGAATACCGATTAGGAATTATCCCTACTGTGATGCCAACGTTACTTCCTTTATTTTTAAAAAACTTTGTAAATAAATATCCAAAAGTCAACTTAAAAATTGAAGAATTAAGTACGCAAACAATAATTGAAAAACTAGAGGATGGATATTTAGATGCTGCAATTGCTGCAACTCCTCTTGAGAATGAAAATATAAAAGAAAGAGTTTTATTTTACGAGCCTTTTGTAGCTTATATTCCAGAGAATCACAGATTAAATAAATTAGATAAAATAAGTGTAAACGACTTAGATATTGATGATATTCTCCTTTTAGAAGATGGGCATTGTTTTAGAGATGGAGTTATAAATTTATGTAAATCTAAAAAAGGTTTTAAAGATGACCATTTCCAATTAGAAAGTGGTAGCTTCGAAACAATGATGAAGCTTGCTGATGAAGGTTTAGGTATGACTTTACTACCTTATTTACACACATTAGATGTTAGCGATAATCAGAAAAAGAATTTACGCTATTTTACGGAACCTAATCCAGCAAGAGAGGTAAGCTTAATATACCATAAAAGTGAGTTAAAAATGCATATCACCGATGCTCTAAAAGACATTATTGCAGGAGTAATTCGCGGAGCTATAGCATTCCAAAACGTAAAAATAATAAGTCCTATTAACAAGTAAAATACATCAATAAGGAATGTATAACCTGTTAGTTTATATAAATAAAAAGCCACTTAATAGTGGCTTTTATATTATTGATTGAAATAAATTAAAGATTTTGATAATTCTGGCCTACCTTGAATATATAGATTAACCCAAATTCTAAGTTCATCTAATTCATAAGGTAGCAACCTTTTTGCTGCTTTCTCTAGTTCTCTTGAAAAGAGCCTAGGATCGAAGCTTACCTTTTGCAACACCGTTTTAGTGTACTCAAACATAGCTCTTGCCATCCTATATTTTGTTTATTAAATTGGTTGTTTAAAATTAACGTTAGTTTCAATATAAAATTGTTGGCTAATAGTTAAAATCAAAACTTAATTGTTAAAGTTATGACGCTCTAGTTGCCTCTTGCATGTTTTCATAAAGACAAATCTCTTTAGGGTTTCGTCCATAAGCATTAGTTCCTTCTTTACCTTCTATAAAAAGAAGCATAATAATATAAAATGGAATCATCTGAAACCATCCACTTTTACCAAGATCATGACATCTTTTTGTATTCTGAGTAATATTAAAATAGAATACTGGTAAAAAGAATACCCAGAACAACAAACCTACTCCAGTTGTGTCGATAGTTATCCAAGATGCTAATAATGTGGTTAATGAAAATGCTATGAGATAGCCAATGAAGGTAATAATTAAACTTAGTCCATATTCTGTTCTTCGAATTCTTCCATCGAAAGAAAAAGTATTTTTAAACATAATAATTAAGATTTAGGTGCTCCTAAAATAGTTAATTTTTATTAGATTAAAAAATTAACACGTAAAATTGTTAAATAGTTGAGATTAAAATGCGACTCACAACCTATAGATATTCATTTTTAATTAATTTCACATTTTTAAAAATATTATACGTAAATGAAAAAAATTCTATTATTAATAATCGTTGTTCTAAACAGTATTGCTTGTTCTTCCGTAAAGAATCTTCCTAAGGAAGTAAAAACTGACTTGGATGCTGATTTTTTTAAAAATCAATTTACAGGTCTTTTTGTTTACAATCCAAAGTCGGGTGATACGATTATAGATTATAACGGAGCTAAATACTTTACTCCTGCTAGTAATACTAAAATTTTTACTTTTTATACAGCACACAAATTACTTCCAGAGAACTTACCTACACTAAAGTATTTGGTTAAAAATGATGAAATTTATATTGAAGGAGTTGGTAATCCAGCCAGTTTACATCCTTATTTAAAAGACAGTACGGCAATCTCATTCTTAAAAAATCAACAACATATAAACTTATATTATAACAATCTAGAGGACTCTAAATATGGACCAGGCTGGTCTTGGGATGATTACGACACCTATTATGCTCCTGAGCGAAGTTCGTTTCCTTTATATGGAAATGTAGTTACTGTAAATAATGAAGGTTCGTTGTACATTTCTCCTGATTATTTTAAAGAAAATATTAGTCTCATAAATGCACAACAAAGACGTTCGATGCATGAAAATAAGTTTTATTTAAATCCTTCAAAAAAAGACTCCGTCGAAATCCCATATATTACAGACAGTATAACTGTAAAAGGTGTTTTAGAAAACATCCTTCAGAAGAAAATAAAAATTACTTCTACTTTTCCTGAAGGAGAAAAAAAGATTATTTATGGAATAAAAGCAGATTCCGTATATAAAAGAATGATGCATGTGAGTGATAATTTTATTGCAGAACAGCTTTTAATACTTTCCTCTTCTACTTTGGGAGATAAATTAAGTAGCCATAAAGCACAAGATTACATTCTTGAAAACGATTTATCTGGCATTAAGCAAAATCCAAGATGGGTAGATGGTTCTGGACTTTCAAGGTATAATCTTTTCACTCCACAATCTATGGTATTTGTTCTAGATAAATTATATGAAGAAATTCCTACAGAAACGCTCTTTGATATTTTCCCTACTGGAGGAGAAACAGGGACTTTAAAAAATTATTTTAAAGGAAATCCAAAACCATATATACATGCTAAAACGGGTACTTTAAGCAACAATTATTGTTTAAGCGGTTATATAGAAACAAAATCTGGTGAGGTATTAATTTTTAGTTTTATGAATAACCATTATCGAGGTGGAAGTACAGAAGTAAAAAAACATATGACTCCACTTTTAGAATGGATAAGAGACAATTACTAATTATTTAAGATTACAGATTTTCTCTTGTATCATCTTAATTACTGAAAAATTATAGCTATCAACTTTATAATTTTATAAGTAACATTCAAACTAAAAATCCTATTTTTGCGGCATGGCAAGAAAGAACAAGAAACAGATTTTTGAAGAGGTAGAAGTAATAGATGCTGGCGCTAAAGGAAAAGGAGTTGCCAAAGCTCCTGACGGACGCGTAATCTTTCTACCATATGCGGTACCGGGAGATATTGTAGACGTACAAACTTTTAAAAAGCGAAAAGCCTTTTTTGAAGGTAAAATAGCCAAGTTCCATACAAAGTCTCCGAAGAGAACAAATCCTGAATGTGAGCATTTTGGAGTCTGTGGGGGTTGTAAATGGCAAAACATGGCTTATGAACATCAGCTTTTTTACAAGCAGAAAGAGGTTCTAAACAATCTAGCTAGAATAGGAAAAATAGAATTACCAGAATTCATTTCTATTTTAGGTTCTGAAAAGCAATACTTTTATCGCAATAAAATGGAGTTTTCTTTTTCTGATAGCCGCTGGCTTACGTTAGAAGAAATCCAAAGCGATAAAGATTTTGGAGATAAAAATGCCTTAGGATTTCATATCCCAGGAATGTGGGATAAGATCTTAGACATTAATAAATGTCATCTTCAAGAAGATCCATCTAATGCCATTAGAACAGCTGTTAAAGATTTTGCTTTAAAAAATAATTTTGAATTCTTTAATCCACGTAATCAAACTGGTTTATTAAGAACGATGATGATTCGTACTTCTTCAACGGGAGAGATTATGGTTTTAATTCAGTTTTACGACGATAAAAAAGAAGAAAGAGAACTATTATTAGATTTCCTTAAAGAGGAGTTTCCAGAGGTTACGTCACTCCAATATGTAGTCAACCAAAAGCCAAACGACACTATCTATGATCAAGAAATAGTATGTTATGCTGGTAGAGATCATATCTTTGAGGAGATGGAAGGTTTAAAGTTTAAAATAAATGCTAAATCTTTTTATCAAACAAATTCTGAACAAGCTTATGAGTTGTATAAAATAACTCGTGATTTTGCAGACCTTTCTGGAGATGAGCTTGTATACGATTTATACACAGGAACAGGAACCATCGCTCAATTTGTTGCAAAAAAAGCAAAAAAAGTAGTTGGTGTAGAATCGGTTCCAGAAGCTATTGAAGATGCAAAGGCAAATGCACAATTAAACGGGATAGATAACGTTACTTTCTACGCAGGGGATATGAAAGAAGTATTTAACGATACTTTTATCGAGCAAAATGGCAAGCCTGATGTAGTAATTACAGACCCTCCAAGAGATGGAATGCACAAAGATGTTGTGCAGCAGTTATTAAATATCGCTGCAGAAAAAATAGTTTATGTAAGCTGTAACAGTGCTACCCAAGCTAGAGACCTAGCACTTATGGATCATTTATATAAAGTAATTAAGGTGCAGCCTGTAGATATGTTCCCACAAACACATCATGTGGAAAACGTTGTACTTTTACAAAGAAGATAAAATAATTTTCCGCTAAAGAAGGAAACTAATTAAGATGAAGAAATTATTAGCAGTATTTTTTATATTAGCCATTGGTGGAGCTATTTTTTCCGCTTGTGAAAAGGATGATATCTGTCCAGAGGAAACGCAGACTACACCATATCTGAAAGTAGGTTTTTATGACTTTTCAGATCAAGAGGAAGAAAAAGCTGTTCCTAATTTAAGAATTATAGGACTAGATAATAATGATGAAGTCGTTGATACATTAAACACGTTTTCAGACAGATCTAGTCAAACTGAAGTAGATATCCCCTTAAGAACATCTGAAACTACAAGTAAGTTTTTATTTATTTATAATTCGCAAGATGATGACGATGGTCTAGAAACTGGAGATATCGACACTTTACAATTTAATTACGCTCGTCAAGAATATTTTATTTCAAGAGGTTGTGGCTATGGAGTTAATTTTTCAGAATTAGTTAGTATCTTAAATCCTGAGTATACAGGGCCCGATCCTAATCCTGACGAATGGATTCTTGCTTTATTAGACCAAGACACAAATTTAGAACATCAAGACACCATACATGTTAAAATATATCTTTAGTAGTCTATTTTTACTTTTCACTTTTTTTGGATTTTCTCAGGAGGAAACAAAAGCAATAGATAGTGTTGTTACTGATTCTATTGCCCCTATAGAGAAAATTGTAAATGACAGTATCTCATACAAACAACGTTACGGTTTACGTGTTGGAATAGACCTTAGTAAGCCAATTCGTTCTCTTATTGACGATGACTATAGAGGTTTAGAACTTGTAGCTGATTTTAGAGTTTCACACAACTTTTATGTTGCTGCAGAGCTTGGTAATGAAGAAAAAACAACTCAAGAAGACAACTTTAATTTCACAACTAACGGAAGCTACGTAAAAATTGGTTTTGATTGGAATACCTATGAGAATTGGTATGGAATGGAGAATATTATAAATATAGGAATTCGTTTCGGACTCAGTACTTTTGATCAAACATTAAATGAATACCAAGTATATAATCCTAATCAATTTTGGGGAGAAACTGCCGCTGGAATTACAGGAGAAGATATGTTGGGCACTTACAGTGGATTAAATGCACAATGGACAGAAGTAGTTTTTGGACTTAAAGTAGAACTCTTTAGAAATCTTTATTTGAGTGGAAGTGTTCGCCTTAATTTCTTAATTAACGAGACTGAAGCTAGTCAATTTCCAAACTTATTTATTCCTGGCTTTAACAAGGTTACAGACGGAAGTAGATTTGGGGTAGGTTACAACTACACTTTATCTTATTTAATTCCAATATTTAAAAGTAATAAGCCTAAAAAGAAAGAAAAGGATAAACCAGAAAACAACTAGCTTACATCTTTAAAACCTTTCAAGAAAATCCACTTCATTTTAATCTGCTCTTTACCTTCAATTTCTACTACGGCAAATTTTGGAGCTAATAAGCTACTGCAAAAAGCTGCTATTAGAACTAGAACAATATGAGATACATCTTCAATTAGATACAATAAACTAAAACGAAGTATTAAAAATATACCAATAAACCCTACTAAATTATATATTAATGCTTTTGTTTTAGGCTTCATTTTATAAACTATTTATCGATTTTATATTCCAAAATATATGCTCAGATGTTAGGCTCTGAGCATATATTTATATTTTATTATTAATTAAGTTTTAACTAAATGCTAGTATTTATTGAATTTAGCTTTCTTACTACCTTCATAAATTTCATACTTCAATAACTTACTTTCTAGCTTCCCGTTAAAAAGTTTAATTCTTCTAGAAGGTCTCAAACCAACATTTTTAATTGCTTCCATATTTGAAGTTATAAACCAAGCATCTGTATTTGGATAGCTTTGCTTTAATGTATCTCCAATTTCAGCATAAAAAGCTTCCATATCTATCTGTAATCGTTCTCCATAAGGCGGATTGAAAACCATATGCAGTTTTCCTTCTGTTTGCTTAACTGAAGCAAAAAAATCTTGCCTCTCAATAGTAATATAATCAGATAGATTAGCATTTTTCACATTGTCAATTGCTTTTGTAACCGCTGAAGGCGCTTTATCGAAACCATAAATTTTATGGTGAAATTCTCTTGTCTTCTTGAGGCTACTCTCTACAATCTTATCAAATAAATCTTGATCATAATCTCTCCATTTTTCAAAAGAAAACTCTCTTCTATTGATATTTGCTGGAATATTACAAGCAATCATTGCAGCTTCTACTGGAATTGTTCCACTTCCACACATTGGATCAAGCAAATCCGACTGGCCATCCCAACCACTTAGCAACAGCATTCCTGCTGCCAAAACCTCATTTATAGGAGCTATATTGGTTGCTGTTTTATAACCTCTCTGATGCAAAGACTGACCAGAACTATCTAAAGAGACATTACATATATCTTTCTGGATATGTATGTTTATTCTAAGATCTGGATATTTCAAATCTACATCTGGACGTTTTCCTACAGTATTTCTAAACTTATCTGCAATAGCATCTTTTGTTTTCAATGCTATAAATAAAGAATGGTTAAATTTTTCTGAATTTACTGTAGCATCTATAGCAAACGTATTGTTATAAGACATATATGCTTCCCAATCCATTTTATAAATTTTATCATAAAGGTCTTGTTCGTCCCTTACTTTAAAACTATGAATAGGCTTTAAAATTTTTATAGCTGTACGTAGGCAAAGGTTTGCTTTGTACATAAACCCTTGATCCCCTTCAAAAGAAACATTCCTAACTCCCTTTTCTATATTAAGAGCCCCCAGCTTTCTGAGTTCATTTTCTAGCACCTCTTCAAAACCAAACATGGTTTTAGCTACCATTTTAAAATTATTAGGCATATTGTATTTACTTTAAAAGACAAAAATACATTAATTTAGCTCGCTGAAATAATAAATACAAGATATGCCCATTAAAATAGGGATTTTAATATGTTAAATTATCTACTTCCAATATTAGCTGTACTTATAGGATTCTTAATCGTTGTCCTTTTTAAATTCAATGAAAAGAGCAACCTTAAGCTATTCTTAGCTTTTAGTGGGGCATTTTTATTGTCTATTACTGTTTTTAATCTCTTTCCAGAAGTATATCATCATGGAGACACCAAACGAACTGGAGTCTTTATTATGCTTGGAATATTACTACAGATTTTCTTGGAATTCTTTTCGAAAGGAGCTGAACATGGCCATGTTCATATCCATGATGATATGAATAAATTCCCTTGGTTACTATTTGTTAGTTTAAGTATCCATTCCATTTTAGAAGGTTTTCCGATGCATGAACACGATACGTTAGTTTACGGAATAATAATCCATAAAATTCCGATCGCGATTATTCTTAGCACCTTTTTTATAAACTCTAAGATGAGTAAAACTAAAATAGCTGCTTTCTTAATCTTCTTTTCTTTAATGACCCCTTTAGGAAGCTATATAGCCGATAATTTCCAAATAGCAAAAGATTACTATCATGAAATATCGGCTATTGTAATTGGTATCTTTTTACATATCTCAACTGTTATACTTTTTGAAAGCTCAGAAGGACATAAATTTAACCTTAGAAAATTAATCGTAATTCTCTTGGGGATTGTAATTGCTTATTACGTCTAACTTATAACAAAGACGATTCTTCCCAAGTTACAATTCTATTTTGATGCATTGCATCTATTCCCATTTGTACGGCAATTGCAGCATTTGCTCCAGTTACCACATTGGATATAGGTTGCTTATTTGTTAAGATACTATCTCTAAAATCCATTAAAGCTTGCTTACTTGGATCCTCATGATCAATATTTAATGGTATCCCTTTACCTTCATCCCATCCAGTAGTAATTGTAGCACCAGAAACGCCATCAACATCTCCTAACACTTTACTATTTTGTTTTTTTCCTTCAGGATAGAACCATGCTTTTGTATAGTCTAATATTAAAGTTCCCTTGTCTCCAATAACTTTAATTTGGTAATCGTCTTTTGCATTAGAAGTTAAGCATGTAAAAGTAGCTTTTACACCTTGAGGGTATTCATACATAAGATGCACATTATCGTATGTTTCTCTACCATCCTTCCAATAATCAATTCCTCCCATTCCCATAACACGCTGAGGAGTAGACTTGGTTACCCAATTAACAAAATCTATTTGATGTGAACATAATTCAGCTACTAATCCCCCTGAAAACTCTTCGTACATACGCCAATTAATGGCATGCTCAAGCGATGGATCTGGCACTGCTCTTCTCCAATCTCCATTTCTGTTCCATTGGCACTCAAAAGCAGTAATATTACCTACTTTACCTTCATTAATCATTTTAACAATATCAACATACATTCTAGAACTATGATATTGATGTCCTGTTTGAACAATTTTACCAGAACTTTGTGCTAAATCTACTAAGTCTTTTATCTCTTTATAACCTCTGGTCATTGTTTTTTCACAATACACATGCTTTCCAGCTTTTAAAGCATCCATTGCTATTTTTCCGTGAGTTGCAAAGGGAGTCGCTATAAGAACAGCATCAATATTTTTGTCTGCTAAAAGATCATTATAATCTGTATAAGATTTAGCTTGCTTTCCTGCTCGCTTTAATCCTTTTTCTAGACGGAAAGGTAAAACATCGCAACATGCTCCTACTGTTATTCCTTCTATTTCATTTAAAAAAGGAATAAGACCTCCTCCTCTACTTCCAGTTCCGATAACTCCGATTTGAATGGGTTTATCAAATGAAAATGAATTCGCTGCAACAGTTCCAAAAACTGATGTAGCTGCTAATGCAGCGCTACTTTTCATTACAAAATCTCTACGTTTCATTAATTTATTCGGTATTTATAGGGGGTTAATAATTATTTAATTTAAAACTAAAAGGTTAAAAAATAAGGGTACAAATAAAAAATGTGTACGTACCTTATTTTAAAACAAAAAAGTTTAGCTGTGAAATTAAACATAAAATGAAGAATAAAAAACCTTATTAACATTCTCTTTTACTAGAAATGAAATATTTTTGCTTTCATATAACGTGAATAAATGTTTAGCAGAGAAGAATCTAAAGCAATGCGTAAGGAATTTTGGATATCATTTGGAAAGTCATTTCCAAGGAAATGGATTCTTTACAATACAAAAATTAAAGACTTTTCGTTTAAGTTTGATTTTGATACAAAAAAAGCCTTAGTAACCCTAGATATAGAGGACAGCAATCTTGAAAATAGGATTAAATATTATGAGAAATTAGAATCTTTAAAGTCGGTATTGACTGAAAATTATTTACCAGATGTAATCTATAACGATTCATTCTTTCTGGAAAATGGTAAAGAAATATCAAGAATTTATGTATTAAAAGAAGGTGTTAGCATCCACAATAAAAATACATGGCAAGAAACAATGGTTTTTCTAAATGACACTATGGATAAATTTGAAGAATTTTACTTAGACTTTGAAGATTTCATTAAATCCTAATACCAAAACTAAATAAGAAATAGTTATCAAAAACTACAAGAGCATATAAATAAGCTCCTTTAGACGACTAAAGGAGCTTAAATTGCATTGATAAATATTATAAGGTTATAATACCGTAAGTTCCTACTTTAGGCAGTTGCGTAGAAGAATAAACCCCTAACTCTTTAAGCTTATTCCCTGCTAAAACTTCGAAAACCATTACAGCACCTTGATTGCCTATTAATTGATATAGGTATTTCCCATCTTCACTAACCACAAGATCACTAAAAAAAAGCTCTTCAGAAGTATCTTTATATAAAGTTTCGTCAGTAAGCTTCAATTCGCCATTATCTGCAATTAAATAACTAGATATAGAACTAGAAAGAGCGTTCGCTGCCCACAATGTTTTTCCGTCTTTGGATATCTCTACCCAACAGTTAGCAATTTGACCACCTTCCATAGAGTTTCCTGTTTTAACATCGCCAGAAACAAGTTCTATCTGACCTTTGGTATCAACCACATAAGAAGACGTAGATCCTGTTTGCCATGAATATTTAGGAGACTGCGCTACTTTATTAGCTTCTTCTCGTAACATTCCTTTATTATCTAAAAAACGAGCTTCAGAAACTAAAATAATATGCTTATTTCCTTTTTTCACGATATCAAAGCCAACAGGAATTGGTAGCCATCTTCCGTTTTTAGAATCATGAGGAGAATTAGCTTGAGAAACAGGTGCGTCGCTAAGACTTCCATCTGCATTTACAGCATAAATTTTTACCAACCCACTTACCAGTTCATTTACAACCAAAAACTTACCATCTTCAGTAAAAGCCACACAAGATGGTCTTGCATTTAAATCTCTAACAGAATTAGAAATAGCCGTAAGTTTACCATTAGCGTCTATCTTAAACCCTTTCAAGTTACCACTAAAAGGTGGAGTAGGTACATTTCCAGAACTTGCTACATATACAAGGTTTCCATGCGAAGCAACACTTAAAGGATGAATATCTCCAGCTGCTGCTTTATCTACTGAAGTTAGACTTTTGTCTGCCATAACCTTCATTGTACTTATAGAAGCATCACCAGCATTTACAACAATTACAAACTTACCATCGTTAGTATTTGTAAGTCCATAAGCAGAGATTAAAGGATCGATTCCATCTTTTAAAGGATGCGTATGATCATAACCCCAATCAAATATTTCAACATTCCCAGTACCTTTTCCTTCTGTTGGAAACTCTCCTATCATATTTAATGCTCCATTTCCATCTTGAATAAAGCCCACAACCGTATTTGCTGTAGTATGGTTTGTCGCTACATAAACGCCTTTACCATTTTGTGATTGCACATCAGCAATCCCTGCGGAGATCATTAAAACAATTGCCGCTTTTAATTTTTTTGATTTCATTAGTGTATAAATTAAATTAATTAAAACTCAAACTGTAAACAAACTATTAAACAGTTATTAACTTTATCACTAATAAGGGTTTACCAACTAGGTTGCATATGGTAATTCTCTTAGAAAAATTAAGCTGTTTAATTTGAGTAAAAATGAAATCTTAATTAAATAGAGTAAATAAATAACATCACCCTATTAATAGGTTTAAAAACAGAATCCCCACTTAATACTACTTATAAGCGCATTTTTTAAATAAAAAAAAAGCTTACAAAAGATGAATATAAAGAATATATTAATATAAACACTACTATATTTAGTATATATTCTAAATTTTAAAAATTTATGATTTAAAACTTATAATGATTAGAGGTTTACTACTACGTAAAAAAAACATAGTCAACTGTTAGAGGTTGTTATGCTTAATGTATAGTGTCGATTAGAATACTATATTTAAACCATTTCATTATCGTGAATGATGCAGTTATACGTTAGAAGAAACCATATAGATTCAAATAGCCTATTATAAGAAAACAAAGAAAAATAAATACAAAAAAAATCGCCTGAAAATTACTTTCCAGACGATTATATAAGTTATTATATATAAGGCTATTTAGCTATATTTACTGCTCTAGTTTCTCTAATTACAGTAATTTTTACCTGCCCAGGATACGTCATATCCGTTTGTATTTTTTGAGAAATTTCAAAAGATAATTCTGAAGCTTTATCATCACTTACCTTTTCACTTTCTACAATAACACGAAGTTCACGTCCAGCTTGAATAGCATAAGCTTTTTTCACTCCAGTAAACCCGAAAGCTATTTCTTCTAAATCTTTTAGTCTTTGGATGTAAGAATCTAATACTTGTCTTCTTGCTCCTGGTCTTGCTCCACTAATAGCATCACAAACCTGAACAATTGGCGCTAAAAGAGTTTTCATTTCAATCTCGTCGTGGTGAGCACCAATAGCATTACATACATCTGGTTTCTCGCCATATTTCTCTGCCCACTCCATACCTAAAATAGCATGTGGAGTTTCCATTTCTGTTTCAGGAACTTTCCCTATATCATGCAATAAACCAGCACGTTTCGCCAATTTTGCATTTACTCCTAATTCTGCTGCCATCACACTACATAATTTTGCAACTTCTCTAGAGTGTTGTAGTAAATTCTGACCGTAAGAAGAACGATATTTCATTCGTCCTACTGCTTTTATAAGCTCTGGATGTAGACCATGAATTCCTAAATCTATTACCGTACGCTTACCAACTTCTATTATCTCTTCTTCAATCTGCTTCTTAGTTTTCTTAACTACCTCTTCAATTCTAGCAGGGTGAATTCTACCATCAGTAACAAGTCTGTGTAACGATAGTCTTGCGATCTCTCTTCTCACAGAATCAAAACATGAAAGAATAATAGCTTCAGGAGTATCATCTACAATAATCTCTACTCCAGTAGCAGATTCTAAAGCTCTAATGTTTCTTCCTTCTCTACCAATAATACGACCCTTAACGTCGTCTGACTCTAAATTAAACACAGACACACAATTATCTATTGCCTCTTCTGTACCAATTCTTTGAATGGTATTTACAATAACTTTTTTAGCCTCTTGTTGTGCAGTAAGTTTAGCCTCCTCCAATGTATTCTGAATAAACGCCATGGCATCACTCTTCGCATCGGATTTTAACGATTCTACAAGTTGAGATTTAGCCTCAGCGGCAGAAAGCCCTGAAATCAACTCTAATTGATCAATCTGACTCTTATGGAGTTTCTCGATTTCCCCTTGCTTTTTATCTAAAAAGTCCAAGCGGTAATCATAATCTTTATTTTTAGCCTCTACTTCTAAGTTAAGTTTTCTGTTTTTAGCAAGTTCATTAGACACTTGAGACTCTTTATCTCTTGTCCTTTTTTCAGCTTCTGCAATTTTTTTATCCTTAGAAACAATTACTTTTTCATGTTCTGCTTTAAGTTCTAGAAACTTTTCTTTCGCTTGAAGTATTTTATCTTTCTTAATACTTTCTCCTTCTGTCTTAGCTTCTCTTAATATCTTTTGAGCTTCTTTCTTAGCTCCTGAGATCATTTTGGTTGCATTCTTCTTTTCAAGCACCTTCGCTATCACAAACCCAACTATAATCCCTATTACTCCAACAATTATTGATAGTGTAGTATTATCCATCTTTACATATATTTAAAAAAAAAGCCTACATTGGTAATTGAAGTTTTGTACAAACTCCTCTAAACAGGTTTAAGGCTACCAAACTGATCAAGGATCCGCGATTCCTGTATCTGAAGTTAATCAGAGGAGCGGCTTGCTTTTACAACTTGAACTCACCTTTTTTAATTAATACTTGTTGAGTTTGTCAAAAAAATGCAACCAATGTAGGCAGTAACATTATACTATTTTAAAGAACATTTTATTTTCAGCTCAAATGCTTAGATAACATTGCGTCTAAGTTTTTTAAACGCTCCTCCATCTCTTCACTTGTTTTGTTAGTATCAATACCTTCTTGTTCTACTTTAGAAGCAAATTGTAAGGCACACATAGCCAATACATCTTGTTTGTCTCTAACGGCATAGTTCTGTTCGAACTGCTTAATTAACACATCTATCGTTTTCGCCGCCTTCCTAAGTCCTTCTTCTTGTTCTGGCTCTACAGTTAAAGGATACACCCTATCTGCTATAGATATCTTTATTTTAAGCTTCTCTCCCATCTATTTTAGAACGTTTATTCCGATAATTGAGCAACACATTGATCAATTTCTCGAATTAAAGTATTTATTTTAAGCTTAGCTTCTTTTTTATTTTCATTACTGCCAAGCATTGAATTTGCCATTTTGAGCGATTCATATTTATCCTCCCATTTCGTTACTGAAAGTGATAAATCCTTATTTTCATTCTTCAAACCACTTAATTCTTCTTCTAATTTACGATTAGCATTTCTTTGCTGCTGCAACTTCTCAAGCAACTTACCAATCTTATTTTCCAGAGAATCAACTATTTCTATAATCTCGCTCATATATGCAATATTCAATACATATCTTTACAAAGTTAAGATACCTTTACATACTTCACAACAGTTTGCAAAAATTTCTTTTCCTATTAAATTTCTTAAGTTAAATCTTAGTTATTTTTCAGAACAAAAAAATTCCTGTTCCTTAAAATATTTATCTTTTTTCTATCGTTATTATTAATCCTCACTAATATAATTAATTTTGCGTTTTTATAGTACTTTTTACTGATTTAATTATCATTTCATTATTTTTGTAAGACAATTTTTTTTCATGCGCTATCTATCGGTATTTATTTGTAGTCTTCTACTTCCCTTATTTATTTACTCACAAAACAATTATCCGAAAAACTATTTTCGTTCCCCTTTAGACATTCCTATTGTACTAGCTGGTACTTTTGGAGAGTTACGTTCCAATCATTTTCATGCTGGAATGGATATTAAAACACAACAAAGAGAAGGACTTGATGTTTATGCCGCTGCAGATGGATATGTTTCAAGAATTAAGGTTCAACATTACGGTTACGGAAAAGCAATTTACATAACTCACCCTAATGGGTATACTACTGTATATGGACATTTACAAAAGTTCTCCCCAGAAATTCAAGAGATAGTAAAAAAGCAGCAGTATAAGAATCAATCATATGAAATTGAGCTTTTTCCTCCTGAAAATGAAATAAAAGTATCCAAAAGTCAGCTTATCGCCCTCAGTGGGAATACAGGCGGAAGCGGCGGTCCACATTTGCACTTTGAAATCCGTGATGGATTAGAAAAACCTATCAACCCTCTTTTATTTGGTTATACTGTTAAAGACACCAAAGCACCACGCATTTTAGGAATTCACGCCTACCCAGTAGGAGATGGCTCTATAATTAATAACAATGACAGCAGAATAGAACTGCGCCTTACAAAACAGCAAAATGGGACTTATTTAGCTGATAAAATCGATGCTTCTGGTAGCATTGGTTTGGGCGTAGAAACTTATGACCAGCTAGATATGGCATATAATAAAAATGGTGCCTATAAAGTTTGTACTACTGTTAATGGGACTTTAAATTTTGAATACGATTTTGAAACTTTTTCTTTTGATGAAAGTCGTTATATAAATACATTAATCGATTACCCTACTTATATAGATAATCGTAAGAAAATTCAGAAATGCTATATCGAGCCTTATAATAAACTAAGCATTTATAAAAAGAGAAATGACAACGGTGTAATTTCTGTTGATGAAGGTATGTCGTATCAAGTAACTATGGAAGTTTCAGATTTTGTAGGAAATACAAGCACTATAATTATTCCTATTGAAGGCAAAAAACAGAACGCTTCTTTCCTTCAGAAAAAAGAAAACATAGGAGATTATCTTATCGCCAATCGTGATAATATCTTTTCCGTTGGAAATGCCTCTCTATTTTTTCCTGAAGACACTTTTTATGAAGATTTCTTTATTCAGTTAACCCAAGAAGATGAAGCTATCATTATTCACAACGAACGTACACCTGTAAGAGACGATTACACAATTAGCATGAATATAAATAATAGAACCGATATTGATAAAGAAAAACTATTTATCGCTCATGTTAATGAAGACGGAAGACTTTCATACGAATATACTTATAGAAAAGGTGATTTACTAAGCACAAGAACCCGCGATCTCGGAAAGTTTAAAGTAGCTAAAGACACTGTTGCTCCAGTAATTAAGCCTGCAAACTTTAGAAGTGGGCAATATCTTTCTAGTTATGGAGAGTTAAAACTAAGAATCACAGACGATCTGAGTGGTATAAATTCATATAAAGCAACAATCAATGGCGAATGGATTTTAACTGAATATGAGTACAAAAAAAACATGCTTACTTATGATTTAAGCGATATAGACTTTAAAGATAGCTCTAGAAACCTAGAAGTTATTGTTACAGATAATGTAGGTAATAGCGCAACCTTCAACGCTACTTTTAACTCTAATTAATCGTTTTAAGTATTTCTGAATATACACAAATCGTGAAGAAAAAGTTAAAAACAAGCATTTACAGAACAAATCTCGAGAAATTGAGGTAGGCTTAGAGATTTTCGATATTTTTGACACCCAAAATTAAAGACACCACACCAAACTGGATTAACAACTACTGATAGAGAAATTCAAAAATAATTTTTCTAATATAAAAACAGAATTCAGGTTCTAAGAAAAATGAAAAAAAATATATTATTACTCACTTTACTACTTTTAAGTAGCATCACATTTGCACAAAAAACAATATACCAAAGTGATTCTTTTGAAGAGTTAAGCAAAAACCATAAAACGGTTGCCATTGTTCCTTTTGAAGCACGTTTAGAGCTAGACAACAAGCAACTCACAAAAGAGCAACTAGAGAAACTTCAAGAGAAAGAGGGATATGAAGTGCAAAATGCATTAGAAACTTATTTTCTTAAGATGCATAAACGCAAGGACTACCGTATAGAGTTTCAAGATATTAACAATACAAATGCAATTTTATCTAAAGAAGGTATAGATCTAATGAATTTAGATATTTACACAACTCAAGATTTATGTAAACTCCTAAATGTCGATGCTATTATTTCTGGAGATCTAACATTAAATGCTTTAATTTCTGAAGGTGTTTCTACCGATTTTGACTTTGTATCTTTTGTTTCCGGAACATCAGATTACGGAAGAATAGCTATTAAATTAAGTGATGGTGCAACAGGAAAATTACTTTGGAAATACGAAAAAGTAATTACCAGAAAATCTGGAAAAAACACTTACGACATTATTGAAGCTATGATGCGTAAATCTACTCGTAAGTTCCCTTATGACAAATAATTAACAACTTACTATACATTAAAAATAAAGGCGAGCCATATGGTTCGCCTTTATTTTTTGGTATAAAACAATTCAAAATATTACATTTTCCATCCTTTACGATAGTCTCTTGTTACAAACTGATTAGCTTCTTCTAGATTTGTGATTTTCATGTTCTCACCATCCCATAATAGTTTCTTACGGCCATAAAACTCTTCACTTCCTTTACTATTCTCTCTTTTCAGCATATAACTTCTAATAGCTAAATTACCCATCAACACAGTCTCTGTCATTGGACCTGCATAATCAAAAGAAGAGGTAAGTCCTTTATGTTCTTTACTATTAAATCCAGCTTTACATGCATCCACCCACTTACGTTGGTGCCCATATTCTGGTTCTGGCATTTCCTCAACTTCTGGACCAAATTCTGTAGTACCATCATTTAGATACAACTTTGGCATTAATGGAGAACTGTCATTAATATTTGTAGAAATGATTCCATTTTCACCATGAATTAAAACTCCATTTTGACTTCCTTTACCTCCAATATCACTATCCGCAGGTATAATATCTGGATGAGACGGTCTAATACCTCCATCACTCCATGTCATTACTAAAGGAGATTTTGTCTTCTCTGTAGCATCAAATTTTATGGTTATAAAAGAAGAGTTAGGACATCCTTCTGGATGATAATCTGGTGTCCACATTTTAGTAAATACTGTACCTACACTACATTCTGCAGCTTTAGGATACATTAAATCCAATGTTCTAAAAGGAATATCTATAAGGTGGCAACCTACATCTCCCAACGCTCCAGTTCCATAATCCCACCAACCACGCCAGTTAAATGGATGTATGTTTGGCACATATGGAGTTTCTTTAGCTGGACCTAACCACAAGTCCCAATCTAAAGCACTAGGTTTTTTACTAGGATCTGGTTTTGGCATTTCATAACCTTGAGGCCATACAGGGCGATTTGTCCAAACCTCTACTTTTGTTATTTTACCTAATTTACCAGAATCTACCCATTTTTGGACCATCCCTAATAAAGGATTCGACCCCCCTTGATTCCCCATTTGAGTAACAACCTTTTGTGTTCTCGCCATTTCCGTAAGCATTCTAGCTTCACGAATATTATGAGTCATAGGCTTCTGAACATAAACATGTTTTCCTCTCTCCATTGCATACTTGGCAGCAGGGCCATGAACATGATCTGGAGTAGAAATAGTTACCGCGTCTATATCTTTCTCCTTATCGAGCATCTCTCTAAAATCTGCATATAACTTTGCCTTAGGAAATTTCTTAACTGTTGCTGCTGCAGATCCTGAAAAATCGACATCACACAAAGCTAAAATACGTTCTCTACCATTTACAGACGCATTTACAATGTCGCTTTGCCCTTTTCCTCCAGCTCCAATTGCGGCAATATTTAATCGATCACTAGGTGCCATATATCCAACACCTCCTAATACATGCCTAGGCACTATTAAAAATGATGATGCTAAAGCACTATTCTTAATAAAATTTCTTCGTGAATTGTCCTTTGTTTTTTTACTGTTTTCACTCATTAATTTAAGTCTTGGTTTATTAATTTAGGTTATTCTTACTTAAGTGTGCAGCACATATAAATAATAAAACGATTTAGTATTTTATCATAAGCATGTATACTGAATGCTAAATTTATAAAAATGATTGCAATTTATTACACCTTCTTCAAAAAAAGATAGCTTTTTTATCTAAATGAATGATAAACAACTAATATCTCTGTGAATTAAACTATTTTACCTTTTGACAAGGTTAGTGTTTTATTTACGCTATTTGGAATTTCCTCTTTTCGATGAGAAACATAAATCATAGTTACTTCCTTAGACATACAAATATAATCCAAGAGTTCTTTAAAATACTGAATTTGGTTGCTATCCATCCCTTGACATGGTTCGTCTAAAATAAGAAGCGGTGGATTTTTAACTAAAGCTCTTAAAAGCAATAAAACTCTTTGCTCTCCAAGCGATGCATTAATAAACAATGAACTTTTTAAATGCGACAAACCTACTAAAATCAACCAATCGCTAGCAATTTCCTCTTGATTCTTGGTTGGAATTGAAACAGTACCAATTTCATCTTTAAAACCAGAAATAATCACATCAGAACATGTTAAAGTACTATAATGATTGGCAGTGGTTTTCATTCCTGGAACACTATTTATTACACCCCTACCCCGCATAAAATAAAGATGCAACTCTGGTGACAAAAATCCAATCTTTTGCTTTATATCCCATATACTTTCACCACTTCCACGTTTTGTATCAAAAAGCACTAAATGATTATTGTATCCTTGTGGATTATCCGCAGTAATTAAACTTAACAAAGTAGACTTTCCAGCACCATTATGTCCTAAAAGCGCCCAACATTCCCCTGGCTTTATAAGCCAATCTATATTTTTCAAAATAGACTTTCCAGACATAGAAACATTAACACCTTTCATTTCTACAATTATATTATAATCATGGTCATTGCTCTTAAGTAATTTACTTAAATCAATATTTTTATCAATATTTACAGCAGATACTTCTATATTTTTAATTGAAGAAGGAGTCGTATCCTGCACAATTTTACCCTTCTCTAACACAATAGACCTATCAATAAAAGGGGGAATCTCTTCTGTTCCACAAATGAGAACAAGTGTTACTCCTTGCTGGGTAACATCATAAAAAAATTTGGATAACTCTTTTCTGGCAGCTACATCTAAACCCGTAAAAGGTTGATCTAATATCAACAACTCTGGAGCTTGAAAAATAGCAACTACTAATTGAAGTTTCTTACGCTCTCCATTACTTAACTGCATTAAATTTTTATATAATAAACTAGAAACATGGAAACTATCCAAGAGCTCATCCTCCAGAATACTCCCTTCTGTATACTTTTCCTTTTTATTTATTTGATATAAATACTGACTCACAGAAAGTTGTTTCTCATACTCATGAAACTCATAACGCTTACTATAATATGTACTAGCCATCCCTGAAACTTCACTAAAATTATCTTGTTGAGAGACAAAAACAGTTTTTAATGGGTTATAAATACTCCCCGAACTTTGTCCGTTCCCATTGGAAATTAAAGTCGCTAAAGTTGTTTTTCCACTTCCGGAAGCTCCAGATATAGAAAGAGATGTCCCCTTTTCTATCGTCAAGTTAATATCCTCTAAAATAATATGATTTTTAATCGCTAAAGTCACTTTAGACAATTCAATAAAAGGAGTCTGAAATTCTGGCATCATAATTAAATTTATCACAACGAATTTCGGTCTTTCCTAATAGAATAACAATACCATTAACTTTAAAATAAAGTTCAAAACAAATTTTAATTATCTTTATAATACTACCAACCTAACACATATGAAGTAAATCATAACAACTAAAATGTTTAAAAGTGAATTTACTTCACACATAAAAAATTAAAAAAAGATGAAAGCTCTTATATTATTTCTAACATTCGTTTCCTTCATTTCCTGTAAAGAACCAAACAACAAAAACACAGATACAGTTGAAAAAATAACAATAGAAAGTCATGAAAAGGAAATAGAAAATCCTGTCCAAGAAAATTATGCACAACAAACTGTAAACGATGAATTAGCTGAGAGAATTAAAACCTATTTAAAGGAAGTCTATTTAAAAAATGATATTGATATTTTAGAAGAAAATGATAGAAAATTTCAATTATATGAAATTGACTTAAATGATGATGATGAAAATGAGGTTTTCATAAACTTCTTTACTCGCTATTTTTGTGGAACTGGCGGCTGTGCAATGTTACTACTAGACACTCATCTTAAACCAATTACAAAATTCTCTGTAATGAATCCACCACTCTTTGTTGAAAAAACAAAGAAAAATAAATGGGCTATAATTTTAATCAAAGATGCAGGAGTATATAAAGAACTCATATATAGCGAAGGCAAATACCCTTCTAACCCGAGTGTTTTAGAAAAGGCTCCATACGATGCTCCAAGTGGTCATGCCGAAATACTTTTTAGTGATGATTACAGCAAAGCAAAAACCTATACTTATTAAATAAAATGAATTAATTCTGGAAAACTAACCCTTGCTTGGTTGCCTTATTTTTACGGTACCATAAAATTGAAATAGCCAAAACAACTCCACTTGAAGCCATTATTGCGCCTACAATACTTGCTGAAGTATAACTGAGTCCATATGCAATAGGAAGTCCAGCAAAAAAGGCTCCTGAAGCATTCCCCATGTTAAATGCGCTTTGATTGGCTGAAGATCCTAACATCTCAGAACCTTTGGCACTTTTTATTACCGCCATTTGAATCGGAGTAGATACAGTAAAAGCAGTCATTCCAATAATAAACGTCATCAATAATACTACATAACCACTTGATGCTACAAAACTATTAATTAGTAGCACACAAACCATCACCACTAAACTGATAATAACGGCTTTTAAAGGCGAAAATATTTCTGCCAATTTTGCTCCAACAAAATTTCCTACTACCATTCCTAAACCAGCAATAATCATAGCGTAGCTAACTATATTTTCATTCAATCCAGCAACATCAGTAATCAAAGGGGCTATATAACTATACCAAGCAAAAAATCCACCAGTACCAACCATTGTAAGTACAATAAGTCCTAAGAAATCTAAATTCTTAAATACTTTAAACTCATTTGCCATTCCTCTTGAAGGCGTAGTTTCCACTTTAGGCATCCAAAAATAAATACTTAACATAGTCATTATCCCTATCACACCTACAATCATAAAGGAAATACTCCAATGGTAATGATGCCCAACATAAGTTCCCAACGGAACACCAATAACATTAGCTATTGTTAAACCAGAAAACATTGTAGCTATTGCTTTGGCTGACTTCCCTTCTCTAGCAAGCTTTCCAGCAACCACAGCTCCTATTCCAAAGAAAGCCCCATGAGGCAACCCAGATAAAAACCTAGCTACTAATAAAAGTGAATAACTATCTGCAAATGCAGAGATGGTATTAAAAACAGTAAACCATATCATTAGGTATAATAACATTTTATGAGGCGCCCACTTGTTACCAATGGTAGTCAATAAAGGTGCCCCAACGACCACACCCAATGCATAAGCAGATATAAAGTGGCCTGCCTTAGGAATTGAAATATTTAAAGCTGCAGCTACATCAGGCAAGATCCCCATTATAACAAACTCTGTCATTCCGATGCCAAAACCACCGATAGCTAATGCTAATAACGCTTTTTTGTTTGTTACTTCTGCCATTTTATTTCTTAGTTAGATTACTTAAATTTATTTCTACAAAAGTACCAATCTAAAAAGGAATATAACTATACAGAATTGTCTAGTATATGTAAATAAATATCCTATACTTATTGAGCAATATTCAAACTCAAAAACTTAATTAATCTGTAAGTACAATTAAATATTCTCTATTAAATTATTATTACAAAAAAACATAAGACACTGCATATCAGATATAAAAATTAATAATGAGAAATATCTTCAAAATAAATTAATATTTAGTTTTTTTATTCAAACAATAATCATACTTTTGTGCCCGCTTTAAACGGTACTTTTATTTAAAGTGAAATTGAACTTTACTCAAAAAGTTTTCGGGGTGTAGCGTAGCCCGGTTATCGCGCCGCGTTTGGGACGCGGAGGTCGCAGGTTCGAATCCTGCCACCCCGACGAACCTAGAAATAGGTCAAAATAAAACACTGTTAATCTGTTGATTTTCAGTGTTTTTTGCTTTTTATGCATTCATTTGATATCATTTAAAATCATATAATAGGTGTGCAATTCGGTGTGCAATGTTTCACTAAAAATGCACTATCTTTAGAGAACCTTCGGGTATGATTTGACTTTCTATTTAACAGATTATTGTTTAACTAAAAGTCATTGAAAATGAAGACAAAACACACTTTTACGATGATTTTCTTTACCAGAAAATCAAGGAGTAATCCCAAACAACTTTCCATCTATGTACGTATTACGATTAACGGAAAACGTGCAGAAATTAGTTTAAAGCGAGTTGTTCCAGTCAAAGATTGGGACAGTCAAAAAAGAAGAGGCAGAGGTAGTTTGCAAAAAATAAGAATCCTAAACGCTTATTTGGACGAGGTTTATAACAGGCTTTTGGAATGCCATAAAGAACTTTTGGCAGAAGATAAGTTTATATCTTCGGATGCTATCAAAGCCCGGTATTTGGGAGAGGATGCTAATAGTAAGACCCTACGGGAACTCATTGCATACCATCATGGAAATATGTCATTTGTTCTTAAAAGGGGTACAATGAAAAATTATTATACCACTGAAAAATATCTTTACAAATTCTTGCTAAAGAAAAGAAGATTAAAGGACATCTACCTGAAACAATTGAATTACGAGTTTGTAACCGATTTTGAACACTTCCTTCGCAATTACAGGAATTCCAAGAAACAGCTCTTGTTAAGTAATAACGGAGTTATGAAACATTTGGAACGTTTCAAGAAAATAGTAAACCTTGCCGTTAAACTGGAATGGATGCATAAAAACCCGTTTAACCAATTTCAATTGAAATACCAGAAGTACGATAGAGCTTATTTAAGTGAGAGGGAACTGGAATTGTTAGAAAGTACAGAGTTCACAAGTGAACGGTTACAGCGGGTAAAGGATTGTTTTGTTTTTTCATGTTATACAGGCTTGTCTTATATAGATGTAAAAGAACTAACCGAAGACAATATCGTACAGGGTATCGATGGGAACTATTGGATATTTACCAAAAGGGAGAAAACAGACGAACGTGTTAAAGTGCCATTAATGCCCGTTGCATTAGAAATCATTGAAAAATACAGAATCTTACATGAGACGGATTCAATGGGATATTTATTACCTGTAAACTCCAATCAAAAAACCAATAAATATTTGAAAGAGATAGCAGGAATGTGTAATATTCATAAAAATATTACTTTTCATGTTGCCCGGCATACCTTTGCTACAACCGTAATGCTTTCCAATGGTGTACCTATTGAAACGGTATCAAAATTACTGGGGCACTCTAAACTTACGACCACACAATTATATGCAAGGGTTGTGGAGACTAAAATTAGTGAGGATATTTCTAATTTATTGGACAAATTTAAAGTAAGAGGAAAAAAATTAAGGACTAAAACCTAGGCTAATGAGAGTCTTGAATTGTTCAGTTTCAAGGGAAGCATACAATACCTTTGCCATTAAAGTGTATGCGGCTCTCCTACATTGGTTATAATCTCAAAAAACACCTTAAGCTCACCCAAAAGCATACTAAAAGTAGAGTGGGAAGCTTAAAAGTACGTCGAAAACATATTTTATGCTGTTTTAAGCACTCTGATTTTAGCGTACAATTCAATCAGATCTTAAAAGAGGCTGTCTAAAAACTAATTAGATAGCCTCTCCACTTTTGTTAGGCTCGTAGCTTGGGTTGTAATTTTCTTACATCCTTCCAGAATGGATGCTTTATTCTAATGGTGATAGCATTACCTTGTGAGAAAAGTCAAACCGTTCGCTTTGAAAGTCATCAAACAAAACTATTTCATGACCGAAAAGGGCTTTTCTCCAATGCTTTATAAATATAAATTTTAGGGGTTTGAAAGTGAGTGTAGTGGATGTCAAGCCAGCTATCAAAAGGCTGGCGACCTATTATTCTTTGGAGTCTGCCTTGGTTTTCCACAGTACCGGGAACCAAATAGGAGCTTCTTTTATTAAGAACCCTTAGAATGTGTTGGGACCGTACTTCCATTTTTGGGACTTTGTCATGTAAATCTCCAAGCAGGGCCTTTTTGAAAAATGGATGTTTGGTCAAGTGGGAATTTTTACATTGTTAAAAGGGAATAACCAAAACCGCATAGTAACAATTACGGAAAAATTATAAATGATAAATTTAAGACCATACTCAAATAACGCAGACGACCATTACCTAGCAATGAAATGGTTGAAGAAAAAGGTGATTACAAAGAAGAGTCACTTTACTCACTTTGGTTTTTAAGTTTCTTGTTCTTAAAATATAACCATCTTATGAAAGATAAACAGGATGGATGCCGAATTTGAGGCATTTCAAAAAAACTATAACACACAATTGGAAAGTGGGAACAAAGCCGCAGGTACTCGCGCCCGTAAATCATCCCTTGATCTTACAAAACTCTTAAAGGAATTCAGGAAAGAATCTTTGGAGGTTTCCAAGAAGTAATCGATTAAAGAAAAAATCTGTCTAAAAATAGTTTAGACGATTTTTATTTATAAACTTTAAAGTTGGAGTTGCTATCTCTCCTGTTGTTTTGAAACAAACTTATGAGTAATCGTTTCTAATATTATACCCATAAGCAAAACTTGAGTGAGTGCTTGTCAAAATTCTTGATTGTTGTTTCTAGGCTTAACAGTTTTATGTTTTCAAGCGTGTAAACTAAAGTTTCATACTTATGTTCAGATAAATAAGCCTTCAATTACTCTTTATGAAGAGTTTAAAAATCTGAATACTTTGCAATTAGAAGCTTTGTGGATTAAGTCTCCACAAATAACCGTAAATTTAGTTTGATTTCATTCATTTACTTAACCGCTTGTTCATAGTATTTAATACCATACTAATACCCCTTACTCTCCCAATTGAGTAGCGAAAATTGCACAAACTTGTGCGATTTTTTATTTTATTTTGTAGCACGAACAATTGCTTACATAAACATTAAAAATGAAGAAAGGGTTCATATTTTACTATAACTAAATTACTTTTGTTTCCATCCAGTAACCTTCAATATTTTATAAAAGATTTCGTTGTTTTCATAAACTCCGGTAAATTCTTCTGCTCCAGGACCAAAGGCAAAAACAGGAATAAGAGTTGCAGAATGACCGTTCGTTGAAAAATTCATGCCTACTCTTCTGTAATCGTTATACTTCGTTGAATCGGCTTTCGTCTTGCGCTGACCCGCTAAAGTAAAACCTCCAGTTTCATGGTCCGAAGTGACAATGACCAATGTATTTCCATCTTTCTTCGCAAAATCTAATACTTTTCCAATAGTATTGTCAAAATCTATTAACTCTGACACCAAATAGGGCCCGTCATTATTATGCCCGCCCCAATCTATTTGCGAGCCCTCAGACATAATAAAAAATCCGTTATCATCTTTCTTTAAAAAATTAATCGCTAAAAGGGTTGCATCAGAAAGAAAATTACCACGTCCATCCAACATTTTAGGCATTGCATTGGGCGCTAATAGATATCCTGCCTTCTTTTTAGATTTTATTGAGTTAAAATCATCTAAAGTATTTGTATTAATGTGAAAGCCTTTGTTCTCTAATTCTTTAAGTAAATCAACTTCACCATGCTTCTTAAAAAACTGTATACCCCCCCAGCAAAGAAATCCACCTCTGATTCTACTAAATCTTTAGAAATAGCATCATTCATTTGTCTACTGAATTGGTGTGCATAAAAACTAGCAGGTGTGGCGTGAATTATTGAAGAAGTAGCAATCACACCTGTTTTAATATTATTTTGATATCCGATTTCTACCAAATTTTTTATGGCCGTAGAATCATCAGCAACTCCAACAGCTCCGTTAAAAGATTTCTCTCCACAAGCAAAAGCTGTAGCTCCAGCAGCAGAGTCTGTAACATCAAACCCAGACGAAGATGTTTTTATCAAACCTATATTTTCAAATCTCTCATAATTTGATTTCGTTTTTTTAAAATAAAATGATGAAGAAATTTGGTATAATCCTGTTCCATCACTAATAAGTAGTATTACATTTTTTACTACCTTCTCTTTCCTATCTACTTGTGATAGTCCACAACTAACCATGGAAAAAAAACTGAAAATTACAAATATGCTTTTTTTTAATTTCATCTTATAATTATTAGAAAATATAGGTATTTAAAGATCAATCTTTTAAATTCACTTGGCACCTCCAATATCTTAATGTGCACTATAATTCTTCATAAAGTTAATCTACAATTATATACGCAGTAATGATAAAGACTTAATAAACTAATACTTTCGTAAAACTTTATATCCGTACCAGCCTATATATATAAAACAAAGGATTGGTAATATAAAAGAAAAGTTTACTTCCGGAACTCCTAAAATTGTAATATCAGAAACGTCACTTCCTCCTAAATCTATAATTAATGCTTGCATTTTAGGTAACAATGCTCCACCCACAATGGACATAATTAAACCTGCAGAACCAACTTTAGATTGTTCTTCAGTTAAATCTCCAAGGGCTATACCATAAATAGTTGGAAACATAGGAGACATCCAAAAGGAGACCCCAACCAAACAAAATAGGCCTACAATATTATTTATAAAAATGGCTCCCAGAAGAAAAGCAATTCCAATAATGGAGAAAAAAAGTAAAAGCTTACCAGAACTTATAAACTTTAAAAGATAAGTGCCAATTGCACGGCCCGAGGTAAATAAAATAAAAGCACCCATTTGATAATATCCTGCAATTGCACTATCCATTCCTATACCCTCTGCGTATTGGTAGATATATGTCCAACACATTATTAAGCATCCCATATGACAAATTTGGGCTATTACACCCAATACATACTTATGGTTACGACTTAAGGTCCAAAAAGTGGTTTTAAGGCTAGGCATTTCATTTTCATCTTTTGATTGCGGCATTTTACTTAAAAAAAAGACAAAAAAAACTATGATGAGTATCAGTCCTAGAATTACATAAGGACTTCTTATAACCAACAAGTCGGAAGTTTTTATTAATATTTTTGATGCTTCATCTAGAGCACTAAAATTAGAAATATCGTCTGATTCTAATTCCTTTAACACAAATTGTTGAGCAACAAATAATCCTGCAATTAAACCTACTGGGTTAAAAGCCTGCGCCAAATTTAAACGTTGAGTCGCTGTTTTTTTGTCTCCCATAGCCAGTACATATGGATTCGCCGCTGTTTCTAAAAAAGCAAGACCAAACGTTAATATATAGAGTCCCAGACAAAAAAACCAAAATTGTTCTGTAATAGATGCTGGATAAAATAAAAGTGCTCCAAATGCATACAATCCTAGACCTATTAATACGCCAGTTTTATAAGTGTATTTTCGCATGAACATGGCGGCTGGTAATGCCATACAAAAGTAACCTCCATAAAACGCCATTTGTACCCAGGCAGCTTCCGAATTAGATAGTTCCAATACTTTTTTAAATGCTTGTACCATGGGGTCTGTTACGGCGTTTGCAAAACCCCATAAGGCAAATAGCGAAGTTACCATAATAAATGGGATTAGAAATTTTCTTTCAACGATAGGCCCCTTTTTTGTTTTTTTCATTTTAATTTATTATTTAAAAATGCTTTAGAAAATAAAATATCACGTTCTTGCAAGCGATGCAATATTTTATAAACTAAGAATTCTTTAGATTAATTCACGTGACTTTACACCTTGATAGCGATCTGAATTATTTTTTTTCAACCATTCCAACAAGCAAGCTCTAAGCTCTTCTGCTTTCTCTTTATAACTTTCTCTGTTAACGTTTTTACCTAAAAGATTATTTAATTCATGCGGGTCTTTATTAAGATTGTACATGGCATTGATTACTGTAGACTCTTTTGTGTATGGAATTATTAATTTCCAACCATCTTTAACAACCATATAATTTGGAGCAACAGGACCTCTATAATCCCACTCCGTAACCACATATTCACCATGTTCTTTATCCTTTCCGTTAATGACTCCTCGTAAACTTTTACCATCGGAGGGATGTGTACCAGAAATATCCAAATAATCTAAAATAGTTGGAAACAAATCAACAGTTGAAAAATAACCATCAACCACTGTATTTTTTTTAATCTCTCCAGGAAAACGTACTAGTAAGGGAATATGTGACGATTCTTCATAGAATACATTTTTCTCTCTTAAACCATGAGCTCCAAGCATTTCACCATGATCACTTGTAAATATCACTAAGGTATCATCGGTTAATTTATTCTTATCTAAAGTGTTTAAAATCTCCCCTATCCAATCGTCTATTTCGGTAATGATTCCGTAGTAGTTAGAAATCATATATTTTATTTTCTCTGGATCAGAATATTCTGCCATCCCAATTCTACCATTGGCCTGTTTATAAGGAGAATTTTCCATATTATCATCTATGCTTACTGGTGGTACCATTTCATCAACAGAATACATCCCATAATAAGGTTTTGTAGGTGTCATTGGTGCATGAGGCATATGTATAGATAATGTAATACTAAATGTGGTGTCTTTTAGCCGCTCTATAGCTTTAATAGTTTCTTTAGCTTGATAAGCTGTAATACTATGAGCTGCTGGCACCATTAGCTCCCCGTGTAAATCTGGCTGTACTCTTCGGTTCTTTCTATCCTTCTTTACTTCATCATACGTTTCTCCATAGTAAGAGTCTAAAGGGTCTGGCTTATAAGGTCTTTTAACAAAAGTATCGTAAAATTCTCCTTCATTTAATGTTGGCTGCGGAAACTTTTCATTTAAGTAATCCATATAGACATAGTTTTGGCCTCCATGTTGAAATATAGATTTTCCGTTTTTAGCATTTTGTATAGGGTTTCTATAAATACTTGCATGGCTACTCATTGTATGCCATTTACCATAATACTCACAATGATATCCGTTGGCTGTAAGTATCTCATCAAAAGTGGGAGTAGTCATTACTGGCTCATCATTATAATAATAGGTTTTGTCGTTTGTATTTACCCCAGTATTTTCTACTGTCATCCCTGTTAGAATTGCAGAACGTGCTGGACCGCAAACTGCCATAGGCGTATAAGCATTTTTAAAATATGCGCCACTGTTTGCCAACCGATCTAAGTTAGGCGTTTTTAAAACCGAATTACCTGCTATACTCAAAGCTTTGTATTGTTGCTGGTCTGTAATAATAAAGAGTAAGTTCTTTTTCTTTTGGGAAAACATTTTACTAGATAAGAGTATGCATATTACTATACATAAACTGTATCTAAAAATTTTATTTAATTTCATATTTCTTGCAATTGTTATGTGTATTTTGATTGTATGAACTTGGTGATTAGTTCTAAAAAAGACAAATAGATGTCTTGTTTTTACTACAGGAATCAAATGTAATTGGAAGCTCTTAATTAACTATTAAAAACTAATTAACAGCAAGCTCATTTGTGTTTTTAATATTGAAAATTGTTGTTATAAAATGGGTTCAAAATGAGTGTTAAAAGAATCTCAGAAGCATTAACACCTTAGTAATAGCTTGAAAATTAAAGTTTTAGAGTAACCTTATTTTTTATTTAATTATTAATTTTTTTTCAAAAATCCGATTTCCTTGCTTTATAGATACTACATAAACACCCTTACTAAATTGTTCCGTATCTATTTTTAATTCGGTGTTTTTACTATTTGAAAATTGTCTATTGAGCAGCTTTTGCCCTGAAGTGTTATAAATGACCACATCTACTTTATCTTTTTCTGAAAACTCATTATAAAGACGAATCTTAATCATATTGGTGGCAGGATTTGGAAATAACTTCATTCCTACTGTATCCTCTATTGTAAAGTTCTCTTCTATTAAAAAAGATTTTGCTAAACCACTAGACATTTTAATTTTAATACCATCTATTCTCGTTGTAACAGAAGTTCCCGACTTATCATTATAAAGCCTAAACCAGTTTATCGCGTTTAAATTTGGAGCTCCTATAGTTTCGGCATCAATAAAAGGTAGCTCTATTTCGTTCCATCCTGAGGAGAGATTTTGAAGCGTCCACTGAAGTTCATCTGTATCTGCTTGTCCTCCACTTCCTAACTCTACTCTTATTCCGTTTAAATCTGCTGCATCAGCATAATAAGAAAATGACAACTTGCCCATTGAGATAGAGGTTCCTGAATTGTATGCAGGAGAAAAAACCTTAAAAAATTCATCTGTAGCATTCCCTGTAGTTTTAACACTAGCTGTACCTTGAACAAAAGTGCCACTTCCGCTTAAATTGTTACCAGCTTCAGTATTCCATCCATTTAATGTATCGCAAGTATCCAAATATTCATCTGAGATAGTAATTTTTTTAGCATCTGATAATTCACCAAACCAAGAAACACCATCTTGAACCATTTTCCATTGAAAATTATACGTTCCCTCTTGTAAGGGAGCAATTATATCGAAATTAAAGGTTACGGTTTCATTGGGTTCAACACTTTCCCCAGAGCTTAAATAAACTCTATTCGTTCCCCAATTCGTATTGTCTTGAGGGTTCTCACTACCAAGTTTATAATTTCCTGTTGCTAACCAAGTAGTAGATCCTATGTTTTTATAAGTTACATCTATAGAGACTGTATCCCCTGGATGAAGCACACTAGGTATGTTTCCATAAGAAACAAACTCGGCATCGTTACTTTGAACTTGTAAAGTATGCGGTGTTGATGGTTCATGATCTAAAGTAAGTGGCAATTCTTCTTTTAACATTTTTGCTCCATTGCCCGTTAACCTTAAGTAGAAATCTGAGGAACACTGTACGCCATCTGCATCTAAGGTTAAAAAGTATTGATTGGTAGGAATCATAGACGCATCTTCTGCGGCTTTGGCAATAGCAGTACCTTCATCGTACTCATCAAACATGGCTACGTATGCAGAAGCAGGCATTTGTTTTTCATTAAATTTACTTTTTATATAATAAAATTGTTGCCACATAAAATCCCCATGCATCCTCGGTATGCTATTCGGTCTATCTTCATAGCCTTCTTTCCAATTAGACCAAGCAAACCCCGGCCATGCTCCTGGCATATAGTCTATTCCATTGGTTTTACAGTATTCCATATCGTCTGCAATTTTCTGAACCCAATTATGATTAAATTTTTGACTATTCAAGCCGTTAAAATCCAATGTTCCTACGTGCCAAGGATTAATCATATCCGCTTCATTATAAGCGGGAAAGTTCTCAGACTGCTGTCTCCAATTTTTATCCAAACCAATTATTACATAATATCCCTTATTTTTAAACCACTCGATAACGTCCTTATAGGATGTATTGTTACCTGGTCTTCCTGGGGTTCCTAATCCCCAGATACAAACAACTGGTTTTCCATCTTGTTTCGCATAAGCTGGCGATTGTAGCAATTGCAAGTTTGAAGTTACTGTATTATTCCAATCAGACTTAATTTCTGTTTGGAAATTGCTCCAACTGGAAATATCATACATGATATAAAATTTTCGACCATAAGTCTCGGCAGCTGATTTAACTTTTAATGCCATACCATCTCTTTGAGCCTTCAACGAACTACTATTCAACTCACTCCCGAACCTTTGTAACGCTGCCACCTCTATTCCGTAGTTTTGCATCCATTCAAAGTGTTTATTTACAACTTGATCATCATAAGATGAAAATAAAGTTGAAGGTTGCCCGTTCCCGAGGTTAGCATACCCCGTTTGATACCCATTATTATATTCCCTCATATCTGGGTACAACTCAAATGATTGGTTTCCTGGCGAGGGTTGACTTGTTCCCCAGTGCACCCATTTATTTCTAGGTGAATTATCTCCTGTAGCAGAAAACCAGCCCTGATATCCTGTAATTACATTTCCTATAATATCTCCTTGTAGCGTGTCTACTACCTTAATTTTTTTGGGTAAGGTTTCTTCTCCAAACCACTCCACAAATTCTTGTACAACTTTCCATTGAAAGTTATAAGTTTCTAAAGAGTCTGGTGCCGTAATCGAAAAATCAAAGGTTTTTTCCTCATTGGGAAGTATTTCCTCTAAAGAATCTAATTGTACACGCACAAACCCGAAAGAGTCATCGTCATTGAAACTTCCAAGTTTATAAGAATCCTCTCGAGTCCAAGTTGTAGTACCTGCATTTTTCATAGTTACACTCACATCAATCTGTTGCCCACGTTCCATTCTTTGTGGTATCGAACTCTGGCTAATAAATTCAGCATTATTACCCATTTGATTCTTCGCTTTCAGAAACCAAATCTTGGAAGAAGTCCCTTCTCTTACTGAATATAGATCAGCTCCATTTGTACCATAAGCTAAGGCCTCTTCACCCTGTCTCCCTACAGGCATATTTATAATTTGGTAAGGCTGTTGAAAAGCATCCTGCCATGTTTCATTTTCCTTACGAATAAATTGGTAGGCAAAATCTTTATACGTTAAAACTGCCGCATGATGGCCATTATTTGAAATATCCATGGCTGTAGTATCCTCACTTTTAAGCGACGCTATTAATTCTGCTGTTAAGTTCTCTGTACCAGTAGTTATAGACAATGGAAGTTCATACACATAGCGTATCTCATTATCGTGAGATTTACTAAAAAGTATAATCTTTCCTGTATGTGAATCTACCGCTACCGACTCACAATTTTGTTTTCCGTTGCTATATTGGTATTTAATAGTTTTTACGATCGAATAAGTATTTCCGCTTATAGACTGGGGATCGTAAGCAGGCTCTTCAATGATAAACAATCTATACTCGCTCCTATTCCTTGGATTATCCCCAACATCTCCAATAACCAGATAAGAAGTACCATTAAGCTGAAAAGATGCTATATCCTCCCAATCGTTGGAACTAGCATTGGTAACACTTCCTTCGGTAAGGGTGTTTCCCAAACTATCAATAAGAAATAAATTGGGGCCATCTCCAGAATCGTTATGTACCCAAAAGGCACCTTGTGTTTTATAGGAAGCTGCTATTCCACTTGCTTCATTAATATCGGGGTTGGTTATGGTTCCAACGCTTACAGGTTGATCATAACTTAGCATGGTATCTTGTGCATAAAGCTTATTTAAAGAGCTTATAAGCACCATAACAATAAAGGCTAAACTAATGGTAATAGATTTCATTTCACATTGCTTTTAAGGGTTGGTTTTTACGAATTGATTAATTCTAATATTGAGTTTTTAAAAAGTCTTCAAAGTAGCGTTATCTATTTGTATTCAGAATGGTACCTCTAGTGGTTTTATAGAATGGTAACATCGTTTCAACAGTTTTAACTATTGCAAGTCTCTCTTTTATTAAGAAAAAGCTAATCATTTAAGAATATTTAACTACCAAAATTGGTTTATGATCGGAAGGATATTTCCCTTTTACATTATAATCTATTTGTTTATAATTGAGTACTTATACATTTCCCTTATACAAAATCCAGTCTATTCCTTTGCCTCCATTCAAACAGTCTTTCAACAAATTATGTTTTGCTGCATTCTCACGAGCCAAAGTATCTATACTTCCATTAAAGAAATGAGTGTTGAAAATGTAAAATTCTTTATTATCCTCCCAATGTCCTCTGTAATCCTCTGTATAATTATTTCCATTCTCATTATCGGGCATATTGATAAAAGCAAAACGAGCCATAGTTGCAATTCTTGGATTTACGCGAGGGCCACTACCCAAAATTTTGGGTGTCCTCGAAAGTGCAAAATTATTTAGTTCTCGTAGCCTAAACTTATCCCGCTTACAGAAAATAGCCATATGTTCATCGTCATCACCTCCTTTGCGACCTTCACCCATTACTGCGTATGCTGGCAATTGTTCAGCTAAATAATCTATTTGCTCTTTTAACCCTTCCTGTGTTCCTATAATATCCGGATCGTATTTTTTAATCAATGCCACTTGCATTTCTCGACGGTCTTTCCACAAAGGCTTGTGGGTGGAGCTTGCAAATTTTAAATTATACGTCATTAGCGATAATGACCTCTCAGCTTTCTTATTAGCATCTGTTTGCCCATACAGAACGCCCCCCAATGTTAGGAAACAAATTAGCATTGAAATACGCCTTTTAATGGTAAACCATTTTTTTTCATCCAAACTTATAGTTACCCCCATATAGCTATTATTTTTTATTTTTAAAACTTTTTAAAAACTCCTTATTCTCCTTCAATAACTTCGCTACCTTATCTGGCATTTCCGCTGCTAGGTCGTGAGATTCCGTTGGATCTGTTTTTAAATTAAAAAGCTGAATTTTATTCTTTGGTTCCTCTGGGGTTACCCCTGGATAATCATCAGGAGTTGCCTGTCCTTTCATTTGTGCAATAATAGTAGTACCATCGGGTTTTCTAGGGTCTGACCAAGTACTTAAATCTATTTTTTTACGGTACCTTGGCTTGTTGACAAACAATTTAAAATCTCCTTTTCTTATCGACATAATTTCATCATTATGCATACTAAATACGGGAGGATGCTCCTGGCTTCTCCCTTGAAGAATGTTCGTAATATCTTGTCCATCTAATGTATTGTCCTTGGGAAGGGGTGTATTGGTAAGCGCACATAATGTAGGTAAGATATCGGGAGACCAAAGCGGTACATTAACCTGAGTATTTTTTGGAAACACTTTAGGGTATTGAATCATGAATGGAACTCGAATACCACCTTCCCATGTAGTTGCTTTCATCCCTTTAAAACCTCCGGAACTTCCTCCATACCATGGACCGTTGTCTGACATAAAAATTACGATGGTATTATTTAAAAGATTTTCTTTTTTTAAAGTAGCCATTACTTCACCTACAGACCAATCCAACTCGCGTATAACATCTGCATATAAGTCATTTGGCGTTTCAGGAGTGTAAAATTCATCAGAAGCAGCCAAAGGTTTATGTGGCATAGCATGCGCTAGGTATAAGAAAAAGGGTCTATGCTTATTTTCTTGAATAAAACTAACTGCTTCTCTTGTATATTCCTTGGTTAATTTTCGTTGATCTATAGGAAACTCAACAACTTCACTATTCTCTATAAGTTGTACTGGACGCATATCATTAGAATAAAGTATGCCATAATATTCGTCGAAACCTTGTGCTTCAGGAAAAAACTTAGACACATGTCCTAAATGCCATTTACCTATTGCTTTGGTACGGTAGTTAGACTTTTTAAAAACCTCTGCCATGGTTACTTCTTTTGGATCTAAACCGATAGTGTCTACTGCAACGTGGGCATCTGGAGTAGGGTTTTTTAAAAGTTTATGGCGTAATGGAAATTTTCCAGTTAAAAGTGAGGCTCTAGAGGGAGCACAATACGGTGTAGGCACATAAAAATCGGTACTTGTAACTCCATTTTTTCCAATGCTATCAATGTTTGGAGTTTGGTAATTTTTCTGTCCGAAAGAAGAAATATCGCCATACCCCATATCATCAGTTAAAATAATCAAGACATTAGGTTTAGACTCTTCGTTAGGTTTTGTTTTACTTCCTTCACAAGAAACTATACCAAATATAACACAGCTTATTCCTAATAGTTCCCATATTTTATTGAATATTCTCATAAACTAAAAAATCTTAATTTTTTAATGGCATTTCTTTACTTAAGGGCTTTTCTCCTTTAATCATTTTCCCTGCTTCTCCTGTTAAAAACAAGTAGTGATCTGGTGCAACACCATCGTTTCCAACAAAATGTACACCTTCACTATTTGGCGGATTATCAAGTATGGGAATAATTGCAGTTCCTTCATCCACCTCATCAAACATTCCTACATATAACATTTCGCCCCCTGCTTGAATGGCATTGTAAATTAAATCCCAATAAAACCTACCTCCAACTCGTGGTATCGCCCCGTATGAAGTATGCCTAGCTAATCCTGGTGTTCTTTTAGATAAGTTATGCCAGCTAAATCCAGCATATACCAATGGCACGTAATCTACATTGTTATTTTTACACCAAGCAATATCAGCTATCACGTGATCTCTATACCTAATTTCATCTTGATGTAATAAGGGTGTAAAACGTTGTACCATCCAAGGCAACACAATATCTGCTGATTTAATTACCTCATGTAAATATGGGTCTGGCAAACAATCTTTATCTAGTTCCCTAAAATAAGTTGGCACTCCTAGCATAACAGCACAACCACCATATTCTGGATCATTTTTTAGAAAATCTATCAATCGATTAATCCCTATTTCTCTAATATTATAAGGTCTATCTGGAAAGCCTATCCCCCATATAGCCACCAAAGGTTTTCCGTTATATTTCAGGTAGTTTTCGCTATTGGTTACTTTTAGTCTGTCTACTAATTTCTTCCAATCTTCAATAATGGCAGAACAATCTTCTCCATCAGCTTTTAAGCCCGACAAATCGTACATCACAGAAATGGCTCGACCATTCTTTTCAGCAGCATTTACTGCATTTCTCAAGATAATATCTTCAGATTTATTAGAGTTTTTATAATCTCTTGCAACATTAAAGAAGCGTTGCATAAATACACCATCAATACCATATTGTTTCATCCATTTAAAATGAAGATCGGTAGTACTTTTATCCAAAGAACTAAACACTTTTGCTTTGGTTCCGTCTGGAAACTTAAAGCTTGTCTCGTATGTTTTTTCATACGCAGAAACGTCTGGCCAAAAATCAATTGTATTATGTGTATTATCAAATTTCCCATTGGCTCCATAATGACCCCACTGCTTTCCAGATCCATCGCCAGGAGCTCTAAACCACCCCTGGTAACCTGCCATTACTAAGCCTTTATAACTTTTAAATTTACTCTTTTCGCTGTGTTTGCTTTGTGCTACGCTTGTTAGACATACAAACAATAAAATAAAAATAGAACTATGCTTTATGTAACTCATTGTTTGCTTTATTTAAATAATTCTTTATTTGGGGTTGGTCCCATTTCAAATTCTATAATCCCACCTTGAGTAATCACATCGTGGTTAAAAAATGGTTTTTCAAGAGCATTTCCGTTTACAGCAATTGATTGTATATATTTATTTTCTGAAGTGTTGTTTTTTGTGATTACTTTAAACTTCTTGCCATTTGTAAGATTTATAACTACCTCATCAAAAATAGGTCTACCAATAGAATACACGGGTTCTCCGGGATTAAAAGAATAAAACCCCATGGCATTTAATACGTACCAAGCAGACATTTGTCCGCAATCTTCATTCCCTGATAATCCATTAGGGTTATTAAAGTATAAAGACTTCATAATACTATCTGTAAGCTTTTGAGTCTTCCATGATTGGTCTACATAATTATACATATGTGTAATATGATGGCTCGGCTCATTGCCATGTGCATACTGACCTATTAACCCTGAGATATCGCTTGATCTTTCTTCTCCTTTAATCTCAGAGCTTGTAGAAAATAATTTATCTAGCTTAGCTGAAAATTTATTTTGTCCTCCCATAAGCGCAACCAATCCATCGACATCATGTGGAACAAACCAAGTCCATTGCCATGCGTTTCCTTCAACATAATCATCATTTCGGTGTTTCGAGTATGCCGGATCGAATGGTTCTCTAAATGTTCCATCTTCTTTAACCCCTCTCATAAAACCAGTTTCTTGGTCGAAGTACTTCTTGTACCTCTTGGAGCGCTCCATAAAGCGTTTGTAGTCTTTTTCTTTTCCTAAATCTTTAGCCATTTGCGCTATACACCAATCGTTATAAGCATATTCTAAAGCTTTAGACACTGCTTCATTTTCTTTATCTGAAGGTATAAAACCAAGCTCTTCATTATATTTTTTGGCTAAAGGAGATAACTTGTTTTTAACTCCTTCGGAAGGGAAGTAAATTCCAGTTGTATCATAGGATGCTGTTCGAACCATAGCTTCATAAGCTTTGTTAACATCGAAGTTTTGGTCTCCTTTAAAGTATGCATCTACAATTACTGGAATTGAGTGATACCCGATCATGGTTCCCGTATAATTTGCTGCTAATTCCCATTTGGGCAATATGCCACCATGCTCATATTTCTTCAGCAAAGAATTTATAAATGCGGTATTCCTTTCAGGATTCGTTATCGTCTGAAGCGGATGAAACGCTCGAAAAGTATCCCATAAAGAAAATACTGTATAAATATTCTCGTTAGAATCGCTTTTATGGATCTTTTGATCCATTCCTCGGTACCTTCCATCTACATCAGAAAAAATATAAGGGCTTAATGAAGTGTGATATAATCCTGTATAAAAAATTGTTTTTTCCTCTTCTGTACCTCCTTTAATTTGAATTTTATCGAGTTCTTTAACCCATTCCTTATGTGCTTTTTTACGCACTCTATTAAAATCCCAATCTGGAATTTCTTCATTTAAGTTTTTCTTTGCACCTTCATAATCTACAGAAGAGATTCCTACTTTTACTTGTAACGCTCTTTTAGTATCTCGTTTGAAGTTTAATACAGCTACTACTTTATTACTTTTTATTGTATTAAGGTTTGGTTGGATTGAGTCGTTGCTGTAAAATGTAGATAGGAAAGGTCTATCAAACTTCGCATAAAAATATACGTGATGATTTTTTGCCCAGCCTTTTGTCACTTTATGTCCAATTATTTCTGTATCACTCAACACTTTAATTTCATTATTTGTATTAAAATGATCATGAACAGTATGAGACAAATCTATAATCATTTTTTTTTCTGTGCTTTCTGGATATGTATATTGATGAAAACCTGCACGCTTACTGGCTGTTAACTCTACATCTATATTATAATCGGAAAGTTTCACTGCATAATATCCTGGTGTTGCTTTTTCGGTATCATGGCTGAATCTGCTTCTATATCCTTCTTGAGGGTTTTCTGCACTACCAGGTTTAATGTGTGTTTCTCCTGTGTAGGGCATAAATAAAATGTCTCCTAAATCTCCTATCCCAGTTCCACTTAAATGTGTATGGCTAAAGCCCATAATAGAATTATCTGAATAATGATATCCACCACAAGCATCCCATCCAGAAGTTCGCGTGTCTGGACTTAATTGAACCATTCCGTTAGGTGTAGTAGCACCGGGGAAAGTATGTCCATGTCCTCCTGTTCCTATAAAAGTATTTACATATGACACATTTTCAATCTCCTCTTTATCTTTAGATTGATCTGTATTTGATTTCTTTTTAATGGTACAGCTTACTATTAAAAAAAATGTCAAAAAAATTGTACCTAATGAGTTTAACTTCATCAAAAAAATATTAAAAATTGGGTGAATATATTAAAGGGCTCGCATGAAAGCGAACTGAGTTTATCTTAGATAACATAAAAACAACAGACAGGTAATGTTGCACATGCCTGCTGTTTTTTCAACTAACTATGATAAACTAACTAATTATAAAACTTACTTACCGAATAGGTTTTGAAATGCTATAATTTCCATCATTATGAAACCAATTAGCTCCTTGCCCAGTTAACCATAAATAATAGTCTGTTTGTAGGTCTTTTTCAATCCCAACAAATTTTCCTCCATCATCTCCATTCTGGGGAACTTCATTTTCTAATTTTACTTTAAATATGGCAGTTCCTTCATCTATTTCATCAAACATGGCAACATATAAGCTTTTAGCTCCATTGAGTTTTGCTCCTGCGATTTGCTTCCATAAAAAATCTCCCTTAGCACGAGGAATTTGATTGTATAAGCTTGGATCTTTTCTCATATTACCCCAAGTAAAACCTGGAAAAACCAACGGCACATAGTCTACATCATTTTTTTCGGTCCATTCTATATCTTGCGATACAATATTAGCATTGTAACTATCTATATTGTATCTTCCTACTGCCCAAGGCATAATCACATCTACCTGTCTAATTAAATCATGAAATGCAGGATTGTTTTCTGTATCGTTACCAAAGGTTCTCCAGTAATATGGTACCCCTAACATTATAGATACTTTATTAGTGGGACCTTTTAGCTTAACTACTAATTTGCTCACATCATTTGTATTATACTCTCGATTATCATCAAAGCCTACTCCCCAGATAGACATCATTGGTTTTCCATTATGTCTTAGATAAGTTGGGTGTTCAAAATTATCGAACAGGTTAAATTTTTCAACAATTTCATTCCAATCCTTTTCTACATAAGCTACACGTTCACTATTGCTTCCACTTAAATCGTACATAATACTAATAGCTCGATCGTATTTCTTAGCAGCTTTTAATGCATTTTCCAGTACTTTATTGAAATGTCTTTTTCCTTTTTCATTAGAAGAATGAATTTCAGCAACAAAACGTTGCATGTGTACACCATCAATACCGTGCTCTTTCATCCATTTAAAATGAAGATCTACAGATTCCGCATCATAAGGACTGTATAGATAAGCGGGACTACCATCGGCATGTTCAAACGGACTTAAATACTTTTTTTCATACTCTGCCATGTCGGGCCACATATCTATAGTTGAACAACCAGGAAAAAAGCCACAGTCATTTTTGTAGTGATACCAGCCTCGGTTGCTATCATCACCTTCAGCGGCAAACCAACCTTGATATCCAGCCATAACCAATTCGGTATAAGAAGTGTATAGACATCCTGTTTCATCGTATACCGCTTCCTCTACTTGTGCCGGCTGTTCTGGTTTGGGATCTGGCATATCCACGTCTTGGCCTCCATTATCTGAACAGGATGACGTCCATAAAATGAAAGATAAAACTAGTAAATTAATAATCTTAAATACTCTCATAAATTAATATTTTGATGGTTTTGAAACCCTCGGGAGCTCTTTATAATAAAAGGAACCCCCTAAGGATTTTAAATAATTAGCAATTTTGTTAAAGCTCTATACTTACTGGTGAAGCATAATTAAATCTAGAGTTTGGAGCATCGTACAGGGCTCCTATTCTAAAAAAGTAGGTATTGCCTTCTCTTAAATCAATTTCATCTTCAACATTAATTGTCAATGTGTACTCTATGGTAGGATCTACAACAGTATTAATGTCTAGTTCTGTCAAAGCTAATCTCATAGGCTCTCCTACATTTCCATCTGCTCCAGCATATAGTCCAATTTTCTTAACTGGATTAACTCCTGTCTGCTCAACGGAAAAAGTAGCTGTTACTAAATACCCTGATTTGGAAATCTTTGGATTCTTAATTCTTAAATATGGCTTTACTGTTAAATCCAATTTAGTTCGACCATTAATTTCCATTTTAATAGTATCAATGGGATGAAAATTTGTTTTAATCGGAAACACATTATAACTGGCTGCAAATAACTGACTGTCTTCAAAAGTACCATCTACCTTATAATTCATGTATTGTGGAGAAACATTTTCCCAACCGTGCTCTCTCAATTCCAATTCTCCCCCTCTTATTATATCTTGTTGAACTAATTCTCCCGTAGCTTCATCGATTATACTTCCATATAATCCAGAGTCTGGTGCATCAAGCTCATCTATATCGCAAGAAGTAGCCACACTAAATGTTATTAGTAAGACTAATATATATTTGATTTTTTTCATGTTTACTTTTTTTAAAATTAAGTTGCTAGAAATTATGGATTCTGTGTTAATCCATTTAATCCTACACCAGGAATTTTTCTGTAATAATTGGTTACATCAAAAGTTTGCGGACTATTCCCCCTTACTCGATTTCTAACAAAAATATATTCGTAAGGGGCATTTCCTCTCAAGTCTAATACAGGCATAATTGAGTGCTTACGAGTATTATTAAAGGTAGTATGGTAGGTTCTTCTTCTCATTAAGTCCCAAACTCCTTTATTTTCGAAAGCTAATTCTACAGCTCGTTCTCTTAGAACATTTTCTACTGTTAAAGCGATGTCGGTTTGATGAAAAGCTCTTTTTCTTGTGGCATTTAGAGCTTGTGTGGCTTTTGCCATGTCTCCAAGTCCACTTTCTACTACTGCTTCTGCATAGTTTAACAGTACTTCAGCATACCTGAATTCTGCAAAATCCGTAGTACTTCTATTCCATCCTGGAACCACTGGCTCTGTGCTTAAGAATTTTTTAAGTCCAAAGCCTGTTTTGGTCATATTTCCACCATAAGGATTAAAACCTGAATGTGCATCTGGGTTCTCTGTACCGTATGTATAATAAGTTTGACCATTTACCTCTATACTTGCATTTGTTTCTATTCTTGCCTCTCCGTTGGGTTCAATGTATCCTGCTTGGTATATTATGTTGACGTCCTTCCACTGAGAGTTTGGCAATATTACCGTAGCACTTAATCTAGCATCTTTATTGGCAAATAAATCTAATGGGTTTGCGAAATGTTTGTAGTTTCTATTAGGGTCAAAACCATTGTAGTTATCTAAGTCTCCATCGGTTGTAGTAACAATTGAGCCATCTTCTCCTGGTTTGTCATAATACTCAAACAAATCAACAAGTTCTAACGTTGGACAATATCTACCAGGATGAGGCCATCCATTTCTTGTTTGAGCCGGATTAAACCAAATATCATAATTATTACCATAATTGTCTCCAGGAATTGTACGCCCTTTTATTAGAATAGCTTCTTCTGGAGCAATATTAGGATCCTCAAACATAGCACGGAAATTTTCCGAAGCCTCTTCAGCACTGGCTGGATTTGGCTTGTACAAAGAGTAAGGGCCTTTGTCTATGATTTCTGCAGAAGCATCGATACACGCTTGGTAATACCTGTTAGCTTCAATAGCAGGTATTCCTACTAAATCCTCATTAACAGCATCTCCTGTTAGGTCTATTTTTGAACCAAACTTTGCTATAGAGGCTGCATGTAAGGCTGCTCTAGACTTCAATGCCAAGACTGCCCATTTAGAGGCTCTTCTACCGTTGGAATCTCCCAATGTTTTTATAGCTACATCGCACTCTGATAAAATAAAATCCCAAGTTTCTTTTTCTGTACTTCTAGAAACCAATAGCGAAGATGGATCTCCATTATAATCTTGAGGTTCAAGAATTATAGGCACCCCTCCATAACGCTTCGCTAATCCAAAATAAGCAAATGCTCTTATAAATGCAGATTCACCTATATAGAAATTTTTGTCCTCCTCTGAAATGTCTAAATCGGGTATAATATCAATAAATAAATTTACATCCCTTATTAGCCTAAAAGCAGGATCCCACCAATTCAAATAACTACCACTAATAAAACTATTTTTTTCACTATGATGTGCCATCATCGTAAGCATGGAGTTAGAAAATCCTCCATTATTAGGCCCTCCATCATTATAATTAAAACCTTCTTTTGGGAAATACGTTAGGTCTTCAATGGGTAGTCTATCGTATAAATCAGCCAAGTATAGTTTTGTGCCTTCGGGATCGGAAAACAATTCGTCTGCCGTAATTTTATCAGTTGGTTCCAAATCTAAATCATGATTACATGCTGTAAATGGAGCTAACAGTATAAATAGTATAAAATATTTTGTAATTTTCATATCGCGTTCATTTTAAAAATTAACATTCATCCCTAAATTAAAGGTTCTGGTCACAGGATAAGTAAATCCTGCTGAATATGAACCTTCTATCTTCTCTGGATCAAAAGGCTTTACAAAGTCGTCTGCCCAAGTATAGAGATTAAATCCATTTAAATAAATTCTCACATTTGTAATTCCCAATGCATCAGATAAAACATCGGATTTAAGGTCATATCCAAATTCAACAGATTTTAAACGAACATAAGAAGCATCCCTTCTCCATACAGAGCTTTCTTTATACATAGCTCCTACATCCCCAATGGTTCTATTTGCAGGCCATGTACCTGGTATCCATTCGCTATTAATGTCATATGGGTCTGCTTTACGCCATCTATCATAAAAATAAGCAGGAGTATTTCCCCTAAAAGCAAACATTTCTGCATAGACTTCTCTAAATCGAACTGTGTATTGTGCAGCTCCTTGAAACAAAGCGTTAAAAAAGAACCCTTTATAGCTAGCATTCAAGTTCAAACCAAAAAACATTTTAGGTCTTCCCGAATAAAATAAAGGTTGTTCATCTTGACCATCTACAATTCCATCATTATTAACATCAGCATATTGAAAATCTCCAGGCAATTCTCTCAATACGTTACTTCTATCTCCATTTTGTAAAGGAGCGATTACCAATTCTTGCTCATTTTGAAATTGACCTATGTAATCATATCCCCAAGCAATGTCATTCCATCTATCACCTCTTTGATTTCTCCATCTGTCCATGCTATTGGTAAAGGCTTCTCCCTCTACATAATCTCTTTTAGTTCTAGCATAGGAAAAGTTGGTAGAGATCCCGTAATTAAAATCCTGACCTATTGTATTTCTATAGGCAAGAGTAAACTCTACCCCTTGGGTAATTTCGCTATTTAAGTTCTCCTCTGGCAACACACCTCCATAAGTATTAGGCAATGCAACACTTGGTCTTGCTGGGATTCCTTCCAACAATCTTTGATACATATCAAAAGTGAAATTAAATCTGTTCTTGAAAAGATCTATATCTACTCCAAGATTGGTAGTGGTAGCTTCCATCCAAGACAAGTTGCTATTTGGTGGTGGTGGTGTACTAATCCCCTCTGTTAATTCTCCATTTGTAAACTCATACGACCCCCCACTCCCAATCGAGTACCCTGGCACATATTGGAAAGGTCCACCTGAAGGCATTCCGGCGATACCATAAGAAACTCTAAATTTTAAGTTGGATATCCAACTTATATTATTTTTTATGAATGACTCTTCAGATACTCTCCAACCAACAGAAGCACTTGGGTAAAAGCCCCATCTACTATCAGGCGCATATCTGTATGAACCCATATAACGTCCTGCCAATTGAATCAAGTACTTTCCTTTAAAACCGTAATTTATGTTTCCTATATATGAGAAATCTGCTGTTTCAACCTCAAGACCATCACTTTCTTGATTCTGAGCATCTGCAAATCGCAATTGGTCTTTTGTATAAAAGTTTGCATAGTATCTTTTGATATTGGAAAATCTTTCTAACCAAGAATTTTTTTCAACAATAAATTGGGCTTCCACATCGTGTTTATCATCAAATAAATTCTTATAATTTACATACCCTTGAAACGATAAACCATCGCCATTTTTATTTCTATTACTTATACTCGCCGTACCGTCCTCCTGTTTTTGTGGATTGTATGCGTCATTTTCTTCATCATAAGTATATAAATTATAGGTAGGATATACACTTTTACCTTGTTCATTTAACATATCGTAAGCCCCTACTCCCTTTAAAGTAAGACCTTTTAAAAATGGTGCTTCGTACTCCAATGAAAATGTAGATGTAAAAGTCCTGTTCTTACTTTCACTGTACCCCGTAAGGTCTTGCTTCATAAATGCAACAGGATTTGAACCAGAAGAAACAGGAGCATGGTATTCTGGGTTGTAATTTGCATATGGTCTCTCAATTGGCAATGTAACACGAGAACCTTTAAAAATATTAAAAAAATTGGTTCCTGGCTCCCAGTTTCTGTCCCATCTCCCGCTCAACAAAAGTGACCCTGTTAGGTTGTTAGCAAATTCGGTTGTAATATTAGATCTAAAGGTGTAACGATTATATCCCATATCTCCACTTTTCAATAATCCATCTTCAGAAACATAACCAAAGCTCATAAAATAATTTGTTTTTTCGTTTCCTCCAGATGCTGTAAAATTTTGTTGGATCGTAAATGCACTATTTTTTATGGTTAAATCTGTCCAATCTGTACTTTCATAACCTGGCCCTCCAGCTTTCCATTTTTCTATTTCTTCACGGGAATAATATGGTACACCTGCTCCTCCAGGAATAAATAGTTGTGTGTCATTCCACATTTGTGTGTACTGAGCTGCATTAGCCATTTCTGGAATATCTGTAGGCTGAATCATCCCAGTTAAAGAACTGTAAGTAAATGATGTTTTCTTTTTTCCGCCCTTCTTTGTGGTAACCAATATAACACCATTAGCAGCTCCCAATCCATAAATAGCAGCAGATGCATCCTTTAGAATTGATATACTTTCAATATCTTCGGAATTTAGTTGTTGAAAATCTTTAGAACCGCCTCTACGAATTCCATCAATAACATAGATAGGCTCTCCAAAGCCTCTAATATTAATGGAATTATCAAATGATCCCGGTTGCCCTGATTGCTGCCTAATTTGCACCCCAGCAACTTTACCAGATAACTTCTGAGCAACGCTAGTATTAGCAGTAGTTTCAATTTCTTCATTTGAGATAACTCCTACTGCGGCTGTTAAGCTTTTTTTCTTCTGAGTACCATACCCTATTACAACCACATCATCTAATGCTGTAGTGTTTTCCACCATAATGACTTTAAAGTCATTACCTCTATCTATTGGAATATTTTGGGTCTCGAAACCTATATAACTAAATATTAAAATAGGATTTGATTGATCTGATGAAACTTTAATTTCGAAATTACCATCAAAATCCGAAGTAACTCCATTTGTAGTACCTTTAACTAAAATAGATACCCCTGGCATAGGTGTGTTCGATTGATCATAGACAGATCCTCTAATTGTTTTGTTTTGTCCATACGTTACTATGCTACTAAACAACAAAAAGCAAAGCAATGTTAGTTTAGGCGGGAGTGAAAACTTACTCCCTAAGCTTTTTCTAAATACATTTTTCTTCATAAAATTAAATTTCAGTTAGCGTTAGATTTGTCATTGTACGTTCAATTAAGTTTTAAGCTCTTCAACTAAACAATAAATATTAGTTGTCAATTATGTGAATATCAAACTGATTGAGATATTCTAGATTCTATAAAAACTAATGGTCCGATTATTTAGATTCCGAATGTATAATAGAGAGGTTAATTAACGGATAATTAACACTTAATAATAAATTAATTATTACTTAATTTTATTAAAAATGCATTTATTTAAAATTAATTTGAGTGTATGGGATAAAAACTAGCTAAAAACTACCATAATCTTTTATTTTTAAGACTTTCAACATATTACACCATCTCTTTATTTCCTCTATTTTTCTATTTTTTTTTAGATAATTATCTCCTTTTTTAAAGTGCTGAATCGTCTTATCTTTTTATAAATGACAATAGGCTACTTTTTAAAGAAGTCTTTTATCTAAATCACTCAATAATCTGAATTCTTTACCATGAATACAAGGTTTGAATTCTGCAATCCGCACACACATATAAAGTATCATACCCTATAAATGTAAATTAGCATTATTAAAATTCACGCTTAGCTTTTACTTTATATTGCAATAGAATTTGATTTAATCCGTAAAAATAAGTTAGTATAGCAATGGAGTGTATTAATTAAAGGTTCAACTTAATTAATGTGAGTACCGATTTACTTTTAAGTTAAAACCTGACCATTATCAAATGTCTCTTATATAAGATAAAGTAGGCAGGCATATGATCAACATTATGTTACACAGAGTTATCTGTTCACTGAAAATAAAACATATCTTAAACACTTATAACTATGTATTAAACTAATGACTAATGAAGTGCATGCAGATAAATTTTTGATTTAAAAAAATACCTTCTAAGAAACTTTCATTCCTAAGAAGGCACCACATTATGATTAAATAATAGTTTGTATTTTCAATTCATTACTCCCTTAACTCAATAGCTGAAGGGGGCTCGTTCTTTATATTTGCTCCCCATTCCTTATTTGCTTTTTTTCCCATAGTAACTTCAAGAGCTCCTCCATTTATAATATCACTATGCGTAAACCATGGCTTGTTCCATTCAACGCCATTTAATTTTGCAGATTGAATGTATTTATTATCCTCACTATAATTTTCTGTAATAATTTTAAAGGTCTTTCCGTTAGTAAGGTGTATACTTGCCTCTTCAAATACTGGACTTCCAATATTATATACGGGTATTCCTGGAGTAACGGGATAAAACCCAAGCTGAGAAAAGACTACAAATGCCGTCATCCCTCCACCATCTTCATCTCCGGGAACCCCCATTAAATCATTTCTAAACCATTGCTTTAATAGATTTCGGATTCGCTTTTGAGTCTTCCAAGGTTGCCCAGCATAATTATAAAGGTATGGAATATGCAAAGAAGGTTCGTTTGCCATTGAAAACTGACCAACATTACCTGTATGATCTGGCAATTGAGCATAAAAAGCAGACTTACTTCTACCCAATGGTTCTACAAACATAGCGTCTAGGTTATTTATAAATGCTTCTTTTCCTCCCATTAAGCCAATAAGATCCTTAATATTATGTGGAACATCCCATCGGTATATCCAACCGTTGTTTTCACCGTAATACTTTCTGGCTCCCATACCTCCCGAAAACTTATAATCAAATGGCTCTATAAAAGACCCCTCTTTATCTTTAGGGTGAAAGAACTTGGTTTCTGGGTTAAATAAGTTACGGTAATTATAAGATTTTTTTAAAAACGCCTCTCCTTCTTGTTTTTTATCTAACTCGAAGGCTATTTGAGATAAACACCATTCATCATAAGAAGTCCCCAAAGTAACTGCAACAGGTTGTCTACTCTCAAAAGAGTGAACCTCAGGAACAGTTTCTTTTTCTCCCTGCTGAAGGGCTGGAAAATATCCTTCTTTTTTATAAAATTCATCCAACTCGCCCGCTGGCATACCAGACCAAGGAGCTAGTGTTTTTTCAGTTATTCCATTCTTACTAGCTTCATAAGCTTTCAATAAGTCAAACCCATGTAATCCCTTTCTATATGCATCAATTACAGAGGCAACACCGTGGTTTGAATTCATTCGTCTACTATCTCCAGTTACTTCAGGGAAAGTAGGCATCCAAAAATTATCCATTTGCTCTGCCATTCTTATAAAAGAATTTATAATATCTTCTTCCCGCTTAGGATCTAATAAAACTCGAAGTGGATGTTGTGCCCTATAAGAGTCCCAAATCCAATCATCTGTATAAAAAGGTACTCCTTCATCTTCGTGTATCTTATTATCAAAAGCACTATAATACCTACCATCCTCAGACAAACATACAGGACGTTCGAAAGTACGATATAATGATGTGTAAAATATCTTTAATTCATCTTCACTTGTACCTTTCACTTCTATCTTACCCAAAGCTTCATTCCATATTTCTCTCCCTTCCCGTTGTATCTCATCTATATTCTTATATGCAACTTCTCTTTCAAGGTTTTTGGCTGCTTGGTCTTCATCTATAAAAGATATACCGTAACGCACTGTAACTTTAGCATTTTCCTTTGGGAGTTTCAAAATTAAATTAGCATTGTCTCCAGAGCTGGTTACTCCTTTTACCAATTCATTATTGGCATTAAGAGTAAATACAGCTTCTGGCACATTACTTAATTTCATATATAAGTATACCTTTGTATTATTTTCAATAATTTGAAACCCTGTTAGTGCCGTTCCATCCCAATTTACTTCTCCATTTTTAGAGTTGACAACCAGAAAAGGTTCGTCTTTATTTTCAAAATCTATATCATACAAAGCAGATTGATGGGAGAGTGCATAGTTAACAGAAATCTCTTGCTCGTCTAAATATACCTTATATGAATAAGGAGTAATATTCTCATTATCGTAACTGTATTTAATAACAGGCTGAATTTCCCTTTTGGTTCCTTGATATGGACTTAAATTAAAAGCCGAACTTCCCCTGTGACTTGTGATCATCAATGGCAACCCATTTAATACATCTCCAGTATAATCCCCTCTTTCAGGATAAACTCTAAGCATACTATTAGGTAAATGAATGGTAGGAAAGGTAGGTACTAAAAGGTGACTTATATTCCCAATATAAGGATTTACATAATCTATAGGAGTTTTGTGATTTCCTTCTTTTACTCCTTTTTTACAAGAAACCCATATAAAACTCATAAACACAATAAAAACGGTTGCAATTCTAATTACTTTATTCATTTGATATTTTTACTTATTTTTCAACTAAAAAGTTAAGTGCTGTACTGATATCAAAAGTATCCCTAGACTATTAATTAAATAATAATTAATGATTAATAATCGCATAAAATTGAAATAATTAAATAATTCCTTGATTTTTTTTTACAATTTTATAATTTTCGCAACATATTTTGCTTCCTAATCAAATCAAAAAAATTAACTTGGCTGCTTATATGAGATCTACTATTTGTTTATTTTTTAGTCTGCTATTTTTTTTCCATTTATATGGTCAAGAAAATGGAAAAGATGGTCTATACTTTTCTTCGCATGAAGTAAATCAGGATTTAAGAACTTCCTTAAATATTTCTCCTAACGGCCCTCTATCGTTAGAAGGTGGTTTTCGCATAGAGTTTGATGCTAAATTTAGACAAGGAGACGGTTACTATGGAAACATTTTAAAGATTTTTAGTGGGAATGATTTAAATATCGATTTAGTATCTCATCTTATTCAAGACAATTCAAACTTTTGGTTGGTTGTAAATGATGCAATAGTTTTTAAATATAAATGGGCTGATATTCCCAACAGTGGTTTATACAAATGGTTAAAGTTTAAACTCGAAATAAACCAACTGGATAAATCCGTAATGTTTTCAATTAATGGGAAACAATTCAAAACCACTTCTGATAGTATTGTAAACATAAAAAACTACCATATTATTTTTGGTAAAAGTGATTATGATAACCATATTACAACTGATGTTTGCCCTATGAGTATTAAAAACATTCTATTGTTTGACAGTAAAAATAATCTAATAAGAAACTGGCCTTTAGGAAAACACACTAAAACAAACAAAGTTTTCGACCTTATAAAAGAAAAAGTAGCCATTGCGCAAAATCCCAAGTGGTTAATGGATGAACATATTTTTTGGCGGAAAGAAAAAACTCTAAAGTTTAATAATCTTTTAGGTACAGCAACAAGTCAAGAACTAAATAAAATATTCTTTATTGATAAAAATGCAATATATATTTATTCTCTTAGCAATAATAGTATAGATACACTTTTGTACAAGGGAGCTCCCTACCCTTGTGAAGCCAATACCTTTATCTATAATAAACACAAAGATGAGCTCTGGTCATATTCTTTTGACAGCCCTAAAATTAGCAAATTCAATTTTAGAACTTCTAGCTGGTCATTAAACACCCCACAATGTGAAGAAACCTCATTTTGGCATCATAATAAATTAATCTCACCAAGAGATAGTTCCTTGATTACATTTGGAGGATATGGCCATTATAGCTATAAAAACACTTTTAAAGTTCTTTCTAAAAACAAAACCGCATGGAAGAATAAAAACAAAAATGAAAGTTTACCTCCTAGATACTTAAGCGCTGCTGGTATTATAAACAATGACGAGTTTTTAATTTTTGGTGGCTTTGGTAGCATTACTGGAAATCAAATGGTTAATAGTCATAATTTTTATGATTTGTATTCTGTAAGTTTCGAAAAACTAGACGTAACAAAAATATGGTCTATTGAAAAACCCGAGTTTGCACCTTATGTACCATCAAATAATCTACTTATAGATAAAGAAAGTAACACCTTTTACACTTTAGTTTTTGATAATACTAAGTTTAATTCTAGTTTGAAATTGGCTCAATTTAAAATTGATGAATATAATTTAAATATATATTCCGACCCCATCCCATTCAAATTTGTAGATACAAAATCTAACTCCACATTAGTATTAAATTCTGAAAAAAATAAATTAACAGCTTTAACTACCTTTGAAAATGAAGTTAACTTATCTTCCATTTCGTACCCTCCCTTATTGGCAGAAGAAGTTTTTATTGATGAACCTGTGAATAATATAATTATTAATGTATTAATGGGACTAGGGTCTATAGTATTACTTTTTTTAAGCTACTTCCTCTGGACGAAAAAGCGAGCACAAAAAGTAAAATCAGAAAAACCTTTAAAAATAACAAAAGAAAATACAAGTATTAGTAAAATAACTAAGAGACAGAAGAGAAAATATTTAGCAGTTTATATGTTTGGAGGTTTTCAAGTTTACGATAAAGATGGTATGGATATAACTGCATCTTTCACACCCAAAATTAAACAGCTATTTATTTTAATTTTATTATCCGGGGTAGAAAATGATAAAGGAATTACCTCTAAAAAATTAATATCTCTTTTATGGTCTGATAAGGCAGAAAGCAGTGCCAGAAATAATTTAAATGTAAATTTAAGTAAACTAAGGATTTTAATTGATCAAATAAGCAATATTGAACTAACAAACGAAAATACTTATTGGAAATTAAATATCGATCACACAATTTATTGTGATTATCTATATGCCGATAATATACTGCGATCTAATAACGATATTAATTTATCTCAAGAAGATTTAAACAATTTCTTGGAAACTATCTCTCCAGGGGTAATCTGTCCAGATATAAAAGAAGAATGGATGGAAAGCATGAATGCTGAAATAACTAATAAAATAATTAATAAATTAGAGATTCTATCTAGAAAACATAACGATCATGAGACTCTTATTAAAATAGCTGAAATTAATTTAAAACTAGATAGTTTAAATGAAGAAGCCATTATACTTAAGTGTAAAACATTGTACAGAATGGGAAGAAAGGGATTATCAAGAAAATATTATGATGAGTTTTGTGAAAGTTATAAGGAAATCTTGGACACAGAATTTCATTTAAAATTTAAAGATTTAATACATTAATATATTCTTTACTTTGTTAAATACAAAAAGCCATTTTACAAATACACTGTTATTTATAACCTCCTGGTTGAATCATTTTGATAATTAAATATTTAAGGTTTGTTTATTCTAATTTCTTCCTTAAAGAAAGTAGCGTACTGGCGCGGCCCTACTAATATGTATTATAGTGCGAAGTCAATGTTTATATGGGCTTGAAGAAATTTAGAAAATTATGAGTTTTGGTTTTTCATGTAAAAACGCTCTCTGTCCAGTCAAATTAGCGAATTTCTAATGGAAAAATAAAAATTGACTTTGTCAAATGGGGCTTAGAAACATATTTTTCTCAAGCAAAATAGTATTAGTTCTGATAAGGATTTGGGGGCTTTTTTTTATGGATTTAAATACTCAGGTGCAATAGTCAATTTTTTGGCGGTTCGGCATATCATTTTTACTTCCTTTTTTTAACAATAATCATCTATCGAATCTCCGCCTGACCACTCAAGTCCTTGTACAAGTGTAAATTGTTTTTCTACTCCGCCTTTCTGGACAAAAGTTCCGAGACTATTATGAACGAAAATGTTATTTTGATAAGTTATCTCTGCTAAAGAATAAGGCTTTATTGGATTTCCGTCACCGCTCTTACACATAATCCATAATGTATTCACATCATTGGAAATTGCAAAACGTTCAATAATCGAACTCGTATATTGATTTCGGGAAAATACATCTCCTACATTTAGATTTTTGGCATAGGCAGTTATTGGATTAACAGTATTTTCTTGCGGACAGCAAGGAAATTCAGTTGATGTTTTCCAATTTTGAGCTTTTTGAACAGCATTAGAAGTTAGCGAATTTATAAACTCTGGTTCTTCCTCAATTTGTATTTCAGGTAAATTACGATTGAATATCCATTCTCCTAATGTTCCGTCTTTTGATGATTTGTCGCTTTCTGCCCACGCTAATAACCTTTCTCTACTTGCCTGTGCTTCTTGTTTACTGACTGTACACATCCATTCATAATTTGGTTCTTGAAATTTGTCCCGAAATTTAGAAGGGTCGGTAAGAAATTCTTCAACACTACAACCGCAAGTAGCCTCAATGCGTTTTACTGTGATTGGATTAAGCAAAACGTTCTCTAATCTTGTAACCCACCTAAGATTGTCAGGTAGATTATTTTGTTTGTTTGTGTCAATGTGGTCAACAACGTGTTCTCTTGTTGGCGATTCTCCATGAAAAGCTGTTGCCACTATTCTGTGAATACGAACTGATGCAATTTCTAAATATCCTGTCCTGCTGTTTAGTTTTCCAAAAGTCCATTTATTGTCGGTCGGTCGAGTTCGTGTATTGAATGGAGCGTGTCGTAATACAGCACCATTATCCCGAACAGAGTAATGCTCATTTTTATAATGGCATTCCTGAACGCCATTATAAGTTTCAAGTAAATTTTCCACAGTGATTACATTTGATTGGGTACAATATCAATATGGCATCCTAAAACAAATGCTAACTTGGAAAGAATATCAAGCCCAACGGAATATTTACCTTGTTCAATTCTACTGAGATTTGCGGCGTCTATATTTGCCAGCTTAGCTAAAGCTTTTGCTTCTATTCCTTTTTCTTCCCGAATTTGGCGGATTTTTCTCCCTATTCGGGCTCTTTCTCCTTGTCTGTTTCCGGAACTCATTCCCATAAATGACACGCCATTTAGCATTAAATCACGCCAAATATTGTCGGTCATTATTTCTTTGTCTTCAGAGAAATTTTTATCAAAAACATACTCTACCATATGTAGTTGATAACGACGAGTTTCTTCGTTGGTGTATATCCCAATTTGAACGAGTACGGAAAAAACCTCTCCATCTGGTGCAATTACCTCGACCATTTTGTCATCAATAATTGTTGCTTTTGACTTAAATTCAGTCGCCAAAAATTTTTCAAGTTCTGTATTCATAACATTTAATGCCGCATTTAAAGTGTTGCCACCACTTTTAAAAGTTATAAAGCAAATATAAAAATAAATTCCTTAATTGGCAAATTTGACAATTAAGGAATTTAATGTATTAAATAGTTTCTCTTATTATTTACAGGATTGGAGCACAACACTTTTTGGTACGGCACATTTGATTTACTTTCCCAAAGTCGTATACATCGAACAACAAAATAGGGAGCAACTGATTTTCAAATTATGTTGTCTGGAAAACTTTGTCACGTAGGAGCGAAGTTTGAAGAGCAAGAGGGTAACACGCTAAAGCGATGTTACTGATTTTCATTTCCTCGAAATTCCCTTTGTTTATAGCGGTTTTCAGCGTTTTCAGTATCTTTTAGATTATTCCTGTTTACTTTTTTTTGCAGCAAATCCCTCGCTATCTCTAATAAATAGGCTGTTTTTTGCTGCAAAAAGTATGATTCCGCATGTCTGTTCTATATAAATTTCAGATGTATTTTAAGAAAATTTCTTGAAATGAATTTAGGTGTTTTCGGAAGGTTTTTTACTAAAAAATGCGCTCAGCCTTTTAAAACTAGGGTATTTTTTAGTAAAAAATGAATAGGAAGCCTTTTTAGACTTCCTATTAAATTTGTAGTTGAGAGAACTTTAAAAGCCTGCCTAGCTTCAATGTAGAATTTTTAGCTAAACGTTTCTTATCTCGAAACATTATAGTATTTTAATAGCTCTTATAAATCCCATTTTAAAAAGATAGTATTAGTTATGGTAAGATTTAGGGGCTATTACCATAACCAACATAATAAACAAGAAACCCATGCCATTGTATATGTTACTCATATATTGAAGTGTTATTATTATCAATCAATAGGTTTGCCTAAATCGGACCCTTAATGTATATGCTATTGGCATTTAGTTAATTTTATGGTTAACCCCATTTATTTAAACAGGTTTTTTGTTGTAAATGCTATTGGCATTTAGTGAGTGTTATGGTTAACCTCACCTTATGGGTGTACAAGCACCCTCTATAAATTTTTCAACCTATAATAAGTTCGATACCTGCTTTTTCAGCCTTGTATTTTATCTTGGTCATTAGCTTATAATAGCTCCAGTTTCTAAGCACAAATTCTTCTTCCTTAGCAATTCCGATCTTGTCCTCTTGATTCAATAAAATGAGTGTTCCTGCCTGATGTTTTACACAAAAATCAATCAACCTTCTGCTGTATTCATGCATGCGATGGGATACATAATTACTTTCTACACCATGAAATTTGTCTACTGCTTTGATCTTACGCCTCCTTCCTTTTCCCGATTTGCAATAGGTAGCACCTACCTGAGCTCTTTTTAGCGATGCCTGTATGGCTAGCCTTCTATACAGGAACTCTTCCCGGCTGCCGATGGTAAGTTTGGCTTTGCCGGATTTTACAACTATAGGATATTCCAGGGAAAGTGAGGCTTCTGCTATGATCTCCGGTTTGAGACAATGCTTCTCTTTTTCAATTTCAAAGGTTGCCAACCAAAATATTTTTTTGCCTTTTAGTTGAATATGCGAAGTACACAGCTTGATATCCCCTTTTAATAAACGCTCTAATAGTTTCCGTTTGTCGGTAAAGTCCCTTCCTAAATAGGTTTTAAATGGAATTTTAAAGAATCGAAAGTAAAATGTCTTTTTCTCTTCATCATAGGACAGTCTTCTTATGTCCCTAGGTCTAAATGGAAACGCCATATCTCTTTTAAAGTTATCTACCGAACGTAACCCCTCCCAATATTCAGATTTATTTTTATTAAAAGTAGAAAGTATCGTGTTATTCAAACTTGCTAAAATATCGGTTGGTATTTCACCTTTAAAGCGATCCGATACCATGCGACAGGTAGCGCCGATGCGGGAATATTGTAAGATGCCATCTTCATCTTTTTTTTCATCGACAAGTTTATATTTGACCCCTTCAGATAAATAAAAGAAATCCTTGATCATCTCCTGTATATACATATGGGAAACAATAAGGTTTGCTGCCCTATAGCATCTGTTTCGCCATTGGCGGAGTTTACTGACCGCCTCCTTTCTTTCTTCTTTAGGTAGGTCAACTTCTATCTGAATCTTTCTGGTGAGTATGAGTGTCGATTTTTCCATAGCTAAGCGGATTTTAATTGTTTTCCCTCTAGCTCTTGCCATAATTTATAGGCTGCTACAAATTCTTTATGCACCTCTTTTTGGGATAGATTCAATCGTTCAGCAATAGATGCAAAAGAATGGCTTTTTCAAAGCGTAATTCCAATATTCTTTGCTGTTTTTCACTTATCACATCCAAAGTCTTTTCTTCATTATTAACGCATTTTTGCTCATTTATAAGTGCATTTCCACGGTTGATAATGGTTTTTAATTCTTCTATCGCCCTTTTTACCTCGTTACTGGTTTCAGTCATACCTATTCCCATAACCTTTCCAATAGCTTTATAATGAAAACCATATTTTAAGCAGAGTTCAATCAGATGTTTCCTCTTATCACTTAACATAGGTAATACCCTTTTAATTTGGTCAAATTTCATTTGTTCCACTTCATGATCTCGTAAATGCTCATAATCATTTAAAGGATCATCCCCTATCATATAATCTTGGTAATTGTTGTACTTGTCCAATGAATAAATATTTCTAAAAAATTTATTTCTGGGTTTACTGTAATAAGTAAAGCATTCCTTTTTCATCACAAACTTTAAGAAAAAGTAAATATGTTTGGGTGTTTCTATCCGATCTCTACAAGCCCATAGTTTTAAAAAAACATCCTGGACTAGGGTCTCTATCACAAATTCATCATCAAGCCATCGCTTGCCCACCCAAAAGATACTTCTGTTGTACTGAGCATGAATTTTCACTAAAGCGTCAGGATCACTGTTTTTTAATAATTCAAAATTACTGTGTGACATAATAAACTTTACTTTTATTAAATGCTAAACCACTTGGAATCAGCAAAGCCATGCAATTTCCTAGCCTTGTAATGACAAGGAATATCAACATTTAATTTATTAATAGAAGCATGGCCGGATACCATGAAAAATGAAGTATGTGAATTATAGGATTAAAAATATCGATTACCGGAATTAAAAAATTGTAGTTGAGTATCCTATAATTAAAAATATCATATTGGGTTCTTTGGTTTTTTCTTAAATAGAATGTCAAATACACTAATTCCTATACCATAATTACTTATGAATATGTATTTTAAATTAGTCTGATTGGCTTTTGGATTTTTCATTATCCAAATAGTTTTTAATTTATCAAAAATAAATACAAGGATTCCCTTATAAGTGAACCTCATTCAAATAGTTGAATACCTAACTCTCATTAATGAAATCAGTGAGAGCATATACCTTCGTTTTTCGTAAAAAAACTATTTATGAGATAAATATAATAAAAAAATCTTTAATGAGAGTGTTCGCTCTCATTAAAGATTCAAATATTTTTTTCATTTGTGTTAATGGCTAGCAAAAACGCAAATAAAAGTAAAGTTTATTTTTCCAATAAATATGTATGTAAGTTTATTACTGAAGAATGGTTTACTTCAAATGAAACGAGCACAAGAAAATATGGGAAAATTTATGGTGTTAATTATCATGTAATAGAGAAAATCCAAGAAGAGGATGGGTATAATATCCCATTATCCACATTAAGTACTATGTGCTTCAATCATGGAATTAAATTATCAGATTTTTTTAAATTGGTAGAAAAGAAGTATGGGAAATTTTTAAATGATGGATACGAATACAAATAATTCTGAAACCATAGAACTAATTAAAAGCAAAAATTAGCCCTAAATATCTTATCGAACAGACTTATGTTGCGAGGTGGCTTATATATTTACAACATAACTTTTTAATATTAAATTTTTGTCCCCTTTGCGACCTTCGGGAGTAAGCAAGATGTTTTTGTGGTAACAAAAACACATCTTCAAATTCCCTTTCATATGGGTTATTTTCCCTTTTATGGTTTTCCGTAATGGTAATATCCTTTTATTAATTAACTTCGATATTAGAACAATAAATTTTAGGCTTTATAGATTTGACTAAGTAAGGATATAAAAACCGCTTGTTAATTTATAAAAGATGATTAAATTGTCATCAAGTAAGAATTTTTAACTTTTTTGTGGAAAAGAATAAACCTAAAAATAACCTATACTCCCGCATAGCCATCGAATTTGTTTGCGTAAATGGATATAAATTCTGTATATATTTGTGCACCATCTTGAATGAAAAACCCATACAAAATACATCTTACCAAATTTTTTGAAATAGTTACCGATTTCAAACACACATCTAACCGACTAAATAAAGTCTTGTTAAACGATGTGAAGAAATACACATCAGAAGATTCTAAATATTTTTCGGGAACATCCCTTGTTATTGGAGATTGGACAGGTCCAACTGAAAATGGTTGGAAAATAAACTATCATACAGGTGTAAATAAAACTACATTCAAAGAAAATTATTCTAATGAAATTAATAGAGTACTTTCAAGAGAATTTGCATTTGCTTTTTCACAATGTTATGAGGCATTAGAAACTCTTTTAAAAGACTTTGTTTTTATTAAAATTAATACCGATGAAGCGTTTAAAAATTCTTTACCCAAAAACACAGACTATTCAAGGCATCGCTCAAAAGGTGGTGAAGACATTTTTAAATTAATTAAAAAAGCAGGAGGTACAAGATTTCAAAATTATTCAAAGAAAAATAACACCAATTTTAAGTTCAAAGAAACATTTAGAATATTCTCTGAAGTTCGACACGCAATAACACATTCACAAGGAGTATTAAAAACCTCCAAAATTCCCAATAATGACTATTATAAAAGGCTTTTTGAACATTTGTTACCACTAAATGAGCTAAATGAAGAAACGGTACATTTAAAATTTAACCATAAGACGCTTAACCAACTTTTAGTATATTTAGCCGAATTTGGTTATCAGATATTTAAAACATTTAGTGAGGAAGATAGATATGATTGGAAAATGTAATAACACTAAATACGACTGACTAAGAATATAGAAATATGAAAAACAAATTACACTCTATAATAACACGACACGAATATACTCGAAGTTATGATATAAGGTATGTTTCCGAAATTCAACATTTAGGATTAGGTAAGTTTAGGGTCCTAAAAGATACTGATTCATATATTTTACGCAATAAAATCAACTCGCAATTTAAAACTTGGGATGATCAATGGGAAAGGCAAGAAACAAAAAGGATAAAAGGCCTAAAGCGAGCAAAGAATAAAGCAGTTGCTAATGAAGAAACATTAGAAGCTCAAAAGACTCTTGAGGATTTAGATAATATTTTATTCCATACACTTGAAATTGATGACACTATAGATTGGTCTACACTCAAAGACAAATCAAAATTTCAAGAACTAAATCCTAGAAAGTATATAGATAGTGAGTTAAATAACATACCCCCTCCGACAAAAGAAAGAGATGCTATCAAACCCGAAGAGCCAAACCCGAATATGTTTAAGCCAGAATTAAGTTTGATTGATAAAATAATTTCATCAAAAAAAAGGAAAAAGACAGAAGCTGCCGAGAAGGCCTATAAAGAAGCTCTTGATAAATGGAAATCTGAATGTAAACAAGTTGATATCCAAAATCAAAAGAAAGATGAAAAACTTCAGCGCGAAACCCAATGGTACAACGCTGAAGTTGAAGCAATAAACAGTAAGTATGACAAACTTGAAGAAAAATGGAAAAAGTGTGAAAAAGAATTTTATATTGAACAAAAAGAAGCCAACATTAAGGTAGAGAAACTTAAACAAATCTACCTAAACAAAGATAAGGATGCAGTTTTGCATTACTGCGAGATGGTACTAAATAATTCGACCTATCCAGAATATTTCCCAAAAGATTTCGAGTTAGAGTATAATTCAGAAAACGGTATAATTGTTATTGAATATATTCTTCCAACTTTAAATGATATGCCAACTTTAAAAGAGGTAAAATATATAGCGACGAAAGATGAACTAAAGGAATATCATATTTCTGAATCGCAAAAGAGAAAAATCTATGATGAGGTAATTTACAAAATAGCGTTAAGAACTACCCATGAACTATTTGAAGCAGATGTAGTAAATGCTCTAAATTCTGTTGTATTCAATGGTTGGGTAAATTCAACCAATAAGGCAACAGGAAAACCTGTTAACAACTGTATTGTTTCGTTAAAAGCAGATAAAGAAGAATTTGAAGATATAGACTTATCACAAATTGATCCCAAAGCTTGCTTTAAAAATTTGAAAGGAATTGGAAGCAGTAAACTAAATGCCTTAGTTGCTATTCAACCAATTATACAAATTGAAAAATCGGATAATAGGTTTACAGACTCATATGATGTTGCTACAAATATTGAAGGTGAAAACCTTGCATCAATACCTTGGGAAGATTTTGAACATTTAATAAGGGAGTTATTTCAAAAAGAATTCAGTGGTAATGGCGGTGAGGTTAAGGTAACCCAAGCGAGTAGAGATGGTGGTGTAGATGCTGTCGCGTTTGACCCAGACCCAATAAGAGGAGGGAAAATTGTAATTCAAGCAAAAAGATATACAAATACAGTAGGTGTTTCGGCCGTGAGAGATTTATACGGAACAGTCTTAAATGAAGGTGCTACTAAAGGGATTTTGGTTACAACATCCGATTATGGTCCAGATGCTTACACTTTTGCCTAAAATAAACCGCTAACTCTTATGAACGGAGCTAACTTATTATATCTATTAGAAAAACACGGACATAAATCAAGAATTGATATTAAAGAAGCAAAAAAAATACTGAAAGAAAATAATAATGAATAACACCTTGTCCAATTGATAAAAAAAGGTATACAGTGACTTATAAAAAGCTTGACCTAAAGTTTTTGTATCTATAAAAGTAATAAGGCTATTTGGAAAAGTTTGCGTGTGCTGGCCGCTAACTTCCATTGTAGCCTTACCCAAATTTTAAGCTTACCTAGTTTTTAAAAAGTAATATCTAATAATTTTCATATATTTATAATATTTAAAGAGAGTAAATCATATTCCCAAGGTTCTTTATTTGGCTTTAGTGTGCAAATAGGTGTGCATAAACAAATGAAAATTACAGAATAGCAGTAGTAATAAGGGTTAAGGCAGTTTTAAGTTAAGCCTGCCACCCCGACTAAAAAGGTTATTATATGAAAATATAATGACCTTTTTTTTTATTCCATCTTGCCACCTATGAAGGAGACACTTATCATTACAGCTCATTTATGTTGAATTCCTAAATATAATGGATATATCCATTTCTTAGGGTCACTTTAAGCCTACACAAGCTCCACAATAAACTTTCCTATCGAAACTAGAAATAATGAGAACTGATAAGCCTATTTAATATTGAATTTATCTAGGTTAGAAGTTTTAAACTTATCATATATGAATCACTTTCCAAGAACAAGCTATTAGTATTAGAGCAATAAAGCGTAAAGAGATTACTAGTGATGAAATCAATTTAAAACATACAAGATTTCAAAATCAAATACTATGAAGAAAAGCTCTAAAAACTCAGTAGAACCTTTCTAACGACCATACAAGTAAATATTCAAATAGCTAGCTTATGCTGATTCTAAATATCAACAACAAAATGAATAATAAACATATAAATGATAAGACAATGAAGTATAATCATTGATTCTTCCAGGAAGAGATGCTACAGAATGTGCTAGGCAAGTATAAAGGCAACTTTGACAGAAGACTGGTGCCTGCTTATGGAAATCTAAT
>NZ_JAETXX010000049.1 GCF_021764745.1 Joostella atrarenae | reverse complement strand
GGTTACGTATAAGAATAGTGCGGTTTTGTGTGCGAGGATTTTCCGCAGGAAAATCAGACGTAACAAAAAAGTACGAACTCTCGATTAAGCACTAATCTAAGCATTATTTTTATACTTTGTTGTAACACGTTTTTTTATTCAGCCCAACCGTGATAAATATGTAACATAATCAGTAAAATAGTTAGTCCAAAAATTATAAATCCGTTTATTTTATTTTTTCTTAAACCCCAAAATCCAATACCGAGTAAAATTCCGAAAGCTATTCCGTAAGTCAAATTCACGTATGAGTAAAGTTCAGCCGTTCTGTAATAATAAGGAACAGGTCCTTCTCCGCCAAAAGGATAAAATTCGGTTTCTTTTTTAATTCCAATTTTATAAAATTCAGCGAGTCCAAAAAACGAATAGAAACCGCTCAAAAGAATTGCAATTCCAGTTATTATTTTTTCGAATATGGATTTTTCTGTTTTCAATTATTTGGTAGAGTGTCGGTTTGGTTAAATGTGTTAC
>NZ_JAETXX010000048.1 GCF_021764745.1 Joostella atrarenae | reverse complement strand
TTTGGTTATATTAGTTTCATTCTTACCGAATCCCAAAATTACATGCACATGTGAATTATTTCGAAGTGTTTTAAATACTTCATTTTTAAAATATTCATCAAGCTGAATGAAAGGAGATAAAATGATTACGTATTTTTCAGCATAATAGATTGTATCGTAGATCTCGTCTGCAAGAGATTTCCCGGTTAAAAATTCCATAGATTAAGTTTTGGTCATTAATTTAGGATTGTAAAAATATTATTTTTAACTAAAACTACCACCATTATACTATATACTTTCTATATCCTTTTTATGTTCCATTAAATTCAATATGGAAGAATTATTTAACTATATGGATTTGGACGTTATTCTTTGAGCAATTCGATTCGCTCTTTAAAGCGGGTTATTATTTCTTTAATTCGATCTACTAGTTCTTGTAAAAGAATCTTTTTAGGATTTTTTAAATTAATAGAATTTAAATAATCCTCTAAAAGTTTCTCTAATCCTGTTAAAAACGGTAGCTCATTTTCTGGAAATTCTATATAATGACTCTTATATGTATCATTAAGTACATTATTAAACGTCAATAACTTCTTATTTTCTAACTCG
>NZ_JAETXX010000047.1 GCF_021764745.1 Joostella atrarenae | reverse complement strand
GTGTATAATTTTACAGTAATCAATTCCATATGAAAGAATTAGAAAAAAAATCAATCACAGAATTTATAAATAATAATTCAGGTAAAACAGGTATCAATTTTTATATGGATTTGTATGAAGAAGACCCTAGCAATTATATCGAATTGACTGAACAATTAAATGATACAATATTAAAAGGCAAATTAAAAATTTTATCTTTTGAAGTAAGTTTAAATGAAATTAAGATTTATACTGATAAAGGAATTAAAGAGCAATCATTTAATGATTTTAAAACTTTAGGTCTTAATGATGGAGATATGCTTAATTACTTTCGTCTCATAAATGAATTATTTTTTGAAAACAATATATCAGAAAGATTAATCATTTATTATGACGAATTAATACCTGATACACACTGGATTGGATTGATAGACAAAAAAATAAGTCATGAGCTTTTTGATTTTGTAAAAAATTATGATAGTAATGACTGTCAAGACTATATAGTAGACGGAGTTAGAGTATTAGGAGTTGGCTTAGCGGACGAAGATGGCACTAGATATAAAGAACTTGTAATCCATCCAGAATAGAAAACTACACCTAACAATGTATCCTATGAAAAGCACTAGTCCAGTTTTT
>NZ_JAETXX010000046.1 GCF_021764745.1 Joostella atrarenae | reverse complement strand
ACCCAGTAACGGGAACATCAACAGATCCAACACCTGTAGATCCAACAGCACCAGTAGTAGACCCAGATTGTCCAGATTGTACGATTACAGATCTTCCAGATGATCTACCACCGCCACCGGCAGATCCTGATGCAGATATAGCAATTTATAAAACCATCAGTGAGCAATCTGCGGTTCTAAATGAAGAGATAGAGTTTACAGTAACGGTAGAAAATGTTGGTGCTATTGATGCAACAAATATTGTGGTAAGCGACAAACTTCCTAATGGATATAACTTTATAGGAGTTACAACTGCAGCTGGAACTACTTATAATGAGATTACTGGTCAGTTTACAATAAATGAATTAGCAATTGGAGAAAGTGCAGTCTTTGTGATGCGTGTTTCTGTAACCAATATAGAGGATTATATTAATGTTGCACGTTTAGAATCTTTAGATCAAGATGATACTGATGATACTAATAATGAGGCTAGTGCTGGTTCTGATTTAGTAATTTCAAAATGTTTTGAAATTTTCAATGAATTTACGCCTAATGGAGATGGTAAGAATGACTACTTCACAGTTCGTTGTATAGAAAATTACTCTGGAAATACGGTGGATATTTATAACCGTTGGGGAATCAAAGTATATAGTGCTAAAGATTACCAGAATAATTGGGATGGAGTTTCTAATGGTCGTGCAACTATAAACAA
>NZ_JAETXX010000045.1 GCF_021764745.1 Joostella atrarenae | reverse complement strand
TACAACCAGCAAAACTAGTTGTAATTATAACATTCGTTCCTGTTGGAATACCTGTGATTGTTCCGCTAGCAAGATTTACTGTTCCTTGATTTGCCATTATGGTAACCCCTGGAGCTGCTGTAAATAAGACACTGTAACTAGTTAAATCCTCTGAACATTCCGTTCCTCCAATACTAATACTTGCGCTATCACATGGATTGTCACAATCCGTTGGAGATGTAATAGTAATTATACTTTCACAATTACCATTTGTGGCTGTGATCACAATATCTGTACCTATGGTTCCAGCAATTGTACCATCACCATTATTTGTTCCTCCAGTAACGGTGAGTGTTGCTCCAGTAGTCTCTGTAAAGTTTACCGTATATGTAGTAGCGCCTACACCATCACAAATTCCTTGTCCAACTGTTAAGTCTGGGAAGACACAATCCGATGGACAATCCGATGGAATGGCTACCGTAGTTATTGTTTCACAAGAAGTACCATTAGAAGCCGTGATTGTTAGTGTCGATCCAAATGCAATTCCAGTTATCATACCATTTGCGATATCTACCACCCCTGAACTAGCATTAATAGTAGCTCCGTCAGAAATAAAATCTAAACTATAAGTAGACCCATCGCATATTAATTCTCCCACTGTTAAAAGTGGTGTTTGACAAGTCTCTTCACATTCTGGCGAAGTTACAGTAACTACTCTATCTTCTG
>NZ_JAETXX010000044.1 GCF_021764745.1 Joostella atrarenae | reverse complement strand
AGGTGCTAAACTTCCAACAGGGACGTATTATTATGTCATAGACTTAAATAATGGAAGTAAAGCACATGTCGGTTGGTTGTATATCAACTAAAAAGAAGGTATTTAATTTTAGAATATTATAACAATGAAAATGATACATAAATATACATTAGGGATTTTATTGGGACTCTCTGCCTTTACATCTTGGGCTCAGCAAGATCCTCAGTTCACGCAGTACATGTATAATACCATGAGTGTAAACCCTGGTTATGCAGGAAGTAGGGAGATGTTTAGTATCACAGGCTTGTATCGTAACCAATGGGTTGGTATCGATGGGGCTCCAGAGACATTTACTTTGGGGATCGATACGCCCTTAGGTAAGAATGTTGGAGGAGGTTTATCAATTATTCAAGATCAATTGGGACCTTCTCAAGAGACATACATCGATGGTAATTTTTCGTATACGGTAAATACAGGTATTGATCAGAAATTATCCTTTGGACTTAAAGCTGGGATTCGCTTTTTAAATGTGGATTTTACAGAAGGGAATATAGAAGACCCAACAGATAGTAATCTTCAGAATATCAATTCTGAAGTATTGCCCACTATTGGAGCTGGTATTTATTACCACACAAGTAGATGGTATGTAGGTTTATCGGTTCCTAATTTTATGACAACCGATCATTATGATGAAGTACAAGGAAACATTGCAGCAGAACGCATGCATTATTTTCTTATTGGGGGGTATGTATTTGATTTAGGTCCTTC
>NZ_JAETXX010000043.1 GCF_021764745.1 Joostella atrarenae | reverse complement strand
TCATAAAGAAAAACATAATTGAACAACATCTAATAAATAAGATGAAGCTTATCACGTAACTGAAAAGTAACCATGGAGACACTATAAAAGATTAAAGTATAAATTCAATAATCAGCTTAAATGAGTTTAACAAAATTAAAGCTCAAGTTTTTATAACTTAATCTTAAAACAACCCAAATGAACTTTCGAAAAACACCTTAGATGAGCATTAAAATAATTAGGATGGACAAACAAATGAGAAAAAGACAAGTCAACATCTATAAAAACGGTAAACAAACAACGCCATATACCCAATCCTAAGAACTATAATTACTTTTTGAAATAAAAAACTGCAAAACATATTCCAATATAAAGACATCATACCTTTTACAACAGTAAAAATAAAAAAATTAAATACCGAGGATTCAAAAGAGAAAATGGAGGTTACAGCGTAAATAGACGAACCCATTATTAAGAAAAATAATCAAGCATTAATTTGTAGAAGAAAATGTATCTGTTCAAGGTAAAATTAAAGTTGACCAAATATTTAACAAGAGCCTTAGAAGAAATATTAAAAAAGCTTAGCAGATCCCTAAACACACTTCATTTCACTAGTTCAAATCACCTATTTAACTGTCATACTAATAAATTAAAAAAGTAAAATCTACAATTAAAATAATAATACGTAAATAAAAGATGTGTAAATTCTTATTTGTTGAAGAAAAGCATAGAAGATTAAAGTGTTAGGCGAAGTAGTAAAGAGTTAAATATTAATTCATATAACTACAACATTCATTTAAGTATATACCAAAAAAAATCCTCATCAAATACATGATGAA
>NZ_JAETXX010000042.1 GCF_021764745.1 Joostella atrarenae | reverse complement strand
CAATCTTTTAGAACAGATTAAATCTTTTGAGCCTACATATACGTTGGGGGAAAGAGCAGAAACGATCGAGAAGTTAGAAGATGAAAGCTTTATTGTTACTACAAATAAGGGGACAAAACATCATGCTCCTGTTGTTGTAATTGCTGGAGGTCTAGGAAGTTTTGAGCCTAGAAAACCACAATTAGAAAACATTGATAAGTTTGAAGATAATGGAGTTTCTTATATCATAAAAGACCCAGAAGTATATCGTGGTAAAAAAGTATTGATTGCTGGAGGTGGGGATTCTGCCTTAGATTGGTCTATTTTCTTAGCTGATGTAGCTTCAGAAGTTTATTTAGTTCACCGTAGAAATGAATTTAGAGGAGCGTTGGATTCTGTTGAAAAGGTAGCAGAGCTTTCTAAAAAGGGTAAGATTGAGCTTATTACAGAAGCGGAAGTTACAGCGCTACACGGAGAAGATAAACTAGAAGCGCTTACAGTAAAGCATTTAAAAAATGGGGAATCTCATGTAGAAGTAGATAATTTTATTCCATTATTTGGATTGTCACCAAAATTAGGACCTATTGCAAATTGGGGTTTAGAAATCGAAAAGAATGCTATAAAAGTTAATAATGCATATGATTATGCTACCAATATCCCTGGCGTTTATGCAATAGGTGATGTAAATACATATCCAGGGAAATTAAAATTGATTCTTTCTGGTTTCCATGAAGCAGCAGTAATGTGCCAAAGTGCTTACCAACGTATTTTTCCAGATAAAAAGTATGTAATGAAATATACAACGGTTGGAGGAGTTCAAGGTTTTGATGGAACAAAAAAAGAAGCTAAAAAAGAAGTTATTAAAAGTAT
>NZ_JAETXX010000041.1 GCF_021764745.1 Joostella atrarenae | reverse complement strand
ACAATGAAGGAACAATAAAAATGCTACTTAATCGAGTAAGCGACTTCCCAATTACTTCTGGCAGGGAAATCCTCTCTACTATTTACATATAACGATACTTATGAATTCAAAAAAAATCGAGTCAATATTTGAGGATTACCTTAATAAAAAAGGCACAAATTACGCTTTATTAATTAGTGGGAAATGGGGAAGTGGAAAAACCTTTCTATGGAAAAATGTCCTTGAAAAAAAAGCTGTAGAAATGGACTTTAAACCTGTTTACATTTCTCTTAATGGAATTAATAGTGTTAGGGAAATAGAAAGCATACTATTAAGTAAAGTCTTGCCTTTTTCTGATAAGTTAGAAAATAAGTATCTAATTAATTCTTTTAAATTTTTAAGAAATGGAATAAATGTACTTGGTAACGCTTTTGGTGGAGGTACTCAATTGAAAGATATTACGAAAGGAATAGAGTTCAATCTCGATTTATCCATGATGGTTTTATGTTTTGATGATTTAGAAAGATATTCACTTCCATTAAATGAAATATTGGGTTTAATAAATGATTATACTGAGCATAAAAATATCAAAGTGATTATTTGTGCAGACGAAGAACAGGTTAATAATGATGAATATCACAAAATTAAAGAAAAAATAATCGGAAGGACATTAAATTATACTGCAAATTATAATGAATTATTTGATAGTTACATTAACCACATCACAGAGACAGAATTCCGTGATTTTTTGAGTAATAAAAGGAAAACAATCATTCATTTTTTTAAGAAACATGCTATAGAGAACTTAAGAACATTTGGGTTCTATTTAGAAAACGTTAAGCTATTATTTGAATATTATAAAAGCGAAAGCGATAAAACTATTGAGAGTATGCTATTCTTTACCGCTATCATTAGTAATGAATTTAAGAATGGAGAA
>NZ_JAETXX010000040.1 GCF_021764745.1 Joostella atrarenae | reverse complement strand
CTCACCATTCTTAAATTCATTACTAATGATAGCGGTGAAAAATAACATACTATCTACAACTTCTTTGTCTTCCTCTTTAAAGTATTTATGTAAGCGGTGGATATTCTCTAAACAAAACTCAAACGTCCTTAAATTTTGTATGTTGTGCTTCTTGAAGAAATGGATTATTACCTTTCTTTTGTTATTCAAAAAGTCATAAAAATCTTTATCAAAAACATTTCCAATATAACCATCAAATAACTCATCATAATTCGCACTATAATTTAATATCCTACCTACAACTTTTTCTTTTATTCTGTTATAGCCGGTTTTCTTTCCTATTTCTTCTTCCGCGGAGCAGATTATTACTTTTGCGTTTTTGTGTTCAGTATATTCATTGATCAGACCTAAAATGTTTTCAGGGGGTGCAGAACATCTTTCCAAATCATCAAAACAAAATACTTTTTTAGAAATATCGAAATTTATTTTAATCCCTTTTGTTAAGTCTATCAATTGTGTTCCACGCCCAAAAATCTTTCCAGATACATTTGTTAAATTTTTTAAAAGATTAACAACGTTCTTAATTCCATTTTTTTGAAGTTTATTTGATAAGGGCAAAATACTACTGAATAAAATGCTTTCAACCTCCTTGATACTTTCAATTCCATTAAGAGAAATGTAAACAGGTTTAAAATCCATTTCTACAGCTTTTTTTTCAAGGACATTTTTCCATAGAAAGGTTTTTCCACTTCCCCATTTCCCACTAATTAATAAAGCGTAATTTGTGCTTGTTTTATTAAGGTAATTCTCAAATATTGACTCGATTTTTTTTGAATTCATATGTGTTGTTAAGTGTGTATATGGTAAAAAGGATTTCTCTGCTAGAAGTAATTGGGAAGTTGCTTACTTGATTAAGGAGCGTTTTTATGGTTCCTTAATTGA
>NZ_JAETXX010000004.1 GCF_021764745.1 Joostella atrarenae | reverse complement strand
GCCAGTTGGGGATCGTTATGATGCTGTGGAGAATTTAGGAAAACGAGTAAATAGCAATCGAGATGACTTTGGATTTATAGCCAAGAATGGAATCGGTTTTGTGTCATCTAATAGAAACGGCGGTGTTGGAGATGATGATATCTATGGATTTGATTTTGAGAAATGTACAAAAACAGTTGAAGGGATTGTATATGACGAAAGAACAAAAGAACCACTTCCTGGAGCGACAGTACGATTGATAGACGCAAATGGAGAGCAGTATGCAGCATTTACCAGCAGTGCAGATGGAAGCTATGCTTTTGAAGATGTGGACTGTATTCCAAGTATTGTTATCACAGGAGAGAAGCTCGATTACCGTCCTGCTAAATTAGAAGTAGCGCTAGCCAATCCACTTACAAAACAAGACATCTACTTAACAAGTCTAATAGTAGGTGACCAAATTGTATTAAAGCCTATTTATTTTGACTTTGATAAATCGGATATTCGTTCTGATGCGGCCTTTGAATTAGAGAATATCGTAACGGTAATGAACAATCATCCAGAGATGGTGATTACTATAGAATCGCATACCGATTCAAGAGGAAACGATGAATATAACCGACAACTATCTGATAGAAGAGCAAAGTCAACAAGAGATCACTTATACTCACGAGGAATAGCTAAAGATCGTATCCAGAGTGCAATAGGATATGGAGAGTCACAACTTTTAAATGGTTGTAGTAATGGAGTACGTTGTTCTAAAGAAGAGCATCAATTAAACAGAAGATCAGTGTTTAGAATTGTAAAAAAGTAATGGAGATAAAAAAAAATAAAAAAAACTTTTCTAAGTGTTGCATGATTTAAAAATAGTTGTATTTTTGCATCCGCAATAAAGGAAATAATGGTCCGTTCGTCTAGGGGTTAGGACGCCAGGTTTTCATCCTGGTAACAGGGGTTCGATTCCCCTACGGACTACAAAAGATTAAGTTCATTAAAATATACGGATATAATATCCGTAGCTCGAAAGAGCAATTGGTCCGTTCGTCTAGGGGTTAGGACGCCAGGTTTTCATCCTGGTAACAGGGGTTCGATTCCCCTACGGACTACTATAATAGTATAACAAGGCGCAGGAGAGAATTTCTACTGTTAGTAAAAATTAAGAAAAGATGGCAAATCATAAGTCTGCATTAAAAAGAATTAGAAGAAACGAAGCAGTTCGTTTAAGAAATAAATATCAACATAAAACTGTACGTAACGCAATCAAAAAATTACGTAGTACAGAAGATAAGAAAGATGCAGAGACTTTATTGCCATCTGTAATTAGTATGATCGATAGATTAGCTAAGAGAAACATTATCCATGCTAATAAAGCTGGAAACTTAAAGTCAGGATTAACTAAAAGAGTTAGTGCTCTTTAATAAGTAGTTCTTAGTTATACAATATATTGACGCTCCACTATCTTGTGGAGCGTTTTTTGTTATATTTAAAATCTACATACACCTTTTTTAGAAAGATTGATTCAAATTAATATTTTTTGATTGCTTAAAGAATATTAATTTAGGGCATTTTTAAAAGAACATATAATTTCATAATAATAAAATACTACTTTAAACATTAAATACAGAGTGCATATGGAAAATGGTATCTATGCGAAGTTTAATACTTCAAAAGGAGAGATCCTTGTTAAATTAACTCATGATAAAACTCCTGGAACGGTAGGTAATTTCGTTGCTTTAGCAGAAGGAAATATGGAAAATAGTGTGAAGCCTCAAGGGACGCCATATTATGATGGGATTTCTTTTCATAGAGTTATAAATGATTTTATGATTCAGGGTGGTTGTCCTTTAGGAACTGGAACTGGAGATGGAGGTTATAAATTTGATGATGAGTTTGACGCTTCTTTAAGACATAATAGACCTGGAGTCCTTTCTATGGCTAATGCTGGTCCTGGTACAAACGGAACTCAGTTTTTTATTACGCATGTAGAGACACCTTGGCTAGACGATAAGCATACCGTATTTGGTTTTGTTGAAAACGGACAAGATGTTGTAGATGCAATTGCTCAAGGTGATAAAATTGAGAGTTTAGAAATAGTAAGAGTAGGAGAAGAGGCAGAAAATTGGAATGCTGTTGAAGCTTTTAGAACTTTTGAGGGTGCTCGTGAGAAAAGATTGGCAGAAGAGAAGGCAAATGCTGAAAAAGCTTTAGAGAAGCTTGCTGCTGGTTTTGATAAGACAGAAAGTGGTTTGCGTTATATGCTTATCCAAAAGGGTAATGGTCCAAAAGCAGAAAAGGGTAAAACAGTTTCTGTACATTATAAAGGACAGTTAGAAAACGGACAAGTATTCGATTCATCATACCAAAGAAACCAGCCTATCGATTTTACATTAGGAGCTGGTCAAGTAATAGCTGGTTGGGATGAAGGGATTTCTTTGTTACAAGTAGGAGATAAAGCACGTTTTGTAATTCCTGCTCATTTAGGGTATGGTTCTAGAGGTGCAGGAGGAGTTATTCCACCTAACGCAACATTGATTTTTGATGTAGAATTAGTAAATATAGGATAGTATTTTCGTGTTAACTTTTTATAGAAAATTAAGGTTTTTGGCTTAAACATTAAGAATCTTTTTGAAAGAAAGAGTTAAGGTAACTTCTATCATAATAATATACTTTTTAAGATCCTGTTATACATACGTGTAACAGGATTTTTTATATTTGAACATGACAATAAAAGAACCTAAAAGCTTGCAATATCCTATAGGAGTATATGAATCTCCGTCTATTATTGCTGAAGAAGATGTAAAGAAATGGATTAAGACGATAGAGTTCTTTCCTGAAAAATTAGAATCTTTAGTGGAAGATTTTGACGATGGCCAGTTAGATACACAATATCGTCCTGAAGGTTGGACGGTAAGACAGTTGATACATCATTTAGCCGATAGTCATATGAATAGTTATATAAGGTTTAAATGGGCTCTAACAGAAGATAAGCCAATTATTAAAGCTTATTATGAAGATCGGTGGGCTGATTTAGGAGATTCTCTTGATGGAGATATAGAAATGTCATTATACTTATTGGAAGGGCTTCATAAACGTTGGGCTTACTTATTAAAGCATCTTTCTGAGGATCAATTACAGCGAAAATTGATACATCCTGAAAATAATAAAGAAACTACATTGAAAGAATTAATAGGTGTATATGCTTGGCATTGTAAGCATCATTATGCCCATATAGAAGAACTAACTATCCGTGAGGATTGGGTATAAAAAAAGAGCAGTTTTTTAACTGCTCTTTTTTTATGATTAATTATACCTAATCTAAGTTAGGTTGCGGTGTTAAACGTAAATACGGTTTAACTTCTTTAAAACCTTTGGTGAATATATTTTTTGCATCTTCGTTAGAAACGGCAGGGCTAATAACAACATCTTCTCCATGTTTCCAGTTTGCTGGCGTTGCTACTTTATGATATGCTGTAAGTTGTAAAGAATCTATAACTCTTAGAAGTTCTTCAAAATTCCTTCCAGTAGAAGCTGGATACGTAATCATTAACTTAATAGATTTATCTGGTGCAATTATATATACAGAACGTACGGTAAGGGTAGCATCTGCATTTGGGTGAATCATATCATATAATTCAGATATTTTACGATCTTCATCTGCTATAATAGGGAAATTTACCTTTGTATTTTGCGTCTCATTAATGTCTTCAATCCATCCTTTATGGGATGTTACTCCATCTACACTCAAGGCAATAGCCTTTGTGTTTCTTTTTGCAAATTCATCTTTATATTTAGCTACTGTACCCAATTCTGTTGTACAAACAGGGGTGTAGTCTGCAGGATGAGAGAATAAAATTCCCCAACTATCTCCTAAATATTCATAAAAATCAATTTCTCCTTCTGAAGTTTGCGCCTTAAAATTTGGTGCTTTATCTCCTAATCGTAGTGTTACCATTTTAATTCTGATTTAATTAATACTCTACAAATTTACTAGATTAATGATTCAATCCGATAACACGCATTATAAAATAATGTTAAAGATTAATTTGAAAACAAATCAAAGATTGTTATTAAAGATAGGCATAATTATTCTTTCCATTTGATGTTGCAGCCCATGCTTGGTTGTTGTTTTTTGTATGTTGTTTTTCCCATCGTGGCAGCATCAATGGCGCTCCTAATATCTCTTCCTGATATTGGAAGACTATTCCCGGGTCTAGAATCATCAAATTGCCCGCGGTAAACTAATTCTAAACTAGCATCAAAAACGTAAAAATCAGGAGTGCAGGCAGCATCATATGCTTTTGCAACTTCTTGGGTCTCGTCGTATAAATAAGGAAATGTATAGCCGTTTTCTTCTGCATTAATTTTCATTTTATCAGGTCCGTCTTCAGGATATTTTTCAACATCATTACTGGATATTGCAACAAAACCTATATCACTATCGCTATAATCGTTAGCTAGTTTAGCAATTTCTTTGTTTAAATGTTGTACGTATGGGCAATGATTGCAGATAAACATCACTACGGTACCTTTATCACCATATACATCACTTAATTTTAATTTCTTCCCTGAAACGGTGTCAAGGAGATTAAAATTAGGTGCTTTTGTTCCTAGTGGTAACATATTACTTTCTGTTCTTGCCATAATTATTTGTTTCTGTTTTTTGTAAAATACAAATAAGAAATTGGTTTAAAAAAGAGTTGAGCCACTAGTTTTAAAAAAGGTTTTCAAATCATAAATATTCTTTAATTTTTTGGTGACTTGTTTCCTTGTTTGTAACTTTTAATCAACCTAAAAATAAAATAAACCAAAAATGGAAAAATCATACAAAAGTTTATCAGTAGCAATTAAAGCTTTGAATAAAGAAGGTTATACAGAAGATTTTAATTTATGTGATGCTGGAATAGAGAATAAGTCAAAAAAGGAAGTACACGAAGCAACAGCGCTTGAGGTAGTTAAATATTATCGTTTTGAGGGAGAGACAAATCCTGGAGATAGTTCTGTTCTTTATGTTATAGAGACTTCTAAAGGGGATAAAGGACTGCTAGTTGATGCCTATGGAGCATATGCTGGTAATATATCCAAAGAGATGATTGAGAAACTTAAAATAGTTTAATAATAAATGTCAGAATTAAGTTGGAGTGATTTCCTAAAAGTGGAAATGCGTGTCGGAACTATTCTTGAGGTGCACGATTTTCCAGAGGCACGGATTCCTGCGTATAAATTAATAATCGATTTTGGTGCTAAAATTGGAGTTAGAAAAACGTCAGCCCAAATTACAAAAAGGTATAAAAAGCAAGACTTATTAAATAGACAAGTAATTGCAGTTGTTAATTTTCCTAAGAAGCAAATTGCAAACTTTATGAGTGAATGTTTAGTTGTAGGTGCAGTAGGAGAAGAGAACGATGTAACTTTATTAAGTCCAGATTTTAAAATAGAAAATGGATTAAGGATAGGTTAGTAAGTAAAAAAGCCACTATTTTTAATAGCGGCTTTTTTAATGTTCTTTAGTTTTATATATCGTCGAAACTAATATCTGTAAACTTTTCTGTTGTTACTTCTTCACCAACTTCTACACTTTCATCTTCTCCGTACACATCTTTCTTGAAGTCTTTTTGATGACGTTCAGAAATTACTTCTTCACCTTTTTCATTGATTACAAAGTCAATCATCTCTTCTAAATTCTCTTTAAAAGCAGCAAAATCTTCTTTGTAAAGATAAATCTTGTGTTTTTTGTAGTGGTAAGACCCGTCGTCATGGGTAAATTTTTTACTCTCTGTGATTGTTAAATAATAATCGCCAGCTTTTGTCCCTCTTACATCGAAGAAATAAGTTCTTCTTCCAGCTCTCAACACTTTAGAGAATATCTCATCTTTCTCTACAAAACCTTTATCGCTCATAATTCCTCTAAATACTTTTATATTTGTTAACAAAATCAAAAATGTGAAAAAAAATGAAATGAAACAACAAATTCACTAGTTTTCTTTTTCTGATATTTGATTTTGGTATAATTCGTGGTAATATCCTTTCTCGCTTAGTAGTTGATTATGAGTTCCTTGCTCTAGTATTTCGCCGTCTTCTAGTACAATAATTTTATCTGCATTTTTAGCTGAAGATATACGGTGACTTACGATAATTGTAGTACTTTTTTCAGAAACGTTCTTTAAATTGTTTAAAATTTGCTCTTCAGTTTCCGTATCAACGGCAGATAAGCAATCGTCAAACAGATAAATTTGAGGTTTTTTGATTAAAGCTCTAGCAATAGAAACCCTCTGTTTTTGTCCTCCACTAAGTGTTAGACCTCTTTCTCCAAGAACCGTATCGTACTTTTTGGTGAACTCAATAATATTTTGATGAACAGCAGCTTGTTTTGCTGCGGTTTCTATTTCTTCTTGTGTGGCAGTTTTATGTCCAAATTTTATATTGTTTCCAATAGAATCAGAAAATAAGAATGCGTCTTGGGGTACAGCTCCAATCGTATTTCTAAGATCTGTTAGATTTAATTCTTCAATAGGAGTATCGTCAATTAATATTTTTCCTAAAGAAGTATCGTAAAGTCTCCCGATTAGATCTAATATTGTAGATTTTCCAGATCCTGTTTTTCCGATAACTGCCAATGTTTCACCTTGATTAATAGAGAATGAAATATTCTTTAAAGCTGTAATGTTGGTATCGTCATAAGTAAAAGTAACATCTTTAAATTCGATTTTCCCTTTTATTTCTGAATGACCTTCATTTGTATTTTTAATCTCTGGTTCAAGTTCTAAAAACTCGTTTATTCTTTTCTGCGAAGCTTCTGCGCGCTGAACTATAGAGGTTACCCATCCTACTGTAGCTACTGGCCAAGTAAGCATGTTTACATATATGATGAATTTTAAAATAACTCCTGTAGTGGCAATTTCACCATTTATATACTGAATCCCACCAACATAAATAACAAAAATATTACTTATTCCAATCAGTAATAACATCAATGGAAAAAACCATGCATTCACTTTAGCTAGTGCCATATTGGTATCTTTTCCTTCTTTTGCTAGTGCATCTACATCTGCGCCAATCCTAGGTTCTATTCCGTAGGCTTTTATTACAGATATCCCAGAAAACGATTCTTGTGTAAAAGTAGATAATTTAGAAAGGTATTGTTGTACCGCAGTACTGCGTTTATGTATGACCTTACTAATATTGTATATAAGAACAGATAGAATAGGGAGCGGAATTAGCGTATATGCAGCCAATTTTGGTGCTGTGTAAAACATAAGTGGGATCACACATAAAAAGAGCGTTACAGTTTGGATGCTGTATAAAATAGCAGGGCCTGCATACATTCTCACTTGTCCGACATCTTCACTGATACGATTCATTAAATCTCCAGTTCTATTTTTCTTGTAAAAGTTAATAGAGAGTCGTTGATATTGTTCATAAACTTCATTCTTAAGGTCAAACTCTATGTATCGAGAAATATTAACGATCGTTTGTCTCATTAAAAAAGTGAACAAAGCAGATAGTGTAGCAGAGCCAATTATGATTAAAATATAATTAAGAAGTTTAGCTTTAACTTCAGAAAGATCAGAGGCTTCATTTAATATATATTCCTCTACAACATTCACAGATTGCTCAACATATTCTGGTAAAACTAATTTAAAGACTGTAGCGAGAATCGTAATTAAAACGCCAACAATCAATTTCCACTTATATTTCTTAAAGAATTTGTTAATATATCTTAGTTCCTTCATTACTTTTCTCTAAAATCAATTTTTTTAATAAATCCTCAATTTAAGGACTTGTTTTAGCTTTTATATTGAAATATTCTTATTTTTGCTACGATAAATTAACAATATTAAAATCTAAAGCAAACAAAATAGAATAATATGGTTTCAGAAATTATAGCTCCTACAGAACTTAAAAAAGTTGATCCAGTATTTGGTCAACTTTCATTTAATGATCATGAGCAGATTGTTTTCTGTCAGGACAAAGATACAGGATTAAAAGCAATAATAGGAATACATAATACAGTTTTAGGGCCTGCGTTGGGAGGAACTAGAATGTGGAATTATGAGAACGAGTGGGAAGCTTTAAATGATGTTTTGCGTCTTTCTCGTGGAATGACTTACAAGTCTGCTATTACAGGATTAAATCTTGGTGGTGGTAAAGCAGTTATTATTGGAGATGCTAAAACTCAGAAGAATCCTGCATTAATGAGACGCTTCGGAGAGTTTGTAAACTCTTTAAGCGGAAAGTATATTACTGCGGAAGATGTAGGTATGGAAACGGCAGATATGGATACTGTTCGTGAAGTTACTCCTTATGTTACTGGGATTTCAGAAGAAAAAGGAGGAGCAGGAAATCCTTCACCAATTACTGCATACGGAGTTTTTATGGGAATGAAAGCTGCTGCGCATTACCAATTTGGAGATGATAATCTAGAAGGGAAAAAAGTTTTGGTTCAAGGTGTAGGTCACGTTGGAGAAACTTTGGTAGATCATTTATATAATGAGGGTGCTCAATTGTATATTTCAGATATTAATGAAGCAAGACTTTTAGAGCTATCAAAAAAATATAAAGCAACGATTATTGCTGGTAAAGATATTTTTAATCAAGAAATGGATATCTATGCTCCTTGTGCATTAGGTGCAACGATAAACGATGCTACTGTAAATGCTATAAATGCGAAGGTTATTGCTGGAGCAGCAAATAATCAGCTTGCAGATGAAAAAATACACGGAGCAATATTAAAAGAAAGAGGGATTGCTTATGCGCCAGACTTTTTAATTAATGCCGGAGGTATTATAAATGTTTATGCAGAATTAGAAGGTTACGATAAAAAGGAAATTCTAAGAAAAACTGAAAATATCTATAAGACTACATTAGATATTTTTAATCATGCAGACACAAATAATTGTACAACACATGAAGCTGCACTTAATATTGCGCAAAATAGAATTGATAACAGAAAATTAGCGCAGAAAAAATAAGAGGGTTTCTAAAATAATATTATTTTTGCAGGGCGAAAGAGTGATTCTTTCGCCCTCATAATTTAATATAGGCAAGTAAGTTCTTTAAGCATGTTAACAAGAAGACACATCAGGGTGAAGGTAATGCAATCTATTTATGCATTTGTACAATCTCAAAACACTGATTTAGTTACCGAAGAAAAGTTTTTATCCAATAGTATGGAGAATATGTACAATCTGTACTTAACACTCTTAAGTCTATTGGTAGAGACTCAAAAAATGGCTGAGCAACAGCTTACACTTTCTCAAAAAAAATACCTCGCTACAAAGGAGGAAAGAAATCCGAACAGGAAATTTATTGAAAATTCAATCTTACTAAAATTAGCGAACGATCCAGTATTAGAAGAAAAGCTTGACAATCGTCGTATAAGTTGGGATTTAGATGATGAGTATGTTAAGATTATTTATAGAGAAATTCTTAAGAGTGATATCTATAAGGAGTATATAGCAAATGATAATACCGATTTTCTAGATGACAAAAAAGTGATCTTAGAATTGTTTCAAAAGGTAATTGCTCCAAATGAAAAACTCTATGAATATATCGAAGATAAAAAGCTTACTTGGATTGATGATTTGCCAATGGTAAATACTCTTTTGGTGAAAATGTTTAAGAAATTAAAACCTAATTCTCCTGAAGATTATTTCCATCCTCCATTATTTAAAGATGCAGATGATAAACAATTTGCTAGTCTTTTATTTAAAAAGACAATTTTAAATGATGAAAAAATTGAGCAAGAAATAGAAGGGAAGACTCCAAACTGGGATACAGATAGGATAGCAGAATTAGATGCTATTTTATTAAAAATGGCTATTTGCGAGTTTCTTAAATTCCCATCCATTCCTGTTAAAGTAACTATTAATGAGTATCTAGAAATAGCTAAAGAATATAGTACTCCAAAGAGTAGTATTTTTATAAACGGGATTTTAGATAATTTAGTTAAAGAATATCAAGCCAACGATTCGTTAAATAAGTCGGGGAGAGGTTTGATGTAAAAAAAATATTAGTATTTTTGAGGTTGATTTTGTGGAGTTTCATGAAATTCTCAAATTAAATAACCACTTAATAACATATTAAAATCTTTTAAAATGAAAAAAGTTCTTTTAATACTTACAATTGCAGCAATCAGTTTTACATCTTGTAAAGACAATGCAGCTAATAAAGTTAAATCTGATAACGTAGCGAAAGCAGAGCAACGTGACGAAGCAGCTAAGCAGTTGCCAGTGATGCAATTTGAAGAAACAGAGTTTGACTTCGGGAATATTCCTCAAGGGCAAACTGTAGAGAAAGTCTTCAAATTTAAAAATACAGGAGATGCTCCTTTAGTAGTTACAGATGCTAAAAGTAGCTGTGGTTGTACAATTCCTAAGAAACCAGAAGCTCCAGTTGCACCAGGAGAAACAGGTGAAATCTTAGTGAAGTATAACGGTAGTGGTAGAAATGCAGTTACAAAAACTGTAACAATTACTGCTAACACTGAGAAAGGAACAGAGCAGTTAAGAATAAAAGCATTTGTTGAGCCTAAAGATGCTCCAGCACAACCTAAAGCATAAATAAATATTTTTTAATGGAAGCAATAAATCAGTTTGCACCTTTTATTTTGATTTTCGCAGTGATGTATTTTTTTATGATACGTCCGAGTATGAAAAAGCAAAAGCAGGAAAAGAAATTCGCACAAGAGTTAAAAAAAGGTGATCGCGTAATTACCAAAAGTGGATTACACGGTAAAATTGTAGACCTTAATAACGATAATACATGTGTTATCGAAACGATGGCGGGTAAAATGAAATTTGAACGTTCTGCATTATCTTTAGAGCTTTCACAGAAATTAAATGCACCAGCTGCTCCAGTTAAGGAGAAGAAATAGGCATTTTTTACAATATAAAAAGAGCCTCGATTCATTAGAATCGAGGCTCTTTTTGTTTTATTTAATTAGTAATAAGGGGGTTGCATGTGATTTTCACTTCTTATATTAATCTAGTTAATCGCTAGGGTAATAGTATTATTACTTATATATTTGCAGTATATAATCTAAAATAACTATAAATGAGAAAAATTATACTTCCTTTTATATTACTCTTTATTACTTCAGCATGGAGTCAAGAGTTAATTACAGGATTAGTTCAAGATGAGACAGGAGTCCCTTTGGCTGGTGTTTCTATTGCAGTTGAAAATTCGTCAAAAGGGACAACAACAGATTTTGATGGAATATATGAAATAGAAGTTGAGATGGGAGAGACATTAGTATTCTCTTATGTAGGTTTCGATACTATGAAACGAAAAGTTACATCTTCTGGTAAGTTGAATGTAGTATTACAATCAGGAATAGCCTTAGACGATGTGGTTGTTGTAGGAAGCAGAAACCCTGCAAGAACAACCGTTAATAGTCCTGTTCCAATTGATGTTATAGATGTACAAGAGCTTATCTCTACTGGGCCGCAGGTAAATCTAAATCAAATTTTAAATTATGTAGCACCATCATTTACGTCTAATACACAGACAATTGCCGATGGTACAGATCATGTGGATCCTGCTTCTTTAAGAGGCTTAGGTCCTGATCAGATCTTGGTTTTAATAAACGGTAAGCGTAGGCATACTTCTTCTTTAATAAATATCAATGGGTCTTTTGGTAGAGGAAGTGTAGGTACAGATTTGAATGCTATCCCTTCCGCTTCAATAAAGAGAATTGAAGTTTTAAGAGACGGTGCAGCTGCGCAATATGGTTCTGATGCTATTGCAGGAGTTATTAATATTGTTTTGAATACAAGTGTAAATAAGTTGAGTATAAACGCAACTACAGGCGCTAATTTTTCTCGTCACGCTCAAGGTCAAGAAGGAGGGGTTGATGGAGAAACTACTAATATAAGTGCAAACTACGGAATCGGATTAGGAGATCGAGGTGGGTATATAAACTTTACTGGAGATTTTGACTACAGAGATTCTTATAATAGAATGAAAGAGTTTGAGGGGAGTATTTTTAATGGTTATAATGCTGTTGAACGTGTTGCTAATGCGGATGGATATGATATCTCTAATCTTTTTACTGATGTAGATGCAATTAAGCAGTATGGGAGTCAAGTGTCTTATTTTTCACCTGAAATGAAGAATAATATACAAAATGCGACTACTATTGAAGATCTTCAAGATCTTTTAGGAGATAATGTAACAGAGGATGAATTAATCGCTAGAAGCCAGAATCGTAGTGACTATAATATGCGAGTAGGTCAATCTGAATTACGCGGAGGAAGGTTTTTTGCCAATTTTTCATTGCCTGTAGATGACCAAGGAACAGAGTTGTACTCTTTTGCAGGAATAAGTTCCAGAACAGGAGGAGCAGCAGGTTTTTATAGACTTCCAAATCAGAGTAGAACATACACACCAGCTTATATCAATGGTTTTCTTCCAGAGATAAACTCTAAAATAAAGGATAAATCAATTTCTGTAGGGATAAAAGGAATGGTAAATGAATGGAATGTTGATTTTAGTAATACTTGGGGACAGAACTCTTTTTTGTATGAAATCGATAATACTTCTAATACGTCTATGCTAAATGCATCTCCTAGTTTATTTGATGCTGGAGGATTTTCTTTTACTCAGAATACTACAAATTTAGATCTTAATCATTTTTATGACAATGTATTTGAAGGTCTAAATGTGGCTTTTGGAGGGGAATATCGTTTCGAAAAATATGATATTATAGCCGGAGAGGAGGCTTCTTATGTGCAGTATGATGTTAATGGTGCAGTAATTACAAATATTAATCAGCAACCACCGGTCGACTTTTTTGGCAACTCAAGACCTGGAGGTTCACAAGTATTTCCTGGATTTAGACCAGAAAATGAAGTTTCTAGAGAGCGTAGCAGTATTGCAGGTTATGTAGATTTAGAAGCAGATATTACAGAAAAATTATTATTGACGTTCGCTACGAGATTTGAAAATTATTCAGACTTTGGTTCCACAATAAACTTTAAGCTTTCATCTCTTTATAAGTTGAATGATAATTTTAATTTAAGAGGAGCAGCAAGTACAGGTTTTAGAGCACCATCTTTACATCAATTAAATTTTAACAGTACTTCTACTATTTTTGCTGATAATGGAGACCCTGTAGAAGTAGGAACTTTTTCAAACAATAGTCGCGTAGCGGAGTTGTTAGGAATTCCAGAATTAAAAGAAGAAGAGTCTCAAAGTGTAAGTGCTGGTTTTACGGCAAAAATACCGAGTGCTAATCTTAGCTTTACTTTGGATGGTTTCTTTGTTAGAATAGAAGATAGAGTAATTTATACAGGACGTTTTGCAGGACCAGGAACGGGATCTGAGATTGATGTTTTATTAGCGCAAGCGAATGCGGAGGAAGCTGCCTTTTTTGCGAATGCGATAGATACAGAAACCAAAGGATTTGATTTGGTAATTACTCAAAAGGCTTCGTTTAATGATAAAATTCATCTTAAAAATGATCTTTCTGCAGCTGTATCGGTAACTAGACAGGTTGGAGATATACATGCTTCTCAGGTTTTAGAAGATGCCGGACAAGTAGATACTTATTTCTCTGAAAGTAGTAGAATCTATTTAGAGAAGGCAGTGCCAAGGGTAAAAGTGAATTTTTCTAATTTGCTATCTAGCGGAAAGTATACTGTTTTCTTAAGAAATGTTTTCTTTGGTGAAGTAACAGAAGCAGCGAATAATCTTGATCAACAGGATGATTACAGTCCAAAAATTGTTACAGACCTTTCTTTTGGATATCAACTTACAAGTTCTTTAAATATGAGTGTAGGGGCAAACAATCTTTTTGATGTGTACCCAGATAGAGCGCAAGAAGATAACCGAAGTTCTGGTCGTTTTGATTGGTCTAGATCGGCTCAACAATTTGGAATTGGAGGTCGTTTCTTATATGCTAGATTGCGTTTAGATCTTTAATGTATTTTTATATATAACAAAAGAGCAATGTTGATTTCAACATTGCTCTTTTATTTTTTAGAAGGAGTAGATAGGTTGCTATTTTTTGTATTTATTATGCAAGCCTTTACCTGTAAGTATAAGTGGAGTTACCTTTTCTAATCTACTAAGTTTAGTGGCATCTCTTTTTGCTTCTGAAATATACTCATGATATTCTTTCTGCTTACCTTTTGTGAGCGTATTAAAAGCTTCATTAAGTTTATTATCTTCCTTTAATGCTATTTCCAATACTTTTGAAACAATAGTTTTCTTCTTCGGAAGAAGAACTTCTTTACCTAGTTTTTGGTTAGTAATAGCCTCTTCTGTATATTTTTTAATTAACTTTTTGCTGTCATCAATGTCCTTTATGGAGTTGAAGCGCCATTGCCTTAATGCTACAGTTTTTCCTTCTTGAGCATTTATTAAAACTCTAGCATCATCTTTTAGTAAAGCACCATTATGAAACCATAATCCAACATAAGACTTAAAAGCTGCGATGCCAACAACATTTTTATTAGCAATAGTATAAGTAGGGACGCCCCATTTTATTGTTTCCTCCAATTCTGTCTCCAATAATATGGAACGGAGTGAAAGGAGTTCGTCTTTCCACGAGCTACTATTGTTAAAATAGGCATCAGCATTATTCGTTGTCATTATAATGCTTTGCTGTAAGTTCTACAATCTTTACAATAACATCAACTGCTTTTTTCATGCTTTCGACAGGCACATATTCATATCTTCCATGGAAATTATGTCCGCCAGCAAATATATTAGGACACGGAAGTCCCATGTAAGAAAGTTGCGATCCATCGGTACCACCTCTAATAGGTTTTATAAGAGGTTTTATCTCTAAATCTATCATGGCCTGTTCTGCAATGTCTACGATATGCATTACAGGTTCTATTTTTTCTTTCATGTTGTAATACTGATCCTTTATCTCTAAAGAAATAATATCCCCGAAGCGTTCTGATAAATCAAAAACAACACGTTCTAGAAGTTCTTTTCTGGCATCGAATTTGTCACGGTCGTGATCTCTTATAATTCCATTTATCTCAGTATACTCTACATCTCCTTTTATTTCATAGAAATGAAAAAATCCTTCTCTATGGCTTGTGTATTGAGGCATTTCTTTTTTTGGCATTAATGAAAGAAATTCATTTGCAATCATTACTGCATTAATCATTTTTCCTTTCGCATAGCCAGGGTGTACGCTTTTACCCTGAACTTTTATTTTTACTCCAGCAGCATTAAAGTTCTCATATTCCAATTCTCCTATTTGAGAACCATCTAATGTATATGCCCATTGAGCGCCAAATTTCTTAACATCAAATTTGTGTGCGCCTTTACCGATTTCCTCATCTGGAGTAAAAGCAATTCTTACAGGTCCGTGGTGGATGTGAGAATTATTAATAAGGTATTCCATAGCAGTTACTATTTCTGTAATTCCTGCTTTATCATCTGCACCTAGGAGTGTGGTACCGTCTGTAGTGATTATTGTTTGTCCTTTATATTGCTTTAGGTCATCAAAATAATTAGGCGATAGGATAATATTTTGTTCTTCATTTAGAACAATATCATTACCGTCATAATTTTCTATAATCTGTGGATTTACATTAGTTCCAGAAAAATCTGGAGAAGTATCAAAATGAGATATAAAACCTATAGTAGGAACTTTACGATCAATATTAGAAGGAAGTGTAGCCATTACATAGGCGTTCTCATCTATGGTTACATCTTCCATACCGATAGCTTCTAGCTCTTCGACAAGCTTCCTAGCAAGATTCCATTGTTTTTCTGTACTAGGTGTTGTATTACTATTAGGATCAGATTGGGTATCTATTTTAACATAGCTAATAAAGCGGTCTATAATATTTTGCATCGGAATGTTTTTTATCAAAAATAGTATAATAGTTGGAATGTAAGTATGCGGCGGGTTATAATCTTATTATAAATAACTAAGAAACGCAAGCGAAAGTTACTAGCCCCGATTGAGCGTACTACCCCATCTTACTACGGAAAGTAGTAAGGTGTGTAGTAGTAAAAGCGGGTAACAGCAATTGCAATTATATGTTGCTTTGGGCTTCTTAAATTAAATCATAAAAAAATAGAGGTAAATTTTTAAGTTTAAGTATTTTTGCAAAAACTAGCACACCATGTATAAACTACTCATAAGACCTTTATTTTTTCTTTTCGATCCTGAAGACGTTCACCATTTTACTGTATGGGCTGTAAGATTCGTTAATAAAATTCCTGGAGTGTCTTCGTTAATCCGTGCGTGTTTTGTTGTGGAAGATGAGCGTTTGGAGCGTGAGGTGTTTGGGTTAAAGTTTAAAAATCCAGTAGGACTTGCTGCAGGTTTCGATAAAAATGCTATGCTTTATAAGGAGTTAGCAAATTTTGGTTTCGGACATATCGAAATAGGAACATTAACTCCAAAGGCACAACCTGGAAATCCTAAAAAGCGATTATTCCGTTTGATTGATGATAAGGGAATTGTTAACCGAATGGGTTTTAATAATGGAGGTGTTGAAGAGGCTGTTGAGCGACTCAAAAAAAATAAAAGTGTTTTAATTGGAGGAAACATAGGGAAAAATAAAGTTACTCCAAATGAACAAGCTGTAGATGATTATACATATTGCTTTAAAGCTTTATATCCTTATGTAGATTACTTTGTAGTGAATGTAAGTTCTCCAAATACTCCAAATTTGCGGGCTTTGCAAGATAAGGAGCCTTTAACGGCGCTTTTAAATACATTGCAAGCATTAAATAATGAGCAAGTAAAAACAAAACCTGTGCTTTTAAAAATAGCACCAGATTTAACAAATGAGCAGTTATTGGATATTGTAGATATTGTTATTACTACAAAAATTGCAGGTGTTATTGCTACAAACACAACTATAAGTAGAGAAGGTTTAACTTCGGATAATAAAGAGGAAGTTGGAGGATTAAGTGGTCTGCCGCTTACTAAAAGGTCTACGGAGGTTATTAGATTTATAGCTAAAGAAAGTAAAGGTGCGTTTCCTATTATTGGAGTAGGGGGAATTCATTCCGAAGGGGATGCGATGGAAAAACTGGAAGCAGGAGCGTCTTTAGTACAGTTGTATACAGGTTTTATTTATGAAGGTCCTTTTATAGTGAAGAGAATAAATAAAGCACTTCTTAAAAGATAGTCATTTTGAATACGGAAGTGTTAATAGCGTTTGTATTTGCTACAGCGGCATTAGCAATTGCTCCAGGACCAGACAATATATACGTACTTCTGCAAAGTATGGTTCATGGAGTTAAAAGTGGATTGGTAACAGTTTGCGGATTAATATCAGGTTGCCTTGTACATACTACTTTAGTTGCTTTTGGAGTTTCTACACTTATTAAACAAACACCTTTTTTATTTACAGTTCTTAAGCTTTTTGGAGCCTGTTACCTTTTGTACTTGGCATATAAAGTATATAAAGGGAGTTCAGAAATTGATATCTCTTCTTCCCAAATCCCAAAAAAAACATATAAAGCTCTTTTTAAGCAAGGGTTCTTTATGAATGTATTAAACCCTAAAGTGTCTATTTTCTTTTTGGCATTCTTCCCTGGATTCCTTTTTAGCGATACTTTAAACTCCATATGGCAGTTTTATATTTTAGGAGCGATCTTCATGGTAGTTTCTTTTATAATTTTTTCTTGTATTGCTGTTTTATCTGGTAAGTTGTCTGATTATATACTGAAACATAAGAACGTTGGAGTAGTTTTAAAGTGGCTTCAAATCATTGTTTTCGTGGGAATTGCAATTTTTCTTTTCTTTTAGGAGTAAAATCATCCTTTTCTGACTGTTTTTAGATAGATTAAATTCTATTGTAGGAAGATTTTAATCTTCGTTAAAGATATGGATTACACGAAAAGTTTAATAAAATCTTCATTTCAGCAAGTAATTTTGTTATTCATCGAGATTAAAATGCAAGATGAGATTCCTGTTCATACATTTACATTGTTATTGAGAAATACTCAATAATTACTGCCCCAAAGTAGAAGAATGCTATTGTTCGTCCCCCGAACGCTCTAGATTATTAATATTTTTAACCATTTAAATATCTATCTATTATGAAAAAAGTAATTTTATGCGCTGGGGCGCTTTTATTCGGAGCTACAATGATGGCTCAAAACAATGTGAGTACTTCTGCTCAAACTGGAAACGGAAATGATGTACAAGTAGATCAAGTTGGAGGTACTGCAATCTCTTATGTTGATCAAGTAGGGAATGGTAACGAAGCTGCTGTTGCTCAAAATGCTGAGGGTAACCATGCACGTATTTTACAAGAAGGTAATGGTAACATGGCATCTTCTTCTCAGAATGACACTGGATTACAAGCACCAGGAGGAGACAACTTCTCAAGACAAAGACAAGTTGGAGATGGTAATACAGCTACAGTAGATCAAAGTTCTCCATATACTAATGGAGCAGGTGGAGGAACAATAGATTCTGAAGCTAGACAAGTGCAGATTGGAAACGGTAACGAGGCTACTATCACTCAGCAAAATAGTAATCATAACTCTTCACAAAGACAAGTTGGTAATGGAAACGTTGCAACAGACCTTCAAAAAGGAGCTGGTCAAACTTCTGTAACATTACAAAGAGGTAATGGTAATACTTCTAGTGTTACTCAGAATGCTTGGGGTAATGACTCAGAGGTTACACAAAGAGGAAATGGAAACATGAGTACTGTAATGCAAGATGGTGGACAAAACATGTCTGTATTAGGTCAGTATGGAAATGCTAATACTGCTGGAGTTACTCAGGTAGGGGCTTCAAATATGGCTAACACTATGCAGATGGGTAACAATAACTCTGCTTCAATCAACCAATAATCATTGTATTTGAAATAAGTAATGAGCGAGCATATTAATGTATTATTTATGCTCGCTTTTTTCTTAAAATCTTATTTCTAATTTTTTAAAAAAAGCAAGATGAAAATAAATAAAAGCACACTATTTTTCTTAGTGAGTGGTTTGGCTGTGTCCGTAGGTGTAGCTCAAGAAAACCTGAGTGTATCAAGTCAAACTGGAGATACAAACAACGTAGTTGTAGATCAAACTGCTGGAGAGCTTACTGTTTCTAATATTACTCAAGATGGAAATGATAACAACTCTGAGGTTACACAAGGAGGTAAATATGCTCAGTCTGATGTAAATCAAACTGGAGATAATAATAATGCTACTGTAGAGCAGAATAGTACTGCAACTATAGCTACAAGCAAAAGCTATGTTACTGTTGACCAATTAGGAAATCGTAACAATGCTGATGTAAAACAAGAAGGAAGAAAAAATACTGTTGATATAGATCAAGAAGGTAATCGAAATAGAGCTAACGTTACTCAAGATGGTAAAATACTATCTAGTACAGTAGCTCAAGATGGTAATCGTAACAGAGCTAATGTTAGCCAAGAAGGAGACATGCTAACAAGTGATGTAAATCAAGAGGGTAACCGTAATAGAGCTAATGTTACTCAATACGGAAAAAGTAATAATAGTGATGTTGATCAATTAGGTAACCGTAATAGAGCTAATGTTACTCAAGGCGATGCTTCTGTAGCAAGTACAAAATTACAAAGCACTGTATTGCAAGATGGAGATCGTAATAGAGCGACTGTAGATCAAAATCGATATAATGCAACAAGTTCAATAGATCAACTTGGTAACCGTAACAATGCTTCAGTTACTCAAAGTGGAACACAACAGTTTTTAAGCGGGAAAGGTCTTACGAGTACAGTAACTCAAGACGGAAACCGTAACAATGCAGTGGTAGACCAAGAGTATAATACTTCTTCATTTGGAACTGTTAGTAATGATATAACTAGTGATGTAAATCAAGAAGGAAACAGAAATGATGCTTCTGTTACGCAAAAAGGGGCAAATGTTAATACTTTTCTTGGGTTTGGATCTGCTGATATTTCTAGTGATTTAGATCAAATAGGAGATGATAACAAGGCTACTGTAGCACAAACAGGAGATGAGACTGCAAGTTTCCTTTATCAAGCAGGGAATGAAAATGCTGCAACTGTAACACAAGTTGGATCTAATCAAATTGATGTTGCTGTACAAGTAGGTGGTGAAAATACTAGTACTTCTAGTCAAACAGGAGCTAATCAAATAAATGGTGTATTCCAATTAGGAGATTCAAACACTAGTGCTGTAACTCAAGATGGTGCACTACAAATAAATGCAGTGGCTCAAGTAGGTGCAGACAATGTTAGCACAGTAAATCAGACAGGTACCGCTAATGTTAATGGGGTATTACAAGTTGGTGCAGCAAACACAAGTACTGTAACTCAAGGAGGAGTAGGAAATATTAGTGGCGTTGCTCAATTAGGGTCTAATAATATGAGTACAGTTTCACAAAGTGGAATGGGTCAAACTAGTGGAGTATTTCAACTAGGTAATGGAAATAATGCTAATATTTCTCAAAACTAAGATTGAGTAATTATAATAACACACAATTAAATAAATAAGTAGTGAGGGAGTAATTCCCTCACTACTTTAAAAAATAAAGTAATGAATGCTACAAAGTTTATATTATTAATATTTTTTAGTGGATTTATAACCTCTATTGGTTTAGCTCAAGAGGTGACTAAAGAGGATTATAAAACCATTGTAGCCGCAAATCAAGTGCAGAAAAATAATTTGCAAGCTAGCAGTAAGACTGTTTCAGAAAGTGGTATTTATATCTCACAAATAGGACAAGCAAATGCTGCCAATGTAAATGTCGTGTCAGAGGATATGAATTATTCTTTATATCAAACTGGAGTAAATAATAAAGTGAATCAATTTAAATCTGTAGATAAATTAACAGAAGTAGTTACGCAGACTGGAAATAATAACTTCTTGCAAGAAGTAGGTACAAATACAAGTAATATTTCAGAAGTGAATACAGTTCAGCAAGGAAATAATTTATTGGTAGAAAAATATGGAACTAACAGTATTGGAGATAATATGACGATTAAAATGACTGGAAGTGACCGTTCTGTAATTGTTAAGAACTATAAATAAAAATTTCTCTTGAAGAATTTTATAAAAATAATCCTATTATTTTTTCCTTTTCTTTCTGTCTTAGCTCAAAATTTTAATAAGGAGGTAGCGGCAGAAATTATTGTTAAAGGGCCAAAGGAGGGGATTGTTTTCATAACAGCTTCAGGGAAAAATTTGACTAATACAAATTACAGTCTGACTTATGAGTTTTCTATAATAGTTAAAGATGCACAACAGCATATAGATAAAAGCACCGATGAAGGTCGCTTTACCCTCGAACCATATGAAAATAAACTGTTGGCAGAAACACAGATTCAGAAGAATGATTCTTTGGAAACTATTGTGTTGCTTTTAATATATAATGAAGGAAAACCAATAAGCACAAAACGAGTAGTTCTTTCTTTTGAAGAAGAAAAACAAGTGGAGTCTTTTAATAAGAAAAATGAAGGTATCATTTTAGAAGGGATTGTTGAAGAAGACACAAAAACAAAGGCAGGTAAAGATTTTTATGGTTTTTTCTATCAGAAATATAATATGAATGATATAAAAACAAATAAAATTATAAAAATAGAAGAAGCTATAAGTTTTGGAAGATCAACAAGAATTCTAGTTAAGGTTGGAGATGTAATTATATATCAATTTTTTGCTCAGCCTAAATTAGACTTTTTAAAAGCTCATGCAGATCAAGCTATGATATATTTAAATGGCTATTTGCAAAAACTAGAACAAGCTAGCGTCGGACCAACACGATATTAAATAATTATAATAATGAAGTTACTAATCAACCTATTATTACTACTAACTTTTACTGGACTTAGTGCTCAAAGTCTTGTATACACACCTAAAAATCCAAATTTTGGAGGGCAAACTTTTAATTACCAATGGCTGTTAAGTTCTGCTCAAGCACAAAATTCTTTTACAGATCCTAATGCAACAGATTATGAGCAAGGATCAAGTTTAGACTCTTTTAAAGAAAGTTTAAACTCACAGTTATTAAGTCAGATTACAAGAAATTTATTTTCTGAACAATTCGGCGATGGTGCTTTGGAAGAAGGGAGTTATGCATTAGAAGGTTTAGCTGTAGATATCTACCCATCTGAAGACGGATTGGTGATAGATATTTTAGATACAGATACAGGAGAGCAAACCCAAGTAGTGATACCAAATCAATAATTTATTATGATTAACCGAATTTTAACTGGAATAAGCTTACTGTTTATAACCGGTTGTGGAACTTATTTTAACCAACCTGTAGATTTTACAGATGCTAGAATAGGCGAAAATACAGCAGCAACAAAACGACTTACTAATTTGCCAGAACCAGAAAGTAAAGTTGTAGTTGGGGTGTATAATTTTAGAGATTTAACAGGACAATACAAGCAGACCGAAATAGGAAGTACTTTTAGTACAGCTGTTACACAAGGGGGAACTGCAATCTTGATAAATGCATTAGAAGATTCTGGGTGGTTTACTCCTATAGAAAGAGAGAATATAGGAAATCTATTAAATGAACGTAATATCATACGTTCTACAAGGCAAGAATATCAAGGTCAGCAAGACGGAAATCCTGGAGTGCCACCATTATTGTTTGCTGGAATTCTATTAGAAGGAGGAATTGTTTCTTACGATTCTAATATTATTACTGGCGGAATGGGAGCTCGTTACTTTGGAGTTGGCGGAAGCACACAATATAGACAAGATAGAGTAACCATATACCTTAGAGCCATTTCTACTTCCAACGGAAAAATCCTTAAAAATATTTATGTTTCTAAAACCATATTATCACAAGCGCTAGACGCTAGTTTATTTAAATATGTTAAGTTTCAAAGACTTTTAGAAGCTGAGGTTGGTTTTACAAGAAATGAACCTATTCAATTAGCAGTAACAGAAGCAATAGAAAAAGCTGTAGAAGGTTTGGTTTTAGAAGGAATGGAAGCAGATTTATGGCATGCTAAAGATGGTGTAGCAGAAGAAAATGCTTTATTAACTGCATATCAAGAAGAAAAAGAAGAAGCTTCACTAACAAAACTTTATAACAGAAAATACATAGACAGGCAGTATAGTCATTCTTTGGGTTTAAGTTTTGGTGCTAGCCTTAATAATGGAGATTATGGAAATGCTGAGGTTCGACCGGTTTTTAGATTTGATTATAAATATCGAGCATCCCGCTATTTATCACTAAATCTAAATGCAAATACTTTTGAACTCAATAATGGAGATTTATTCAGTAGGAAATTTGCTTCAGTAGACACTAATCTTGGTCTTACAATTCTTCCAAACGACGATTTAACACCTTTTATTTATGGAGGTCCAGGTATTCTTTTTGGTTTTGATGATGATGATACGCCAGAAAATAGCGAGAGCACATTCTTTAAAATTCAATATGGATTGGGACTAGAATATTTTATTAATCAGAAATTCTCAATAAAGCTATTTGCAGAGCAAAACATGACTTTTTCGGATAATCTAGATTATATAGAGAATGGTAATCGGGATGATTATTATTATAATTTCGGGCTTGGGGTAAATTTCACCTTAGGAGTAAAAAATAAATTTCAATCTACAAAATAACTTTACAAGATGAATGCAATAAAAAAAGTTTTAATATTATTATTTGTAGTGTGTATTGCTGCTTGTAGCGAGGATACTATCGATACTTTTGGAACTGGAACTATAACAGGTAAAGTAGTTTTGAGTGGAGAGAACGCTCCAATTGAAAATGTTAAGATTTCTACCAGTCCTTCTACGTCTACAGTTTTTACTGATGAGAATGGAGAATTTGTTTTAAATGATGTTGAAGAAGGGGAATATTCTGTTCAAGCTGAGAAAGATGGGTATTTAACTGCTTTTGAAGGGGCAAACGTAAAAACAGGATTGGAAGTAAATGTAATTTTTGAACTGAATATAGAGACTGCTAATAATAAACAACCTTCTGCTCCAGTTTTAATAGCACCTGCAGATGGAGCAGATGATCAAGAGTTGTCTGTGCAGTTTATTTGGAATGCTGAAGATAATGAAAGTGATGAACTTACCTATGAACTAGAAATTAAAAATAGCGCGAATAATAACGTCTTAAGGTTCACAGAAATAAAGGATACTACTTATACAGTTGATAATCTTAGTTATGGATTGAAATATTTCTGGCAAGTTAAAGTTTCCGATAGTATTAATGATCCTGTTTTAAGTGAAGTAAGTTCATTTACAACTTCAAAAACACCAACTTTCGATTACCTTTTTGTAAAGGTTGTAGACGGAAATAATGTAATATTCTCTATTGATTCTGATGGAAATGAATCACAAATTACTAGCAGTTCTTATAATAGTTTCAGACCTATATTAAATTCTGATGCAAGTAAGCTTGCCTTTTATAGAACGGTAGCTGGGAAAACACAACTTTTTGTAATGAATCTAGATGGAAGTGACCTTAAGCAACTCACGAGCTCTATTTCTCCTAAAGGTATAGATAATGAGCGTTTAGGTTTTTCTTGGGCAGATAATGATGCTTCATTGATATTCCCAAGTTATGATAAAATATATAAGGTTGGTGCTAATGGCGGCAGTAGTCAACTGTTCTATACCGCTGCAAGTGGTAGGTATATTTTGGATATTGATCAGAGCGCTGATCGTTCTAAAGTAGCTATTTTAGAAACTAATATTTCTGGTTACGAAGGTGCTGTGTATGTTATCGATGCTTCAGGAGCAACAACTCATACTGTTATTAGTGGAGTAACAGGAACCGTTGGAGGTGTAGATATTTCTGTAGACGGAAGTAAAGTTCTCTATACGCATGATATTTCAGGATATGAAAGTGATAGCGGCAGACAGTTAAACTCTAGAATGTATACATACCGATTGAGTGATGGTGCTGTTGTAGATGTTAGTGCAGAGAAGACAAATGGAACCAATGATACAGATGTAAGATTCTCTTCTAATGAGTCGCTAGTTTTATTTGTTAATTCAAGTAGTAGTGCTTCTAGTGGAAAAGTTATGTATGTAAATATTTCTGCTGACGGTCTTCCGGTAGAGAGAACTCAGATTGCTCCTAGTGGAAAAATGCCAAACCAATAATTTTTAAGAAATAAATAGAATAGTTTCTTTTATTATAAAACATACGGTTAAGGGTTTTAGAAAACACTTGTGAAACCTGTGTAGGTTGTTTACCTTTGGTTTAAAAGCAACTGATTTTGAAAAGGAACTATTTTATTTTTGATATGGATGGCGTTATCATGGATAGCGAACCTATGCATAAAGAAATATTGAAGAAAGTTTTTGGAGAACTTGGTCTAGATTTTTCTCATAGTTACCATCAAACTTTGGTGGGGATGGCTGCAGTGCCGATGTGGGAAAAAATAAGATCAGATTTCAGTTTAGAAACGAATGCTCGAGAATTGATGACTTTCCATAAGGAGATATTCTTTATTGAAGTAGCTTCTATAGATGTACCACCTGTGGAGGGTGTAGTTGCTTTTATTAATCGTTTGAAAGAATTAGATTTTACAATCTCTTTGGCTTCCTCTTCCTCTTTAAAATTAATAAACCGGTTTGTTGATGAAATTGGAGTAGCTCCTTTTTTTGATTATATGGTGAGTGGAGAATCGATTGCTCGAAGCAAACCGAACCCTGATATTTTTTTAAATGTAGCAGCTCATTTTGATGAAGACCCTTCAAAATTTATTGTTATTGAAGATAGTTATAATGGGGTAACTGCTGCTAAAGCTGCTGGGATGACTTGTATCGGGTTTAGAAATGTAAACTCTGGAAACCAAGATTTGTCTGCAGCAGATCTAATTGTAGATAGTTTTTCTGAATTGACTTCAGAAGTAATAAAAAAAATAGCTTCATAATGGAGGCTGTAAAAATAATCGAGTGTCCTAGAGACGCCATGCAAGGAATAAAAACCTTTATTCCTACTGAAAAAAAAGTTCAGTATATCCAATCTCTTTTACGTTGTGGTTTTGATACTATAGACTTTGGAAGCTTTGTGTCTCCAAAAGCCATCCCACAAATGGTAGATACAGCTCAAGTGTTATCTCAATTAGACCTTTCTAATACTTCTAGTAAATTATTGGCCATTGTTGCAAATTTACGAGGGGCTCAAGATGCATGTACACATCCAGAGATCGATTATTTGGGATACCCTTTTTCTATTTCTGAAAACTTCCAAATGAGAAACACGCATAAAACAATTGCAGAAAGTGTTTTATTGCTTTCGCAGATTTTAGAGCATGCATATAAACATGATAAAAAGGTTGTTGCATATTTATCTATGGGATTTGGAAATCCTTACGGAGATCCGTGGAATGTTGAGATTGTAGGGGAGTGGACTGAAAAATTAGCGGCCATGGGAGTCGAAATCCTTTCATTATCTGATACGGTAGGTACTTCTACAGGAGAAACTATAGATTATCTATTTTCTAATTTAATACCAAAATTTCCAAAAGTAGAATTTGGAGCACATTTGCATACTACTCCAGATAGTTGGCATGAAAAAGTAGACGCAGCATATAAAGCGGGCTGCAGAAGGTTTGATGGAGCGATTCAAGGTTTTGGTGGCTGCCCAATGGCTGCAGATGAACTTACGGGAAATATGCCTACAGAAAAATTATTTTCTTATTCCAATTCTGTAAAGGCTGATTCTAATATCAAAGCAATGAGTTTTGAAAGTGCTTATAATGAAGCTTTAGATTTATTTCAATATTATCATTAATATTTTCTATTGAAATCCTTTTTATTATAGAACAATATAATTTAAATTAAATCTAAATAAGTTTGTTAAAAGCGTTAACATAATCTATATTTGCTTCATATTTATATATATTAAGTCTAAATAAATTATGAAGTCAACATTTACAAAATCTTTATTAATAGCTTCTTTAGCTATAGCATCGTGTTCAAGCGACGATGATAATATGGGAGGTGAAGAGGTTATAGAAGTTACTGCTCCTGCTAGTTACGTTTTTAATAGAGGGTCTGAAACTACAGTAAGTTTTACTGGTCAAACACAAAGAATTGCAATGGCTACTGAATTAGCATCTGCAATGATGGATTTTGATAATTCAAGTGAAGCTCTATTGTTAAACGTGTATGCAAATGAAGAGAATCCTTTCTCTGATACAGCTTTAAACGAGTCAGGTAAGAGTATAAAAAGTAAAGTTGCGGCTTCTGCAGAATACTTTGCAACTAATACTGTGTTAAGTAATGAAATTAAAACAAAATTAGAAGGGTTTCTTTCTTCTCAGATAAATGAAGTTTTTCCTAATCAAGAAGTTGTTGCTGAAAAAGGAGTAGCTGGACAGATTACTGGAGTTGGATCAACAAGAATACGTTATGTAAGTGCAAATGGTTTGGAGTATAATCAAACTTTTGCTAAATCTATTATTGGTTCGTTAATGTTAGATCAAGCAATCAATAACTATTTGAGTGATGATGTTTTAGATCAAGGAGATAACAGAAGTAATAATGATGATGATATAGTAGAAGATGGTAAAAACTACACTACTATGGAACATAAGTGGGATGAAGCTTATGGTTATTTATACGGTGCTTCTCAAGATCCTACAAACCCAAATTTGACATTAGGTGATGATCGTTTTTTAAATAGCTATTTAGGACAGGTAGATGAAGATTCTGATTTTAATGGAGTTGCTGCAAATGTTTTTGATGCTTTTAAGTTAGGAAGAGCTGCTATCGTTGCAAAAAACTACGAAGTTAGAGATGAACAAGCAGAAATTATCCAAGAAAATCTTTCAATAGTACCAGCTGTAAGAGCTGTTCACTATTTGATGGGAGGGAAAGCTTCTATTGAAGCGGAAGATTTTGGAAGTGCTTTTCATGAATTGTCAGAAGGATATGGTTTTGTTTTTAGTTTACAGTTTACTCATAATCCAGAAACTGATGCTCCTTATTTTTCAAGTTCTGAAGTAAATGGGTTTATAGATCAGATGATGCAAGGAGAATATGGTTTATGGGATGTTTCTCCTGAAGTGTTAGAGGAAATCTCTGAAGAGATAGCTGCAAAATTTGGTTTTACCGTAGCACAGGCAGTAGATTAATAAGTCTAAATTGAATTGATATACTTTCAATATATAATAATATGAAGTTAAATAAATGGATAGGGTTAATAGTAACCTTAGTTGTTCTGGGTTGTAGTTCTGATAGTAGTAATAATGATGGAGATGAAAACCCTACTGGAGGAGATAATGATTTTAACCGAAAGAGTATATTAACAAATTGGGCAGATAATTTTATCATGCCTAATTATACGGCATATGTTAGTGCAACTTCTAAACTTACAAAAGCTGCAAATGATTTTGTTGTAGAAACTAATATTCAGAGTTTAACAGATCTTAAAGTTGCATACAAAGAGGCTTATTTGTCTTGGCAGCATGTGTCAATGTTTGAGATTGGGGAAGCTGAAAGAATTCAATTAAGAAATTTCACAAATATCTATCCAACTAATAAGGCGAATATAGATGCCAAAACTGGAGGATTAGAAAGTTATAATTTAGAGTTACCTTCTTCATTTTCAGAGCAAGGATTTCCAGCTTTAGATTATTTGCTTTATGGTACAGGAGAAACCGATGAGATGGTTTTAACGTATTTTGAAGACCAAGTAGCAGCAAAAGATTATTTGCTAGCATTAGTAAATAGATTGGATAAATTAGGTTCGCAAGTTTTAGAAAATTGGAAAACAGGATACCGTGATACATATGTTAATAATGATAGTGATGCGGTGAATGCTTCTTTTAATAAAACTGTAAATGCATATGTGTCTTATTATGAGCGTTTTCTTAGAAGTGGAAAGGTGGGAATCCCCGCAGGCGCTCTTTCAGGGCAACAATTTCCAGATCGTGTTGAGGCTTACTATGTTAATGATATGTCTAAAGAGTTATTTTTGAAAGCACTGGACGCTTCTAAGGATTTTTATTTAGGAACTGGAGCTACTAATGTTACTGGAGCTAGTATTTATGATGCTCTAAAGGGGTTAGATCAAAATGAACTTGCTGACGACATTTCAGAACAGTTTGATGTGATTAGAGAGGAGGCTTCAAAGTTAAATGAAAGCTTTTCTTATGAAGTTGAAAATAATAACAATGCTCTTATTGGGTTGCGAGATTTGTTGCAAGTAAACACTATTTTGTTTAAAAATGATATGGTTTCTGCTTTAAACGTGACAATTTCTTATCAAGATAACGACGGAGATTAGTATGTAGTTGTGCTAATTGAATTAAGAAATGAATAACTATATAAAACATTATTTAAATACTTACACGGAGGCCGCCCCATTGGCGGTCTTTCGTATTTTTTTTGGTATAATGATGTTTTTGAGTATTGTACGTTTTGCTTTAAGAGGTTGGATAGATCAGCTTTATGTAGAACCAAATTTTTTCTTTTCTTACTATGGTTTCGAGTGGGTTAAACCATTAGGAATTTATACGTATTTAATATTTATTATTTGTGCGGTTTCTGCAATTGGAATTGCTGTGGGCTATAAGTATCGTCTTTCTACAATCGTGTTTTTTATTAGCTTTACGTATATAGAGTTAATGGATAAAACTACTTATTTAAATCATTACTACTTTATATCATTACTTAGTTTTTTAATGATTTTTCTGCCAGCTAATGCTTATTTTTCTGTTGATGCAAAAAACGATGGAGCTTATTATAAAATACCGAAATGGACTATAGATAGTATAAAATTGCTCCTAGGAATAGTGTACTTTTATGCTGGTTTAGCAAAGTTAAATAGCGATTGGCTTTTTAAGGCAATGCCTTTAAAAATATGGCTTCCTACTCAATATGACTTGCCATTAATAGGAAGTTTGCTACAGCAAGAGTGGATGCATTATTTCCTTAGCTGGAGTGGAGCTGCATACGATCTCTCCATTCCTTTTTTATTGTTGAATAAAAAAACGAGGCCTTATGCATTTTTTGCAGTTGTGTTTTTTCATGTATTAACAAGGATTTTATTTCCTATTGGAATGTTTCCTTTTATTATGATAGTAAGTGCTTTAGTTTTTTTTGATGCTAGTTTTCATATAAAAATTTTAGAATTTTTAAGAAGAGTATTTCACTTTAATACTTCAGAAAAAAGAGAGTTGTACCCTGTGTATAAGGTTAAAAAGATTTTAGTACCTATGCTGGCTGTTTTCTTTTTTATACAATTATTAATACCATGGCGTTATTTAGCTTATCCAGGAGAGTTGTTTTGGACAGAAGAGGGGTTCCGTTTTTCTTGGAGGGTAATGTTAATTGAAAAAACAGGATATGCACAATTTAAAATTGTAAATAGCAAAACAGGAAAGTGGTTTTATGTAGATAACGCCGATTTTTTAACTCCCTTTCAGGAAAAAGAGATGGCTGCACAAGCCGATTTCATACTAGAATACGCGCATTATTTAGGTTCTCATTTTGCTAAACAAGGCCACGAGAATCTAGAAATTTACGTAGATAGTTTTGTAACACTTAACGGTAGAAGAAGTACGAGGTTTGTAGATAATAAAACCAATTTATTAAAAGAAAAAGAATCATTCCAGCATAAAGACTGGATATTACCTTTCAAAGATGACATTAAAGGACTTTAAAGTAACATTATTTTTTTTATTTAGTTTAACTACGTTGTTCGCACAACATAGTGTAAGTGGAGTTGTGAAATCTTCAGAAACAAACAACCCAATAGCTGGAGTAGAAATATACGATTCTCAATCGGGGCAGTTAGTGCAAACCGATAGTGATGGTATTTATCAGTTAAATAATTTAAAAGAAGGGACTCATGTTATAACTGTTTTTTCTTATGAATTTCAAATTATTGAAGACACAGTGTTAGTAAATGGTGATCTAAGTAAAGACTATACACTACAAGCGCTTAACGAAAAACTTTCTGAGGTTGTTATAACTAGGCAAAAGGAAAAGGTGTTTGCTCTTAAAAAATTGCGTGATGTTGAAGGGACTGCTATCTATGCAGGGAAGAAAAGTGAAGTAGTGGATATGGAGCAGATTGTAGGAAATACAGCTGCGAATAATCCAAGGCAAATCTACTCTCAGGTTGTTGGTCTTAATATCTATGAAAACGGTGACGCAGGTTTACAATTGAATATTGGAGGTCGTGGTTTAGATCCTAATAGAACAGCAAACTTTAACACAAGGCAGAATGGATACGATATTAGTGCAGATGTTTTAGGATATCCAGAAAGTTATTATACACCTCCTGCGGAAGCTTTGAGTGAAATACAAGTGGTGAGAGGAGCTGCTTCTCTACAATATGGGACTCAATTTGGAGGACTTGTGAATTTCAAAATGAAAAAACCTAATCCAAATAAAGAATTAGAGTGGGTAAGTAGACAGACACTAGGTTCTTATGATCTTTTTACTAGCTTTAATAGTTTAAGTGGTACGGTAGGGAAATTAGAATACTATACCCATTTTAATTACAAACAAGGGGGAGGGTTTAGACCGAATTCTGAATTTAATTCTAGAAACTTTTATGTCCATTTAGGGTACAATTTCACAGAGAATACAAAGCTGAGTTTTGAAACTACATTATTAAATTACTTAGCAAAGCAACCAGGTGGGCTTACAGACGCACAATTTGAAGAGGATCCTACTTATAGTAATAGATATAGAAACTGGTTTCAGGTAGATTGGCGTTTGTATTCATTGTTGTTTGAGCATCAGTTTTCTTCAAAAACCGACTTTAGTTTAAATGTATTTGGATTAGATGCTACAAGAGATGCTCTAGGTTTTAGAGAAAATAGGGTGGATCAAGTAGATGAAGGGAATACACCTAGAGATTTTATTTCTGGAGATTTTAAAAATTGGGGTGCAGAAGCTAGATTGTTACATCGTTACAAGATAGCAAAAAGGGATGCCGTTTTCCTAATAGGCTCTAAATATTACCAAGCAAATAATTCTGAAATGCAGGGGCCAGGAAGTGATGGAAGTGATGCGGATTTTAAATTTTATTCTGACGAATTTCCAAACTATCCTAGGCAGTCAGATTTTACATTTCCAAATCGTAATATTGCGGTCTTTGGAGAGAATGTATTTAATATAGTAAAGGGGTTTTCTGTAACCCCAGGGTTTCGATTCGAATATATAAAAACAGAAAGCGAAGGGACTTACAAGAATATAATTCTTGACCTAGCAGGGAATCCTATTCTTAATGAAGAATTGGAAGATAATAGGTTGTTCGATCGTTCTTTTGTGCTGTTAGGACTTGGTTTAAGTTATAAACATGACGCTTCTTTGGAGTTGTACGGTAATATATCTCAAAATTATCGTTCTGTTACCTATAATGATATTCGGGTGGTAAATCCATCATTTACTGTGGATCCTGATATAACAGATGAAGATGGTTATACAGCCGATTTAGGAGTAAGGGGAAAACTTTCAGATATTATTACTTACGATGTTAGTGCTTATTTTTTATCATACAACAACAGAATTGGAGTTATTAGCAGAAAGATAAGTGATATTGAAGAGAAAAGATTTAGAGGCAATATAGGGGATGCAGTTATTTATGGTGTAGAGACTTTTGCAGAATGGAATCTTATGTCCACTTTTTTTCAAGATTATAATAACTGGCAGTTGAGTGTGTTTGCAAATACTGCATTTACAAATTCTGAATATATAAATTCAGAAGAGGAAAATGTAAAAGGTAAAGAAGTTGAGTTTGTACCTCATGTAAATTTAAAAACGGGAATTAAATTTGGTTATAAAAATTTCCAAGGGAACTTACAATACACATATTTGTCTAGTCAATACACAGATGCAACAAATGCACCTAGAGATTTTAGTAGTTCATCGGGAATAATTGGGGAGATTCCTTCGTATGATATTTTGGATCTTTCTTTGGCCTATACATTTAGAAAATGGAAAATAGAAACAGGAGTTAATAATCTTTTAGATAATAGTTATTTTACACGAAGAGCAACTGGATACCCTGGCCCAGGAATTTTACCTGCAGAACCTATTACATGGTATACAACATTACAGTTTAAATGGTAATCTTATAATAACAAATTGATTTAAATACAGCCGTTTTTAGTAGTCTTTTGACTTAAAATTTTCTATTAATTTAAAAATAGAGTTAAGATATTCATAAAATAAAAAACAGGCATATACTTCCTAAAAAAAGCAGTATATTTGCGTGCAACTAAACTATAAGTTGCAATATGGAAGCTCACAATTCAAAGTTTGTTGGTGAAGGTTTAACATACGACGATGTCCTACTCGTTCCGAATTACTCAGAGGTTTTACCGCGTGAAGTAAGCATACAAACAAAATTTACAAGAAATATTACGATTAATGTTCCTATTGTCTCTGCGGCAATGGATACTGTTACCGAAAGCAGAATGGCTATTGCTATTGCTAGAGAAGGTGGAATCGGTGTTTTGCATAAAAACATGTCTATCGAGCAGCAAGCTTTAAAAGTAAGGAAGGTAAAACGTGCCGAAAGTGGTATGATTATCGATCCTGTGACTTTGCCATTAACTGCAAATGTTGAGGATGCTAAAAATAGTATGCGTGAGCATAGTATCGGAGGGATTCCAGTGGTAGATGATAATGGATTCTTAAAAGGAATTGTAACGAATCGTGATCTACGTTTCGAAAAAGAAAGTTCTCGCCCAATTATAGAGGTGATGACAACTGGAAACTTAGTAACGGCAGCAGAAGGAACTTCTTTAGCTGATGCTGAAGAAATTTTACAAAAGCACAAAATTGAAAAACTTCCTGTAGTATCAGAAGATAATAAACTTATTGGTTTAATCACTTTTAGAGATATTACTAAGCTTACTCAAAAACCTATTGCAAATAAAGATGTTTTTGGGCGTTTACGTGTTGCTGCAGCTATTGGTGTTACTGGAGATGCTTTAGATAGAGCAAAAGCTTTAGTTTACGCAGGAGTAGATGCAGTAGTTATAGATACTGCTCACGGACATACAAGAGGAGTAGTTACTATTTTACAGCAAGTAAAAACTGAATTCCCAGATTTAGAGGTTGTAGTAGGGAATATTGCAACTCCTGAGGCAGCTAAATATCTTGTGGAGAATGGAGCAGATGCTGTAAAAGTAGGAATTGGTCCTGGTTCTATTTGTACAACTCGTGTTGTGGCAGGAGTAGGTTTTCCACAATTCTCTGCAGTTTTAGAAGTAGCAGCAGCTTTAAAAGGAACAGGAGTTCCTGTAATTGCTGATGGTGGAATTAGATATACAGGAGATATTCCTAAGGCTATTGCAGCTGGTGCAGACTGTGTGATGTTAGGTTCTCTTCTTGCAGGAACAAAAGAGTCTCCAGGGGAAACTATTATTTACGACGGAAGAAAATACAAATCATATAGAGGAATGGGGTCTGTTGAAGCCATGCAACATGGTAGTAAAGATCGTTATTTCCAAGATGTTGAAGATGATCTTAAGAAATTAGTTCCAGAAGGAATTGTAGGACGTGTTCCATATAAAGGAGAGTTGTACGAAAGTATGCACCAATTTATTGGAGGTCTTCGTGCGGGAATGGGATATTGTGGAGCAGGAAGCATAGAAGATTTAAAAGAGAATGGACGCTTTGTTAAGATTACTTCTAGTGGGATTCATGAGAGCCACCCTCATGATGTAACAATTACAAATGAAGCTCCTAATTATAGTCGTTAGTACTTTAGTTAGTTGATATAAAAAAGAGAGGCTTTTGTTGTTAAACAAAGCCTCTCTTTTTTTGAATTCTTCAGAAATAAAACTTGTTATTCTTCCTCTTTATAGTAAAGTCCTCGATGCGGTTTTAAGGCGTCTCTTACGGGTTTCATATGTTCTTGGTCTACAATAATAAAGGCTATAGCGTGCTCTTCGGGTACAATAACTTCTACACCAGCTTTTAAATAAGGAATCTTATCTATTGCCATAAACTCTTTTAAATGTATTTCATAATGTTTTGCAGTATCGTGTGCTGTAGGACTTCTAAAATCCCAAATGAGTTTTAATAATTGCATGAGGAGAAATTTTTTGTAAATATATTTATTAATAACCACGATTTAGCCTTAATCTTCTTCGTTTTTAATTTTCAGAATCGATGGGTATGCATGTCGAAAAGTATATATTCTTTTGGGTTTATTTAAGAGGAAGAGTTATCAGTATGATTGACTTTATGTTTCGAGGAATTATTGTAAACTATCTTATAGTGTTGTTAAAATGCTTGATTCATATAGGCTAATTATTATTTTTGTTCGAATTAAAGACTTTGCTTTAAGAATTAAATCAAGAATGCAAAAAATATTTATAAGTGTATTTACAGTAATGCTACTGGTTTCCTGTAGTTATTTTAAAACAGAGCCTGTAGAAGAAGCTGTAGCAAAAGTTGGAGATAACTATCTTTTAAAATCAGATATAAAGAAGATTTTAAATAGTAATATATCCAGAGAAGATAGTTTGATTGTCGTGAATAACTATATTCAAAGTTGGGCACAGCAACAAATACTTTTAGAGAAAGCTAAAATTAATCTTTCAGAAGATAAACAATCAGAATTTGAAGATTTAATAAAGCAATACCGAGCTGATCTTTTTATAAATGCTTATAAGGAGGGGCTTATTGCTAAATCTATGGATACTACAGTAAGTCAAGAGGAATTACAATATTTTTATGAAGAGCATAAGATAAATTTTAAGCTTAATGAAGATTTGGTGAAATTAAGATATATAAATTTACCAAGTGGGTATGCAGATCTTGATCATGCAAAAGAGGCTTTCCAAAGGTTTGACAAGGAGGATAAAGAATACTTAAAAAATTCAGCAATAAAATTTAAGGCTTATACATTTAATGATTCTATTTGGGTAAAATCATCTTCAGTAGTACAAAAAATTCCACAAATTAATACTGATAATAAAGATTCATACTTAAAAAAAGAACATTTTTTTGAGCTTTCCGATTCTTTAGGAGTATATTTGGTCGCTGTAAATGAAGTGCTTAATCGCACTGAAATGGCTCCTTTAGAATATGTAGAGCCAACAGTAAAGAAAATTATTTTGAACAAGAGAAAGTTGGAGTTTATAAAAAATCTTGAAAAAGATCTTTTAGATGAAGCTACTCGCAAGAAAGAGTTTGAAATATTTGAAATAAAAGAGAAGACAACAGAATAAAAAATAATCACAATGAACAAAATTATTTATGTAGCAGGATTTATGTTGATGTTTGCAATTACACCTGTATTAGCGCAAGAGGTAACTGCAGACTCCCTTGCGGTTACTACAAATGCAATAATTGCTGAGAATAATGATTCTTTAGCGGGTAATGCAGACGGAAATGCTGTTGTAGATACAACTGCTGTTGATACAACACGTGAGAAAATTGATGGTGTAACTGCCGTGGTTGGAGATTATGTAATCTTAGAGTCGGATATCGATAAGAGTTTTATCGATATGGAAACACAAGGAGCATCCACTAAAGATATTACTCGTTGCCAAGTTCTTGGAAGATTAATGGAAGACAAGTTGTATGCGCATCAAGCTATTCAAGATAGTATTGTTGTTTCTGATGCTGAAGTAAACTCTACAGTAGATCGTCAATTAGATTTCCTAGTAAATCAAGTTGGTTCTATGGAGAAACTTTTAAAATTCTATAGAAAAAAGGATGAGCAGAGTTTTAGAGAAGAGTTGTTTGAAATAGTAAAAGCACAACAATTATCTTCTAGAATGCAAGCTAAAGTAGTAGAAGAGATAGAAATTACTCCAGAGGAAGTTCGTCAATGGTATGCTAAGCTTTCTGAAGATGAATTACCAGTATTTGGTGATGAGGTAGAAATTTCTCAGATTGTAAAAGTTCCTGAGCCTTCAGAAAAAGAGGTTAAGGAAGTTGTAGATAAATTAAATGAGTATAAAAGAGATGTAGAGGAGAATGGAGCTAGTTTTGCTATAAAACAAACATTATATTCTGAAGATCCAGGAAAAAATCAAGATGGAGGAATTTATAAGATTTCCAAAAGCTCTGGATTTGTTCAAGAGTTTAAGGATGCTGCATTTAGTTTAAAGCAAGGAGAGATATCTGAGCCTTTTAAGTCTGATTTTGGATATCATATTGTTTTTGTTGAAAAAATAAGAGGACAAGAAAGAGATGTGCGTCATATATTACTGCGTCCAGAAATATCTCAGGAAGCTATTGATGATACTAAAGCAGAATTAGATAGTATAAGAACTAAGGTTATTGAAGGGAAATTTACTTTTGAAGAAGCTGCTCGTAATTTTTCAGATGAAAAAGAAACTCGTTTTGATGGTGGGGTTTTAAGAAATCCACAAACATTTGACACGAAGTTTGAGCTTACCAAAATGGATCCTACATTATACAGTCAAATTAGTCCTTTAGAGGGAGATGAGATTTCTCAGCCATTAATGGAAGAAACAAGAACAGGAGTTCAGTTTAAATTATTAAAAGTAGCTGAAAGATATAAATCTCATAAAGCAGATTACTCTCAAGATTATGTAAAAATTAAAGAGCTTGCTTTAAAAGAAAAGCAGTTTGATGAGATTGGGAAATGGATGGACGAGAAGATAAAAGACACATACATAAGTGTATCTTCAGGAAGTAGAGACTGTGATTTTGCTAATAATTGGTTAAAGAAATAATAATCCATGTCTGACGTTGCCGCTGTAGAAAACCTAGTTAAGAAGCATAAAGCCTTAAAGCAAGAAATTGCAAAAGTGATTATTGGGCAAGAAGAAGTTGTCGATGAAATTTTATTGGCGATATATTCTGGAGGGCACGCCCTTTTGATAGGTGTTCCTGGGTTGGCGAAAACGTTAATGGTTAATACAATTGCGACTGCCTTAGGTTTAGATTTTAAGAGGATTCAATTTACTCCAGATCTTATGCCTAGTGATATTTTAGGAAGTGAAATTCTCGATACAAATAGAGAGTTTAAGTTTCTTAAAGGACCAATTTTTGCTAATATTATCTTAGCAGATGAGATTAATCGTACGCCTCCTAAAACGCAAGCTGCACTTTTAGAGGCAATGCAAGAAAGATCGGTTACAGTAGCTGGACACCAATACCAGTTAAATTTACCATACTTTGTTTTAGCAACACAAAATCCAATTGAGCAAGAAGGAACTTATCCGCTGCCAGAGGCTCAATTAGATCGTTTTATGTTTGCCATCGAACTTGGTTATCCTTCTTTTGAAGAGGAGGTCGCTGTAGTGAAAGCAACAACTATAGATGTAACTACAAAAGTGAAGCCTTTATTTTCAGCTTCAGAAATTATAGAAATACATCATTTAATTCGCCGTGTTCCTGTAGCAGATAATGTTGTGGAATACGCAGTGAGATTAGTAGGTAAAACTAGACCTAATTCAGAATTGGCTACAGATTTGGTTAATGAGTATGTAGACTGGGGAGCGGGACCTAGAGCTTCTCAGAACTTAATTCTTGCGGCAAAAACACATGCGCTAGTAAATGGTAAATTCTCTCCAGATATAGAAGATGTACAAGCTGTGGCGACTGGAATTCTAAGACATAGAATTTTGAGAAATTATAAGGCCGATGCTGAAGGGTTGTCTGTTGAGAAAATCATAACTTCCTTATTTTAATCTAATCGTTTTACTTCATTTAAAAAAGCTTATTTCTTAATGATAAGCGGGGTTTTTCTATAAAATAGAATATATTTTTTTAACAAAATACTACGACTTTGGTAGTCAATCTATTTATTTACTAAGGGGTTCTAATTTTTAGAGTTCATATTTTGACTATATCATAAAAAACGATATTTTATTTTACATTAAATTTATTGAAAATTATTTTTTCATGAATTATTTCTAAAATAAGATAGACTCCTGAATGTTTTCTTAAAAACTTTAATAACTCTTTGGTTTTTCGTATTTTCGCAGGACTTTCAAATTAAATAATATACAAAATAATATGGCTTTTGATATTGATATGATTAAGAAGGTTTATGCTACTATGGCTGAACGAGTAGACAAAGCTCGTGAGCTAACAGGTAAGCCACTAACCTTATCGGAGAAAATTCTTTATTCTCACCTTTGGGAAGGGAAACCAACAGAGGCTTTTACAAGAGGTAAAGATTATGTTGATTTTGCACCAGACAGAATTGCGTGTCAAGATGCAACTGCTCAAATGGCACTTTTACAGTTTATGCAAGCTGGAAAACCAAAAGTAGCGGTTCCAACAACGGTACATTGTGATCACTTAATCCAAGCGAAACAAGGTGCTGCACCAGATTTAAAGCGTGCAAATGAAACAAGTAATGAAGTATTCGATTTTCTTGGTTCAGTATCTAATAAATATGGAATTGGTTTCTGGAAACCAGGAGCTGGAATTATTCACCAAGTAGTTTTAGAAAACTATGCATTCCCAGGTGGAATGATGATCGGTACCGATTCTCACACTGTAAATGCAGGTGGATTAGGAATGGTAGCTATTGGTGTTGGTGGAGCTGATGCTGTAGATGTTATGGCAGGAATGGCATGGGAGCTAAAATTCCCTAAGCTAATTGGAGTAAAATTAACAGGAAGTCTTAACGGATGGACTTCAGCAAAAGATGTAATTCTTAAAGTAGCTGGAATCCTTACTGTAAAAGGAGGAACTGGAGCAATTATAGAATATTTTGGAGAAGGGGCAAAAAACCTTTCTTGTACTGGTAAAGGTACTATTTGTAACATGGGAGCTGAAGTAGGAGCTACAACTTCTACATTTGGTTATGACGATTCTATGGAGCGTTATTTACGTTCTACAGATAGAGCAGATGTTGCAGATGCAGCTAATGAAGTACGTGAATACTTAACAGGAGATGATGAAGTTTATGCTAATCCTGAGCAGTATTTTGATGAAGTTATTGAAATCAATTTAGATGAATTAAGACCACATTTAAATGGACCTTTTACACCAGATTTAGCTACTCCAGTTGGACAGCTAGGTGAAAAAGCTAAAGAAAATGGTTGGCCTTTAAAAGTTGACTGGGGATTAATCGGATCTTGTACAAACTCTTCTTATGAAGATCTAACAAGAGCTGCTTCTATTGCAAAACAAGCGGTAGATAAAAAGATTAAAGCGAAGTCAGATTTTGGGATTAATCCAGGTTCGGAGCAAATACGTTTTACTGCTGACCGTGACGGAATCCTAAAAATATTTGAAGACTTAGATGCTACAATATTCACAAACGCTTGTGGACCTTGTATTGGTCAATGGGATAGAAGTGATTTAAAAGGAGAAGAGAAAAACACTATTGTACATTCATTCAATAGAAACTTCTCGAAACGTGCGGATGGTAATCCAAATACGCACGCTTTTGTAGGGTCTCCAGAGATGGTTGCTGCAATTGCAATTTCTGGACGCTTAGACTTCAACCCGATGACAGACACACTTCTTAATGAAGATGGAGAAGAGGTAAAATTAGATGAGCCTAGAGGTATAGAGTTACCACCAGAAGGATTTGCTGTAGAAGATGCAGGATATGTAGAGCCTTTGGTTGATGGTACTGGAGTTAACGTTTCTGTAAGTCCAGATTCAGAAAGACTACAGTTATTAACACCTTTTGAGCCAATAGGAAGTGAAATTAAAGGAGCTAAATTGTTAATTAAAGCTTTTGGTAAATGTACAACAGACCATATTTCTATGGCTGGACCTTGGTTACGTTACCGTGGGCATTTAGATAACATTTCTAATAATATGCTTATCGGAGCTGTGAATGCTTTTGGTAAGAAAACAAACTTTGTGAAAAATCAATTAACAGGTGAGTTTGGAGGAGTTCCAGATGTAGCTCGTGATTATAAAGCAAAAGGAGTTTATTCTGTAGTAGTTGGAGATCATAACTATGGAGAAGGTTCTTCTAGAGAGCACGCAGCAATGGAGCCTAGACATTTAGGTGTTGCCGCTGTAATTGTAAAATCTTTTGCTCGTATTCACGAAACAAACCTTAAGAAACAAGGGATGTTAGGATTGACTTTTGCAAGTGAAAACGATTATGATCTTATTCAAGAAGATGATACTTTCAACTTTTTAGATCTTAATGAGTTTGCGCCAGACAAGCCTCTTACATTAGAGATTGTTCATGCAGATGGATCTAAAGATGTTATTAAGTTAAATCATACTTATAACAATTCTCAGATTGCATGGTATAATGAAGGATCTGCATTGAATCTTATTAAAAAAGAAAATGCTTCTTAGGTAAGTATTCAGAATATATATTTAAAGCTCTCGAGAAATCGGGAGCTTTTTTTTTGTAAGTACTTGATCATTTTATCGACTTTATTACTAACCAGTAACTTAAAATCATCAAAATGGCATGTACATGGTCACTAATAGACGTAAATCTTTTTAATATTCTATGTCCGCATAAGTTTGATAATTATAAAGAGGCACATGTTTTTCAGGAATATTCTAAGGAAGATTATATATATTTTGAAAAAGATAATTCAGATAAGATCTTTCTGATAGAAAGTGGAAAAGTGAAAATTGGTTACTATACAGAAGATGGAAGAGAGATTGTAAAAAGTATTCATGGAAAAGGAGATGTTTTTGGTGAAAAAGCAATTATAGGCGAAGAAAACAGAAATGAGTTCGCAATGGCATTGTCCGACACAAGTATCTGTTGTTTGTCTTTGGATACAATTTTGGACTTAATGAGAGACAATCAACACTTCAGCTTAAAAATATATAAGTTTATAGGACTTCGTTTTAAAAAGATTGAAAGACGCTTGTCAATACTGCTATTTAAAGATGCTAAATCTAGACTTGTAGAATTTCTAAAAGAACTTTCAGAGGAATACGGATATGATTGTAAATACACAGGGAATCGTATTATAAAACATCCCTATACACAAAAAGATATGGCTAGTTTACTGGGAACTTCTAGGCCTACTCTTAATTGTTTGTTTAATGATTTAAAGGATGAAGGACTGCTAGTTTATGATAGAAAAGAGATTATTTTATCTAAAAATCGAGAAATGTTAGCTAGCTAACATTTCTTGGGTTTTACAATTCATAACTTAGACTTATAATAATTAAATCAAAATGTTATGAAAAAAATTATAAGAAATGGTTTGGCAGCATTGCTTGTGGGATCTCTTTTGTTTGTATCGTGTAGTGATGATGACGATAATAATGGTGTAGATGTAGATACACTTACATTAAATATTGATGGCCTCGAAGACCTTGGAGCTGATTATATGTATGAAGGTTGGATTATAGTTAACGGAAGTCCAGTGAGTACTGGAGTATTTTCGGTGAATGCAGACGGAGAACTCTCTCAGACAGATTTTGCTATTGAAGAGTCTATATTGGACGCTGCAACTACATTTGTTCTTTCCATAGAGCCAACAAATGATTCTGATCCTGCTCCAGCAGATACTAAAATATTAGTGGGTGATTTCTCTAATGACAGTGCCTCATTAACAACAGGAATTGTGGGAGACTTCAGTGGAGCTACAGGTAGTTTTTTCCTAAGAACTCCAACTGATGAAACTGGAACTAATAACGGGAATGATGAAAATGGAATTTGGTTCGGAATTCCTGGTGCACCTCCTGCAGCAGGACTAGATTTACCAACACTTCCAGCTGGTTGGGTTTATGAAGGATGGGTTGTAGCAGAAGAAGGCCCTTTAAGTACGGGGACGTTTACAGAATTTGATGCTGTAGATAGTGGAAACCCTTTTAGTGGTACAGAGGCAAATGCTGGCCCACCAGTGCCAGGTGAAGATTTTTTCTTAAACGCACCTGATGGTTTTACTTTTCCTTTAGATGTGAGAGGGAAGACGGTTGTTATTTCTGTTGAGCCTTCTCCAGATAACTCTCCTGCGCCATTTACTTTAAAACCTTTGGCAGGAGCTGCAGGAACAGAGACTGCACCGACTACACATGATTTAGGGTTGAATTTAGGTAGTTTACCTACAGGATCTGTAACTAGATAAATTAACGTAATATTAAATATATCATTGCTGAAAAAGTGTACTTTCATAAATTGTGAAGGTGCACTTTTTAATTTATAAGTTTTGAAGATAGATAAATCAAAGATTAGTAATTTACTTTTCCTAGTACTAATATTAGTAATTTTATTTACTCCTATTGGTACGCATGTTAAGGTTTTTGTTAATAGAATTTTTGCTTTTACACCAGGGATTGAGTCTGTTGAAAGTCGTGAAGTACTGAAGGACTATAATTGGAAGTTGCTTAATCAGAATGGAGAGCATTTTAATTTAGAAAGTGCTAAAGGGGAGATTTTATTGATTAATCTTTGGGCTACTTGGTGTCCTCCTTGCATTGCAGAAATGCCTTCTTTTCAAAAATTGTATACCGATTATGGTGATCAGGTTACTTTTTTGTTTGTAAGCAATGAGAAGCAAGAAGTAACAACAAGTTTTGTTGAAAAGCATAATTATACTTTTCCTGTTTATAGCGCTTTAGCAAATGCACCAGCACAATTATCATCAAGCTCTATTCCGGCTTCTTACCTTATAAATAAGAGCGGTGAGATTGTTATAAATGAAAAAGGAGCAGCTAATTGGAACAGTGATAGCGTGAGGGAGCTTTTAGATAATCTAATAAAAGATTAGTGCTATAATCTTTCTATCGCTTCATTTATTTTATGAAACAGCGTTACGTTATCAAATTTCTCAGAGAGCTCTAAGTTTATGATTTGATGCCCTAGAACCCAAATATCATGCTTTTTATCAGTATTGATGCAATCATTTAACTCTTCTAGATAAGTTTCTACTAGTTCTTTTGCTGGGCTGATTGTAAAATAAGAAAGGAAAATAATATTCTCATGATGATTGGCTATGTTTTGAAGCCCATGAATAGGAAGTGTTTGTCCCAGATAAATAGATTTGTATCCACGGAGCATAATTTCATAGTTCAAATAAAGAAGTCCAATTTCATGAATTTCATTATCAGGAAGAAATAAAACAAACACCTTGCTATTATTTGTTGGATTAGCTTGCTGAAGCTTTTCGGTGTTTATAATAATCTTCTGTTTGATAAGATGTGTTATAAAGTGCTCATGAGCGGGCGTTATTGTAGCCGTTTGCCATAACATTCCCAATTCTTCTAAAAAAGGAATGAATACATCAAAAAATACTTCACGAAAAGATCTCTCTGCTAAAAGGTTATTATAAACAGCATAGAAAAGTGCTTGATCAAAATTCATCATAGCCATTTTCAAATCATTTAAAATATGGCTTTCATTAGTGTTTTTAGAAGAGATTTCTCTTACCAATATTTGAATATCAGCATCAGAAATTTTAGCAATTTTAGATATTTTATATCCGTTGTTATATAATGAAGTTATGTTTAAGAGTTTTTGTAAATTTTTCAGAGAGTAAAACCTAATATTAGTTTCAGTTCTTTCAGGCTCTAATAAGTTGTAGCGTTTTTCCCATATACGTATGGTGTGAGCTTTTATACCTGAAAGATTTTCTAGGTCTTTTATACTGAAATTTTCCTTTACAATGTTCATGCTAAATAAGAAATTCTTTAAACAAAAGTAATGATTTTATAGATTCGATGACTAGCTTTGTCGTAAAAAAGTATCAGCCTACTAATTAGGCATATTTTAGGTGGATTATTTCTTTAAAAAAATGTTATTTGTAGGGATAATCTTTTAAAAATTAAAGATATTTGCGAAAATGAAAATTTAAACTTTTCAAAAGATTATTTTTTAAGAATTTTTAAATATATATATGGTCAAAATATTAATTACAGGAGCAGGAGGACAACTAGGATCTGAACTTACAGCAGCTTTAGCAGATAAGTACGGAGGGGATGCTATTATTGCTACAGATATCAACGAGGCTGCAAAAGCGAAGTTTGATTACTGTACTTTTGAAGTATTAGATGTTTTAGATAACGATCGTTTAGAAGCTCTTGTTGAGAAATATAAAATAACTCAAGTGTACCATTTGGCAGCTATTTTGTCTGCTGTAGGAGAGAAGAATCCATTGTTTACTTGGAAATTAAATATGGATAGTCTTCTAAATATACTTGAGCTTGCAAAGGCAGGGAAGATAGATAAAATATATTGGCCATCTTCGATTGCTGTTTTTGGGAAAAATACACCTATGGATAATACACCTCAAGATTGTATTATGGATCCAACTACAGTATATGGAATCTCAAAACTTGCTGGTGAACGTTGGTGTTCTTATTACTTCGAAAAGTATGGAGTAGATGTGCGTAGTATTAGGTATCCTGGTTTAATTGGATATAAATCTGCTGCCGGAGGTGGAACTACAGATTATGCTGTAGAGATTTTTGGAGCTGCTATAAATAATGAAGAGTTTGAATGTTTCTTGAAGGAAGATATGTATTTGCCTATGATGTATATGCCAGATGCAATTAAAGCGACATTAAATCTTATGGACGCTCCTAAAGAGGATATCAGTGTACGTTCTTCATATAATGTGTCTGCGGTTAGTTTCTGTCCAAAAGACATGTATTCTGTGTTGTTAAAATACTATCCTGATTTTAAAATTAAATATAATCCAGATTTCCGTCAAGAAATTGCGGCTTCATGGCCAGATAGTATTGACGATACGAGAGCTAGATTAGACTGGGATTGGCAGCATGACTATGATCTTGAAAAAATGGCTAAAGATATTTTAAGTCATATGGTAGCTGAAAAGGCATAGTCTTTTTTAATTATCAACTATTTACATGATTTTGTTTGATTATTTCAATTTATAGCCTAACATTTTCTAGTGAATTATTTTTGCAGTGAGTTTGAAAAATAGTTCACTAGGAAATTTAATATAGGCATTGAAAAAACAAATAAAAAGAAGCGCTAGAATAACAAGGTATGTTGTTTATAAAGAGACTCTAATAGATATAAGAGAACATTTTTGGTCTTTTATTGGAGCCTTTATAGGAATAGGTTTGATGGCTTTTTTTCATAGTGAGTCTTTAACAGACTATGAAAATTTATTTTTAATAGGATCTTTCGGAGCGTCTAGTGTACTCGTATATGGATCAATACAAAGTCCATTTGCGCAACCAAGAAACTTAATTGGAGGTCATGTTATATCTGCTTTAATAGGTGTTACAGTATTTCAAATAATGCCAGATATCATTTGGATTACCGCGCCTTTAGCGGTAGCACTTTCGATAGTATTAATGCAAATAACCAAAACATTGCATCCTCCAGGAGGTGCAACAGCTCTTATTGCTGTAATAGGGTCTGAAAAGGTTAAAAGTCTTGGGTATATGTATGTGGTTTCTCCAGTTCTTACAGGTTGTCTTATTTTGTTATTAGTAGCTTTAATATTCAATAATATAACTTCAAGCAGACAATATCCTACTGACAGACGGTATACACGTATTTTTAGGTTAAAAAAGAAGATAATAAACAAAAAAATCCTTAAAAAAGTAGGGCTAGCTTCTTAGGTATTCAATTTTATAGAGAAACATTTCAGCCATTTTTTCGGCACGCCATTTCGCTTCATCAGCCTTTTTTCCACTGAAGTTTTCTTCAATAGTTGCAAAAAAAAGAGATTTCCAACGATCAAAATGTTCCTTAGAGACTTGAAGTTTTGCATGTGGAGCAAATGGACTTCCGTAGTAAGTATGATTATCTAATAATACAGTTTCCCAAAATGTGTACATTTTTTCTAGATGAATAGGCCATCTATCCTGAATGATATTATTAAAAATATCTTTTAGTAAATCATCTTTTCTAACTCTATCATAAAAATCATTGACAAGGAGTTTTACATCTTCTATGTTACTGATATCTTTTTTCATCTTTGTTTTATAAGGATGACAATTAATTGATATTAAGGATTGTTTTATAAATGCACAATCTTTTAGTTAGAGTGCCATGTAATTTATATCTGCAAAAGTACGTCTTCATTATTCAAGGTAAAAGTAAAGTGATGAATGTATTTCCTATGTATTGAAAATAGTTCGTATTTAATCTAGACAACTGTTTAGTAGGTTACTTAAAATGATTCTAAATATCATTAGGTATCAATTAGTTAACTTATTTTTTTTGTAATTTAACGATAGAATATGGTTCTATGCCCGTTGACGGATATATTTCTTACTGTATGATTAAAGTCATGTTCTAACAACTATTTCCCCCGTAATTTTATACATATACATTTAATTAATTATTAATATATGCCTATTAAAAGTTATATAGTACTTCCGTATGATGGGGAAAAAGAAGCCTTAATAAAAGACTTACAATTAATTTCTGGTTGCGAAATAGCAGAAGCTTCAAATGAAGAGATTTTGCTCTTAGTAACAGATACAGAAAATGAGTCTGAAGAAGATCTGCTCAAAGTTAAATTAGAATCCATCCGAAGCTTAAAATTTTTAGCAATGGTATCTGGATATAATACTCCATAAATTATATTGTTTATGAAAACAACAACAAATCGTAGAGAGTTTTTAAAGAAAATGGCGATGGTATCCGCAATGGCAACTGCGGCAACCATGTTTCCAGGAATTATTTTTGCAGAAGATCAAGTAGCAGGCTTAGAGGGAATAGGAGATGTAGAGTGGAAAAAAGCACCTTGTAGATTCTGCGGAGTGGGATGTGGTGTTCTTATTGGTACAGAAAACGGAAAAGCAGTAGCTGTAAAAGGAGACCCTGCATCTTCAGTGAATAAAGGACTTTGCTGTGTGAAAGGGTATCATTCTATCATGGCACTTTATGGTAAAGACCGATTGAAAAAGCCACTTATAAATAAGAACGGTACTTTTGTAGAGGCTAGCATGGAGGAAGCGTTAGATTTAATTGCTTCTAAAATGAAATCGACTATTGAAGAATACGGTAAAGATTCTGTTTCTATATATGGTTCTGGGCAATGGACAATTCCTGATGGATATGCAGCTTCAAAATTGTTTAAAGGTTGTATCGGAACCAATAACGTGGAGGCAAATGCAAGACTTTGTATGTCTAGTGCGGTAACTGGGTTTATGACTTCCTTTGGAATTGATGAACCGATGGGGTGTTATGATGATATAGATCATGCGAATGTTTTTTTCCTTTGGGGAAATAATATGGCAGAAATGCATCCAGTTTTGTTTTCGAGAATCTTAGATCAAAGATTAAAGAGAGGAGTTAAGATTGTAGATTTTGCAACAAGAACTACCAGAACAAGTATGGCGGCAGATAAGTCGATACTCTTTAATCCGCAGACAGATTTGGCGGTAGCAAATGCTATTTGCTATGAATTGATAAATAAAGGAAGGGTAAATCATTCTTTCGTTGATAAGCATTGTGTTTTTAAGAAAGGAAAAGTTGATATGGGTTATGGGTTAGAGGATAACTATTCCTTTAAGGATGAACCAGAACTCATCGATTTAGAATCATATAAAGAGTTTCTTGAAGACTATACACCAGAGAAAGTTTCTAAATATTCTGGGGTTTCCGTAAAAGACATAAAGTATATGGCTTCTTATTATGCTGACCCAAATACAAAGGTGATGTCGCTTTGGTGTATGGGACCTAATCAGCATACAAGAGGAACCTGGATGAATAACCTTATATATAACATCCATTTACTAACGGGAAAAATATCTACTCCTGGTAACAGTCCTTTTTCACTTACAGGACAACCGAGTGCCTGTGGTACAGTAAGAGAGGTGGGAACATTAACACATAAACTTCCTCATGGAGTGGTAACGAATAAAGAACATCGTGAGTTTGCTGCTGAAATATGGGGAGTTCCTGTTGAAAATATTTCACCGAAACCAACATATCATACCGTAGAGATGTTCCGAGCTTTAGATCGTGGAGATGTGAGGTTTATGTGGATTCAAGTAACCAATCCGATGGTAACGATGCCTAAATTGAAGCGCTATCGTGATGCTACAAAAAAGGAGGGAAGATTTATTGTTGTTTCAGATGTTTATCCTACACCAACCACAGAAATAGCAGATGTTATTTTGCCTTCAGCAATGTGGATTGAGCGTGAAGGAATGTACGGAAACTCGGAAAGGCGTACCCAACATTTTGATCAAATGGTAGCTCCTCCGGGAGAGGCGATGAGTGATACATGGCAGCTTGTGGAGATAGCTCGTAGAATGGGGTTCGAAAAGCAATTTAATTATAATAAAGAAACTCATATAGAGGAGATTTATAATGAATATAGAAAGCACCATGCTGGAAAGAAACATAATATGGCTCCTTATGAAGTTTTAAGAGAAAATCCAGGAATGCAATGGCCTTATGTAGATGGAGAGTCTACAAAATGGCGATTTAATGAGAAGTATGATCCTGCTTGTAAGGAGGGTAGTGGGTTTGATTTCTACGGGAATCCAGATGGAAAAGCTATCATATGGCAGCGTCCATATGAGCCTGCTCCTGAGGTTCCAGATGAAGAATACCCATATTGGCTTTGTACAGGAAGGGTGGTAGAACATTGGCATACTGGCTCTATGACTCGAAGAATTCCTGTATTACACCAAGCAATGCCGCATTCTTATGTAGAATTGAATCCAGCAGATGCGAAGCGTTTGGATATTGTAACTGGAGATTTGGTAAAGTTGACAACTAGAAGAGGGGAGATTACTATTCCTGCAGCTATTAATCTAAGAGGAGTGCCAGCTCCAATGCAGGTATTTGTGCCTTTCTTTGATGAGAATATGTTAATTAACGATCTTACATTGGATGCCTTTTGTCCAATATCAAAACAGCCAGATTATAAGAAATGTGCAGTAAAAGTTGAAAAAGCATAAATTATGAAGAGACTTGGAATCATCATATTTTTTTCACTTTTATTCATAGCATTTATAGTGATATGGAATAAGAGTTATTGGTCAGGACTCGAAGAATCGTATGTTCCTGTGGTGAATAAATCACATCATTCATATCTCCCTATAGATAGAGGTGTATTTAGTGGCTCAGAAAAAGGATTAAAGTATGCGATTATGCCTTACGATTCTGCTCATATGCGTTCTTTAGATACTTACTATGATAATAGAGCATATGATGGAGCGCCACCTTCTATTCCTCACCCTGTTGCTGAGGAGAGAAGTGCAGGAGGAGTAACTTGTTTGCAGTGTCATAAATCTGGAGGTTTTGTAACAAAGTATGATGCATACGCGCCTATAACACCACATCCAGAAATGGTAAACTGTAGACAGTGTCATGTTGTTAAAAATACAGAATCACTTTTTGTGGCTACCGAGTTTACGGAGAAAGAACATGCTTCTGTAGGAGATAATAATGCTCTTTTAGGAAGTCCACCAGTTATTCCGCATCATATACAAATGCGAGAAAATTGTTTAGCATGTCATGCTGGGCCTGCAGCTCCGAAAGAAATAAGAGTAACACATCCTGAGCGTGTAAATTGTATGCAATGCCACGTACTAAAATTACAAGAAGGAACGGATATGGAAATGTTTAATGCTAAAATTAATCTACCATGAGACATTTTTATAGAATAGTAGGAGTGGCGGTTTTATTACTGATGGTTTTATCTGGATGTAATAAACATAAAGAATCCGAATACCATTCCGTTATAGAAAAAATAGAAGGGGAGAGTAAGAATTATCATGGAACTACAATTTCTTCAGAGAAGTATATTGAAGAAATGGATTTGATAGAAATTACAGAGGGAGAGCATACTTTTTTAATTCCAGAACGAAAGCAGAAACTAACAATGTATGCATGTACAGAATGTCACTCTAAGCCATTGGAAGAATTAAAAAGTAAAGGGGGAGAACTCCCAAAATCACATTGGGATATAGATATTGTTCATGGGAATGCTAATACTATGAATTGCCTGACTTGCCATAATAGTAAGAATATGGATAACCTGCAGAGTCTTACAGGGCAAGATATAGACTTTAATAAAAGTTACCAGGTATGTTCACAATGCCACACCACTCAGTTTAAAGATTGGAAAGGCGGAGCGCATGGAAAAAATATCAGTGGATGGGCGCCTCCAAGAGCAATAAACAGTTGTGTTAATTGCCATAATCCACATCAGCCAAAATTTAACCAACGGTTACCTGCAATTTTTAACACAAAGAAAGAATTGCAACGTAAATAAAATATACGCATAAAACCTATAATACACCAGCAAATATGAGTACAGAAAAAAAATGGTTTTCATTAGACTTAGGAAAGAAGGAAGAAGCATCCTCCAGTTGTGGTTGTGGAAAATCTGGAGGTTGTGGGTCTCATAAGGAGGATGATACATCGAAACCAGATGGTTTTGATCAAGTTTTTGATGTTCCTATGAGTCGACGTAGTGCTTTTAAAAAGCTTACTGCTAGTTTAATGATTGGTGCTGGAGCGGTACAAACTGCTTGTAGTGTTACCTCTGGTGATGAAGCAAAAGAGAAATCTCAGATAGAATGGGAAGAGCAGTTTAAGGGGAATTATAAATTAATGACTGAAGATGAGAAACAAGCTACCGTAAATAGATTGGTTAGATCTTATGAATTGAGAAAAGGCGACAAAATAAGCATGTCTTCTAAAGATGCAGAACCAGATGTATTATTTGGTTATGCGTTTAATATCTCTAAGTGTCAAGGTTATATGGACTGTGTAAGTGCTTGTGTAAAGGAAAATAACCAAGATCGAAAATCAGAAATGCAATATATCCGTATTCATGAGATGAAAGACGGTAAAGGTTTTAAGTTTGATGAGGCGGATGATAATTATTATCATGAAGTCCCAGCTGCTGGGCATTTTTACATGGGTACGCAATGCTTCCATTGCGATAATCCGCCGTGTGTTGAAGTTTGTCCAGTACAGGCTACATGGCGAGAAAAAGATGGTTTAGTAGTTGTTGATTACGATTGGTGTGTTGGTTGTCGCTATTGCATGGCTGCCTGCCCTTATGATGGAAGAAGGTTTAATTGGAGTACTCCAGAAGTTCCCGCTGATGAGGTGAATGAAAATCAACATTATTTGGGGAATCGCTTGCGTAAAAAAGGAGTGATGGAAAAATGTACTTTTTGTGTGCAGAGATCTCGTGCTGGGAAAAATCCAGCTTGTGTGGATGCTTGTCCAACAGGAGCTCGTGTATTTGGGAATCTATTGGATCCTAATAGTACGATCCGATGGGTTATTGAGAATAAAAAAGTATTCCGATTAAAAGAAGATTTAGGTACAGAGCCTAAGTTTTGGTATTATATGGACTAAAAATAGAAGAATTCTAATGGGAACTTTTAGAGTGTTTAAGAGCTTGGTAAAGGATAGCTTGGATGTAATAACCCAGGGGTCTTTAAAATATCATATTTGGATGGGAGTGCTAACATTTGTAATGTTAGTAGGGATGTATTGTTATTCTATTCAAATAGAAGAGGGGTTGAGTGTAACTGGTATGCATGATCGTGTAAGTTGGGGACTGTATATTTCTAACTTCACTTTTTTGGTTGGGGTTGCAGCAGCAGCTGTTATGTTGGTGATGCCAACTTATATTTTAAAAGATGTAGATTTCAAGCAAGCAGTATTAATAGGAGAGGGCTTAGCTGTTGCGGCACTTATTATGTGTTTGGCTTTTGTTGTAGCAGATATGGGAGGTCCATCGGTGCTTTGGCATATGATCCCTGGAATAGGGGTGTTTAACTTCCCTAATTCTATGCTTACTTGGGATGTTATCGTATTAAATGGATATCTTTTTATAAATATTACAGTGCCCTTTTATATTCTTTTTAGACATTATCAGGGGAAAGAAGCGAAATCTAAAGTGTATGTGCCTGGAGCTATGCTTTCTGTTTTTTGGGCAGTAGGAATTCACTTAGTGACTGCCTTTTTGTATCAAGGGTTACAAGCAAGACCTTTTTGGAATAATGCATTATTAGGTCCTCGCTTTTTAGCATCAGCATTTGCTGCTGGACCTGCACTTATCATTTTAATATTAGCAGCTATAAGATCGTCTACCGATTTTAAAATAGCAGATAAAACGATTCATAAAATTAGTGTGATTGTAGTTGTTGCTGCCCAGATAAACTTAATAATGTTAGGGTCGGAGCTTTTTAAAGAGTTTTATGCTCCTACACATCATAGTGAGAGTGCTTATTATTTGTTTTTTGGACTTCATGGTAAAAATGCTTTGGTGCCATGGATTTGGACTTCTATTTGTTTGAATTTATTAGCAACAGCAATGCTTACTATTCATAAGTTGAGGAATAATTTTAAGGTGTTGTACTTTTCTTGTTTCATTCTTTTTATAGCTATTTGGATTGATAAAGGTTTTGGTTTAATCATTCCAGGCTTCATTCCGGGGCCTTACGGTAAAATAGCGGAATACACTCCAACAGCCATAGAAATAGGCGTTACATTAGGAATATGGTCTTTAGGAGCTTTTATATTTACTATTTTGGCTAAAACATCTATTGCTATTGAAACTGGGAGACTAAGATATAAGACTAAAGAACTTGTAAAGAAGGGGCATTATGACCAGAATCTAGTTGATGCTGATAAATAAGTAGCTGTTAGACTAAGTAAGTTTATATTTTATCTACGGAAGAAAATAAAGAGAAGTTACTGTTGAAAATCATTCATTAGGTAATGAATTTATATGAAAAAAGCTCAGAAGTTAATTCTGAGCTTTTTTTGTACCGGGAATGGGAGTCGAACCCACACGCCCTAATGGACACATGGCCCTCAACCATGCCTGTCTACCAATTCCAGCATCCCGGTGTTTACTATTTAAATAAAATGAAAAAAGTTAAGCAAACTGCTTAACTTTTTCATTTAGTGACCCGACTGGGGCTCGAACCCAGGACCCCAACATTAAAAGTGTTGTGCTCTACCAACTGAGCTATCGAGTCTAAAAAAATAACAGTCAAAATTTGACTGTGCAAAAATATAAAATAAGTTAACTTTCCAAAAGGAAATTAACTTAAAAAAGTAACAGTTTGTTTTCTTTTATAAAGATATACATAATTTGTTACTTAGTGACCCGACTGGGGCTCGAACCCAGGACCCCAACATTAAAAGTGTTGTGCTCTACCAACTGAGCTATCGAGTCATTACGTAATGTTAAAAGTACGTTGCTAACTTTTCCTGTTAGCGGGTGCAAATATAAGATGATTTATTTATTATTCAAGCCATTTTTACTATAAATTTGTCTTTTTTTTGAGTTGAATATGTAAATCAGTGAAAATTAATAAATTGTAAAATAAATGATTCAGGTTTTAATAGGATATATGGGTAGTGGGAAATCTACAATTGGTAAAATATTAGCAAAAAAGAACGATTTAGCGTTTATAGATTTTGATGAATATATCGAAAAAAAGGAAGGTTTATCTATTCCTGAAATCTTTTCGCAGAAGGGTGAGATATATTTTAGAAAGAAAGAAACATTGTATCTATCAGAATTATTGAATGCAAAACCTGATGCTGTAGTTTCTTTGGGAGGAGGAACACCGTGTTTTGGGAACAATATGGATGTTGTCTTAAACGCTACGGAAAATGTATTTTATTTAAAGCTCTCTGTAGATGTTTTAGAAAAGCGTTTAAAACATGAAAAGGCGCAAAGACCGCTTATAAAAGATATAGCAGATGCTGAATTATCTGAGTTTATTAGAAAACATCTTTTTGAGAGGAATTTCTATTATTTAAGAGCACATCATATTATTTCCGTAAATGATGAAACTCCAGAGGAGATAGTGCATAAGATTGAAGAAAAACTAGCCTAAATAAACGGCATCATTTCCCTTTTCGAAAACAACATCTACATGTTCTTGTAGTGAGGTGGAAAGGGAAATTCCTTTAAAATCAGCTTTTACAGGGTATCTTTTATGATTTCTATCAACAAGAACTACGGTTTTAAGTTTTTTTAAGGGAACATTCAAAAAATGTTTTACTCCATAAATAAGTGTTCCACCAGAATTTAAAACATCATCCACAAGAATAACAGCTTTGTTTTGATATTCTTCTTCAGTAAGAGATGTTTTAATTGGACTAAGGAGGTTTTCTTTGTCAATATTAACTTCGCAGAAAGTAGTTTTGATATCTGATATTTCTGTAATGGCAGTATTTATTTTTTTTGCAAACTCAAGCCCGCTTGAAGCAATTCCAGCTATGATAATCTCTTCTTCATCAACATAAGTCTCATAAATTTGATAAGCTATACGCTTAATTTTATGTTCGATTTCGTTGTGGTTTAGAATCTTATTCTGTTGAGTTGTCATTACAAATATTTTTTATCAAAGATAATAAAGTTTGGTAGTAAATAAGTGATCAAAATTCAGTTTCCAATTTGTAGTGTTCAGTAAAAAAGTTATCGGTAGACCAACTCTTTAATTTTGTGTTTGTTTCACTATAAATCAACGTTTATACTCAATTTCTGTTATTCAATAGGAAAGCTAGTTTCTGCTCCATCTTCTTTGTAGTCATCTATATCTCTACGATCTTTTTTTGTAGGTCTTCCAGTTCCTTTTTTGCGATAGTAATCCTTAGAATATTTTAAAAGGTCAGCATGTTCAAAGGCTTCTTTTGGAGTAATGTCTTTTCTGTATATATCTACTATTTTGGCACCCACGCGACTATCTGGAAGATCTAAAACTTTGATTTGATAGTTAATTTGATTTTTGCGAAGTTCTATTTTATCAGTAGGAAAAACATCGCGAGATGGCTTTACTTTCTGATCATTTATTTTTACATGTCCCTTCTTACAGGCTTCGGTAGCAATACTTCTAGTTTTAAAATACCGAATACACCATAAATACTTATCAATACGCATATCACTAATTTAAAAAATTTCGTTAATGGTTGAAGCAAAAATACTAGAAAATAGTATCTTGCGCACCTGAATTTATGGAATATATTAATATACATAATAAAATCAAATTTGATGAAGATTAAAATTTTAATGCCTGTTTTGTTATTTACGTGTTTGTTTTTTGCATGTAATAATGATGACGATGATAGTGGGACAACAATAGAAGTAAGAGATGTAGCTGAGGTTGAGGCTGAAGATGATGCAGAATTACAATTGTATTTACAAACTCACTTTTATAATTACGAAGAATTTGAAAGCCCATCTGCAGATTTTGATTATAAAATAGTTTTTGATACGATTGCTGGAGATAATATTGATAAAACTCCTCTAATAGATCAAGTGGAGGAGGAGATTATAGAATTTCAAGATGTAAATCATACATTATATTATTTAATAGCAAGAGAAGGTGTTGGGGAGAGTCCTTTATTGGGGCATCAAGTAGTAACAAGATATGAGGGAAGCTTAATGACAGGAGAGGTTTTTGATGCTTCTAATGTAGAAACTGTGTTTAGTACTTTAGGGGTTATTACTGGTTTTGGAGCTGTTTATCCAAAATTAAAAACTGGAACTACATATACAGATAATCCAGATGGAACGATTGATTGGGTTCAAGACTACGGAATAGGAGCAGTATTTATGCCTTCCGGTTTGGGTTACTTTAGTACTGCTCAATCTGGAATCCCAGCATACAGTCCGTTAATTTTTAAAATGGATTTATTACAATTTAATGAATTAGATGAAGATGTTGTGTTAATTTCATCTACCCAGTCTAGCTCTTCTCCAGATGGAATTCCAAGTCATTTAGAAGATGTAGACGGTGATGGAGATCCTAGAAACGATGATACAGACGAAGATGGAATTGCAAATTACCAAGATGCAGACGATGATGGAGATGGAGTTTTAACTAAATATGAATATGATTACGATGAAGATGGCGTTGTAGATGATTCTGACGGAGATGGAATTCCAGATTATTTAGATCCAGATCCACGTGTTGGAGGATAATAAGTTTAGAAATAATAGAACAAAAAAAATCCAGCGATATCGCTGGATTTTTTTTGTCTAAAGAATTTATGTGAATTATAATTTCACTGATAAACTCAATATAAGTTGAGATGGTCTAGTGTCGATTCTTCCAGTGCCTTCTAAGCCAGTAAACTCAGCTTCGTTGTCACTAAAACCTCTTTCGTAGCGAAGGTCAACTCCTAGTTTTTCTCCTAGATTTACACCAACACCCATATTAAGTCCTACTGTAAAATCATTTTCTACGTCTTCTAATTCAACATCATCAAGGTCTGTATCTAATATGTATTGTAATGAAGGACCAGCAAAAATATGAACAGGTCCAATTAGATTCCATCCAACCAATAGAGGCGCATCTAATTTACTCATATCAAATTTACCATCGTATGCATTATTTTCATACTTAGATTTTGTTTTTGTATAAACTAATTCTGGTCTAAAATATAGTGTGCCAAACTCAAGCTTTCCAAATCCTCCGATATGGAAACCTACATTAGTATCCGATCCTATGTCTTGAACTCCGTATGCATCAGAGATATCTCCGTTAGAATTAAAGTTAAGTCCTCCTTTTAGTCCGAATCCAGATCCAGATTGTGCAAAACTTGTAAAACCTGCCAATAGACAGATAATTAAAAGTGTCTTTTTCATTTTTGTTATTTTTAAGTGGTTTCTAAGATTGTAAACTGAAATACTTTCTGTTTATTTTCTTTTTAACACTTTTGTAACAGCTTTAACAATAGCTTCACTATTTAGGCCGTACTTATCCATTAATTGAGCTGGAGTTCCACTTTCTCCAAAAGTATCTAGAGTAGCAACAAACTCCTGCGGTGTAGGGTTGTTTAACGCTAATGTTCTAGCTACACTCTCTCCAAGTCCTCCTAAGAAGTTATGCTCTTCAGCAGTAACAACACAACCAGTTTTTGCAACAGAAGCAATAATAGCCTCTTCATCTAAAGGTTTTATAGTGTGGATGTCTAAGATATCAGCAGAAATTCCTTGCTTAGCAAGTTCTTCACCAGCTAAGATAGCTTCCCATACAAGATGACCTGTAGCAATAATGGTAACATCAGAACCGTCATTAATCTTTACAGCCTTTCCGATTTCAAATTTTTGATCAGCAGGAGTAAAATTTGGAACAGCAGGACGTCCAAAACGTAAATAAACAGGCCCTTCATGTTCTGCAATAGCAATTGTAGCTGCCTTTGTTTGGTTAAAATCACAAGGATTGATAACAGTCATTCCAGGAAGCATTTTCATTAATCCGATATCCTCTAAAATTTGATGTGTAGCTCCATCTTCACCAAGCGTTAATCCAGCGTGAGAAGCACAAATTTTTACGTTTTTATCAGAATAAGCTATAGATTGTCTTATTTGGTCGTATACCCTTCCCGTAGAAAAGTTAGCGAAAGTGCCTGTAAAAGGAATTTTCCCACCAATAGTTAATCCTGCGGCAATTCCCATCATGTTTGCTTCAGCAATTCCGATTTGGAAAAATCTCTCAGGATTCTCTTTAATGAAATCTGCCATTTTTAAAGATCCCACTAAATCAGCACAAAGAGCAACTACATTAGGATTTGTACGTCCTAATTCTGTTAGTCCAGCTCCAAATCCACTTCGTGTATCTATTTTTTCTGTATATGTGTATTTTTTCATCTCTTTAATTTCTTTGTTTACAATTAGTTTTTACTGCAATGGATTAATAATCTCCTAATGTCTCAGGATTTTGAGCCAATGCTTTTTCTAATTGCTCATCGTTTGGTGCTTTACCGTGCCATGCATTAGATCCCATCATGAAATCTACTCCATTACCCATAATAGTGTGTAATAAAATACAAACAGGTTTTCCTTTTCCAGTACGAGTTTTTGCTTCCTTAAGAGCTGCAATAATTGCTTCAAGGTCATTACCTTTTTCTACAACCATAACATCCCAACCAAAAGCTTCAAATTTAGCTTTGATATTTCCCATAGGAAGTACTTCATCTGTAGAACCATCGATTTGCTCACCATTAAGGTCGATCGTAGCAATATAATTATCTACTTTTTTACCAGCAGCATACATAATTGCTTCCCAATTTTGTCCTTCTTGAAGCTCTCCATCTCCATGTAAACTATAAATTAAATGATTGTCATTATTTAATTTTTTAGATAAAGCAGCTCCAATTGCTACAGACATTCCTTGTCCTAAAGAACCAGATGCGATTCTAATTCCAGGTAATCCTTCATGTGTAGTTGGATGTCCTTGTAAACGAGAATCTAAAAGTCTGAATGTATTTAATTCTTCCACAGGGAAGTAACCTCTTCTTGCTAATACGCTATAGAAAACTGGAGAAATATGACCATTGGATAGGAAAAATAAATCTTCTCCAACACCGTCCATTTTAAAGTCGGTGTCAATCTCCATTACTTCGTTATACAATGCTACAAGAAACTCTGTACATCCTAAAGAACCTCCAGGGTGTCCTGAGCTTACTTTATGCACCATCCTTACAATATCCCTTCTTACTTGGGTTGTTAATTCGTTTAATTTTTTTGTATCTGGCATCTGTAATTGTTAATTAATTATCATAAACAAAAATAAACCTTTAATAGACTATAGCAAAGTAATTAAGCACACATATTCTATATATTTGTTTTAAATGTAAGGTTTTAGGTGTTCTTTATGAAGAAATAGCAACTTTGTTGATTATCTTTGCAAATTCGAAATTAAGACATACGTTATAAAGATAAATGGATTGCTTTAGAATTGACTTTTATAAACTCGATTCTAAATATCCAAATACCCTAAAGAATAATGGATTTTAAGATACATGGAAAAGATGCCGGAAGTAAGGCAAGAGCAGGAGTAGTAACAACTGATCATGGAGCGATAGAAACACCTATTTTCATGCCAGTGGGAACTGTTGCAACAGTAAAAGGGGTGCATCAAAGAGAATTAAAAGAAGATATCAATCCGGATATTATTCTAGGAAATACATATCATTTATACCTACGTCCTAAAACATCTATTATTGAAGCCGCAGGTGGTCTTCATAAATTTATGAATTGGGATCGAAATATTTTAACTGATAGTGGAGGGTATCAAGTGTATTCTTTATCAGCAAATAGAAAGATTAAAGAAGAAGGAGTGAAATTTAAGAGTCATATTGATGGTTCTTATCATTTTTTTACTCCTGAAAATGTAATGGATATTCAAAGAACCATCGGAGCAGATATTATCATGGCTTTTGATGAATGTACTCCATATCCATGTGATTATAATTACGCAAAACGTTCTATGCATATGACACATCGTTGGTTGGATCGATGTATAAAACGTTTTAACGATACACCTGATAAATATGGATATGAGCAAACGCTTTTTCCTATTGTTCAAGGGTCTACTTATAAAGATTTAAGAAAACAATCTGCTGAATATATTGCAAATTCTGGAGCTAAAGGAAATGCTATTGGTGGACTTTCTGTAGGTGAGCCTGCGGAAGAGATGTATGCGATGACAGAAGTTGTTTGTGATATCCTTCCTGAAGATAAACCTCGATATTTAATGGGGGTTGGAACTCCAATTAATATATTAGAAAATATAGCATTGGGAGTCGATATGTTTGATTGTGTGATGCCGACGAGAAATGCTAGAAACGGAATGTTGTTTACGGCACACGGAACTATAAATATAAAGAATAAAAAGTGGGAAGCAGATTTTTCTCCTATTGATGATATGGCTATTACTGATGTTGATACATATTATACAAAAGCATATTTGCGACACTTATTTGCTGCTAATGAATACCTTGGTAAGCAGATTGCAACAATTCATAATTTAGGATTTTATTTATGGTTGGTTCGTGAAGCAAGAAAACATATCTTAGCGGGAGATTTTACGCAGTGGAAAGATATGATGGTTAAACAAATGGATAAAAGGTTGTAATTTTTTTATTGAATAGAAATTAGTAAGTTTTAAGTTAACTGCTGTTTTGCATAGCGTAGTCGAGATATAAAAACCTAAAACCCCGAAACAAAGAGCAAGTGAAGATTATAGATTGGTATATTCTAAAAAGGTATTTGGCTACCTTTTTTGTGATGATTATGTTGTTTGTTCCTATCGGAATCATGATCGATGTATCTGAAAAAATCGATAAGATGATAGTTAATGAAGCGCCAGCTTCTGCTATTTTGGAATATTATATTGATTTTACATTCTATTTTGCAAGCTTACTTTTTCCTATTTTCCTTTTCTTGTCTATTATATGGTTTACCTCCAAATTGGCAAATAACACAGAAGTGATAGCCATTTTAAGTTCTGGGATATCTTTTTGGCGATTTCTAAGACCTTATTTTATTGGAGCTTCTATTATAGCTGTGTTTTCATTTGTAATGGGGATGTTCATTGTGCCTAAAGCAAGTGAAGGTTATAACGATTTTAGGATAAAATACTTAAAGGGAGGTCGTGATAAAGATCGTGAAACAAATAATATATTCAATCAGATTAATGATAATGAATATATCTATGTGAGTAGTTTTTCTCCTAGTACTAAGATTGGGTATAATTTTACTTTAGAGCATTTTGAGGGCAATGAACTTACTTATAAGATAAAAGCAAGTAACATCCGTTGGATTGAAAAAGATAGTACCTACCGTTTGGCAGGATATGTAAAGCGAAACGTAGGGGAAAATGATGATATACTGGAGAAGAAAAACCGACTCGATAGTTTATTTGAATTTGATCTAGACGATTTAACACCTGTTTCTTATGTTGCTGAAACAAAAAATTTATTTGAGTTAAATGATTTTATAGAGCAGCAACGAAAAAAAGGAGCTGCAAATATTAATACCTATTTAGTAGTAAAATATAAGCGATGGAGTTTGCCTATTTCTGCATTCATTCTTACCATTATTGCCGTTTCTGTATCTTCTATGAAGCGTAGAGGTGGAATGGGAGTTAATCTAGCCGTAGGAATTTCATTGGCTTTTATATATATATTCTTTGATAAAGTTTTTGGTACCATGGCAGAGCAATCCGATTTTAATCCGCTTCTGGCTGTTGCCATTCCTAACATTTTATTTGGTTTCCTTGCTATCTACTTATTAAATAATGCTAAACGATAAACTTAGAAATTATCTCCATTTGCACTTAATAGTGTTCATTTGGGGGTTCACAGCTGTGCTTGGTGCACTAATAACCATCGATGCAATTCCATTAGTATGGTTTAGAATGTTATTGGCAACTTTTTTTGTGTGGCTCTACGTAGCTTTCAAAAAAATATCCCTTCGAGTGCCCAGAAAGGCCTTGATTACATTTGTTATTGCAGGAATTGTAATAGCGTTACATTGGATTACCTTTTTTAAAGCTATTAAGGTTTCTAATGTTTCTGTAACCTTGGCAACCATTTCTACAGGTGCTTTTTTTACTGCTATTTTAGAACCAATTATTTATAAACGAAAAATGATTTGGTATGAAATTGTTTTTGGACTAATAGTAATAGCGGGGCTTTATATTATATTTAATGTAGAAACCCAATATGTCCTCGGAATAGGGCTAGCGCTTATATCGTCCTTGCTCTCTGCTACTTTTTCATTAATAAATGGTAAGCTGGCAAAACAGTATAAACCATCTGTAATCTCTTTTTATGAGCTAGGAAGCGGCGTTGCATTTATAACATTATATTTATTAATATCTGGGGGCTTCTCTCCAGAATTTTTTATACTTTCGACATCAGATTGGATGTATTTATTGTTATTAGGAAGTATTTGTACAGCATATGCTTTTATAGGATCTGTAAAAGTTATGAAGCTAATAAGTCCTTATACAGTAATGCTTACCATTAATTTGGAGCCTATCTACGGAATTATATTAGCCTTTATTATTTTGGGAGAATCCGAAAAAATGAGTGAAGGTTTTTATATAGGAGCATTAATTATTTTGTCTACAGTACTGGCAAACGGTATTTTAAAGAATTCGTTAAAAAGAAAAGCGCTAGTAAGGCAGGCTAAATAGTTTAAAGTTTTATATTTGTAAGCTAATAAAATTATCAAAACAGACTCATGGAGTATTTAGATTTTGAGTTACCAATTAAAGAGCTTGAAGAGCAATTAGGTAAATGTAAAGTTCTAGGATCAGAAAGCGATATTGACGTTTCTGATACCTGCAAGCAATTAGAAAAGAAATTAGAAAAAACCAAAAAGGATTTATATAAAAATCTTACTGCTTGGCAGCGAGTACAATTGTCTAGGCATCCCTCAAGACCTTACACATTAGATTATATCAAAGCAATTTGCGGAGATACATTTTTAGAACTTCACGGTGATAGAAATGTAAAAGACGATAAAGCGATGATTGGTGGTCTTGGAAAAATTGGAGACCAGACTTATATGTTTATCGGTCAGCAGAAAGGTTTTAATACTAAAACTCGCCAATACAGAAATTTCGGTATGGCAAATCCTGAAGGATATCGTAAAGCATTGCGATTAATGAAGATGGCGGAGAAGTTCGGGATTCCTGTAGTTTCTTTAATCGATACTCCTGGAGCATATCCTGGAATTGAAGCTGAAGAAAGAGGGCAAGGAGAAGCTATTGCAAGAAATATATTGGAAATGACACGCCTTAAAGTACCAATTATTGTAATGATTATTGGAGAAGGTGCTTCTGGAGGAGCTTTAGGAATAGGTGTTGGAGATAAAGTAATGATGTTAGAGAATACTTGGTATTCTGTAATCTCTCCAGAATCTTGTTCATCTATCTTATGGAGAAGCTGGGAGTATAAAGAACAAGCAGCAGATGCGCTTAAATTAACGGCTACTGATATGAAGAAATTACATCTCGTAGACGATATTATTAAAGAACCTCTTGGAGGTGCGCATTCTGATAGGGAGACTACTTTTAAAACGGTTGCAAAATATATTACAACTGTTTATGAGGAGTTAGAAAAGTTATCCCCAAAAGATTTGGTTGCACAACGTATGGATAAATATGCAAATATGGGTGTCTTTAAAGGTTAGACCCTTGTATTTGTTACCTTAATGTTAATACCGAAGTTTACGCTTCGGTTTTTTTTACCTTTATTAACAAGAAATGAAAGTTATCAACAGTTAAATTGTTTATAGTCAGTTAAAAACCTACTATGCTATTTAACCTCTTTTCAGATTACAATTATATACATTCGCATTCATGGAAAAAGTAGAGCCAAGACAGGGAGTAAGAGTTGATAAATCTAATGTGATTCAGCTGGAGAAAGGGAAAATACCTCCGCAAGCCATTGATTTAGAGGAGGCTGTATTGGGAGCTATGATGATTGATAAAAAGGGAGTTGATGAAATTATCGATATACTTCATCCAGATGCTTTTTACAAAGAGGCTCATAAATATATTTATGAAGCTGTAGTTCAGCTCTTTGAAACTTCCGAGCCGATTGACTTATTAACAGTTTCCGCTCAATTAAAACGAAACAAAAGAATTGAAGCTGTTGGAGGGGATTTTTACCTCATTCAGCTGACAAAAAAAGTGGCTTCTTCGGCGCATATTGAGTTTCATGCGCGTATTATCTTACAGAAATACATCCAACGTAGCCTTATAAAAATATCAAGTGAGATTATTGAAGATGCTTATGATGAAGGAACTGATGTTTTTAATCTTTTAGATAATGCTGAGGCTAAATTATACGAAGTAACACAAGGAAATATTAAGAAATCTTCTGAATCTGCACAGAGTTTAGTTATTCAGGCAAAAAAGAAGATTGAAGAGATTTCTAATAAAGAAGGGCTTAGTGGAATCCCATCTGGATTCGATAAGCTTGATAAATTAACTTCAGGTTGGCAGCCAAGTGATTTAATTATTGTGGCGGCAAGACCTGGTATGGGTAAAACGGCATTAACGCTTTCTATGGCGAGGAATATTGCTGTTAACTCAAATATTCCTGTAGCATTCTTTTCATTGGAGATGTCCTCTGTACAGTTAATTACTCGTTTAATTTCTTCTGAAACAGGATTATCTTCAGAAAAGTTAAGAACTGGTAAATTAGAAAAGCATGAGTGGGAGCAGCTTAATGTGAAGGTTAAGTCGTTAGAATCTGCGCCGTTATTCATTGATGATACGCCATCATTATCAATCTTCGATTTAAGAGCAAAAGCACGTCGTTTAGCATCTCAGCATGGAATCAAGATGATAATAATTGACTACTTGCAGTTAATGACCGCTGGAGGGAGTCAGAAAGGAGGAAATCGAGAGCAAGAGATTTCTACAATTTCTAGAAACTTAAAAGCATTGGCAAAGGAGCTTAGTGTTCCTGTAATTGCGTTATCTCAGTTATCGCGTGCTGTGGAGACTCGTGGAGGGAGTAAGCGACCGTTACTTTCCGATCTTCGTGAATCTGGAGCGATTGAGCAGGATGCCGATATTGTATCTTTCATCTACCGTCCTGAATATTATAAAATTGATGAGTGGGATGATGATGAAAGAAGTCCTACACAAGGGCAAGCAGAATTTATTATTGCAAAACACCGTAATGGTGGATTAGAGAACATCCGACTTAAATTTATCGGGAATCTTGGTAAGTTTGATAATTTAGATGATTTCGACTCTCCTTTTGAATTTCAATCAAAAATGAATTCAGGAGATGAAAATCCATTTACAACAAAAGAATTGCCAAGTGCAAAAGAAGCTTTTGGAAGTGCAATGAATGATGATTTTGAAGAAGACGATATGCCGTTCTAAATGGTAATATAAATATAGAATTATAAAAAATGACTGGAGCTTTCTCTGGTCATTTTTTGTTTGTGAGCTAGTCAGTTTTTAGCATCTAGTGCATAGCAGTTTATATGATGTAGTTATTTGATGTTTCCTTTGTTGATTATTTCAGCAGAGATTTAAAATTTTAATTTGCCAACACCTAACACCCATATATAACATAAACACTTTGCTTTATAGAAAAAAATAACTTGCTGTGCCTACCAATTATAGTATTTTTGAAGAATGGTATAAAGACATTGATTAAATGAAGGACGATATAAGATCACTTTTAAATATTATTGTTAGGGCGTCAATTGAAGCTGGAGCTGAGATTCTTAAGATATATGATCAAGATGATTTTGGGATTCAGCAAAAAAACGATGCGTCTCCGATTACTCTAGCAGATAAAAATGCAAACGCAGTTATTAATAAACACCTTAAACCTACCGAGATTCCAATAATCAGCGAAGAGAATAATATAGCTGAATTTGAGGAAAGAAAATCATGGAGCCGTTGTTGGATTGTAGATCCTCTTGATGGAACGAAGGAATTTATTAAGAGAAATGGAGAGTTCACGGTGAATATTGCGCTAGTAGAAAATGGATTGCCTATAATGGGTGTTATCTATGTGCCTGTTTCTGGAGATTTGTATTTTGGAATTGTTTCAGAAGGAAAAGCCTATAAAATAAATACATTCAATTTTTCAATTGATTTCCTTGATAAGGCTACTCCATTGTCAGGAAAAGAGAGAAATACTTCAGTAGTGAAAGTGATGGGGAGTAGGTCTCATTTATCTTCAGAAACGGAAAAATACATCAACAAAATCAAAGAATCAGGCAAGGAAGTATCTTTTGTGTCTATCGGAAGTTCAATAAAATTTTGTTATTTGGCGGATGGGAAGGCGTCTATCTATCCTAGATTTTCACCAACTATGGAGTGGGATACATGTGCTGGCGATGCTATTTGTAGTGCTTTAGGACTAAAAGTAGTAGATGCTGTTTCAAAAAAACGATTATTGTATAATAAAAAAGAGTTGGTAAATCCTTCTTTTATTGTAAATTAAATGCAAGATAAATCAAGAAAAAGACATATTGCTAAGGCGATAACTTGGCGTATTGTAGGAACAATAGATACGATAATATTATCGTGGATTATTTCTGGAGATCCCTTTACGGGATTGAAAATTGGATTAGCTGAGGTGGTCACAAAAATGGTGCTTTACTATTTTCATGAACGGATATGGTTTAAAGCCAATGTCCCAGATAGTAAAAGGAGGCATTTATTTAAAACTATTACTTGGCGTTTGTTGGGAACTCTAGATACAATGATATTAGCTTGGGTTATTTCTGGCGATCCTTTTACGGGATTAAAAATTGGAGGAGCCGAGGTTATTACGAAGATGATTTTATATTACTTCCATGAGCGAACTTGGTATAAAATAAACTTCGGTTTAAATAAAAGAAAGAATAAGATTTAATTGATGGAGCAACATATTTTTCCATATAACTTTAAGATAACTCAAGAGGATAGAAATTTATTAAATGGACATCGCTCTTTGCTTATTTGGTTTACAGGATTATCGGGTTCTGGAAAGTCTACGGTGGCAGATGCGCTTGAACAAAAATTAAATTCTGAAAAAATTAGAACTATTATTTTAGATGGAGATAATATTAGAGGTAGACTTTGTAAAGGGTTGGACTTTAGTGCAGAAGCGCGCTCTGAAAATGTGCGTAGAGTTGCAGAAACAGCTAATTTATTACTCCAATCTGGGGTTGTAGTTTTAGCAAGCTTTGTATCACCCTACAAAAAAGATAGAGAATATGTAGAAAAGACAATAAAACCTAATATATTTGTCGAAGTTTATATGAATACCAGTCTTGAAATTTGTAAAAAAAGAGACCAAAAGGGATTGTATAAAATGGCAGAAAAGGGAGAGATAAAAAATCTTACAGGGGTAAATGCTCCTTATGAAGCTCCAGAAAATGCCGATATTGAAATTACAGAAAACGACAGCGCAGAAGAAGCTGTTGCAAAGATATATTTAGAAATTAAGGATCAGTTAGAACTCAAATAAGAATGAGTAAGTATTATTTAAATTATTTAGACGAGTTAGAATCGGAAGCCATTTACGTAATGCGTGAAGTTTGGGCACAGTTTGAAAACCCTGTAATATTATTTTCAGGGGGAAAAGATTCTATAGTGGTAACCCATTTAGCAAAAAAAGCATTTTACCCAGCAAAGATTCCATTTGCATTGATGCATGTAGATACGGGGCATAATTTTCCTGAAACGATTAAGTTTCGTGATGATTTGATAGCGAGTCTTGGTGTGCAATTAATTGTAGGTTCGGTTCAAGAATCTATCGATGAAGGGCGTGTTGCTGAGGAGAAAGGAAAAAGTGCAACTAGAAATGCATTGCAGATTACCACATTATTGGATGCTATAGAAGCGAATAAAGTGGATTGTGCCATTGGTGGTGGACGTAGAGATGAGGAAAAAGCGAGAGCTAAAGAACGTTTCTTTTCACATAGAGACGATTTTGGGCAATGGGATCCTAAAAATCAGCGACCAGAATTGTGGAATCTCTTTAATGGGAAGCAATTTGAAGGAGAGCATTTTCGTGCCTTTCCAATAAGTAACTGGACGGAAATGGATATTTGGAATTATATCAGCAGAGAGAATATAGAAATTCCTTCTCTTTATTTTGCTCACGAAAGAAAAGTAGTTTGGCGAAGTAATTCATGGATTCCACATTCTGAATTCTTGCAATTAGATGATAATGAAGAAGTGGTGACTAAGAAAATCCGCTTTAGAACATTAGGAGATATTACCATTACTGGAGGAATAGAAAGCGATGCTGATACAGTAGAGAAAGTAGCGCAAGAAGTTTCTGCAATGCGACAAACAGAAAGAGGAAATCGCTCTGATGATAAGCGTTCAGAATCCGCCATGGAAGACAGAAAGCGACAAGGGTATTTTTAGTTGGGTCTTAAGCTCTATGCAATATGCTAATTTGCATTAGGCTTGTAATTATGTATGAGAGATTTTAAAAAGTATAATGTTTGGAATGTTAGTCATGAATTTACCTTAGAAATATATAAGGTGACTAAAGGGTTTCCAACGGAGGAAAGATTTCAATTGATATCTCAAATGCAACGAGCAGCTTATTCGATACCATCAAACTTTAGTGAGGGTTGTGGTCGAGGATCTGATAAAGATTTTAATAGATTTATTCAAATCTGTTTAGGGTCAGCGCATGAGTTGGAGTATTTTATTCTCCTTTCTAAGGATTTAAAGTATATTTCTAAAGATATTTTTGATATGCTGACTTTAAAAATTAATGAAATAAAAAGTAAATTATATAATTTAAGCAAGAAGCTAATAGCTTAACACCTAGAGCTTATTGCCTAAAGCCTGAAATAATGCAAATAGATAACAATCAATTATTAAGATTTACAACTGCTGGGAGTGTAGATGATGGAAAGAGTACTTTGATCGGAAGATTATTATTCGATTCAAAATCTATATTCGAAGATCAGTTGGAGGCTATAGAAACCACTAGTAAGAAAAAAGGACATGCAGGGGTAGATTTAGCTTTGTTTACGGATGGCCTTCGCGATGAAAGAGAGCAAGGAATTACCATCGATGTGGCATACAGATACTTTACCACTCCAAAGCGTAAGTTTATTATTGCAGATACACCTGGGCATATTCAGTACACACGAAATATGATTACGGGAGCGTCTACAGCAAATGCAGCAATAATACTGGTAGATGCGCGTCATGGAGTTATTGAGCAAACTAAACGTCATGCATTTATTGCGTCATTACTACAAATTCCACATCTTATAGTTTGTATCAATAAGATGGATTTGGTAGATTTTAAAGAAGATGTTTATAATGATATTATTGCTCAGTTTGAAGAATTTTCATCTAAATTACTAGTGAAAGACGTACGCTTTATTCCTATCAGTGCTTTGTTGGGCGATAATGTTGTTAATCGTTCTAAAAACATGGACTGGTATCAAGGATCTCCTTTACTAGATACATTAGAAACAATGCATATTAGTAGTGATATTAATAAGGTGGATGGGCGTTTTCCTGTGCAAACGGTATTGAGACCACAGAGTGAGGAACATCGTGATTATAGAGGTTATGCAGGGAGAATTTCTAGCGGAATCTTTAGAAAAGGAGATGAGGTTACGGTAATGCCTTCAGGATTTACATCTAAAATTAAATCTATAGATACCTTTGAAAAAGAATTAAACGAAGCATATGCACCAATGTCGGTTTCTATTACTTTAGAAGATGATATTGATATCAGCAGAGGGGATATGATTGTTCGCACCAAAAACAAACCAGAGTCTTCTCAAGATTTAGAGGTGATGTTATGTTGGTTGAATAATGAATCGGCAAAACCGAGAACAAAATATGTAGTTCGTCACACATCGAATGAGCAGATGGCAATGATCAAAGAGGTGATTTATAAAATTGACATCAATACGTTAGCTAGAAAAAATGATGATAAGGAGCTTCATATGAATGATATTAGCAAAGTAAAAATAAGAACTACAAAACCTTTAATGTACGATTCTTACCGTGAGAATAGAATGACAGGAAGCTTAATTTTAATAGATCCAGCAACCAATCAAACGGTAGCTGCAGGAATGATTGTATAGCTCTTAGAGTTTAAAATACATAAAGTAGGCAGGAAAGTGAGCGTTATGCTAGTCACTTTCCTGCCTATTTGTTTTTATAAATAATGGAAACCTTATAGTTTTTTTAACTTTATTCCTATTTCTGTTATTGAATATTATGAATAAGAAGTTCTATTTTTACGAATAATTAGAATTGATTAGAGAAATAATTTTGCGATTATTTGTATAAAATGTTAGTAAAAGGGTTTCTTAACATCAATAAACCTACAAAAATAAATAGATGAAAGATAAATATAAAATTGCAGTAATAGGCCTTGGTTATGTGGGGCTTCCTTTAGCAGTAGAATTTGCTAGAAAAGAGTTTTCAGTAATAGGTTTTGATATAAATACAAAACGAGTATCAGGATTAAAAGAAGGAAAGGATGTTACTGATGAAGTTGCAGATGAAGATTTGCAAAGTGTCCAGGGGATTACGTATAGTTCCGATGAAAGTGATTTAGAAGATTGTAACGTATATATAGTAACAGTTCCTACGCCTGTAAACGACTTTAAACAGCCTGATTTAACGCCTTTAATTTCTGCAAGTACAATGGTGGGGAAATATCTTAAGAAAGGAGATATTGTAATCTATGAATCGACTACATACCCAGGATGTACAGAAGAAGACTGTGTGCCTGTTTTGGAGGCGTCAAGTGGACTAGTTTTTAATCAGGATTTTTTCTGCGGGTACTCTCCAGAACGTATTAATCCAGGAGATAAAGAGCGTAGACTGCCAAATATCATGAAAGTAACTTCCGGAAGTACTCCAGAGATTGCAGAGGAAGTAGATAAATTATATAACGCTATAATTACTGCAGGAACGCATAAGGCATCAAGTATTAAAGTAGCAGAAGCTTCTAAAATTATTGAAAATACACAGCGTGATATTAATATTTCATTGGTAAATGAATTAGCGCTAATTTTTGATAGAATAGGAGTTGACACTGTAGAAGTATTAGAGGCAGCAGGTACAAAATGGAACTTTTTACCTTTCCGCCCAGGGTTAGTAGGGGGGCATTGTATTGGTGTAGATCCATATTACCTAACGCACAAAGCAGAACGATTAGGATATCATCCGCAGGTAATATTATCAGGACGACGCATTAATAACGATATGGGGATTTTTATAGCTAATAAAATCGTTAAATTGATGGTGAAAACTCAGCTCCCTGTAAAAAATGCAAAAGCATTGGTGTTAGGAATAACCTTTAAAGAAAATTGTCCTGATGTTCGAAACTCAAGAGTTATAGATGTTATTGAAGAATTAGAAGGTTTTGGATTGAATGTAGATACCTATGATCCTTTTGCAGACAAAGAGGAAGTGAAAAAGTATTATGGTGTAGACTTAATAGATGAAATTACAGAACGTTACGAAACTATTGTTTTAGCTGTTGGTCATAATCAGTTTTTAGAATTAGATTTTGAAAAATTAAAATCTAGCCCCCGAACAGTTATTTATGATGTAAAAAGTTTTTTACCTAAAGAATTGGTAACAGAAAGATTGTAGTAGATTTGAAGTATGATAGGGAAAAGTGGTAATACAATTTTAATAACAGGAGGTGCTGGATTTATCGGTTCTCATGTAGTGCGCTTGTTTGTAAATAAATACCCCAACACACAAATTGTAAATCTTGATGCGTTAACCTATGCTGGGAATTTGGAGAATCTAAAAGATTTGGAAGGTGCTTCTAATTATACTTTTGTAAAAGGAGATATTACTGAAGCTAATTTTATTAACGATTTATTTCAGCAATATAAGTTTGATGGAGTTATCCATTTAGCAGCAGAAAGCCATGTGGATAGATCGATTACAGATCCCTTAGCCTTTGTTAAAACAAATGTTATTGGGACAATGAATCTTTTAAATGCAGCAAAAGATTTATGGAGAGAAGACTATGATGGAAAGCGTTTTTATCATGTTAGTACTGATGAAGTATATGGATCTTTAGGGGAAACAGGTTTGTTTACAGAAGAAACATCCTACGATCCAAATTCACCTTACTCTGCATCTAAAGCAAGTTCAGACCATTTTGTTAGAGCTTATGGAGAAACTTATGGATTACCATATGTTATTAGTAACTGCTCAAATAATTATGGACCAAATCATTTTCCTGAGAAGTTAATTCCACTTTTTATAAATAATATCATTCAGAAACAAGCATTGCCAGTATATGGTGATGGAAATTACACACGCGACTGGTTGTATGTTTTAGACCATGCAATTGCTATTGATTTAGTGTTTCATAAAGGTAAAAATCACGAAACATATAATATAGGCGGTTTCAATGAGTGGAAAAATATAGACTTAGTGAAAATCCTCTGTAAATTGATGGATGAGAAATTAGGAAGGGTGAAAGGGGAGTCTGAAGCATTGATAACATATGTAAAAGATCGCCCAGGTCATGATTTACGCTATGCTATCGATGCTAGCAAGATAAATAAGCAGTTAGGTTGGGAGCCATCAGTTACTTTTGAAGAAGGGTTGGTAAAAACGATCGATTGGTATTTAGATAATAAAGAATGGCTTAGAAATGTTACTTCTGGAGAATATCAGAGATATTATTAAAAGCAGTATGAGGTTTCGTAGTCGCCCAAAGTCTATTAAAAGATAGGTGAGTGTGCTTCGACAAGCTCAGCATGACAATGATTGAGGGGCTTATTCTGGAGTTGCTCGAAGAGAGTTAGTTAGAGTTTGTCAACCTGAGCTTGTCGAAGGTAAGCTAGAAGGTATGGTAAAGAAGGGATTAGTGCTTCAGTAAGCACAACATGACAATGATTGAGGTGTTATTCTGGGTTTACTTGAAGAGAGTCAGTTAGAGTTTGTCAACCTGAGCCTTTCAAAGGTATGGTAAAGAAGGGATTAGTGCTTCAGTAAGCACAACATGACAATGATTGAGGTGTTATTCTGGGTTTACTAGAAGAGAGTCAGTTAGAGTTTGTCAACCTGAGCCTGTCAAAGGTATGGTAAAGAAGGGATTCGCGCTTCAGTAAGCACAATATGACAATGATTAAGGGCCTTATTCTGGGGTTACTCGAAGAGAGTTAGTTAGGGTTTGTCAACCTGAGCTTGTCGAAGGTAAGCTCAAAGGGATGGTAAAGAAGGGATTCGTGATTTAGTAAGCATAACATGATAATGATTGAGGGTGTTTTCTGGGGTTACTAGAAGAGAGTTAGTTACATTAGTCAACCTGAGCCTGTCGAAGGTAAGGTCGAACAGCAAGTAAAGTTTTTATATGTCTTAATAAGCTCACATAACATAGAAACACAGAATACTGCTAAATAAATAGTTTAACAGCATAACTTAGTAACAATATAACAAAAAAATGAAAGGAATTATTCTCGCTGGAGGTTCAGGGACTAGATTACATCCGTTAACATTGGCGGTAAGTAAGCAGCTTATGCCAGTTTACGATAAGCCTATGATTTATTATCCGCTATCTACTTTAATGAGTGCGGGAATTCAGGAAATTTTGATTATTTCAACTCCAAAAGATTTGCCGTTATTTAAAGATTTGTTAGGAGATGGAAAGAAATACGGTTGTCGTTTTGAATATGAAACTCAAGATAATCCAAATGGATTAGCAGAAGCTTTTATTATAGGAGCGGATTTTATAGGTGATGATAAAGTGGCATTGATTCTAGGAGATAATATATTTTATGGGACTGGGTTAAGTGAGTTACTTAAAGAGAATAATAATCCAAATGGTGGCATAGTTTACGCATATCATGTAAATGATCCTGAGAGATATGGAGTTGTAGAATTTGATGACGAAGGAAGAGCAATTTCTATAGAAGAGAAGCCAATAGAGCCAAAATCAAATTATGCTGTTCCTGGGGTTTATTTTTATGATAATGAGGTGATAGAAATAGCGAAAAATATCAAGCCAAGTAAAAGGGGTGAGTTAGAAATAACAGATGTAAATAGAGTATATCTCGAACAAGGAAAATTGAAGGTTAGTATTATGGATCGTGGTACGGCATGGTTAGATACAGGTACTTTTCAATCGCTGATGCAGGCTTCGCAGTTTGTAGAGGTGTTGGAAGAGAGGCAAGGCTTGAAAATAGGTTCGATAGAAGCTACCGCTTATGAAATGGGGTATATAAATAAGGAACAGTTTATAGCTTTGGCAGAGCCGTTAGTAAAGAGCGGTTACGGAAAGAAATTATTAAGTTTGCTGAAATAATAATGGAGAATGTGCTTCGATAAGCTCAGCATGACATTGATTGAGTTGTTATTTTTGAATCTATTTTGATGTAAGTTGTTACTCTGAATTTATGAAACGTTGGCAAGCAAGAAAATGTGCTTCGACAGGTTTAGCATGACAATGATTAGGCTTTATTCTAAATCTATCTTATTGTATATTGTCATCCTGAGCTTGTCGAAGGCCAGGTCGAAGGACTATTAATACATCTAAATATTAAAAATATGAAAATCTATTATGTATATCTTTTGGAATGCTCAGATGATTCATATTATATTGGTATGACCTCCAATCTCAATAAAAGACTATACGAGCATAATGTAGGAATATATCCTTCTGCTTATACATACAATCGAAGACCCTTAGAGATCAAATGGTTTGCTGAATTTACAAATGTTAATATAGCAATTGAAAAAGAAAAACAACTTAAGGGTTGGAGTAGAAGAAAAAAGAAAGCTTTAATAGAAGAAAATTGGGATAATTTAGTGAAGTTCTCTAAAAACTATACAGAATATGGTAAAGATGGAGATGGTGCTTCGACAAGCTCAGCATGACATAGATTGAGTTGTTATTTTTGAATCTATTTTACTGTAGATTATCACCCTAGTTTATGAAATGTTGGCAAGCAAGGTAAGGTGGTTCGACAGGTTCAGTATGACAATGATTAGGCTTTATTCTAAATCTACTTTATTCTAGATTGTCATCCTGAGTTTATGAAATGTTGGTAAGTAAGACAATGTGCTTCGACAGGTTCAGTATGACAATGATTAAGCTTTTATTCTAAATTTATTTTATTGTAAATTATCACCCTAAGTTTATGAAATGTTGGTAAGCAAGAGAATGTGCTTCGATAGGTTTAGCATGATAATGATTAGGCTTTTATTCTAAATCTATCTTATTGTAGATTGTCATACTGAGTTTATGAATGGTTGGTAAGCAAGAGAATGTGCTTCGGCAGGTTTAGCATGACAATGATTAGGCTTTATTCTAAATTTATTTTATTGTAGATTGTCATCTTGAGCTTGTCGAAGGCCAATTAAAGCAGTCGAATGTGTATGTCAGCCTGAGCTTGTCGAAGGCCAGGTCGAAGGACTATTAATACATCTAAATATTAAAAATATGAAAATCTATTATGTATATATTTTGGAATGCTCAGATGATTCATATTATATTGGTATGACCTCCAATCTCAATAAAAGATTATATGAGCATAATGTAGGAATATATCCTTCTGCTTATACATACAATCGAAGACCTTTAGAGATCAAATGGTTTGCTGAATTTACAAATGTTAATATAGCAATTGAAAAAGAAAAACAGCTTAAGGGTTGGAGTAGAAGAAAAAAGAAAGCTTTAATAGAAGAAAATTGGGATAATTTAGTGAAGTTCTCTAAAAACTATACAGAATATGGTAAAGATGGTGCTTCGACAAGCTCAGCATGACATAGATTGAGTTGTTATTTTTGAATCTATTTTGATGTAAGTTGTCACTCTGAGTTTATGAATGGTTGGTAAGTAAGAGAATATGTTTCGGCAGGTTTAGCATGACATAGATTGAGTTATTATTTTTGAATTTATTTTGATGGAAGTTGTCACTCTGGGTTTATGAAATGTTGGTAAGTAAGAGAATATGCTTCGACAAGCTCAGCATGACATAGATTGAGTTGTTGTTTTTGAATCTATTTTGATGTAGGTTGTCGCTCTGGGTTTATGAAATGTTGGTAAGTAAGAGAATGTGCTTCGGCAGTCTCAGCATGACATAGATTGAGTTGTTATTTTTGAATCTATTTTATTGTAGATTATCACCCTGAGTTTATGAAGTGTTGGTGAGCAAGAGAATATGCTTCGACAGGCTCAGCGTGACATAGATTGAGTTATTATTTTTGAATTTATTTTGATGGAAGTTGTCACTCTGAGTTTATGAAGTGTTGGTAAGTAAGAGAATATGCTTCGGCAGTCTCAGCATGACATAGATTGAGTTATTATTTTTGAATTTATTTTGATAGAAGTTGTCACTCTGAGTTTATGAAGTGTTGGTAAGTAAGAGAATATGCTTCGGCAGTCTCAGCATGACATAGATTGAGTGTTATTTTTGTATCTATTTTATTGTAGATTATCGCCCTGAGTTTATGATGTGTTGGTAAGCAAGATAATGTGGTTCGAAAAGTTTAACATAACATTGTTTAGGCTTTTATTCTAAATTTATTTTATTGTAGATTGTCATCTTGAGCTTGTCGAAGGCCAAGTGAAGCAGTCGAATGTGTGTGTCAGCCTGAGCCTGTCGAAGGCTAGGTCGAAGGGATGGTCGAAAAGCAAGGGCAAAAGGAGGATTTTTAAGTTTTAAACGTTAAGGTGTTAAATGAAGATTACAGAAACAAAACTAAAAGGTTGTTTTATAATAGAGCCTAAGGTCTTTAATGATGAAAGAGGTTATTTCTTTGAAAGTTTTAATAAAGATCAATTTAATAAAGCGATAGGACAAAAGGTTAATTTTGTACAGGATAACCAATCTTTTTCTAAAAAAGGAGTGGTAAGAGCATTGCATTATCAGGTAGGAGAACATGCGCAGGCGAAATTGGTAAGAGTTTTACAAGGAAAAGTATTGGATGTAGCTGTAGATTTAAGAAAAGACTCTAAAACATTTGGGCAACATATTGCAATGGAACTTTCTGCAGAAAATAAGAAACAATTATTTATTCCAAGAGGATTTGCCCATGGTTTTATTACGCTTAGTCAAACGTCAGAGTTTTTCTATAAATGTGATAATTATTATGCTAAAGAATCTGAGGGAGGTATAATTTATAATGACCCTAGAATTAATATTGATTGGGGTTTAGATAAAGAAGAATTATTATTATCACCTAAGGATATGGAATTACCAGAGTTAAAAAATGCACGACTATGATTAAAGTATTAGTAACAGGTGCTAATGGTGAGCTAGGTAGAACTATTCAGAAATATAAAGACAATTATAAAGGTGTTGAATTTATTTTTTGTGATTCAAAGGAATTAGATATTACCGATAAATATTCAATAGTGAGTGTTTTTAACCAGTATAAGTTTGATTACTGTATAAATTGTGCTGCATATACAAATGTGGAGCAAGCAGAGGCAAAACCTGAAAAAGCTTTTTTAGTAAATGCTGAGGGAGTTAAAAATTTAGCTCAAGTTTGTAAATCACATAAAGTAACGTTGGTTCATATTTCAACAGATTATGTGTTTGATGGTAGTAAATCAACACCTTATAGGATAGATGACCTTCCGAATCCTATTAATGAATATGGAAAATCTAAGCTTAGAGGGGAGCAATTTATTCACGAGCAATTAGAAGAGTATTTTATTATTCGTACTTCATGATTGTATAGTAAAGAATTTGGAAAGAATTTTTACAGAACAATTTTAGAAAAAGCAAAAAAAGAAAAAGAACTTTTTATTACCGATGCTCAAACTGGCTGTCCAACAGATACTCAGAGCCTCATGGGGCATATTTTGATGCTAATATTACGAGAGGATAGAGAAAAGTATTACGGGATTCATCATTTTTGTGATGAAGAAATTTTAACATGGTTGGGTTTTGCAAAAAAAATTATTAAAGAAAATCATCTCAAAGGCTTGAAAATCACTAAAAACAATTGTTATAAGACCTTAGCGACAAGACCAAAGTATAGTGTGTTAATGCAAAGCTTATGATATTGAGAAAGAAATCACTTGGTTAAATAGGGGATTATTGTATTTTTGCTCTTTTAAAAGCAATCAACTAAGATGAAAATAGATGATTTTAAGATAGCCATCATAGGTTTAGGCTATGTTGGACTTCCCTTAGCGGCAGAATTTGCAAAAAAAGGATTTGATGTATTAGGTTTTGATATAAATTCTACTAGAGTTAATCAACTTAAAAATAATGAAGATGTAACTGATGAGGTTTCTTCTGAAGATTTGATTAAAGTTTCTGAGAAAATTAATTACAGTTCTCAAGAATCAGACTTGTCTTCATGTAATGTTTATATAGTCACAGTGCCTACTCCAATTGATAAGTTTAAGCAGCCAGATTTAACTCCGATAATTTCTGCAAGTAAGATAGTAGGAAAATATCTGCTCCAAGATGATATTGTTATATATGAATCCACTGTTTACCCCGGTTGTACAGAAGAAGAGTGTGTTCCTGTTCTAGAAGAAGTGAGTGGACTTAGGTATAACGAAGGATTTTATTGTGGGTATTCTCCTGAAAGAATTAATCCAGGAGATAAAGAACGTAGAGTTCATAATATTGTTAAAGTTACTTCGGGGAGTACTCCAGAAATAGCTCAGGTTATTGATGATCTGTACAATGTAATTATAGAAGTAGGAACTCATAAGGCTTCTAGTATTAAAGTAGCAGAAGCGTCTAAAATTATAGAGAACACACAAAGAGATTTGAATATATCATTGATTAATGAATTGGCCTTAATCTTTGATAGAATTGGTATTGATACATTAGAAGTGTTAGAGGCGGCTGGGAGTAAATGGAATTTTTTGCCATTCAGACCTGGTTTAGTAGGAGGGCATTGTATAGGAGTGGATCCTTATTATTTAACCCATAAGGCAGAAAGTTTAGGGTATTATCCAGAAGTTATATTGTCGGGAAGAAGGATTAATGATAATATGGGAGTTTTTATAGCTAATAATGTAGTGAAGCTTATGGTTAAACATGAGTTGCGAGTTAAAAATGCTAAAGTCTTAATTTTAGGAGTTACTTTTAAAGAAAACTGTCCGGATGTTAGGAATTCTAGAGTTGTTGATGTAATTGATGAATTGATAAGTTTCGGAGTAAAAGTAGATACATATGATCCTTATGCAGATAAAGATGAGGTTAAGAAATATTATGGAGTTGATTTGGTAAATAAATTGAAGTCCAAATATGAAGCAATTATATTAGCTGTAGGTCATAATGAGTTTAAGATGTTAGATTATAAAGCTTTAAAATCTAATGATAATACTGTGATTTATGATGTTAAAAGTTTCTTGCCAAAAGAATTAGTAACGGATCGCTTATAATTGGAAATCACATTATGGATAAGGTTAATTATTTTGTACACGAAACAGCGGTTATAGATGGAGGGTGCATAATAGGTGCAGCTACTAAAATATGGCATTTTTCTCATATTATGTCTAATAGTATTTTAGGGAAAAAATGTAATATAGGACAGAATGTTGTCATTTCTCCAGAAGTTGTTTTGGGAGATAACGTTAAGGTTCAGAATAATGTATCTATTTATACAGGAGTTATTTGTGAAGATGATGTGTTTTTAGGACCTTCAATGGTTTTTACAAATATTATTAATCCTAGGAGTGCTATTGTTAGAAAAGATAGTTATACGGAGACATTAGTTAAAAAAGGTGCATCTATTGGAGCTAACGCTACTATAGTTTGCGGGAACTCTATAGGTAGATATGCTCTAATTGGAGCAGGGGCTGTTGTAACTAAAGAAGTTCCAGATTATGCATTATTAGTGGGTAATCCAGCAAAGCAAATTGGATGGGTTAGTGAGTATGGTCATCGTTTAGATTTTGAAGAAAGTAATAAGGCTGTATGTATAGAGAGTAATCAAGAGTATATCTTGGAAAATGATTCGGTTAAACGTATAAAGTAATTATTGATGAAAATAGATTTTGCTAATTTAGGTTTAGCTTATAAAGAGCATAAGAAGGAGATAGATGCTGCAATAGCAGAAGTTATCGATAATTCAAGTTTTATTATGGGTGAAGTTGTAACTAATTTTGAAACTAATTTATCAAAATATACAGGCGCTTCACATAGTATTTCTTGTTCGTCTGGGACGGATGCATTGCTATTGGCTATGATGGCGATAGATATCCAGCCAGGAGATGAAATAATCACAACACCATTTACTTTTATTGCTACAGCGGAAACCATTGCGTTTTTGAAGGCAAAGCCTGTTTTTGTTGATATTGATGAGGAAAGTTATAATATAGATCCATCTAAAATTGAAGCCGCAATTACTTCAAGAACAAAAGCTATTATGCCAGTTTCGTTATATGGACAAGTGGCAGATATGGATGCAATTAATGAAATAGCATCAAAGCATAATTTAGTTGTTATAGAAGATGCTGCTCAAAGCTTTGGAGCAACATATAATGGAAAGAAAAGTTGTAATGTTAGCAAGCTAGGTTGTACAAGCTTTTTTCCAGCCAAACCTTTAGGATGTTTTGGAGATGGTGGAGCGGTCTTTACAAACAATGATCATTTAGCTGAAAAAATAAAGAGTCTAAGGTTGCACGGTCAAACAGAACGTTATTATCATAAATATATTGGTATGGGAGGGCGTTTAGATACGCTCCAGGCTGCTGTGCTGGATGTTAAACTTTCTCATTATAGTAAAGATGTAGAAAGAAGACAGTATGTTGCAAACCTATACACACAACTATTAAAAGCATCAGATGTGATAGTCCCTATTGTTCAGGATAATAAGACCTCTGTTTGGGCTCAATATTCAATACGTGTAAAAAATAGAGAAGAAGTACAAGAAGAGTTGAAGCAAAACGGTATTCCTACAGCTGTTCATTACCCAAGGCCGTTGCATTTACAAGAGTGTTTTGAATATCTCAATTATAAAGAAGGAGACTTTCCTATTTCTGAAATAGTTTCAAAAGAGATTATGAGTATTCCTATGAATCCTTATCTAACTGAAGAAGAAATTAAATATATAACAACCAACCTTTTAAATTTATTATAAAGAATGAAGAATTTTGCATTAATTGGAGCAGCAGGTTATATTGCTCCTAGACACATGAAAGCTATTAAAGATACAAATAATAATCTGTTAGCAGCCTATGATAAAGGAGATAGTGTTGGAGTTATAGATTCTTATTTTCCAAATGCAGATTTTTTTGTTGAATTTGAAAGGTTTGATAGACATATAGAAAAGTTAAAGTATGAAAAGGATACTTATTTAGATTATGTGAGTATCTGTTCTCCAAATTATTTACATGATGCTCATATTCGTTTTGCTTTAAGAAGTGGGGCAGATGCAATTTGTGAGAAGCCTTTGGTGTTGAATCCTTGGAATATAGATAAGCTTCAGAAAGTAGAAGAGAATACAGGGAAAAAAGTATTCAACATTCTACAATTAAGAGTGCATCCTAGTATTATTGCGTTAAGAGAAAAAGTAGCAAATTCTAAGAAAAATGAAAAGTTTGAAGTAGATTTAACTTATTTGACGTCTAGAGGACATTGGTATCATACTTCTTGGAAAGGAGATGTTAATAAGTCTGGAGGAATTGCTACAAACATAGGAGTCCACTTCTACGATATGTTGTCTTGGATATTTGGAGATGTTCAAGAAAATATAGTACATGTGCATGAACATGATAGAGCAGCTGGTTATTTAGAGTTTGAAAACGCAAGAGTGCGTTGGTTTTTATCAATAAACGCAGAATATCTCCCTAAAGAAGTAAAAGAAAAAGGGAAAACTACTTTTAGGTCTATTACAATTGATGGTGAAGAATTAGAGTTTAGTGGTGGTTTTACCGACTTACATACGCTAGTTTATAAAGATATTTTAGAAGGGAAAGGTTACGGATTAGATGCTGCTAAAACAGCAATTAATATTGTTCATAATATCAGAAATTCAAAGCCAGTTGGGTTGAAAGGGGAATGTCATAAATTTTTAAAATTATAGGGTGATGAATTTATTAATAACGGGTGGGGCTGGATTTATAGGATCCCATGTAGTGAGGTTATTTGTTAATAAATATACTAATGTGCAGATTGTAAATCTTGATGCATTAACGTATGCTGGGAATTTGGAGAACCTAAAGGATCTGGAAGAAGCTTCTAATTATACTTTTGTAAAAGGAGATATTACCGAAGCTAATTTTATTAACGATTTATTTCAGCAATATAAATTTGATGGGGTCATCCATTTAGCAGCAGAAAGCCACGTGGATAGATCAATTACAGATCCCTTGGCTTTTGTTAAAACAAATGTTATTGGGACAATGAATCTTTTAAATGCAGCAAAAGATTTATGGAGAGAGGATTATGATGGAAAACGTTTTTATCATGTAAGTACTGATGAAGTATATGGATCTTTAGGGGAAACAGGTTTGTTTACAGAAGAAACATCCTACGATCCAAATTCACCTTACTCTGCATCTAAAGCAAGTTCAGACCATTTTGTTAGAGCTTATGGAGAAACTTATGGTTTACCATATGTTATTAGTAATTGCTCAAATAATTATGGGCCAAATCATTTTCCTGAGAAATTAATTCCACTTTTTATAAATAATATCATTCAGAAACAAGCATTGCCAGTATATGGTGATGGAAACTATACACGCGACTGGTTGTATGTTTTAGACCATGCAATTGCTATTGATTTAGTATTTCATAAAGGTGAAAATCACGAAACATATAATATAGGCGGTTTCAATGAGTGGAAAAATATAGACCTAGTGAAAACACTCTGTAAATTGATGGATGAAAAGTTAGGAAGAACGAAAGGGGAGTCTGAAGCATTGATAACATATGTAAAAGATCGTCCAGGTCATGATTTACGCTATGCTATCGATGCTAGTAAAATAAATAAAAAGTTAGGTTGGGAGCCGTCAGTTACTTTTGAAGAAGGGTTGGCAAAAACGATCGATTGGTATTTAGATAATGAAGAATGGCTAAAAAATGTTACTTCTGGAGAATATCAGAAGTATTATGAGAAGCAATATAATTAACAATCTAAAACTCAACATTAACTTATAATCATAACACAATGAAAGGAATTATTCTCGCCGGTGGTTCAGGAACAAGGTTACATCCATTAACCTTATCAGTAAGTAAGCAACTTATGCCTATTTATGATAAACCAATGATTTATTACCCACTTTCAACGTTAATGAGAGCAGGAATTAACGAGGTGTTGATTATTTCTACACCGAAAGACTTACCTCTTTTTAAAGACTTATTAGGGGATGGGAAAAAATATGGATGTTGTTTTGAATATGCTGTACAAGAAAATCCCAATGGATTAGCAGAAGCATTTATAATAGGAGCGGATTTTATTGGAAATAATAAAGTAGCGCTCATTCTAGGAGATAATATATTTTATGGGACTGGATTAAGTGAATTACTCAAAGATAATAATGATCCTGAAGGAGGTATAGTTTATGCCTACCATGTGCATGATCCTGAACGTTATGGAGTTGTTGAGTTTGATGAAGAAGGTAGAGCAGTATCAATTGAGGAGAAACCTACAGAGCCTAAGTCAAATTATGCAGTGCCAGGAATTTACTTTTATGACAATGAGGTAGTTGAGATTGCTAAGAATGTAAAACCTAGTCATAGAGGAGAGTTAGAAATTACAGATGTAAATAAAGTATACTTAAAAAAGGGTAGACTGAAAGTTAGTATTATGGATCGAGGAACGGCTTGGTTAGATACAGGTACTTTTCAGTCGTTAATGCAGGCCTCACAGTTTGTAGAAGTGATAGAAGAGCGTCAAGGTCTTAAAATAGGTGCCATAGAAGGAGCTGCTTATGAAATGGGGTTTATAAGCAAGGATGAATTTATTGCGTTAACCGAGCCTTTGATGAAGAGTGGTTACGGAAAGAATTTATTGGGATTATTGAAAGAGCAAAGGTAGATGGAAATTACAGAAACTAAGTTAAAAGGATGTTTTGTTATTAAACCTCGTGTTTTTGAAGACGAGAGGGGATATTTTTTTGAAAGTTTTAATAATAATCAATTTAATAAGGCGATAGGAGAGAAGATTAACTTTGTACAAGATAATCAATCTTTTTCGAGAAAAGGAGTTGTAAGGGCATTGCATTATCAGTTAGGAGAGCATGCGCAGGCAAAATTGGTTAGAGTTTTGCAAGGTGCAGTTTTAGATGTTGCAGTAGATATACGAAAAGGGTCAGAAACTTTTGGTGAATATGTAGCTGTGGAATTATCTGCAGAAAATAAAAAACAATTATTTATTCCGAGAGGTTTTGCACATGGATTTGTTGCATTAAGTGATACAGCAGAATTCTTTTATAAATGTGATAATTATTATAATAAAGAAGCAGAGGGAGGGATAATTTATAATGATTCTTCAATTAATATTGATTGGGTCTTAGATAAAGAAGAGCTTTTGCTATCACCTAAAGATATTGTATTGCCAGAATTGAAAAATGCACGATTATGATTAAAATATTAGTTACCGGAGCAAGTGGACAATTGGGACTAACAATTCGGGAGAATAAAGATAATTATAAGAACGTAGAATTTGTTTTTTGTGATTCATATGAATTAGATATTACAAATGAAAATTCTATAGTTAAAGCTTTTAAAGAGCACAGACCAAATTATTGTGTTAATTGTGCAGCTTATACCAATGTTGAGCAAGCAGAAAAAGAGCCTAAGAAAGCATTTTTAGTTAATGCTGATGGAGTTAAATACTTGGCAGATGCTTGTAGAATATATAATATTACTTTAGTTCATATTTCAACGGATTATGTTTTTGATGGTGAAAAAAGTGAGCCTTATTGTGTGGATGATATAACAAACCCTATAAATGTATACGGTAAATCTAAGCTACAGGGAGAGTTATATGTTAAAGAGAGTCTGTTAAAGTATTATATTGTAAGGACTTCATGGTTGTACAGTAAAAATTTTGGTAAAAACTTTTATAAAACAATTTTAGAAAAAGCTAGAAAGGGAGAGAGGTTATATATTACTGATAATCAGGAAGGGTGTCCGACAAACACTGAAACTTTATCAAATTTTATAATATATTTAATTTTGATGGATAAACGATATGGTATTTATCATTTTAGTGATAAGGAGAGAATGACATGGTATGGATTTGCAAGAAAAATACTTAAAGATAATTCTTTTAATTCAATAGAAGTGATAAAGGATAATAGTTACAAAACAGTTGCTAAACGTCCTAAATACAGTATTCTAGGATGATAACTTTCTTAAAAGATAAACTACTTGAAAACAATTTATTTTTCTACCTTACGCTTTTATTAATTCCTATTACTGTTGGTTTAAGTAGTATTACGCTAGCTTTGTCTTTTATCTATGGACTTATTGCCTTTTTAATTAATAGAAAAGATGTCACCTTAGAAATAAAACGTTATTTTATTATATCCTGCGTTTTGTTTTTGTATCTGATTTTTAGCGCTTTATATTACGCAAATAAAGATGGTCCTAGTTTAAATATTTTGCTCAAATATTTACCTGTTTTATTTATACCATTTTACGATTTAAGCATTAAAAAAAGAACAAATTTAAGAACAAGCACAGATTGCTTTATTTATTTATTTGTAGGTATTTTGATTTCTCTAATAATTGGAGTTTTTAGACTTTGTTATTATGGCTATAGTTTTAATTATTCTAATATTGAGGATATTTTAGGTATACACCCTGTATATATCTCGATGTTTATCTTAATTTGTATTAATTATCTGTTTTACAGGAATGATAGCTTTAAGTTTTTTCTAATATTACTTTTCATAACCTCTATAATATTAATTAGATCTCGTACATCAATATTAGTTTTAGTGATAATTATTGGATATAATTTTCTTGTTTCCTTAAAGAGTAATTATCAAAAAATTATTATAGTCTTTATTAGCATTATAGTCTTTGTGATTTTAGTTTATTATCTTAATTATGTAGACCATACAAAAACATCCTTTTTATGGGCATTAAATGAGCGTTTTCAGATATGGGAGTCATCTTTTTACTTATTTACAGAGAGGCCAATACTTGGTTATGGTTTGGGTAATGAGTATTATGAGTTAAGTCAGTCCTTTTTTATTGAAACTAAATATAATTTAATGGACGGTAGAGTCAATAGTCATAATATATTTTTATCTCAGTTAATTCAAACAGGAATTATAGGCCTTTTGTTAATGATAACAGTGTTTGTTTATCCTTTACTTGGGAAAATTAATAAATTTGAGTATTTAGGTTTTTTAATGATAGTTTTTATTTGTGGTTTTACAGAATCCTATATGTATAGGCATTGGGGGGTACTACCAATTTTAATTTGTGGATTATATGTTAGTAGCTCGTTTAAGAAATACAATAATAATTAGTGTTATATTTTCCTTCTGGGGGTCATTATATTCGCAAACTCAAGAAATATTGAAATCTGATTTACCAATCAGAGATTTTGAATTAGTGAATGATACTTTATATTATACCCATAAAGATTTTGTGAAAGTTTCGGTTGAAGGAAGAAACATTAGAAATATTTATCTAGGGGGATATATTTTACACTTTAGTATATCTGATCATATTTTAAGTGGATTAGCAAACAACTATAAAATTGATCTTGGGGCTATTAGAAGATATGATTTTTTAAAATCAAAGTATACGCATATTTATCATATCACAAAAAGATCTCCAATAATAAGTTATGACTACTATTCAATAGAGAAAGATCCATTGTCTATTATAGTGTCTTATAAAGATGGAAGTTTAATTTCATATGATAGTAAAGGAAATAAAGTTGATATGTTTAGAGAAGGTGGAAGTATAATAAGGCAGGTTACTAATATTAATGGGGTGCTATATTATTGTAATGATGGAGGGGAATTATATAAGATTATAAATGGGGAAAGTGAAAAGTTATTTGCATCGGCAAATAAAATTTTGGGCTTTATTTCAAAAGGTAATTATATCTATATGTATAATGATAATGGTCAGATTATTAATATTAATATGGAAGATTTGAGTCATAATACAATTCAACTTGAAGATAATATTATAATGGATATTTGCTTTATTAATAATGCAAAAATGATTGTAGCAGACTGGGATGGTTATATATTTGTGTTAGACATATCTAAAAACAAAATCGAGAATAAAGTAAAAGCTCATAAAGATATTATCTATAAGATTCAGCGGATAAATGATTCATTATTTGCTACTTCATCAAGAGATAAAAAAATTAAAAAATGGAATATAAATAAGCTATAGTGGAGATTAATTTTTTTTCTAAGACATATATTAATTTGATAAAAAACTTTTTATCATTATCTATTCTTAATGTAGTAAACCTTATTACTCCATTAATAACTTTACCATATTTAATAAGTGTAATGGGGGTAGAAAATTATGGAAAGTATGCTTTTACTTATTCCATAATAATATATATACTTCTTATAGTTAATTTTGGGTTTAATTTTTCAGCTACACAAGATGTATCTGTTAATAGAAATGATAAAATATATTTATCTAAAGTTTTTAGTGAAGTTTTATGTATAAGGATATTGTTAGCAGTTTTCAGTATCTCAATTGTATTATTAGTAACTCTTACTACTAGTAGGTTTGAAGAAATTGGATTGCTTTTATTAAATGGATTGGGTATTGTTCTTGGAACAATTCTTACGCCATCTTTTTTGTTTCAAGGAGTTGAAAAGATGCAATTTGTTACTATAGGAGCTGTAATACCAAAGTTAGTAATGATATGCACAATTTTTTTTGTAATTAATGGAGGTGATGATTTAAGCTTATTAATGAATATTCAAAGCTTAGGATTCATAATATCAGGAGTAGTAAGTTCTTTTATAGCTCATAAAACTATAGGCGTTAGGATTTTAAAGATAGAATTGGAAGGGGTGATAGATCGGTTGAAGGGAAGTCGTAGTTTGTTCTTTTCAACTTTGGGAATGAGTCTTTATAGAGAATCAGGAACGATTATAATAGGAGTGTTTTTGAATTATGAGATAGTTGGTTTTTATTCTGCAGCAGAGAAGATTGTAAGGGTTATTCAAGGGATATTGAATCCTGTAGCCCAAAGTCTTTTCCCCTATATTGCGCATAGATTTAGTGAAGAGAATAATGTTAAGGTAAAAGTAGCTATTTTATTAAGAATAATTAAGAATTACGCTTTAGTTTTGTTTTGTTTTGTATTATTAATAATTACGGTATTACCATCAATAATAATATATTTTACTGATGACAAATATCTCTTATCAATTTTGGATATTAAATTATTAAGCCCTTTAGTTTTTTTTGGATGTTTAAGTTATGTAGTAGGTATAGTAGGCTTAGTAAATTTAGGATATGAAAAATATTTTGTAAAAGGAGTCTTCATGGCTGGCACTTTAGCCATAATACTTGCAGTAATAGGGGTTAATTTATTTGATGATAAAGGAGTTGCTATTGCTATTTCTGTTTCAGAAACTTTTTTATTTTTTTACCTTTTTAAAAAATTATATAGTTTAAAATGAATAAAAGCCCATTAGTCCATATTATAATTCTTAATTGGAATTCTCCAGAGGATACAATTGATTGTTTAAGATCACTAAGTAAGATTGAATATCGTAATTTTAAAGTTGTATTAATAGACAATGCATCAGGAGATAATTCAGTCCAAGAGATTACAACTTATTTAAGTAATGATGAGTATTATTTGAATTATGGTAAGATAGATTTAGGTTTAAACCTAGAAAGAAGTACTTCTGATAGAGACTACTTAAAGCATGAGAAGCTTGTAATGGTTTTAAATAAGGAAAATTCTGGTTTTGCAAAAGGAAGTAATATAGGTATAGAATTAGCCATTAATGAAGATTGTGATTATGTACTTCTTTTAAATAACGATACAGTGGTTGAACCAAATTTTTTAAATGTTTTATTAAAGCATAAATTAGAAAATCCAGAATATGCTGCTTTAACACCTCAAATTCGTTATGAAGGTAGAAAAGACTATATTTGGAATTGTGGAGGGAGGCTTATTTTGTGGGGTTTCTGGAAAAAATATTATTATGATAATACTAATATTAATACAATAGAAGAGGAAAAAGACCTTAAGTTAATTACTTTTGTAACTGGTTGCGCATTGTTATTTAATCCGAATGAGCTTGGAAAGTTAACAGAAGATTATTTTTTTGGTGAAGAAGATTTTGAATTCTCTTTGCGTTTAAGAAATATGAATAAAAAGATGGGATGTGCAATGAATTCTTTGATTTATCATAAAGTGGGGGGTAGTCTAGAAGATGTAAATGCTAAAGGGAAACGCTATATACATTTATTAAATAGATTTATTAATACAAGAAAGAATAATATGAATGTCTCATGGTTTTTTCTAGTAGTAGTAGCTTTAAATTATAACTTCATTTATTTAATAATAAAAGAAAAAATGAGTTTAGTTAACGCAAGTAAATTTACATATAATTTATTTTTAGATGCATTGAGGTTAAATAGAGTTACACATAAAAAATTTATAAATACTATATTTAAGCACAAATGGTAATATTACTATTCGCTATATTATGTGGTCAATTTTATATGTACGCTAAGGTAGATAAGTTAATATATGGTACTTATTATACGCCTGCAGTAATGTTAACTTTCCCTTATTTATTAGTCTTACTTTCTCATATATTATTACATCGCTATTTATTTTTCAAACAAATTTCTGGATTAAGTGTTTTGTTTTGGAATGTAGGGACATTTATATTTTGGATTGTAGGGGTGTTCAATGCTAAGATCTTCTTAAAGAAAACAATTAAGAATCCTTTTGAAGGAATTAGAGGTTATAATATACGTATTAAAGGACTTCATACAATTGTATTAATAATCGCTTATTTTTTTATTTTCTTAATGTTATGTTCCTTGTTTTTAAATGTTAAAAAATATGGAATTACAAACATATCAAATGAAGAGTTCGCAACTAGCTTTGCTGGTGGAGGCATTTTTGGTTACAGTTTAATAATGCTAAGGTATTTATTAATTTATTTAGTAATTAAAGTAAAGAAAAGGGAGCTCTTCTCAATTGTTGCTATTTTTTTGATTTTAATCTTTAATTTATTATACCAAGTTAAAGGATGGTTATTATTACCCGTACTTGCTGGATTAATAGTAAGATATGGAATGTTAAATGATAAAAAAGGTATATCTAAGAAAATGTTAAAAAAAATCATCTTAATAGCTTTATTTGGATTTTCATTTTTTGCTATTTCATATTATTTTAGTTTAGGATCGAAAGTTAAGTTTAGCTTCATTTTTACACATTTTTTTAATTACTTGTGGTCTGGATTAATAGGCCTTAGTGAGTACCTGAAATCTGATTTACAAATAGGAGGGAAAGTTTATAAAATTTTTAATCCACTTAACAGTTTGATAAATAATCTCTTAGGAGATCCTGTAATAAATCCTATAAATTCAAATTTTTTAAATATTTATGAGCTTTACTTTAGAGGGAGTAATGTATCAAATTTTTTTGGGACAATATATATAAACAGTGGATTGTTCAATTTTTTCTTGATAATTTTTATTTTTTCACTTGTTAATTATGGATGCTTCATCTTTTATTTATTGAAAAAAAATATTTTTAGCTTAATTCTATATTCTTTTTTGGGGATAGGCTTATTTTTTGGGTGGTTCGATTTATATTATCAGAATATTATCTTCTATGTTTTTATTTTGATAAGCTTATTTTTTAATGTGTTAATCTCTAGAAATTTTATAAAAAGATGAAAATTTTAATTATAGCACCAATTAACTCAATTCATACTATCAGATGGATTAATGGTTTGGTGAATCACGTAGACGAACTACATATAGCTAGTTCTCATAAATTAATTGATAAAATAGATGATAGAATAATATTTCATAAACTAAAGTACAAAGCTCCATTAGGCTATCTTTTGAATTATAATAGGTTAAGAAGAATTATAGAAAAGCAAAATTATGATTTGATACATACACATTTCTTGTCTGGTTATGGAACCTTATCTTTTCTTTCTGTTAATATTAAGAAAAATAGACATATACTATCTATGTGGGGGAGTGATATTTATGATTTTCCTAATAAAAGCTTTTTACATAAGGAGTTAATATGGAGAGTGACAAAAAATGCTACAGTATTAACATCAACAAGTAATGTTATGAAAGAACAATATTTAAAATTGTACAATTACCCTAAAGAAAAAATTAAAGTTGTACCATTTGGAGTTGATATTGATTTATTTACGGGGAAAGCAAAAGAGAATAGTGATAAGTATACTATAGGAATTGCTAAAAATATTGAAACTAAATATGGAATTCAATATTTAATAGAAGGGTTTAAAATTCTTAATGATAAATATCACGATGCTGAACTTCATATCATAGGAGATGGTTCATTGTTAAATGAAATGAAAAATTTATCAAAGAGTTTGGGTGTAGATGAAAATGTTATTTTTCATGGACGGGTTAGGAATGAGTTGCTACCAAAATATATGTACTCTTGGGATGTTTGTGTAATCCCTAGTATAATGGATAGTGAAAGTTTTGGAGTCTCTGCTGTAGAAGCATCTGCATGTAGTTTACCTGTGATTGCCTCTAATGTTGGGGGGTTACCTGAAGTTGTTCAGAACGATAAATCTGGAATAATAATACCAGCAAAGAATTCTCAAGCTATTGCTGATGAGTTAGAATATTTATATTTAAACCCTGATATTTTAAAAAAAATGGGATTAGCTGGTAGGAAAATTGTAGAGGACAAATATAATTGGGATAATAATGTAAAAGAGATGTATCATATTTATTTGGAAACGATTAAAAATCAAATTAAATCATAACGATTTTAGTAGTGCGTTTTTGAATAATAAGAAACTTAATATATGAAAGTAATTACCATAGTTGGAGCAAGACCACAGTTTATAAAAGCAGCTGTAGTGAGCAGGGAGTTTGCAAAAAGTAAAGAGATTAAAGAGATTATAGTTCACACGGGGCAGCATTTTGACACGAATATGAGTGACATATTTTTTGAAGAAATGCAAATACCAAAACCCGACTACAATCTCAACATAAATGGGTTGTCTCACGGAGCTATGACAGGTCAAATGTTAGAGAAAATAGAAGAAGTGTTGCTAAAAGAGAGGCCAGATTGGGTTTTGGTTTATGGAGATACTAATTCTACCTTAGCAGGAGCGCTAGCGGCTAAAAAGTTACATATTAGAGTAGTACATGTGGAGGCAGGCTTACGTTCTTTTAATGATAAAATGCCAGAAGAAATTAATAGAATTTTAACCGATAGGATAAGTAACATTCTATTTTGCCCAACAAATACAGCGCTTAAAAATTTGAAGAACGAAGGATACGATAACCTAAATGCAAAAGTGGTTTTGTCTGGAGATGTAATGGAAGATGCAGCTATTTTTTATAAGAAATTAGCTAAAAAACCTAAGAACGTAGATTTGGAAGATGATTTTATTTTAATTACGCTTCACAGAGCCGAAAATACAGATGATGAAGTTAAACTTAGGGAGATTTTTGAAACATTAGAGGATGTAGCTAAAAATACACAGATAATTTTTCCTTTACATCCTAGAACTAAAGTGAAACTAAAACAATATAATATTGATTTAAAAAATATCACAGTCATAGAGCCAGTAGGGTATTTAGAAATGGTTTACTTATTAGACAAGACAAAATTGGTTATAACAGATAGTGGAGGGTTACAAAAGGAAGCCTTTTTCTTTAACACTCCATGTGTAACATTAAGAGATGAAACCGAATGGGTAGAGCTTATAGAGAATAATGTTAATATATTAGCGGGTTCAAACTCAAAAAAAATTAAAGATGCTATTGGGATATTGAGTCAACGAGAATTAGTTTTTAATATAAACCTGTATGGAAATGGTCTTGCAGCCAAAAATATTGTAGATACACTATGGGAAAGAACATCTGGATAGTAAATCATTATGCGCTACCACCTAATATGCCAGGAGGGACTAGGCATATTGATTTATGCAAACGATTAGTCAAGAAAGGCCATACGGTAACTATTTTTGCATCAAGTTTTCATTATCAAAAACTTCAAGACTTTAAGCAATACGAGAATGAGAATTATATTGAAGAAATCATAGAAGGGGTTAATTTTGTATGGTTTAAAACATTTCAGTATAAGAAAAATAATTGGAAGCGTTTTGTTAATATGCTTTCGTATACAAAGAAGTTTGTAGATTATGTGAAGAGAAACAATCGTATTCAAACTCCTGATATTATAGTAGGATCCTCAGTCCATTTGTTTTCAGTATATGGTGCCTATAAAGCTTCAAAAATTAAAAAGGCTAAATTTTTTATGGAAGTTAGAGACATATGGCCTCAAACTTTAATAGATTTAGGTGTAAATAAGTATCATCCATTAATATTGTTGTTTTCTAAGTTAGAAACTTTTTTATACAAAAAGGCTGAAAAAATAATAACTCTATTACCTGCTTCAAAGCAATATTTTATAGGAAAAGGTGTTCCTGAGGATAAAATATATTGGCTACCTAATGGAGTAGATACAGGTAAATTTGATAATATTTATCCATTGAAAAAGAATTCGAAATTTACAGTTTTATACGCAGGAGTAATTGGACGTGCTAATAAATTGGAATTATTGATAGATGCAGCAAGTGAGTTAACGAACTCTAATAGAAATGATGTATTCTTTAAAGTTATTGGGCAAGGTCAAGAAAAACAACGTTTAGTAAATACCGTTGAAGAACGGAAATTAAAAAATATTGAATTTTTAGATGCTATTAATAAGAATGAAGTTCCACAAGAATTAGTCAATGCTGATGTGCTGTTTTTTGGGTTAGAAGATTCTCCTGTATTTAAGTATGGGATTAGCTCAAATAAATTATTTGATTACTTAATGTCTGGCAAGCCCATAATTTTTTCATGTAAAGCAGGAAACGATCCTGTACAAGAAGCAGATGCAGGTATTTCTATTCCACCTAATTCTCCAGTAGATTTATTAAATGCAATAAGTGAGCTACAAAATAAAAGAGAACAAGAGTTAATTCAGATGGGAGAGCGAGGTCGTAAATATGTTATCAAACATCATGATATGGATAATTTAGTAGATAAGTTTGAAAAAATATTGATAAACTAGTTATTAAAGCATGTATAAGTCTTTTTTCAAACGATTAATCGATTTTTTAACCAGTTTATTATCTATTATAATTTTTATCCCAGTTATAATATTAGTATTTATTTTACTGTTATTAGTAAATAAAGGCAATCCATTCTTTATTCAAAAGCGTCCTGGTAAAAGAGAAAAACTTTTTAAGCTTATTAAATTTAAGACTATGACAGATGAGAAGGATGAAAATGGCAATTTACTTTCAGATGAGCAACGCTTAACAAAAATAGGAGAGTTCATTCGGGAAACATCTTTAGATGAATTACCTCAGTTAATTAATGTTTTAAAAGGCGATATGAGTTTGATAGGACCAAGACCTTTATTACCTCAATATCTTCATCTCTATAATGAAGAGCAAAAAAGGCGACACGAAGTTAGGCCTGGTATAACAGGTTGGGCACAGATAAATGGTAGAAATTCCATTTCATGGAACGAGAAGTTTAAGCTTGATGTGTATTATGTTGACAATATATCTTTCCTTTTGGATATGAAAATTATTTTTTTAACAATACAAAAAGTATTTAAACGCGAAGGAATCAGCAAGGAAGGAATGAAAACAACAGAGGCTTTTAATGGAAGAAATTGATAAATCATGTGCAATATATGGCGCTAGTGGACATGCTAAAGTCATATTAGATATTGTAAAAACATCTACTAATTACATAGTTGATGAGATTTATGATGATTTTTCAAAACTCGATTTTGTATCTGGAATTCCAGTGAAAAATGAATTGACTAGTTGCATTAATAGACAAATTATTATTGCCATTGGAGATAATGCTACGAGAATGGAAGTAGTAAAAAAGTTAGGTGCAAATTTTTCTTACATAACAGTTGCACATAGTTCATCAGTCATTTCATCTGAGTCAAAAATTGATAAAGGGACATGTGTAATGGTAAATGCAGTTATAAATGCAAGTAGTTCTATCGGGAAACATTGTATCATTAATTCAGGGTCTTTAGTTGAGCATGATTGTGTTGTGGAAGATTTTGTACATATTTCACCAAATGCCACCATTACAGGAGGTGTTAAAATAGGACAAGGAACTCATATAGGGGCTGGAGCCGTAGTGATTCCTAATGTTAAAATTGGAAAGTGGGTAACTGTTGGTGCAGGAGCTGTAATTATTAAAGATATTCCTGATTATGCTGTTGTAGTAGGTAATCCAGGAAAAATAATAAAATATAAGAATGAAAGATAGAATATGGTTATCATCACCTCACATGGGAGGAGGAGAACAAAAATATATAGATGAAGCTTTTGCAAGCAATTGGATTGCACCGTTAGGGCCTAATGTAAAAGGTTTTGAAGAAGATCTGAAGAGTTTTTTAGCTACTGAAAAAGAAGTAGGTGCATTAGTCTCTGGTACTTCAGCAATACATCTAGCATTAATCCAGCTAGGAGTTAAAGCGGGAGATGAAGTGATATGCCAAAGTATGACATTTTCGGCTTCGGCAAACCCAATTCTATATCAAGGAGCCTTTCCTATATTTATTGATAGTGAGGAAGAGACGTGGAATATATGTCCAAACCAATTAGAAAAGGCAATTATTGATAGAATAAAAAACAATAAAAAGCCTAAAGCTATGATAATAGTACATTTATATGGGATGCCAGCTAAAATGGAAGCTATTATTGAAATTTCTAAAAAATATGAAATTCCTATAGTAGAAGATGCTGCAGAGGCTCTTGGTTCTTCTTATGAACAAAAAATGTGCGGTACATTTGGAGATTTTGCAGCCTTATCTTTTAATGGGAATAAAATCATCACTACATCCGGGGGTGGAGCTATTGTTTGTAACAATAAACAGTCTAAAGAGAAATCAATTTTTTTAGCTACGCAAGCTAGAGATGATGCTCCTCATTATCAACATTCAGAGGTTGGGTATAATTATAGAATGAGCAATGTTACAGCTGGTATTGGGCGTGGTCAAATGGAAGTTTTATCTAAACATGTTTCACTCCGCCGAGAGATGAATGAGTTTTATAAAAACTTGTTTAAAAATGTAAAAGGTGTTTCAGTATTTCAAGAGCCAAACGAAAATTTCTTTTCTAATCATTGGTTAAGCTGTATTTTAATTGATAAAGATGTAGCAGGTTTTAGTAGAGAGGACTTAAGGCTAGCTTTAATTGAAGAGAATATAGAGTCAAGGCCACTTTGGAAGCCAATGCATATGCAACCAGTTTTTATAAACTGTAATTACTATGGTGATAAAGTTGCTGAAAATTTATTTGAGAGGGGATTATGTCTACCTTCTGGCTCGAATTTAAATGGTCAAGATAGAGAACGAATACAAAAGATTGTAGAAAAATTTGTATGTTTGTAATACGTAATTGTGGTTTATTATGTCTTATAATATTAAAGATAAGTTTGACTTATCTAAATTAGGTTTTTTACCTAGATGGGGAGTTTTTTTTATTGATGTGTGTATATGTTTGGTAGCCCTTGTGTTATCAATGCTTGTTGCACAGATGGATAAGCCTCTAATTCAGATTCAATCTAATTTAAATTTAATTGTTTTAACAGTATTAACTGTTAACAGTTTGGCATTTGTAATATTTAGAACTTATGCTGGTTTAATTAGGCATTCAGGTTTTGTTGATGCTATTCGCATTTTGCTAGCATCTATTTTTACCTTTATAGTTGTCATGTCAATAAATTATGGCTTTTACTTTAAAACAAGTGCTTATTTAATGCCACGATCATTTCTCATACTTTATTTTTTAATTTCATTTTCATTACTTTTTGTTTTTAGAATTGCTATAAAGCAATTTTTTGAATTTTTTATAAGATCTATTAAAGAGCAAGATGCGATTAATGTGTTAATTTATGGGATAAATCAAAATGCTGTATCTATTGCTAATGCTTTAAAAGTAGAAAGTCCATCTAGATTTAAAGTGGTTGGTTTTATAACAGAGGATAAAAAGAATACCAATAAAAGAATTTTAGGAGAACCAATAATACATTTAAGTAAACGTATTTCTGTATTAATGCGCTTTCATAAAGCTGAAGGAGTTATATTGTCGGATACTACAATTTCATTAAAAAAGAAAAATAGAATTGTAGAAGATTGTATTCAAAATAACTTTAATGTATTTATGGCTCCATTGGTTTCTGATGTTGAAGATGAAAAGGTTTCTTCAAAAATTGAAGCTATTCAAATTGAAGACTTATTGCCTAGAAAAGCTATTAATTTAAATTTATCTTCTATTCTTAAGGATATTGAAGGGAAAAGAATTTTAATTACAGGCGGTGCAGGATCTATTGGGAGTGAAATAGCAAGGCAAATTGCTTTATTTAATCCAGAAAAATTATATGTTTTAGACCAAGCCGAAACACCTTTACATAGCGTTCATTTAGAGCTTGCTAATAAACATCCAAATTTAAAGTTAGAAGTTGTATTAGCAGACATACGTAACAAAGATAGAATTACTGCTCTTTTTAAAAGTTGTCGTCCTCATGTTATTTTTCATGCAGCTGCATATAAACATGTTCCCTTAATTGAAAATAACCCAACAGAGGCATCATTAGTAAATGTTGAAGGAACTAAAAATTTGGCAGATTTGGCTCTAAAATATCAGGCAGAGAAGTTTGTTATGATTTCTACAGATAAAGCTGTTAATCCTACTAACATTATGGGGGCATCCAAGCGTATTGCAGAAATGTATGTGCAGTCTTTATATTATCAAGAAAATAGAATTAACCCAAATTGCACTAAATTTATTACGACTAGATTTGGTAACGTTTTAGGCTCAAATGGCTCAGTTGTCCCGTTATTTAAAGATCAAATTGCAAAAGGTGGACCAGTTACTATTACACATCCAGATATCATTAGATATTTTATGACTATTCCTGAAGCTTGTCAATTAGTAATAGAAGCTGGAAGAATGGGTAGGGGTGGAGAGATATTTTTATTTGACATGGGCGATCCTGTTAAGATTCTAGATTTAGCCAAAAAAATGATCCGTCTTGCTGGATTCACTCCAGATAAAGAAATCAAAATTAAAATTACAGGTCTTCGTCCAGGAGAAAAATTATTTGAAGAATTGTTGAGTAATAATGAGAAAACCAACGCTACTCATCACGAAAAAATAATGATAGGGAAAGAGTATACGGATAATTATGTCGCTATTAATGAAAATATAGAGCGAATAATTCAGGCTGCTCGTAACAATAAAATTGAGTCAATGGTTTTATTAATGAAGAAGTTGGTTCCTGAATATAAGAGTCAGAATTCTATTTATGAAAGCTTTGATGTTAAGCTAAAGAAAATATCCAATAGTAAATAACTTTATGTTCCTAGCACTGTTATTCGAATCAATGTTAGTGCGTTTTAATGGAATAGTCTTCTTTTCTATAGTTGTCCCTCTCCTTTTAAAAGAGCGAAGTATTTTAAGTAGTCGAGTGATTAGAAATTGAATTATTTTAAAATTGCAAAATTGCAAATTGGTAAAACCGCTAATTTGCTTTTATTTAGTTCGTAGTATTTATCTTTGTAACATCCCATTAAAAATATTTCTACCGATATCTTTTGTCAAAAACAAAAACAAAACCTTTTTCTTTGGGAATTTGCATAAAAGGGGAAGAGTTTTTTATAAGATATCGAAGCTGCAAATTTGTAAAACCGCTAATTTGCCTTTGCTTATTTCGCGATATTTATCCTTGTGTTATCCCATTTAAATATTTCTACCAATACCTTTTGTTAAAAACTAAAGGCCCAACACCTTTTTCTTCGGGGAATTTGCATAAAAGGGGAAGAGTTTTTATGAGATAGCTAAGTTGCAAATTAGTAAAATCGCTAATTTGCTTTTATTTAGTTCATGGTATTTATCCTTGTAACATTCATTATTCAAAATATATCCACTAATATTTTTTACCAAACACCTTAGAACCAGAAAGTAAAATCCAAAACCTTCTTCTTTGGAAATTTGCATAAAAGGGGAAGAGTTTTTTTATAAGATAGCAAAATTGTTAATTTGTAAAACTGCTAATTTGCTTTTACTCATTTCTTAGTATTTATCTTTGTAACATCCCATTTTAAAATATTTCTAACAATATCTTAAACCAAAAACCAAAAACCAAAAACCAAAAAACAAAAACCAAAAGCCTAGCCTATTTTTTCGGAAGTTTAAAAAAGAAACTGGTTCCGATATTAACCTTCGATTCAATCCACATAGTACCTTTATTTTTCTTTATCATTTCTTTACAAAGATTAAGGCCTAATCCCGTTCCTTTTTCGTTTTCTGTTCCGTAAGTAATGCCGAATTGTGTTTTCTTAGATAGGATAACATCTATAATTTCTTGGGAGATACCAACGCCATTATCTCTAATTTCCACCTCCCAGAATTCACTATTTTCCTTAGCAAAAATCATGATCTTTCCGTCTTGAGGTGTAAACTTTATGGCGTTACTAATTAGATTTCTAAAAACTAAGTTTATTTGGTCTTCATCAATAAAAGCCTTAGCGCTATAAGGGATATTATTAGTAATTACTATATTTTTCTTATTAGCAAGTTCCTTTAATAGTAAGATGCTATTATTTGCAATTAATTGTAAATTATTTAGCGAAGGCCTCGAAACCGTTCCCTTCATTTGCGCTTGTCCCCAAACTAATAAGTTATTTAAAGTAAAAGAGATGCTTTTAACTTGCTCACTAAGTTTAGGAGCGAATTGCATAAAATCTTTTGGGCTTATTTGATTGTCTTTTAATAAATCGATTAAGGAGTTTAGAGAGCCTATTGGAGCTCTTAAATCGTGAGCTATGATAGAGAAAAACTTATTCTTAGTTTCGTTGAGTTCCTGTAGCTCTAACTCCCTTTTTTTGAGATCGTGATTCTTATTTGCTAATAACCCATTAAGTTTACGCTCTACTTTTCTGCTTCGCTGTGTAAAAAATAAAACAGTCAGTAGTATAAGAACTCCGCCTGTAGATAAATACATGAACAGACGTTGCTTATTGTGCTGCTTTTGGTTTTCTAGTCTCAATTTATTCTCCATGGAGATAAAAGACATTTGCGCCTCGTGTGCAGCTACACTTTTTGTGTTTTTATGATTAAAAATGCTATCGTTATAATTTTTAAACTGCTCATGATATTCCAACGCAGTTTTATAATCGAGCATTTTTTTATGAACTAGAGAGAGTGTTTGGGAGCACTCTTTTATATCTTCAAAAGAATTCAGCTCTTTTGCAGAGACTAATCCTTCTTCAGCATACATTTTTGCAAGATCATATTCTTGCATTTCACAGTAGGTATTGGCAATACTATTTAATAGCGAAATCTTCTCTCTTTTATCTTCTACTGTTTCATATAAAGACAGCGACTCCATGAAGATATCTAGAGCCTCTTCGTATTTGTTTACCTGAACAAATAATTGTCCTTTTACCTTCAAGGCATAAGCTAACCAGTCTTTATAATCTAATTCTATAAAAGTAGGGATAGATTTATCGATATTTTCTATTCCCTTTTCAAATTCATCAGTTAATAATTGAAAGCTAGCAATATTACTTAGTGTTTGTGCTTGAGATAACTTGCTGTCTACTTTTATATTTATTTCTTGCGCCTTATGAAGAAATTCTAGAGCCTTTATATATTCTCGTTGTAATCCATAGGTAAGACCTATATTTTCATATAATAAACTTAAATATAGAAGCTCATCTTTTGTTTTTTTAGTCTTTATTTCAGCAATACTAATCCCTTTTAAGCTCGATTCAACAGAGTTTTTTATGTCTCCAGCATATTCATAAAAAGTAGCAAGATTACTATAGCAAATCAAGATTATTTTAAGATCGTTGAATACTAATGCTTTTTCTAATCCCTTTTGAGCATATTCAATCCCTTTCTTATAATTCCCAATTTCACTTTCATAAAACCCAAGGTTGATAAGAGATTCTATTTCCCCATATTCATATTTTATAGATTGCGAAAGTTTTAAACTTATATCTGCATAATGTTTTATAGTATCATTATTTACATAATAGTTACTAAGAACATACCTATTTAGCAGGTTTATATAAGAAGTGTCTTTTTTCTTTTGGGGAGGTAATTCATTAAGAACCGCTATTTTATCACGTAAGCTATCCATCTTTCGCTCTTGGCAAAAGCTATGTGTGCTTATAAATAAACAAAGTGATATAAGTAGTGGTGTATACTTCATTCAGGGGCTTGTTACAGCTTCAAATTTAACATAAAAAATAATTACTTTCATTATCTAGCGGTTAAATGAATCTTGAAAATGTAACAAGCCACACCAAATATTTTACAATCAGTTGTAAATTCTAATTGCCAAGCTTAAGTATTGTATAAACTTAGTTTAGCTTTTCTTACTGATTGATGTTTTTTATTTTTTTGAGCTTAGCTTTCCATAGTTCAAGATCTTCATGGTGCTTATCGATATTTTTCATCACCTCTTTTACAATCGGATTACTTTCATCAGCATTTATAAACTGTAAATTGTTTTCTAATTGTCGAATCTCAGCTTTTTCCTCATCGATTTTTCTACGGATAAATATACGCTCATTATTAATCAATGAATCGTTATCTGCATTGGCTAATTGATCTAACTTATTACCATATTTTATAAGCTCAGCTTTCTTCTTATCAAGATCCAATTTCTTAAATAGTGCATCTAAGATTTTATTGAATTTAACCTCAATACTCTTTTTGCTATGTGGAATACGACCAATAGCTTTCCAATCTGCGATATATACTTTTATCTGCTCTAGATCTTTCTCTTTATCACCAGATAACTGATATTCTTTTAAGTCATCCAAAAATACTTTCTTCTTCTCAAAAGCTTCAAGTTCTTCTTTAAAATGCTCATTTTTCTTAGCGTGAAGCTTATCGAAGTAGTGGTTACAAGCTGCTTTAAACTCATTCCAAATCTTATCAGAATATTTTCTAGGAACATGACCAATATTCTTCCAATCGCTTTGAATCTTTTTCATGATAGGAGTAGTTTTATCCCAATCATCATTATCTTTTAAAGATTCCGCCAATTTAACAAGTGCCATCTTCTTATCAAGATTTTCTTGCTGATCCTTTTTTAGATTTTTATAATATGAATTCTTATTTCGATTGAATTTCCTAACAGTTTCTTTAAAATCAGCCCAAGTCTGCTCGTTAACTTTATAAGGAACTCTCCCCGCATTAAAGAAGTCTTCACGTAGTTTTTCTACTTCTTTAATAAGTTTTTGCCAACCACTATGGCTATTTGCAGGTTGCTTGGTAATAGCATCGATTTTTTTAATAATATCTTGCTTTACCAATAAATTGGCTTCGTGAATGCTATCTTGATTTTTAAAGTACTCTTGTCTCTTTTGGTGAATTACTTTTGTGGCAGCACTAAAACGATTCCAAATATCATCACGGTGCTCTCTATCAACAGGTCCTAAATCTTCCTTCCAGATTTTGTGTAGCAGCTGTAATTCTCTAAACGCCTTATTTACATCGCCCATTTCGGATAACGATTCCGCTTGCGCAATAATTTTTTCTTTCTCCTCTAAATTATGTTTAAAATCAAGGTCTCGAAGGTCTCTGTTTAGGTCTAAGAAATCATAAAATATCTCAACATGATGATGATAAGTACGCCAAACGTCATTGTAACTCACACGAGGAATCGGTCCAGCATTTCTCCATCTTTCTTGTAATTCTTTGAAATGTTTATAGGTATCGTTTATATTTTCCTCAACATTAATAAGGCCTTTCAGTTCCTCTATAATTTCTTGTCGATTTTCTAAATTAGATTGTAAGCGGTGTTCTAGATTCTTATAATATTGATTTTTCTTCTCTTTATATTCACCATAGAGGTCATTAAAAGCCTTTTTAGTAGTAGAAGTATAGTTAAAATCTATTTCGTTGCCACCTTCTTGTAAGAAATCTTCCTTTTTTTGCTCTAAAAGCTCTTGGAATTTTAAATCGAATTCCGATTTTATATTGTCTACATGGCTTTTTATAGCCTGTACTTTTTCTTTGTTTACTAACTTTTCAAGTTCCACCACCAAAGCATCCATACTCATGGCATGGTAGTCTAGCATTGGTATTTCATGACGATCTTTATGTCCTTCATCCTCAGCATCTTCAGCATTCGATTCGTCTATTTCATTCTGTGGATCATCTTCATTCTTCGCCTCGGAAGTCGAATTTATTTCCTTTTCTTCCGTAGGAACCTCCTTAGTCTCTTCTTGGTTTTCAACTTTTGGAGTTTCGTTATTCTTTTCACTTCCGTCTGCATCGGGCTGCAGGTTATCATTTTTTTCTTCTAACATTTTGTAAATGTATAAGGTTCGTTAATACTTTCGAACTGAAAGATACTAACAAGTAACAAATTAGCCAAGTGTTTTTCTTTGGAACTCTTAAATAATTAGATTTTTAATGCCTTGAATATGTAGTATTTGGGCATAACCGTTTATTTTTTCAAAATATACGGTCGGGCTTTCACTACTCGCTTTACAACAGAAAAGTTGTAAGAGCTCAAACAAAAGCTCAATCCCTTATGCGTAATTAGTTTGTAAGATTAATAGCGTTTAGTAGATAGTTTTGATGCTCAGTTCCAATATTTGTATTTTACCTAAAGCCTAAAGCCTAAAGCCTAGCATTATTATTTCTCTTGCCATATCTCCCAAGCTTTTTCTGCTTGTAGCTCGAGCATTTTACTTCCATTTACAGCTTTAGCACCATTTGCTTCTGCATGTTTCATAAAAGCAGTTTTTGGAGGGTTATAAATGAGATCGAAAACCAAATGGTTTTCTGTTAGAAATTCATAGGGAATAGCTGGCTTATGATCTACTTTAGGAAATGTACCTACGGGAGAGCAGTTTACAATTACATGATATTCTTGCATGACTTCTTTGGTAAGCATCTCGTAGCTATACTTATCTTCAGAAGCAGAACGAGAAACATATTTGTATTCTAATCCTAAATCTATTAAAGCATGTTTCACAGCTTTAGATGCGCCACCTGTTCCTAAAATAAGTGCTTTCTTATGCGTAGGTTTAATGTGCGGTTCTATAGATTTTTGGAAACCATAAATATCCGTGTTATAGCCTTTAAGACCATTTTCTGTTACTTTTACAGTATTTACAGCGCCGATTTCTTCAGCTTTTGGATCTATTTCAGTTAAAAAAGGAATAATAGCTTCTTTATAAGGAATAGTAATATTAAAGCCAACAATCTCTTTATCATTACTTAAAACATCTTTTATCTCTTCTACATTTTGAAGATCGAAATTAACGTAGGAGTGATTAGTGAGACCTAGCTTTTCAAATTTTTTGGTGAAATATCCACTAGAAAAAGAATAAGAGATGTCCTTTCCTAATAGTCCGAAGTGCTTGTTCATTTTTTTAGACTTTTTTGCCCATACCAGTCCAATCCTAAGACAATTAAAACACCTAAAATAATAAATCCGAATGCATATATTGTTTCAGGGTCTTTAAGGTTTGGTATAAAGCGTTGGTAGTTAACAATAATTTTCTCTCCAGCAGAATCTTTCATGATCTCTCCGAATTCGTCTAACCTATAGATGGTTTCTTTCCATGGCCATACAACTCCTAAAGAACCAGTTATAAAACCAAGAATAATAGCGGTAGCAATATTTTTGTAGCGTTTTAAAATAAAACTTAGAAGATGGGAGAGTGTGACCAATCCTGTTACAGATCCAAGAGTAAAAACGGCTAATATTTTAAGCATTTCGATGCGCTCGGGATTATCCATAAAGCTAAAATCACCTCCAAATATTTCAGCAAAAGTATCATAAAGAGCATTTACGGAGTCTACTAATAGAAGTACGTAATTACCGAGTAATATTAAAATAAACGAGCCTGATAATCCTGGTAAAGTCATTCCAGAAACGCTAATAATTCCGCAGAAAAAAACAAAAAATAGATTCTCATTTTGTTTAGCAGGATTAAGGAAACTAATAGAAACACCAATGGCTATCCCGATGATGCATCCTATAATTGTTTTACGGTTCCAATGATGAAAATCTTTGGCTATATAGTGTATCGATCCTAAGATCATTCCAAAAAAAGCAGACCATACATAGAGCTCTTCTTTGGCAATAAAATAATCTAGAATTTTAGAAATACTAAAGTAGCTAACGAGCATTCCTAAGAGCAGAAGACTCAAAAACCGACCGTTAATATATGTGTAAAAACTTTTAAACCTTCCGTTAAGGAGTAATTTTAAAGCCTTTAAATTTACCTTTTGAAGGGAGTAAATAAATTCTTCATAAAAGCCAGCAACAAAAGCGACAACACCACCAGAAACACCAGGAACCTTATTGGCGGCACCCATTGCTAATCCCTTGATAAAAAGGAAAAACTTATCGAGAAGTGTACGTGTTGGCTGTTGCATTCTTATTTTTTTACAGTAGCAATCTTTTCTAGAAGGAAGATGGTTAAAAATCCGATGATTCCCAAAATTATAGCCCATAATAATTGTGGATCGCCATCATAATTAAACGGACTCGTACTTTTGGTTATCGTTACAACTTTATCACCAAATTTCTGTATTTCAGTAACTTCTTTCCATGGCCATATTTTATTTAAAGATCCTAAAATAAAACCAGTAAGGATAGCTAAAGTAACATTTTTATAGTTTGTAAAAAGGTATTTAAGAAGTTTGGAGAAACTTAGTAATCCAAAAATAGCTCCCAGACCAACAATTGCTATTGTTTTAAAATCTAAAGTGTCTACAGCTTCTAAAATTCGTCCATATGCGCCTAGTAGAACTAATATAAAGGCTCCAGAAATTCCTGGTAAAATCATTGCACATATCGCAAGAGCACCAGAGAAAAATAAATATAAAGCGCCTCCATTTTCATGCATAGGAGGGAGGGTTGTAATGTAATAAGCAACTCCAGCTCCGATGATAAAAGAGATAATAGCTTGAGGATTCCATTTTGTGATCTGTTTACCAACAAAAAAGATGCTGGCAACTACCAATCCAAAGAAAAATGACCATAATAGAATAGGGTGGAACTCTAAAAGCCATTTTATTAATTTAGCAAGCGATAATACACTGATGGCAATACCTGCGAAAAGAGCAATTAGAAAATTTCCATTTATATGATCCCATGCTTTTTTAAAGCCTTCCTTTTTAAGGATTTTAAGTGTTTCGAGACTTATATTATTTATGGAAGTTATTAATTCTTCATAGATTCCAGAAATAAAAGCAATAGTACCTCCAGAAACACCAGGCACAACATCTGCTGCTCCCATGGCGATTCCTTTAAGTGTAATAATAAAATAATCTAAAATTGATCTTTGCATATTTTGTTCTTATTCGAACAAAAATAGCAATTTTATAGCGATGCGTTTTTAAAACTGTGGATTATATTTTTCACAGTTTTTCGGTTGTAAACGGCAGGGAATAATATCTCCATAGTATCATGCTCTTCAAAGTTATGTTTTAAAGCATTTTTTAAATGAAAAGTTCCTTTTAAAGCATCAGATGAGAGGTAATACATTCCTGCTAAACGATACTCTAAATCTGCATGTTCTGGATAAAATTCTAGTGCTTGTAATAAAGTTCGGATGGCACTGTCATATTCTCCAAGTTTATGTAAAATATCTGACCATGAAATCCATGTTTGCAGTTCATAGTTACCTAATTCTACTGTTTTTTTGTAGGCAAGATCTGCTTCTTCATAAAAATGAAGCAACTCATTGATTTTAGCATTTCGCTTCCAATACATTACATTTTCACTATCAATATTAATGGCTTTATTGATGTAATAAAGAGCTTTTTGATAGTTCCCTTGTTTGTAATAGAAATCGGTTATTGCAATCCAGCCTTTATCTAAAAGTGGATCTTCATGAACGGTTCTATAAAAGAATTTTTTTGCCAAATCGAAATTACCAAGTTTATCATGGCATTTTCCAATTCTCAAATATGCATATGAGGTAGGGTCATCTAGCCCTAATGTGATTTCATAATTTTCAATAGCCTCATTGTAGCGTCTTAGGCGTTCTAAAACACGTCCTTTCTCAAGGTAAGCTCCAATAAAAGTATCGTCAGAATAAATAGCAAAATCAAAACTTGAGAGTGCCTCTTTGTACATTTTCTTACTTACAAATTGTTTTCCTAATTGGTGCCATGCTACTTCACAATATGGATTCTGATCTAAATATGAGTTTAGAAAAGTAATCGCCCCATCGAAATCTTCTAAGAAATCGAAACAATAAATTACATTGTATAGCGCAGCATAATCCTCATAATCTTCATTTAAACAATTTATAAAAGCATCTTTTGCAGACTCATAATCGTCTAGAAATAAATATTCCATTCCTAATAGCGAATAGATATCGGCATTATCTTCAGTCATTGACAAAGCTTCATGAAGAAGCTCAATTGCCTTTTGATGATTATCTTGTTTTGAATATATGTTAGCTTTTTGAATAAAGATTTCTTCATTTGAAGACTCTATAGCTTCAATTTCATTTAGAATAATCTCTGCGGCATCAAAACGATCTTCAAATACAAGAATTTCAACATAAAGTAGTTTTAATTCTGTAGATGTAGGATGTTGTTGTAAGCCTATTTGAATGGCTTTTTTAGCCAATGCAACTTTTCCAGAGTCTAAATAATGATGAGTTATCTCTTGGAAGTCTTCAGAATCAAAGAAATAAACATCATTTGTTTTTAACATTGATTCAAACTTTGCTAACGGTGGGTCTTGATCTTCGTGAGCACTAAATGGCATAAGCGATGCGTTTTTAGATTTCTACATTAATAAAATTAGGGTTTGAAGCGTTATGTTCGAATCAAAAACCTTATTGTTATTAACAAATTAGTTAACATTTTGGCTATTCCACTCATTTAGAAGTCCTAAAATGGTGGTGCAACCTTCTTCAATTTCTTCATTTGAAATGGTTAGTGGTGGTGTAATCCGTATAGCTTTCGACTCGAATAATAACCAAAAAAGGATAAGTCCTCTTTTCATTCCTTCAAGTACTAAGAAGTTTGTTAATTCTTCATTTTCTACGATTACAGCAAGCATTAAGCCTTTTCCTCTAATCTCTTTAATCAAAGGATGTACCAAAAGTGTTCGGAAGAGTTTTTCTTTTTCAAGGGTTTGAGGGATTAAGGTTGAATTTGTTAATTCTTTCAATGTAGCAAGTGCAGCAGCAGCAATTACAGGATGACCACCAAATGTAGTAATATGTCCCATTTTAGGAGCATCCTTTAATAATGCCATCATGTCATACGACGCAGTAAATGCTCCAATAGGCATTCCTCCAGCCATTCCTTTTCCCATAACGAGAATATCAGGAATTATACTGTAGTTCATAAAACCAAAGAGCTTTCCTGTGCGTCCAAAACCAGGCTGTATTTCATCAAGAATAAGTAAAGCGCCAACATCTTCACAACGTTGTTTTACCTTCTTTAAATAATCATTTTTAGGTTCTATAAAACCAGCGCCTCCTTGGATGGTTTCTAATAATACGGCAGCTGTTTTATGCGTTATTTTTTGAAGATCTGCTTCGCTATTAAATGTTATAAATTTAATGCCAGGGAGTAATGGTCTGTAGGCTTGTTTTCGTTCTTCAAAACCCATTAAGCTCATAGAACCTTGGGTGTTTCCGTGGTATGCGTGTTTTGCACCAATTATTTCTCCTCTTCCTGTTGCTCTTTTGGCGAGTTTCATGGCGCCTTCAATCGCTTCGGTTCCTGAGTTTACAAGATATGTAGTGCTTAAAGAATCTGGTAATTGTTCAGCTAATAGTTTTGAAACATCTACAGCTGGTTTTTGTACATATTCCCCATATACCATTACGTGCATGTAGGAAGCAGCTTGTTCTTGAACTGCTTTTACAATCGTTGGATTGCTATGCCCTAAAGTGTTTGCAGAGACTCCAGCAACAAAATCTAAATAGGTGTTTCCTTTGGTGTCGTATATGTACGATCCATTGGCATGAGAAACTTCAACACTTAATGGTGTTGGTCCAGTTTGTGCTTGATATTTTAAGAAATCTTCTGTCATTTAGAACTTTCTTCAGCCTTTTCTTTAGAAGGTGATTTTTTAGGGAGTGTTGCCTTTTTATTCGACTTAGTCGGAGCTTTAGTGGGCTGATCGTCTCCTTCTTTTTCTTCAATTTTATTTTCGGCTTCTCCTGTGATCTCTTCTGGCGCTAGGTTTGGATTGTCTATATCTATAGGATTGTTAACTCCATTTATAACAGGAAGTACGATATTATTATCTTCTTCACTGAATAAATCATCAGGAGTATGCATAATCTCATCGCCACGCCAATAGAATCCCCTAAATTTACGTCCATTTACTGGTAATTCACTATCAGGAAAGATATCACCTTCAACATTAATAAACGATGTGGTGTTATCAACTTCATTATTTAACATGACCATTTGTATAAGTCCGCAAACTCGTTTATCGATTCCCACAAATTCATCATCATCATCCCATAAATAATATATGAGCTCTGCATTTTTTACAATGTCAACAATTTTTAATTCATTCTCTTCAAATAAACCGTAGAGATATTTTCCTTTTATCTGATTATATCCTTGCTTAAGAGAATCCTTAAATTTTATTCCGCTGAGAGAATCTTTTTGGATTATAAAAGCATTGTCCCAAACTTTAAGGGAATCTAATTTTTCAGTTTTTACATTGGAAATAATATTAATAGTATCCCCAGTCATTTGTGTCTCTCCATTCCATAAAACTGGTCGGAAAGCAGAATATTTATTTTCAGGAGTTCCGAGTGGAATTTTAGAAATTAGCTGTGTAATTCCCGTTTTTTCATCGGTGTGGATGGAATCACATTTTCCGCTTAAATCAGTTTTAAAGAATCTAGCGTCTTTAAATCCTCTTACAACACGTTCGTCTTCTTTCCCAGTAACCATCAATGTATCCGCATGGATGTACATAGAGTCTTTCTCGAATAAGCTTATTGCTAATGCTTTTTTAGTTACGAGAACAGAATCTTTGGCTTTGTATATTTCAGCATAATGACCACGTAAAACGCCGTCATTTACAGTGTCTATAACTTTTATGTTATTAGTAGCAGAAGCGAATTCTGTAGCTTTGTTAAAAAACAGGCTGTCACCATAAATAATACGATCACTGTAATCTATACGTGTATTTTTAACGCCATATCCATTTTCTTCAACAGTATTATAATATCCACGCTCGCAGTACATTTTATAATCCTCACCAATTACAGTAGAAGGCCCATACATATAGGCGTGCTTTGTATTGGTGTAATAATCCATACGTGCCGAATTAATTATGTAATCTGGATTGGTTATTTTGACGTCATTTTTAAACTCATATTTGTCAATTTCCATATAATAACGTCCCTTGATACTTGTTAGGACATTCGCGCTGTCTTTTACAGTTCCAAAATTCTCATAAAAAGCCTCTTGCGTATTTCTGTCAAACTCTAATTCTTCCGTATTGAGGGTCATTGTATTATTACGGAGTACTACATTTTCTTTAGCAATCGCTATTTTTGTAGTTCCATCGTAATCAACATATTCACTATTCATTTTAATGGAATCTCCCTGCTGAAAGAAAACATTTCCGTAGGCCTTAATTTTGTTATCTTTCTTGTAGTAAATAGCTAAATCACACCAAAGATCAATCCCTTGATGTTCAAATTGTACTTGTTCTGAGTCCTTGCTAAAAATAGAAGCCCCAGGATATTTTTCTTCGTCTTTATTGAAGTCCCCACCATGAACAATGGTTATTTCCTTTTTTTCTTGTGCAGAAAGTACTGCCGTAAAGCAGCAAAGGAGTATGCATATGTATGTTTGTATTCGAGTCAACCGCTTATAATTTTGCTTCAAAAATAAAGTTTTTTCAGTTAGATAGCGGATAGTTATGAAGAATTTATAAAACATAAACGGAGATAGTGTTTATGTTCTATATTATAAAACCAAATGAACTTGTTAAAGCTGCATTATATAGCGTATAACTACATACATCCTTAACAAGTTCATTTGAATTTTATTGATCTATCTGTTGATAGTTTGAGTTCTATCTGGTCCCACAGAAACTACAGTAATTGGTACATTAAGTTCTTTCTCCAAGAAATCTATGTATCCATTTAAAGCAGCAGGGAAATCATCTTTACTATTAATTTTAGTAAGATCTTTATCCCAACCATCTATTTCTGTATATATAGGGGTTACATTTTCAGCCTCTATATTGTATGGTAGGTGTTTAATAGTTTCCCCTCTATAGTTATAAGCAGTACAGATTTTAAGTTTTTTAAATCCACTTAAAACATCTGCTTTCATCATAATAAGTTGTGTAACACCACTTACTTGAACAGCATAACGTAAGGCTACTAAATCTAACCAACCACAACGTCTTTTTCTACCTGTAGTAGCTCCAAATTCATTTCCAACACGCCCCATAGTCTCTCCATCTTCATCAAAAAGTTCCGTTGGGAATGGACCGCTACCAACACGAGTTGTATACGCTTTAAAAATTCCGTAAACGTCACCAATTTTATTTGGAGCGACTCCTAATCCAGTACAAGCACCTGCTGCAGTAGTATTAGAAGAAGTTACAAATGGGTATGTTCCGAAGTCAATATCTAATAATGATCCTTGAGCACCTTCTGCCAAAATAGTTTTCTTGTTTTCTTGTGCTTGGTGGATGTATTCTTCACTATCTATAAAAGTTAGAGATTTTAAAACCTTCACTGCAGCAAAGAATTCAGCTTCTAACTCTGCAAGGTTATATTGAATACTTACATCATGGAAATTAATCATGGCCTCATGTTTATCAGCCAAAGTTCTATATTTATCTTTCCAATCTTCAAGTTCTAAATCTCCAACGCGAATACCGTTTCTACCAGTTTTGTCCATGTAAGTAGGACCAATTCCTTTTAAAGTAGAACCGATTTTAGCTTTTCCTTTTGAAGCTTCTGATGCTGCATCCAACAATCTGTGCGTTGGAAGGATAAGATGTGCTTTTCTAGAAATTAAAAGTTTAGATTTAATATCAAGATTAAATTTCTCTAAATTTTCTAGTTCTTTCTGAAATATTACTGGGTCTATAACAATTCCATTTCCTACAACATTTACAGCATTGTCATGAAAAATTCCAGAAGGAATGGTATGCAATACGTGTTTTATGCCATCAAATTCTAGGGTGTGACCTGCATTAGGCCCCCCTTGAAAACGTGCAATAATATCATAATCTTTGGTGAGTACATCAACGATTTTACCTTTTCCCTCGTCTCCCCATTGTAATCCTAGTAGTAAGTCTACTGCCATTTTTTGTAAATAAAGTTATTAGCTTTTGTCATTTTTAGTACCATAAAAGTACAGCGAATGATTCTGAATTTTTATATCGAAAACCTCTTCGATTGTTTTCTTAATGTTTTGAATGCGTGGATCGCAAAACTCCATAACCTCTCCAGTATCTGTTAAGATTACATGGTCGTGTTGCTTATCAAAATACGACTTCTCATAATGAGCTTGGTTTTGCCCAAACTGATGTTTTCTAACCAAACCAGAGTCTAGTAGAAGTTCTATCGTATTATATAATGTTGCCCGACTTACTCGATAGTTCTTATTTTTCATTTTGATATAAAGAGATTCTATATCGAAATGTTCAGTACTATCATAAATTTCTTGGAGTATAGCATATCGTTCAGGAGTTTTCCTGTGTTTGTGTTCTTCCAAAAATTTGGTAAACACATTTTTAACGATTTCTTGATTTTTTTCGTTCGCCATAATCAAATCTACGAATTAGGATACAAATGTAATGTTTAAACACGAATTATGCATTAGAAAATCCATTCTCTATTAAAACTAGTTTAAAAAAGCTGGTTTCTATAATGAGGTATAACGACCCTTTTCTAAAGGAAATTATAGGCGTTTTACTTTATCTATACCGTGAATTTTCTTTAAGTTTTCTAACAATTTTTTTAGAATGGTTTTATTTTTAACTTCAACAGTAATTTTTCCTGAAAAAACACCGCCTTCTGTCTCGAAGTTGATATTCTTCATGTTTACATGCATATTGTTAGATATAACCTTTGTTACATTACTCACCAATCCTAAATTATCAATTCCATCTAATTTTATGGTAGCTGTAAATTCCTGTTGCGTAGAATCTATCCATTTTGCTGATATAATACGATACGCATAATTTGATTGTAGCGTAATTGCATTAGGGCAATTCTTTTTATGCACTTTAATTCCTTCATTTACAGTTATAAATCCAAAAACGTCATCTCCAGGAATAGGGTTGCAGCAAGCTGAAAATTTATAATCTAATTTCTCTTCTTCTTTTCCAAAAACGAGCTGATCATAATTGGTCGTTATCTCCTCTTTATTGATTTCTTCTGAAGAAGTGTTTTTACGCATCTTATTTTTGAAGAAATTGATAAACGTATTGCTACGAGAAGAAACAAAGTCTTTTAGCATTTGGTTGTCAATGGTGCTAATCCCGACACGATAAAATAAATCTAAGCTTGTTTTAAGTTTAAAGTAAACAACAAGTTCATTTATAATATTCTCATTTAAGGTAATCTTAAGGTGCTTTAACTTACGGCGTAAGATTTCTTTACCTTCTTCTGCAATTTGTTTTTTCTCATCTTTTAGAGAAGACTTTATTTTCGCTCTTGCTCTTGCTGTAGTAGCATAATCTAACCAGTTGGCATTTGGTTTAGAGCTTTCAGAAGTAATAATCTCTACCTGATCTCCACTTTTTATCGTTCTACTTAACGGAACCAATTTACCGTTAATTTTAGCACCTCTTGTTTTTAGACCAACTTCTGTATGGATACTAAAAGCAAAATCTAGGGGAGTGGATCCCTTAGGAAGCGATTTTAATTCTCCTTTTGGTGTGAACACAAAAATCTCTCTCGAATAGAGGTTCAGCTTAAACTCTTCTACGAAATCTACGGCATTTCCATCAGCATTTTCTAGGGCTTCTTGGAGTTTATTTAACCATATTTCTATTCCTTGCTCTTTTTGGTTTCCGTGTTTATATTTAAAGTGAGCAGCATACCCTTTTTCTGCAATTTCATGCATTCGCTCACTTCGTATTTGAACTTCTACCCAACGTCCTTTTGGTCCAATTACAGTAATATGCAAGGCCTCGTAACCTGTAGTTTTAGGAGAGGAAATCCAATCTCGTAAACGTGTAGGGTTCGGTCTAAAGTGATCTGTAACGATAGAATAAATTTTCCAAGCTAAGAATTTTTCATTTTCACGATCACTTTTATAGATAATTCTAATAGCAAATTTATCGTATACTTCATCAAAACTCACATTCTGAGCTTTCATCTTTCTTCGAATGGAAAAAATAGATTTCGGTCTTCCTTTAATAGAATAATTAAGACCTTCTACATCTAAACTTTCCTTTATAACATTGCTAAAAGACTCAATATACTCTTCCTGATCTTCTTTTGATTCTTCCATTTTCCCCAAAATATCATTGTAGACATTTGGTTCAGTATATTTAAGACCAAGATCTTCGAGTTCCGTTTTAATATTATAGAGTCCAATTCTATGTGCCAGCGGAGCATAAATATAAAGTGTTTCCGAAGCGATTTTCACCTGCTTATGTGCTGCCATAGAATCCATGGTTTGCATATTGTGCAAACGATCGGCTATTTTTATAAGGATTACTCGGACATCATCATTTAAGGTAAGGAGCATTTTTCTAAAATTCTCCGCTTGGAGCGAAATATCCTGCTCAGAAGTCATTTGGGATATTTTTGTAAGCCCATCTACAATTCGGGCTACAGTTTCACCAAATAAACGTTCCATATCCTCTAATGTATACGAGGTATCTTCTACAACATCATGTAATAAAGCTGCAGCAATGGCAGTAGCATCCAGCCCAATTTGCTGCGCTACAATTTTAGCAACCGCAATGGGATGAAAAATATAAGCTTCTCCACTTTTTCTACGCTGATCTTTATGGGCATCTACAGCCGTATCAAAAGCTAAACGGATGAGTTTCTTATCTTCATCTGTAAGCGTTTGATAACTTATACGAAGCAATTCTTTGTATTGCCTTGCAATTTGCTTGTTCTCCTTTTCTACTTCAAGTACCGTCATAGATTAAAAATAACATAAACTTTATTATTTAACAACAATATTTATGCCTTTACAGGTAGAAAAATCAATAATATTTTAATTTTTTTTACTGAAGCAGTTTTTTGCTGATAAAAGTATAGATAGGAAATAATCTATTTTCTTAAATTTTTTAGTCTTTGGAGTAACGTTGGGTGTGAATAATGTACGTAAACATAGGCAGGGTGCGGGGTAAGGTTGCTCAAGCTGTTTTTAGAAAGCTTCTTTAAAGAGGTTACTAGTGGTTCTCCTGCATACGTTTCTTTTGCAAAATCGTCGGCTTGATATTCGAATTTCCTTGAAAACAGATTCATAATAAGTCCTGTTACTTCTGAAATAGGACTGTAAAGAATACCGAAAGCGATGAGTCCAGCATGAAAACTTGGCTGATTTACCCCGATAGCAAGCGATAATTCTGGAATGTTTATAAATAAAGAAAGTATGAATAGCGTAATTCCTGTAAGTACTATGGAAGCTATGATATTAAATACAATGTGCTTTTTCTTATAATGGCCAACTTCATGAGCTAGTACAGCCACAATTTCCTCTTCTTCTAAATCGTTAACCAATGTGTCAAAAAGGGTGATTCTTTTTTGTTTTCCGAAGCCAGAAAAATAAGCATTTGCTTTTGTAGAACGCTTAGAACCATCGATTACAAAAATGTTATCTAATTGAAAGCCGACTTTAGCAGCGTAGTTTTCAATTTTTGTTTTAAGACTTCCGTCTTCTAAAGGAGTTTGCTTGTTAAAAAGCGGAACGATTATTTTACTGTAAAACATATTTATAAAAACGGTAAATACTGCAACCATAATCCATGCATAAATCCAGAAATTAGCACCCGAGATTTGGTAGAACCAAATGATAAGTGATAAAATACCGCCTCCTAAAACAATCATCATCAACCAACCTTTTATTTTGTCTAGGAAGAAGGTTTTCTTTGAAGTTTTATTAAAATCAAATTTTTCTTCAATGATAAAAGTGTGGTAATATGAAAATGGAGTGGTAATAATATCACTTGCAAAAGTTATTATTCCGAAGAAAACTAAAGCAATTATAATTTCATTACTACTGATGCTTCTCGCAATATTATCAACATATTCAAATCCGTCAAAAAAGAAAAATCCAAGCGTTAAGCACAATGAAAACAATCCGCTTATATTCGAGAATTTATGATTTGTTTTTTTATAAGCCTGTGACTTTTTGTATTCTTCTTTGTCGTATACATCTGTTAATTCTTCTGGAATCGGATTGTCAAAATTCTTGGCATTTAAAGTATCCAATATAGAATCGACAATAAAATCGATAATTAGAATAGCAATGATAATGTAAAAGATAGCCTGTGGACTCATAAATTTTTTTGTGCAAGATACTAGTATGTTTCATATAATAAAACAACCTTTTGAGATAGCTCAAAAGGTTGTTTAAGGTCATTTAATGATTACTGTAATTAGTAAATATATTATTTAGTTAACTCTGCATTGCAGCAATGCTATTTTTTACTCGAGTTCTAATATCACTTAATTTTTCATCTATTAATAGTGCTCCATCTCTAAATACTTCTCTTAATTCTCCTTTTTTCTCTTCTTCCCAGCTCACTTGATCGTTTAATTTATAGATTCCATCTTCAAGAGTTATTTTAAGGAGGCCCTTTGCAGATTTTTTAGTTCCATCATCTGTAATAGGATCTTTGTAGATTTCTCTTCCTTCTCCATCAACCTCGCCGTATGTAGCTTTCATAGCGAACCCAAAAGTATCTCTGGTATTATATTGGTATGTAAAAGATCCAATCCCAAGGACAACATTTGTAGACGCAAATCCTTTAGCCTTTAATTGTTTACAGATTTCATTAGCTCTTTCTAAAGTAATGCTGTCTCCATAAATAGCTCCAATATGGCTGTCTAACTCTTTATACCCTTTGTCATTAGTTTTTCCTCCAAAAATATCCCAAAGCAGTTCTATAACTCCTTTTTTCTCTTCTGAAGTTTTTCCTTCAGGATTCCCACAAATAATCTTAACGGGATCACCGCTATCAGGTCTAATAACTACTTTTCCATCTCTGGATAATACCTGTTCTTTTAAGTTGGGAAGGTATTCTGTAAGTACTTTCCATAAATCCCAAGTATCAGAAACTATAGAAACAATTCCTTTAGGATATGTTTCTGTGATTAGGCGTTCAAAAGTATCTTGTTCTCCAGTATTTGTGCCCATGCACATTACGGAGTGTTCTGTAGCGGCTACAGATCCTCCTACCAATTCTTTATCGGAATCGGCATTGTAATAAGTTTCTAGAAAATCTATAGTTGGAATCGTATCTGTACCAGTAAAACTCAATAAGTGACCAGCGGAACTCATTAATGCAGCTTCTAAACCAGCCATTCCTCTCATAGAAAAATCATGACCTTGCCAATCTACAAGCTCTGGAGTAGAAGATGTTTCCGCTGCATATTTATCAAGTATAATTCTATATTGCTTAGCAATTGTAGCAGAATTACAAGGTAACCAAACAGTTGTAGATAGAAGTGTTTCGAAATAATTAGTAAGCCAAAAGAATTCTGGGAGCGTGTTATACATTGTAAACATGGGAACTCTAATAGGTACAGAAACTCCTTCCGGAAGTGCTTTAAAAACCATTGGGATATACCCAAGATCATGCAATGCCTTAATATGATCAATTCCAACAGAGTTTTCTCCTAAATAATTGTTTATTCTTCGGCTATACCTTTTGCAAACTTCATCTTTAGGCTGGTTGAAGAAATTATTTTTAAAATCTTCAATGATATATCTTTTTATGAAATATTGTAATCCAAAAAATACAACATCTTCAACGCCTTCAATTCTACTTTTTCTAGGAGTCCAGTTTGAATAAACCAGCGTTGTTTTTTCTGGATATTGTCTTCTGTGATCAATTTTATAACCGTCTGTATATAATAAAGTATTCATAGTTTTTATTTTAAAAGTTGAGAAATATTAATTTGGATAGCATTGTCTTTGTCACTTATAGTTCTAAAAGAGTCTGTAGTATAAATTGTATCAAAGGTTTTATTTAGAGTTTCAAAACCTTTACTGAATATCCCATGACTAACCGCTAAATGGAGTTTACCAGCGTTTTTTGCTTTCAGTTCTTTAGCTAGACCTAAAAAGGTGCCACCGCCGTCACAAATATCATCTACAATTAAGCAATCCTTTCCCTTTAAATCTTCATGGTAAACCTTAAATCCAGAAAGATTACCTGTTTTTACATCTCTAGATTTAGAGCATTCTATAACTTCAAAATCTTGCAAATAAGCAGCGACTTTATAAATCTTTTTTAGGGCTCCCCCATCTGGAGAAATAAGTAGAACGTCTTTTGGCAAACTCTTCGTTATTGTTTCAATAAATTTATAATTGTTTAATGCTTCACAATTATTTAAAAGAGCAGGAGTAACCTCAGAATGAGGATCAAAAACAGTAACCTTATTAAGTTTTAAGTTATTTATTAGCTCAGCATAAACTTTTACAGTAAGTGGTTCTCCAGAAACCATTAATCGATCTTGGCGAGCAGCAGGGAAATAAGGTATAAATAGGTTTATTTTTTTTATTCCCATATTTCTTAATGCATTTGCAGCAATTAAGATAAGTCCGACGTCATTAAAAGATGTTATTCTTTGAGTTATGTTAATCTCTTGATTTGGTGTTATTTCAGAAGTAATTTTTATATGTGGCTCACCTCCTGCATAGGTGAAGCTGTTGTATTGTACTTCATTTTCTGTTCCGTAAGGGGTAAACCCTTTGTCTAAATTTAATATCATATTGCGTAATATTTACACAAATATAAGTTTTTATCTGAAGAGTAAAAATTATTTAGTGTATTTTTTACGCAAACTTAATTTCAAAGTGAAATCCTTTGCTTTCCAGTTCCTTATATTTATTTTGATTGAACTTGTATAGCTTTGCAGGACGACCGCTAGCTGGCTTGTGTATTTTATCCGTTTCTTCGAGAAAACCGAAACTCATAATTTTCTTTCTAAAATTTCTCCTATCAATTTTTTTATCGAGTATTGTCTGATAGAGGTTTTCTAGGTCTGAAAATGGAAACTCTTTGCTTAAGAGCTCAAAACCAATAGGCTGATAATTTATTTTATTCTTTAAACGCTCTTTTCCAACTTTTAAAATAGCGCAGTGATCGTAGGCAAGAGGAGGTATTTCATTAATTGAAAACCATTTTACATCTTTTGCATCACTGGCAGCTTTTATTTTATAATTATTAGGGTTTATAAGAGCCATATATGAAATAGAAATTACTCTCCCTCTAGGATCTCTCTCTAAGGCTCCAAAAGTATAGAGCTGCTCTAAGTAATTAGCATTTATACCAGTTTCTTCTTCGAGCTCTCTCACAACGGCCTTATCAAGAGTTTCGTTGTCTTTAACAAAACCACCAGGTAACCCCCATTTATCTTTTTCCGATCCATACTTTTGTTGGATAAGCAAAATCTTAAGGCTGTTATCTGTGTATCCAAAAACCACAGCGTCTACTGCAACTTTTATATTTTGAGTAATATCCATTTTTGTGTTGATTATACACAAATGTAAGAAACTATAATTTTATAGTTTATAGAATTTTTTGCTTGAAGAACCTGTATTTTAATTAAAGTTACGCTGTCTTTTTGCTTCAAAAATTACAATTGCAGCAGCAACGGAAACGTTCATAGAGTCGATTTCACCTTGCATTGGGATGATAATATTTTGTGTAGATGCCTCAAGCCATTCATTGCTCAGTCCTGTTGCTTCTGTGCCAACAACAATAGCAGAAGCTTGTTTGTAGTCTACAGTGCTATAATTTACAGATGCCGTTAAAGCCGCACAGTTTATAGCAATATTATTACTTTTTAAATATGTAATAATTTCTGAAGTGCTTCCTATAGCTACATTATTTGTAAATATGCAACCCACACTAGAGCGGAGAATATTTGGATTATAAAGATCTCCTTTTGGGTTTGCAATGATCACAGCGTCTAAGTTTGCTGCGTCTGCTGTTCTTAGTATCGCTCCTATGTTTCCTGGTTTTTCAGGGGATTCAGCTATAAGAATAAGTGGATTTTTATTTTTTAATTGGAGCTTGTCTAAAGTATGTGCCTTAATTTTAGCAATGGCAAGAATGCCTTCTGTAGTTTGGCGATATGCTAGTTTCTGATAAACGTCTTTCGATATTTTTATCAGGGTAATATCCTCATTTTTAATAATTTCTAAGACTTTATCTTCAGAAATAATATCTTCATTGAAAAGAAGTGTTTCTAACACATACTTTCCCTTTAAAGCTAACTCTACCTCTCGGATACCTTCTACGATGAACAAACCTGATTTCCTACGGTCTTTAGACTTATCCTTTAGATGAAGTATTTGCTTTACAAGTGCATTCTGGGTGCTAGTAATTTCTTTCAATGGTAATTTTTTTTCAAAAATACTTTAAATCTGTGGTAATTCAAGATTTCTAATAAATCTTCATGATATTTTTATAAAGTTGAAGTACTTATGGGCGTTTTTCTAAATCATTCATTATTAATATGATAATTAATTTAAGTCGATTTTTGGAAATTAATAATAGCTGGATTGTAGATTTTGAATATCATTATTTTACAGTTAATTAATGTTAAATATATATAAGTTAATAGTTTTACTATTAATTTTGAGCGCATTAATATTAAGTAAGATGTGTGATTATGAAATTACCTGGTAATTTGAGATTTACAATCAATGAGAAGCTATATTTAAAGGATCCCGAGTCTTCTGAGTTAGGAAGGAATATTCTAAAACATAGTATTATATTGATAGATGAAATTGGATTTGAAGCCTTTACATTTAAAAAATTAGGTGAATGTATTGGTTCCAATGAAAGCTCTATTTACCGGTATTTTGAAAATAAACATAGGTTGTTACTTTATATATCTTCTTGGTATTGGTCTTGGTTAGAATATAGAATGTTATTAGCAATTCAGAATATAGACGATTCATTAGAAAAATTACACAGAGTTGTTTTTGAAGTAACTTCAGAAGTTAAAGATGACGTTAGAACTGAATATATCGACGAAGCTATTTTAAATAGAATTATTATTTCTGAATATTCTAAAGCATTTTTAACCAAAGAAGTAGATAAGGAGAATAAAGATGGATTTTTCTTGGTTTATAAAAAAGTGATTTCGATTATAGCAGATATTATTACAGAGGTAAAACCTGATTATAAGTACAGTAAGTCGCTGGCTTCTAGTGTAGTTGTAGGCGCTTTAAATCAACATTTTATAAAACAACACTTTAAAACAATTACAGATTTTTGTGAACCAGGTAAGGACGTACCATCTTTTTACATCGAAACACTAGATAAAATATTGTTATGACGCCATTTCAACGATTTAGAGGCTTATTAAAAGTAGATAAAAAGGATATTTATCAAATTATCCTCTATTCTATTTTAGCGGGAGTTATTAGTTTGTCGCTTCCATTAGGGATTCAATCTATTGTAAACTTTTTACAGGCAGGAAAAATTAGTACTTCGTGGGTAGTACTTGTAATTATTGTTGTGTTGGGAGTTGCAATGGTTGGGGTTTTTAAAATTATGCAATACCGAATTACGGAGAACCTTCAGCAAAAAATATTTGTACGTTCATCGTTTGAGTTTGTATTCCGATTTCCTAAAATGAAGTTTAGCAAGCTGTATCCATATTTACCAGAAGAATTAGCGAATAGATTTTTTGATACCCTAAATGTACAAAAAGGAGTTTCGAAACTCTTATTAGATATGAGTGGCGCTGCATTACAGGTTTTCTTCGGAATTATCTTACTGTCATTATATCATTCCTTTTTTATATTCTTCGGAATGGTACTTATCGCATTACTATATTTTATCTTCAGATTTAACTTTAATCCTGGAGTAGATACAAGTTTGAAGGAATCTAATTTCAAATATAAGGTAGCACATTGGATTCAGGAAGTAGCAAGAAACCATATGAGTTTTAAAAACAAACGCGTTTTTAATTTTTCTTTGGATAAAAATGATGATTTAGTCGAAGGATATTTAAATTACAGAGAAAGTCACTTTTCAGTTTTAAGAAGGCAATTTATACAACTTACAGGTTTTAAAGTGCTAATGACAGCTGGACTTTTAATAATTGGAGGTATCCTAGTTCTTAATCAGCAGATGAATATCGGGCAGTTTGTAGCAGCAGAGATTATAATTTTAAATATTACCAATGCTGTAGAAAAGCTTTTTGCTGGAACTGAATTATTCTATGATGTTTTGGCATCTATTGAAAAGATAGGAAAAGTAATGGATATCGAATTGGAGTCGGAGGAGAAAGGACAGTATAAATTAGAACAAACTCCTATTTCTATTGAAACAAAAGAGTTATCCTATAAATTTCCAGATTCAGACCAATATGTTCTTAAAGATATATCAATGAAAATAGATCCTAATGATCGTATTTTAATTGAAGGTCCTAACGGTTCTGGTAAGAGTACGTTGATAAGAGTGTTGAGTAGAATTGTAGAGCCAACTGAAGGGATGGTGTATATAAATGGAACCAATTACAAAAAATATTCTTTGGAAGATTACAGGTATAATATGAGTTCCATAAGTGTAAGTGATAATGTTTTTGAAGGTACAATCTTGGAAAATATTACATGTAAAAATCCAGAAATTTCACTTTCAAGAATTTTAAAGGTGATAGAAGAATTAAAACTTGCCGATTATATTAGATCACTACCAAATGGATTGGATACGCAAGTGCATTCTGGAGGAAAGCAGTTATCTTCTTCTATTGTTGAAAAAATACTATTGGCACGTTGTGTGCTTTCAGACCCTAGAATTATCTTTTTAGAAGAGCCACTCGAAAATGTAGATAAGGCATCTTCATTAGATATTGTAGAATATATGACTGCGCCAGATAAAGATTGGACTTTAATAGTGATTTCTAAAAACCCGTATTGGAAATCAAAATGTAACAAGAGTTTTTACATGGTAAACGGTACCTTAAAAAGTTAAGCTATGTTGAATATTTCAAATAATAGAATTCACGATTACGTAGATCCTAGTAAGTTTAAATCTATGGGGATTTTTGCGGATAATAAGCACTATAAAGTTATAAGAAAAGTAGTTTGGGGAGTGTGTATTGCCATGGTATTGGTGTTATTTCTGCCTTGGACTCAGAATATTAAAGGAAGCGGATTTGTAACTACATTGAAGCCAGGACAACGTCCGCAAGCTGTACATGCGATTATTGGAGGACGAATAGAATCGTGGCATGTTCAAGAAGGAGATTTTGTAGAAAAAGGTGATACGATTTTACATATTTCTGAAACTAAATCAGAGTATTTTGATCCCGATTTGGTTGAGAATACTGGAATTCAGGTGAAAGCAAAAGAGAATGCTGTCGTTTCTTATACAGCAAAAGTAGAGGCTTTAGCACAACAGATTGAAGCTATAAAACGAGAAAGACAGCTTAAGCTCAAACAAGCCGAAAATAAATTGAAGCAAAGTAAGCTAAAAGTAAAAAGTGATAGTATCGATCTTGAAGCTGTAAAAACACAGTTGAGTATTGCTGAAACACAGTATGAACGTGCTTTTAAGCTAAATGAAGAAGGACTAAAACCAATGACCTATGTGGAGGAGAAAAAGGTGAAGCTTCAGCAAATGCAAGCCAAAATAGTTACTCAGGAAAATAAGCTGCTTACTGCTGAAAATGAATACATAAATAGTGAAATGGAGCTTACACGTTTAATGGCTTCTTATTCAGAAAAATTAGCAAAAGCGTCTAGTGATCGTCAAACAGCTTTAAGTACACAATTTGATACGGAATCTCAAGTAAGTAAATTACGTTCACAATATACAAGCTATAAGATCCGTAATGGGATGTATTATATTACAGCACCACAATCGGGATATGTAAACCGCGCCTTACAATCTGGACTTGGAGAAACTATTAAAGAGGGAGCATCTGTGGTGAGTATTATGCCGTCAGATTTTGAAATAGCGGTAGAGTCGTTTGTAGAACCGATGGACTATCCTTTAATTAATAATGGAGAGAAGGTACGCATTTGGTTTGATGGTTGGCCAACAATCGTATTTAGTGGTTGGCCAGGAGTTTCTTACGGTACTTTTGGAGGAGTAATTGTAGCTAAAGAAAACTTTATAAGTTCAAACGGGAAGTATCGTGTGTTAATAGCACCAGATCCAGAAGAAAAAGAATGGCCTAAATTATTAAGTATCGGTGCTGGTTCGCAAACATTAGCACTATTAGATACGGTACCAATTTGGTTTGAAATATGGCGTACATTAAATGGTTTTCCTCCTAATTTTTATAAAACGCAAAATAAAGTTGCTGATGAAGGCAATGAAAAAGAAACCAAAAAATAAGTTTTATATGAAAATTAATAAGTTACATACTTATCTATTTCCATTGCTCATATTGGGGATGCTTTTTGGTACGCAAATTTTAAATGCGCAGGAAGAAACACTTGATGAGACTTTTACTTATGAAGAGTTTTTGGGAGTTGTAAAGAAGTATCATCCAATGGTGAAGCAAGCCGATTTAATTTTAACGGCTTCAGAAGCAAAACTTTTAAAAGCACGTGGTTATTTTGATCCGAAGTTAACGGCAGACTTCAATAAAAAACGATATAAAGACACGGAGTATTATTCGTTATTCAACGGAAGTTTTAAAATTCCAACGTGGTATGGAATAGAACTTAAAGCTGCTTTTGATAAAAACCAAGGGGATTATATAAATCCAGAAAATTATGTGCCAGAAGATGGATTAGCAAGTTTTGGGATATCTGTTCCAGTAGGACAGGGGATATGGATAAACAAGCGGATGGCTGAGGTGAAAAAGGGAAAACTCTATCAAGAATTAGGAGATTATGAGCGTACATTGGCTGTTGTAGATGCATTAACAGAAGCTTCCGCAGCTTATTTTGATTGGAAGCAGCAATTTGATAAAGCAAAACTTTATGAAACGTTTTATGAGAATGCTAAAGAGCGCCAAGAATGGATTGTTAAATCTATTGTTTTAGGAGAACTTTCTCCAATTGATAGTGTAGAATCTGGAATTAATTTAAAGACTCGTAGGCTAGAGTGGGAGCAAGCAAATTTAAAGCTAACAAAAAGTAGACTTATTTTATCTAATTATCTGTGGACAGAGGAAGAGCTACCGTTAGAGCTTTCTGAATTGATGCAGCCAGAAGAAGCATTGAAGGATAATATTTTGTCGGTATTAAATATTAACCCTATTTCTGAAGAGGTAGACCTTGAAAATCATCCGAAATTGAAGGCTTTGAACACAAAAATAGCAATGAAAGATGTAGATAGGCGTTTAATGGCAAATAAGCTTTTACCAAAGCTAAGTGTTAACTATAATTATATTGCTGCTCCAGATTATATAAATGAATATAATTGGGATGATTATAAAATTGGAGCTTCACTATCTTTTCCTATTCTTCTGAGAAAAGAAAGAGCTGATGTTAGAATTGCAAAAGCTGAATTGAGTAATGCTGAATATGGATTGAAATTTCAAGCTCAGGAGCTTCAAAATAAGGTGAAAGCTAAGTTTGCAGAGCTCAATTCTTATCAAGAGCAAATAATTATGAATAGTGATTTAGTTTCCGATTATCAGCAAATGCATGATGCTGAGGTACGTTTATTTGAACTAGGAGAAAGCTCTATTTTTTATATTAATACTAGAGAGAATAAGTTGGTTAAAGCCAAGGTGTCGCAAATAGAATTAGAAAATGATTACTTTTTAATCGCTGCTGAATTGTACCGAACATTGGCTAACCTTTAATCCTTTTTATAATACAATTATAACTGCGGAAAGAACTTTTAGGTTTTTTCCGCAGTTATTGTTTTAAGGATTATTTATGTTGTTTTTTGTAATCTTCCGCTCCCCATTTGTCTAAGCTTTTTAAAATATCTTCCAGAGATTTTCCTCTTTCAGTTAAGCTATACTCTACTTTTGGAGGAACTACAGGATATATCTTTCTAGAAATAAGCCCGTCTTTTTCCAAATCTCTTACGGTTTGTGTAAACATTTTATTTGAGATCCCAGAGATTTTCTTTTGTAAGATTCCTGAGCGTAAATCGCCTTCTAATAAATGAAATAAAATTAGAGGTTTCCATTTTGTGCCAATTAAATTCATAGAGTAATTTAACGGACAATTATTATTTTCAATCAAAACTAAAACTTATAATACTGATTATTAATATTTTACTCCTTTGGGTAACTATACTACTTTTTAGTATGTTATTGCCAGTTTGGCAAATATAGGTTAATTTTGAAATCTAAAACGTAAAGTATGGCAACTAATAAAAATTATCCAAAATCATTTTCACATATAGGAATCACGGTTCCAGATATAAATGAAGCAGTAAAATTCTATTCAGAAGTAATGGGATGGTATATCATTATGGAACCTTCAAAAGTTAAAAAAGAAAAAGATACTGCTATCGGTCAGATGTGTATTGATGTTTTTGGTGATGACTGGACTGAATTTGAAATTGCACATTTAGCAACTTCGGATGGAATTGGAGTTGAATTATTCTCTTTCCCACATGGAGTTAAAGAAGCTCCAGAATTTAATCCTTTTAATACAGGTTTATTTCATTTTTGTGTTCAAGATCCAAACATCGAAGAGCTTATTGATAAGATTGTTTCTTATGGAGGTAAGAAAAGAATGCCGATTAGAGAATATTACCCAGACGACAAGCCATTTAAAATGTGCTATGTAGAAGATCCTTTTGGAATTGTTTTTGAAATATATACTCATAGTTATGAGTTGACATATTCTTCAGGAGCTTATTCAAAATAAAGATGATGATTAAAAGTAAACCCGAGTATAAATTTATACTCGGGTTTACTTTTATAAAATATGTTTTGTAATTCTAATTTTCAGCAAACAATTTTTATTGTTGCTTGTATTTATCAGAATAACGATGCCATAATTCTGTTTGATGTGTTTCCAAACTAATCGCTCTTCCTTGAATAAAGGCATCACTTAAAACATTAGTACGCATATCTAATGCATCGCCTTCAGAAATAAATAATGTAGCATCTTTTCCAGTAGCAAGTGTTCCAACAATATCATCTACACCGCAGATTTTAGCAGCATTCTCGGTAATCATTTGAACTGCTTTCTCTTTAGGAACGCCATAGGCAGCAAACGAACCTGCATAAAAAGGTAGATTCCTTGTATTCATTCGCTCCATTCTACCGCTAGGATCGATACTTGTAAGTACCCCCGCTTTATCTAAAAGGGAAGCTAGCATAAATGTATGTTTTATGTTCTCGTCGTTACTAGTTGGTAATCTATGAGGGCGTTGAATTACAACAGGGATATTTTTAGAAGCTAATAAATTACTAACCTCGTCTGCCTGGTCTCCACCTACAACAACCATTTTCTGAATCCCAATTTTCTCAACGAAGTTTATCGCGTCTGTAATCTCTCTTGCACCATCAACATGAACGTACAGTTTTTTAGAACCATCAAATAGACCTTCAGTAGCCTCATAAGGTAAATTCCTAGGTTTTTCGTCTCCAGAGAAATATGCTTTAGCTTCAGATAAGAAAGTAACAACTTCATCAATCTCATCTTTGTATTTGTCATTTGGTTTTAAACCAGGCTCTTCACCTCTCCATGGACGACCTCTTTTTAAGCTATTTGGCCAGTTTAAATGGATAGCGTCATCTACTTTTATAGCAGCATCTTCCCAATTCCAAGCATCAAATTGTACCACAGAAGAAGTTCCAGAAATACGACCTCCGCGTGGTGTAATTTGACCCATAAGCACACCATTAGGACGCATAGATTCTACTATTTTTGACTCTGCATTATAGGCAATTAAACTTCTAATATGAGGAAGCAAAGAACCTACTTCGTCTTCATCATCTGTAGCTCTTACAGCATCTATCTCTACTAAACCAAGCGTAGCATTTAATGTGATAAATCCTGGATAAATATGCTTGCCAGAAGCATCAATTACTTTGTTGTATTCGCTATTATTAACTTCAGAAGTTTTCCCTACAAAAGTTATTTTACCATCTTTAAAACCAACAGCTCCATTTTCTATAACAGTACCGTTACCGATGTGTGTTGTTGCACCTGTAATTAAAATAGCTTCTTTTTGAGGAGAGGCAGGTGTCTGTTGCGCTACAGCTATTGTAGCGAACATGATTATTATAAGTTGTATTGTATTTTTCATTTTTTAATGTTTTTATTATGATGTCTTGAGCTTTCTTAGCAAGGCATCAGAATGTGGTATTGAAAAATCGGAATCTGTCTACAATTGATAGATTAGGGTGTCACAATGGAACTCCTCGTCTTCTTTAATTTTTGGAGCTTGTGTTTTTACACCTTTATTTTTCTCACTAATCATCATGTTTATAAGTTCATTTTTTGTCTGCTGAACTTCTTTTTCTGTTTCTTGCATTTTTTCATAATCGTAGTAAACAGCACCTTCAATAATTGTTTTTTCAGCTATCGCATAAACAGACATCGGATGCTCGCTCCATAATACTAAATCGGCATCTTTACCTTCTTTGATACTTCCTATGCGATCGTCTAAATGTAAAAGTTTAGCTGGATTGATAGTAACAAATTTCCAAGCTTCCTCTTCAGACATACCTCCGTATTTAACTGTTTTTGCTGCTTCTTGGTTTAATCTTCTTGACATCTCTCCGTCATCAGAATTTATAGCAACTGTAATTCCTTGGTTATGCATAATTGCAGCATTGTAAGGAATAGCATCATTGACTTCATATTTATAAGCCCACCAGTCGGAAAAAGTAGATCCGCCAACTCCGTGTTCTTTCATCTTATCGGCTACTTTGTACCCCTCTAAAATATGTGTGAAAGTATTGATGTTAAAATCAAATTTATCGGCAACTTTCATCAACATATTTATTTCGCTTTGCACATAAGAGTGACAAGAAATAAAGCGCTCTTTATTTAAGATCTCTGCTAATGTTTCCATTTCTACATCATAGCGAGGAGCTTTAGCCTTAGATTTTTTTGAAGAAGACAGTCCGTTAAAAGCTTTCCATTGTTCATCGTATTCTTTAGCTCTTTGGAAATAGTCGGTAAAAACCTGCTCAACTCCCATTCGGGTTTGTGGAAAACGGATTGTATTGGAAGCTCCCCAGTTGGATTGCTTTACATTTTCTCCTAGAGCGAATTTTATAAATTTAGGTCTGTTATTCAATAATAAGCCATCTGCGTCTTCACCCCATTTTAATTTAATAATAGCAGAACGTCCGCCAATAGGGTTTGCAGAACCATGTAAAATCTGAATGGTAGTAACACCTCCAGATAAATTTCTGTAGATATCAGAATCGTCTGGGTTTACAACATCTTCAATGGTTACTTCAGCAGAACTATTATGCCCCGCTTCATTTATAGAAGCCGCCGCAATATGAGAATGCTCATCGATAATTCCTGCGGTAAGGTGTTTTCCAGTAGCATCGATTACCGTAGCTCCACCGCTAGAAAGGTCCTTTCCTATTTTGGTAATTTTCCCGTTTTTAATTAAGACATCAGTGTTTTCTAATACTCCAGCATCTTCACTTGTCCAAACAGTAGCATTTTTAAATAAAATAGTTTCTTGCTCAGGAAGTGTTTTTACACCGTAAGCTTTATTAGGATATGAAACTGGGAATAGTTTTGGCTGCTCATTATCATCCTTTTTATCATCTTCATCTTTTTCTTCGGAAGTATTTTTTGTAGCAGTCCAGCTAGTTGTTTTTCCATTCGTAAGTGTAGCCGACCCTTTTAAGTTGCCTTCCGCAGTTATTTTAGAAGAAAGTCTGATGTATTCATTTTTATTAGCTTCTCCTTCAGGATTGTAAAATAAATTTAACCATCCGTTGGAGTAGTCAATATCAGAACCAATTTTAGAATCTCCTTTTTTTAGTGTCGATTTCACCTTTTTTGGTTCTCCATTTATTGTTAAATCATACGACTCTCCATTCAATGTTAAAGTGTATTTCCCTCTAATATCGATGGTATTCATGTCGTTTACAACATGTTTATTTCCTTGTACCCAATTTTCATAAAGGGTTGTTTCCTTCTCAAAAATATCACCAGAAGTAATTAGAAAGTTGGCATAATGTCCTTTCTCTAAACTTCCAATCTCATCAGATTTATTTAAAAGCGTAGCAGGAGTAGTGGTTAAAGCTTCTAAAGCCTTTGTTTTATCTAAACCATAAGAAACAGCCTTTATAAGGTTAGATTTAAATTCTGTTTTCTTTTTATTGTCTGAAGCAGTAAATGCAAAAGTAATATTGTTTTCGGCAAGCACTTTCGGATTAGTTGGCGCTTGGTTCCAAAGCAACATTTCTTCTAATGCTATTTTATTTGCAATGTATGGGTCGGTTACATCATATGCGGTAGGGAAATCTAAAGGGATGATGTAAGAAGTATTTGTTTGCGCAATTTCTTCAATACGTTCAAACTCATTTCCACCACCTTTAATAATGTAGTTTAAGTTGAATTCATCAGCCAATTCATCAGCTCTTAAATTATTAAACTTATCACCAGCAACAAATATTTGTGGTAGCGACTTATTTTTATTCAGCGCCTCTAATGATAAATCTTTACCATCGGCATTTCCACTTTCGTACCATTGAGCATCATAGTACATCTGTCTCAATAGCGCAATTGCTCCCATAAGTGACGTTGGATAAGACTGTCTTGAAGATTTACTTTTCTCGAAAGAAAGAAATTGACTCGCTTCTTGTGTAAGGATACGTTCGCTATTGGTAGAGTTTTCATTAAGTGCGATAATGGCACTCGTACCGCGGACTATTCCATCTGAAATATGAGTATTTACAACTCCAAAACCAGCTTCTACAAGTTCTTTAGCTTCTTTGTTATCATAAGAAAACTTATCGATAGCTCTATTTTCTGGCATAATATGGTCATTCCAATAATAGCCTTCACGAGAGGCATCATATTGAGGAGTATTACTAGATTGCGCCTTTTTAGGTTCCTCGATCCCAAAATCAGAATACATATCTATAAAAGAAGGATAGATGTATCTTCCTTCTAAATCTACAGTTACTGAATTTTCAGGGATAGAAACTGAACTTCCAACACCAACTACTTTTCCATTTTGAATAAGGAGTGTACCATTATCTATAATTTTTGTTGGGGAAACGTAGATTTTTGCATTTTTAAATGCGGTGTAGTTTGAGTTTTTAGTTTTAACACCATCGTTTTTTGGAAAGTATTCTTGTGCAGTTACAGAAATACAAAAACTAAACAGTGCTAGAAAGCATAGTTTTAATTTCATTTGAAAAGTTTAAGTTATGAATTAGTTAAGTCGTAAAAATATAAAATTATGTTGCAAAATCAACATTTAAAACGAGTTACTATAGCTTTTTATCTTTATAATAATTTACGAGCAGCGCCACTACATAACTGTAACTTTTAAGCCCTTTTTTTTGATTATTTGCCTTTAAGAAAGAGTTGAATGTATTTTTAAAAATAGGCTCTATATCTGTTTTATGTTCACGCCAGAAATCGGCCACTTCGATATAGTTTTTTATGATTCCAGGATGGATTTGTTCATTGTAAGTTTCATACTTTTTAATGTCTCTTCTCTTTACTTCAGCTAAACAATATCTAAGCACATAAAGGTATCCCGAATATTTAAAGTATAGATCGTTATTAGCGGTGGTAGCAAGAAAAGCAACAAAATTAGCTTCGTTTTCTGCTGAATATCCTATTTGATGTGCTTCTTCATGGCAGCTTACAGTTGGATATTTAAAATCTATTTGGAGTCCGTTTACCTGCGCTTCATTTGTAAACGGATTTAAATAACCGCTGTATCCCATGTATGTTAATGCCGTGCTGTAAAGAGAGGTTTTTATGCTTTTTGGATGATAAGAAAAAGCAGGGATTTTTTCTGATAGTGTATGATATCCTGATATTGTTTTTTGATATATTTCTGATTTTGAATACGGGATTTTTACCATCACAGAATCATTTTTTGTAAGCTGAAAATGAATTTCGTTGCTTTTTGTAATTAGTTGTTCTGTAAAGCTGTAAAGCTCTTCAGTGGTATATTCATCAGAGAGATTTAACTTTTGATGTATTGGGAGTCGGTAATAATTTAATCCCCAGAGTAAATGGAAAAAAAAGTATATCACAGATAGAGCTATCAAAACTTCACGAATAAAATATCGGGTTTCAGAAAACAGTAACTTTCCGCGGAGTATAAAAAAACGAATGATAAGAATGGCAACCGCTGTATAAAAAATATCTCCCACAGAAAAAGGAATCCAGCCTAGTAAAAACCTAAGAACTTTAGAGATACCTTGATAGATAAAATTACTATAATATTTTTCAATAATCTCAGGGTAGTACGCCAACCATTTTATTAAAATAAATTGGGGAATTATAGACAGCGCGATGTACGTTTTCACTCGGTTGGACATGGAGTCAAAAATAGAAATAAATTACTTGATAAGAAGTAGTATTAACATAGTTATAATATTAGTTGGTCCTATAAATAATGCTTTGTTTACTTAGTTTTATAATAGCCTTATAACTTTTTAAAAAAGCAATGCTTATTTTTGTGAAAATCTAAGTATTAAATATGAATTCAGAGATTAGAGCCTTACAGCCAGAAGAAGTTTGGAATAAGTTCGCCGATTTAAATGCGGTACCAAGACCTTCAAAAAAAGAAGAACAAGTTATTGCTTTTATGATCGACTTCGGAAAGAAGCTCAATTTAGAGACTTTTAAAGATGAGGTTGGAAATGTTATAATAAGAAAGCCTGCAACTGCAGGAATGGAAAATAGAAAAGCAGTGGTGCTACAGTCGCATTTAGACATGGTGCATCAAAAAAATAACGATACTACTTTCGATTTCAATACTCAGGGAATTGAGATGTTTGTAGAGAATGGATGGGTAAAAGCCAAAGGAACTACATTGGGTGCAGATAACGGGCTAGGAGTAGCGGCTATTATGGCAGTTTTAGAAAGCACGTCTATAGAACATCCAGCGATAGAAGCCTTGTTTACTATAGATGAAGAAACAGGGATGACTGGTGCTCAAGGATTAAAAGGTGGTGTTTTAAATGGAGAGATTCTTTTAAATCTTGATACGGAAGAAGATGATGAAATAGATATAGGATGTGCTGGAGGAGTAGATTTAAGTGCTAAAAGAGCTTATAAAGAGGAGGAAACTCCAAAAGATGTAAAAGCATACAGAATTTCTGTAAAAGGATTACAGGGTGGCCATAGTGGTATGGACATTCATAGAGGTTTTGGGAATGCTAATAAATTAATGAATCGCTTGCTTTTTGATGGTTTTGAGAATTTTGGACTTAGAATCGCAAATATTGATGGTGGTGGATTAAGAAATGCTATTCCAAGAGAAAGTGAAGCTGTTATTACTATAGATGAGATTCATCATGATGCTTTTGCATTAGAATTTAATCAGTTGGCAACAGTAATTAAGAAGGAGTATAAAACAATGGAACCTTCTTTAACTATTACTGCGGAAGTGACAGAAACTCCAACGCATGTTATGGATATCGGTGTTCAGGAAGGAATTACGAGAGCTCTGTATACTGCACACAATGGTGTTTATGCTATGAGTCCAGACATGGGAGATTTGGTGCAAACCTCTAATAATATTGCACGTGTTAAGATAGGAGATGGAAATATTGAAGTTTTATGTTTAACACGTTCTTCGGTAGAGTCTTCAAAAATAGATTTAGCAAACTCGCTAAGAGCAGCTTTTGAACTTTGTGGTTGTGAAGTGAAATTAAGTGGCGAATATCCTGGTTGGAAACCAAACCCAGACAGCGCAATTTTAAAAGTCCTGAATAGTAAATACCAAACTTTATTTAATGAAGTGCCAGATGTAGTTGCTTGTCATGCAGGTTTAGAATGTGGAATTTTAGGACAGAATTACCCAGAAATGGATATGATTAGTTTTGGGCCTACTATTAAAGGAGCACATTCTCCAGATGAGAGAGCTAATATTGCATCGGTAGAAAAGTTTTGGAAGTTTTTACAGGAGATATTAAAGGATGTTCCAGTAAAGGAATCATAGAAATATATACTTTTTAATTTTCTAAATAATTGATATGAAGAATGTATTTGTGGCAATCTTTTTTTTAAACTTTTTTGCAGTTTCAGCACAAGAGAATGAATTAAAATGGTTGGATTTAATGCTTACTAATTATGATTATCCATATGAAGTGCATTATAAGGATATAAAATCTCAAGAGCAGGATTTAAAAATGGCTTATATGGATGTAAAGCCTGCTAATTATAATGGTAAAAATATAGTTTTATTTCATGGTAAGAACTTTAATGGTGCTTATTGGAAGACAACTATAGATGCTTTAACAAAAGAAGGGTTTCGGGTGATTGTTCCAGATCAAATAGGCTTTGGGAAATCTACAAAACCTTTACATTATCAATATAGCTTTCAGCAATTAGCAGAAAATACAAAAGCTATTTTAGATGAAATTAAAGTTAGTAAAACTACCATTTTAGGGCATTCTATGGGAGGTATGTTGGCCACTCGATTTGTGTTAATGTATCCTGAGGTTTCAGAAAAATTAGTTCTCGAGAATCCTATTGGACTTGAAGACTGGAAACTAAAAGTTCCTTACAAACCTATAACATGGTGGTATCAGAATGAGCTTAAAAAGAGCGCTGAAGGAATTAAGAAATACCAATTGGGGAGTTATTATGATAATAAATGGGAACCAGAATATTCAGAATGGGTGAATTTATTGGCAGGTTGGACACTAAATTCAGATTATAATGTAATTGCATGGAATGCAGCTCTTACTTATGATATGATTTTTACGCAGCCTGTTTTATATGAATTTAAAAACATTACTTGTCCTACTTTGTTAATTATAGGAACAAGAGATAGAACAGCTTTAGGGAAACCATTAGTAACAGCAGAGGTTAGAGAGACAATGGGACTTTATAAGGAGCTTGGGAAGTTAACGCAAAAGCGTATTCCTAATGCTGAACTTGTTGAAATTGAAAATACAGGGCATTTGCCACACATCGAGAAATTCGATAAGTTTATAAAACCACTAGTTTCTTTTCTTGAAGATTAGTAGTTTTTAGCAAAAAAAAAGACCCCCGAAGATCTGCAGATCTTCGGGGGTCTTTTTTGATATATGGGAGAAATACTCCTCGTTAATATATTTATTCTTGGATACCAATCATTTCAAGGTCAAATACTAAGTTTGTATTTGGAGCAATTGGTCCGTAACCAGCTTCACCATATGCTAAGTAAGAAGGAATAAATAAACGTACTTTATCTCCAACACTCATCATCATTAATCCTTCTTTAAACCCAGGAATAATAGTAGCATCTGGACTAATTGGCATCGGAGCAGGTGCGTACATACCTCTATCTCTTTTTCCTGGATTTACATTTCCGAATTTCTCTGCTATTTCTATTGAGCTTGTATCAAATATATTTCCATCTTCAAAATATCCTGTGTAATTTATTAAGGCAGTTTGTCCTACAGCTGGTTTTTCTCCATCTCCTTTTTCAATCATAAGATATTGTAATCCAGAATCTGTAGATTCAGCTTCTTCTTTTTGAGCAACAAATTCAGCAGCAATAGCTTTTTTAGTTTCTTCAAGTGCTTTTAAAGCCTCTTCGGCTTCAGCAAAAGAACCTGCAAATACTTCAGCAGCATCAAAATTCTTAGCCTCTTTTCCATTACGAACTATTTGAATATGGTTTATAATAACATCTTCAATAGGTTTGTCTTTTGTCATAGGGTCTTGAGAAGTTTTTACATTAGCAATCGTATCAACAACAGCTATACCTTCTACAACTTCTCCAAAAACTGTATGTTTTCCATTTAAAAATGGAGTTTCTTTATGTGTGATAAAAAACTGACTTCCGTTAGTCCCAGGACCTGCATTTGCCATAGAAAGGATACCCTTTTTGTCATGTTTTAGGCTATCTACAATCTCATCTTTAAATTTGTATCCAGGATTTCCACTTCCTGTAGCTGTAGGATCCCCACCTTGAATCATAAAGTCTTTAATTACACGGTGAAAAATAACTCCATCATAATAAGGTTTCCCTTTTAAAGAATCTATAACATAAGTGTTAGTTCCTTCTGCTAAGCTTACAAAATTGGCTACTGTAACTGGCGTTTGCTTGTAAAAAAGCTTAACAACCATATCTCCTTTATTGGTTTGGATATCTGCATACATACCATCTCCTAAATCTGAATATTTAGAGCTAGAACATGAAGTTAGCACAATGGCTAAAATGAATAGATAACTTAGTTTTTTCATTGAATTGATTTTTAAATTGATTGTTTTTCTCACCATGTGAGGTTATTTATAATATGATATCGTTATCGAGTTTTACTTATTATAATTATTCAGCTTGTTTTATATTTTCAGACTCTTCAGGAACACTGTCGCTAGCCTTTTCTACTATGTCAAGCAATGTGATAGTGCTTATAACTGCTTGGTTGGTGCCTACTTTATCTTCATCTCCATGGTAGCCATATGCTAATGATGATGGGAATAGAAAGGTTGCTTTTTCACCTTCTTTTAGGAGTTTTACAGCGGTACGTAATCCTGGGAAATAGTCTTCTTTGTCTATTCTAAAATCTACAATTCCAATTTCTTCACTCGTATAAATAGTTTCATTATTAAGAGTTCGGATATCATAATTTATTTTCACTACATCACCTTCTTTTGGGATGTAGCTTTGTGTAGAATCATGAACATTAAAATAATACGAATAGCCGTTAGAAGAGGAGTGATATGTATTAGCAGTATCTCTAGCAATAATACTATCTATAAGCTTCTCTTCATAGTCTAGCAATCCTTTATTGCGCTCTATAGATGCTCGCATAAAAGATCCCGACTTCACACTTACTGGGCGTCTTGCCTCTGGCTGTTTACAAGCAGTAAATAACACTATTATAGCAAGTATTGGTAAGTAGGTTTTTATCATTGTAATTGGGCTTTGTAATCTTTTAATATATTTTCAAACTGCTTTGTTGTTTCCGGAAGTGAAATTTCACTTCTTCCTCCAGCAGCATTTGTATGTCCGCCACCATTATAGTGACTTCTAGAAAACTCATTTACAGAGAAATCTCCTTTAGAGCGAAGAGAAATCTTTATAATATCTTCTTGGACACTTTCAATAAAAATAACAGCAAACTTAACTCCTTGTAATGATAGTCCGTAGTTAACAAAACCTTCGGTATCTCCCTTTTTATAATTGTATTGCTGCAATTCTTCTCTAGAAAGCGTAATGTAAACGGTGTTGTATTCTGGTAATGCTACCAGGTTTTTTAAAGCACAACCTAATAGGTGTAATTTATCAATTGAGTTTGTATCAAAAATAGCATTATGAATATAGGCGTTTTCGGCTCCTTTATCAATCAGATTTGCTATTATCCTATGGGTGTTACTAGTAGTGGAAGGGAAACGGAAAGAGCCTGTGTCTGTCATAATACCTGCATATAAGCAGCTAGCAATTTCAGCAGTAACCTTATCAGTATCACCTAAAAAATCAATAAAATGATAGATCATCTCACAGGTACTACTCATAGAAGTATCAGAATACATAAAACGTGCATAATCGTCTGGCGCTTGATGATGGTCAATCATGATATAATCCCCAGTAAATTCTTCAAGAGCGGTTGCAACTTCATCAATCCTACTTAGCGAATTAAAGTCTAATGTAAATACCAATTCGGCCTCTTTTATCTTACGAGAAGCAAGGTCTTTTTGGAATTCATATTTTACAATAGTCTCCTCTCCAGGCATCCATTTTAAGAATTCTGGATAGTCGTTTGGAGCAACAACAGTGAGTTGATGGTTGTATTGTGCTAAATAATGATAAAGCCCTAAGCAAGATCCAATAGCATCGCCATCAGGGTTTTTATGTGGTATAATAACTATCTTTTTTGGACTAGATAGTATCGATTTTAGTTGTTCTATATCTGTTACTTTCATGGTCGGCTAATATACGATATAATAATATAATACTTAAAAAAAGGAATAGTACATTTGTAGCCTAAACTATAGCTAATGCGTGTATTTGTTATTGTGTTTTTACTTGTAATTCTTTGTAATGGATGTAAAACAGTAAAAACAACAACCTATCCTTTAACAGGAGATGATTTTGTGATTGCCTTTGGTTCTTGTAATAAGCAAGATGAAGACAATTTACTTTGGGATGATGTATTAAAAAATAAGCCTTCTGTATGGATTTGGGGTGGTGACAATATCTATTCTGATACCGATAACTTCCGTGAAATGCGTAAAGATTATGAAGAGCAACGTTACCAAGATGGATATCGGGAATTAAAAAAATCGGTTGATGTTATTGGTACTTGGGATGATCATGATTACGGATTGAATGATGGCGGGGCAGAGTGGAAAATGAAAGCCCAAGCTCAAGAGTTATTTCTTAACTTTATGGATGTGTCAAAAAATGATCCTCGTAGAAATCAAGAAGGGGTTTATCACGCTAAAACCTATCATACAAATGCTGGTGACGTTAAGGTCATAGTTTTGGATACCCGTTATTTTAGATCTCCACTCACCAAAAACTTAGGTGATGATGGTAAACGTTTTATGCCGAATCCAAAAGGAGAAGGGACCATATTGGGAGCGGAACAATGGCAATGGCTTACTAAAGAGCTTACAAATTCTACAGCTACTTTTAATATTATTGTTAGTAGTATCCAAGTGTTATCTAATAAGCATGGTTTTGAAGCTTGGGGGAATTTTCCTGCGGAAGTTGATAAGCTTTTTAAATTGATAAAAGTAAGTAAAGCAAAACGTGTTTTATTGCTTTCTGGTGATAGACATATTTCTGAATTTTCAGAGATTAATATTAGTGATTTAGGATATCCTTTGATAGATTTTACTTCCAGTGGATTAACACATACTTACGAAGCTTATTCTGGTGAAGAAAATCCATACAGAGTAGGAGAGGTTGTGAATCAGAAAAGTTTTGGTTTACTAAAATTAAACATGAAAAATCACCATGTAAAGATGCAAATGATAGGGGATGGGAATCGTGTTTTAAATGAGTTGGAGCAGGCTTATTAAGTGTTTTTAATGTTTTTAAAGCGCTTGTTTTCAGTATAAAAACCTATTTTTTTATCTCGATCAAGAAAAGTCAAATAAAACCATTACTTTTGCGGCAAAATTAAGAAAGCCCATATTGGGCGTTTGGTAATATGCAGTTTATAAGTAACTGCGAAATTATATTAAAGAAAATGGCAACAAACAGAACATTTACAATGATTAAGCCTGATGCTGTAAAAAACGGTCATATCGGAGCTATTCTTGAAAAAATTACTGGAGCAGGATTTAAAATCGTTGCGATGAAGTATACGCAATTAAGTAATCGTGATGCTGGAGAATTTTATGCAGTTCATAACGAACGTCCGTTTTTCGGAGAGTTAGTAGAGTTTATGACTAGCGGTCCTATCGTTGCTGCAATTCTTGAAAAAGACAATGCAGTAGAAGATTTTAGAACTTTAATAGGAGCTACAAATCCAGACGAAGCTGCAGAAGGTACTATCCGTAAATTATTTGCTACTTCTATTGGAGAAAATGCAGTTCATGGTTCTGATAGCGATGAAAATGCAGCTATCGAAGGTGCTTTTCATTTCTCAGGAAGAGAGATCTTTTAAGTAGAAGTCAGCGTCCATATAGACTTTGTAATAAAGTCTAAGACAATTAATGACATAAGTAAAAAGCTCCATTTTCAAGTTAAAAATGGAGCTTTTTTATGTTTATCTTAGAACGATACTTTTTACAATATCCTTGCCCAATTCTTCATTGAGCATTTTTATGATTTTTTCTTTTCCGTAGCTAAGTTCTTCCCGTAATACAGAAGAAGATAGTGAAACATGAAGCGTGTCTTGCTTTAATTGTACCTGAGTTGTATAATTATTTACACCATTACCCATTAAATTCTGCCAAGCATTTCGAACGTCCACCTTATCCATGCCTTTTTCTAATTTGTTTTCTGTAACAAAATCTTTAAGTACATCGTTAATAGTGCGGTATTCGTTTCTTCTTTTTGCCATTGTAATTAGTGTGTATGCTGTGTTTATTCCTGAATATAGGGAATTCTGACTCCTCAAAAGGATTGATTATAAAGTTGTAAGATTACGTAGCTTAGTAAACGTTTATTTTAATGAAAACTTTTCAAAACGTTTATAGAAATAAGTTTTATCCTGTTCATTAGAAACTCCAAATTTATCTTTGGTTAGGATTTCTATTTTTTCTCGCCTTTCCGACTCTTCATTTTTATAAACTATATAAAAATCGTCTCCTTCTTTTTTTATGCTGAAATTTTCATATTCTTTCATGCTAGTAAAACGACCGTCTAATCTAGGCATTACCTTTTCGCGAGTTCCTACAGAGTCTTTTATTTGAATATAATCTATCACTGTATTCACCTTATATTCTTTATCATCTCCAGAAGGGAAAGTCACCTTTTCAATCTCCCAATATCCGTTTAAAAGAGATATATCTTCAATTTTCTGCTGATTACAGCTTACAAGAACAAGACTTAATACGATGAGAATTTTAGCTTTCAAAAGACGTATATTTTTATAAAACAAAGGTAGCTAAAAGTTGTGGAGTAAGAGAAATTTGAAAGATAGATTTTTAAAAGTATAGCAGTAAATAGGATTTCAGAAAGTGTGTAAATGTAAATCTTCATTCGGGTTATTTAAATTGTTTTACAGTCTGTCCAGTGAAAACAACAGTTGAGTAGTTTTAATTTCCATTGCTAGCATTGTATTAAGAATTTTGAATCGTTTATTAAAAAATATAAACCATGGAGCAGACGATTAAGATTTTTATTTACGTGCATGCCTTTTTCGGGGGATTAGGATTAATAACAGGACTAGGAAGTGTAATTGTTAAAAAGGGAGGTGAACTACATCGTAGAATGGGGAAGTTGTTTTCTGTTGGAGTGATTACAAGTTCATTAATTTCTATTCCGATTTCATGGATGCCAAATCATGAAAATCCTTTTCTCTTTCTTATCGGGTTGTTTACTATTTATTTGGTGGTTTCTGGCAATCAGATATTGACTTTTAAGTCGAAGGATAAAAAGCAAGTAAAGCCGATTGATAAATTGATATCAGGAAGTATGCTGTTCCTATCTATACTTATGGTTTTATATGGCGTTTTTGGTTTTGTAATGGGGAGTTCTGCAAATATACTTTATGCCTTTTTTGGAGCTTTTGGGTTATCGCTATCAATAAAAGATTTTCTATTTTATAAAAACCATAATAAGATAAAAAATGGCTGGTTGTCTAATCATGTAGGAAAAATGATTGGCGCTTTTATAGCGTCGGTTACGGCATTTATTGTGGCAGGACTAGGCGTAGGAAGCCTTATTGCTTGGATATTGCCATCTGTACTAGGAACCTTTTATATTATTTACTGGAGGAAAAAGTTAAAAGTAAAGACTACAAAAGTGAGTCCAATTTAATCCAAAGTAATCATCTTATACGATTGATGCGTTTCTTTAACTACATGCTCCGTTCTCTCAGCATGGGTGTCGCTAATAAATATTTGTCCAAATTCATCTTGGTCAACAAGGGATATAATCTGACTAACACGGTTTTCATCAAGCTTATCAAAAATATCATCTAGGAGTAAAATAGGTGTGTGTCCTGCTTGAGCTTTTATAAAATCAAATTGAGCTAATTTTAAAGCGATCAAGAATGATTTTTGTTGCCCTTGACTCCCAAATTTTTTTATGGGGTAATTCCCAATCTCAAAACTTAAATCGTCTTTATGAGTTCCAACAGATGTGTATTGTAGCGCTTTATCTTTGTTTAAATTTTCAGCGAAAAGTGTTTCTAAGTCTTTGTCTAGTAGTTGACTTTGATAGCTGAGGTTAATTTCTTCTTTCCCTCCAGAAATAGAAGCATATCTTTCTTTAAAAATCGGAATAAAAGTTTCTAAGAAGTCTTTTCTTGCATCGTGTATTTTGTGGCCATATTCGTTCAATTGCTGATTGTAAATAGCTAATGTGTCAGAATTAAAAGTATTATTTAATGCGAAATACTTTAAAAGTGAATTTCGTTGCGCCAATACTTTATTGTAATTAATAAGATTTTGTAAATATGGTTTGTTGCTTTGTGAGATAACACTGTCAATAAATTTACGTCTCGTCTCACTTCCTTCAATAATTAAGTCTCTATCTGCTGGAGAAATAATGACTAAAGGGATAAATCCGACATGTTCTGAGAGTTTATCATAAATTTTTCCGTTACGTTTTATAATCTTTTTCTGACCTTTTTTTAGGCTACAAATGATTTTTTCCTGCTTTTCGTCCCTTATAAATTCACCGTCAATTACAAAAAAACTTTCTCCGTGTTTAATATTTTGTGAAGCTACAGGATTAAAATAACTTTTCCCGGTGGAAAGTAAGTATATCGCATCGAGAGCGTTTGTTTTACCAATACCATTTGGACCGACAAAACAGTTGATTTTGGCATCGAATTCGAACTGCTGTGAAGCGAAGTTTTTAAAGTTTATAAGAGATAATTTTTGTAATTGCATTTGTAGGATACTACTTTGTTTAAATTCTTAGCTTTCTAACAAGTTGCAAATTATTGAAAATAATCAAATAAATTCCCTTTCCTATTTCAATAAAAATTTTATTTTTGCGAGGCTTAATTAAATATAGACATGGCAACGTACAAGAAAAGAGGCTATAAAAAACCATCACATTCTGAAGAAAATTTAGATAATGTAAATTATGATGGTCAGAGTACAACGGAAGAAGTTTTTAATACTTTAGATGAAAGTGCGGGTAGAACAGAAGAATGGGTAGCTAGAAACCAGAAATATATATTGGGAGGAATAGGAGCTGTTGTACTTGTAGTACTTGCTTTTTTAGGATACCAACAATTTATTTTACAACCTAAAGAGGCAGAAGCTTCTAACGAAATGTTTTTTGCTCAACAATATTTTGATGAGGCAGTAAATAGTACTGCTAAAGATTCTTTATATGGATTGGCTTTAAATGGAGCAGATGGTAAATACGGTTTACTAGATATTATAGATAACTACGGAGGTACAAAAGCGGCTAACCTTGCACATTACACTGCGGGAATGGCATACTTGAATACACAGAAGTATGATGAAGCTATAAAATACCTTCAAGATTTTAAATCTGATGATGTTATTTTAAGTTCTTTGGCTAAAGGTGGAATCGGAGATGCATTTGTTCAAATTGGTCAAGAGTCTGACGCATTAGAATATTATGAGAAAGCAATTTCTAATTCTGATAATGCTTTTACAACTCCTAAGTTTTTATTCAAAGCTGGAGTTTTATCTATGGAAGCTGGAGACACTGCTAAAGCATTAAAATACTTCAATAGAATTAAAAACGAATATTCAGATTCAGAAGAAGGAAGAATTATAGATATCTATATTGGAAAAGCAGAAGCGCTTTAAAAGTAGTTAATTGAAAAATGATCATTAATTTTATTATTCAATGGTTACCAATTAACTTTACATAAAAAATATGGCTACAGAAAATAAAAATTTATCAGTTTACGATAAAGCAACAATCCCAAATGCGAAAGACTTTCGATTTGGGATTGTTGTTTCAGAATGGAATTCAGAAATAACAGAGGGTCTTTATAAAGGCGCTATGGAAGCTTTGTTAGATTGCGGAGCTCAAGAGGAGAATATCATGCGCTGGGATGTTCCAGGGAGCTATGAGCTTACTTATGGGACTAAGAAAATGATTAAGAAGCATCAGCCAGATGCAATTATTGCAATAGGAAGTGTGATCCAAGGAGAGACGAAGCATTTTGACTTTGTTTGTAGCGCTACTGCACAAGGAATAAAGGACTTAAATGTTCAATACGATACTCCCGTAATATTTTGTGTACTTACCGATAATACGATGCAACAAGCCATTGATAGAAGCGGAGGGAAACACGGTAACAAAGGAACAGAAGCTGCAATTGCTGCAATCAAAATGGCTGTGCTAGGAAACTAATCTAGCATTTACATACTTAAAAACATTATTATAATAATACGAACTTGAAGTTATTATGTGTTAATAACTTGGGTGTTTTGGGTGCTTTTTGTTGAACTAAGTTACGATAAATTACTGCTTGTTTATTAAGGTGTTTTTCTGCTGATAAATTTTTATCTTTATGGGGAATTTGGGGGCGTGAACAATCTTTATGCTAGGATAATCTTAATAACTTTTAAGAGTAATTACACGTAATTCTATTCCTTTTTAAGTAATTTTGATATTTACCTCAATATACAGATATTGTAGACTTAATGGCATGCTTTTTAGTTTGGCATTATTATTTCATTTATAATTTTAAAAAAACAGAAACCGTGGGACTTCCATCACTTTTTAAGTCGAGAGCCAATAAAGCGTATAACTATACGCCTAGGTATTATGATGAAAGAAAAGAACGTTTAGAAAATCTTATGAAAAGTAAGGAACCACGTTCTAATGAAGATTATTTTAAGGGATATCGTAAGAAGTCTTATCGTGATGATTGGAAAACGGTAAGATCTACTTCTTCAAGTATGAATGGGAGGATTCGTTTTATAGTAATTTTGATTTTTTTACTGATGTTCGCAATGGTAGCAGTAAGATATATTAATTTAGATACAATTATTTAATGGCAGATATTATTCAGCTTTTACCCGACCATGTTGCAAATCAAATTGCGGCTGGAGAAGTGGTACAAAGACCAGCATCTGTTGTAAAAGAACTTATTGAAAATGCTGTAGATGCAGGGAGCACTTCCATAAAACTAATCGTTAAAAACGCAGGTAAAACACTCATTCAAGTTGTAGATGACGGGAAAGGAATGAGTGCTACAGATGCGCGTTTGTCTTTTGAGCGTCATGCTACTTCCAAAATAAAAGCTGCCGAAGATTTATTCCAATTACATACAAAAGGATTTCGTGGAGAGGCTTTAGCTTCTATCGCTGCGATTTCACATGTAGAAATGAATACAAGGCAAGAAGATGATGAGGTTGGTACGCAGCTAAAGATTGAAGGAAGTAAAATAGTAGACCAAGGGGTTACAGTAACTCCCGTGGGAACTTCTTTATTGGTTAAAAACTTGTTTTTTAATATTCCTGCAAGAAGAAATTTCTTAAAATCGGATACGGTAGAGTTAAGGCATATTATTGATGAATTTCAGCGTGTGGCTTTAGCACACCCGAACATTCAGTTTGATTTTTATAATAATGGGAGTGAACTTTTTAATCTTCCAGCGTCTAATTTACGCCAGCGAATAGTTCATATTTTTGGAGGAAAAACGAATGAAAAATTAGTTCCTGTTGAGGAGGATACGGAAGTAGTGAATTTAAGTGGTTTTATCTGTAAACCTGAATTTGCGAAGAAAACACGTGGAGAGCAGTTCTTTTTTGTGAACAACCGTTTTGTGAAAAACTCTTATTTACATCATGCCGTTTGTGCTGCTTTTGAAGGTTTGATAAAAGAACAGACACATCCGAGCTATTTTTTGTTTTTAGAAGTAGATCCATCAGGAATCGATATCAATATACATCCTACTAAAACAGAAGTTAAGTTTGACGATGAGCACGTACTATACGCTATTTTACGAGCTTCTGTAAAGCATAGTTTAGGGCAGTTTAATGTGGCGCCTGTATTAGATTTTGAAAGAGATGCTAACTTAGATACGCCTTATAATTATAAAAGTAAAAATGCCGATTTTCCAACGGTAGAAGTAGATGCTAATTTTAATCCGTTCGAAAAGGAGTCTAAAGGCAGTATTAATGTTGGTTATCAGAAGAGAGAAAAACCACAGGCTAGTTGGGAGAATTTATATGTCGGCTTAGAGAAAAAATCAGATTTTAGTTCTATTGAGTTTGAATCTGAAGAAGTTACAGGGTCTTTGTTTAATAATACTAAAGAGCAAGAAGTATCTGCCACTAGTTACCAATTGCATAAAAAGTATATTGTAACGACTATTAAATCGGGAATGGTAATTATAAACCAACACCGAGCGCACCAAAGAGTATTATATGAGCAATACTTAAAGAATATAACAATCGATAAAGGTGTGAGTCAGCAATTATTATTTCCTTTAAAATTAAGTTTTACAAAGACGGAAATAGCACTTTTAAAAGAATTAAAAGACAGTTTAGAGAATACAGGTTTTTTATTTTCTAATTTTAAGGATGAGGAAGTCGAAGTCAGCGGGATTCCTTTAAATATATCAGAAAGCGAAGTAGGGATTATTGTAGATCAGTTATTGTCCGATTTCCAATCGGAAGTACCAGAGTCTTCTTTATCTCAAGCAGATATTTTAGCAAAAGCAATGTGTAAAACACTTGCAGTAAAAAGTGGAGAAGTGTTGAATGTGGCATCTCAAGAAGTGTTAGTTAATAATCTTTTTGCGACCAAAGAGCCAACAGTTTCCCCTTTTAATAAGCCAACATATATTACTATGACGGTGGAAGAAATAGATAAACGATTTTTATAAAACTAAATTCCAAGCAATGGGAAGAGTTACCGATGCTGTTAAGCATTTATTAATCATTAATGTGTTGTTTTTTATAGCAACGCAACTTTTAGGTCAACAAATGTATGATTTGTTTTCACTATGGTTTCCTAAGAATGAACACTTCCAACTTTGGCAAGTTGTAACGCATATGTTTATGCACGGAGGCTTTATGCATATTCTTTTTAATATGTATGCACTATGGGCTTTTGGTACTCCTTTGGAGCAAATTTGGGGGAAGAATAAGTTTTTCTTTTTCTATTTTTCTGCAGGTTTAGGAGCGGCATTAATCCATACACTTGTAAATTATTATTATTTTAATTCTGGTATGGATACTTTGATGGCAAGCGGGTTTAGTGAAGCTGATATTATGAGTGTTATTAGGGAAGGAAAATATGATACAGCGTGGTCCAGTGTGCTTTCTGAGGGGACATTGCAGAATTTCTTAGGTGCATACATGACGCCAGCTGTGGGAGCTTCTGGGGCTATTTATGGAGTTTTAGTTGCCTTCGGAATGATGTTTCCTAATGCCGAATTAATGCTTATATTTTTACCAATTCCTATCAAAGCAAAATACTTTATTCCGATAATTATTGGATTGGATTTATTCTCAGGAGTGACTGGATATTCTATTTTCGGACAAGGAATTGCTCATTTTGCGCATATTGGAGGAGCTTTATTTGGCTTTATAATGATGTGGTATTGGAAGAAAAACCAGTTTAACGGCAATCGTTGGAATTAAAAGAAAAACACAAAAGAAGTATTAAGACTGAAGAGGGTAGAGAGGATGTAAATTAGAGCTTTAAAAGGGGTTAAGGTTTTAAAAAAAATCTTTTAAAGCATACAAAATATAATACTTGACTTATTTAAGTGTTATAAAACAGAAATTAAATAACTAATGAGTATAACAAACGATATAAAATACAAGTTTTCTACACTTAATATTGCCGAGAAAATCATTGCTGTAAATGTGGTTATATTTATATTGAATGCTTTATTGGTTTTCTTTCTGCAATTAAGTTCCGATTCAATATCTCGTTGGTTTGAGCTACCTAAGAGTTTTTTTGGATTCTTAATGCAACCTTGGTCTATTGTTACCTATGCTTTTTTGCATGCAGGACTGATGCATTTGCTGCTCAATATGTTGATGCTGTATTTTTCTGCTAGAATCTTTTTAAACCTTTTTAGTAAAACATATTTTCTTAATGTTTACTTTCTAGGAGCAATTTCTGGAGGAGCACTTTTCTTATTAAGTTATAATGTTTTTCCAGTTTTTTCGAGGGTAGATTCTCCTCTTGTTGGAGCTTCGGCTGCTGTAATGGCTATATTAATTTTTATATGTACATATCTTCCAAATCAAGAGGTGAGAGTCATATTTTTTAATTTAAAATTATGGTATATTGGTGCTGCTTTTGTATTATTGGACTTGGTGCAGATACCAATTAGTAATTCGGGTGGTCATATTGCGCACTTAGGAGGTTCATTGTTAGGTTTTGTTTATGCTAAAAAGCTTCAAGAAGGGACCGATATTGGTGCTTGGTTTGCTAAACTACTTTCTTCGATTAAGAATATGTTCAATAAAGAGAAGAAATCACCTTTAAAGACGGTGCATAAACAAAAACAGACATCAGCATCTAAAAGTAAAGCTTCTAAGAATGAACATCAGAAACAAATAGATGCTATCTTAGATAAAATAAGTAAAAGTGGGTATGATAGCTTGTCAAAAGAAGAAAAAGACTTTCTATTTAAAGCAGGCAAAGAATAAGATACTTAAAAAGATAATATAATACGAACTATGAAGAAGCTTAACTGGGTTGATAAAGGGATTTTCTTTGTGAATACAGTATTTGCTTTTCTTTTACAGTTAAGTCTTTTAGTTCCTTATATTCCCATTAAATCCTTTCCAAAGACAGCAATTTTTAGTCTTGCAACGCCTATTTTAATTATCTTAAATATTCTATTTTTAATTTATTGGGTTTTAAAATTAAAGCGACAATGGTTACTTTCTTTTATCATCCTGTTATTAGGCTATCAACAAGTTTCTTCATTTTATAAATTTGGTGGCACATCTAATGTGGTGAGTGATTCTTACTTAAAAATAATGACTTATAATGTCCGTATTTTTGATCTTTATAAATGGATGGGGCGTGACGGTGTTTCAGATGAAATACTGACTATGATAACAGAGGAGGAGCCTGATATTTTATGTCTACAAGAGTTTCATGACTCCAAAGAACTTAAATTTAAAATGTATCCTCATAGTTTTATTAACTACAAAACAAAAGGGACGGGGCAAGCCATTTTTTCTAAATACCCAATAATAAGTAAGGGTTCGTTAAACTTTCCGAATTCTCAAAATAACGCTATTTATGCTGATATAGTTAAGGGGAGCGATACAATTCGTGTTTATAATTTGCATATGCAGTCTTTTCATATCAATCCTCAAGACGAAGAGATATCTCAAGAGAATTCTAGCAAAATAGCGAAGCGCATGGGAGCTGTGTTTTCAAAGCAGCAAGTGCAAACAGAGATTTTTGTTTCGCATAAAATAGAATGTCCTTATAAAACGATAACGTGTGGGGATTTAAATAATAATCAATATTCTGCAATATATAAACAGATAAAAGGGGACGATATAGATACTTTTGATGAGAAAGGAAGCGGTACAGGGAAAACCTATTATTTTAAGTATTTCCCATTTAGAATCGATTTTATTTTTGTTGATGAACAAATTCCCGTAATATCTCATAAAAATAGATATGAGAAGCTTTCTGATCATTACCCAATAATATCTCAATTACAGATTTAATTGCGCTAAAAAGCAATCTGTAACGTCTGCTAGGATATGTATGATAAGTGCTAATCCTATAATCCGCGTCTTTTTGAAGAATAGAAATAGAATGTACAAGGCAATCATGTAATAGCTGTGGAAAAAATGAAATCCTACACTGCATCTATTGATATCGAAAATAGGGTTTGCCCATAAATGATCAATGTCAATTATAATTCCTAGCAATAGAATGATGCTTGCTTTTTTAAAATCCTTTCTGAAGAATAAATAGGCAACAGCTATTGGAACAATAAAGTGAATCCCATAATGAATTATAAAACGAAGCATAGTAATAAATGAGATTTTAAGCGTTAGAGCGTTTGCTTATTAAAATTCTAAGCCGTCTAAATAATTCAATGCATTTGTACCTTCATTAAAAAGTAAATCCATCCCATTTAAGTTTTCTATAAACCCATGTCTATCATCAAATACTTGAGTATAAGGAGTGAAATTATACTTCTTTTTTCCTTTGGCTCTAGCTAAATCGCGGTGGTCTATAAAATGGTTTGCTTCCTTTTCAAATTCAGTAGTAAAAGAAAAATCCAATTCCAATTGAAAACACTCAGCAAGAAGTTCTATACTTTCCATGTTCATATCGAACAAAAACCTATGCTTCTTTTCGAAAAATGGAACGAATTCATCTTCATAATATTCAAAAAAGGGAGATGTTCTGTAGGCAGTTTCTATAGATCTCCAATGTTGCTTTTTCCAATCAAAATTATCTTCTAAAGTTACATCTTTATATTTTTGATGCTGGTTTCCTTTGGTATGTTTTATAGGGATAGAAAGCATTTGTAGTCCATTTGGACTGTAGATGTAACTTCTGTTTCTATACGTTTGTTTTTGGTAATTATCCTCTTTTTCAAAAACAATATCTCCTCCTGTTTTATTTATAACTGCCCAATGAGCAACAGAAGGAAAGTATGTTGGATGAATTACAGTTTGCATTGATTAGTTTGTAAAGTATGTATCGTTTCTAAAGTTAAAAGTGATAAAGTATGTTGTTTTCTAATAACAATAATACTACTAGCTATTTTCTTTTTTTCGTTTTCTGAATTTACTAATTCCATACCAAAGTGCTACAACAACTAAGAAGTATACGAGGTAAGAGCGTGGTTGTCCGCTTCCGCCAACAGTTGTAAATACTCGATCCCAACGAACTTTATTCCAAAATGCTCCAGAGGCATTAGAGTCGTAGCTAAACCATATAAATACAGGTTTCCCAACAATATGGTTTGCTGGAACATAACCCCAGTAACGGCTATCTTCAGAGGCATGACGGTTGTCTCCCATCATCCAATAGTAATCTTGTTTAAAAGTATAAGAATCTGCAGCTTCTCCGTTAATTAGAATTTGATTACCGTTAACGGCGATAGTATTGCCTTCATATTCTTTAATAATGCGCTTGTAAAGAGGTAAAACTTTAAGGTTTAAAGGAACAGTTTTTCCTTCTTGCGGAATATATATTGGTCCGAATTGATCTTGATTCCATTTGTAATCATTAGCATTAGGAAATACAGAAGACATTTTTGTTGATCCTGCTGATTCGATATTTCTCTTAACGCTAATAACATTAGGGTTGTCTCTTAGTTTATCTGCAGCAGCAGCAGTCATTGCAGAGAAGAAATAAACCCCTTGCTCCACTTGTCCAAACCTACCCGTAACTCCATAACGCTCATACATATATCTAGGCGTAAGTTGCCCTTTTGCTTTTACGTAATATGAAAATTGTGGTCTTGCTCTGTCTGGTAAAACAGTTTGTTTTCCGTTGATGTAAACAAATCCGTCTTTTATGGAAAGTGAATCTCCAGGAAGTCCTACACAACGTTTTACATAGTTTGATTTCTTATCTATTGGTTTTCTGATCTTACGATGCGTAATTTTGAAAAACTGCTCCACTGTATCTGTAGGCCAGCTAAAAACAACAATATCATTACGTTTTATGTCTTGTAACCCAGGAAGTCTAAAGTAAGGTAACTGTGGTTTATCAAGATATGATTTTTTGTTTATTACAGGAATGGTATCATGTACCATCGGGAATGCAACCGTAGTCATTGGAGTTCTTGCTCCGTAATGAAATTTACTAACAAATAGGAAATCTCCAACCAATAATGTCTTCTCTAAAGACGAAGTTGGGATTACATAAGGTTGCATAAAATAAGTATGTACAATCGTGGCAGCAACTACTGCAAAGAGTATAGAACTAACCCATTCTCCAGTAGCAGTTCTTGGCTTTAAACTACGATCTTTAATGTATTCTACATCTACAGCGTAGTTAATATAATAGATATAAAAACCTAAAGTTAACACTGCTAACCATGTATCTGTAGTACTTTTTCTTCCAAAACTTCTTAATGTTTCTACCCAAACAACAGGGAACATAATAAGGTTTATAATGGGGATGAAAAGTAAAATAACCCACCACCAAGGACGATTAATTATTTTCATTAAAATAACTGCATTATATACAGGAACTAGTGCTTCCCACGATTTTCTTCCAGCTTTAGCATAGAGCTTCCAAGTACCTAAAAAGTGAACCACTTGAAGGATTAGAAAGAAAATAAACCATTGTGTAATTGTCATAGTAATAAGCTTTGTTTCCTATTAGAATTATCTTTAAGACGAATCAACAGGATTTTAGTTACGGTAAAAATATATTTTTTTTGGTATGAATAGTAATCAAGAGTTCTATAATACCTTTAAAATGGGGTTTTTAACCCAAGTTTAACACATCTTTCATACTGAAAACTCCTGTTTTACCGATAATCCATTCAGCAGCAATTACAGCACCTAAAGCAAAACCTTCTCTATTATGAGCGGTATGGGTTATGTCTATAGTGTCTACATCGCTTTTGTATATAATAGTATGCGTTCCAGGAACTTCAGGTTGTCTTAATGCTTTAATTGGAATTTCGTCTGAAGTGGCATTATCTAATTTCCAAGATTTATTGTGAGAATTGTTTATGATTCCCTCCGCTAGAGTAATAGCAGTACCGCTTGGAGCATCTAATTTTTGTGTATGGTGAGTCTCTTCAATACTAACATCATATTGCGAGAGATTTTTCATCATTTTAGCAAGGTATTCATTTAGTTGAAAGAAAACATTAACCCCTAAACTGAAATTGGAGGCATAGATAAAAGCACCCTTCTTTTCCTCACAAAGATTAACAGCTTTATCATAATTTTCTAACCAACCTGTTGTACCAGAAATAACAGGAACGTTATTTTCTAAACACATAGAAATATTTTTAAAAGCAACAGATGGAATACTAAAATCGATAGCAACATCTGCTTCCTTAATATTAAAATCAGTTGTTTTTTCATCTACTCTAGCTATGATTTCATGATCTCTGGAAATTGCTATTTCTTCAATCATCTTTCCCATTTTTCCGTATCCAAGCAATGCTATTTTCATTCGTATGTATTTATAGGTGGTATATTAAAAACTCAAACTAAGCCGCATTCCGTAGTTTGGAGTGTAGTCTATTTGATTTTGTTCGTAGTAAGGGTTTAAAGAAAGCTTATCACTCACATTAAACTGTTTTAAATGTGCAGTAACATTAGCATCTATTATGTTTAACGCATACAAACCTATGGTTATAAGTAGCGAAAGATCTCTGTTCTGCTGATAATATTCTTGAGCATCTCTTAGTGCATCATCACTAACATCTGGATTTCCCGGGTCAATACCGCTATTATTAATGTCATAAAATTCATCATCATAATAACCAGCAATACGTCTTTTATAGGCGTCTCGATATTGATTGTAATAATTGGTGTTCTGAATATAGAAATATGCTCCTGTACCTATGGCTCCGTAAACAATAGGAACTTTCCAATAGGTTTTATTATAAATCTGACCTAATCCAGGTAATATTGCAGAGAAAAAGGCTGCTTTCGCTGGAGATAATGGATCTATATCAATATTTAAGCTAGCCAAACTATCTATAGTTTGTTGCTTTCTTAGTCTACGTTTTTGTTTTCTTGAAAGTGTATCCGAGGCAATGGCAGTAGTATCTGCAACTTGATATTGCTTAAGAGAATCTTGGGCTTCTTTTTCTAGTTTCTTTAATTCTCTTTTCGTCATTTCATGCGTAGCATCATTCTCAGTTTTTTTACTCACGGAGTCGGCTACTTTTTCTTGTGCTGATGAAATGAAATGAAAAAGCAATACAAATAAAACGGCAATACTTCTTTTAAACACTATTTAAAAAGTTTTGTGAGGCGTAAAAAGTCTTCTTTTGAATGAAAAGGGATAATAAACTTTCCTTTACCATTCTTAGCTACTTTAACGTCTACTTTAGAAGAAAAGTATTCAGTAAGCTCTTCTATATTTTTCGAAACATATTCTGGAACTTCTGAAGTAGTAGTTTTCTCTGTTTTTTGTTCTTTACCAGTTTGATATTCTCTAACCAATTTTTCTGTATCTCGAACAGATAAATTATTAGTAATAACTTTCTCGTAAATTTCTAATTGATCTTTTTTATTTTCAATATTTATTAAAGCTCTACCGTGCCCCATACTTACAAACCCATCTCTCATTCCAGTTTGAATGATAGGATCTAGCTTTAAAAGGCGTAAATAGTTAGTAATTGTAGATCTTTTTTTACCTACACGATCACTAAGCTGTTCTTGTGTAATATTTATTTCGTCTATTAAACGTTGGTAAGATAGAGAGATCTCGATAGGATCTAAATCCTGTCTTTGGATATTCTCTACCAAAGCCATTTCTAATGACTCTTGGTCGTTTGCAATACGAATATATGCAGGAATAGTTTTTAGACCTGCTAATTTGGAAGCTCTTAAACGTCTTTCTCCAGAAACCAATTGGTACTGGTTAAACTCCATTTTTCTAACAGTAATAGGTTGTATAACACCTAATTCTTTTATAGAAATACAAAGCTCTTTTAATGTTTCTTCATTAAAATTAGTACGCGGTTGAAATGGATTTACTTCAATGGCATCGATGTCCAACTCCACAATACTACCAACTACCTTATCAGCATTTTTATCTGATGCAGATTTAATATCATTGTCAGGATCATTCAACAAAGCAGATAATCCTCTCCCTAAAGCTTGTTTTTTTGTTGCCTTTGCCATTTAAACTGTTTGCTTATTCTTTTTAATTACTTCATGTGCTAAGCTCAGGTAGTTTGTTGCCCCTTTACTTGTAGCATCATAATTAATAATAGTTTCACCATAACTTGGTGCTTCACTTAAACGCACATTACGTTGGATAATGGTTTCAAAAACCATTTCGCTAAAGTGTTTTTGCACTTCTTCTACCACTTGATTAGAAAGTCTTAATCTAGAATCGTACATGGTTAATAATAACCCTTCGATATCTAAGTTAGGATTGTGTATTTTCTGAACACTCTTTATAGTATTCAATAATTTCCCTAGTCCTTCTAATGCAAAATATTCACATTGAATAGGAATGATAACCGAGTCTGATGCTGTTAAAGCATTTAGCGTTAATAGGCCAAGAGAGGGAGCACAATCAATTAAAATATAATCATAAGAATCCCTAAGTCTATCCATGGCTTTTGCCATCATATATTCTCTTGCATCTTTATCTACCAATTCTATTTCGATAGCAACAAGATCAATATGAGCTGGTATTAAATCAACGTTTGGGGAATTCGTTTTTATAATAGTGTCTTCTGGTTTAACAGAATGCTCTAATAATTGATATGTACCTCCTTCAACCGTTTCAACATCTATTCCAAGACCGGAAGTAGCATTCGCCTGTGGATCTGCGTCAATTAAAAGTACTTTTTTCTCTAGTACTCCCAATGAGGCAGCTAGGTTTACAGATGTTGTAGTTTTTCCAACACCACCTTTTTGATTAGCTACAGCAATTACTTTGCCCATGTTTAAAATTCGATTTTAGTAAGGTAAATTTAGTTAGGTAAAAATACAATTATTTGTGAGTTTAGAAAATGAATTTTGTTAACAGTTATCCAATACTGTATCTGATGATAGTATCTATAGAGGCTATCCATTTACAATTCAGTTGATAATTATTTAAAAGCCATTTTTAAAACAGCTAATTTACAGCATTCTTTATTTCTTTTTACTGCGAATCATAGCCTCAAGCATATCCCACATTTCTTCAGGAACGGCTTCTAATAAATTAAATTGCCCAGCACCTTTTAGCCACTCTCCACCATCTAGTGTTATTACTTCTCCGTTTAGATAAGCTCCAAAATCGGAAACCATATAGGCAGCTAGATTTGCTAATTCTTGGTGATCACCAACTCTCTTTAAAGGAACTTTCTTAGCAAGATCGAATTTTTCTTTTAAATCTCCAGGCAGTAATCTATCCCATGCTCCTTTTGTAGGGAAAGGACCAGGAGCAATTGCATTAAATCGCATTCCATATTTTGCCCATTCAACAGCTAAGCTTCTCGTTAAAGCTAGTACACCAGCTTTTGCAGTAGCAGAAGGAACAACATATGCAGATCCTGTCCACGCATAAGTAGTTACTATATTAAGTACATTGGTGTTTTCTTGTTTGGTATCTATCCAATGTTTACCAAAAGCAAGAGTACAGTTTTTTGTTCCTTTTAAAACAATATCAATAATAGTATCAAAAGCATTCGCAGAAAGTCTTTCTGTAGGTGAAATAAAGTTTCCAGCAGCATTGTTTAAAAGGACATCTACTTTTCCAAACGCTTCAATTACTTTTTCACGCATGGCTTCTACTTGGTCGTAATGACGTACATCACAAGCTACAGGTAAACAGGTTCCTCCAGTTTCTTCTGAAAGTTCTTTAGCAGTATTTTCTAATTTGTCTAAGCTTCTAGAAGTGATAGCTACTTTAGCACCTAATTCTAAAAAATATTTAGTCATTGCTTTTCCAAGACCGCTTCCTCCACCTGTAACTACTATGGTTTTCCCTTCAAGAGCTCCATCACGAAGCATTTTATCTGTATATTTCATCTTTCTGTCTTTATTAATGTTAAAAAAAGAACGTTTATCTGTATATTTAGTACTTCCTTCAAAAATACAGCTTTCAATTTTATTTCGCTTGAATATTTAATGTTAGTTTTTTCATTCTAAATGTAAAAATCTGACAAATGTCATTTTCTCCCTCTTATCTACAGCTTAAATTTGTAATAAATAAGACAAAAACATCCTAATTTAAATTACTGATTATGAAATATCTATTCAAACCTATTGTGTTTTTATCAGCAGTAGCCTTACTTTTTAGTTGCGAGTCTAAAAAAGAGAAGGTTACAGATGCAGAAAGCATTGTTGTAGAACAAGAAATGATTGCAGATTTAACTTCACCACCTAATGTACCAAAGCCTACAGCAAAGAGAAAGGCAAAGAAACTCATTGTAGACATGGAAATTTTGGAACAAGAAGGAGAGTTAAGTAATGGAGTGAGTTATGTGTATTGGACATTTGGGGGAACCGTTCCAGGAAGTTTTATAAGAACGAAAGTGGGAGATGAAGTACATTTTACATTAAAAAATCATCCAGATAATAAATTACCTCATAATATAGATTTACATGCTGTTAATGGACCTGGTGGGGGAGCGGAGTCTTCTTTTGTAGCTCCAGGGCATGAAAAAACATTTTCATTTAAGACTTTAAACCCTGGGTTGTATGTATACCATTGTGCTACTGCTCCTGTGGGAATGCATATTGCAAATGGAATGTACGGGTTAATATTGGTAGAGCCGGAAGAAGGATTACCGCCTGTTGATAAAGAGTACTATATTATGCAAGGAGACTTTTATACAAAGGGTAGAAATGGCGATAGAGGTATGCAGCCTTTCGATATGCAAAAAGCATTAGATGAAGCAGCAGAATATGTTGTATTTAATGGAAAAGTGGGAGCCTTAACTGGAGACAACGCAATTACTGCTAATGTAGGAGAAACGGTAAGACTTTTTGTTGGAAATGGAGGGCCAAATTTAGTTTCTTCTTTTCATGTTATCGGAGAGATTTTTGACCGAGTTCATGTTGAAGGTGGTAGTGTAATAAATGAAAATGTTCAAACCACGATGATCCCTGCTGGAGGAGCAGCTATTGTAGAGTTTAAAGTGGAAGTTCCTGGTACATTTATACTTGTAGATCACTCCATTTTTAGAGCCTTTAATAAAGGAGCTTTAGGAATGCTTACAGTTAATGGAGATGAGAATATGAAAGTGTATTCTGGGGAAATGAGAGAAGGGATTTACCGTCCAGAGGGGTCTGGAATCCAAGAAGTTCCTAGAGAAGATCAAACGGCTTTAAATGTTCCTGCCATGAGTTTTGAAGATCAAATGGAGTTTGGTAAGCAAACATATATGCATACTTGTTTTGCTTGTCATCAACCTGAAGGTCAGGGTATAGACGGTGTTTTTCCTCCTTTGGCAATGTCAGATTATTTAAATGCTGATGTAAATAGAGCTATCGATATTGTTTTACATGGTAAACAAGGGGAAATTACCGTAAATGGAGAAAAATATAATAGTGTGATGACAAGTCAAACACTTACCGATGAAGAAGTGGCAAATGTATTAACGTTTGTATACAATAGTTGGGGGAACTCTAAGGAAGTTGTTACCCCAGAAATGGTAGGAAAGGTTAGAAAGAAATAATTATATAACAGAATTTTTAAATGACTAGCGTAACTCGTTTATTATTAATTTTTATAGTAGCCTTTTGCGCTATACAAATTCTACCTGCTCAAGAAATGGTTACCGTTAAAAGGGGAACATATATTCCCCTTTATGGTAACGATTCTATTCCTAAAGTAGTAGAAGAGTTTCAGATTGATATGAGTCCTGTTACTTATAGCGATTATCAGAAATTTTTATTAGAAAATCCAGCATGGCAAAAAAAGAATATAAAAGGGTTGTTTGCAGATGATGCTTATTTAACGAGATGGGGAGAAGAGGCAACTTACGCTAAGGATATGAATCCTGATAGTCCAGTTACATACGTTTCTTGGTTCGCTGCTAAGAAATATTGCGAATGTCAGAACAAACGTTTGCCAACTACGGACGAATGGGAATATGTTTCGATGGCAAATGAAGATGAAATAGATGCGAGGAAACTTGAAAGTTATAATGCTGAGATTTTATCGTGGTATGAAACTTCCAATACAGAACTTAATGTAGTAAAAAGAAATCCTCAGAATTATTGGGGAGTTTATGATTTACATGGCTTGGTATGGGAATGGACGCAAGACTTTAATTCTGTTTTAATTTCTGGAGAATCTAGGAGAGATGTAAATAGCGATGCTAATTTATTTTGTGGAGGAGCCGCTGTTGGAGCTACAGATTTAATGAATTATGCGGCATTCATGAGATATGCTTTTAGAGGAAGTATAAAGGCACGATATAGTATGAAAAACTTAGGCTTTAGATGTGCTAAAGATGCAACTACTTTACCGTAAATTATAGACTTTAAGTTTATTGCTACGGAGTTGTATCACTAATAGACGAAATTAAATATAAAGTGATGAATAAATATAAATTGTTTGCTGTAATTGGATTGCTTTTCTTGGGAGCTTGTAATTCAGGAGAAAAAAGTAAGACTGAAACTAAAGATGTAGCAGTAACTACTCAAAATAGTGAAGAAGGCTATTCGGATATGTCTATTTATAACCTCCCGTCTCAATGGACAAATCAAGATGGAGAAGAGGTGGAGTTAAAAGACTTTCAGGGAAAGGTGTTGGTAACCGTTATGATTTATACTTCTTGTAAAATTGCATGCCCTAGATTGGTGGCAGATATGAGAAATATTAAGAAGCAGTTGCCTGAGGAGATGTTAGATGATGTGGAGATGGTTTTAGTAAGTATCGACCCTGAAACGGATACTCCTGAAAGGCTGAAGCAATTTGCCAAAGAGAATGTTATGGACGGACCTCCATGGACGTTTCTTCGTTCTACGGAAGCAAATACAAGAGAGTTTGCAGCTGTTTTAGCGGTGAATTACACAGAAATATCTCCGATGGATTTTTCGCACTCTAATATAATTAGTGTTTTTAATGATAAAGGGGAGTTGATTTTTCAGCAAGAAGGGTTAAATGTAAATTCTGATGCTACAGTGAAGAAAATAAAAGATGCTGTGGCAGAGATGAGTTAGTCTTATAAAAAATACACACTTTAATTGGCCTATGTTACTGCTTAGTAATGTAGGCCGATTTTTTTATACTACTTTTTTGAATTGATATGATTAAAAATATAATACCAATTACAAGAAAAAGGCTAGCTAAAAATAGTGTCAAGTAGTAATGTGGAATACTAATTCCTGTTTTAAGCATATAAAGCGATCCTTGCATGAAAAGTAAAGCTTCAGTAATAAAAATTCCTGTTAGAAATAAATAAACACCTAATTTAAAGTAGCGTTCTCTTTTTATGTTAAGTAGGTGATGAAAGTTAGCATATAGTAGGCTACTAATTACACCTAACATTATTAAATGTATAAAACCAATCACTAAGTTTTTATATGCATGCGCTTGCGTAGCTATTACTGGAACTAAAGTAAGTATTTGTATCAGTGTTTTAATCGTAAAGGTAATAATGGCAAAACGATACAAGGTTTTTACTACGGGAAGTTGTTTTTTCAGGCTTTCTGATAGTGGTTTTTTTAAGATGATAAACATATAATAAACCATTATTAGCTGTAGAATTACTCCGATTGAATTTACCCAGTACAACCATGAATAATCCAAGTACCAACTTGCGGGAAATGCATATGTTAGTAGTGTAGCAGTTACGGTAAATCCATATAATCTCTTTGTTGAAACACTATTTTTGATGTCTAATTTTCTGAATATTAATGATAAAACTGCAATTAAAAACCAACCGTTAAATTGAAAGTGTAAAAAGAATTGAATTGCTAATTGATAGAGTTCCGATGATTTTCCATATTGAACAACTGTAGGGCCTAAACACCATACTCCAATGGTAGAAAACAGCATAAAATAAATTGCCAAGCGCATAAATTTGTTGGCAGGAGTGGTTGCTTTAATCTCTTTAAAAGCATAATAAGCTAAAGTGTAGCTGCAAAATATATGAAGGGTTGAAAAGCTTATAGAAACCATAGCATACCCCTGAAAAGGGAAGCTAACCAACATTCCGATAATAGAAAGTTGAGTAATCCAGAATAGACGTTTATATTTTTTATGTGTATTATCTTTTATGTACCACTTTACTATAAATAATTGAATGGACAAATATACCCAACCTAGCATTGCAGTATGTGAATGTGCATGCGTTAGGAATCTAAAATTCATCGAATCTATAGGGAGTACGTATAGGAGTCGTAATAAAAGTCCCATTGTTGCTGCAATTAGAAAATTGCTAAAACAAATAGTGATAAATCTCTTTTCCATGTACTGATATAACGCTTGTCCTACAAAGTAATAAAATTAACTCCATAGGCGATTAGAATATCTTAGATTTTAAGTATTTTATTGCTGAATAAAAGGTATTAAAAAACCTCAAGGTTAGACTTTATTTAAAAAATACTAACCCCGAGGAATCTAACTAAAATAATAAGTGATGATTAGTATTAACTTAATACAGCCTCTAACTCCACAGCTTTAGGAAATAAAATATTATTTTCTAAGTGAATATGAGTATGTAAATCTTTTTCAAATTCATCTAGCATAGCATAAGTAATTCTATAAGTATTACACGCATCTGCTGGAGGAGTGTATTGATTTGATAAAGCTGCTATTTTTACAAATCGATCGCCTTCATTTTCGTGTTCTTGCATCATCATTGCAATTGGGTTTTTTACCGTTCCAAAACCTGGAGTAGCAACCTCCTCATTCGCAAGTTGCGCTTTTTCTAATCTTTTAATGTGAGGAAAAAGCACAAGCTCCTCTTTTTTTAGATGCTGAGAAAGCTCTCCTGCTGTATGTTTAAAATGTTCGTTTATTTCGAATAACTCTGGATGGCTACCTCCATGAACTTTACATAATTTATCTAGAAACTGAAGTAAAACTGGGATCTTCTCTTCCACATAGCGATGGTGCGTTGTTTCAATATGATCTATTAATCTACTTAGCGCCCATGTTTTATAGTCGGCATCAGTAGTACCTCCTGTATTTAAGGCACGTCTTAATTTTTCATCCAACTCGTTAACATCAATGTCTTGTTTCTCACAAACATCTTTTATAATTCTATTTCCTCGGCAACAGAAGTCTATTCCGTAGTTAGAAAATACTGCTGCAGTTCTAAAGTTTTCAGCAACTACATCTCCAATTTTTTTCTCAATTATATTTTCCATTTTTTCTAATTATTTTGATTTATAAATTTTATTTTTCAGTGTAAGGTCAAATACAAAATAGCATGATGTTACAATTCCAACAGCAAAGATTACATCTCCAATTGTTCTTAGCCATTTTAGTTTTATCATTGCAGGGTCTTGCATTAATTCTGCAGATCTAGCATACCACATACCATGTTGTATACTTTCTAGCGCTTGCCAAATTCCCATAGGAAGAAGACTTAATAGCGCCATAGCCAACAGACCAATGTTTAAACTCCAAAATGTAATTCGAAGCAATTTTTCATTCCATTTAACATCTCGATATAAGCTTCTTAAAACAAAAAGCATCAATCCTATTCCAAGCATTCCATAAACTCCAAATAGAGCGGTGTGAGCGTGTAGGGCAGTAGTGTTTAATCCTTGGATATAGTATAATGCTATCGGTGGATTTATTATAAATCCGAATACACCTGCTCCTAAAAAGTTCCAAAAAGCAACAGCAATCATATAATAAATAGGCCATTTATAATCTACAATCCATTTTGTTGATTTCGATACTTTGTAATTATGGTAAGCCTCGTAACCTATTAAAGTAAGTGGTACCACCTCTAATGCGCTAAACGTTGCTCCTAGAGCCATAACTGCTTTTGGAGTTCCTGTAAAATATAAGTGGTGAAAAGTACCAATAATACCTCCAGACATGAATATAATGGTAGCTAGAAGTACATTTAATGTAGCAGTTCTAGTTTTTAATAAACCTAATCTAACAAATAAGAAAGCGATTACAACGGTAGCAAAAACTTCAAAAAATCCTTCTACCCAAAGGTGAACAACCCACCATCTCCAATATTCTGAAATAGCTAAGTTTGTTTGTCTTCCCCACATTAATCCTGCTCCATAAAATAAAGCGATTGCAGTACAGGAAACTAGAAATAATAAGATGAGGTTTTTCTCAGCTGTTTTTTGTCTGATTACAGGAATAAGTGGTCTTACCATAAGTGCAAGCCATACAAATAACCCTACAAAGAGAAATATCTGCCAAAATCTTCCTAAGTCGACATACTCATAACCTTGGTGTCCGAACCAGAAATTATCTACTAGATTTAATTTTTGCATAACACCCATCCATTGTCCAATCATAGAACCTACAACAATTATAAGGAGAGCAATAAATAAGAAGTTAACTCCAAATTTTTGAAATTTTGGATCTTTTCCTGATACAGCAGGTGCAATATATAGACCTGTTGCTAACCAAGCGGTTGCAATCCATAAAATAGCTAACTGTGTGTGCCATGTTCTAGTAACAGAATACGGTAGTATTTGGTCTAGAGGGATGCCATAAAGTCCATTTCCTTCAACTCCATAATGCGCAGTAACAATACCAAGTAACATTTGTAATACCATAAGTAGCGATACAACCCAAAAGTATTTTTTTGTGAGACGCATAGAAGGTGTGATTCCTTGTTTTAAAAGGGGATCGCTAGCTGGTGTTAAAAGTTCATCTTCACCACCAGACCTTACATGGTAAAATACCATAAGTCCGATACATAGAATAAGTAATATAATGCTCACTCCAGACCATGCCATTAAATCTGTTGTCGCTTTGTTGCCTACTAATTCTTCAGCAGGCCAATTATGAGTATAAGAGATATCCGAGTTAGGACGCTCTGTAACCGTTGCCCATGTAGCCCAAAAGAAAAAAGCATTTAATTTCTTTATTTTTTCTGGGTCTTTTATGGAGTTCTTAGGAATCGCATAATTTTCTCTCAATTCATCAAAATCAGGATTGTCAGTAAATAGCGCTCCATAATATTGTGAAAGACTATTTACAGCTAAAGCTCTTTCTTTTGAAATAGTTATCTCCTGAGTATCTTCATTAAAAGTGTTTTTTCTAATACTTTTTTGAAGCTTAATCTTTAATCCAGCTTGTTGTTCTTCTGATAAGGATTCATAATCCGATTGATATCTTTCTTGAGCATAAGAGTTTAAAATATGTAGCGCTTCTTTATGTAGCCAATCTGCTGTCCAGTCTGGCGCAACATATGCACCATGTCCCCAAATAGAACCTACCTCTTGACCTCCGATACTCTGCCAAATATTCTGACCGTCTTTGATCTCTTGCTCCGTAAAAACTACAGTATTATCTGTTGTTTTTATAGCCTTAGGAATAGGAGGTGACTGTTGGTAAATTTCAAAGCCATAATACCCTAAAACGCCAAATGATAATACCATCACCAAGGCGAATAAGACCCATAATTTTTGTTCTTTGTTTTTCATTGCATTCTTTTAATTAAGTTAATCGGATAAATTTGTCCTATTTAGTATTAAATTTTTTTGATTATGTTTTTAAAACAGAAATTCCGTCGTCAAGTTTTAGAGCTAGTTCTTTTAAATTAGTGTTCTCTAACATTGATTTTAAGTTGTCTCTTACTATTTTAAATTTATCATGAAAAGGGCAAGGGTTATTGCTGTCACATTGTTTTAAGCCTAAGCCACAACCACTGTAAATTGTGTCGCCATCAATAGCAGAAACGATAGCAGATAGGGTAATGTCTTGTGGGTTGTATATTTCGAAACCTCCATGGGCTCCTTTTATAGAAGTGACCACTTTATTTCTAGCTAAAGCCTGTAATATTTTAGCAGTAAAAGCTACAGGAGAATCTATCTCTTCTGCAATCTCTTTAAGGCTAACTCGCTTATTATTCATAGAGCTTTGAGCTATAAAAATAGATGCCTTAATACCGTATTCACATGCTTTTGAAAACATAACTTCAATTAATTTATAGTGCAAATGTAGGTAAATATTTTTAAATAAGACAAATTTATCCTATTTATGACAAAAGTCATATAAAAGGAGGATTGTATATGATAATTTTGTGATTAAATATTAAAAATTACATCATGAATAAAATAATAAAAACTGGCTTTTTAATCGCGTGCGGATTTTTAATAAGCTGCGGAGGAGGAGAAAAAAAAGAGAAAAAATCTGTTTATGATAATCAGGTTGCAGAAAAACCTAAAGTAGAGAAAACAACAGAGAAAAAAGAGGAAACGGTACCGCCATCTAAGCGAGTTGATTTATCTACAAAGGGAGTTGGACCAATAAAGAGTATAAAAATAGCGGAAGCTATAGATCAAAAACTTGTAGCAGAGGGAGAAGCTATATTCAAACAAAACTGTACTGCTTGCCATAAAACAGATAAAAAGTTTATCGGACCAGCGCTTGCGGGAGTAACCAAAAGAAGATCTCCAGAATGGGTAATGAATATGATTTTGAATCCGCAAGAAATGCTAATGAAAGATTCTTTAGCAAAAGAATTACTTGTAGAGCATAATGGATCTCCAATGGCAAATCAAAGTTTGACAGAAGATCAGGCTAGAGCTCTTTACGAGTACTTTAGAACCTTAATGTAGGATCTAAAGACGGTTGTATAAGCACTTTATTATTAGGGAAAATAAAACGGTGCTAGGATACTTTTAAAATAATCAAACTAAAAAAAATGAGATATATTAATCTATTATTTGCGTTAATTGGAGTTGCTAGTTTTGTTAGCTGTAACTCAAATAGTTCGGAAAGAAAAGGGAATGCCTCTGGAGCAATTGCTTCAAACGTAGCCGAACGTGTATATGTGGCGCCAGGGGAACACGATGAATTTTATGCCTTTGTGTCTGGTGGATTTAGCGGACAACTTTCTGTATATGGCTTGCCTTCAGGAAGGTTATTAAAGGTGATTCCTGTTTTTTCTCAAGATCCAGAAAAAGCTTGGGGATATAATGAAGAAACAAAACCGATGTTAAATACATCATATGGTTTTATTCCTTGGGATGATGCTCACCACCCCGATATTTCTCAAACAAATGGAGAATTAGATGGAAGATGGGTATTTATAAATGGTAATAATACGCCGAGAATAGCTAGAGTAGATTTAACCACATTTGAAACTGCTGAAATCCTAGAACTTCCTAACAGTGCAGGAAACCACAGTTCGTCATTTGTAACGGAGAATACAGAATATGTAGTTGCAGGAACACGTTTTTCTGTACCAGTTCCTCAACAAGATATTTCAATAAAAGAGTACAAAGGAAAATTTAAAGGAGCTATTTCTTTTATAGATGTTGATGATGAGTCTGGGGAGATGGATCTTTCATTTCAAATTTTACTTCCAGGATTTAATTATGATTTAGCGCATCCAGGAAGAGGGAAATCTCATGGTTGGTTTTTCTTTTCTACCTATAATAGTGAAGAAGCAAATTCGCTGTTAGAAGTAAACGCTTCACAAAACGATAAAGACTTTATAGCAGCTATTAATTGGAAAAAAGCAGAAGAGTATATCAAAGCTGGTAAGTTTAAAACAATGCCTGCAAATTATGCCCATAATTTATATGATGATGAGACTCATACGGGAACTTCAACAATGAAAAAAGAAGTTAGAGTTCTTGATCCAGCAGAGTGCCCAGGATTGGTATACTTTTTACCAACACCAAAATCTCCACACGGATGTGATGTAGATCCTACGGGAGAATATATTGTTGGAAACGGAAAATTATCAGCAGATTTAACGGTTCATTCATTCAGTAAAATGTTAACTGCAATTGAAAATGAAAGTTTTGATGGGGAAGCATATGGAATACCTATTATTAAATTTGAAGATGTTCTTGGAGGTGTAGTTAAACAAGCAGGTTTAGGGCCTTTACACACAGAATTTGATGGAAAGGGAAATGCATATACATCATTCTTTATTTCTTCAGAAGTAGTAAAATGGGAAATAGGTTCTTGGGAAGTAAAAGACCGTCAGCCAACGTATTACTCAATTGGTCATATTATGATTCCAGGAGGGAACTCTAGAAAACCATTTGGAAAATATGCTTTAGCAATGAATAAAATTACTAAAGATAGATATTTACCAACAGGACCTGAGGTAACTCAATCAGCGCAATTATTTGATATAACAGGTGATAAAATGGAGCTTTTACTTGATTTTCCAACCATTGGAGAGCCACATTATGCTGCAGCCATTCCAGCTGATATCGTAGCTAAAAATTCAAGAAAAATATTTAAGCTCGAAGAAAACAAACATAAATATGCTGTTACAAGTAATTCAGACGCACGAGTAGAGCGTGATGGCAACGAAGTGCATATTTATATGACAATGATTAGAAGTCACTTTACACCAGATAATATAGAGGGTGTAAAAGTTGGAGATAAAGTGTATTTCCATGTTACAAACTTAGAGCAAGATTATGATGTGCCTCATGGTATAAGCATGATAGGAGCTAATACTTCAGAATTATTAATCATGCCAGGGCAAACAGAAACTTTTGTTTGGGAACCTGAAAACATAGGAGTTTACCCATTCTATTGTACAGATTTTTGCTCTGCATTACACCAAGAAATGCAAGGATATATTAGAGTTTCTCCAAAAAACTCTGAAAGAGAATTGTCGTGGTCTTTAGGGGATTAAATCCTAAAGAGATGGATAATTAGTGGTTGTTTATTTTTTTTAATAAGCGAGGGTTGTGCCTCGCTTATTTTCTCATAATTAGTTAGCTGAAACAGCCATAGTTCAAAATATTCAGAACAAACCCTTAAAGAATAACAAATGAAAAGTACTGCAAAATACCTGATGTTATTAGGAGTTTTATTACCACTTTTATTGTTTTTATTTCCTTTATGGAACATTACATTAGAGGCGCCTCAATATCCAATTCCATTGGGGATGGACATATTTATACATAAGTTTCATGATATGCATCCTAATGATATTCAGAATATTAATTTGATGAATCATTATGTTGGAATGAAATTTATCCCAGCTACAATTCCAGAGTTTAAAATATTCCCAATCGTAATACTTTTTATGAGTTTAATGGGGATTGCTGTTAGTGTTTTTGGTAATTATAAGTGGTATTTTATATGGTTCTTCACGATGCTTATTTTGATTACAGCTGGTTTGTATGATTTTTACTTATGGGAGTATGATTATGGACATAATTTAGATCCAAAGGCAATAATGAAGTTTACAAATGAAGATGGGAGTATTATGGGGTTCCAACCGCCATTATTCGGTTCTAAAGATATTCTAAATTTTAGAGCACATTCATACCCTAGGTTGGGTTCTTTATTCTTAGCTCTAGGAATGGTCGTAGCATTTGTAGCTTCTTTTTTAAAACGAAAAGAGAAATTAAATAAATCTGAATAATATGAAAACTAAGATTTTATTTATCGGATTCCTATTTTTTATAATAGTCAGTTGTAATGTGAGTCCGCAACCAATTAGTTACGGTAATGATGGATGTAACTATTGTTCCATGACAATAATAGAAAGAAACTATGGTGCCGAATTGGTAACCTCCAAAGGGAAAGTGTTTAAGTACGATTCTATGGAGTGCCTTATAAATAGTTCGCTAGAAGAGAATGCGGACTTAGATGAATATGCTTATGTTTTAACAAATACAAACGGAGAACAGGAGACATTGAAGAATGCTAAGGAGTGTGTTTTTATGATAAACAAAAAATTGCCAAGTCCGATGGGGGCTAATTTAACAGCTTTTAAAAATAAAGCCTTGGCGGAAAATACTCAGCAAAGTTTAGGAGGTGAATTATACACTTGGGATGAGTTATTGGCAATGTTTAAAAAAACAAGAAATTGATAGTATGAAACTGGCCTGTCTTATTTTAATGACTTTCTTTTCTTTAACAGCAGTAGGACAAATTACAGTTTGTAAAAGTTGTCCTATTACTACGTTGAAGCAAGCGTTATTAGAGGCATCTGCAGGCGATATTATTAATATACAAAAGGGGATCTATAACGAACATGAAATTATTATAGATAAACCGATTACAATCATTGGGGAAGATTATCCAGTAATTGATGGAGCTTTTAAAGGAGGGATTATTAAGGTAATGTCTGATAATGTTACAGTAGACGGACTCTTTTTAAAGAATGTTGGAGTTAGCTATACTGAAGATCATGCAGCAATAAAAGTAATAAAGAGCAATAATTTTATAATTAGAAATTTAGTATTAGAAAACCTTTTTTTTGGAATTTATATTGAAAAAAGTGACCACGGAGAAATATACCATAACAAGGTAGTAGGAGATGCGGAAGAAGAATATAATTCGGGGAACGGGATTCATCTATGGAGTTCTAATAATATTAAGATTGAAAAAAATATAGTTACAGGAGTTAGAGATGGGATATATCTTGAATTTGTAAATAACTCAACCATTAATGACAATGTCAGCTATAATAATTTGCGTTATGGTCTTCATTTTATGTTTTCTAATCACGATGCATATTCAAATAATATGTTTGAGAATAATGGCTCAGGAGTCGCAGTAATGTTTTCTAAGCACATAAAAATGTTTAAAAACACCTTTAAAAATAATTGGGGAACGGCTTCCTACGGACTCTTACTCAAAGAGATTAATGATGCTGAGATTACGAATAATATATTCACAAAAAATTCTACAGGTATAAATATAGAAGGGAGTAATAGAATTAATTATATCAATAATAGCTTCGAGAAAAATGGTTGGGCTATAAAGGTAAGGGGAGCTTGTTACACAAACACCTTTGCTAAAAACAACTTTTTATATAACAGTTTTGATGTTTCTTACAACAGTAAGATGAATGATAATGTTTTAGATGGAAATTATTGGAGTGAATATACGGGATATGATTTAGATAAAAATGGAGTAGGGGATATTCCTTATCGACCTGTAAAGTTGTTTTCATATGTAGTCAACAGAACTCCTGAAACATTGATATTAATGAGAAGTCTTTTTATAGATATTATTAATTTCTCTGAAAAGGTAAGTCCCATTTTTACTCCGGATTTATTAATTGACGCCAACCCCTCAATGAGAAAGTTATGATAGCAATAAATGGTTTAGAGAAAAAATATGGTCAGAACGAGGTCTTAAAGGGAGTTGATTTACAAGTTGATTCTGGTAAGATATATGCTCTTTTAGGGCCAAATGGATCGGGAAAAACAACACTTATTAAGTCAATTTTGGGAATGGTAGTTCCAGATAAAGGCGATATTCTCATTGAAGGTAAAAGTGTATTGAAAAAATGGAGTTACAGAGAAAATATAGATTACCTCCCACAAATAGCTAATTTTCCTTCAAATTTAACTGCGGAAGAGCTTATTGCAATGATTACTGATGTGCGAAAAGAGAATGCAGCTTCACAGCAGCTTATAGATATGTTCGCACTAGAAAAGCACATGAAAAAAAAGCTTGGAAATCTTTCAGGGGGAACGAAGCAAAAAGTAAACATAGTACTAGCCTTTATGTTTAATAGTCCTTATATCATATTAGATGAGCCTACAACGGGACTTGATCCAGTGTCGTTAATAAACTTAAAGCAGTTAATTATTTCAGAAAAGGAAAAAGGGAAAACCATTTTAATATCGTCGCATATTATCAGTTTTGTTGAAGAGATTGCAGATGAGATAATATTTATTCTTGAGGGAAAGGTCTATTTCAAAGGAAGTTGTGCTGAGTTAAAAGAAAAAACTTCTGAAGAGAAATTGGAAAATGCCATTGCAAATTTATTGAAGGATAATCATGATTAAAATATTAAAATATAGCTTTTACGATTTAATAAGAAGTAAGTGGTTTTACGTATACCTAATATTCTATTTACTCTTAGGATTTGTGTTGCTTTTTCTTAATCAAGACTTGTCTAAAGCAATAATAACACTACTTAATGTTATAGTTATTTTGGTCCCATTAATAAGTACCATTTTTGGAGTCATGTATTATTACGATTCTAAAGAGTTTACGGTGCTTTTAATGGCACAACCAATAAGGAGAAGTATCATATTTTTAGGACAATATTTTGGAGTAACGCTCTCTTTGAGCCTTAGTTTACTTTTAGGGTTAGGGATTCCGTTTCTATTTTATGGAATCACACAATCTAGCGTAAACTTTTCCTTCTTTTTGCTGATATTCTTAGGAATATTACTTTCCATGTCATTTTCTGCAATGTCTTTTTATATAGGATTATGTAACGAAAATAAAATTAAGGGATTCAGTTATGCTATTCTCTTGTGGTTGTTTTTTGCTGTTATTTATGATGGATTATTTTTAATTTCTCTGCTTGTATTTCAATCGTATCCCTTAGATAATTTTGCGTTAATAGCTACGATGTGTAATCCTATAGATTTATCGCGTATTTTGTTATTATTACAATTAGATATTTCTGCTTTGATGGGGTACACAGGAGCCGTTTTCCAACAATTTTTTGGAACATCATTAGGTTTTGTAGTTTCCTTCTTCGGATTATCACTTTGGGTAGTTACTCCTATTTTATTAATCGTAAGAAAGGCTAAAAAGAAAGACTTTTAACTATCTATCAATATTTCTAAAAGAGAAATAGCAGCCTCGCTTATTTTAGTTCCAGGACCAAAAACGGCAACAGCGCCAGCATCAAATAGATATTGATAATCTTGTTTCGGAATCACGCCACCAACAATAACCATAATATCATCTCTTCCGTATGCTTTAAGTGCTTCTATAACTTGAGGAACCAGTGTTTTGTGCCCTGCAGCCAAAGATGATACTCCAAGAATATGTACATCGTTTTCTACTGCCTGTTTAGCGGCTTCTTGTGGGGTTTGAAAAAGTGGACCTATATCTACGTCGAAACCTACATCTGCATATCCAGTAGCAACAACTTTTGCTCCACGGTCATGCCCATCTTGTCCCATTTTTGCAATAAGAATTCTAGGTCTACGTCCGTCTTTTTCCGCAAACTGATCCGCTAGTTCTTTTGCTTTTTCAAAGCTTTTATCGTTTTTCACTTCTTTTGAATATACTCCGCTAAAGGATTGAATTTTTGCTTTATACCTGCCATAAACCTCTTCCAAAGCAGAAGATATTTCTCCTAATGTAGCTCGGTTTCTAGCAGCTTCTATTGCTAAAGCTAATAAATTTCCTTCGCCTGACTTTGCAGATTGTGATAATTTTAAAAGTGAAGCTTCAACCTTTTCAGAATTGCGATCAGCCTTTGTACTTGTTAAACGTTGTATTTGCTGCTCTCTAACCGATTGATTGTCGACTTCTAAAATTTGTAATGGATCTTCTTTGTCTAATTTATATTTATTAACTCCAACAATTATATCTTGATTACTATCAATCTTAGCTTGTTTTCTGGCTGCCGCTTGTTCGATACGCATTTTTGGAATTCCAGCTTCTATGGCCTTTGTCATTCCTCCTAATTCTTCAACCTCTTCAATAAGTTTCCATGCACTTTCTGCTATTTCATGAGTTAAATTCTCCACATAATAACTTCCTGCCCATGGATCGACAGTCTTTGTAATTTGCGTTTCTTCTTGCAGGTATAATTGAGTGTTTCTTGCAATCCTAGCAGAAAAATCTGTTGGAAGTGCAATAGCTTCATCTAAGGCGTTTGTGTGTAAAGATTGTGTGCCACCAAAAGCAGCAGCAGTAGCTTCAATGCATGTACGCGCAACATTATTAAAGGGGTCTTGTTCTGTTAAACTCCATCCACTTGTTTGACAATGTGTTCTTAGCGAAAGAGATTTTTCATTTTTTGGATTGAATTGTTTTACAAGCTTTGCCCATAACATTCGTCCAGCTCGCATTTTGGCAATCTCCATAAAATGATTCATTCCAATAGCCCAAAAGAAAGATAATCTAGGGGCAAAAGTATCAATATCCATCCCCGCAGCGATTCCTGTTTTTATATATTCCAATCCATCAGCTAGGGTGTATGCTAATTCGATATCTGCAGTAGCTCCAGCTTCTTGCATATGATATCCAGAAATACTTATGCTATTAAACTTAGGCATGTTTTTACTGGTGAATTCAAAAATATCAGCAATAATTTTCATCGATGGAGTAGGCGGATAGATATACGTATTCCTAACCATAAATTCTTTTAGGATATCGTTTTGGATGGTTCCCGATAATTTATCTAATGAAACTCCTTGTTCTTCAGCAGCAACAATATAAAAAGCCATTATAGGAAGTACAGCTCCATTCATAGTCATGGAAACCGACATTTTATCTAGCGGAATCTGATCAAAGAGAATTTTCATATCCTCTACAGAATCAATAGCAACACCTGCTTTACCAACATCTCCAACTACACGCTCATGATCAGAATCATAACCGCGATGCGTAGCTAAATCAAACGCTACCGATAATCCCTTTTGCCCTGCTTCTAAATTTCTCCTATAAAAAGCATTACTCTCTTCTGCAGTAGAAAAACCAGCATATTGCCTTATAGTCCACGGTTTGCGCACATACATTGTTGTATATGGGCCGCGTAGAAAAGGAGGGAATCCAGCAGCAAAATCTAAATGCTTTAAATGCTTGGTGTCTTCCTTGCTATAAATCGATTTTATATCAATCTTTTCTGCAGTAGTAAAAACCGAATTTTCAGCTTTTTTACCTTCCGTAGAAATAGTTTTTTTTAAGGTGATATGTTGTAGGTCTTTACGCTTCATGAAGGTTCATTTTTTAATCGTTCTTGCTCTGAAGTTTCTGCCAATCGACGTTCAATAATAGGTTCGATAAGAGTTTTTCTAATTTCAGTTTTTATAAAAGGATAGAGCTCCAAATCATTTTTCATTCGATCTTCCTTATTCTGATATTTATTAGTGCCTACTAATATTTTGTTCTTCTCATTGAATTTTTCCTGTTCAAGAGTAGCATTTTCTTTTATTTTCTTCTGAATAATATGCGCTTTCAACTGCTCTAGGAATCCTCCACCGGCCTCTATTTTTTTAAATAAATCGAGTGCTTTTTTAGCTAAATCTTCAGTGATGGATTCGATATAATAACTTCCATCAGAAGGATTTTTAACCTTATCAAAATAACTCTCGTGTTTTAAAATCAGCAATTGATTTCTGGCTATTCTAGATGCAAACTCATTGTCTTTATGATAAAAGTAATCATAAGGGAGTGTGCAAATTGTATTGGCGCCACCAATAATGGCACTCATATATTCTGTGGTAGTTCGTAGCATGTTCACATTGTAATCGTACAAGGTTTTGTTACGTTTTGTAGGAATACAAAATAGGTGGCATTCTGCTGTAGAACTATATTCTGATGCTAATGTTTTCCAAAGCGTACGTAAGGCCTTTAACTTAGCGATCTCGAAAAAATAGTTGCTACTTACGGCTACTTTAAAACTAACATTAAAGGATTTTTTTTCTAAAATGGTAAAATATTCGTTTGTATGTGCAAGTGCATATGCTAATTGCTGAACCATATTTGCACCGGCATTTTGGTACAAAGTAAGATCTACAGTAATAGAAGTTTTAAACTGCGGTAAATTGCTAAGAAGACTTTGAATTTCAGAAAAAATAGCAATATCTTTTTTTAAGTTGAAATACCAATTTCCGCTTCTTGCTAGGTTTCCAATAATATCTAAATGTAAATAGATCTTCGCCTCTTTATCTTTAAAATAAGCAATAAGTTTTTTTATAAAATCCAGCGAAAGGAACTCAGTTTCCACATGAATAGACACCAAATCAAAAGGGAAATCTTTAAAAAGAGCGTTGAGGTCTACGGTTTCATCAGGAAAGATAAAAAGAATACTTTGAGCTCCTTTTTCTATGTTTTCTATAGCTTTAGCATTCGCACCAAAAGCTTTAGCAACATATATTTTTTCGCAAATATTCCATGGAGGGTTACTTCCAATTTCCATTTCAGTAGGAAGATCCTCTTGAGAATAAAAAGGCTTGATATTTATGTCTTCAAGCGTTTTTGTAACCAAAGTGGTGTTATAATCTTCACCTTTTAAATCGAATTGTATTTTCTGTTTCCATTCTTTAACAGAAATATCTCTAAACTCATTAAAAAGGGAATCTAACATAAGTCTTAGTTTTATTTTATTGGTTCTGGAGTTAATTAAGGCAGTCTTAAAGTATTAATTGCTCTCTAAACTGTCTTCATATTCAATGAGATAAATTTCTTCATTCTCTTTTTTAAGATAATATTCTTCTCTTGCAAATTTTTCAATTTCCTCTTCACTATTTAATTTCCTAAGAATAGATTTATCTTTTTCTATCGCTTCTTTTAAATGTACTTTTTGCTCTTCGAGTTTTTCAATTTCTTTATTAAGTTCTCTATGTGTAAACCACCAAGAATTTGTGTCAAAAAAGAGCATCCATATTACAAATACCGTAAGTACAAGCACATAGATATTGCTGAAAAATTTAAACCATTTAGATTTCTTTATGTCTTTGAGCTTCATTTTATAACAAGCGTTCGTTTATAATGGTTCTTACAATATCAACGGCAACAGTATTGTATCTATTGTTTGGAATAATAATATCTGCAAATTCTTTAGTCGGTTCGATAAACTGCTGATGCATTGGTTTTAACGTTGTTTGGTAACGTAGTAAAACCTCATCAATATCTCGTCCTCTTTCAGAAATATCTCTTTTTATTCTTCGGATGAGTCGCTCATCAGAATCTGCATGGACATAAATTTTAATATCAAAAAGTTCACGCACTTTAGGATTAGTAAGAATTAGAATTCCTTCTACAATCATTACCTTTCTTGGGTGTGTAATAAGCGTGTCTTTTGTACGGTTGTGTTTTACAAAAGAATATACAGGTTGCTCAATTACTTTATTTTGTTTTAGATCAACCAGATGCTCATACAAGAGGTCAAAATCTATTGCACGCGGGTGATCGAAATTTATTTTAGTACGCTCGTCATAGTTTAAATGAGAGGTTTCGTTGTAATAAGAATCTTGGGAAATAACCCCAACTTCATTCTCCGGAAGTTCATTTACAATTTGATTTACAACAGTTGTTTTCCCACAGCCGGTACCTCCAGCAATTCCAATAATGAGCATATTAGTTTTATTTTTTACAAAAATATGAATTTTAGGTGTCAATTATAACATTTAGATATTAACACTTTAGGCTTTACTTAGTAATTTACGCTTCTATATTACATTGGAAGGAATGAGTTTAAACTTTACAACTACATTGATAATCATTAACTTATAGGCTTGTGTTTTCTTTAGTTTAATGAAAATCACATTTTTAAGAAAAGTTAAAATTATATTTAACGATTCTTGTCTTGTAAGAATTATACTCTTTTTGTAGTTTTAGCCCCTGTAATGAAACTACTACTTAGATTTTTTATATCGCTCTCTATTATCCTTATAAGTGGATATAGTTTGTTGTTTGCAAATAGCAATCAGCAGCAGGGCAGTATTTCCAAAATCGATAGTATTGAAAATTCCGCACCATCTGGTGTAACTCTCATACAAAACGCTAAATTTTTTAAAGATTGCTTTTTTTCTCACTTTGAAAAGAAAGAGCATAAATTTGAGATTGTAGAGAGTGAAGTAGAAGAAGAGCTAACAGTTTATAAGAAAAATGCTGAGCTAAATACTTTTGTAGGTTCTACATTATACTCTTTAGCATTATTAGCTTTTTTCCCTTTTCCTAAGAAACATTTATTTCACTGTAAGAAATTCTCCAATTTTTTATCTTACAGATTGTATGTCATATTTCGAGTATTCCGAATTTGATTTTTTAAAATATTTGAAGAGTAATAATAGCATTGCTTTTCAACTCCTATCATTTAAAATTTAAACACAAGCTTATAGCAGTTTACATGATTGCTATGGCAAACTTCTGTGTTTTTTCAACTTTAAATATAACCTTAAATAATCCTTACGCTTTTAAAAAGCATCATTTATTATGAAGAATACTCTCATAGTGATGAGCCTGTTTGCCTTACTGAGTCATACAAGTTGTTCATCTAAAAAAGAAAAAGAAAAAAAGGAAGAAACCAAATATGCGGTTACAAATCCTAAAGTTCAAGACACTATTATTACGGAAGATTATGTGTGTCAAATCCAATCCATCAGACATATCGAATTAAGAGCCCAAGAACGTGGGTATTTACAAAAGATATATGTAGATGAAGGTCAGCATGTAAAAAAAGGACAATTGTTATTTCAGATAATGCCTAAACTCTATGAGGCAGAATTTGAGAAAGCAAAAGCAGAAGCAAATTTTGCAGAAATAGAATATAATAATACTAAGAAGTTAGCAGATAATGATATTGTTGCACCAAATGAATTGGCCATGGCAAAAGCCAAATTCGATAAGGCAAAAGCAGAGATGGCATTATCTAATGTGCATCTTCAGTTTACAGAGGTTAGAGCTCCTTATGACGGTATTATCGACCGTTTTCATGTTAGAGAAGGGAGTTTAGTAGACGAGGGAGAGTTGCTTTCTAACCTTTCTGATAATAGCGAAATGTGGGTTTATTATAATGTTCCAGAAGCTGAATATTTAAATTATACAACTAGTTTCAGTAAGGAAAATCCTATAAGTGTAGATTTATTAATGGCCAATAATCAGCTGTTTAAACACGGCGGTAAAGTGGGTACTATTGAGGCAGAATTTAATAATGAAACAGGGAATATTCCTTTTAGAGCAACATTTCCTAATCCTGAAGGTCTGTTAAGACATGGGGAAACAGGAAGTATTATGATGAAAGTTCCTTTTAAAAATGCCATGATAATTCCACAAAAAGCAACTTTTGAAGTCTTAGATAAGAAATTTGTTTTTGTAATTGATAAGGACAATGTAGTAAGACAGAGAGAGATTTTTGTAGCTGCAGAATTACCACATCTGTTTATTGTAAGCAAGGGGCTATCCGAGGATGATAAGATACTACTTGAAGGTATCAGAATGGTGAAAGATGGCGAAAAGATTGAGTACGAGCTTGAAAAACCAGACAATGTGTTGGCAAGCTTAGATATGTACGCAGAGTAATTCAAACCGATAAAATTACAACAAAATGTTTAGTAAATTTATAAAAAGACCGGTGTTGGCCATTGTCATATCCGTAGTCCTAGTTTTTACAGGATTACTGGCTATGAAGCAATTACCAATATCGCAGTTTCCACAAATTGCACCAACCACCGTTAATATATTTATAGCTTATCCTGGAGCCAGTGCCGATGTATTGGTAAATTCAACATTAATTCCTTTAGAAACTTCGATAAATGGGGTTCAGGGAATGCGTTATATAGCTTCCGATGCTACTAGTGCTGGGGAAGGAACGTTACGTATTATTTTTGAACCAGGAACCGATCCAAATCAGGCAGTAGTAAGAGTTAAAACAAGGGTCGATCAAGTGATGCCTTTACTCCCAGAATTGGTACAGAGGGAAGGGGTTGTAATTACGCCTGTGCAACCAAGTATGTTGATGTATGTTAACTTGTTTAGTAAAAACAAGAATAACGATGAGAAATTTCTTTACAATTATGCATACACAAAAATAGTTCCTGAAGTACAACGTATTAAAGGGATTGCAAGTGCCAAAATATTAGGAAGCCGTAAATATGCAATGCGTGTTTGGTTAAAACCAGACCGTATGAGAGCTTATAAAATTTCTGCTGAAGAAGTTTTAGAAGCTATGGATGAGCAGAGTATTATTGCAAGGCCAGGACGTTTAGGAAGAAGTTCTGGTAAGAAATCTCAAGCCTTAGAATATGTACTTACTTATGAAGGAAGGTATAATGAAGCCGAAGATTATAAGAATATAATAATTAAGGCGAATGAAGACGGGGAGATTTTAAAATTAAAAGATATTGCAGATGTAGAACTCGGAAGTGAGTTTTTTGATATTTATTCCAATTTAGATGGAGATCCAGCTGCTTCGATTGTATTAAAACAAACTTTTGGAAGTAATGGTAGCGACGTAATTAAGTCGGTAAAAGATAAACTTAAAGAGCTTAAAGAGGATCTCCCTCCGGGGGTAGATTACCAAATTGGGTATGATGTCTCTAACTTCTTAGATGCTTCTATTGAGCAAGTTGTTCATACACTTCGAGATGCATTTATTCTTGTTGGGATTGTTGTATTCTTGTTTTTGGGAGATTGGCGCTCTACGTTGATTCCAATTATTGCAGTACCGGTATCATTAATCGGGACTTTCTTTGTCATGCAAATGTTTGGACTCTCCATTAACTTAATAACCCTTTTTGCATTAGTATTAGCTATTGGGATTGTAGTAGATAATGCCATTGTTGTGGTAGAAGGAGTTCACGTTAAAATCCATGAGGAAAATCTCTCGCCCTACAAGGCATCTTATGCTGTGTTAGAAGAAATGGGTGGAGCCATTGTTGCAATTACTCTTGTAATGGTTTCTGTATTTATTCCAATTTCATTTATGTCTGGACCAGTGGGAGTTTTCTATCGCCAGTTTTCAATAACGATGGCAGCTGCTATTATTTTATCAGCGGTTGTGGCGCTTACATTAACTCCAGTTTTATGTGCCATTCTTTTAAAGAATAATCATGGTAAGAAACGTAAATCTCCTGTAGATAAATTTATAGATTGGTTTAATTCTAAGTTTGATAATCTGACAGGGAAATATGTAAAAGTTCTTAAACTGATTGTTAATCGTAGGGTTGTTACTTTTGGATTATTAGGAGCTTTCTGTGCAGGTATATTTTTTACCAACCAAGTATTACCAGCAGGGTTTATTCCAAATGAAGACCAAGGAATGATTTATGCGATTATACAAACACCTCCCGGAGCTACCTTAGAGCGTACTAATGAAGTAGCTAAAAAACTTCAGAAGATTTGTGAAGAAACGGAAGGAGTAAAATCTGTTTCGTCTTTAGCAGGTTACGAAATTATGACAGAAGGTAGGGGATCTAATGCAGGGACATGTCTTATTAACTTAAAACCATGGGGAGATCGTGAACATACTGTACACGAAATCATGGAGGAGTTGGAAGAAGAAACAAAAGATCTAGGAGCTGTTATCGAATATTTTGAGCCACCAGCAGTACCTGGTTTCGGTTCTTCTGGAGGTTTTGCTATGCGTTTATTAGATAAAACGAACTCTACAGATTTTCATGAATTTGAAAAAGTGAACGATAACTTTATGGATGCCCTAAGAAAGCGTCCAGAAATTACAGGGTTATTTACATTTTTTGCTGCTAACTATCCTCAATATGAGTTGAAAATTAATAACAAAGCAGCAATGCAAAAAGGGGTATCCATTGGGAAAGCTATGGAGAACCTAAATATATTGATCGGTAGTACCTATGAACAAGGGTTTATTAAATATGGTAGATTCTTCAAAGTTTATACACAATCGGCTCCAGAGTATAGAGCGATGCCTTCTGATTTAGAGAAGCTATATGTTAAAAATGAAGAAGGAGAAATGGTACCTTATTCTGCTTTCATGAAAATGGAAAAGAAATTGGGACCTAATGAGATTACTAGATATAACTTATATAATTCTGCAGCGATAAGAGGACTTCCAGCAGCTGGATATACCAGTGGAGATGCTATTAAAGCAATCCGAGAGGTAGCAGAGCAAACGCTTCCTAGAGGTTATGATATCGGTTGGGAAGGATTATCTTATGATGAAGCTTCTCGAGGAAACGAATCGTTATACATCTTTGGTGTTGTATTAATATTCGTGTATTTGGTATTAGCAGCTCAATACGAAAGTTTCTTATTACCATTGGCAGTTATTCTTTCATTACCAGTTGGTGTTTTTGGTTCTTTTTTACTACTGAAATTAACAGGATTAGCGAACGATGTTTATGCACAAATTGGTGTAATCATGCTGGTCGGGTTATTAGGTAAAAATGCCGTATTGATTGTAGAGTTTGCAGTTCAGAAGCGTAGGGAAGGAGCATCTATTGTAGATGCCGCAATTGAAGGAGCAAGAGTACGTTTTAGACCTATTTTGATGACCTCATTTGCCTTTGTTGCAGGATTAATTCCGTTAGTAATTGCAACTGGTGCTGGAGCAATTGGTAATAGAACAATTGGTAGTTCTGCCATGGGAGGAATGCTTATAGGTACGATTTTGGGAGTTTTAGTAATTCCTGGGTTGTATTATGTCTTTGCTAAAATGTCTGATGGGCGTGAGCTTATAAAAGATGAAAGTACAGAACCTGTTTCTGAAGAGTTTATGCGTACAGGAGAAGGAGAGAGAAAAACAGAAAAGAAGCTTCGCAAAATAGATAAGCTCATGAAAAAATTAATGAAAAAACCTGACGATGAACAATAAAAAGGGAATTATGTTACAGTATAAAAAAACATATCTGGTTGGGATTATTGCGATAACGACCCTTTATTCTTGTGTACCAGCTATTAAAAGTATGGAAGCGGACACTTCTGAGCTAGAGCAGTTGGAGACTCAGTCTAATGATACGCTAAATACAGCACGTGTAAAGTGGCAGGACTATTTTACAGATCCTTACCTCGATACGTTAATAGGAGAAGCACTAGAAAACAATCAAGAGTTAAATATCACTTTGCAAGAAATCCAAATCGCAAAAAGTGAAGTAAGAGCTAAGAAAGGGGAATATATGCCCTCTATTGGTTTAGGTGCTGGAGCCGGTATCGATAAAAGAGCTCGATATACAAGTTTAGGAGCAAACGATGCAACTACAGATATTAGACCAGGTGAAGAGATGCCAGACCCTTTACCAGATTTTATGCTTGGCGCTCATGCTTCTTGGGAAGTTGATATTTGGGGTAAATTACATACAGCCAAGAAAGCTGCGGTAAGTAGATATCTTTCAAGTGTAGAAGGGAAAAATTTTGTAATTACTAATCTAATTGCAGAAATAGCTAATTCCTATTATGAGTTGCTTGCTTTGGATAATCAATTAGCAATTGTAAAGCAGAATGTCGAAATCCAGTCGAATGCGTTACGTATAGTTAAGCTTCAGAAGGAAGCAGCACGAGTTACAGAATTAGCAGTTCGTAAGTTTGAAGCAGAGGTACTACATACCAAAAGTTTGCAATATGATATTCAGCAGCAAATAACAGAAACTGAAAATAAGATCAATTTCTTAGCTGGGAGATATCCTCAGACGATAGAAAGAGATTCAAAATCGTTTTCAGATTTAACACCTATAGAAGTGCATACTGGACTCCCGTCTCAATTACTAGAAAATCGTCCAGATGTTAAACAAGCAGAATTAGAGCTCGCAGCTTCAAAATTAGATGTTAAAGTAGCTAAGAAAAGGTTTTATCCGAGTTTAGATATTTCCGCAGCCATAGGTTATCAAGCTTTTGATACAAAGTATTTGTTTACATCGCCAGAATCTTTACTGTATAATATCGCAGGAGAATTAACAGCTCCTTTAATTAATAGAAGTGCTATTAAAGCAGATTATTACAGTGCAAACGCAAAGCAAATTCAAGCTGTGTACAATTATGAGCAAACGGTGTTAAACGCTTATATAGAAGTTGCAAATCAGTTAGCTAAGATTGATAATATTAAACAGAGTTATGACCTCAAATCTGAGGAAGTTGCAGCACTTAATAAATCGATAGAAATTTCTAATGTACTTTTTAAATCTGCTAGAGCGGATTATATGGAAGTGTTATTAACACAGCGTGATGCTTTAGATTCGAAGTTTGAACTTGTAGAGACTAAAATGCAACAAATGAATGCCATGGTAGATATGTACCGTGCGCTAGGAGGTGGATGGAACTAACATTCGCTTTCTTATAACGATCCATACTTTAGTGTTAAGCAAGGTTCCCTCATTCTTGCATTTAATGTTGGATTAGTTTTTTTTTGATTAGTTTTTTTGGTGCGAGCTCGCTTAACAGTGAGCTCAATCCAAAATTAAAACTTTAAAGAGCCTTCAGGATGTTTATATTCTGAAGGCTCTTTTATGATGTTAAAGAATAAATAAAGTGTGCTAAACTTATTATAAACTAACTGATAGTTATTGTGTTACGGTTTTTGGTGTGTAATTTTAAGTAATAGTAACCACGAAACTAAGATTATGAAAAAAGAAATATTAATAAAAGTATTGTATGAATGTGTAGCCACATGTAATTCCTGTGCTGATGCTTGTTTAGATGAATCTATGAATATGAGTAATTGCATTAGGTTAGATAACGTGTGTGCTACAACTTGCAACGCTCTTGCAGAAGTGCTATCTACTAATTTTAAAGAAGTATCAGGATTAATTAACTATTGCTTCTTTGTTTGTCAGCAATGTGAAAAGGAATGTGAAAAACACGATATGATACACTGCAAGGAATGTGCTGAAACATGCAAAAAATGTGCTCAAGCTTGTCAAGAATATTTACAAGAACATGAATAATTAACTCTAAAATCATTGAAACATGCCAAATCCAAGAATAAAAAATGAAGATCAATATGAAGCGCTTCGAGATAAAGGATATAGTAAGGAGAAGTCTGCAAGAATAGCAAACTCTCCCAATGCTGGAAAAAGGGGAGGAGAAGCTAAACCATATGAGGAGTGGACAAAAGATGACTTATATGATCAAGCTAAGAATGTTGGTATTTCTGGTCGTTCAAAAATGAATAAAAAGGAATTGATTAAAGCGTTGAGGAATAATTGATTTTTTAATGGAATATTAGATGGTCATTAATAAATAAAAGTTAAATCCTTTTTTGTTTCTAACTGATTGTTTAGTTTTATACTGAAATTAAATATTTATGCCGCGTACGAAGAAATATAACGAGCAAGAAGTCATAGAAAAGGCGATGAATTTATTCTGGAAAAATGGTTATGAATTAACCTCTATGCAAATGCTCGAAAAAGAAATGGGAATAAATAAATTCTCTATTTATTCAAGCTTTGGGAGTAAGGAAGGGGTTTTTTTAAAAAGTATAAATTGTTATAAGCTTAAATTAAATAGTTTACTCAATAAACTTAAATCATCCGATGAAGGTATTAGTAGTATCAAAACTTATTTTTATGATTTTATAACGTTTTCTAAGGAAAGTGAAATTAGAAAAGGATGTTTAGTGACTAATGCAGCTAACGAAATAGGAGCGCATGCAAATGAGCAGATTAAATGTGCTTTATTAGACTTTACAGAGGATGTAAGAAATACATTTGCAACAGTTCTGGCAAAAGATCTATCGAAAGATAACGCAACGATAGAGCAACAAGCTGATTATTTAATTATTTCCATGTTTGGTTTATCATCTGCTTCAAAAGTATTTACAGAATCACAATTGGATAATTATATTTTAAACATATTTAATAATATATAACTTTTTTTAACCCATAACTAACCGATTGGTTAGTTATATAAATAATAAATAAATTCTAAAATTATGAATACAACAAACACAGGAGAAAATTTACAGATTCATACAATTGAAACTGCTCCAGAAAAAAGTAAATCTTTATTAGAACAATCAAATAAATCTAATGGTTTTGTTCCTAATTTACATGGGGTACTTGCAGAGGCTCCGGGTTTATTAGAAGCTTATCAAAACATTCATGAGCTGTTTGTAAATTCATCTTTTAACAATGATGAAATAACAGTGGTTTGGCAAACTATAAATGTGGAACACGAATGCCATTACTGTGTACCAGCACATACAGCTATTGCAAAAATGATGAAAGTGGATGATGAGATAACAGAAGCATTACGTAATAAAACTGAATTGCCTACGCAGAAGTTGGAGGCTTTACGTAAGATGACATTATTAATGGTAAGGAATAGAGGAAATGTTTCAAAAGAGGAAATTCAGGCGTTTTACAATGCAGGCTTTAACCAAAGACATTTATTAGAAATTATACTTGGGATTTCTCAAAAAACAATAAGTAATTATACAAATCATATTGCAGAGACACCTTTAGATAAAGGTTTTGAGAAGTACGCTTGGAATAAATAAACTTAATAAGTAAAGGTGTTGCAAAAGAGAGTCAGCACCTTTACTTATTTTATATCTAAACATATAGGAAATTGAAAAATAACAGAAGGAGTTTTATTAAAAACTTAGGAGTTATGGGCTCTTCGTCAATTTTAATGCCCAATATTATATTAGGACAACGAAAAGAAAACAACATGGAACCAATAATAAAAGAAAGACCAAAAGTTTTATTTTTTGATGTAAATGAAACGCTTTTGGATTTGACAAAAATGAAAAATGTTGTAGCAGAAGCATTGAATGGTAGAGATGATTTACTTTCTCTGTGGTTTACTACAATGTTACAATATTCTTTAGTTACTTCAGCAAGTGGTAAATACGAGCACTTCGGAAATATTGGAGCAGCCTCTCTTCAAATGGTAGCTGCAAATAACAATATAAAAATATCAGAAAGTGATGCTCGTGAGATAATTTTAAAAGCATTACGAGGATTACCAGCCCACCCAGAGGTAAAAGGGGCGTTAAGTAAATTAAAGGAAAATGGATACAAATTAGTGTCTTTTACAAATTCTTCTAATGAAGGTGTTAAAAAACAATTTGAGAGTGCCGACTTAACAGCGTACTTTGATCAACGTTTGAGTGTAGAAGAGGTTGGTAAATTCAAGCCATTTAGAGAGACATATGAATGGGCATCAAGAAAAATGGACGTAAAACCTTCTGAAAGTTTATTGGTAGCAGCACATGGATGGGATATTGCGGGAGCATTATCTGCAGGCTGGAGAGGAGCTTTTATTAGCAGACCAGGAGCTCAATTATATCCACTTGCAGAAACACCAGAAATAAGTGAAAGTAACTTAGAATTAGTTGCTAATAAGTTAATTTCTTTAAAGTAGATAATTAAACAGAATTATAAAAAATAAACACTTATGGGAGTTAAAAATAAAGTTATCATCGTTACAGGCTCTTCTAAAGGAATAGGAAAATAAGTTGCTATTCTTTTGGCTGAAAATGGAGCAACAGTAATTGTAAATCATTCAAACAGTAAAAATGAAGCAAAGGAAACTTTAGAAACCATTATAAAAAATGGGGGGGAAGCTATGGAGATCCAAGCAGATGTTAGTAAAAAAGAGCATGTAGTTACACTCTTCGATAAGACGATAGAAACTTATGGAAAAGTAGATGTGTTAATAAATAACGCTGGTATAATGTATAATGAATTTCTAAAGGACCATACACAAGATGAGTTTTCTAAGCTTTTTGATGTTAATGTAAGAGGTGTTTTTAATACACTTCAAGAAGCAGCCCATGCCCAGCTATACCGAATATTGGCTAGTGGCAACAAAACGGAATACAACTTAAGTACAGAAGAATATAATTGGTTACAAGATTTAAATATATGGTGGTGGGATTATTCTAAAATGCCAGAAATTACTGCTCAACATGATTTTATAGTTACAAAATATGCTATTCCTATAGCTAATGCTATACGAAAATTTGATAGCTACAGATATTCTCTTGATAATTATTTATATTTCGGACGGGAAGGTTTATTTGATGAAGGTAAAAATGGAGGCTTAATTACTAGGGAAGAATTTTCTAGATACTCTACGTTAAAAGAAGTACCATTAATCGATAATTATACAATAACATGCGATTAGTTATATTAATATTAATAATTGTGTTATTCTCAAAATGTAGTGAGAATGATAAAAATGAAGTTATAACTCAGTTCTTAAATGAGCAACTGAACTCCAAAAAAGACTATAGATTTTATGTGCCCCCCCCCACCTCCCAATTTAAATGACAACACATATTATAAAGGAAAAATGAAACCTGATTCCATAATTAAGAATCTAAAACCTTTAGAAATATATATAGGAGACAGTATTCAGTATGATTCGATTTTTAAACTAAAAACGGCCATTCCCGAGAACTTTTCTTTTATTGAAAAAAAGACTTCGATTGCTTCAAGACAACCTTTTGCTATAAATTTTAGTTCAATTAATGTAAGCAGAAAAAACACCATATTACACAGTATAGAGCTTAAAGAATTTATGAAAATTTTACCTTCCATTAGGTATAATGATAATTATGATGGGCTTATTACCTTTCGTAATTTATTTTTTTCATCGAATGGGAAAAAAGCATATTTTGAAATATATTATTTTAAAGGAAAACAAAATGCTGGTTCAAGAGCAATATATGCTGAGTGGAGAAATGGAAAATGGGAATATCAATCACTACCAATATCGATTTCTTGAAAGATTTCATTAGCTATATTCTATTAAAAGAGACAGTTCAAAATTTATGTTTATTATTTGCTATGTTCCCGTGAAGGTAAGTAATGCGTTCCTGTAAGGTCTTACTGTTATCTTCCTCACCCAGATATCGGGCTTTGATAGCATCGGGAGATATAACACGGTCTTCTTGAATCAGTTCCTTATGGCATTCCAAAAGCCTATTATATACTTCATCCAAATAGGCATTTAAAGTTCTTACCGTTTCCGAACTCCCTCTGCCTCGACTTTTGTTAGGGTTCCAATCTTTTGTAGGAACACTACGTTTTAAACTGATTTCTGAACGCTTTCCGTTAATTGTAATACGCACATAAATAGAAAGTTGCTTGGGGGTGTTTCTTGATTTTCTTGTAAAGAAAATTACAGTGAAAGTGTGTTTTGTCTTCATTTTTAATGACTTTGAGTTAAAAAATAGTGTTAAATCGAAAGTCAAATCATACCCAAAAGTCCTTTAAAGATAGTACATTTCAAGTGAAATATTGCACACCTAATTGCACACCTATTATATGGTTTTAAATAAAATCAAACAAATGCATAAAAAATAAAAAACACTGAAAATCAATATATTAGCAGTGTTTTGTTTTGACCTATTTCTAGGTTCGTCGGGATGACAGGATTTGAACCTGCGACCACACGGCCCCCAGCCGTGTACGCTAACCGGACTGCGCCACATCCCGTTTTTTAACGTTCGCAAAAATATAAAAATATGTAAAATCCTCTGTCAGAAAAGAATCAAAATAATTATGAGTTGTAATACTCCGTTGGATAAGTGAACTCTAAAATGCTTTAAGCCATTGCTTATATGAGTTTCTACAGTTCTAATAGATATATTTAATTCTTTAGCTATTTCTTGATTGTTGTAATTTTCTATTTTGCTTAAATAAAATACATTACGACATTTTTTCGGGAGTTTCTCTAAGGTTTCTTTTACCTGCTTTTCTAAATCTTGATAATCTAATATGTCTTTTATATTATTCTCAGAAGGAATTTCTGCAATGATTTTTTCTTGGAAAGCAGAGTATTTACGATCGCGAAATGTATTTGCAATTTTATACTTTAACGCTTGAAAGAGGTAAGCTTTTATATTTTGAATATCTATTTTGGGTGCTTTTTCCCAAAAACTAATAAAAATTTCTTGTATGATATCTTCACAAATAAATGAATCTTCTAATATGTTATATGCATAGAGATACATTTTTTTCCAATATCTATCATAAATTAGTTTAAGGGCAATATCATTACCATCTTTTAAAGACTTAAACAAAACTTCATCTGAAACTGAATTTTTTGATTGCATCATGGTTGGTTAAGAAAGGATAAATTTATTGTGAAAAGCCATGAAAATGCTAGTTGTTACTTTACTAATTCGTTATTAAAAGGTTTTAAAATCTTTTAATATAAAACCTCCTACAAATGCAGAAGGTTTTATATATAATTAGTGTCATTTTATGAATGCTTCTATAACTATTGGAAAATGATCGGATATATAACTAGGACCTCGCTGACCATCTATAACATGATGTTTATTGATGGAGATAGCGTTGTTGAAAAAGATATAATCGATTCGTTTTTTATTTTGATCAGGTTCTAACTTGAAACCATTAAAAGTATATTCAGGACCGTATGTTTCCTTAGCTTCTAGTTTAGAGTCTTTTAGTTTAAAATTCAACTCATTTTTTGTTGTTAGAACACTATAGGCTTCTACATCAGGAGAAAAATTAAAGTCTCCCGTGATAAAGAATGGTACCTTCCCTGCTATTTCCTTAGCCTTTTTAATTAATAACTTTGCACTTTCTAAACGAGCCTTTTCTCCTTTATGATCAAAATGAGTATTGAAAAAATAAAATTCTTTATTGGTTTCTTTGTCTTTCATCTTTACCCAGGTTACAATTCTAGGTAATGCTGCATCCCAACCTTTAGAGTTCTCCATATCTGGAGTTTCGGAAAGCCAAAAGGTTTTATACTCTAATTGATCATATTTACTTTTTTTGTAAAAGACAGGACAGAATTCACCTTCATTACCGCCATTTCTTCCAATTCCTACATGGTTATAATCGGGTAGCCTAGAGACCATATCTTTTAATTGAGAATGAATGACCTCTTGTGCTCCTAAAATATCAATGTCATAAAAATTAATACTTTGACAAAGCCAATCTCTTCTATTTTCCCAAATATTAATCCCATCATTAGGGCTTGCATACCTAATGTTTGTTGTCATTACCTTAATAGGCGTTTCTCTTTGTGCATAGCAATTACTGTATAAAGTAAAAAAAATGAGGAGTAAGGCTATAGGATTATTAATGTGTTTTTTCATTTTGTAAATTTTTATTCCCAACCTGGGTTTTGTGTTAAATTAGGGTTTAGTTGTAATTCTACTCTAGGAATAGGGTAGAGGTAATCACGATTTTCATCAAAACTTCGATTGTTGAAGTCTGGCTGAGGATCGATTAAGTTATTATCATCAAGAAAGATATCAGCATTTAATTCTAAATATTGTATGCCCTCAGTCTGGTTACTAGGTTCTTGTCCTTCAAATAAATAAACATCTATATCGCCATCATCATCCATATCATACTCTCCAACACCAGGAAAATATAAACCTCTTAAAGGCTGTGTAATTGTTTGTCCTGCTTTCCAACGTACAATATCATCCCAACGATGATCTTCCATGTAAAGCTCAATTCGTCGTTCTCTTCTTATTTCTAGAATGAGTCCTTTATGGGCTCCATTTACAGAAGGATATTGATTTTCTAAAAATGTATCTGGATTGCCATCAGCATTTGCTAACATAAGATTAGGCATCCCTACACGATCTCTAAGAAGTTTTATAGATTTATCTATATCGTTTTGTGTAATGTTATTTAGCTCAGCTTTAGCTTCAGCAAAGTTTAATAGTATTTCTCCGAATCTAAAAATAGGAAGGTCAGTAATAGATTCATCATTTGTATCGTAAACAGGTTCGGTAACATATTTTGTTAGTTGATATCCTGTAGTTGTAGCTCCCAGATTAGGAGCTAAGGTTATAGTTTCCCCTTTACGAGTATAGCCTGGAGTACGAATTGTTTGGGATAAGCGTGGGTCTCTATCTGCTACTTCTTCAGTAAATAATAGTTTGTCATAATCGTTTTGGTCTGTAAAACGACTTCCGTCTTTTTTTAGGTAACTGTTTACTAAGTCTTTTGGCATTCCTGGTCTTCCGTAGGAAGAAGTTGTAGTATAGTAATTTACATTATGATCTACAGCAACAGCTTGTAAAAATTGTCTACTTAATATCATCTCACTCACTTGAGCATCATGGGAATTAAAGAGATTCATATAATCATTTTCAGTATTCCCAGTACTATAAATCGAATATGGAGAGTTGTCTATTAAAGATAAAGAAGCGTCTATAGAAACTTGTAAATACTTTTCATAACCATCTATTTTTCTATACTTTTCATATGTTCCTTCATAAAGACCAACACGAGATTTTAAAGCTAGTGCAGTATATTTTGTAATGCGATATGCCTGTACTTCGTCATTAATATTTGTAATTGCATAGTCTAAATCTTCTAAAATTCTATCTGTAATAAATTGTCTAGAATCTCTAGCTTTTTGCAAGCTTTCGGTATCAGTAGGATCTATTGTATGCTCATACCAAGGTACATCTCCAAAGCGCTTTAGTTTGTTAAAATAAAAGTATGCTCTAAAGAAATGGGCAATTCCGCCATAGTGTTTTTTAGCATTATCATCTTCACACTTTTCATAATGTTCTAAGAAGTAATTGATATCTCTTAGATCTCCCCAATCCCAGCCTCCGCCAGATGTTGGAATGAGCCGTGTTCCTCGCATTTCGTCACTTAAAGTAGTCGAAATAATATTGTCTACAACAGCATCTCCATTATAAATAGATGTAGATGGAAACATACGGTAAAAGCCGTTAGTATAGAGTTCTAAATCGCTGGCTTTAAGAAAGAAGTTTTCTTCTGTAACATCAGAAAGAGGTTCTTTGTTAAGATATTCGTCACTGCAGCTTAATAGCATCAAACTGCATATAAATGTTGTAATATATAGTTTTAGTTTCATATTTTCTTTTTTAAAATTGAAGTGAAAGCCCTAATGAATAAACTTCTGAAAAAGGAACTGTTTGTGCAGTACTTCTATTTGTTGAGGTAGATGGTGCATTTAAATTCACAGAATTGCTTGCTGCTTCAGGATCAATATAATCGGTTAAACTGGTAAAGGTTAAGAGATTTTCTCCACTGAAATATATTCTAAGTTTAGAAAGCGGTAATTTATCTATGACCTTAGCTGGTAGTGTATATCCAAAAGTTAAATTTTTAAGGCGTAAATAGGAAACATCTTGAAGGTAACGATTGTTTACAGCACCTAGTGCGTCATTGTCTGAAAGAGCTATATATCCAAATAATCTAGGATAGTATCCATCAGGATTTTCAGGAGTCCATATATTATTAGCTAGATCCTTTCTGATAAAAGAATCATATGGGCGGTTATACATAGCCCAGAAAGTCCTAGAATCTCTGTTTGGATACCAATCTTGCTTTCCTACTCCTTGAAAAAATGCAGATAAATCAAATCCCTTCCAGGAAGTACTTAACTTAAAGCTATATAAATATTGTGGAGCAGTATTTCCTATAATGCTTCTATCTCCAGAATCATCAACGGTGTTTTCTCCTTCATCAATAACTCCATCGTTATTCATATCAACATACCTTACATCTCCAGGTTGTAAACCTCCAGCTGCCATAATTCTATTAGAAACTCTTGTTTGATCCGCATGACCTATAATTTCTTCCTCCGATTGAAATAATCCATCTACATTATAGCCCCATAACTCTCCAATAGTCATTCCTTCATAATAATCTAAAAGGCTGTTGTTAGGATTGTCAAAGCGTGTAATTACTGTTTCAGAGTTTGAAAGAGTTCCTGTGATAGCAAAATTAAAAGGTGACTTTCCTAGTTGGAAAGTTTTATTATATCCCAAAGAAAGCTCAAAACCTCGTGTTCTTAAATCAGCTGCATTTTCTTGAGGAGAAGAAGTTCCTAAAACACTAGGAAGTGTAGCACCTTGAGTTAACATTCCATCTGTATTTCTTTGGTACCAATCGAAACTAGCGTTTAAGCTATTATTAAAAAAGCCTACATCTACACCTAAGTTTAAAGTTTTAACCTCTTCCCAAGTAATCTCATTGGGGTTTAATCCAGGAGCTTCGATATATCCTAGAGTAGAGCCATCGATGGCATAACCTTGGTCGATATCTTTGTTTAGCGTAGGAATGTATGCGTAATCGGATATGTTTTGATTTCCTAAAGTACCATAAGATGCGCGTAATTTAAATAGACTGAAAGTGTTTTTTATGGGATCAAAGAAATCTTCATTACTTATAATCCATCCCCCAGAAATAGAAGGAAAGAATCCCCAACGGTATTCTGAAGGAAATCTTGAAGAACCATCATAACGGCCATTAAACTCTATTAAGTATTTTTTCTTGTAATCATAAGAAAATCTATAAAAAACTCCTTGTAAGGCCCATTCTGATGCACTTCCAGTAGTTTCAGCATTAGAGGTTGCTAATCCTAAAGAATTTAAATCATCTGAAATACTGTTAGATTTACTAGCCTCAATTCTTTTAATCTCATAGTTCTCTTGGTTAAAACCAACCATTCCACTTATTTTATGGTTTCCAAGTTGTTTTTTATATTCAGAAAAAATATTAAATGCATTATAGCTAGAAGTATTATTATATTCTGTAAGCTTGTCGTTACCAAAAGTACTTACCTCCCCTGTGAAAATAGAATATGGAATTCTTGTAGAGCGTTGATACCTATTGTAGTTCATTTTTCTTAGCGCATAGCTCGCTGTAATATCGAGTCCCGGAATTGGATTCATTTTTGCAGTAGCTATATTTGAAAATTCAGACTCAGAAGTAATCTGCTTTGACTTACCTTGTAGTAGTGATGCATAAACACCATCTCCTACAGTGTAATTGTTTAACTCTGTTCTCCAAAGAGCGGAACCATCAGGGTTAGTAGGGACATAAGAGGGTAATGCATGTACCCAAATTAAACTTCCCCATATACTTCCCCAGCCGTATTGACTTCCCCCATGCTCAGTATCATTTGAGTCGTTGTACTGCATGTTATTAGAAAAGGATAACCAGTCGTTAATTTCTACATCTATTTTACCTCTTAGGTTATATTGCTTATAGAGATCATCTTGAACTTTTAAGATTCCTGTAGATTGAAAATTTCTATATGAAAAATAGGTTTTAACCTTTTCGGAGCCTCCAGAAACAGATACATTTGTAATATTTGAAGGAGATGATTTTCTAAAGAATGTATCCCACCAATCTGTTGCTCCATAGTGGATATATTGTTCTTTTCCATTTCTAATATCTGTAATTACTCGTGCTTTAGATGGATCTTGAGAGACTTCTAAAAGCGCAGCATAATCTTTTTCTGTATACCCAGTATAAGACCTGCCAACAGCAGTTCTAAAAGCTTCGTCAACAAGATTTACAGCTTGGTAAGGATCCGTAACATAATCGGTATTCATTGTAGGGGAGCTAAAAGCTGTAGTATTACTAAAGTCGACTGTAATATTTCCCTTTTTTGCTTTTTTTGTTGTAACAAGAACAACTCCAAAGGCTCCTCTAGCACCATAAATAGCAGAAGCTCCAGCGTCTTTTAAAACACTAATTGACTCGATGTCATTAGGATTCAAACTATTTATGTCTCCTTCGGCTCCATCAACAATAATTAAAGGTGAACCTCCATTTATGGAAGTAAAGCCCCTTATGTTAATTCTAGGATCTGTTCCTGCTTTACCACTAGATTGAGTAATGTTTAAACCAGGACTAACTCCTTGTAATGCATTTGCAGCATTAGATAGAGGACGCTCTTCAATAGATTTTGGGTCAACTTTATTTACAGCATCTATTAACGTTTCTTTACTTGTTTCTCCATATCCAATTACTACTACTTCATCAAGCATTTCTTGATCAGGACTTAAAGTAATTGTAAGAGTTGTTGTCTTAGTCGTAACTTCTACAGTTTTAGTTTCCATTCCGATGTAAGTAAACTCCAATGTGTTACCGACATTGGTTTCTATAGAGAAATTCCCATCAAAATCTGTAGTTATTCCTTTAGAAGTTCCACGAACCATAACATTTACTCCCATTAGAGGGATTCCATCTTCATCAATCACAGTTCCAGATACTGTTTTTTTCTGTTGAATAATCTCTTTTTCTGTGATTGCTATAGTATTGTTAGTCATTTTATATGAGATACCATATGCAACTGAAAGCTCTTCCAATACCTTTGAAAGTTTTTCATCTGTATACCTAAACGATTTTCTTATTTCTAATTCTTTAATACTTTGGGTGTAAACAAAAGTAACTTCCGATTGCTTCTCTATTTTGGAAAGAATCTCTATTAATGTTTCATTATAAGTATTTAAACTAACTACTGTTTCGAGTGCTTTTATACTTTTAGTTTTACCATATATGTTATTTGGTATTGCAGCAACTGTAAAGGTTATACATAAAAGATGCCTTATAAATATGAGCATTATGTTTTTTTGTATTTTTGATTTCATTTTAATTTTTCTAATTAGTTGTTTTTAGACTTTTAGATTAGTTATTCGCCTTTTCTGTTCCAGCAGGAAAGGCTTTTTTAGTTACGTTCTATTTTTCCATTTCTTTTTTTATTTCTATTTGTTTTTCAGTTATAAATCGGTAATCTATTTTGGCCAAAAACTGTAGACTCTCCAACACTTCTTCTAATGAAGGGTTGTTGAATTTTCCAGTGATTTTTTTAGAGATTAAGGTGTCATCATCAATTTTAACTTTAATATCAAACCACTTTTCAATTACCTTCGTAGTGGCTTCTAAACTTAAATCGTTTATGAGCATGATGTTATCCTTCCAAGCAATATCATTCACAGAAACTTCCTTTCCTTTTATTACTGTTTGGTCTAGATAATTGTATGTTATTTGTTCATTTTTAATGAGATGCTCATTAATTTTCTTGTTGTTATATACTTTTACTTTTCCGCTTGTCACACTTATTTTAGTAGTCTTTTGTTCTTCATAAGCGTTTATGTTAAACGAAGTTCCTAGTACTTTGGTGATGAGATGTTTTGTATGTACTTCAAAAGGTTTTTCTTTATTATGAAAAACATCAAAAAAACCTTCTCCTTTTAAAGAAACGATTCTTATACCATCATTAAACTCGGAAGGATAGGTAATGCTACTTCCTGCATTTAATGTAACAATACTCCCGTCTGGTAGGTTAATTTCTTTTCTTTCTCCTAATGCTGTGTTTACAATTAGCTTTTCAGGATTATTTACTTTGTTATATAGTAAACCGCAACTAACGATTATGAAAAGGCTAGCAGCAATTTTTAGAAATGTATGCTTCTTTCCTTTATAATTATCCTTTCTTTTCTTTACAGAAATTGCATTTTTAATTTTGCTGTATATTTTGGAACTCAAAATCTTTTCATTGGACTCTATATCGATGTTTCTATTCTGCATTCTTCTAAAAAACAATTCAATTTGTTTTTTTTCCGTAGTAGAGCATTCTCCTCTGCTATATTTTTCAATTAGTAAACTAAACGTATCTTTTTTCAATTAAATAGAGTTAACTGTTTCTATCTGTAAGTCACATGAAAATGAGTTTACACGTAAATAAATTTTTTAAAAAGGGTGTTATTAACGTTTTCTTTATATTTAAGAAATTGGTTAACTCTCTATTAACCTTCAAGCCACATTAGCCTCACAATTTCACTTTTTGACATCCATAATAATATTACTATGGATATTTAATACTATCTTTATAATGTCAGAAAAAACAACAAAATGAGACTGCTGTTATCACTGTTAATTTTATTAATAGTAAATGTTATGTCTGCTCAAGAGGAGTCAGGTTTTAGGTTATTTAAGGAAATGTTTATAAAAGGATCTGCTAAGACTATTGGAAATAATATCGTGAGTTTAGATTCTAAAGAACCCTATAATAAGGTGGGGTATCATGCTGAAAAAAATGACCGACTTTCAATGGTGTATGTTGATATCGATGAGGATCCAAATACGTTTAGCTCTAGTACCGCTATGTTAATTTCTCCAAAAAATTATACTAGAGTAGCTTATGCAGGATTGTTTTGGTCTGCAGTATATGAATATGAGGAAGGCAAGATTAAAAAAGTAAGGGGAGATTATGAGTATATTGTTCAAGAAGAAAGACAAGAAGATTTTAATACAATATTATTCAAGGGACCTAGTAATAACTATAATAGCATTTTAGGAACTGTTTTAGAAGATCATAAAGATAGTATAGGGCGACCTTATTTATGTTACGCAGATGTAACAAAAGTTTTAAATTCGAATTCAGAAATCTCAGGGAATTATACCGTTGCTAATATGAGAGCAACTCAAGGACACGTTTTAGGTGGGAGTTCTGGGGGTTGGTTATTATATGTTGTTTTTGAAAACCCTGCTGATCCTCTGCAAAAATTTATGCTTTATAATGGTTTTCGATCTGTTGAAAAAGAATCATATAGTATTGAATTTTCAGGTTTTAATCCATCGAAAAGTGAAATTAGAAAAGCGAATTTATCATTAGGGGTATTAGAGGGAGATGAAAGATTGAAAACAGACATGCTTTCTATTTCTTCTTCCATAGCTACCGTACCTAAAGAATTGAGTTCTAAAGAGAGATTAAGAAACAACTTTTTTAATAGTACCATTTCTAATAATGGTGATATTTCTATGGATCGAATTCCTAATAGCATTAATACACTGGGGTTAGATATTGCTTCTTTTGACCTTGAAGACAATCAGTTAATTACGTCATCTACAGAAAGTGTAAGATTAGATTTTGAAACTGTGCGAGATAAGTTTTTAATTTTCTTTTTAGGATTTCAGATAGAAGTAGCCACTAAAGATGCTTTAGTAAATAATGAGGTGAGTATAGTAAAAGATACAATAGCTTCTCTTGGTATTGGAGTGGATAAAATAGAAGTCCGTGAGACCCTACAAATTTCAAATCTAGAAAAGGGATATTACTTGATAACTAATATTTTTTCTAATTCCGATTTAGCTAATAACTGGAAGGATTTTTTAAGAGAAAAAGGTTATAACCCCATGTCTTTTATTAATCCTAAAAATGACTGGGAGTATGTTTATGTGGTAAAGGGTGATGAAATTAGCGATTGCTATGAGTACTATATGGAGTTGAAAGGTAAGAAAGATTTTGAAGAGGTATGGGTATTGGAGTTAATAAATTAATGACTTTATTATTCGATTTTGAAAGTCAAAACAACTGTAATTAATGCTTATTTTTTTTTTAAAAAAAGTATTAACAAACCGCTATAAACCTTCTAAAATCATTTTTATATCTGCACGTTGGTAAGGTGTGTTTTTTTCTAATGGCACTTCTATAAAGCCATACTTATGATATAAATAAATAGCATTCTCAAGTTTTCTGTTGGAATAGAGGAGTACTTCTTTAAAGTTTTTCTCTTTAGCAAAGTTAATACTGAATTTTAATAATTGCTGACCTATTTTTTTACCTTGAAACGCTGCAGAAACTGCCATTTTAGTAAGTTCATATACTCCGTCTTTAATCTTCATAAAGGCAAAACAACCAACTATTGTTTCCTCAATTTTAGCAAAAAATATATAGCCGCCTGTATCAATTATATTTTTCTTGCAATTAGCAAGTACTTCTTTATCATGTGGTTCAACAACAAAAAATTTCTCTAGCCAAGCAACATTTAAGGCTTTAAATTGAGGAGCATAAGCTTCCTCAAATGGAATAATATCAATATTCATTTATTTTCTAATAAAATCGGATACTAAATAGGCTATAGATTTGCCTACTTTCATTTTTTCAACTTCATTATCTAAATTTGGAGCACCTTCACAAATGTGTAGATAAGAAATGTTTTTAGATTTTTTACATTTAAAAATCATCTCTCTAACAGTGTTTATAGACAATCCAGAGCTTGTAATTGCACTACTTGGCATCCCTTCAATAGCATCTAAATCTATTTCAAGTCCAAATTTATCAGCTTTAACAAAATCAATAGCTTCTTTTATTTCAAAGTCGAAACCTCTTTCTTTACGCACATACAACTCCTCAAATGTGTTGTATTTAATTCGAAGTTCTTTTTCTAAAAGCTTAAATATTTTTTTTGAAGTATAATTTTCATGAAGTCCAAAAATGAAATAATTTTCAAGAAATCCTTCATGAAATGCGTAAGAAAATCCATTTCCGCTATGTCTCCCTTCTCTTTTTCTAAAATCGGTATGAGCATCAACATTCAAGCTATTTATAGACTTTCCTATAGCCAAAGAAGTGCCTTTTATAATTCCGTAGGCATTATTATGTCCGCCACCAATAACAATTGGTTTCTTACCGCTAGCAACAATTTTATGGATGATGTTGGTAACTTCAACATCTATAAGAGCTGTTATATTACGAGCTTCTTCAATTTGATTCTCTCCTTTAAGCGCATCGATTTTTTTTAATTCAGCAGAAAAATCTAAGTGGCCTAAAAGTAATATTTTATTCCCTTTAGTATGTTGATTATGCTGAATGTTTAAGATATAAGGGAGAGCTGTTTCCCAGGCATTTCGCGCTCCAGGTTTTCCATGGTTCCCAATAACACCAATATCTTCTTGGATCCCTAACAAAACATATTTTGCATCAGAATCTAAAAGTTGTGCCTCTAAGGAGTCACCTTGATGAAGCAAACCGATGTGTTCTCCAAGTTTTTCCTCTCCTTTTCTAGTGGAGAGGTATGGAGTTACCTTTTTAAGATCATAAATAACCAAATTTTCGGTCATAAAATTATTTTTATTGAATGATTATCTCTTTAAAGTACCTATAAATTAGATATATGTAAATGTTAAAAAAAAAGTGATAGAATGCAATAAAATAGCTATAAATGATCTATTTTTAATTTTTATTCGTATATACATTTGTGAAGCGATTTAAAAAAAAGAATACTTAAATTGCTAAACCAAATTTTTTAAAAAACAACTTATGACAGAAACAAAATCTAATAATGGTTTAAAAGTTATAGCGGGACTACTAGCTGCAGCTTTAATTGGGACTCTTATTTATACTGCAAACTTATACAACAGCAAGAAAGAGACCAACGAGAAATTAAATAAAGAGAAGAATCTTGTTATTGAAGATTTAAATAATTTAAAATCTGATTACGATAGAGCGATTTCTGAAAGTGAATCTGCAAATGCAGAACTTGTAGAAGCTCGTAATAAAATTGCTACTTATATAGACTCTGTAAGTCAGATGAAAGCAGATATAAGTACTCTTTCTCGTTACAGAAGACAAGTACAACAATTAACTAAAGAAAGAGAGTTTTTATTAGTTCAAAACGATTCGTTAAGAGCTTCGAATACGTTGTTGGCTATGCAAAGAGACAGTACAAATACTGCTTTACAACAACAATCTATGTTTACAGATTCTTTAATTATGCAAAACACACAACTTTCTAAAGTTGTACAAACAGGAGCATCTTTAGGATTGGCAAAATTTTCTGCTGAAGCTGTAAAAGAGCGTAATAGTGGTAAAATTGTATCTGTAAATAACAATAGAAGAGCAGATAAATTGAAAATTTGCTATACAGTAGGAGCAAATAAAATTACGAAGCCTGGAGCTAAGCAATTTTATATTCAAGTTACAGATCCTTCTGGAAATATAATGGGAGAACGTGCTGTAGCTGCTAAAGAAGCAGACGAAATTAACGAAGCAGCAAGTATTACATACAGTAAAGCATCTAGCTTTTATTATGAAAATACAGTTTTAGATGTATGTGATTTCATTAATAAAGAAGGAGACGACTTTGCAGAAGGAAAGTATGGCGTTATTGTATACGATCAAAACTTAAAAGAACTGGGTTCTACGGAATTCGAATTAAAATAAGCTGACGATATTAAGTCGATAGCATATAATACTCAACTAACCAATTAATTAGAAAAAGCATCGGGAAATCCTGATGCTTTTTTTATGATAATTGCACAATAATTTCAGCGACAATCTCTTCGGGGGTGTCGCCAATATCTACAGTTATAGCTTCTTTTGGAGGCTGTAGTGTATCAAATTGCGACTTTAGTAAAGAAATAGGAAGAAAATGATCGGTTCTATTAGCGAGTCGCTCTTCTATAAGTTTAAAATCGCCCAATAGATATACGAACTCTATATTTTTATGGAGGTCATTTCTTAGAATCTTCCGGTAGGAGCTTTTTAAAGCAGAACAAGCAATAATGCAGCTAGTGCCAGATTTTATTTTCTGAATGCAAAACTCATTTATTTTCTGTAGCCACCCAAGTCGATCGACATCATTTAGTGGAATTCCTGCCGACATTTTTTTAATATTTGACGCAGGATGAAAATCATCACCATCAAAAAAGGAAATATTAGTTTCTTTAGAAAGTAATTTCCCAATAGTTGTTTTTCCAGATCCTGATACGCCCATAATAATTATGGCTTTTGCTTTTTGTAACATAGGTAGAATTGTATATCATAAATATATAATTTTATTTGTAGTGAGTGATTTTGACCATCGTAAAAAGTGAAAAAACCAAATGTTTAGATGGTCTAGAAAAAGTAGTTTTATAAAATGGAAAAATCTAAAGCACTTCCCTTTGTAATATTAATCGGAATTCTTGGCGTTGTTTTGTTTTCTGCGAAAGCAGTGATGGTAAAATTGGCATATCAATATAATGTAAGCCCTGTAAATCTGCTTATGTTTAGAATGCTATTTGCACTTCCTTTTTATATTTTGGTACTTCTTTTTACTAAAAAATCAACAGTAAAGCATACCAAGAAAGATTATCTATGGTTGGTTTTCTTTGGGTTTATAGGTTATTATTTAGCCAGTTATTTTGATTTTTTAGGACTTCAATATATAAAAGCTAGCTTGGAGCGTATTATCTTATTTATATATCCTACAATTGTATTGATATTATCTCGAATATTTTTGAAGCGACCAATAACAAAGATTCAGTTAATAGCAATTTTAATTAGTTATTTAGGGATTCTTGTAGCTTTTTGGGATGAAGTAGCACTCGATGGAACAGAATTTTTAATGGGAGCAGGGTTTATATTTTTAAGCGCATTGACATACGCGTCTTATTTAACGGGCAGCGATTGGTTAATTCCAAAATTTGGAGTAGTACGTTTTACATCATACGCAATTATTATTTCTTGCTTGAGTGTAGTAATTCACTACGCGCTAACAGAGCACACATCCTTGCTAGGATATCATCAAAATGTATATTGGTTAGCCATATTAATGGCTATATTTTCAACCGTAATTCCTTCTTACTTAGTTTCCTATTGTATAAAAGAGATAGGGGCATCAAATTTTGCAATCATTGCAGGTTTAGGACCTATTTCTACTATAATCTTGGCGTCTATTTTCTTAGGGGAAAGTTTAACATTGCTTCAGTTTGGAGGGACGATTTTGGTTATTGTAGGAATAGTTCTAGTGTCTTTAAATAAATCAACTTACAAAAAATCAGGTTCTTAACAATTTTCAGTTAAAGCTTGTTAATTACTTTACTCGTAGAGGGTTTCATTTTAACGCGCGAAACATTATATTAGCAACGAAACCCTCTCTAATATTTTTATGTCGGAAGAAACTACTAAGTATACAGAAGATAATATACGTTCCCTAGACTGGAAGGAACATATTCGTATGCGTCCTGGAATGTATATTGGTAAATTGGGTGACGGTTCCTCAGCAGACGATGGTATCTATATCCTGATAAAAGAAGTGCTCGATAACTGTATCGATGAATTTGTTATGGGCGCGGGTAAAACTATCGAAGTATCCATTCAAGGAAATAAAGTAATAGTCCGCGATTACGGTCGTGGAATTCCACTTGGGAAAGTGGTAGATGTTGTTTCTAAAATGAATACTGGAGGTAAGTATGATTCTCGAGCTTTTAAAAAATCAGTTGGTTTAAATGGAGTTGGTACAAAAGCCGTTAATGCACTTTCACATTATTTTAGAGTAGAATCCAATCGTGATAATAAGTCTAGAGCCGCAGAGTTTGAACAAGGGAATCTTGTAAATGAAGAGGAATTAGACGAAACTAGTAGACGTAGAGGAACAAAAGTATCTTTTATTCCTGATGATACCATTTTTAAAAACTATAAATTCAGAAATGAATATATAGAGAAAATGGTAAGAAACTATGTGTATCTTAATCCAGGACTTACCATTATTTTTAATGGAGAAAAGTTTTATTCAGAAAATGGATTAAAAGATTTATTAGAGGATACCAACAATGTGGAAGATATGTTATATCCTATCATACACTTACGTGGCCATGATATAGAGATAGCAATTACCCATAGTAGAACTCAGTATAGCGAAGAATATCATTCTTTTGTAAACGGACAAAATACAACGCAAGGGGGAACGCATTTAGCAGCTTTTCGAGAGGCGATTGTAAAAACAATACGTGATTTCTACGGAAAAAACTACGATTCTTCAGATGTTAGAAAATCTGTAATCGCAGCCGTTTCTATTAAGGTAATGGAACCTGTTTTTGAGAGTCAGACAAAAACAAAGTTAGGTTCTACAGATATGGGAGGAGATCTACCGACCGTAAGAACTTATATTAATGATTTTGTAGGAACGCAACTTGATAATTTTCTTCATAAGAATCCAGAGGTCGCTGATAAAATTCAACGTAAAATTCTTGCAGCGGAACGTGAGCGTAAAGAACTTTCTGGAATTAGAAAATTAGCAAAAGATAGAGCAAAAAAAGCGAGCTTACATAATAAGAAACTTCGTGATTGCCGTGTTCATTTAGGAGATACTAAAAATCAACGATCGCTAGAAACAACCCTTTTTATTACGGAGGGAGACTCTGCATCTGGATCTATTACAAAATCTAGAGATGTAAATACACAGGCAGTATTCAGTTTACGAGGAAAGCCCTTAAATACTTACGGGATGTCTAAGAAGATTGTGTACGAAAATGAAGAATTTAATTTATTACAAGCAGCTTTAAATATAGAAGAGTCTATGGAAGACCTTCGTTATAATAATATTGTAATTGCAACCGATGCCGATGTAGATGGGATGCATATTAGATTGTTATTAATAACATTTTTCTTACAGTTTTTCCCAGAATTAATAAAAGAAGGACATCTTTATATTCTTCAGACACCATTATTTAGAGTGCGTAATAAAAAAGATACGTATTATTGTTATAGTGAAGAGGAGCGTAAAGAAGCCATTGAAAAATTAAGCGGAAAGCCAGAAATTACTCGATTTAAAGGTTTAGGTGAGATTTCTCCAGATGAGTTTCAGCACTTTATTGGAGATGATATTCGTTTAGATCCAGTAATGCTTGATAAAGCTACTTCAATAGAAAGTTTATTAGAATTTTACATGGGGAAAAATACTCCTGATCGTCAAAAATTTATTATCAATAACCTTCGAGTAGAACTTGATGTTATAGAAGAATAATAAATAGATTTTGGAGCAGCGTTTTCCTAAAAATATAAAAAGAATATCACAAAAGCGATTAAATACCCTACTAGCCTTTTATGGAAGAGAATACAGAATTAAATCCGGAAGATAATAACAGTCAAGAAACCATTACGCGTGTTGGTGGTATGTACAAAGACTGGTTTCTGGATTATGCTTCGTATGTAATTTTAGAACGTGCTGTGCCAGCTATTGAAGATGGATTTAAGCCTGTACAGCGTAGAATTATGCATTCTTTAAAAGAATTAGACGATGGACGCTACAATAAAGTGGCAAATATCGTTGGGCATACCATGCAGTATCACCCACACGGAGATGCAAGTATTGCAGATGCTATGGTGCAAATTGGTCAGAAAGACCTTTTAATAGATACGCAAGGAAACTGGGGGAATATATTAACAGGAGATAGCGCTGCTGCCTCTCGTTATATAGAAGCTAGGATTTCTAAATTCGGAATGGAAGTTGTTTACAGTCCCAAAATTACCGACTGGCAGCTTAGTTACGATGGTAGAAAAAAAGAACCTATTAATCTTCCTGTAAAGTTCCCTTTACTATTAGCGCAAGGGGCAGAGGGGATTGCTGTTGGTCTTTCTACAAAAGTTTTACCACATAATTTTGTGGAACTTATAGAGGGTTCTATAAAGCACTTAAAAGGAAAAAAATTCACTTTATATCCAGACTTTCCTACTGCAGGAATTATGGATGTTTCCAATTATAACGACGGACTTAGGGGTGGGAAAATCCGAGTACGAGCAAAAATATCTCAGTACGATAAAAATACCCTTGTAATTAGTGAGATTCCTTATGGAACGAATACTTCTAGCTTAATAGATTCTATTCTGAAAGCAAATGATAAGGGGAAAATAAAAATAAAAAAGATTGAAGATAATACGGCTGCTGATGTTGAGATTTTAGTGCATCTGCCACCGGGAATATCTCCAGATAAAACTATAGATGCTTTATATGCATTTACAGCATGTGAGAGTTCTATTTCTCCTTTAGCATGTGTAATTGAAGATAATAAACCGTTATTTATCGGGGTAACCGAAATGCTTAGGCGTTCTACGGATAAAACTCTTCAGTTACTTAAACAAGAGCTCGAAATTCAACTTCATGAGTTAGAAGAGCAGTGGCACTTTGCTTCTTTAGAGCGTATCTTTATTGAAAAGAGAATCTATCGTGATATTGAAGAAGAGGAAACTTGGGAAGGGGTTATAAAAGCAATTGATAAAGGTTTACAACCACATATTAAGCACCTTAAAAGAGCTATTACAGAAGAAGATATTGTTCGACTTACTGAAATTCGTATTAAGAGAATTTCGAAGTTTGATATAGATAAAGCTCAACAGAAAATAGATGCTTTAGAAGCGGATATCGCTCAAGTAAAACATCATTTGGAGCATCTTGTAGATTTTGCAATTGATTATTTTACAAAACTTAAAACAACATACGGTAAAGGAAGAGAACGAAAAACGGAGATTCGTATTTTTGATGATATTGAAGCTTCTAAAGTAGTTATTCGTAATACAAAACTCTATGTAAATCGTAAAGAAGGATTTATAGGAACTTCCTTAAAGAAAGATGAGTATGTAGGAGATTGTAGTGATATTGACGATATAATTGTATTTACTGCTACAGGTAAAATGATGGTTACAAAAGTGGATACAAAAACCTTTATAGGAAAAGATATTATTCACGCAGCTGTATTTAAGAAAAAAGATAAACGTACCATTTATAACCTTATTTATAAAGATGGAAAAGGTGGTGCGACTTACGTAAAACGATTCTTTGTGGCTAGTATCACTAGAGATAAAGAATACGATCTTACTAATGGAAAACCAGGATCTTTTGTTCATTATTTTTCAGCTAATCCAAATGGAGAAGCAGAGGTAGTGACTGTCTTTTTACGACAAGTAGGAAGTATCAAAAAGCTTAAATGGGATTTAGATTTTTCAGGAATAAATATTAAAGGAAGGACTTCTAAGGGGAATATCGTTAGTAAATATGCTGTAAAACGTATAGAACTAAAAGAAAAAGGAGTTTCTACTCTAAAACCTAGAAAGATTTGGTTTGATGACACAGTGCAACGTCTCAATGTAGATGGAAGAGGAGAATTACTAGGAGCTTTTAAAGGGGAAGATCGTTTGCTTATTATTAATCAGGATGGAGTAGCAAAAACGGTAGTTCCTGAGTTAACGATGCATTTTGAAAATAATATGATTGTTTTAGAGAAATGGAATCCTGAAAAGCCTATTTCTGCAATTTATTATAATGGAGAAAAGGAACTGTATTATGTAAAACGTTTTTTAATCGAAACAGAAGGAAAAGAAGAATCTTTTATTCCTGAAGATTCAAATTCTAGATTAGAGATTGTCTCAACAGATTGGCGACCGCTAGCAGATATAGAGTTTACAAAAGAGCGTGGTAAAGACAGAAAGCCAAATTTGGAAGTTGATGTTGAAGAGTTTATTTCTATTAAAGGAATTAATGCTATTGGAAACCAATTGACCAAAGAGAAAGTAAATCAGATTAGTTTGCTAGAACCGTTGCCTTTTGAAGAGCCTGAGGAGGAAAATCCTATAGATATGGATGCATTAGACAATGAAAATGAAGATTCAAAAGCAAAGGATGATGATGGACCAACGCTATTTGATGTTGAATAAATTAGGCTGTTAGTTTTTAAGGCTTAATTATTAGATGCTTCTAATAGTAGTTTTAAGTGAATGTTTTTTTATTAGGGCACTGATATTTAGCATCGTGTAAGTGGTGGCGAAAGCCGAAATTTATATTTCCTGACGCAACTAACTAATAAGCTATACGTCTATTAAGAAAAGCAGCTATGAGAAAAGTGTTTTTATTAATTCTATTAGGAATATTAGTTTCAAGTTGCTCAAATGACGATGATAATAGTATTGATTGTTCCCTTTATGATCCTGCATTTCCTGAATTATATATAAAGCTGGTGGATGATAAAGGTAGAAATCTAATCGATGTAGGTGCAGTAGATCCTGATGATATTACTGTCGATGCTGACTTTTCATATCCAAATTTTAGATACAATCCACCTGATGAATATGCTGAACCAGATGCGTCAATTAGAAAGTATGACAATACCCTTCTTCTGTTAATACCCAGAGAGTCAAAATTTGAGTATACCATTAATATCAATGAAACATCTTCTTTTGTTTTGAATTTCAAAGCAGAATTAACTGAAATTCCTTGTGGATTGTCATATTATATACCTACAGACGTTACTTTTAAAAATAAAAAGCTAGAATTAGAAAAAGAAGAATCTGATATTAGATTTTTAACGGTAGTCGAGTTAACAGTTTCGCTTTAGGGAGACTCAGTTTATTTTTTCGTTTAATTATTTTTTTACTTATCAAAAAAGTGTCTTAACTTTTCACTGTAATTATAAAAATAAAGGATGAGTAATTATTTTAAAAAATATCCAGATAGCGAAGGCTTTTTTGAAGGCTATGGAGGGGCGTTTATTCCACCTTCATTAGAAGTGGAAATGAAAAAGATTACAGATGCATACCACACAATAAGTAAATCGCACAATTTTATTCAAGAGTTACGTAGTATTCGTAAACATTACCAAGGACGTCCAACACCTGTTTATTATTGTTCTCGTTTATCAGAGAAATATGGAGGTCGTATATACTTAAAGCGTGAAGACTTAAATCACACAGGAGCGCATAAGCTTAACCACTGTATGGGAGAAGCTTTGTTAGCAAAACACTTAGGAAAAAAGAAGCTAATTGCAGAGACTGGAGCGGGGCAGCATGGAGTTGCTTTAGCTACTGCTGCAGCTTATTTTGGTTTGGAATGTGAAATACATATGGGAGAGATTGATATTAAAAAGCAATACCCAAATGTAGTAAGGATGAAAATACTTGGAGCAGAAGTGGTCTCAGTAACACATGGTTTAAAAACATTAAAAGAGGCTGTAGATTCCGCTTTTGAAGCATATCTTAAAGATCCTGAAAATACTATTTATTGTATAGGTTCTGTAGTTGGACCACACCCTTTTCCAATGATGGTTAGAGATTTTCAACGCGTTGTAGGAATCGAAGCTCGAGAGCAATTTATGGATATGACAGGAGAATTACCAGATAACGTGGTGGCTTGTGTTGGAGGAGGAAGTAATGCTATGGGAATATTCTCAGCATTCTTGGATGATGAAGAGTGTAAACTATATGGAGTAGAACCTGGAGGCCGCTCCTTAGAGTTAGGAGAACATGCAGCAACTATGACTTTTGGTACACCTGCTGTAATCCACGGTTTTAAATGCTATACATTACAAGATGAAAATGGAGAGCCAGCACCAGTTTATTCTGTGGCAAGTGGACTCGATTATCCTGGAGTTGGACCAGAGCATAGTATGCTTAAAGACATGAACTCTGCTACGTATGATATTATAAATGACGAAGAGGCTATTGAAGCTTTTTATGAATTGAGTCGTTTAGAAGGAATTATTCCTGCATTAGAAAGTTCTCATGCCGTAGCCTATGCAATAAAGCTAGCTAAAGAGCAACCTCAAAAATCCATTTTGGTTAATTTAAGTGGTAGAGGAGATAAAGATATTGATTATGTTGTAGACACTTATGGACTGCCTAAATAAGGCTATTTGATTAGATTATAAAATTATAGAAATTGAAAACAAGAGGAACCATAGTACGGTTCCTCTTGTTTTTTTATAATAGTTGGTTTTATTGTTCATTTTTTTAATGAAATTTCTTCATTACTGATCTCTTCTCCATTTAAGGTGTAAGTTTTCTATTTATAAAATTGCTCTTTAATCATTGTAATAGTTATTTCATAATGATTATAAATTCCGAAAAAAGATCTTATTTATTAAGAGTATTTACTATATTTCACTGAAAATAAAAGATACTTAAGATGAGTGAAAAAGATAAAAAGGTTTGGCATAGGGTTCTTATTAATAAGAAAGAATTGCAAGAAGGAAGAGTGGCAACAGTTGTTGCTGGCAATAAAACCTTGTGTTTGACTCACTTTGAAGGAAAAATATCGGCTTTAGATAATAAGTGTCCGCATCAAGGTGGACCTTTAGGTGAGGGAAGTATTGAAAAAGGATGGCTTAGGTGTCCTTGGCATGGTTGGGATTACCATCCGTGTACGGGGAATTCTCCAGGAGGTTTTGATGATGGAGTTGATACTTTTGAAGTTGAAGAGAAAGAGGATGGAATATATGTAGGTTTAGAAAAAGAACCACCTCATGAAACTACAATTACAGACGTAATGGTAGAAACGATGGTAAACTGGGGAGTAACAAGTGTTTTTGGAATGGTAGGGCATTCTAATCTCGGTTTGGCAGATGCTATGCGTAGAAAAGAAGAAAAGGGATTATTAAAATTTTATGGAATTCGCCACGAAGGGGCAGCTTCTTTTGCCGCTTCGGCATATGGTAAGCTCACGGGGAAACCCGCTGCATGTTTCGCTATTGCGGGACCTGGAGCTACAAATTTATACACTGGACTGTGGGATGCTAAAGTGGATCGAGCTCCAATATTGGCATTAACCGGTCAAGTGGCAAGTCAAGTTGTTGGAACAGGAAATTTTCAAGAGTTAGATTTGGTGCAAGCTTTCAGTTCTGTGGCAGATTTTAACCATCGCGTTCTTCATAATAGTAAACACTCAGAATTAATTTCATTAGCAGTAAAGAATTCAATTTTAAAGAGAGAGGTGTCACATCTTACATTCCCGGATGATGTACAGACCCTAAAAGCTAGTGATAGTTTAAAAGCGCAAACTCCTAAAAACAGAATAACACCGCTACAGATAACACCTCCGAAAGAGAGCTTAGACAAAGCATTGAAATTAATGGAAGCTGCAGAGCGACCAACTATTATAGTGGGACATGGAGCACGTTTTCATATGGATAAGGTGATTGCTTTAGCCGAGAAATTAAACTGTCCTGTTTTAACTACTTTTAAAGGTAAAGGATTGATTTCAGATTTCCATCCGTTGGGTTGTGGTGTGCTTGGTAGAAGTGGTACTCCAATCGCTTCTTATTTTATGAACGAATCAGATTTATTGCTTGTTATAGGAGCTTCATTTTCTAACCATACAGGAATTACTCCAAAAATTCCTACCATACAAATAGATTTTGATCCACTAGCTTTAAGTAAATTTCATGAAGTGGAGGCAGCTGTTTGGGGAGAAATTTCCGTAACAGTAGATCTTTTAAGAGATAAGATAGAAGCCTTAGCTAATAAAGTTAATAGAAAAGAAGAAATAGCAGAGCGCTGGGGAATATGGAGAGCCGAGAAGCAAAAAAGACTTCTAGAGTCTCGAGGCATGGGATTAAGTGCTGTTTCTGTTTTTGATCAGCTAACAAAGCAAGCTCCAGAAAATGCAGTTATGACCGTTGATGTTGGAAATAATGCATATTCTTTTGGGCGCTATTTTGAAACGAAAAAGCAGTCCTTTTTAATGTCAGGATATTTAGGATCTATAGGTTTTGCTCTTCCAGCTTCAATGGGTGCATTTGCAGCTGTTGAAAACACACGTCCGATTGTTGCAGTTGCTGGAGACGGTGGCTTATGTCAGTATTTATCAGAAATTACAACGTTGGTAAAGTATGATATGCCCGTAAAATTAATTGTTATTAATAATAATGAATTAGGGAAAATTTCCAAAGAGCAACGTGCAGGTAGTTTTGATGTTTGGAAGACTGATCTTGTAAATCCCGATTTTGCTGAATTTGCAAGAAGTTGTGGGGCATGGGGGAAAAGAATAACGGAAGAAACAGAATTAACTGAGGCGATGTCTGAATTGTTTGCCCAGAAAGGGCCGGCAGTATTAGAGGTTTGCTCTGATGTAGGATTGATCTAGCATCTTATTTAATAAGTATATATAAAATGGCTTTTTAGTTCACTACAAAAGGGTAAGTTCTTTTCATCTTACCCTTTTGTAGATTTTAAGAAGTTTTCCCCTATTTAGTTTTTTAATAATCTCTCTTGTTTGAATTATCTATGAATTACTTCAATAAAATATGATAATTCATTTAAGAATATAACAATGCTATTATTTTACGGATAGGCATTTAATTTTTTTAAACATAAATAAGTATCTTTAGTGTAGTTAGTTAGGAAAGAATCTATCATAATTACAGAATAGTATGAAGTTAATACGCTATTTTTTTTCTATTATCTTTTGTTGTACATTTTTTCAGTCATGTTCATTGCTAAGAATCGAGAGTGCACAAGAGCCACTGTCTAAACGTCAATTAAACTCTAGATTGATGACTCAGAGTTTTATTGCAGATGCATCTGAACGGGTAGAATGGGCCGCAGATAGTATTATTTATGAGGAGTCTAATTTTGAAATTCAGAAAAATGCTTATCAATGGAAATTAAATACACTAACATCATATAGAGAAGTAGGATTTCAAACAATGCCACAATTAGCACTTATTGATAGTTGGGCTTTGAGTTTAGTGATTCAGAATTTTTTAGAATCCGATAAAGCGAAACCTCTATTTGGAAAATGGCAGTATTATGCTCTTAGTGTAGCTAGAAACAATAGCCTTATTGCAGAAAGAAATGCACATAGTTTATTAGATGGTAAAGAATTTGATAGTTTAAAAGAACTGGTTACGCAATATGCTGAAGAAAACCCTGTTTATGGACTTAATTTTAAGCATAAATCTATTAGAGATGCATATTTAGATTCAAAAAATATCCCAGACAGTACTGCTATACAAACTGTAGGAACGCTCTCCGAGGTGATGACAAATTTTTCTAATAGATTGGTATATACTTCAGAATCTACAGGAAAGCAACTAAATTGGAGTACGGAGTTATTATTACGAGAGCAGGGGTTAGATTCCGCACGTATTCAGCAGGTTTTTAATAGTATGAATGGGAGCTTAGATCGCCTAGTTACAACAGCAGAAACGACTCCAGAAATGATCGATCAATCTGTAAAAGATTTTAGGGCAGACATGCAAGTTTTATTTCTTGGATTGCACAGGGATATTGAGAGTTCTAAAGAGTTTTTTAAGGAAGAACGCATTGCGATAGACACAATTATAGAGCGAGAGCGCATAGCAATAGATAGTATTATTTTGAGGGAGCGTAAAGCATTAAGTATTGAAACAAAGGATATTGCAAAAGAGATCATAAACGATACAATGACTCATTTTAAAGATATATTAAATGATGTCTTGTTTTATTTTGTTTTGTTTTTTATTGTGATATTATTTTTACCTTTTGGTTTAGGATTTTTAGCAGGTAAGATTCTTCAAAAAAATCAATCTAAAGACGAAGATGAGTCTTGATTCTTTGAATTATTTCTGTAAGTAAAATCTTAATAATTAAGCTAAAGATTGTATCTTTCGAGAGTAGAAGATAACAATAAGTCTACACTAAAAACCATTAAAATCTAATTTGGTACTAATGAAACTACAAGTAGCAGCCTTGGTGCTCTTATCAATTATAGGATGTAAGCAAAAGGAAGAAAAGGAAAATACTCAAAAATCAGTAAATATTGAAAGTAGCGTAGCTATGGAAAGTGAAAAAACATTCTTTTATGTTGGCACATATACGGATGGAGCCAGTGAAGGAATCTATAAATACTCCTTAGGGGCAGACGGGAAATTAGCTAAAGATAAACTTGTAGCGAAAACAGAAAGTCCTTCCTTTTTAACTTTTTCAGAAGATAAAAAATATTTATTAGCGGTAAATGAATTAACAGAAGGAACAGTTTCTTCGTTTAAAATATCACAAGATTCATTACAGTTTTTAAATAAGAAACCTTCTGGGGGGATGCATCCTTGTTTTGTAGTAAGTAATGAAGAGGGATTTGTGCTTACAGCGAATTATTCGAGTGGAAATTTAGGATTATTGAAGCTGAAAGAAGATGGGAATCTTACGGATTTGTTAGACACACATCAACATAAGGGAAAAGGTGCTCATGAAAGGCAAGATGGTCCACATGCACATTCTGTATGGTTAGAGCCAACTCAAAACGATATAATAGAAGTAGATTTAGGAACGAATGAGTTATGGTTTTCTGAAATTGACGCTGCTTTAAAAAAAATCAAACCTAAATCTGTACCTAATTTAGCTTTTGAAGATGGGACTGGACCTAGACATATGGCATTTAATCCAAATGGAAAATGGGCTTATGTATATGGAGAATTAAATAATACAATTACAGTTCTTTCAATCGGTGAAAAAGGAAATTATAAAGTAGAAAATACATATTCTACTCTTCCAGAAGATTTTGAAGGAGAAAATACAGGAGCAGATATTCATATTTCTTCCGATGGAAAGTTTTTATATGCTTCAAATCGCGGGCATAATTCTATAGTTATTTATAAAGTAAATGAAGATGGGTCTTTAAATACTATTGGTTATGAATCTGTTCGTGGTGATGGGCCTCGTAATTTTTCTTTATCTCCAGATGGCAGCTACCTTTTAGTGGCCAATCAATACACAGATAATATAATATCATTTAAGAGAGATACCAATACAGGGCTGTTAACTTTTGTTGATGAAATAGAAGCACCATCTCCTGTATGTATCTTATTTTAAAGATAGATTTTACATACACCTAATAAGCTTCAAGAGTATTCTTGGAGCTTTTTTAGTATTAATATAAAACAAATCAGCCTACCAAAAGAGGTAGGCTGAACAAACAACAAATCACGGCGGTACTATTTAAGCGAATTATAAAATGCTTATTTGTGGAAAATCATGGTGCTATCTATTGCTTTATAGGCTGTTTCGTCTGCTTTTCTATAAGTAACTTCTACATCATTCCAGTCAGATGCCCATCCTTTTATAACATTGTTTAAATACAGTATTTCTAATTTATGTAATCCCTTTTTTAAAGCGATTGTTCCCTCTAATGGAAATCTTTTTAAGGTATATTCTGGGTCTATTATTAAAGAATCAGCTATTCTTACTTTTTCCTGCTTACTAGCAAAATAGTAAACTCCATCTTCAGGAATGTTTATATATCCATCTATAAAGGCAGCTTTAAATTGAGTGGTGTCTATTTCTTTCCCCCAATCGTAAGTAACATTAGCATCTTTTATATTTTTTATGACTTTTTCATTGCTTGGAGTTCCAGTAACATCAGATGCATCTGTAAAATGACCTTTTATAGTTTTTAGTGTTAATCCTGGCTTTAATCCATCAACTGGTGCAGGTTCTTTATAATTTACTTTTTTCACTTGTAATTTTCTTACAGTACTAACTTTTCCTGTAGGAAGTACTGAAGCGATGTTAATTTCAGTATCAGTAGTAAAAGAAAGTGGACTTTTATATACATCACTATTTTCAGAAGGAGTACTTCCATCTAATGTATACACCATTTTTATAGGATGCGTAGTGTTAAAATCTAGTGTAACACTGTCAGTAAAAGCGATATTATTAGCCGTAGGCCCTTCAGGTAAAGGGATGTGGTAATTTATATTATAATAATCTAGAATAGGATAGAGCTTATCTAAACGAGTTAAGAAATCTTCGAAATTCTTGGTTTTTTCTCCACTCCATGTAAGTTCTGCTATGGCTATTATTCTTGGATATGCATAGTACTCAATATCTTTGCCTTCATATGCATACTCTGTCCAATGGTTTCCTTGCATTCCAAGAATGTGCTTTTCATTACCTTCTTTTATAGCTTCAGGAATGGGGTTATAGTTATAAGCTTTCTCTAGCGGAATGTATCCGCCATGTGCCATTGGCTCCACACGGTAATCTCCTTGGTGAAAATTAAGATATGAGTAGCTCGTAGGAGTCATTATTACATCATGACCTGCATTTGCCGCTTTAATTCCTCCTTCTTCTCCTTGCCAAGACATAATATTGGTAGTTGGGGTAATTCCTCCTTCTAAGATTTCATCCCAACCAATCATTTTTTTATCATGCTGTTGTAGTATTTTTTCAACTCGGGCAATAAAATAGCTTTGCAATTCAGCTTCGTCTGTAAGATTATTTTCTTTCATTCCTTGCTGGCATAAATCGCATGATTCCCATCTTTCTTTTGGAGCTTCATCACCACCAACATGGTAATATTCATATGGAAATAGAGGAATTATTTCATTAAAAACATCTTCTATAAAGGCAAATACATTTTCTTTTCCAGCACAGAAAATATTGTAGTCAATTCCCCATAATTCTCTTGGAGTATAAGTTACGTCATCATTACAAGCAAATTCAGGATAGGCAGATAGAGCGGCAACAGCGTGGCCAGGGGTTTCAATTTCTGGTATTACATCAATATAACGCTCTTGAGCATAGGCTACAACATCTTTTATTTGATCTTGAGTGTAAAATTCTTTGTGGTCTGAAGTTCCATCAATTCTCACTCCTTTTTCTGTAAGCTCTGGGTATTTTTTTATTTCAATACGCCAACCTTGGTCATCTGTTAAATGCCAATGGAACTTATTAATTTTAAATAGAGCTAATACGTCTAATTGCTTTTTTATTTCTTCTACGGAAAAGAAATGACGAGATACATCTAAGTGAATTCCTCTCCATGAAAATGTAGGTTCATCTACAACTTCTATAGCAGGAATAGATGCAGCAGTGATAGTGTTTTTATCTTCTGAAGAAACTAAAGGTACTAATTGAAGCAGTGATTGCATTCCATAAAACAACCCACGATTCGTTTTAGCTTCAATAGTAATATCACTTTTCGTAATAACTAACTTATAGCCTTCAATATTATCCGTTAATGCATCATTAATAGATAATTTGATTGTATTTTGTTCTTTTTCTTTGTCAGAAACTAAAATATCGATTCCTGTATATCCTTTTAATTTATCAGCAAAAAAGGAGGCAATAGCTTTTGTTTTTTCATCTGAATATAAAAAAGTAGTTTCATTAGAAATAACAAATGAACCTTCCTTCTTAATTAACTCTTGGGGTTTTGGTGTGATATAACTATTGGTATTTATTGCCTGTTGCGAATCAGAATTTTTACAGCTTACGCATGCAAACAGGAAGATGAGGAGATACTTTAGATTCATAATTTTAGAGTTTATGCTTGAATATTCTGACTTGCAATATATTTAACAAGTCTATCGATTGGTTTTCTTACAAATGTGCTTGCTCTATACCCTTTTTCATTTAATTGTTTTGTAATAATATCTTGGGCATAAAATGCTATAGATCCTACAAAATGGATAGGGTGTTGTTGTAATTCCTCATGATAATGAGTAAGGTAAGTTTTTATAAAGCTTGCAATAGTATAGTTTAAAATGTTTTGAATATAAGGATCGTTTTTATGTGTAAAAGCAAAACGAGCAAAAGAAGCTAGGTATTTATTTGGATTCTGATTGTGGTATAGCTGCTGAAAAACTTGATTCATATCGGTATTATGAGCTTTTTCAAAAGCAGTAACCAAGTGTTGTGGCATTAGTTTATGATAATAGCCACGAAGTAATTCTTTACCTATGAAGTTACCACTTCCTTCGTCTGAAAGTACGTAACCTAGTGATGGTATTTTTTGAATGATATTAGATCCGTCGTAATAACAGCAATTAGAACCAGTTCCTAAAATACAGATTACTCCAGCTTTTTTAGTAGTTGCATGTATCGCAGCAACAACATCTTCTTTTATACTGATATGAGATGCGTTTTCGAACATGTTTTCGAGAAGGAGCTTCATTTTTTGATCAGCACTTTTAGTTCCACAACCAGCGCCATAGAAATGAATCTGAGAGACGAGCGTTTTGTATGGTTCTAAATCTTTGTTATTGTGAATAATGGATATGATTGCTTTATCCGACAATGCCATTGGATTGATACCCTCTGTTTGTGAAGAAAGTAATTGTTCTCCATTTTTATCAGCAAGTATCCAATCACATTTTGTCGAACCGCTATCAGCAACTAAAATCATAGTATTTTGTATTTTTAATTAGGGAAAAATTGAAATTTCAAGATAATCATTTTTTGTTAAAATTTTGTCGTTAGTTTGAATAGCTCCTCATGAAGAAAGGAGCTATTCTTTAAACTAACTCACAAGCTAACTAACTATAACTATTAAAAATGATATCTCTTAAAAGCTTCTATGGCTTCATATTCTGCTAACCCTAAATTGTCGTATAAAACAGCGGTATTTCTATTTCTCTCTTGGGCTCTTACCCAGAATTCTCGAGCATCTTCTCCTTGAAACATAACGCGATCTTTTTGTGATTGATGAAAGAGAATTGCATTAATTTTCTTGCTCATTTCATCAGGACTCAACGGAACTGCCATTTCAATATCTGCAATATCCCATTCATGCCAAGCTCCACGATATAACCACACCCAGCAATCGTCCATAAAAGGTTGATTTTTTATAAGCTCAAGTGTTTCAAATATCGCATCTAAACATAATTTATGCGTTCCGTGAGGATCTGCAAGGTCTCCTGCAGCATATATTTGATGAGGCTTAATACTTGTAATTAGATCTGAAATTATTTGAATATCTTCACTACCAATTGGGTTCTTTTTTACTTTTCCAGTTTCATAGAAAGGCAAGTCTAAAAAGTGTACTTTAGAATCATCTAAACCAACATAACGAGTAGCGCCATAAGACTCCATTCTTCTGATTAATCCTTTTAAGCTTCTTGTCTCTAAACTATCTTCATAGGCAGTAGTTTTAGAGTTTAAAAAGGATATTATCTTATCGAAATTATTTGCCCCTTTAGAAATATCAATGTTTTTAGCTACTTCAGCAAATTTTAGAGCTTCTTCATCTGTAACAGCAATATTTCCTGATGTTTGGTAAGCAACATGAACTTCATGTCCTTGGTCTATTAATCTAGAAAATGTACCTCCCATAGAAATAACATCGTCATCTGGATGCGGACTGAAAATTATAATTCTCTTTTTGGCAGGTGTAGAACGCTCAGGTCTATTTTTATCATCTGCATTTGGTTTTCCTCCTGGCCAACCAGTAATGGTACGTTGTATTTTATTAAAGATTTTAATATTCAAATTATATGCAGAACCCTCAATAGTTAATAGTCCAGACATACCATGTTCATTATAATCTTTATCGGTAAGTTTTAAAATTGGTTTTTTTAATTCTTCGCTCAACCAAGTAACAGCTTTCACTTTTAAATCTTCATTCCATATACATTGTGTAACAATCCATGGCGTTTTAATACGAGTAAGATCCGATGCTGCTTCTGCATCTAAAATCATAGTAACATTGTCGTGATTTTGAAGAAATGTTGCTGGGATTGTAGAAGTAACTTGTCCTTCAATAGTTTCTTTTACAATGGAAGATTTTTTATGCCCCCAAGCAAGCATAATAATACGTTTCGCTTTCATAATGGTACTTACACCCATTGTGATTGCTTTTTTAGGAACATTTTCAATTCCGTTAAAATCGGAAGCGGCATCTCGTCTTGTTACATGGTCTAAAGTAATTATTCTTGTACCAGAGTTTTTATGAGATCCAGGTTCGTTAAAACCAATGTGACCAGTTCTTCCAATTCCTAATAATTGAAAATCTAATCCTCCTAATTGTTTTATTTTAAGATCGTAATCTATACAATACTGATCTAATTCTTCTGAAGTAACTTCTCCGGAAGGAATATTTACATTCTCAGGATTTATGTCAACATGATCAAATAGATATTGATGCATGAAGTAATAGTAGCTTTGGCGATTTTCAGGTTCCATTGGGTAATATTCATCTAAGTTGAATGTAATTACATTATGAAAACTGAGCTCCCCATTTTTATGAAGGTTAACTAACTCCTCATATACTTTAATAGGCGAAGAACCTGTTGCGAGGCCAAGAACGCAAGGCTTACCTTGTTGCTGTTTTTCTTTGATAAGATCAGCGATTTCGTGAGCTACCAGGACCGAAGCATAGTTAGAGTCTTCAAAGATTTCGTTGTGAATCTTCTCGAATTTGGTATCTTCAAACTTACCAACCTGTTTGTATTTAATTTCTTGTATCATTTTATAATAGCCTTTTATTTTCTTCTTCCTCGTTCTATTTTTTCCCCGTTAGATAGGGTAGTGATCGGTGTTAATGATCGTGTGTTTAATCTCTGTTCAATTAGAAACTTATGTGTAATCTTGCGTGGGATTACTATTTCTAAAATTTTATTTTTAAAAGATAGGCTCAGCTAAGAGCCTATCTTTATATTAGTTTTAATGCTTAGATAATCTTTAAAGATTATTAGCACCAGTATCCCACCATAAACGAGTTCCACCATTGTCTGCTCCTTTTAATAAAGAAGTAGCTTGGTCTACGTTTTCTCCATTGGTGTTTTTCTCTGTGTCTACAAAGTTTATTCTTCGGATTTGAACATCTGTATCAATAGTTCCACCGCTGTTATTAATTACAACAGGGAATATTTTAGGATATCCAGTACGACGAAATTCACTCCATGCTTCTTGCCCATCAGGGAACATAGCAATCCATTTCTGAGTAATAATTTGCTCTAATTGCGCTTCTTTTGAAGCAGACGCATCGTAAGCTATTTTAACATCAGAAGAATAGGAAATATTATTAGCAGCATTTACAGCATCTACATAATCTGCAGGAGTACTAGTAGCATCAGCAATATATTCTTCAACTCCAGTAGCGCCGTGTTGAGCAAAAGAAGCTCTGATTCCACTTTCATAATTTGCTTGTGCATCTCCAGCTCCAGCCCACCCTCTTAAGGCAGCTTCAGCTTTTAAGAAATATACTTCTGCAGTTGTCATCCAATCTTTAGAAGTAAGATCTCCTAAATAAGAACCTAGTCTAGAGTGATCTCCATAATCAGACTTAGCTTCAATAGCAACACCCATTCTAATTCCTTTATAATCTCCAGAAACATTATTTCCTAGCGCAGGTTGGAAGTAGCTTTGTAAGCGTCCGTCGTTAAAACCTTTAAGTATAGATTCCATTTCTGCAGACATACGGATATCTCCCCATCCATCACTAATAGTAAATAGCGGATGTACAAACCCTTGCATATCTACGGCCATGTTTTCAGACTCTAATAAACCAGCATCACTAGAAAGAGATTTTTCTCCTTCTGTTTGCGCTAATGCAGGTTCTACATTAGAGATTCTGATTGCTAGACGTAAGCGTAATGAATTAGCAAAAGTTCTCCATTTTGCGATATCACCTCCAAATTCTGATAAATCGAAAGCAGCAAATTGAGGTTCTCCTTCATAAGCTTTTAATTGGTCGATAGCATTTCCTAAATCATTAAAGAAAGCAGTATAAGCCTCTTTTTGGGAATCGTATTCTCCAGTAGTTGCATAATCGTTATACTTAGAGTAGCGAATAGGACCAAAAACATCAGAGATACGGTGCATAGCCATTACTTTGATGATATCTGATAACGAAGAAAACATTTTGCTTCCTTCATCTCCAGCTAACTCTACTTGCTCATCGATACCTCTAGCGTATGGCATCACACCATTTCCGCCATTTGCATCATAGGCATCTGTCCAGATAAACTGGTTCCACCCACTAACTAAACTATAGGTTTGGTTGTTTATATTTCCTGCGAATGGAGTAGGAGAGGTCATATATCCTGAGAACACATCTGAATTTAGATTGTGTTGTAGTTGGTAATTCCAAGCTGGTTCCACACGGATAACGTTCGCAAACATTGGAGGGAATTTAGCTCCAATATTATTAAAGCGTTGTTGTAAGCTCTCATCGGAAATTCCGTGAGGATCTGTGTTTATATCTGCAAAGTCTTCGGTACAATTAGTAAGACCTAAAGCCAAAACAGAAGCGAGTGTATATGTTATTAGTTTTTTCATTTTTCTTAGAAATTTACGTTAATGTTTAAACCAATACTTCTAGTTGAAGGCTGGTTATAAATGTCTACTCCTTGTAATCCTAAACCTGTACTGGCAGCAATATTAGGATCGAATGGCGCATCTTTGTAGAAAAAGAAAAGGTTGTTTGCAATAAGTGAAAAGTTGATTCTTTGGATAAAGCTATCACTAAATAACAATCTGTATCCAACTGAAAACTCTCTTAAACTTACGTTAGTAGCATCGTAAACATATTCTCCAAGCATTCCTGATCTACCACCAACAGCAGTATAATATTCTTGAGCAGTTATTTGAGAAGCAGCACCATTTTCGTCTACAACATTAATCATTCCTCCATTAGCATTTCTAGCATCTGCTGTAGCTTGAGAAACACCATAATAGTCATTAATAGCTTCAGTAACACTAACTACATCACCACCAAACTTACCATCAATTAAAAAGTTAACAGTAACATTTCCTATATCAAAAGAGTTGTTCCACCCAAGAGTAAAATCTGGTTGTGCATGCGCAACAGTTTCAAAATCTGTAGACATTAAAGTACCTGTAGAACTTATAACTGGAGTGCCTTCTTCATCTCTAATAAGAGAACGCGCTTTAATACTACCAAAATCTTCACCTTCAATTAAAGAATATTCATATCCATTAACCCCACGTGCAGTAATAATAGCTTCTCCGTCTTGTAAAGAAGGGTGTACAGAGATTACTTTATTGTCATTCTTAGCAAAGTTAAATGCAGAGTTCCAAGTAAAGTTTTCATTTGCTACAGGCTTACCGTTTAATACAATTTCAAAACCTTTGTTAGAAATCTCTCCCGCATTTACAATGTTTTGAGAATATCCATAAGGATTTGGTTCCGCTTGGATATAAAATATCTGATCAGAAGTTTTTGTGTCATAATACGTGAAATCAAAACCTAAACGTCTTTGGAAAAATCTCCATTCTGTACCAATCTCAAAAGATTTTTGTCTTTCTGGTCTCAAAGTTTCTCCTTCAATAGGAGCAAAAACTGGAGAACCTACATTAGGTCCAGTTGTAGAGATTTGATTTAAAGGAATTGTTGCGTATACAGGAATATCTTTACCAACTTCAGCATAAGAAGCTCTTACTTTAGCAAAAGAGATAGCTTCTGGCATTGTAAACATTTCTGATAAAACACCAGTTAAACCAACAGAAGGGTAAAAGAAAGAATAGCTATCTGTATTTGCAAGCGTAGAAGACCAGTCTGTTCTTCCTGTTACATCTAAATAAAGCATTCCTTTGTACTCAAAGTTAGCAGAACCAAAAATAGATTGCACTTCTCTGTTACCAACAGATTGTCTCATGTTGTTTGTAGTTGTAACATTTGCAAGTGTAAAAATATTAGGGTAGTTTAAACCAACACCATCTCTACCAGAATCAATAAATAATTGATCTCCAATTTGATATTTAGTTAAACTAGTACCTAGTAATGCAGTAATACCAAAGTCTTCAGTTATTTTTTTATTATAGTTGGCAATTAAATCAATATACTGTTGTGTGTTTTCAGTTTTTTCATAGATATAACGTCCATTTTCACCTGAATTATTAGTGTCTGTTCCAGCATACATTCTTTTGTCATAAGTAAAGAAAGACTTATCATAACTTCCTCTTGACTGTAATGAAAAAGCGTCTGTAATCTGATATTTTACAGAAAGATTTGCTAATACACGTTGTGCTATATCTTTACTTGGGTTACGATGAATTAACCAATATGGATTCTGCTGAATAGTCTCATCAAAAGAAGTAGCATATTGATCCATCATATTAGTATTAGAATTGAAATACTCGTACTTATTTTTGTACATGTCTCTACTGATACCAACAGGGTGTAAATAAACTCCCGTAAGCGGGTTTGAGTATAGACCGTTTGTAGGTCTGTTCCAGATTCTTTGGTCAGAAAGATTAATACTTGCAGAAACATCTATTTTTTCATCTAAAAACTTAGCAGTTTCTCTTAGTGTAAGATTATTTCTGTTTAAACGGTTTTCTGGGATAACACCTTCTGCAGTTGTATTAGCATAAGAAAAGTAAGTCTGAGCTTTTTGGTTTCCAGCAGTTAAAGACATAGAATTAATAGAAGTAAAACCTGTATTAAAGAAGTCTTTTGCGTCGTTATCAATACCGTCAGCTTTTGCTCCCCATGATTTAGGATCTGTAACTCTACCATTTTCTGCTATCGGTTGCCCAACAGAATTAGATTGATATTCCGATTGTAATTCAGGTAAAGACATTACATTATCTACTGTAAAACTCGTATTAAAGTTAACAGCTAGAGAACCTTCTTTTCCTTTTTTGGTAGTAATTAATATAACTCCATTTGCACCTTGACTCCCGTATAATGCAGATGCAGAAGCACCTTTTAAAACAGTCATACTTGCAATATCGTCTGGGTTAATCATAGACATAGCGTCTCCACCATCTCTATTTCCTGTTTGACCTCCAAAAATATCAGTTCCAGGTTCAGCACCATTAGAGCCATTTCCACTATTTAGCATTGGCACCCCGTCGATAACATATAGAGGATCGTTATTAGAAGTAGAAGAGTTACCTCTTAAAACCACTTTTGCAGCTCCACCCAAACCAGAAGAACTTCTACTAATAGTAACCCCGGCAGATTTACCAGATAAACTATTTATTGGGTTGGTTTGTTTTACCTTAGTAAGTTCATCTCCACTTACTTCTTGAGCAGCATAGGTCAGTGCTTTTTCTTCTTTTTCAATACCTAATGCAGTAACGATAACCGCATCCAATTGCTCGCTGTCTTCCTCTAGTGCTACATTAATAGTAGTATTAGCCCCAACAGTTACTTCTTTAGCTTTCATACCCACATATGAAAACTTAATTACATCGCCTGGATTGGCGTCGATGGTGTAGTTTCCATCAAAATCAGTTTGTGTTCCTTTAGATGTTCCAACAATCATAATGTTAACCCCAGGAAGAGGTACATCGTCGAAACTACTCTTTACCACTCCAGTGATTTGAACTTCTTGTCCAAACACTCCATACATACATATGAATGATAAGAGAATTACTAATAGCTTTTTGTGTTTCATATTATCAATTTGTTAATTAATGGTTAAAAAGTACTCCATTGTGACTTTTCCAAAAATCTTTTTATACGAACAACAGCATTCAGCCAACAAACGACATTCAATTTTCGATGACGGTTTTTATGAATCACATATCATTAAATTTTTTTTGGTTATTCTAGTGAATAGTTATATTTTTTCACAGAATTTTGAATAAAATGACCAAAACGATGAAGAATATTTAATATGTCTGTAAATGAAGTCTTTGTAAAGAAAACGATTGCGTTGAAGTATCATTTATACTTTTGGGGGATCTATTTTTTTATAAATTTTATAAGGTGGGGGAGTTATTTTAATGATTATTCATATTCATTTGCTTCGAATTTGGTAGAATTTCCTCTTCATATTGTTATTGTTTACCTTAATATTTACGTTTTAATTCCTAAATTCGTATTCAAAAGAAAGTATTTCTATTACGTTATCGCATTAATTATATTATTAGGAGTACATTATATTATAAGAAGCGGATTAAATTATTGGTTGGTCACTAAAAATTTGTGGCCAGAATCTCAAGGAACACAGGAAGCTTTTGGGTTTAATCATATTTTGGCTGTTACCATTGGAGAACTATATGTAGTAGGAATTACAGCGGCGATTAAATTTACTGTGGATTTTGTAAATGTTAAAAATCAAAATCAACAACTTCAAGAGCTTCAGTATAAAACCGAGTTAAAGTATCTTAAGGCGCAAATGCAGCCTCATTTTTTCTTTAATACGTTGAATAATTTATACGCTCTTACATTAAAGAAATCTCCAAAAGCGTCGGATGTTGTTCTTCGCTTGTCAGACATTATGAAATATATAATTTATGATGCTAGTAAAAAGAGGTTGTCATTAATCCAAGAGATAAACTATATAGATAATTATGTAGAGCTCGAGAAGTTACGATATGAAGAAAATATTGAATCGGAAATAAGCATTGAAGGAAATTTAGATGGGATTCAAGTTCCCTCTTTACTATTCCTTCCTTTTATAGAGAATTGTTTTAAGCATGGTGTTAAGAACGACGAAAAGCTGAAGTTAGAAGTTTCTTTTGAAAAGATAGCTCAGGAATTAGTTTTTAAGGCAGTGAATAATTTTAATTATCATGAAAAAGATTCACACGGTGGAATTGGATTAAAAAATATGCGAAGGAGATTAGAAATTTTATATAAAGATAAGTTTGACTTGACGACTGACGTAATTAATGATATGTTTGTAGTTGTTCTAAAAATTCCGATACAATGATAATAAAAAGCTTAATTATAGACGATGAACCATTGGCTGTTGAGATTATTGAATCATATATTAGTGAATTTAAGAATGTAGAAGTAGTTGGGGTTTTTAATAATCCAATTGAAGCATTACATATATTAGATCAAGAAGAAATAGATGTTATTTTTTTGGATATAAATATGCCAAAAATGAATGGTTTGGAATTTCTTAGGAATCTAAATAAACATCCGTTAATCGTAATAACAACCGCTTATAGAGAATATGCTATTGAAAGTTATGAGTTAGAGGTTTTAGATTATTTGGTTAAACCTATTCCTTTCAATAGATTTCTAAAGTCTATTAATAAGCTTACTGCCCGATTAATGACTTTAAATGGAATAAAGCAAGCGGTAGATTTTGATCAAGATCCACATATTTTTCTTAAAGTAGATAAGAAGCTTATAAAAATATTTTTACACGATATACTATATATTGAAAGCTTAAAAGATTATATAAAACTTCATAGTAGAGAAGGTACTTATATGTCTCATAAGTCGCTTTCTAGTATTAGTGAGGAACTTCCTTCGGAAAATTTTGTAAGAGTGCATAAGTCTTATACAATAGCTATTGATAAGGTGAAGTCTCTAGAGGGAAATTTAATTGAAATAGATAATAAAAAGATTCCTATAGGAAGGAATTATGCTAAATATACAAAAGACAAGATTTTAAGGGATAAAGGGAATTTCTTAAATGAGTAATGATTAATTGATATATTAACTTAAGTTGAATTTTACACTATGACTACAACCTCCCAGAAGAACAACACATTAGTTCCAATTATTATTATAGCTGGACTTTTCTTTATTTTTGGTTTTGTTACCTGGATAAATGGAGCGCTAATTCCATTTATGAAAACCATTAACGAATTAACAGACGCCCAATCTTACTTAGTAGCTTCCGCTTCTTATATTTCTTTTGTATTGATGGCTTTGCCGTCCTCTTATATTATCCGTAAAGTAGGGTATAAAAAAGGAATGTCTTTAGGACTTGCAATAATGGGAATAGGAGCCTTGGTTTTTATACCTGCTGCAGAAGCTAGAACCTATTGGGTGTTCTTAACAGGAATATTTATTCAAGGAGTAGGGATGACAATCTTACAAACAGCTTCTAATCCTTACATAACCATATTAGGACCTATGGAAAGTGCTGCTAAGCGTATCGCTATTATGGGAATTGCAAACAAAACTGCAGGAGCATTAGGTTCATTAATATTTGGTGCTTTATTACTTTCTGGAATAGATGAGATACAAGAAAAATTAACACAAGTATCTCTTGATGAGAAGAATACTTTATTAAATGAAATGGCAGATAGCGTTGTAATGCCTTATGTTGTAATGGCAATAGTGTTATTTATTTTAGCAGCATTAATTACAAAAGCACCTTTACCAGAAGTAGAAGCAGCTCCAAGCGAAGAGGAAACAAATGGAACAGCAGTTACTAAAGAAAAGAGTATTTTTCAATTTCCACACTTATGGTTAGGTGTACTTGCTTTATTTGTTTACGTTGGAGTAGAGGTGATTGCAGGTGATACAATAATATCTTATGGTTTAGCACTAGGTATGCCTGGAGAAGAAGCTAAATCTTTTACTTTAATGACATTGATGGCAATGGTAGGAACTTATGCATTAGGGGTGTTTTTAATTCCTAAATATATGAGTCAGACTTTTGCATTAAGAGCAAGTGCCATATTAGGAATTTTATTTGGAATAGGAATTATATCTACTACTGGATTTACATCGATACTTTTTGTAGCAGCATTAGGAATTGCAAACGCTTTAGTATGGCCTGCAATTTGGCCTTTAGCGTTAAATGGATTAGGAAAACATACAAAAACAGGAGGAGCATTATTAGTAATGGCTATTTCTGGGGGAGCGATTATCCCACCATTATACGGAACTATTGTAGATCTTAAAAAAGAAGAATTAATTAGTAGTGGCGTAGAAGCAGCTGTTGCTACTGGAGAAGCTGCAACAGCAGGGTATTGGATATTATTTCCATGCTATGCTATTATACTTTACTATGCAGTATATGGACATAAAGTTGGATTGAAAAAAAAGTAATTCAAGATTAAATAATCAATAAAAATCCCTCTAAGAAGTAATTTACTTTTAGAGGGATTTTTTTATTCTATAATAATCTTATATTTATTTAATAGTAACAGCGCTCCTTCAGCAGAAAATTTAGCCTTTTTAAGGTTGTTTCGCTCTGGGTCTATATTAAAATTAGAAGCAGTGCTGAAATCGGCATCTTGAAGATTTGTGTTTTCAAAAATAGTATTGGTAAGATTACTACCGCTAAAATCTCCCATGCTAAGGTTGCATTCTGAAAAATCTACTTGCTCTAAGTTGCAATCCTCAAACTTAATTTTTATCAATTTTAGTTTATGAAAAGAGGAGAAATTAAGGACGCAATTATTAAAATAAAAGGACATCAAAAAAGAATTACATTCATTAAATAAGAGTCCTAATAGTTTACAATTATAGAATTCTACCTCACTAAAAGAGGAATTTATAATACTAGCCATACTAAAATCACAATCTCTAAAAGTTGTTGCTGTAAAGCTAATATTTGTTAAGTCACTATTTTTAAAATTGCAATTTGTAAATGTACAATTGTCATACTCTCCTTTAGGTAGCGGATTTTCATGGAAATCTGCTCCGTTATAATTTTGATCTTCAACAAATGGAGTGCTCATAAATAAGAGAAATATTAATTACATTTTTATTTATGATTGAACAACTCCGAGTGTATATAATTGCTCCATAGTTGGAGTTTCGCTTCCACCTGCAGGCTCTAAAGTAATTCCAAATGCTTGAGATTCATTTATGTTTTCTAATTCAAAAACTTTATTATCATCGTCAATAAAATCATCTAATAAACCTATACTAGTAGGAGTTAAAGGACTTAATTCTAAAGACCAAACTTGATATACTTTCCCTGGAGGAGGTTCTGGAAGTCCTAAGGCGTCAATATAAACCACATTCTCGTCTTTCTTCCAGTATACTTTAGCATAAGACTGTGGAGCTACATTTTGCCCATTCAAATTAATGGTAGTAATATTTTTATCTCTAATTATAGAAACCAATTCTTCTGCTTTCTCTAAATCTTGATTAGCTTCAGCAATTTTGTTCTCTAAAACAGCATTTTTAGCATCAGACGATTGCAGTTGGTAATTTAAATCGTTATTTTGATTTGCCATATAATATAATCCACCAGCCAAAATTATGGTGGCAGCCCAACCAGTGTATGCAGCCCAATTAGTTTTTCTAGTAGGGATGGTAATTACTTTAGGCTCTTCTTTAAGCACATTGGCTTTTATCTTATCGTATAGTTTTTGCGCATCTTTAGGCGCAACTGCAGCTGTTAGTTTTAAAATAGCAGATTCTATATCTTCAACAACACCTCTAACTTCTAGATGTTCTTTAATTGCTTTTGATACTTCTTCATTTTCTTTTTCTGATAGTACCCCTGCAACATAAAGTTCTAGTATTCCAGATTCTATGTATTCTTTTATATCCATTATTTAAGTAGCATTTGCCTTAAGTTTGCAATACAGTTTCTATTTCTAGTTTTTACAGTTCCAATAGGAATACTAAGTTCTTCTGATGCTTCTTTTTGAGTGAAACCTTTAAAGTATAACAACTCGATCAAAGCGATACAAGTTTTCTTTAGTTTTTTTACGTATTTAGAAATACCGATTGCGTCTGTCTTATCATTTAAATTATCATGCGCATTTAAAATATCTACGAAATTATCTGTGCTGAGGTTTTTCTTATCTTTATTAAAATCCTTAGATCTTGTTTTATCTATGGCTGCATTTCTAGCAATATTAAGCATCCAAGTAAAAATCCTTCCTTTGGATGGCGTATAAGTGTCTGCCTTATTCCAAATCTTTATAAAGACATCTTGAAGAATCTCTTCAGCAACCTCTTCATTGCGGACAATATTAAAAATAATACCTAAAAGACTTTTAGAATAATTGTTATATAATATATCGAAAGCCTTGGGGTCTTTCTTTACTATTTGCTCAATAAGTAGTTCTTGCTCCATAAAGATATAAGGATTAATTCCTTAAAGGAACAAATTTGTTTTTTAATAGGCAAAAAAATAAGCTGTCTTTTCAGACAGCTTATGTATTATTTTTCTCTAAAGTTATTACTGGGTAATAGCTCCACAACTTACACGAGTACCTGCTGCACCACTTGGTTGAGAGGTGAAATCATCTGCTCCTTCATGTAAAATAATTCCTTTACCGATGATATCTTTCTTCGGATCGCCGCAATCTATACACCATTTATCAGTTTCAAAAGTAATTGTACCATTACCGTTTTCATCAGCAGTAAAATTACCTATATCTCCTTTATGGTATCCATCTTGGCTTCCCCATTTTCCGTGTTTATCAGAAGTTGGATTCCAGTGTCCGTTAGCAGATTTACCATCTTTGGAGCTGCAATCTGCTTTTTCATGTAAATGAATTGCATGAACTCCCGGATTTAATCCGTCGAATACTGCTGTCATAGTAACAACTCCATCTTCTTCTTTAAAGACAACATTTCCGCTAGCATTAGAATCACTTTTAGATTCCATAGAAACTTTAATTTTCTTAGCTTCTGGTTTGCTAACTTCTTTTTTGACTTCTGTTGTAGTTTGCTTTTCTACAGTAGTTTCTTTATTCTCTTTTTTCTTACAACTCATGGCTACTACTAAAGTCAAAGCCATAATTGAAATTCCTATTTTTTTCATTTTTGAACTTTTTTAATTAAACTTAATTTAAGAGTAGGCCTTATTAGAGGAATAAGTGACGTTATTTAGCTATTGTAACATCAATATTAACGTCTGTCCAAGTTTTATCTTGGTGTAATACTTTACAAGCTTCATGGATTGCTTTAAACGCCTCATTAGCAGAAAAGTCTTCGATCATATCGATACTTCCAGATAACAGCACATCATTTTCAGTAGCATTAAGCTCAAATGGAATGTCTTTTTCTACATCATTCATTTTAATAGTAACTATAGCTTCATTTCCATTAAAACTTTTAAATGTACCTGTAATCTTTTGAGAAGCTAAATTATCAAAGAAAAATTCTTTTAATTTTATATCTCTTCCAGCATCTTTTGTAGAAATAGAACTCGTATTTATTTCAAAATTGGCACCAGTTAAAATATCTTTGATAGCATTTTCATCCTCTTGGATATTAGTAAGATTTATTTCTGTAAAAGTACCTTTAACACCAACTTTTTCTGGTGTTTTAAAAGCAGTAAATTGAAGTGAATTACGAAGTTTTAAAGGCTCTTTAGCAACTGCCTCAACGTTTTCTTTTACTTCAGTTTTACTTTCTTTTTTCTTACAGCTAACAGCCATAACCATGGCTAATGCTATAAATGTGATACCTATTTTTTTCATGTTGTTTGAATTTTTTTAGTTGAAACTAAATTAAGAAGATATCAGTCAATAGCAAAGGATATGTTTGGAATTAACGAAGTTTTCACGTATTCACAGGGAATATAAATCGGTTATAAATAATAAACCTTGTTTTTGTTGAGCTGTAATGTAGTTTTAAAACTTGGTTTTGCTATGGAATTAATTCTTTTTTAATGCATTAGCTATAAAATCTGTTTTGAAGGCAACAGTTAAAGATATGCGATCAAAGTTCTTGTCTATAAAGTGATTTTTTAAATAACCAAGTTGGAAAGCTATGTAATTTCTAGGTATGTAAGCGAAGCCTGCAAAAAACCGATTTTGATTGAATAAGTCTGGTTCGAAATTGATCATTATTTCATCAAAAACAATTAATTTCCATTTATCTGCTATAGGGTAAGTTACTTGTAGATTGTAACGAAACCTATTGAAAAGACTAGTGCTTCCGGAGGAACTTATCCAGCGTTGTTCTAATCTATAGCGATGTCTAAAACTAAATTTCCCTAAGTTGTTCCTTAAGATAAACTGTTCGTAAATTCTATTTTCTGTAGACTTTAGAAGATCGTTTACTCTATTGTATGGCGCTGTATCTATATATGCATATCCAGCAGTAACACTAGATTTTTTTGAAAAGTGATAATTAATTCCAGTTCGTAATAATGTCTGATTAAATTTATCTACAAACTCAAAATACCGAAACTGAGCTTCTGTATGCCAACTGAACTTTTTGGAAATCATATTTGTTCCATTGAGAGCAAACCAGCTCCCAAGATTATCAGTGCCATTTTGAGCAGAAATGTTAAATATGTTTAAAATGAAGAGTAGGAGGAAGGTTTTTTTTAATGTAAATATTCCTTTTTGCATTATTACTTTTTAAGTTTTCGCTATATTTTTTGTGCAATAGCTTTTTTCTCAACGAATTGCAAAATTAAGAAAACTTGTATAATTATTATAGATTACCCTTTGTTGATGTGTTAAATTTGGTATTCTGTAGAATTTATAATTAGTACTGAAATATATTCATTATTTACGCCCGAAAGTTAGTATTCTAATAATGGTAATGGTGGTGTTGGAAATTATTATTAGCTTTATATCTATAAAGGAAATTTATTTCTATGAAATTCGACCTCAAACTCTATAGAGGCTATGCTAATGAAGAGCAAATAATATTATTTGGACATGTTTTTAAATCATTAGCTCCAGAATACTTGTTAACCGATAAAAGAGGTTATAGACATGCAAAAGGTGTGTATGAAATGTATACCATAAAAACATTGGAAAATGCATTAGTAACCATATTTTTTAAAGACCAAAAGGTTACAACAAGAACTTCAGAAGATGGTTACTTTAGGGTTTGTGTACCTTGTAGTAATATGGAAGCTGGTTGGCATGACTATCGGGTGGAGGCAAGTTATTTGGGGAATGTTGTAAAGCGTGAAAGTGAGTTTTTAAAGCCATACCCTGGTAAAATTGGTCTTATATCGGATATCGATGATACTTTTTTACTTTCTCATACAGGGAATTTTTTTAAAAAAATATACGTACTCCTCACAAGAAATGTAAAAAGAAGAAAGATTTTTGAGGATGTTGTAACTCATTATTCCTTACTGAGTAAAGCAGGAAAAGAAGATACTGTAGAAACAAATACCTTTTTTTATGTGTCTAGTAGCGAATGGAATTTATATAGCTTTATTCTAGATTTTACCCGTATCCACGAATTACCAAAAGCAGTTTTTAAATTGAAAAAGATAAAAACGGGATTGTTAGATTTATTTTTTTCAGGAAGAGGAAATCACAACCATAAATTCGAAAAGATAAAAGACATTTTAGAGTTCTATCCTGAAATGAGATTTGTATTGATGGGAGATGACTCTCAACGAGACCCTTTTTTATATACTAAAATAGTAAAGTATTTTCCTAGAAATGTAGCTGCAATTTATGTGAGGCAGACAAAAAGTAAGCAAAATAGCAAGACGGTTAAAGAGCTTCAAGATATGGAAGAATTTAAGATTCCAACTTGCTATTTTAAACATAGTTCTGTGGCAATAGAGCATTCTAAAAAAATAGGTTTACTTAAAAGTGAAGCCTAGATTTTATAGTTTACTGCTTTTAATATAAAAATCTTGATCTACTTCAAAGCTCTTAATAGGAGCTTTAGTTTTTATTTCTTTCCACGTATTAGTTGGGTAAATCCACTGCTCAGAATCGTTTATTTTTACCTGAATTGGCATGTCAAAATCCGCTACAATTTCTGTGTATTTAAATTTAAGTGTATTTTTAGAAATCTTATATTCAAGATTAGGAATCTTTGTAGTTCTTAAATACTGATTAAAGAAAGCATGGAGGTCGATACCTGTTTTTTCTGACAAATAATCTTCAATTTGCTTAGTTGTTACCGTTTGGTGGTAAAAATCTTTATTTAAACCTCTTAGTATAGAACGCCATTTCTCATCATCTTCTACTAATTGCCTAAGCGTGTGGAGCATATTTGATCCTTTGTAATACATATCACCAGAACCTTCAGAATTCACATCGTATTGTCCAATAATAGGTTTGTTATTGTTAATACTTTTTCTTGTTCCGATTACATATGCTGAGGCAGCTTCTTTTCCGTAGTAATAATTTAAATAAAGCGATTCAGAATATGCTGTAAAGCTTTCGTGAATCCACATATCTGCAATGTCCTTATTTGTAATATTATTGGCAAACCATTCGTGTCCAGTTTCATGAATAATGATAAAATCGAACTTAAGACCCCATCCAGAACCTGATAAATCTCTTCCTAAGTATCCGTTTTCATATTTATTTCCATAAGTAACCGAACTTTGGTGCTCCATTCCTAAATATGGAACTTCAACTAATTTATAGCTATCTTCATAAAATGGATATGGCCCAAACCAATGTTCAAAAGCTTCCATCATTTTAGGCGCTTGTTGGAACTGTTTCTTAGCCTTTTCAAGGTTATAACTTAGCACATAATAATCCATATCTAAGCTTCCTTTTTCACCATCATATTTCTCTCCAAAGTGAACATAATCACCAATGTTTACATTTACGCCATAGTTGTTTATAGGGTTGCTTACAAACCAATGATATGTAGCTGTGTTCTCATTCTTCTCCACTTTTAAGAGTCGGCCGTTAGACACTTCTTTTAAGTTCTTTGGAACGGTAACACTAATTTTCATGCTATCTACTTCATCGTACATATGGTCTTTATTAGGCCACCATACACTAGCTCCTAGACCTTGGCAAGAAGTAGCTATAAAATCATTTCCATTGTCATCTTTTTCCCAGGTAAAACCACCATCCCATGGAGCTCTAACAGCTTCTTTTGGATGACCTGAATAAAAAACAACGATTTCGTTATAGCTTCCTACTTTCTGCTGTTCCTTTAATTTTACAAAATGTGCATTTCCTTCTGAAGTAAAAGCTAACTCTTGATCATTCTGAGTAACTTTTTCAATTTTTAATGGAGGTTGTAAGTCAACTTGAAGCGTTTGGTTTTCAGTAAGTACTTTGTAGTGAATAGTATTTTTACCTGAAATAAATTTATCTTTTGGTTTAACCTCAATATCTAAATGGTAATAATTTAAGTCCCACCAAGCTCGCTCAGGAGTAATACTACCGCGAAGGGTATCTTGTCTTGAAAAAGTGTTTTCATTATTGAATAAGCTTGTGTCTTGAGCTTCTGCATTAAAACAAAGGCACAGAAAAATTAATAGTAGTAAGTTTCTCATAGCGAGGTTTATTATTAAGAAGCTACAAAGCTAAATAAAATCTATTATAGCTTATGAGATGAGCGCCTATATTTTTGGTAGCTTATAACAACTTATAATGAATAATTTATAGATAGATTAGTGTTTTGAAGAGTTATTCTTCATCTAAAATAGATAACAATTCACCCCATGCAGCATCTTTAGCTCTTTTATTTGGATCGTTAGCGCTTGCTTCAGCTCCTTGTCTCATAAATGCATGGCCAGCTCCATCATAGATGGTAGTTTCATATTTTTTATTATATTTTTCCATAGCATCTTTTGTGTCGTGAATAGTTGCATTTACACGGTTGTCATTTCCTCCATAAAAGCCATAAACAGGAGCAGAAATAGACTCTAATGTAGCGTAGTCTTTAGGAGCGGTTCCATAAAAAACCAAGGCTTTCTTAATTTCTTGATTATTTGTTGCATATCTAAAACTCTGAGAGCCACCCCAACAAAAACCTATTACAGAAACATTTCCGTTACTAGAAGGTTCATTAACAATGTATTGAAATGTAGTGTTTAAGTCCTTTGTAACTTGCATTGGGTCTAATGCATATATAGCTTCACGAGCTTTGTCAGTATTTTCAAAATCTGTTGTTTTTTCAACCCCTTCTACGGTATTAGAAATAAGGTCAGGGGCAATTACTAGAAATCCTTTTGAAGCTAATTGGTCTGCAAAAGAACGAGCCCAATCATTCAGCCCTCTATTTTCATGAATTACAATAACAGCATCGGTAGCTACATTACTTTCTGGGTAGACTACAAAAGCTTTAAAAGTGCCATTCTCTCTTTCTAGATCAATCCATTCATGGTGCCTTTGGGATTCCGATAATTCGTTACTAATTTCAGAAACTACTTTTTTAACAGGATCTTTTTCTTCTTTTTTAGAATCTGTTTTACAAGAAAAGCAACATAGAATTAATGCTGCAATAGTTAATAGATTAGCTTTCATAACGGTAAATGTTTTTTATGTTTTAAAAACGAATTTGTTATAAAATTAAGGTTTTAGTCTCTAATAATCGCATTTGGAAAAGTAACAACACTCTCATGGCCATTTTCACCAACTGTAGAAACACCAAAAAAGTAATTATCAATAACAATCCCTTCTAAAGTAAATGATGTAATGTCTTCTACATATCGAGAATGATCCCAAGTAGGGGAAGTAGTATCTCTCCAATATATTTTATATCCCTTTGCTCCAGGTACTTCATCCCACTTTAATTTAGCAGAAGCCTCTACAATACCTCCAATTGCTACTTTTTTTGGTGCTGGTGGCGCCCAAGCGATTGCTGCAAGGTTAATAGCATTTACAGCAGTTAATTTGGCTGCATAATCAAAATTTACATGTTTAAGTACATCTCCATATTCAATGCCATTCTCTGTTCTGATATCTTGGTGTTGTTGCGTATAATTTTCATGAGCTTCCATGATTCTAATTCCAGCAAATCCAGCATCGTTAAATGGACGGTGATGCCCACCGCGACCAAAACGATCCAAACGATAAATCATCATCGGATTCATTTCTGGCATATATGTTTTTACATTTTTATGAATATAGCGTGCTAATTGTCTAGAAATTCCATCTACTTCACCACCATAAAATCTTCGCATTGTTCTCTCACGTTCTGTTTCAGTTGGAGGTGTTGGTTCTGAAAAAATTCTGAAGTCGGTATTGCTAATAATCCCATCTACACCCTTTATATTACCGATCATATCATTATTAAAGATTCCGATGACCTCCCAGTTGTATTCTTTGGCATAATTAGCCAATCCTTTTCCTCCAAATAAGCCTTGTTCTTCTCCAGAGAGTCCAACATAAATAATACTATTTTCAAACTTATATTTTGAAAGTACTCTTGCTGCTTCTATCGTTCCAGCCATTCCGCTGGCATTATCATTAGCTCCAGGAGATATAGAAGTATAATTGTTTGCATCCGATACTCTAGAATCGATATCTCCACTCATTATAATGTAGCGATTTGGGTATTTGGTTCCTTTTTGAATAGCTACCACATTTACAATGTTTACATCTTTGGTGATACGTTCGTTGGCCCCTTTTTCTACAAAATTATTTTGAAAAGAAACTTTCAAGCAGTTATTACAATCTTTAGAGATATTTTCAAATTCACTTTTAATCCATCTTCTGGCGGCTCCAATTCCTGTAGTTGTAGATATGGTATCACTCAGTGTATGTCGTGTTCCAAAGCTGACAAGCTTGGTGATGTCCTTTTCAATATTATCAGAAGAGACATTATTTATAATATCATAGATACGTTGATCTGTTTGAGCTGATATAATTGAACTCGCACAGAGTATAACTGCAAAAAATATTTTTTTCATTTATAAGAGGGGTTGTTTATCGGTAAAGGTATTAAAGTTCATTAAATTATTTATGAATCGATGAATTTTTTAAGCACGTCTCGAACTTCAAAAGTATCTTTTACGTAATATTTAGCCTTTGTTTTTTTGAATCCGACTTTAACGGTATAAGAACCTTCTGGTACTTCTTCAAACATATATTCATCTGTCCAATCATCTCCAATTGTAAAGATAAAATCGTAGCCTTTAGTTGCCAATAGTCTGGAAACTGCGCGTCCTTTATTTACGCTACTGCTTTTAATTTCTATCACTTTATTACCCTGTAAAACAGTTAGATCGTTATTAGAAATAAGGCTAGTTAATACCGTATTTAGCTCCATAGTTCTAATCTGTGCTAACTCAGGATCTGCTTTACGGTAATGCCAAGCTAATGAGTATTTCTTTTCTTCGATAAATGTTCCAGGAGTACGATCTACGAAAGTCTCTAATATTGGTCGGATATTTTCCATCCAATCACTTTTTAAACGTTCTAAAGGCTCCCAATCGGTACTTTTCTTTTTCAACCAAACTCCATGATCTGTAATCAGAGAGTAATCTTTATTGGCAAACCAATCTTCAAAGGTTTCTTTATCACGACCACTAATAATAACCATATCTGTATTTGGTTTATTATTTAGTTGGTCTAATAATTTAAACAAATCTTCATCTGGCTTTGCATTCTTAGGATTGTCTTGGAAACCAGCAAGCGTTCCGTCATAATCAAGTAAAATAAGGCTGCTTTCTGCATCTTTATACTCACTTATCATTTGCTCCTGAAGCGTATTTTTTAATCTTTCAGCAACAATAACTTGCCCTAAATTTTTAGTAGCATTTAATGATTTCATAAATTCATGAGCCCATTTTTCTACGCTATAACGCTCCAAACGCTCTTGAAGAATTTTGTTTCTAGCTATTTGCTCTTCAACAGGCATTATTAATGCTTGCTTTATAGCATCTGCAATCTCTTCAAAGTTATTTGGATTTATTAATAGCGCCTCATTCATTTCTTTTGAAGCTCCAGCCATTTCACTTAAAATAAGAACTCCATCTTGCTTAGTTCTTGTAGCTATATATTCTTTGGCAACCAAATTCATTCCGTCTCTAACGGGAGTAATAAGGGCCACATCAGAAGAAGTGTATAAATCGATTAGATTATCAAATGGCATAGAACGATAGAAATACCAAATTGGAGTCCAACTTACCGTTGCAAACTTCCCATTTATTCTCCCTACCAGCTCATCGGTTTCTTTTTTTAATAATTGATATTGCGGCACATCGGAACGCGATGGTACAGACAACATTATAAGACGAACCTTTTCTTTGAATTCAGGATATTTATTTAAAAAATACTCGAAAGCACGAATTCTATTAGGAATTCCTTTTGTGTAATCCAGTCTATCTATGGAAAGTATAAGTTTTGTGTCTTCTGAAGACTGCATATGGTCGTCAAGTCTTTTTTGTAGCTCAGACCTATCTTTTGTTTTTAATTGAGTGTGATTAAGCGCTGCATCATGAAATTTTTTGTAATCAATTCCCATTGGGAACGAATCAACTTTTACAATCCGATCATGATATATTACCTCGTTGAACTTAACATCCAATCTTAAGATTCTTTTTACTGAACTTAAAAAATGACGTTCATAATCATAGGTGTGGAAACCGATAAGATCTGCTCCCAGCATGCCTGTTAAAAGTTCTTCTCTCCAAGGGAATGTTCTGAAAATCTCATAGGAAGGAAAGGGAATATGAAGGAAAAAACCAATAGAAACATCAGGTCTCTTCTCTTTAATAAGTTGTGGGAGTAGTAGTAATTGATAATCATGAACCCAGACTTTATCTCCTTCTTCTAGGTTTTCTATAACTACTTCAGCAAATTTTTCATTTACTTTTTTATAAGACTCCCAATAATCTTTTTCAAACTCTGTATATTCCGTAAAATAATGAAAAAGGGGCCACAGTGTTCTGTTGCTAAACCCAAAGTAATAATTGTCAATGTCTTTTTGAGTTAGATTTACCGCAGCGCAGTTTTCATCTGCAACAGCTTTATCTACCTTTTTTATTAGGGTATCGTCTAATTCTTCGTCGGTAAGTCCAGACCAACCAATCCAAATTCCATCGCCATCTTTATGAACAGATTTCATTCCAGTGGCAAGTCCTCCAATACTAGGAGTTATTTCTAGTTCACTATCGTTAAGTTTAATTTGTAATGGTAGTCGGTTGGAAACAATGATTGTTTTACTCATAATTAAGATCTAGTTTTCTTTTTCTATGTTGATTGTTTTTTAGTACTAAATTTATCAAAATAATATTTTTAGCCTCTTTGTTTTATCAATATATAAATGCGTCTTATTATTAACTTTCATTTATTAATTGGATCTTGGTTTAAAGCTAAGATTTTCGTTAATTTAAGGAAATATTACTTTTTAAACGTTATAAAATTTATAATTAATGAATAATTTAGAATACGGAATTATTGGAAATTGCAGAAGCGCTGCTATAATATCAAAAACGGGTTCTATTGATTGGTGCTGTTTGCCCGAATTTGATTCTTCTTCTGTATTCGCTAAAATATTAGATGATGAAATAGGAGGTTACTTCGGTTTTAAAGTAGATGAGAGCTACACTATTTCTCAAGAATACTACAAGAATACAAGTGTTTTAGTAACAACTTTTTCTAACGGAAAAGATGCTTTTGCCATTTGGGATTTTATGCCTCGTTATTACGAAGAAGATGGTGGATATAATTCCCCGCCAGATGTAATAAGATATGTAGAGCATAAAAGTGGAACTCCAAAATTTAAAGTAGACTATAACCCGAAGTTAGAATATGCTTTAGGGGTTACCAATACTTATGTAAAGGAAGATTTTATTGTTAGTTTAACTGATAAAGAAAAATTTGACACACTTTTTCTCTACACGAGTTATGATAAAGATAAAGTAGCAAAAGGGGAAGAACTTGAAATTACTGAAGATGGTTATTTTTTAGTTGGTTATAATGAAAAAATATTTGTTCCAACCGTAAATAAAGCCTTTTTAGAGCTTACGCGAACTAAAACATACTGGTTAAATTGGTCCGATAGAACACCAACTTACGAGAAGTATAACGAAGAGATTATAAGAAGTGCCCTTACTTTAAAGATGTTGAGTTATGATAAATCGGGAGCTGTTTTAGCTGCTGCAACAACTTCTTTACCAGAAACAATAGGGGAAGTTAGAAATTGGGATTACCGTTTCTGCTGGATTCGAGATGCTTCAATGGTTATAAAAGTTGTTTCTGAATTAGGACATAAAAATATGGCGAAGCGTTTTCTTCAGTTTATTATTGATTTAATTCCTGATAAAGATGAGAAGCTCCAAATTATGTATGGAATTAATAAGGAGAAGATGCTTACAGAAGAGACTTTAGACCATTTAAGTGGTTATAAAGGATCTAAACCCGTTAGAATTGGAAATGCTGCTTATGAACAGCGACAAAATGATATCTATGGAATTTTAATGGATGTTATTTACGAGCAGTTTATGAAATTTAGCACTCAAATTGAAAATAGTGAGGACTTATGGACTATAACTAAAGGGATTGTTTGGGTGGTTAACAAGCATTGGAAAGAAACTGATAAAGGAATATGGGAATTCCGTACAGAAGAGAAACATTTTACATTTTCTAAAGTATTATGTTGGGTAGCTGTAGATAGAGCTTTACGAGTTGCTAAAATGCTAAATAAAACACGTAAAATTGATAAATGGTCTGCCTTAGAAAAGGAAATTAAAGATGACATTCATGAAAATGCATGGAACGGAGAGGTAAATGCATTTACGCAATCTTACGGTTCTAAAGATTTAGACGCATCAGTTTTATTGATGGAACCTTATGGGTTTATAGACGCTAAAGATGAAAGGTATGTTGGGACTGTTAAGGCTATAGAAAAAGAGCTTAGCAATGACGGACTTTTATATAGATATAAAAATCAAGATGATTTCGGATTGCCATCTTCATCGTTTACAATATGTACATTCTGGTTTATTAATGCGTTAAATAAAATTGGAGAGCACGATAAGGCTGTTAAGCTATTCGATCAATTACTTTCCTATAGCAATCACTTAGGCTTGTTTAGCGAAGATATAGATTTTAAAACGAAGAGACTTCTGGGTAATTTTCCGCAGGCATATTCTCACTTAGCGCTAATAGAAACGGCTATAAACCTTTCTAATTATAAGACTGAAGAAGAGCAGATTATTGGAAATGTAAGGCAAGATTAATAATAAAAAAATCCAAGATAGGTATGTAAAACCTATCTTGGATTAAAGCAAAATCTGAATAAATGTATTTTTTCTAAACTATTAAAACTGGTAAGTTTTGATAGCATTAGTTCTGAATATTTTTTCTAAAACTTCTTCTGGTAATTCTAAGCCTTTAAAAGTTCCTTTAAATTCTGGAGCTGTTAATGTTTTATCTGTAGCGAAGAAATCCCAATGGTTTAACCAAAGTGTTTCAAACTTATTGGTAAGTGTTTCATCATCCATGCTACCATCGTCAATTACATCTGTTCCATAGATAATTCGATCTTGATATTTTATAAAAAAGTCTCTCACTTTTTTATGATCATCTTTAGCCTGTAGTTGCACATGGCATATTCTTTCTGCTAAATCTGTCATTGTATTAGGATAAGCATCCAAACGTTTTGCAACCTCGTCTATGCTCCATTCCATGCTAAATAAATGTAATCCTACATATTTTAAATCAGGGAATTTCTTTAAAACATTATCACGAGCTTCCATTTGCGCTTCATAAGAAGGGTATTCTGGTAATAAGTGCATATGATATTCTGGATGCTCAGAAAAATAATTTCTATCAGAATCTACAGTCATTTCTTCAAGAGGAAGCCAGCAGTTTCTAGGTTCTCCTTGATGTCCAATTAGTAAAATATCATTATCAACTAAATATTGATAAATTGGATCAAAACGCTCATCATCTAGTAAAACAAAGTTTCCGTCTTTGTCTTTAATATCTGGATCCATCCCGATATTCTTCCATATTTTAACACCAACAGCGCCATTTTCTAATCCAGTTTTTATGAGCTGTAATGCACGCGGAAGCCATTTGTCTGTATTCCAATATTTAGTGTCAAAGCTTGTAATAAACTTTGTCATATTTGGAAATTTAGCTTCTAAATCATGAATCACTTGTTGTTGATCTTCAACACTTTCAAAAAAAGGAATTTCGGTGTTGATAGATAAAAACGAAACATTGTATTTTTTCGCTAATTTCATCTTTGCTTCAGAGCGCGTATTTAAATGTACATGCGCATCAATAAATGGGTTTAGCATAACTTTAATTTTTTACCATTACTAATTTTGTTTTCACTAAATCGGTAACTTTATTTGTTGCTTTAGGGAAAACTTTTCTTAAATCGATTTCCTCATTATTTGTAAGCTCTTGCTGAAGAGTTTTCATAAACATATTCTTAATTTCAGTAGCAAGATTTACTTTGCAAATACCATTGCTAATAGCTTCTTGTACCTGGCTATGAGGGACACCAGAACTACCGTGAAGAACAAGAGTGGCATTGGTTACTTCTTTTATAGCTTTTAGCAACTCGATATCCAAATTAGGCTCTTCTTTATAAAAACCATGAGCTGTACCAATTGCTACAGCAAGTGCATCTACACCAGTTGCATCTACAAATTCTTTTGCTTCTGATGGTTGTGTAAATCCTTGTTTCCCGTGAGATTGTCCAAGTTTTGCAACATATCCTAATTCTGCCTCTACATGAGCTCCATAATCTTTAGCACGTTTTACAACTTCTTGTGTCATTTTGATATTTTCTTCAAAAGGAAGCTCGCTACCATCTATCATTACAGAATCAAAACCAGCATCTAAACACTGCTGAACAAGTTCTACAGAACCACCATGATCTAAGTGAATCCAACCTTCAACACCAAATTGCTCTAAACCAGCTCTTCCTAGTTTTACAGCTGAATCTAATCCCATATAATCTATAGAGCTCTTTGTAAGTTGTAATATAATCGGTTCATTTAATTCTGAAGCAGCTCCTAAAACTCCGTGTAGCGTTTCAAGATTATAAAAATTAGTTGCTAATAATCCTCTTTTCTCACTGCTAAATTGTTCTAATTTATCTTTTAATTTCATAGCTCTTTTTTATAATTCAGAATTAAACTTTGATTTTATTGTTTCTTTAATCGATTCTAGGTTTGTAAAAGCAGTAGTTCCGCCAGCAGCTGTTGTATTTAAAGCTCCCATTAGATTTCCTACTCTTAAGCACTCTTTTAAAGGTGCTTTTTCAATATATTTTTTTATAAATCCAGCATTAAACGAATCTCCAGCGCCAATAGAATCAACTAGTTCTGGATTGTTAAATACTGTTGCTTTATATTCTTCCTTGTTTTTGAAGGCAATACTTCCTTCTTCGCCCATTTTAACAACTATAACATTTGCATATTCTTCGATGCAGCTTACAGCTTCTTTAATGGTATTCTTTTTTGTTAATGCGAAGATTTCTTCCTTGTTTGGCATAAAGACATCTACAAAAGGTAAACACTCTTTATAGTCAAAATCCCATTTATTCTCTGGGTCCCATTGTAAGTCTAAAGAAGTCGTTAATCCACATTCTTTAGCTTTTTTAAAGATTTCGGTAATATCTTTTCTGATTCCTTTCTGAATAAAAAAGTTAGAAAGGTGAAAGTGCTTAAAACCCTTGATGTCATTCCAAGGAATAAGATCTATTGTAAGTGCTTCCATAGCGCCACAATAGGTAACATTAGCGCGGTCTTGATCGTAATTCATTACAATTGTAATTCCCGACTGATGCTCGTTAGTTTTTTTTATAAATTCAGCACTAACTTGTTTCTTTTCTAATTCAGCTTCAATAAATGTTCCGTAATCATCATTCCCAACAACACCACAAAAAGCTGTGTTTATCCCAATTGCAGAGGCGTTGGCAGCCATTATTGCAGAAGAACTCCCTAGCGTTAGGTTCATTTTATCAGCAATAATCTCTGTTCCGATTTTAGGAAACCCTTGAATCTGATTTAAAATTAGATCTACATTTAATTCTCCTACAACAAGTAGTTCTTTATGCTGCATATGTATTTTCTTTTATTTTGACTTTAGGTAATAAGTTTTCTACGTCCTCTAATTTAAGAATTCCTAGATCTTCATTCAAGCAATTTGCGGCACCACAAGCAACACCATATTTAGCTATATCTTCAATGTTCATATTGTTATTAACAGCGTATGCAATACCAGCTGTTAGGCAATCGCCACTTCCAACTGTACTAATAACTTGATCGATAACAACGTTTGCATGTACAAATTTACCATTATAATAAAGCCATAGACCTTCTTTTCCTTTTGTTATAGCAATAAGGTTAATTTTAGGACTAAGTTCTTTTACAATAGCTTCAATAGGAGCGTTGTTATAAATAGATTTTAATTCGTCTTCATTAATATGGATCCCAAAGAAAGATTTAGTAAGCGCATTTTTAAGTTGTGCACCAGAACAATCTATAATAATTCTTTTATCTATAGTGTTGCAAATATCAATTAATTTGCTGTATGCATCTTCTGGAGCGCCTTTAGGCCAAGATCCGGAGACACATATAAGAGAGCTTTTAGAAGCTTCTGTCTTAAATATTTCTAAGAATGGATTCCAGTCTTCTTCTTTAAAGGTAGGGCCTGGTTCTAATAATTCTGTATTATTAAACGAACTTATTGGAGAACGAAATGTGTAACATTTTCTGTTTTGCCCTTCAAGTTCGATACCTGATATATTAATATCCCTAAGTTGACATTCTTGCTTGATCCATGTTCCGCTTGTGCCAGCCCAATTTCCTAGCAAAGTATTTTCTTGCTTTAACTCGCTTAGTGCCATGGCAATATGAGTTGCTTTTCCTCCAGGGTATTGTTTCAATTCTGAAATCCTGTTAGGAAGTCCACTTTCTATGGTATCTAGCCACGCATAAGTGTCTATTGACGGATTAGGACAAACACTTAATATCATATTTCTATCTTTTATAAATATTTACACCTTGTACAACTCTATTAATAGCACCAGAAATAGATGGATTATCTGGACTAAGCCCCAATTCTAAGGACTTGTAAAAGCCTAGTAACTGAGCCAATATTGTTGTTGGTACAGCTTGTAATGAATTATTTGGTGTGTTCTTTATATATATATTGGTAGCATTTTTAAGTTTAAAATCTGCTGGTGCACCAATAGTTAACGATTGTATATTTCTTGAATCTTTTGCTATATCTTCTACCAAATCCTTTTCATACTTAAATGTATGTGCGTCGTTAGAGAATAGGTAAACAAGTAATGTGTTTGCATTTACAACTGCTCTCGGACCGTGTCTAAAACCTAAAAAGGAGTCATGTTTACAAATCACCTGACCATCTGTTAGTTCTTGAAGTTTTAAATGAGACTCTCTAGCAATTCCTAACATCTCTCCAGATCCTAGAAAAACAACTCTTTCGAAACTTCTTTTTGCGATCTCAGCAATAGTTTCATGAGCATCTAAAATAGTTTGTCCTTGTTCGCAAACTGTACTAACCAAATCTTTTTCTGTTTCAATGTTATTAATATCAGAAACAAGAATAGCAGTTAATAACATAGAAGTAAAGCTACTTGTCATAGCTAAACTTTTATCATTTGTTTCTTCAGGAAGAATAATGCTATAGCATGGGTTTTCTGTTTCTGAAGAATAAGAAGCTAATTTTCCTTCTTTATTACACGTAATAATAAGGTGATATATATCTTCACAATGCTCATCGGCTAATCTTACAGCTTCAATACTCTCAGGACTATTCCCTGATCTTGCGAATGAAACTAACAATGTAGGATTGTTTTTAGTTAAAAAGGAATCAGTGTGAGTTACTATGTCTGTAGTTGCGACAGCTTGTGTTACTATTTTTGTTTTCTTTTGAATTATTCCTTGAGCAGCCTCTCCTATGAAAGCAGAAGAACCTGCACCAGTTAATATGATTCTAAGTCCTTCTTTTTTTAATATTGGATTAAGGAAGTCTTTAATGCTCTCTTTATTAGCTATTAGCATTAAAAAAGTTTCCATCCATAATCTTGGTTGCGCTTTAATTTCACGCTCTGTATGTAAATCTTTATTTATGATTTCTTGATTCATGATCTTGTTTTGAATTTTTTAATTGGGTGCTGGCTAGTTTTAAACTAAACTAGTGATATGCAAATTAAACAATAAATCGAAAATAAAAAAAATTTCGTTACCTTTTTATTTATGTTGATAAATGTTTGATTTCATATATAATTTTTGTTTGACCTGTTTTAATAGTTGATTTTACTTTTAATAAGTATACGAAAGTTAAATTTTTGTTATTCTTTGCTTAATTAAAAATTATATCTAAATTAGCAAACGATATGAAAACATATTTTTTGCGTATACAACATATTTATAGTTTATAACCTATACGCAAGCAGCTATTTTCGCTTTTATAAGTAGTAGTTGTATTGTTAATTACTAACTAATATTTAAACCATTCTTATGAAGAAACTCTTATTTACTTTAGTTACTTTCATATACTGCCTGTCTTCTTTCGCTCAAGAGAAAGAAATTACAGGGGTTGTAACTGATTCAGAAACAGGGATGCCAATTCCCGGAGCAAATATATTGGTGAAGAACACTACAAAAGGAGTTGTTACCGATTTTGACGGAAATTACTCTATCTCAGCAGAAGAAGGAGCTACTTTAAAATTTACTTATATAGGTTTTAAAGAAGAGGAAATTGTAGTAGGAAGTGATTCAGAAATAAATGTTGCTATGCAAGTATCGGCATCACAGCTTGATGAAGTGGTTGTAGTAGCGTATGGAACGCAAACGAAAGAAGAAGTTACGGCTTCTGTTTCTACAATAGATGCTAAAGAACTTACAGATGTTACTTCTCCAGATGTATCTACAATGTTACAAGGTAAAGTTTCTGGGGTACAAGTAATCCAGGGGTCTGGACAACCTGGTTCTGTACCAGATATTAGAATTAGAGGGATGTCTTCTATCGATGGAAGTGTAAGTCCTCTTTGGGTCGTAGACGGTGTGATTATGCACGGAACTCCAAACTTAAATCCTAATGAAATTGAATCTCTTTCAGTCTTAAAAGATGCTTCCGCTACTTCTCTTTATGGTTCTCGTGGAGCTAATGGAGTAGTAGTTGTTACAACTAAACAGGCAAAAGTTGGTAGAAGCGAACTTACTGTTAGTACAAGAACTGGTTTTTCTGAATTTAATCAGGGGAACTTTGAAATAATGAACTCTCAACAGTTGTATAACTATTATGAAGGGTTTGGAGATACATTCAATCAGAATGATAATGAGTGGTATAACCCTAGCTTATTAAATCGCGATTTTGATTGGTTTGATAATGGTACACAAACAGGATTTGTACAAGATCATAATTTAGTTTTTACCGCAGGAACAGAGAAATCTAAAACTTATATTTCTTTAGGATATTATGATGAAACGGGTTCTATTAAAGGGTATGAGTTTGATAAATTAAGTTTCCGTATCAATCAAGATTATAAGTTTGGAGAGCGATTAACTTTAAAGCCAAAGATTGGTCTTAACTATAGTACAATTGATGACAGACAACATTCTTTATATTCAATGCTTACGTATATGCCATGGGATTCTCCGTATAACGAAAGTGGAGAGTTGGTAAATCCACAAGAAAATGGAGTGTCATGGATAGGAAGAGACAAGAGTAACTATTTATATGATTTACAGTGGAATAACTCTCAGTCTCAGGAATTTAATTTATATGCAAATTTTGATTTAGAATTTAAAATAACAGACCATCTTAAATTCATCTCTACAAATGGTTATACTTTATATAGAAATGATGGTAAATCATATGTAGACCCTGCTTCAAATAGTGGTTTAGCAGATAACGGAAGATTATCTCAATCTACAGCAAGAAGAATAACAAGGTTCACCAATCAAATGCTTAAATATTCTAACCTTTGGGGAGATCATAGTTTTACTGCTTTGGCTGCATATGAATATAACGATTATGTATATGATGATTTTTCTGCAACAGGACAAGGAATTGTTGCTGGAACAGATATATTAAATAATGCTGCGAATCCTAATTCTGTGGGAGGTTTTAAAAATGAATATGCTTTACAGTCATTTTTATTCAATACTAATTATGGATTCGATAATAGATATTTAGTTCAATTGTCTATCCGTAGAGATGGGGCTTCTAACTTTGGAGAAGATAATCAATATGGAACTTTTTATTCTGCAAGTGCTGGATGGAATATTCATAATGAAGATTTCTTCAACATAGATGCAATAAATGAACTTAAATTAAGAGCTAGTTATGGTGCTGTAGGAAACAGACCAAGTTCTTTATACCCTCAATATGATTTATATAGTTTAGATAACACATATAATGGTGTGCCAGTAACAACGCCTTCTCAATTAGGAAATGAAGATGTAGGTTGGGAAAAATCTTTTCAATCAAACTTTGGTTTAGATCTTCGTCTTTTTAATAGAGTAGGGTTGACATTCGACTACTATATTAAAGATACTTCAGACTTATTATATTTTGTTTCTATCCCAGATGTAACAGGATATAGCGGGTATTGGGAAAATATTGGAGGTGTTAAAAACACTGGGTTCGAAGTTTTCTTAGATGCAGATGTAATCCGTAATGAAGATTTCTTATGGTCTGTTAATTTTAATATTGGTGTAAATACTAATGAAGTTACAGAACTTTTAGAAGATCAAGCAATCATTAAAGGTAATAAGAGATTAAACATAGGTCAAGATATTAATACTTGGTATATGCGTGAATGGGCTGGAGTAGATCCAGAAAATGGAGATCCTTTATGGGAAGTTGTAGACCAAGATACTGGGGAAGTTACAACAACTAATAACTGGAATGATGCTACACAACAAGAAGTTGGAACTTCTACACCAGATTATTATGGAGGTTTCGGAACTGCATTTAGCTACAAAGGTTTATCTCTTTCTGCGAATTTTGCTTTCACTAGTGGTAATCTAATTTACAATTATAGTAGAGAGTTGTATGATGCAGATGGAGCTTATCCAACATATAACCAACAAGTATTAGCTGATGGATGGAGCAGATGGGAAGAACCAGGAGATATTGCAACACATCCTAAGTTAGTAAACGGTGGAAATAGTTTATCTAATAAAGTGTCTTCAAGATATTTAGAAGATGGTAGCTATTTAAGAATGAGAAACTTAAGATTAGGGTATACTTTACCTTCTGAGTGGGTGACTACAATGGGAATGAGTAACTTAAACATCTACTTATCTGGTGATAACTTATGGACATTAACTGATTTTTCTGGAATGGATCCAGAGGTAGGAGTTGATGGTACATATAACGCATTGTATCCAGTTTCTAAGCGAATTACGCTAGGGTTATCATTATCATTTTAATATCAAAAAACTATAAAAATGAAAAAAATACTATATATAATATTAGCAGCAGCAAGTTTTACAGCTTGTGAACTAGATAGATTCCCTTACGATTCTGTTGCTTCAGACGAATTGTTTGAAAGTGAAGGAGGATTGGAAGCCGTAACGGGAGGTTCATACTCTTTATTAAAAGGAGATGGAGATGGAAATGGATTCTCTCCGCAGTTGCATAGAGCAGCAGAGTTTTCTGGAGATAATGTATCTTTAAGTGGTAATACTACGGATGCCTTATTCTACACATACAATTATAATAATATTACAACTAGTGGTAGAATTAATGATGTATGGAGTTCTGGTTATAAAGCAATTGTAAGTTGTAATAAAGTTATTGAACTTGCAGTAGAGGGAGAATCTGTAGAAACTGATCAATTAATTGGGGAAAATTATTTTTTAAGAGCTTATACCTATTTCGAATTGGTTAACGTTTTTGGAAGGCCATACAATCAAGGGACTTCAAATTTAGGAGTTCCATTAAAGTTAACATCAGATGTTTCTGATGTTCCAGATAGAAATACAGTTGGAGAAGTATATGATCAGGTAGTAAAAGATCTTTTAAAAGCAGAATCTTTAATGAGTGTAAATAAAACCAACTCTTACGCTACAAAAGAAGCAGCGCAAGCACTTTTATCTAGAGTATATCTGTATATGGGAGTTAATGATCAGGCAATTACATATGCTGATAAAGTGATTAACTCAGGAAGATTTCAGTTGTTGCCAACTTCAGAACTTGGAGATTATTTTCAAAAAGTACCTGAAGATAATACAGAAACGATTTTTTGTTTCCGTTTTGTTGAAGAATCAGATTACAACGAAAGTGGAGCTCCAGGATGGTATACTGTAGGATCTCTTTACGCAAATATTGAAGGAACAGGTTGGGGAGAAATGTATGCTTCTAGTTCTTATTTAGATCTTATAAATGAAAACCCTAATGATGCTAGAAAAGAGTTTATAGATCCACAATTCGAACTAGATGAAGATGGAAATAAAATTCCTGCTGTTTATTGGATTAATGATAATTATACATACCAATTCCGAAGAACTACAGAGAAAAATGGTAAAATTTACTTTACAGAAGATGGAAGTAAAGTTGAAGTAATGACAGAAGAAGGAGATGATGAAACTTTATATTACTTTAATAATGGAGGTTCTAAAACATATGTTACTTATGGTTACGACATGTTTAAGAGAAATGGATTTCCTAAATTTTACGTGTTGAAAGCGTCGTTACAAGAAGGGGTTCCTCATTTATGGTCTCCTGTAGTTTCTCGTCTAGCAGAAATGTATCTTAACAGAGCAGAAGCTTACGCTAAAATGAGTAACGAGTCTCAAGCGCTAAGCAATATAAATATATTAAGAGAGAGAGCAGGAATAGACGCTTACGATAGTGCTTCAGACTTTCCAGCTGGGAAAAACTTATTGGATGTAGTTTTAGATGAAAGAAGATTAGAGCTAGCATATGAAGGGCATAGAAAATTCGATGTTTTTAGAAATAATGACACAATGGATAGAAAGTACCCAGGAACTCATTTATCAGGAAGCAATCCTTATTATGAGATTTTACCAACAGATGATAGAGTTATAGAATACATACCAGAAGTTCAAATTAATGTGCAGCCAACGTTAATTCAAAACGATTAAATAATATTAATATACAGCTGAATCATAATTTATGATTCAGCTGTAATTTTTTATATATGAAAACAAAAAACTTTCAAATAATTTTAGGATTACTTTTCGTAGTAATGTATCTAAATGGATGCAATACTAAAAGTTCTAATTCTAACGAAGAACTAGCTTTATCTATAGAAATCCCAACGGAAGGAAATAGTTGGGCTATAGATGATTTTTCAAAAAATAAAAATTTGGTATCAGAAAAAGGGATCACTAATTGGTCTAGTTTAGATACTAAAATTAGAACTTACTTTAAAGTAGATACTATTGGAGAGATTCATGTGGGTTTAAATGCGAAATCTTTAGAAGGTACTTCTGTAGTTAAAGTAACTTTAGGGGGGAATAGTAAAGAAGTAACTATTTCTAATCCTGATTTTGAAGTTGTTAATGTTGGAGTTTTTAATATAGAAAAGGCAGGCTATAATTTTATTGAAATCCAAGGAGTTAATAAAGAAGGAGAAGAGATTGCCGCTGTAAAAGATCTTCGTATTGGTGGTCCAGCAACCAAAGGGGAAGTAACTTTTGTAAAAGAAGATTTTTACTGGGGGAGAAGAGGTCCTTCTGTACATTTAAATTATACACCTCCAAAAGACAAAGATATCTTATGGTTTTATAATGAAATCACAGTTCCAGAAGGTCAAGATGTATTAGGCTCATATTTTATGGCAAATGGTTTTGGAGAAGGCTATTTTGGGATGCAAGTAAATTCTGAATCTGAAAGAAGGGTTCTTTTTTCTGTTTGGAGTCCATTTAAAACTCAAAATCCAGACGAAATTCCAGATGATTATAAGATAATCTTATTAGGAAAAGGAGAGGGTGTTACTACTGGAGAGTTTGGAAATGAAGGCTCTGGAGGGCAAAGCTATAAAGTTTTTAACTGGAAAGCAGCAAACACATATAAGTTTTTACTTAAAGGGGAGCCTTCTGTAAATAACTCTACAGATTATACAGCATATTTCTTTGATCCAGAAGCGGGAGAATGGAATCTTATAGCAAGTTTTAGAAGACCACATACTTCTACCTACTTAAAGCGCCAGCATTCTTTCTTAGAAAATTTTATTACTGGAACAGGATTTAAAACACGAATGGGTGTTTATGGGAATCAATGGGTACAGGATACCGATGGAGTTTGGCATGAGCTTACAGAAGCTAAGTTTACTGCGGATGCTACTGCTAGAAAAGGATCCCGATTGGATTATGCAGGAGGAGCAAAAGGAAATACATTTTTTATGAAAAATTGTGGATTCTTTAGTGAGCAAACAGAAATGAATACCATGCATACAAGAACTGCTAATGGAAAAGCTCCAGAGATTGATTTCTCAAAACTGGAAACACCTAACTAGTATTTATGAACTAGTTAGTAATGATATTTAAAGTAAATGAAATAGATTTTATATTGTTGAGTTAGCTTTCAAATTAAGAAATCTAAATTTTGTTTAATAGTTAGTTTGTGTGAACACCGTTGATATTTTTATCGACGGTGTTTTTTTTTATAAAAATGTAATACCCTAATTTTCTTTCCTTAAAATGAAAGGCTAATTAAATCTTAACATGTTCATATTGTATATAAAAATCCTTAATTTTATGGAGCTATGAATAAAACAAGAAGAAAAGGATTTGTATTCACAAAATATGAAGCTCCCGATATATCTCCATTCGATAAGTTATTCGAAATTTTTAAAGAGTTGATAACTCACACTTCTGGAGATTTTGATGAGGCGATCGATTGGCTTCGGGAACTCGATGTTGAATACAGTTTAACAGATGAGAACTATACTATAGACGACTTTATAGAGGAGCTAAAGCGTAAAGGGTTTATACAAGAGGAAATTGATCCTGAAGGTGGTGATGGTAGTGGCGGAGATGGCGAAGGCAAGTTTTCTATCACTGCAAAAACAGAACAGCTTATCCGAAAGCACGCCTTAGATCAGATTTTTGGTAAACTTAAAAAAGGAACTAGTGGAAATCACCGTAGCAAACATACTGGTCGTGGTGATGAGCATACTGGTGACTTCAGAGATTATCAGTTTGGAGATCCTTTAGAGCGAATTTCTATGACAGAAAGTATCCGAAATGCACAAGTAAATCATGGATTAGGGAATTTTATGCTCAATGAAAATGACCTTGTCGTGGAGGAAACCCATCATAAGGCACAAATGAGTACCGTTCTAATGATAGATATTAGTCATAGTATGATTTTATATGGAGAAGATAGAATTACTCCAGCTAAAAAAGTAGCCATGGCGTTGGCAGAGCTTATTACAACGAGATATCCAAAAGACACCTTAGATATATTGGTTTTTGGAAACGATGCTTGGCCAATTTCTATAAAAGATCTTCCATTTCTAAAAGTAGGTCCTTATCATACTAATACGGTGGCTGGACTTCAACTCGCTATGGATATTTTAAGACGTAAGCGGAATACTAATAAACAGATTTTTATGATTACCGATGGGAAACCTAGTTGTATTAGGGAACCCAATGGAGAATACTATATGAATAGTGCTGGCTTAGATACATATATAGTTGATAAGTGTTATAATATGGCGCGTCAGGCTAGAAAACTCCACATTCCAATTACCACATTCATGATTGCAAAAGATCCTTATCTGATGCAGTTCATAAGGCATTTTACAGAGGCGAATAAAGGAAAAGCATTTTTTACAGGACTTCAAGGTCTTGGAGAGATGATTTTTGAAGATTATGAGGCCAATAGAAAAAAGAGAATCAGGTAAAAATAGATATCGATAGTTTTGATTGACTTCTATAATAGAATACATAAAGTTTAAAAGATACGAAATGCAAATACAAAAGATAAAAACGCTTGGAACACTGGTTGCTTCAGGATATAAATCTAAATCTATAAAAGACGAATTAAGAGATAATCTTATTCAGAAAATAAAAAATAACGAAACTACTTTTGAAGGGATTCACGGTTATGAAAATACAGTAATTCCAGAATTAGAGCGTGCGATACTATCACGTCATAATATTAATTTTCTTGGTTTACGCGGACAAGCAAAAACAAGATTGGCTAGAATGATGGTTAATTTGCTTGATGAATGGATTCCTGTGGTGAAAGGATCAGAGATAAATGATGACCCATTAAATCCAATATCTAGATTCGCTAAGAAAGCTATTGAAGAGCACGCAGACGATACCAGAATTGTATGGGTGCATAGAGAAGAGCGTTTCTTTGAAAAACTGGCTACACCAGATGTAACGGTGGCCGATTTAATTGGGGATGTAGATCCTATTAAAGCTGCTAATTTAAAGTTATCATACGCCGATGATCGTGTGATTCACTACGGAATGATTCCTAGAGCTAATAGGAGTATTTTTGTTATTAATGAACTTCCAGATTTACAGGCTAGAATACAAGTAGCATTATTCAATATTTTACAAGAAGGTGATATTCAGATTAGAGGTTTTAAATTGAGACTTCCTTTAGATATGCAGTTTATATTTACAGCAAATCCTGAGGATTATACAAATAGAGGTAGTATTGTAACACCTTTAAAGGATAGAATAGGTTCTCAGATTTTAACTCATTACCCAGAAACTATTGAGACCGCTAAAAAAATCACTAAGCAAGAGGCTAAGTTAGAAGCAGCTCAAAAAGATAATATTTACGTTCCAGAATTGGTTTACGACCTTTTAGAGCAAATAGGATTTGAAGCTCGAAACAGCGAATATGTAGATGCCAAGAGTGGTGTAAGTGCTAGGTTAAGTATTAGTGCTTTTGAAAATATAATGAGTACCGCAGAACGAAGAATGCTTAAAAGTGGTAAGGATAAAACGAGTGTTCGGCTAAGCGATTTTATGGGAGTGATTCCTGCAATTACTGGAAAAATAGAATTAGTATATGAAGGAGAACTGGAGGGGGCAGCTTTTGTAGCAGAACAATTATTTGGAGCTGCAATAAAAACATTATTCCCAGAATATTTCCCTAAAATAGATAAATTAGAACGTCCAGATGCTCCAAGTGCTTATGATGAAATAGTAACTTGGTTTTTTGAAGGAAGTGGTTTTGAGCTATTAGATGATGTTTCTGATGAAGATTATAAAAAGCAATTGGATGAAATTGCACCATTAAATAATCTTATAAAAAAGCATCAACCAGAAATTAAACCAGAAGATGCATATTTTTTAAAAGAGTTTCTTTTATGGGGATTAGTAGCTTATAAAAAACTTAGTAAGCATCGCTTTACTGAAGGATATCAATTTAAAGATCCTTACGGAAGTTACATAAGCGGATTGTAAACTATTCGAGATTTATAAATATAAACCTCTGTGTATAAAATTATATGCAGGGGTTCTTTTTTGGTTGTTACTTCTTGTCTTTATCAATAAATTGAAGCCATTCATCAAGTAGTTTAGGCCATGCTTTTAAGTGCGGATACTCTAACGCTAATCCAAATCCATGTCCTCCTGTTGGGTAAAGATGTATTTCGACAGGGACATTATTTTCTTTTAGCGCTTTGTAAAATAGCAAGCTATTTTCAACGGGAACAGCATTATCATCGGTGCTATGAACTATAAAAGTTGGAGGTGTATCTTCTGTAACTTGGAGTTCATTAGAGTAAAAAGTAATTTTTTCTTCAGAAGGATTTTTTCCAAGAAGAGCATTTCTTGATCCCATATGCGTATACTTTTCTTTCATGGTTACTACTGGGTACATCAAAATCATAAAATCAGGGCGTGCACTAACCGATTTATAAGAATCGCCTTTTATATTCGTATCTATATTAAAATGAGTTCCGAGTGTGGATGCTAAATGACCTCCAGCCGAAAATCCCATAATTCCAATATTATTTTCATCGAGCCCCCATAAAGATGCATTTTTACGTACTATTTGTATCGCCCTTTTAGCATCTTGCAAAGGGACTTCATCTTTATTAGTAACCGTTTTTGCAATTGGAAGTCTATACTTTAATACAAATGCAGTATATCCTTTAGAATTAAACCATTGTGCAATTTCCGTACCTTCCCAATCATAAGCTAATATTCCGTATCCTCCGCCAGGACAGATAACAACAGACTTTCCATTATTATTTCTTTTAGAAGGGAAAAAGGTTTCTAATGTAGGAATTTGAACATTTGAAATTTGCTTTATATTCGAAATTTCTATCTTCTCTTTTTCCTTATCATTTGAAATGCTATTTGGAATCTCACCTTCGTATAGAGGGATAATTTTATCCTGACAAGCAGCTATATTTATAGATAGGAAGGTAGACATTAGCATAGCAATGCTAAGAATGTTGATTTTCATAATCAAGTGGTGTTAGTTGGATACAGAAAGTGGCACGGTAGATAAAGAGTCTGGATTTTCTTTAATACATTCTTCAATAAAATCGACATAAGTGTTTTTGCCGTTAGCAAGAATACCACGAGGAATGCGTTCGTTTTCACTGTGGATATTATCAAGGTAACTCATTTCGATATTCACAGGTACTGTACAGAAAGTAGCTATTCCTTTTGCTCTAAAAAGACCAGCATCACTTGTATTAGGAAGTAAAATAGTTATTACATCTGTTTCGGTGTGGTTTTTAAGAATGGCTTTCTTTAAGTTCTTATAATAAATGCTTTCATCATCCGAAGATTTCATTTCAGGCATTGAATATATCGTAGAAACTTCAATATCGTCATTATCAAGACGCTTCTTTATGTTTTCTAAGAATTCATCTTTAGAAGAGTTAGGAAGCAGTCTACAGTCTAAAAGAGCAGTAACCTCGCTTGGAATAACATTTACAACATCATTCATGCTGTCTACGCTGGTTAGCGTAATAGTATTAGAGAAAATAGAAAAAAGCTCAGGTTGCTGTCTTAATTTCGGAGTAATAAACATTCTAAAAAGCTTAGGATGGCGCATAGCAAAACCAGTAAGTCCTTTTTCTAATTGTCCCATTTCTTTAAGCATTTTTACATTTAAATCTGTATAGATAGCTTTTTGCTTTTTTCCAAGGAGATTATCTAATGCCTCAACCATTTCTTTATTTGCATAGCGTAATGGAGTAACAGAACCATGGGCAGAAGTGTTTATATTTAATTTTAACTTAATCCATAAAGCTCTTTTATGAGCCACAGAAATAGGGAAAACAGACTTATTAGGTTTCGTTTGTAATGCTCCTTTTATCGCTGGAGGACCTTCTCCTAAAACAACTGCGGGATTAAGTTCATCTAGATAATTATTTATCACATATTCTGCACCACCACGGCATTGTGTTTCTTCACAAGAAACAGCTAAAAAAGTAACATTAAAAGGTAATTGTTTGCCTTTATATTTATTTAAAATTTCTACAACACTAAATAGCTGCATAATAGCATTACCCTTGTTGTCCCATGCTCCTCGGCCCCAAATATCTGTTTCTGTTATTTTACCAGAAAAGGGAGGTTCTATCCATTTTGATAGATCCCCAGCAGGAACTACATCAATGTGATTTAATAATACTATGTTTGGTAGCTTAGAAGAAAGAGGATAGATAGAAGCAGTAAAGTTATACTCTCCATCTGTATCGCCCATTTGTTTTATATGAAGCCCATTTTCTATGCAAATATTCTTAATCCATTCTCCAGCTTCTTTTTCATGACCACTAATAGACTCAAACTTCACATATTCACTTAAATAGGTGTCTATGTTTTCATTGGTAAGTGGCCCTAAATTTTGTGTTGTAGATTCGCTATTTACAACTTGAGAATAGGAGGATATTGCAATTATGAATATGAAGAAGAAGCTTAAAAAAGCCTTTATTTTACTTAGCATAAAATTCTATATAGTTTGATTCAATATATTGATAAAATTTGGGTTTATATAAACTATTTCAAGTTTAATAGGAAAATTTAAAAAAACCATTAAATTTATAGAACAATTACTCATCTTTGAAGTATAATTTTATGGGTGCCATTAATATAATTTATGCATAGCCGAATTTAGGTATTAAATTACAAATTCTAGAGCGGATTTCTAAAACAGTTTTTATTTTGTATACAAAGTCATTTCCAATACAGCCACATCCTTTTATCTCTTATATTAGAGTAGGGAGGTTATTGTATATGTCTTTGATTCTTTTCATATTAGAATCATGGATTTATTGGAAGTATTTAAGCGCGTCATTAGACGAAGGTTCCTTATTACCGATACTGTTTTGGGCTTGGTGTTTTCTTTTTTCATTTATACATATCTATTTAGTTATGATGGATGGATGGTCTCGTTATCAGAATTATAAAAGGGCAAAAGATCAATTTTATATGTATGGTTTTAAAAAAAGAATAGCAGCTACTTATATGAATTCTAAATGCCAACGGATGGCAGCAGAAGTTGCCGCTGAAGAATTAGGACTAGAAAACAAACTTAAGAGCTATTATAAATCTTGCGGTGTACGCTGGTACCATTATATACCTTATTTTATGGTAAAGGATCCTCTTTTCCTTTTTAAGAAAAGCTTCTGGTCGCGAACCTTTTTGGAGAAAAATTATCAAGCAAAAATAGATTTTAGAAACCTAGAATTAGAGTCGTCCATATGATTATTGCTGCTGAAGAAATCACCAAAAAATATGGTGGTGTTACCGCTCTAAAAGAAGTAAGTATATCTTGTAATTCAGGTGAAATTGTAGGCCTATTGGGTAAAAATGGAGCTGGGAAAACTACACTTTTTAAAATTTTATTCGGATTGATACATCCAGATTCTGGTCGGTTGAAAATAAATTCTGAAAAAGTAAAACCTCTTGGAGGAATTATAGAAAAACCTGCTTTATATGAATATTTAAATGCAAAGGAGAATATAAAAGTGTTTTCAAAAATCCAAGGTTTAGATTTCAATACACAGCAGATAGAAGATAGCTTGCTTAAAGTGGGGCTCCCATTAGATAGAAATGATCCCGTTAAGAATTTTTCTATGGGGATGAAACAGCGATTAGGGATTGCAATCGCTTTATTAAATAACCCTGCTTGTTTAGTTTTAGATGAACCTTTCTCTGGATTGGATCCAATTGGAATCAAAGCAATAAGGAAATTGATTTTAGAATTAGTTTCTAAAGAAAAAATCGGAATTATTATATCATCACATATTACAGAAGAACTTAGTAAAATCTGTGATGTTCTATATGTTATCAATAAGGGAACAATAATTAGTAAAGGAGAAACTCAAAAGATAATCGCAGAAAACACCACTTCTTTTAGTATCTATGCTTCTGGAATAGAAAATTCTATATCGATAAAAAAATACCCAGCAATTATAAAAAAAAATAGTGCTGAGGTGACTATTTCTCAGCAAGAGATTCCAGAATTACTTCAGCAATTAACAGAAGAGAAGATTTTTATCACAGCTTGTGTGCCAGAAATAAATTTCGATAAATTATTTGAATCGCCAAGTCTATGAAAAATTTAATAGCAATAGAGGTATTCAAACTCTTTAAGCAAAGTAAAACCTATTATGCGCTAGCTGCAATTTGCATTATAGAGTTCTTAATTCTTATAGGAGCTTATTTTCAAGGGAATGCTATTATAGATATATTATTGAGTAACCTTCGAGATTCGTTTTATTTTGAGGGATCTCTTTTAAATGGGAATCTTTTAATTTACCTTATTTTAAATACACTTTGGTTTCATCTGCCGCTTATATTGATGATTGTAATATCGGGAATGTTAACTTCAGAATATAAAGATAATACCATACAAACGGTAATGTTGCAACCAATAGTAAAATGGAAATTTATACTCAGTAAATATATAATAGCTATATTTTTCACTTTGGGAGTAGTTATTATTACTGCGATATCTTCCTTTTTATTATCGTATTTACTTTTTGGGAAGGGAGATTTAATTGTTTATTTGGGGAGTCTAAACTTTTTTCAATCAGAAGATGCTCAATATAGATTGCAATTAGCATTTCTCTCTGGAATGGTTTCCATGGTATTTTTCTCTGTAGTAAGTTTAACGCTAGCTGTAATTTTTAAGGAAGCTACAAAAACATGGATTGTAGCCGCATTATTTCTTATAATCACAAATTTATTTCTGAAATTTGAAATCGAAAGTACCTTTTTTAACGAATGGTTTTTTCCGAAGTTGAACAATACATGGCAATACTTTTTCTATCAAGAAATCCCTTGGAATACTATTTACCATAACAATATTGTACTTACACTTTATACGTTGCTTTTTCTTGGAGTTGGAGTTTTAATTTTTAATAAGAGAGATATAGGATAATGCAGAAGTTCACAATTTTAATATGCCTATTGCTAGGGCTTAATTGTATGCTGGCTCAAGAAATTAATAGTGATCTATTGGTTGTTAAAAATCGTCTTGATAGTATTCATGGGTTTGAAGCTAATATGGAACTAAATGTAGACATTAGTTTTATTAATATGCCTACAAAATTTGCAGCTATAAAATACCAAAAGGACACTCCAATGGAATTTGAATCTGAAGATTTTATTATGATTCCAAAGCGTGGCCTTGATTTTTCTATGCAAGAACTTTTCAGATACCCTTTTATAACTGTAGATCGAGGATCAGAAGAAGTGGAGGGAGTAATTCTAAAAAAAATAAATATTATTCCAACGGATAAAAAAGCAGACTTTGCGCTCGCTACTTTATGGTTGGATACAAATCTGAAACGTATAGAAATGTCTGAAATAAATACAAAGAAAGATGGCACTTTTACCGTTTCTATGGACTATAACTCCTCTCAAGCGATCATGCCAAGTGAAGTGATTATCAGTTTTGAAATTGAAAAAATAAAGCTTCCAATTCAATATTTAGCAAAAGATGTGGATGTAGATAGAAAAGAAATGCGAAATCAAGATGTAAAAACCGGAAGGATTATTTTAAAGATTGATAATTATAAAATCGATTATAAATAAAAATGCCCTCCCTAATAAAAGAGAGGACATCTTCATTCACCTAAAACGGATTCTTATTTTTCTATCCATTCACCACTTTCATTGGCGAATAGGTTTCCAGTTTGGTCACCCATTTTTACTTCTAGCTTATATTCGTTTTCTTCATTAACGAAAGCCTTTGTAATTTCTGCTCCTGGGTAATCAGCCTGTAGTGATTCTAAAATTGCTTGTGGAAGCTCTGCTACTGCAATTTCTTTATAATTGTCTTGCATTACAACTACTTTTACGTCGTTGTTTGCTGTTGCAGGCACTGCTGCAAACGCTGTTAAACTTCCTAATGCCATTGCTGCTACTAATACTATCTTTTTCATGATCTTTATATTTTGAAATTAAACTTATTGTTGTTGATTTTTATGATTGGTTAGTCAAAAGAGCTCTTATTGCTCAATCCATTCACCATTTTCGTTAGCGTAAAGATTTCCAGTTTGGTCTCCCATGGCAACTTCAAGCTTGTATGTTTTTTCTTCATTTACAAAAGCTTTAGTAATTGTTGCTCCCGGATAATCTGCTTTTAAAGCATCTTGAATCGCCGTTGGCAGTTCTGTTACTGCAATCTCTTTATAATCGTCTTGCATTACAACTACTTTTACATCGTTGTTTGCTGTTGCAGGCACTGCTGCAAATGCTGTTAAACTTCCTAATGCCATTGCTGCTACTAATACTATCTTTTTCATGATTTTTATATTTTGAAATTATACTTATTGTTGTTGATTTTTATGATTGGTTAGTCAAAAGAGCTCTTATTGCTCAATCCATTCACCATTTTCGTTAGCGTAAAGATTTCCAGTTTGGTCTCCCATGGCAACTTCAAGCTTGTATGTTTTTTCTTCATTTACAAAAGCTTTAGTAATTGTTGCTCCTGGATAATCTGCTTTCAAAGCATCTTGAATCGCTGTTGGCAGTTCTGTTACTGCAATCTCTTTATAATCGTCTTGCATTACAACTACTTTTACATCGTTGTTTGCTGTTGCAGGCACTGCTGCAAATGCTGTTAAACTTCCTAATGCCATTGCTGCTACTAATACTATCTTTTTCATGATCTTTATATTTTAAAAATTAATGTTATTGTTTATTGGTGTTTATAGTTGGTTGGTTGTAAGGTTTTTTATTGCTCAATCCATTTCCCGTTTTCATCGGCGTAAAGGATTCCATTTTGTTCTCCCATGGCAACTTCTATCTTATATGTTTTCTCTTCATTTATATAAGCTTTAGAAATTGTTGCTTCAGGATAATCAGCTCTAAGTGCTTCTTGAATCGCTGTAGGAACTTCTCCAACTGCAATCTCTTTGTAATCGTCTTGCATAACAACAATTTTAGTGTCGTTGTTTAAAGTTGTTGGAACAGTTGCAAATGCTGTTAAACTTCCTAATGCTAATGCTGCTACTAATACTATCTTTTTCATAATTCTAATATTTGTGGTTATACTTTGTTTTCGTTATTTGTATTGTATAGTGCTATTTTCATACCAATAGGAAACTAGTAAAGTCAAACACGTGTAAACGTCTGTTTATTAGGTAATTAATTTATTTTGTAAAAAATAGGAAGTGGGAAAAACTGTGTAAAGTAGCTAAACAGTGTGTAACGAATACACAGTTTTAGTGTGTAAAAGTTTTAATATTGATAAATAGTAGTCGGATTTATTGTAGAAATATCATTTTTATATATAATTATTCGATATTTTAATACAATTGGATCCTCTGTAGATACATAAATAGGTTTTTGTCCTGGGTAAGCAGCATTTTGCATACTATTTTTAGACCTTAAAATCCATTCATTATTTGGAGAAGGATTCTCTTTACTTGCAATTATTATAAGCCCGCTCTTTTTATTATTGTTGAAAGAGCCACTTATAACCACATTCCTTTCCGCTTTAATAGCTTCATTTATAGGGGTGATATTTTTTTCACTGGAAGAAAATAAAATGTCTTCTGGTAATTTTAATCTCGCAGAGAATCCACTATATCCTTTAATATCATCAGAACCTCCAATTTTTAAATTATCAGCTAAAGCCAAAAGGGAGATTTCAAAATCTATAACACGGTAGTTTTCTTCTGAAGGATGAATTGTTATTGCTGTCTCTTCTTTCACAAAAGAAGCACGCCCACTTTTCTCCTTATATATAGAGGAATTCCAAAAAACTGTAGTATTCAATTGAAGCGAGCCGTCGTTATTCGCAGTGGTAGTTATGTTTTTTACATCCCAAGAGATGTTTTTACATTCCCAGCCATCTCCAATAGAGACATTATTAACCAATAACTGGTGCCACGCCCAGAAAATCCCTCGGTGATGCAAATGGTCTTCAGGAAAATCTTCTGTAAGTATAGCGCCATCCATATCGTAAAGTGGATGGATATAATTTGCCCTTGGGTACTTTCCGTCAAGCGCTTTAGTTTCTTTCTGAAAAAACAATACTTTCTTTTCTCCTTCAGATATAAGAACTCCCGCTGGCGATGTTTCAAAAGTCAGGCTTTGAGACATTCCATAAAAACAAAATAGGAAACTTATATATGTAATACGTTCAGAAAGTAACATCATAGAAAATGATAGAATTATTCAACCATAAAAAGGGCATTTACAAAAAACAACTTTCCATTTTCCCAGAAGCCTCTAAAAAGAGGATTGTCTACCATGTAAATAACTTTTCCTTTTCCCATATTTTCAGAACCTAAAACAAGACTGTTGGCCTGTTGTTTTTGAGCATCGCTACCCGCAAATCCAGCAAGAGGCTTCGCATTGTTTTCAATATAAACAGCATTTTTACTCTTTAAGAATTTATAGGCATTGCCACTAAGCTTTAGAGTGTAATATGTGTCTTCATAACCGTAAGACAAAGGGTGGGTGTTATCTACTTTCGCTTTATAAATAGCTCCGGTAATCATTTTTTTAATGTATTCACGTTTGCTAGAGATATAGCTTTCTGGTTTCTGTATGCTATCATTTTCTTCCTCAGCTTTATTAGCGGAAATATCAAAATCGTCATCGTTATCAAGCACTTTAATAGCGTCTCCAATAGCAATTAGTTTTCCTCCGTTATGAGTCCATTTCTTAATCTTCTCCAATTTTCCTTTTTCTAACTTACTAAGCTCAGGTATAATTAAAACATCATATTTCGAGAGGTCGGTGCTATTTATATAGTCATTATCAATAACAGTAATCGGGTAGTGGAGTTGTTGCTCAAAAAAGTGCCATACTTCTCCAAAATTAAGTGTAGCAACGCTGCCACCAGATAAAGCAGCAACCTTAATATTCGGAATAATATGTACAGCGCTAGAACCAAAATCTTTCCCTCCACTCACAAAACCAGTAGTCGTTGAGGTTAATATTTTATGGTGCTTTGTAGCTGCATTTTTCATAATCGTATTAAAATCTTTAACCTTAGTATTATCACTCTTTGTAATAATTAAACTCCCACGACCATAAGATTTCTCATCAATAGTAAAAGGCTCAGAAGCATAACGAATCTGTATCTTTTGAGATAGTAACTCCGTTAAAAAACGAGCATCATCCATACTATTCCAATCGGTAACATACGCATAAGAATCGCTGTTATAATCTAAAGAAGGATATTCTAAGCTTTCCGAATTAGTATTAATCGTATTTTTAGAAGCCACAGCCTCTAAACCATATGCATAAGGTAATGACCATGCTGTAATATCGTAGGTAAGCGAGTCTGTTAACTTTGTTTCAGGCTCAAATAAAACTGTTACTAATGTCGATTTCGGCTGATTAGTACTTACCACCAATTTTGGATTATCACCCTTTAAAGAGCCATTTTCTTTAGTATTGTAATGTAAACCCTTTACCGTTTCCGTAGTAAAACCATATTTTATTTTATGAACATCCAGAAGGCTGGTAAGCGCTTTTATCTTATCAATATCCCCAGAAAGGGCATAACTATTATAGGTAAAATCTTTATTTGCATAGAACGCACTAAACTGCTTGTTTAGCTTATCGGTATTTTTAGAAGCCATTTCTAACGTAGATATTCCCGTTGTAAAATGGTGAGCAATACGGTCTTTTAAAGTCAAGGTATCTCCACTTTTTATTTTCACTCCAAGCCCAGCACGTCCGCTACCGCCTTGTTCATAGGTCATTCCAATAGAACCGCTGTAAATAGGGTAGGTGTCTCCATAACTAGGGTAGAGTAAATCGAACACCTCTTTAGTAAAATAAAACCATCCGTTTTCATCAAAATATTTAGCGTGGTTTTTTCCAATTGCAACTTGGAAATCGCGCTGCCATTTGGTAATCACTTCGTGCATAGGTTCCGCAGCAGGCGCAAAATAATATGGGTTATCCATGCTTTGCTCATGGAAATCAACATGGATATGCGGCAACCACTCGTTATAAACAGCCAAACGTTGCTTGCTCTCCTTTTGTGTAACCCATGCCCAATCGCGATTTAGATCAAACATATAATGATTTGGGCGACCAGAAAGCCAAGGCTCATGGTGCTCCTTAGAATTTACATCTATATTATAAGGTGTGTTTTTATAACTATTGTACCAATTTACATAGCGATCGCGACCATCAGGATTCACACTCGGATCCATAATAACAACTGTATTCGTTAGATATTCCTTTTTAGAAGTAAGAATTTCATAGATCGTTTTCATGGAAGCTTCCGAGCTCACACTTTCATTACCATGTACATTATAGCTAAACCAAACCAAGGCTTTTTTAGATTCAGAATTACCATCCAAAGCCTTTAAATGCTCGAGTCTAATGTTTTCTAGGTTGCTTAGGTTTTCTGCAGTAGAAACAAAAGCAAGTAGTAATTCTCTCCCCTCATTGGTAGAACCATAAGATTTTAATTGCACCATTTCTGGAACTGCATCCTCCAAATATTTATAGTAAGAAACTACTTGGTGGTGTCTAGAAAAGCGAGTCCCCAATTCGTATCCTAAAAATTCTGAAGGCGATTTTATCTGCTGAGCAGTTGCAAAAAGGGATATAAATATAAAAGCAATTAGAAATCTAAACTTCATGGTCGTTATTTTGAATTAGCCTGCCAAAACTACTAATATAATTTATTAGCAGCACATCTTAACTAATTTTTTAGATACAAAAACCTGAAAGAATTTTATATTTACTGATTATGAGAAATTTTATTTGGGCGCTCCCATAAATTATGTTTCCATAATTATAGGTCGGGCTTTTCGCTGTATCTATTTTGTTATATTTAGAACATAAAAAAATAGTTCTAACAAGTAAGGTCACGGTTTTCAACCGACAGATTGCAATAGCAAAATAGGATGCCGCTACAATCCCTAGCGCAAAAAGTATTAAGTAATCAGAAATAAAATATTACACTTTAAAAATACTATTTTCGCTTTTTGAAATTTATAAAGAGATCTGTACAAGATTACAGTTTTTATAACGCTAAACTTGTAATGGAGGGCGAGTAGAAACTAAATAAATATTTCATTTTATACCTAGAAAGTGTATTTCGAGGTAACTGACGCTGAAAAAATAACTATGCCAACAAATTATATATCATTTAAAGAAACTGGATATTTTTCTAAACTGATGTGCGATTATATCAGTCAGAAAGAAGAATTAAAACCTTTCTATAACCGTTTCCCTACTTTAGAAAATTTCAAAGCACAAATAGAAGAAAAGAAAGCCTCTTTTCCGATGGAAAATAGAAAAGTGTTGGCATCTGTATTGCAATCGCAATATAAAAATATAGATACTTCTAGTGCTACACAGGCACATATTACAGCATTAGCAAATGAAAATACATTTACAGTAGTAACGGGGCATCAGCTTAATTTATTTACCGGACCTCTTTACTTTTTATATAAAATTGTTTCTACTATCAACTTGGCGAAGCAACTCCAAGAAACATATCCAAACAATCATTTTGTGCCTATTTATTGGATGGCAACAGAAGATCATGATTTTGAGGAAATCAATTACTTTAATTTCAATGGCAAGAAATTTCAATGGAAAGGTCCAGAGACGAAAGAAACTGGCGGTGCTGTTGGAGAACTTCCAAATAATGGACTAGAAGATGTTTACGAGTTATTTAGTCAAGAATTGGGTGTAGGGAAAGATGCAGAAACATTAAAAAACTGGTTTAAAGAAGCCTATTTAGAGCACGATAACCTTACCGATGCCACAAGGTATCTAGCAAATAGAATTTTTGGTAACGAAGGACTCGTAATTATAGATGGTGCAGATAAGAATCTGAAGCAACTTTTTGTTCCCTATATGGAGACAGAAATGTTCCAACAAGACTCCCAGAAAGCAGTAACAGAAACTATAGAAGCGTTAAATAATGTAGACGCTTCTTATAAAATCCAAGTCAATCCACGAGAAATAAATTTATTCTACTTATCGGAAGGCCTCCGAGAGCGAATTATAGAAGTAGATGGGAAATATGCAGTAAACGAAACTGATATTTCTTGGACTAAAGAGGAGCTTAAAAAACATTTGCAGGAGCATCCAGAGCTATTTTCTCCAAATGTAATGACGCGACCTTTATATCAAGAGGTGATTTTACCAAACCTATGCTACATCGGTGGAGGTGGAGAGATTGCATATTGGTTGGAACTAAAAAGCTTTTTTCAAATAGCAGCCGTTCCATTCCCAATGTTATTATTGCGTAATTCTGCTTTGATTATCAATAAAAAGCAAGTAAAAAAATTAGAGAAGCTAAATATAAGTTTCGAGCAACTTTTCTTAAAGCGACATACTTTTATAAATAGAAAGGTAAGAGAAATTAGTAATATTAATATAAACTTCGACGAGCAGAAAGCACATTTGGTAGCACAATTCCAAGAGATGTATCGCTTGGCAGAATTAACAGACAAATCTTTCTTAGGAGCGGTAAAAGCGCAAGAAGTAAAGCAATTAAAAGGACTAGCTAATTTAGAAAAGCGATTATTAAAAGCACAGAAAAAGAAGCTCTCCGACCATGTTTCGAGAATCGTAGAAATACAAAATGACCTCTTTCCAAATGAATCATTACAAGAGCGCACCGATAATTTTGCCAATAGCTATGAAGAATATGGTAATGAATTTATAAAGCTATTATTATCTGAACTCGATCCGTTGAGGCAAGATTTTGTAATACTTACAGTTTAAAAAACTACTGAATAGCGCATTTGCAAATCTGCGAATGCGTAAATTTGTAAAACACACTTTATGTGTTTTTTCTATTCTCTTTTTTTCTCATATTGTAGATTCCCGTATGTAATTTATTTTTTGAAAGTGTATATTTATAAAAAATAAGCGCA
>NZ_JAETXX010000039.1 GCF_021764745.1 Joostella atrarenae | reverse complement strand
CAAGAACTTATTTCCATTCTGTCGAAAGGATTAGAAATTTCAAAAAATAATTTTGATGTCCATATTGGTGAAATGGATCATATTTTACATTTCAGGAAAGAAAATGAATTAAACGATATTGAAAAGCAAATTTTAAAATTTCATAATGAGAAACGCGACAAACAAAAAAGCAAAAAAGCAAATGAAATATTTGACATTATAAATCAAGAATCGATAGAAGTACATGACTTTTTTAATGAAATATTAAATTCTGAAAATTCTTTGTTTGAGTTCATAGATGCAAATCTTTTTTTTGATAAATTAATCGAGTTAGAAAATAAGAAGTTATTGACATTTAATAATGTGCTTAATGATACATATAAGAGACATTATATAGAATTTCCAGAAAGTGAGCTACCGTTTTTAACAGGACTAGAGAAACTTTTAGAGAATTATTTAAATTCTAATGATTTAAAAAATCCAAAAAAGATTCTTTTACAAGAACTTGTAGATCGAATTAAAGAAATAATAACCCACTTTAAAGAGCGAATCGAATTGCTCAAATAATAACGTTCAAATCCATATAGTTAAATAATTCTTCCATATTGAATTTAATGGAACATAAAAAGGATATAGAAAGTATAATAGTGGTAGTTTTAGCTAAAAATAATATTTTTACAATCCTAAATTAATGACCAAAACTTAATCTATGGAATTTTTAACCGGGAAATCTCTTGCAGACGAGATTTACGATACTATTTATTATGCTGAAAAATACGTAATCATTTTATCTCCTTTCATTCAGCTTGATGAATATTTTAAAAATGAGGTATTTAAAACACTTCGAAATAATTCACATGTGCATGTAATTTTGGGATTCGGTAAGAATGAAACTAATATAACCAAGAGTTTCAAAAAACAAGATATTGATTTTTTTATGGAGTTTCCAAATATTAGTATTATCTACTTACCAAATCTTCATGGTAAGATTTATGCTAATGAAAAG
>NZ_JAETXX010000038.1 GCF_021764745.1 Joostella atrarenae | reverse complement strand
CATGCCAAGACCAAAACAAAAAGAACCAAGAAGTAAATTAGTTTCCATACGTTTTACAGAATATGAATATAAAAATTTATATACCATTTTCAACGAACAAAAAGCCTATGGATTTAGATCCTTTAATGCGTTTCTTCGGAATAAATTGTTTTTTAATAATGACGAATTAGTAAGGCAATTAAGAACAAGAAAAAGTGAAAAACAGGTAATTATTGAAGAGCGTATGATTTTTCAATTAAAAAAGGCAGGAACTAATTTAAATACTCTAATACGTTTTGTTTATCGTGATCAAACCACCACAAAATTATCATTAAAAGACTTGGTTACCATTCGTGATGTAATTATTTCATTTAAATCAATCATAAAAAAACTAGAAAATGATAGCTAATATTACTACTGGAGATAATGTTAAGGGAATGGTGGCTTATAATATGAATAAAGTAATTAGCGGTGAAGCGTCTCTTTTAGTTTTGAATAACATCAATGAAAAAACTCAGGGAGGAATTCAAAAAATGATTGAATATCAAAATAATCTTAACTCAAAAGTTAAAAACAGAAATTTTCATGTATCACTTAATTTCCATAAAGATGATTTGCCATCTTTAAATGAAGGTTTCTTAAAAGAAATAGCTGAAGAATACATGACTGAAATGGGTTATGAAGATCAGCCTTATGCCGTTTTTCAGCACTTTGATGCCTCGCATCCACATTTACATATTGTTTCATCTAGAATTGCTTTTGATGGTTTGAAGATCAAGGACTCTATGGAGCGACGCCGTAGTAAAAGTATTACAGAGCTAATGGAGCGTAAATACAACTTGGTTATTGCAAATGATCAATCTACTATGCCTGGGATATGGAGTATAGAAAAAGAAGCTCTTAATTATATTGAAAAGGGAAAAGGAGATCTTCGGAATATCATCGATCAGTCATTATATAAGGTAATAGAACAAAACCCTAAAAATAAGGATGAATTTAGACAACTTTTAAATAAATATAAGATAGATTTTTACTTGAATAATAAGAATGGATTGACATACTATTTGTTTAAAGAAGTTA
>NZ_JAETXX010000037.1 GCF_021764745.1 Joostella atrarenae | reverse complement strand
ATCAGGAAAAACTTTAGTCCCTGTATCCAATATTTCCCCGGCATCAATAATTGCCCATCCAATGGAATTTTTATCTAAATCGAGTCCAAGTCTTTTACTCATAATGGGATTAATTGTTCTTTGATTAAGACACTAAAATACATTTTTATCCTTAAAATTACGGGATAACAACATTTTTTTAGGGTCTTCTCAGGTTATGCTAAGGAAGATACCATTAGATGAAGCGAACTAATTATCTAAGGATTATGAAAAAGGGCTGTATGATTATTTCAGATTTTATTTATGAAGCTGTAGTTATCTTTGTACAGGTCAACCTGTTTTTTACTCTTCGATAATCCATGAAATGTTAAAACTCATATTGCAAAAAAACACAATCCCATAAAACAAAAAAGCCAATCGAAAGACCATCCCATTTTATAAAATTAACGACTATGAATCTTATTTATCATTATTTGTTTTAAGTTGTTTTTTAAATTCCGAGTAAGTAGGAGCCTTACTCTTTGACCAATCACTCTCATACAAAAGGTTTCTAATATCCTCTCTTAAAAGTTCTGCAATTTTGTTTAGGTCGTGTACGGAGGGTTGTCTTTTATTATTTTTTATGCATAAGTGTTGGGAGCCTTTGCATCACGAATTAAAGCATTAATGGTAGTAAACTATCTTCATTGTTGAGTTTCTGTAAATCGGTAACGACATCTACAATATTTTTATCAAGTTCCAAATCAGATAAGCCAGTCAAATAATCTAAAGACACTTCGGCGATTTTAAAAGCTACCTGAACACCGCAAGTTCTTTTCTTCATCGGCTAAATGTATGGTCATAATCCTATATATTTAATTGAACTTTTTATAGCAACTATAACATGCAGGTTTTGAGAAACTAGTCTGTTTTTCGTTGCCACAAGAAATACAAAACTTCTCGGGATAAGTAATATCTTCAAACCTAACCCACACTGGAAAACATCTTCCACATAACGGTTTATCTATGTTTAACTCGATAGTTGCATGACATCTTATACAAAAACCATTATTTTTATGAGAATGAGATACTTTTTTTTGAACAACATCTTCTTTTGGAGTATGATTATCTCGCTCTATTCTTGAGT
>NZ_JAETXX010000036.1 GCF_021764745.1 Joostella atrarenae | reverse complement strand
TACAATACTTACTTGATATAAATCGGTATTCCCTAAACTCCCAGGCATATCCGAAACAAAATAAAGAACTGTTTCTTCTGCATTTAAAGCAGGGTGCCCTACAGAATACAGATCGCTATTAATAGGCAGTTCTTCTACATTAGTCCACTTACCATCCTCCAAATGAGCGCTGTAAAGTTTTAAATGTGTTGTTTTCTCTTTGTCTTTTCCTAGCTTTCTTCCGTCATAATTATCACGGGTAAAATACATGGTCTTACCGTCTTTTGTAATACAAAGTGTAGCTTCATGATATTTTGTATTAATTTCTGAAAGGAAGTCGGTTGCTATTTTAGGATTTATAGTTCCCTCTGGACTTATTTTAGAGGCGAATACATCTAAAAATGGCTGACTATTCCATTGGTATGTTTTCCCTCCAGTAGTATTACTTGCCGAAAACCAATACAACGTATCCTGTTGAATAAAACCTGTAAAGTCTGATAATGCTGTATTTCCTTCGGCTAATTTGATCTGTTCTGCAACAGGTATTTTAGCTTTGTTAACCGTGTTAATCCCTTCTAAAAAGCGATTAGCACGTTTGTCGTTCGAGACGCTATTAAAAAACTTCTCAAACCAAACAGTTGCTTTCTCATCTTCACCATTGGCTTTTAAACTTTGGGCATATTTAAAATAATAAGTAGGCGCTACTTCTTGCTCATATTTATCTAGTAAAGCAGCATATATGGGGGTACTTAAAGTCGTATTTCTCACATTGTAATAGCTATCGCCTAAACGTTCTAAGTTAAGTTGCGTGGAGTCTCCTTCTTCAAGAATCTCTTCATACATGGAGGCGGCCTTTACATATGCATATTCATTAAAATAACGTTCTGCTACCGTGGTACTTTGCCCCAATAAAAACATAGGAGCAATCGTTATTAATATAAGTATAGTAAGGTGTAGTTTTATTTTCATAGTTAAAAGAATCTAGGTGATTTAATTCTACGATTGTTAAAAATATCAAAGCGAACCATGATTTCATGGGTTCCACTATTGTAATTATTAAGTTCACTGGTAGTGTAATCATAAGCATATCCTGCGAACACCCCTGGAGTCATCTGGAAACCAATAAGTCCACTTACAGAATCATCCCAACGGTAACCAAGCCCTAAAGTTAGTTTCTCTTGAATTAAGAAGTTTGCAGAAAGATCCAATGAAAGCGGTGCTCCTTCTACTGCTTTTGCTAAAAAGGCAGGTTTGAACTTCACC
>NZ_JAETXX010000035.1 GCF_021764745.1 Joostella atrarenae | reverse complement strand
CGTGAAATTCAAACCTGCCTTTTTAGCAAAAGCAGTAGAAGGAGCACCGTTTTCATTGGATCTTTCTGCGAATTTCTTAATTCAAGAGAAACTAACGTTGGGACTTGGTTACCGTTGGGATGATTCTGTAAGCGGACTTATTGGTTTTCAGATGACTCCAGGAGTGTTCGCAGGATATGCTTATGATTACACTACCAGCGAACTTAATAATTACAATAACGGAACCCATGAGATCATGGTTCGCTTTGATATTTTTAACAATCGTAGAATTAAATCACCTAGATTCTTTTAATTATGAAAATAAAACTACACCTTACTATACTTACATTAATAACCATCGCTCCTATGTTTTTATTAGGGCAAAGTACCACGGTAGCAGAACGTTATTTTAATGAATTTGCATATGTGAAAGCAGCTTCGATGTATGAAGAGATTCTTGAAGAAGGAGATTCTACACAGTTTAATCTAGAACGTTTAGGCGATAGCTATTACAATGTAAGAAATACGACTTTAAGTACCCCCATATATGCTGCTTTGCTTGATAAATACGAGCAAGAAGTAGCGCCTACTTATTATTTTAAATATGCCCAAAGTTTAAAAGCCAATGGTGAAGATGAGAAAGCAACTGTTTGGTTTGAGAAATTTTTTAATAGCGTCTCGAACGACAAACGTGCCAATCGTTTTTTAGAAGGAATCAACACGGTTAACAAAGCTAAAATCCCTGTTGCAGAACAGATCCAATTAGCCGAAGGAAATAGTGAGTTGTCAGACTTTACAGGTTTTATTCAACAGGATACGTTGTATTGGTTTTCGGCAAGTAATACTACTGGAGGGAAAACATACCAATGGAATAGTCAGCCATTTTTAGATGTATTTGCCTCTAAAATAAGTCCAGAGGGAACTATAAATCCTAAAATAGCAACCGACTTCCTTTCAGAGATTAATACAAAATATCACGAAGCCACACTTTGTATTACAAAAGACGGTAAGACCATGTATTTTACCCGTGATAATTACGACGGAAGAAAGCTAGGAAAAGACAAAGAGAAAACAACGCATTTAAAACTTTACAGCGCTCATTTGGAGGATGGAAAGTGGACAAACATTGAAGAACTGCCTATTAATAGCGATCTGTATTCTGTAGGACATCCTGCTTTAAATGCAGAAGAAACAGTTCTTTATTTTGTTTCGGATATGCCTGGGAGTTTAGGGAATACCGATTTATATCAAGTAAATATTGTT
>NZ_JAETXX010000034.1 GCF_021764745.1 Joostella atrarenae | reverse complement strand
AAAGACAGTATCCAAAATTTTGTGTAAACAAAAATTAATTGGGGTCCAACTTTATTAAAGTTGGACCCTTTTTTCAAATATAGTTAAGAACTGATTAAGAATAAGTCCCCAATTCTGAATTGGTTGCGTCCATTTCTTAGTAATTTGCATTAATGATAAATATACTGATTTTTTCAGCGCATCATCTGTTGGGAAGCTCATCTTATTTTTGGTATATTTTCTGATTTTTCCATTTAGGTTTTCAATAAGGTTTGTGGTGTAAATAATCTTTCTAATTTCTAAAGGGAAGTCAAAGAACACGGTAAGTTCCTCCCAATTATTTTTCCAAGACTGAACCGCATAAGGGTATTTATCGTTCCATTTTTGAGCAAAACGATCGAGCTCAGCTTTGGCCATTTCTTTATTAGGAGCATTGTAAATGTGTTTCATGTCTGCTGTAAAGGCTTTTTTATCTTTCCAGACAACATAGCGAGCGCTATTTCTTATTTGATGCACTACACATATTTGGGTATCAGCAGTTGGAAAAACATTTTTAATAGATTGCGTAAATCCATTAAGATTATCCGTCACAGTTACTAGAATATCTTCAACTCCTCTAGCTTTTAAATCTGTAAGAACACCTTGCCAAAAGGATGCAGATTCATTCATGCCTAACCACATTCCTAGAAGTTCTTTATGCCCGTCTCTATTAAGACCTACAGCTAAATAAATAGTCTTATTGACTACTTTTCCACTCTGGCGAACCTTAAATACGATACCATCCATCCAAACTACGCAATAAACAGCTTCTAATGGTTTATTTTGCCATTCTAAAACCTCTTGATTTATTCTATCTGTAATGAGTGATATAGAAAAACTTGAGAGTTTATAACCATAAATTTCATATAACTCGTCCTCTATATCAGAAACACTCATCCCTTTGGCATATAAGGAGATGACAATGTTTTCCACAGATAAGGAAGTGCTTTTGTGTTTAGGAACTACTATGGGCTCAAAATCACTGTTACGATCTCTAGGAACACTAATTTCACTTTGACCATATTGTGTCTTTACGCGCTTAGTAGTCATCCCATTGCGGGCATTGTCTAGGCTTCGTTTGCCATTTTTGGGATACCCCAAATGAGCATCCATCTCTCCTTGGAGCATCGCTTCTAAAGCTGCGCTATGCAAATCTTTGAATAGATTGCTTAGATCTGTTTCTGTTTTTAAGCCATCTAACAGACCGCTTTTTAAAAATTGATTCTTTAATTCATCCATAATGATACTGTGTGTTATAAAATTAAACAAAAAATTAGGCGGGGTTTTAAAACCCCGCCTAATTTCTGTTTACACAGTTTTTTGGACACTACC
>NZ_JAETXX010000033.1 GCF_021764745.1 Joostella atrarenae | reverse complement strand
TTATAGCATCCATGAAAAAGCAGTAAGTCGAGTATCTTTAAATTTCACAAAAACAATTAAGATATGAACACTCAAATTACTGCGACACCTAAATTATACATAGGAATTGACATACACAAACGAAGTTGGAAAGTTCACTGCGCTACAGACTTGTTTTCAGGCAAGAGCTTTAGTATGTCACCAGAACCATCGCAACTGAAGAGCTATGTAGCCAAACATTTTCCAGAACATGAAGTATCTACGGCTTATGGGGCTGGCTGTTGTGGTTATTATGCACATCGTTGTTTCGTGAGTTATGGATGGAATTCTTTAGTTGTTAATCCGGCCGATATCCACAGAAAAGGTAAAGAGCGCTTTACAAAGACTGATCGGATAGATGCGCAGCTAATCAGCAGAGAACTCAAAGATGGTCGGTTAAACAGTATCCATGTACCAGATGTGCATCGCGAAGCGCTTCGGAGTTTATTTCGAAGACGCAATGATTTGGTAAAGGACTTTAGGAGAGTTAAAAGCTACATTAAGATGCAACTGCTATATTTTGGGATAAAAGTTCCTGAGCAATACGATAATGATCACTGGAGTCATGGATTTAGAAATTGGTTAGATCAGATGATATTTACGTATCCCATAGCAAAGGCAAGTCTAGATAGTCGTATGCGTCATTTTAGATTTATAGATGAAGATTTACGATTGGTTAGTAATCAGCTTAGAGCATATTGTCGTAAACATTTTAAGAAAGATTATTACCTACTTCGTAGTATTCCAGGAATAGGAGGTATTGTTGCTTGTGGAATTATTAGTGAACTAGGAGATTTACGTAGGTTTAATAGTGTGAAACATATCGCTGGTTATGTTGGCTTAGCTCCAGGAGTTTATCAAAGTGGAGCCAATAGCAAAACAATGGGCATAACACCGCGTGCTCATCGTTTAATTCGTTCGTACTTTATAGAAGCTTCATGGCAAGCAATTCGAACTGATCCCGTGATGCAAAGTTATTACCGGAAGCATTATGGAAAGGACAGTAAAAAAATTATAATAAAAGTGGCTAGGAAGTTATTATGTAGGACACTGGCAGTAATAAAAACAGAAACCCCTTATGAAATTGGGGTTATAGTATAAATAGATATAAATCAATAACAAAGCTCACAAAGAAGTATTTAAAGTCCATATCACAAAACAACGTGGGTGACATCTTCAAGATGATCACATTTTATAGCAAGTGGCTGGACTTATTATAACTTATAATCATACAGATGCTGGTGACGACCAAAGAAAGTTGATCACAAATAGCCTGCCTGCCGCAGGCAGGGATGCGGAGCAAGTTATATAAGTATTTAATTGATAATGATGCACAGCCTCATCATCAATTAAACACGCATAAAAATATCATTATGAGGTAATTAAAATAAAAATATTAACTTT
>NZ_JAETXX010000032.1 GCF_021764745.1 Joostella atrarenae | reverse complement strand
ACCCAACATTTGACTAAAAATGAATCCTGATACTTACAAACATTATTTAAGAGACTTAATTTACCTGATTAAAGAAAGAGAAGCGGAATTAAAATCTGACACAAGCAAGTCGGAGTTTAATAAGGGAGTTGAGTGTGGATACTCTGAAATAATAAGTCTTATCGAAAATCAAGCATTTGCCTTTGATTTGGAGTTAAAGGAAATTGGATTTAACGACTTTGAAAAGTTCATAAACGACAACTAAAAATGTTCTGGAAAAAGAAGAAAAATAAAACGACTGAATTTAAATGCTCTGAATGTGGACAAATCCATCCAGATTGGCCAGCATTAGCCTTTAAATCGCCAGCAAACTATGAGTACCTTTCCGACCAAGAAAAGTCCGAACTTGGCAAATTGGACTCTGATTTTTGCGAAATTCATTATGAAGACCAGATTGACCGTTTTATAAGAGTAACGCTTACTCAAAAAGTAAAAGACGCTTGCGAAATTTTGGAATACGGACTTTGGGTATCATTAAGCGAAAAAAGTTATTTAGATTATAAAGAAAATTACAACAATACGAATCACGAAACTGGATATTTTGGTTGGTCATGTAGCAATATTCCTGAATATGGAGATACATCTTCAATTCCTTGCGATGTGATGACAAAAAGCGGAAATGATAGACCTGAAATTTTTCCTCGCGAAGATTTTGACCATCCATTCGTCAAAGATTACTACGATGGAATTACAAAAACAGAAGCGGAAAAAAGAGTAAATGAAATGATAAAAAACGTTGGGTAACACAGTGTAAAGTTCATTGCTTCGTTTTCTCTTTCATTAAATTCTTTTATCTTTAATACAAAGTTTCGGCAGACATCTACGCTAGCGCTTCGACGTCTCGCAACGAAACTTTACACGTAAACGTTGTACACAATACTGACCAACCAATGAAATTTAGTAATACATTTAAAATAATATGGTGGATTTTTCTAATCTTACTAACTGGAACGTTATTTATATAGAGACTTGAACCAATTGGTCAAGGAGAATCAGCACCACTAGATGTATTCATTTTTATAATTCTAGTTACACTACTACTAGCACCAATCTTTACAGAAGTTGAATTTTTCGGAATTAAAGTTAAAAGAGAAATTGAAGAATTAAAAACTCAAATTAAATTACATTTTGGCGACTTAAAAAATGAGATTAGAAACAGTCAAGTTCAAACCATTCATCAAAACATTACTGGTTTTGGGCCACCGCCAACCGACGAAGAAATCCCAAGATTAGATGCTAAAGTTGACCGAATTTTAAAAGAAAGATTAAAACATTATAATTTGGAATTAGACGAAAGGTCTAAAATTAAGGTTGATGTTCCTGACAAGAATTTAATGATGTTTAAAGTCAGATACAGAATTGAACAGGAGTTGCGTAGAATTTGGATCAAAAACATTGACAATATTGAAAACAGAAAAAAGCCTCTGACAATAATAATTAGAGAATTAACGGATAACCAAATTATTGACAAGCAATTATATTACATTTTGAGAGAAGTTTTATCCATTTGCAATTATGCTATTCACGGAGAAAATGTTTCCCAAAGTCAAGTCGATTTTGTCGAGAAAAATGCGGAAGAAATAATTAATTACTTATCAAGAATGGAATAAAAAAGTACAGTGTACAACAACGTTTATAATTAATGGCTAGTTCTCGCCTACTTACGAAAATCCTCGCGGATTTTCTATTCGGTTTTTATTTGCTAAATTAGGTGTTTAAACACGCCACTAATCATACACAAGACCGTTACCTTCTATTGCCCTACTCTGCTCTTATACACACTAATT
>NZ_JAETXX010000031.1 GCF_021764745.1 Joostella atrarenae | reverse complement strand
GTCAGAATAAACTTTAGTCCCTGTATCCAATATTTCCCCAGCATCAATAATTGCCCACCCAATGGAATTTTTATCTAAATCGAGTCCAAGTCTTTTACTCATAATGGGATTAATTGTTCTTTGATTAAGACACTAAAATACATTTTATCCTACAATTTTACAGGATAACAACACTTTTTTTAGGGTCTTTTCAGGTTATGTTAAGGAAGATACCATTAGATGAAGTGAGCTAATTATCTTAGGTTTATGAAAAGGACTGTATAAATATATCATGATTTATTTATTTACTTGTAGTTGTATTTGTACAGCTCAACCTGTTTTTTTACTCTGGAATAATCGATGAAATGTTAAATGCCAAATTAGAAAAACCACAATCCTATAAAACCAAAAGCCAATCCTCTCTTGATTGGCTTAACATATACTTTACGAATGTGATTATATGTTTTTATTCTTCAATAAAATCTTCTAATGGAAATTCAAGGCCAAATATTTCGAAAGACTCTAGTTTTAATGCAATTGAAATCCTAATTAAGGTTTTAAGAGTAGGGTTGCCTATACCATTTTCATATCTGCTAAAATCTCCTGGATCTATATCTGATGATACATCAGTGTCTATTAATTTTAAATTCCTTTGTTCTCTTTCTTCTTTGATTTTATTTCCAATTTCAATTAAAACATTCTGTAAAAAATCATCTACCTTTCTTGAGTCCATTACTTGTCTTTTGGAAACAAGGTTGTATTAATTGATCAATATTCTTTTGGGATATATCCCAAAAGTTAAATATTTTATATATATTTGTCTCAATAACATATATTTGCAATTCTTCAAATAGAAAATATTAGAAGCAATTGCTTTGAATCTTGTATCGGAAAACTGGTAATTTTTATGTGTACGGGATGATAAGTAAATTTGCTCACGACCCGGGCGTGAGTTTTTCACTTATCTGTACACAGGGTATACCAGTACCTCCGATGCGATGAGTTGAATACCACGCCCTTTTTTTATCAGTAGTATTTCAATAGATTTTAAGCGTTTCTTCTCGATTTTTGGTTGTAGAGATTGCATTGAAAAATGTATTGTTAATGAACCGACCAACTACTTTATTATGGTTTTGTTTTGCACCTAAAAGCCTTTCTTATGGTTTAAGGGTTTCAGTTATGGACAGGCTTTTTATTAAAAAGCCCAAAGATCCTATATAAGATATATTATTACGGGAGTGACGTCATTTTTTATTCGGTACTTCATTATTTATTTCTCCTGTAATCAACGATCTACGTCATTCATGGTATCCGGTCATGTTTTCATTTAAAGTTTTTATACCAAGGGTTTCCCATATGAGTTATTTAGTTATAACACCAATGTTATGGCTATAGAATTCATAAGGGTGATATGGTATTTAGAAAGATAAAGAAGGCTCTCTAGAGCTGTAAAAAAATAGAGAGCCTTTGATTCAATTAAACTAAAGTCTAATTAAAAACTATTCAAAATTATGAAAAAAAAAGATGCAATACGAGATAGGTGTATCCTATTACTTGCCCTGTTTATCTTTTCTATTGGAACGTATTCCTTGTTTGGGAATACTAGGGGTGTTAATTTTTTTGATTTAGCTGCTTATCAACATCGGATTAAGGGAGTGGTTACTGATTCGGACGGAACTCCGGTTCAGGGAGCTTCGGTTCGTTTAAAAGACACTTCTACCGGAACTTTCACAAACAATGAGGGTGTCTTTTATCTGGAGGCCACTCCTACCGATGTTTTAATTATCACTTACATTGGTTTTAAATCTTTAGAAATAAGAGTAGGATCGAAGGAAGATTTTTCCATTGTCTTAGAGGATGCTATTACCGATCTTGGCGCCGTTACGGTCAATGCCGGTTATTATACGGTATCGGAAAAGGAGCGAACGGGAAGTATTTCCGGTATAACGGCTGCAGATATTGAGTCGCAGCCCGTATCCAACCCACTGGCTGCCATGCAGGGAAAGATTCCTGGGGTATATATCTCTCAAAATTCAGGGGTGCCTGGTGGTGATTTTTCCATACAGATCCGAGGAAGGAATAGTATTCGGTTGGATGGAAATGATCCATTATTTATAGTAGATGGAGTTCCTTATCCTTCCGATCCGATAACTTCTAGTTTAGTGCAGGGTGCCAATGGAAATTCATCTCCTTTAAATAGTATTAATCCTTCGGATATAGCCGATATCGAAGTTTTAAAAGACGCTGATGCAACTTCCATTTACGGTTCACGAGGTGCCAATGGGGTGGTATTGATTACTACCAAAAAAGGGAAAAGCGGAAAGTTAAAATTGGATGTCAATTTACAAAGCGGCATCGGGCAGGTCTCCAATTTTATGAATGTCTTAAATACCGATAAATATATTACAATGCGGGAAGAGGCCTTTGCTAATGATAATCGGGAGCAAACCTCTAGTAATGCTTATGATCTGTTGGAGTGGGACAGGAACCGTTATACAGATTGGCAGGAGGAGCTTATTGGTGGATCTTCCTATATAAACAATATATATGCGAACCTTTCAGGGGGAAGCGATCAAACGACCTTTAGGTTTGGTGGCGGTTATAGGGATGAATCCGTTGTATTTCCAGGAGATTTTGGAAACCAACGTATCACAGGTCAACTGAATTTAAACCATTATTCTTCAGACCAAAAATTCCACGCTAATATCACCACTTCGTATACCCATGAGAATAATGATTTATTAGCGAGTGATCCGACCCTTGAGGCTCTGACGCTA
>NZ_JAETXX010000030.1 GCF_021764745.1 Joostella atrarenae | reverse complement strand
TTCTTTAATGCCTAATGATCCTATCTTTATATGGTATGAAAGATTATTATAGATTGTTTGGTAAGAATACATATCGTATTTTCCTTGTTTTGCATATTCCAGTACTTTTGTAATCAAAGTTTCTAATTCATCATTATCAAGCACTCTGAAATTATAACCTATTAAGGTTTTATATGCAAATTGTTCTACCGTGGTTAACATAAGAAAATTAATATCAAGTATTATACATATGTTTATGAATCGACTTTTTATATCTGAAAACAGACAATATGAACTTGTTTGTTATGATTTTTTATGTAGGTACTACGAATCAATGTTGGCAAGATCATTAACTAGTAAAAGTAGTAAGAAATAATCTACATTAGTTATTCTATTAAATTGAGATTTTTTATTCAAATTTATTTTTTATAAAAAAGATCAAGTGAATAAATTTGGATAAGAAAACGATCCTTAGCCTTGTTTAAATTCAGGAATCATAGATAAAGACAGATCTCATGGTGATTTTCTAGCTTTAATTTATTCTCTAATATTTGTGCACTTTGATTAATATTTAATTTACAAGTGTTAAGTATTGATATATAATCTCTTAAGGTGCTTATTATTATGTTTACTATAAAACCAAGTATTATTTTTAACAACCAAAATAAAATATTATGAAAAGCATTCAATTATTCTTTTTTTCAATATTCTTATGCTGTATATCTTGTTCCCAGCAATCCGGATATAATTTAGGTTTTGAAGAGCTAAAAGCAGAAGAATCTCTTCCCAAATATTGGTTTAAATCTGGGGACTACCATATATCTAATGACTCTTTAAATCATGTAGAAGGTAAAAATGCTGTTATGATTTCATCTACAGACAATAGCAGTTCCAGTTCATACGGTTATATAACTTTGAAATTACCTGAAAGTGTTAGGGGAGAGCAAATTAAGCTAGAAGGATATATGAAAACAGAAAATGTTGATGGTGGTGCAGGCCTGTTCTTGAAAATTGAAAGGTTTGGTAAGTCCCTTGAATTTGATAACATGTTTAAAAAAGGAATACAAGGAACAACCAATTGGCAGAAGTATGAAATTCATTTACCTAATCATGAAAATGCTACTGATATATATATCGGAGGGATTTTAAAGGGGAAAGGTACAGTGTGGTTTGACAACTTTAAAGTATTGATTGATGGCAAGGACTATTCTAAATTAGTTAATTTTCATAAAAGTGACTATTCTGGAGAAATTAATGAACAAAGGCAGATTATTGAGGATACTATAGTAAGGCATAAAAATTCTGAATTTAAGATGTCGGAAAGCCCTAGCCCAGAGCAGCAACTAGATCTTTATCTCTTAGGTAAAGAATGGGGTTGTCTTAAATATTTTAATCAGGAGGTAGCATCAGGAAAGTATAATTGGGATTATGAATTGTTTAAATTATTGCCTTATGTTGGAAGTGATAAATTTTTAGAAAAACTCAATAAATGGAAATCCAATTTCGAAGCAAATGATAAAACTGTTATAAAAAGTAATTATTATGTAAAGTTTACTAAAAGCGTTGGTAACCCAATATTCACAAATGAACCCGTATACCCAGATATGGAATGGGATGATGATGGATATAAATTACTTTCATTATTTCGTTTTTGGAATATAATAGAATATTTTCATCCATCTAAATATTTAATTAATGATTGGGATTATATATTAAAACAATATATCCCAAAATTCATGGACTCTGATAATGAACTAGAATATAAACTTACAGTACTCGAATTAATTCATGAAATAAAGGATACCCATTCCAATATTATACAATTAGGAGATGTAGTAGATAAATATTTTGGAACAAGAACTCCTCCATTTAAAGTTATTTTTGTTGAAGATAAATTAGTTATAAATGAAATCTTTGATCATCGTTCTTCTCTAAAGAAGGGTGATGTTATTCTGCAAATAGATGGAGAAAATGTAAATGATCTTATTAATAAAATCAAACCCTACTCTATTGGGTCAAATATAGCAGCTCAGAAGCGTAATATTTGCTCTAAAATACTTAGAACAAATAGTTCTTCTGTTGTCATAAGTACAGCTAATGGTAAGAAAGTAGAAATTCGTTGTGTTTCGCAAAAAGGAATAAACAAGTTTTATAACAGAAAAATACCCTCAAATAAAATAATAGATAATAATATAGGCTATATATATACAGGTTCATTGAAAAAAGGAGAAATAAACAGCATTATTCCTAAATTTATTGGTAAAGAAGGACTCATTTTTGATTTAAGATGTTATCCATCAGATTTTTTACCTTTTCAATTAGGTGCTTACCTTTATTCTGAACCTAAGGAGTTTGTTAAATTTTCAATAGGATCAGTAGAAAAACCTGGAATTTTTACTTTTACAGACCCACTGATAACAGGCTTTAAAAATCCTGATTATTATAAAGGTCGGATTGCTGTTTTAGTTAATGAATTTACCCAAAGTCAAGCAGAATATACTGTAATGGCTATACAGGTTACTCCAAAAGTAAAGGTAATAGGAAGTCAAACAGCAGGTGCTGATGGAAATGTTTCGAAGATATACCTACCAGGTAATATTAGTACAATGATTTCTGGTATTGGAGTATATTATCCTAGTGGTAAACAAACGCAAGGTATTGGGATTATTCCTGATATTTCGGTGAAAAATACTATAGAAGCGGTAAAAGCAAATAAAGATATAGTTTTAGAAAGAGCTATAAAGTATATTCAAACAGGAAAATAAATGTTTAAATTATCAAAAGTTCAATGAAATCAAATGTAGAATCAATAAAAGGAAAAATTTCGGAAATAAATGAAGTAATAGATAACAACTTCTTACAAGAAAAAAGTATAGGTGTATTGTCAGGTATTGGAGGTGTTGTTCTATTCAAATATTTTTATAATTTATATAAACCGGATTATAAGAATATTGATGTTATAGAGAGAATACTTCAGATAAGTACTGAAAGAATAAATAACGGTTATAAAATACCTACTTATTGTGCTCCGAACTCAATATTATTAATAAAAGAATAATCGATAAGGTTCATGGAAGTAGTGATCACTTT
>NZ_JAETXX010000003.1 GCF_021764745.1 Joostella atrarenae | reverse complement strand
AAATTAACCAGCCATTCATGCTCACAGCATCTATTTTATTAATGTTTATAGGATTTTACTTTTTATATATCACTTCTAAGAGAGCTGACTATAAGAGTGAATTATTTATTTATAATTGGGGACACACTAATACCTCTCAATCAAAGTATTTAGGCATATTATTAATCGTATTAAGTCTTGTGTTGGATATTTGGCTTCTGGGACTAGGAAGTGGAGTCTTCTCTTTCTTCGTTTTATTAATGACGTTAGCAAGTTTGGTAGTCTTATTAAGTCCTCTTCGTTTTTTTTCTGTTCCTAGCCTCTTAATTATTGGATTTCTATCCCTTTTGTTAGAATTAAATATCTCTTAAAAATGCCTGCAAATAAAAAATATTTAACTCAATCTCCTTTTCAAAGAGTCTTAAAAATAACTGCTGGCTTTGTAGGTGGTTTTATAATAACTGAATTGTTGCATATGGTTTTAACGCTCTGGTTTGATTTTGGAGCAGTTATGTTTACGATACGTTATGCTGGTTTTATACTTTGGGCTGGATTAATGATTGTTGCTTTTCTAGCTAAAAATGGATGGAAAATATGGGGGATTTATCTTTTAATAATACTCATTCTAGCTACAATTTTATACTTCGGTTCTAATATTAATTCATTATAGTTTTTTTCATGTCAAACAGAATTTATAATATTCTATTTCATACACATACCATCAGTGGTATTTTTATTAGTGCCTTATTATATATTATCTTTTTCACCGGGTTCATCTCTTTTTTAAGGGATGAAATTAGTGCATGGGAGCGGAATGAGCCGATACAAGAAGATTATTTCGAAAATATAGATTTTGACACTGCTTTAAATAAGTTAAAGCAACATGATACGCTTTACAGTAGAGATATAACTTTTTCACAGCGCTTTTTTGAACGTAGAATAGGTGTTTTCATGACACCACCAAAAGATACAACTATTGTTGCCAAAAAGGGTGGAGGAAGACGTAGAGGCTTCTTTTATCTAGACATGGATGATTATTCCAAAACGGATTATGCTTCAGGATATTCTTTAGGAGAGTTTTTTTATAGGCTACATTTTTTTGCACAATTAAATTTCTTTGGGAGATCAGGTTATTTTTTAGCTGGTTTGGTAGCTTTCTTCTTTCTCTTTGCAGTAGTAACGGGGCTGCTAGTTCACTGGAAAAAAATAGTTTCAAGTTTTTATGTATTTCGTCCTAAAGGTAAATTGAAAACAATATGGACAGATGCTCATGTCGCTTTAGGAATTATAGGTTTGCCATTCCAATTTATTTTTGCTGTAACGGGTGCTTTTTTAATTATAGGGTATACAGTAATGTTACCTCCTGTTCAGAAAGTGCTTTTTGATGATAATCCTCGAGAAATGCAGAAAGCACTGGAGAGTCAGAAAGTAGAAGAATACGCATTCTATGGCAGTCCTCTTGAGAAGAATGTTTCTATAAATGATTTTGTAATACGTACTAAAGACAAATGGCCAGATTTAGTTATTAATGGTTTTAAAGTCTTTAACTACGGAAATGAAAATATGCATATTCAAGTTATAGGTGCTCCTAATTTTACTGATGGTTTTATAGGTACAGGGTATCAAACTTTTAAAGCAAGTGATGGTAAACTAGTAAGTGAAAAAGATCCTTATAATGATGTTTCCTATGTTGAAGGAGCAAATGATGTTATTAAAAGATTACACTTTGGAGATTTTGGGGGTTATGGAATGAAATTAATCTATTTAGTTCTTGGTTTTATTACATGCTTTGTCATTATTTCTGGTGTTCTTATTTGGCTTGTAGCTAGAGATAAAAAGAATGTCGCAGATCATAAAAGACGTTTTAATACATGGTTGGTTAAAGTGTATCTAGTAGGGTGCTTGAGTTTGTTTCCAGTTACAGCGCTCACTTTTGTTATTGTAAAACTTTTTGCTGATGATTATACTGGAGATAGAAATGTTTTTATAAATAGAACTTTCTTTTGGTCATGGCTTATTTTTAGTGCGCTTTTACTTCTTAAAAAGAGCAACTATTTTACTAATAAAGTGTGTTTGATTACTGGAGCAATATTCAGTTTATTAATTCCTATCACCAATGGAATAAAAACAGGTAACTGGCCTTGGGTTTCTTATACTAATGGATATTCACAAATTTTAGTTATAGACCTTTTTTGGTTGGTGGTAGCAATCCTATCTATAATTGTTGTTTTTAAAATAAAAAGAAAATAGTTCTTCCTTTTCAAAGCTAAATATTCCCTTTTGCGTAGGTATTAATCCGTTTTACGTATGAGTTTCACTATTTGAAATAGATACTTTTGCCGAAATTATATATTTAATAAGTCTAAATAAAAATAAATATGCGAATTGTTTGCATGAATAAAATAATGCTTTTGAGTTTTCTTGTATGCTCCGTAATGGCATTTTCACAAAGTGGTAATGTACGTATTACTGGAACCGTAACAGATACAGAAGGAGCTCCAATTGCAGGAGCTACTGTAATGGTTGAAGCATTGTCTAAAGGTGTAACAACAGATATTCATGGTGTCTATGATCTAAATACTAATGCAAGAAGTGGCAATTATACACTTAAAGTGTCTTATTTAGGATTTAAAGAAAAGGAACTTGAAGTTGATTTAAATGATGGGGAAACTTTAAAGCTTGATTTTCAGTTAGAAGAATCTTCTTATGATTTAGAGGAAGTTGTAGTTTCTGGGCAAAGTATTGTAGATCAAGTTAGAGAGAAGGCCTTTAATGTAAGTGTTGTAGATGCAAAAGAACTTCATAATACGACTTTAGATCTAGGCCATGCTTTAGATAGAGTATCTGGAATTAGAGTTCGAGAAAGTGGAGGAGTTGGCTCTCAGATGAATTTTTCTATAAACGGTTTCAGAGGGAAACAAGTGCGTTTTTTTATTGACGGAGTTCCCATGGATAACTTTGGAAGTTCTTTTCAGCTAAATAATATTCCAATAAATCTAGCAGAAAGAATAGAAGTATATAAAGGGGTTGTGCCTGTAGGTTTGGGTTCAGATGCTTTAGGAGGAGCTGTAAACATTATAACAAATGGCTATAATAAAAGTCATTTAGATGCATCTTATTCTTATGGTTCTTTTAATACGCATAGATCAATGGTGAATGCTATTTATGTCGCTAAAAACGGATTCACAGCACAATTGAATGCCTATCAAAATTTTTCTGATAACTCCTACAAAGTAAATGTTGATGTAGCGGATATTAATACAGGGGAGTATTACCCAGACCAGACGGTAAAGCGTTTCCATGATCAATATCACAACGAAACTGTTATTGCAAACTTCGGAGTTGTAAATAAGTCTTATGCAGATCAATTATTATTCGGAATAACACTTGGAAACAATTACAGAGAAATTCAAACAGGAGCTCGTATTGTTAGTGTTTTTGGAGGTTGGCACAGACGTGGAAATGTAATTATGCCTAGTGTAAAATATAAAAAGAATAATTTTTTAGTTGAAGGACTAAATGTTAGAATTAATGCTAACTACAATCTAGGGCAGGAGAAAAATATTGATACTCTTCATAGAAGGTATAATTGGTTTGGAGAGTATAAAGAATATGATAACCCAGGAGGTGAAAGATCATATTCGTTATATAAATATAGAAATAATAATGGAGTAGGAGCTGCTGCTTTTGATTATACGATTGCAAAAAAGCATAGGATTTCATTGGGGAGTACATTAAACACTTTCAACAGAGAGGGAGAAGATGAACTAAATCCAAATAATGATACATATCAACAGCCTAGAAAAACCCTGAAAAATATTTTAGGACTGAGCTATGGATATGAAACAGAAAATTGGAATGCATCTGCATTTACGAAGCAGTATTTTCAGCAAAATAAATTTACACAATCTTATAACCCAACGGGAGATTATGGAGATGTAGCTTATAGAGACCAAATTAATATATATAACTTCTTGGGATATGGTTTTGCAGTCTCTCATTTTTTTAATGAAAATTTCCAAATGAAAGCTTCTTTTGAAAAGAGTTATCGTCTTCCAGATTCAGAAGAATTATATGGTGATGTTATCAATCTTCAAGGAAATGTAGATCTAAAACCTGAGCATAGCTATAATTATAATTTAGGAGCTAGTTATTGGTTGGCATTGCATAATGAGCATCAATTAAACTTCAACTTAAATGGTTTTTACAGAGATGCTAGTAATTTTATTCGTCCTCGACTTAATAATAACCAAACGATGCAGGTTATGGATAATCTAGGAAGTGTAACCAATTTGGGTGTTGAGGCAGAAATTAGATACCAAAGTGCAAGACGTTTTAGTGCAGGTGTAAATGTAACATATCAAGATTTAAGAAATAATACGAAGTACGAAGAAGGACAAACAACGGAGAGTATTGTTTACCGTGACAGGATTCCAAATATGCCATACTTCTATGGAAATGCAGATGCTAGTTACACTTTTGAGAATGTATGGGGCGATGGTAACTTATTAAGTTTAGGTTACAATATGTTGTATGTACATGCTTTTTACTTGTATTGGCCTAGTTTGGGTTCTGATAAGCTTGATATTCCAGAGCAAATTTCTCATGATATAAACGCAACGTATACTTATAACCAAAAGCTTCAATTTACGTTGGAATGTAGAAATATTCTTGATGCTGAATTGTATGATAATTTCAGTTTACAAAAACCAGGGAGAAGTATTACAGGGAAAATAAAGTATACTTTTTTATAAGAAAAAGCGGAGTTATAACCGCATTAGCACATTTTAGTCAAGTGCATTATAACAATTAAAAATAGAGTTAAGTATAAATTTTAGTTTAAAAATTATTTAAAATGATCAAAAAATCAACTTATTTTTTCAGTCTATTATTCGCTGGAACCTCATTATTAATTGGGTGTAGTGATGACGATTCTTCAGATCCTGATGGAGGAACAGAAAACCCAGAAGCAACATCGAAGTATATTGTAACAGCTACACCAATAGCTTCAGAAGGAGTAGCGGATTATATTTTAACAACAGACGATTTATCTCAAGGTAGTATTACTACTGAAGGAAATGGAATTGAGCAAGATGGAACTTACCGTTATTATCTAACCACAAACAATAAGTTTTTTAGTTTATTATACGGGCAAGGAAATCCTGGAGCGGTTACTACATATCAATTAAATTCTGAAAGCGAGTTAAGCAAAATTTCAGATTTTCAATCAGAAACAGTTCAGGCTTTCGGAGCAGTAAATGATGATGTATTAATGATTAAAATTTCTAGAAGCGCTGAGTCTCCAATTGCATATTGGTATCAATTAGACACAGAAACTTCTCAATTTACTGCTGAAGGGCAAATAAATACTCAGGAATTAGCAGATACAGAGAATGGAGAGTTGGCTTTTTTTACATGGATAACTCAAGTTGGAGATAAGGTTTACCTTCCATATTTTACAATTAAAGGATGTTGTAGTGATACTTTTGGAACTGAATACCCAGATGAAGCTAATATTGCCGTTTATTCTTACCCAGAAATGGAATTAGAAACAGTTATTCATGATGATCGTACAAGTTATATTGGAAGATACTTTGATAACGGACTTTCTGTTGATGAAAATGGAGATGCATATGCTTTTTCTGCTTCAGTAGCTACAACTAATGGAGAGTTGTCTTCTACAAAACCATCTGCAATAACAAGAATTAAAAGTGGAACTACAGAATTTGACGATTATTACTTCGATATAGAAGCAGCTGCCGGAGGTGCTTATATTACAGACCATGTGTATGTAGGTAATGGAAAGGCTGTTGGAATTTTAAGAGATGAAAAAACTTCTGCTTATCAGACAGGTAACAGATTAGCTGTAATCGATTTGTATAATAAAACGTTGGATTGGGTAACTGGAATGCCAGCTGCAGAAACGGTATTAAATGTTACAGAAGGTATGGATGTTTTAGTTTCTGAAGATAAAAGTACAGTTCACGTTGGAGTAACTACAGAAACAGGAAGTTTTATCTATAATGTAGATGTTGCTGGTGCTAGTGCAACTCAAGGATTAGAGGTTAATGGTGGAGTGATTACTGCAATAAGTAAACTTGATCCAGTTGAATAAAATTAATTTTTGAATAGGGAGCTTTTTATCTCCATATTTAATTAAAGCAAAGAGTCGTCTTGAAAATGTTTTCAAGACGACTCTTTTTGTGTATTACAATTTTGAATTAATAAGGCGGTTCCATTTTTCTGCAACCATTACTTCTGGAATAAGTTGCTTAGATTCCTCGATATCAAAAACAACCAAAGTATTAACAATGTTAGCGTTGTTATATAACTCTATATTTACATTTGTATAGGCTGTACTAGTTGTTCTATTTTCATTTTTTCGTTTGATAAATGTTTTACTATTATCAATTTCACCTAAGGGGATTGTTTTTAGTTCCTCTTGTGTATTTGATTTACGGTAATAATATAAAATTTTTTGTTCCTCATCCATTGCAAGGCAAACATCAGAAGTCATTTCATGAACCGAAATGTTACTATTATTTTTCTTAGCTTCCTCTAGAATAGGAATTAATAATTTACGTGATGCTTTTTTTATTTGAATACCTAAAAGCACTAAAGGTACTAAGCAAGCAATAAAAATAATTGCTCCTAGTAGAATTGAAGATGTATCCATCTTTATGTATTTAAATTTATGAAAATGATTGATTCCCCATAGTAAACACAAGGGGTTAATTAGAATTAGAATTTTTCATAAATGTTACAAGAAAGAATGGAATGGATAAATGATTGTCCGGACTGGAAAATTTGTAAGAATCCTATCAATTCCTTGATAGGATAAGTTTAATTTTATAACACTAATTCCTAGAGTTATATGATTTAAAAGTTTAAAATCAAGTTTGTTCAGTTTAACATCAAATTCTGCGTGGGTAACTATGTGGTTAATAGTGTTAAGTATTGCTACCCCTTGGTATTTGACGTTAATTACAATATTTTCAGAAGGACTCTGTTGGAGTGGAAGCTGATCAATCTCAGCTTTTTTGGTATCATTTTTGAGAGGACTTAATTGAATAATTCCTCCAATAATGATTAGTGATATGATCTTCCAAAACTTCATAACAGCAAATGTAAGATTTTAAATACAAAGAACTAAATGATTTACAGTTGTATTTGATTTTTGTTGGATTTGAACGAACAAGAATTTTGAGTAGTTTGTTTTAACGTATTGTAAGGAATGTTAAATCCTTTTTTATTGTAATTTTGAAGGTTGTCATTTTTATAACTAAAGAGGGTGTTAGTTGTATGATAGTTAATTAGTTATATTTAATTTTGTTCAATATAAATTTTATTAAAATGAAAGTTTCATATTTTTTTTCCATGCTTTTACTGGTGATATTATCATCATGTGGCGGAGCAAAGAATAACGCTTCAACTCCAGAGCAAATTACTGCTATTAAAGAGTTGCTTGATAGTAAAGAATATCGTATTGAAAATCAATGGGCAATGCCTACTGTGAGTTCTAGTATGATGAGATTAGCCAATAGTGGTCTTGCAGGCCCGGGTTCTAATGTGCAACGAATAAATCTTATAGGAAATACTAATTACCTTGAAGTTAAAGGGGATTCTGTAAAAGCATACCTGCCTTTTTTTGGCGAAAGACAAATGGGAGGTGGTTATAACTCTGAAGGAGAAGGAATACAGTTTGAGCAAGTGGTTACCGACATGAAAACAGAATATGTGGAAGCTAAAAAACGTTATCTAGTAACATTTTCAGCAAATAATGGTACCGAATCGTTTGATATAAACTTGTTGGTATATCCTAATAATAAAACATCACTTTCTGTTAACAGCTCTCAGAGAGATTTTATTACGTACGACGGTACGATATCTCCGCTTCCAGAAAAGAAAGAATAATAAATAAAAATAACACTTTGTTTATTTATAAAATTGCCTCCTAAGGATATTATTAATATTTAAAGGAGGTTATTTTTTGAAGTCTACATTTCAAAATTGAACCCTTTTTTAGTGAGTTTATTATAAATTTCAGGATCAAATTTATAGAGTTTAGCAGCTCTATGAGAAACATCTTGTTGTTTTTCTTTAAGATCAACCAATAATTTCATCTTAAGTATTTTTCTTCTGAAATTCGGTTTGTCAAGTTCTACATTTAGAATTTCTTGGTATAGCTGCATTAATTGAAGAAGAGTAAACTTTTCTGGTAGTAGATTGAATCCAATTGGTGCATTTCTAACTCTATTTCTAAGATGTTCAAGGCTAAATTCTAAAATTTCGTTATGGTCATATATTAATTCAGGAATCTCTTCCATTTTATACCACTTAGCGTCAGAAGCAGTAGAACCAGCTTTTACATCGTAGTCCTCTTTTTTTATCAACGCATAGTAACCAATTGTTATAACTCTTCCAAGAGGGAAACGTTTTGGGTCGCCAAATGCTTTTAGTTGCTCCAAATAAAGATCCGATATTCCAGTCAATTCTTTAAGTAATCTATGAGCAGCGTTATCAATACCTTCATCTTCTTTAATCCAACCTCCTGGTAAACCCCATTTACCTTTGCTAATCCCTTCTGCGTGCTGAATTAGTAATACTTCTAATTTTCCTTCCTCAAAACTAAAAATAGCACAATCAATTGTAATAGCATTCATTACTTTTTCTTCTACTATTTTACCAGATTCACTGTCAATAAATTTCTTAATCATTTTTTAAAAGGTGATTAGTTCTTAATGCATAAATACAAAATTATTTCTATATGTCATCTTACGTCAAAAATTATTGCTAATTATTTATTTTTATGAGTAAAATTTTGATATAATAAAAATATTTAATTAGTATTGTAGTCAAATTAACTATAAGATATAGTTTAAACGACCATTAATGAGCAATCAAACTAACCAAAAAACTAGTAATGTTTACTTAATTACTGCAGTTGCTAGTCTCGGAGGATTACTTTTCGGGTATGATACGGCAGTAATCTCTGGCGCAGTAGGAGGGTTACGAAACTATTTTGTAGCACCATTATCAGACAACGCCAATTTAGCAACAGAAGCCATAATAGAATTTAAAAGTGTTATAACTATTTGTACACTGGTAATTTTCGCACTGTTTAGTTCTTTTATTTTCAAATTCTTTAAGAAAACAACAGCATTAGCTATCTTAATAGTTTCTTTTATATTAATTGGAGGTTTGCTGTATTCTAATTTTTTATCAATGCCAAATGAATTATCTGAGAATTTAGGAAATTCAATTCTAGGATTTATGGTAAGTAGTGCACTGGTAGGATGTATTATAGGGGCTGCTGTTGGAGATAGAATTGCAAATTCTATAGGTCGAAGGAATGGTTTAATTGTAGCCGCACTTTTATTTATTATATCTGCACTTGGTTCTGCGTATCCAGAAAAATTACCCTTTTTAATGGCAGGAAACCTTACAACTTTTATAATTTATAGAATTATTGGTGGAGTTGGCGTTGGTCTAGCTAGTATGTTAGCGCCATTATATATTGCAGAAATGGCCCCAGCGAATATGAGGGGAAAATTAGTTTCATGTAATCAGCTAGCAATTGTTAGTGGAATGTTGGTGGTTTATTTTGTAAACTATTTTATCATCAAAGGAAAAGAGGATGTATGGGTAGACACAATAGGTTGGAGATATATGTTTTTATCTGAATGTATTCCTGCAACGTTATTTTTCTTCTTGTTAATGATCGTCCCAAAAACACCTCGCTTTCAAGTTTTAAAAGGGAATGAGGAATCCGCTATTTCTGTATTGACAAAATATAATGGTTCTTCAAGAGCTTCAGAGATTTTAGAAGACATAAAAAAATCATTCAACACAAAAAAAGCACCATGGCTCAGCTATGGATGGGGTATAATAATTATAGGACTTTTACTTTCAATTTTTCAGCAATTCGTAGGGATAAATGTGGTCCTTTATTACGCTCCTGAAATTTTTAAAGGGATGGGAATGGAAACAGATGCTTCAATGATGCAAACAATTATTGTAGGAGCTATAAACCTTTTGTTTACTGTAGTAGCCATGTTTACAGTTGATAATTTCGGAAGGAAAAAGTTAATGATTATCGGAAGTATTTTTATGGCAATAAGTATGCTTGGGTTAGGAACTGTTCTATACGCTGATAACAGTGGTATTGCAGCACTGTTACTTATGTTACTTTATATAGCAGCATTTGCAATTTCTTGGGGTCCTGTTACATGGGTTTTGCTTTCTGAGATTTTTCCAAATAAAATTAAAGGTGTAATGGCAGTAGCTGTTGCTGTACAATGGTTAGCAAACCTTGTAGTTTCTTGGACATTCCCAATGATGAATAATAATTCACATTTAAATGAGCTATTTAATCATGGTTTCGCGTATTGGATTTATGGAATTATGGCAGTTTTATCGGCTTTATTTATATGGGAATTTGTTCCTGAGACAAAGGGAAAGACATTAGAAGAAATGGAAAGTATTTGGGAAGCAGATGGCCCTATAGAGTCAAAAATTAATTAAAGTATAGCTATGTTTTTTTTAGGAATAGATTTAGGAAGTTCATCGATAAAGTTATCTGTATTAGATACGGAAACAGAAAAGTGTATTGCATCGATTTCTGTGCCCGATTTTGAGTTAGAAATGAATGCGCCAAAACATGGTTGGGCAGAACAAGATCCAGAGATGTGGTGGCAATATGTAAAAGAGGGAATCTCGAAGTTAAAAACGGAACATAAGATAGCTATATCTAATATTAAGGGAATAGGAATTGCTTATCAAATGCATGGATTGGTTTTAACGGATGAAAATTTAAAGCCTGTTCGATCTTCAATTATTTGGTGTGATAGTAGGGCAGCACCTATTGGAGATGCTATATACAATGAAATAGGGGCGGAAGCTTGCCAAGAGCAAATTCTTGGAAGTCCAGGTAATTTTACGGCTTCAAAATTGAAATGGGTAAAAGATAATCAGCCAGAGATATATGCAAAAGCCAAGTTTATGATGCTTCCTGGAGACTATATAGCTGCTAAACTATCAAGGGTGGCACAAATTAGTACCTCAGGATTGTCAGAAGCAGCTTTATGGAATTTTAAGGAGAATAGATTGGCGACTGAGGTATTGGATGCCATGGAGATTTCAGAAGAAATTATTCCAGAGATCGTTTCAAATTTTGGTAAGCAATCGGTGATAAATAAAGAGGTTGCTTCAGAATTGGGGTTATCTCACGATGTACAAATAAATTATAGAGCGGGAGATCAGCCAAATAATGCTTTGTCTTTAAATGTTTTAAATCCTGGAGAAATTGCTGCAACGGCAGGTACTTCCGCAGTAGTATATGGGGTTAGTGATACTGATGATTACGATGAAAATAATAGAGTTAATACATTTTTACATGTAAATAATACTTCAGAAGAAAAAAGAAATGGAGTAATGGTTTGTATTAATGGTTCAGGAATTCTTTACCAATGGTTAAGAAAAACACTGTCTGAAGATTCGAAAAATCTTATTGATTACGATAGGTTAAACGAATTGGCTTCCAAAAGTGAAATTGGCAGTAAAGGACTCAGGTTTTATCCATTTGGAAATGGAGTAGAGAGAATTTTTAATAATAAACCTGCTATGTCTGGGATAGAAGGATTAAATTTTAATATCCACAAAACACCAGATATAGTTAGAGCTGCCTGTGAAGGAATTGTTTTTGCCTTGAATTATGGATTCGAAATAATGAGGAATGTTGGAGTAGAAGGAAAGGTAGTTAAGGCAGGAAAAGCAAATTTATTTTTGAACCCAGTATTTAGAGAAATCTTTGCAAATACAACAAATACTACTTTAGAATTATACAATACTTCTGGAGCGGAAGGTGCTGCAAGAGGGGCAGCCTATGGTTATGGATATTTTTCTACTCTAGAAGCTGCTTTTAATGGGCTGGAATGTTTAGAACGAATTGAACCAAAACCAGATTTGGTAGCTCAACATCAAGAAGTATATCAAGATTGGAAAAACCATATAAAATAGAATAACAACATTAATAATAAGCAAAAATGAAGTCAACATTTTTTAAGAATATCGAGAAAATTAAGTTTGAAGGAAGAGAAAGTGATAACCCTTTAGCGTTTAAATGGTACGATGAAAATCGTGTTGTAGGAGGAAAAACACTAAAAGAACATTTAAGGTTTGCTACCGCTTATTGGCATACGTTCAATAATAAAGGAGGAGATCCCTTTGGAGCTCCAACCGAAACTTTTGCATGGGATACAAAAGAAGATGCCATTGGAAGAGCAAAAGATAAAATGGATGCTGCTTTTGAGTTTATGGCTAAACTTGGAACACCTTACTATTGTTTTCATGATGTAGATGTTGTAGACGAAGCTCCGACATTAGCTGAATTTGAAAATCGAATTCAAGAAATGGTAGCTTATGCAAAACAAAAGCAAGAAGATACTGGTATAAAACTACTGTGGGGGACTTCTAATTTATTTAGTAATCCTCGATATATGAACGGGGCAGCGACAAATCCAAATTTTGATGTGTTGGCATATGCTGGAGCACAAGCAAAAATAGCTATTGATGCTACTTTAGCTCTTGGTGGTGAAAATTATGTTTTTTGGGGAGGAAGAGAAGGATACATGAGTTTGCTCAATACAGACATGCGTAGAGAGCAAGATCACTTGGCGAATTTTTTGACAATTTGTAAAGATTATGCTAGAAAACAAGGCTTTGAGGGAACTTTTCTAATTGAGCCTAAACCAATGGAGCCTACTAAACACCAATATGACTTTGATGCTGCGACTTCTATCGGATTCATAAATAAATATGGACTTCAAAACGATTTTAAATTAAATATTGAGGTGAATCATGCCACGCTTGCCGGGCATACTTTTGAGCATGAACTTCAGGTAGCGGTAGATAATGGACTCTTAGGAAGTATAGACGCGAATAGGGGAGATTATCAAAATGGATGGGATACAGATCAGTTTCCATTAAACCTTTACGAAATAACAGAAGCGATGTTGGTAATTCTCCAAGGAGGAGGAATCCAAGGAGGAGGAATAAATTTCGATGCAAAAGTTAGAAGAAATTCAACCGATTTAGAAGATAAATTCATCGCTCATATCTCTGGAATGGATGCTTTTGCTCGTGGACTTATTTGTGCTGATCACGTTTTAGAAAATACAGACTATAAAAAATTACGCAAAGAACGTTACCAAAGTTATGATACTGGAAACGGGGCGAAATTTGAAAATAAAGAGCTTTCATTAGAGCAGCTTAGTGAGATAGCGAAGGCTAGTGGGGAGCCTAAACAAATAAGTGGAAAGCAAGAATTATTCGAACAAATTATTTCGAACTCATTTTAAATGGTAAAAGAATTAGATTAGTAGATTTTTATTGATTAGAACGAAAACAGCCAATACAAAAGTATTGGCTGTTTTTATATAAAAAAGATATAATTTTATAAACTAAGCTTACTGGCAGCAGCTTTATCTACCATCCAAGTTACATTTTTACTACCTTTATTTATAAGTTGAGAAGGATATAAATTGCTATTACTTTTTCCTTCTATTACTTCATAAAGTGCATTTGATTTTTTCTCTCCAAAAACTATAAATACAATTTGTTTTGCTTTATTAATTAGCGGAGCTGTAAGTGTAATTCTATACATGTCTTGAGGTGCAAGAAAATAGGCAGCTACTTTCTTTTCTTTTTCCTTAAGAATAACTTCTTGATTTGGGAACAATGAGGCTGTATGGCCATCATCTCCCATTCCTAAAATAATAAGGTCAAATTTATCACCATCTTCTAAATGGTTGTCCAAAATCGTTTCATATTCTTTAGCGTATGCTTCAGGCTCAAAACCTTTTTTCCACATAGGAAACACATTTCCTTCAGGAATAGGAATATTATTTAAGAAGTCTTTAAAAGCAGCTCCAGCATTACTCTTTTCATCATCTAAAGGAACCCAACGTTCGTCTCCCCAAAAAATATATGTTTTATTCCAATCTACTTTATTTTTATAGGTATCTGAAGCTAATAAACGATGCAGTCCCGCTGGAGAGGAACCTCCAGTTAACGCAACTGTAAATTTACCGTTAGCCTCAATTGCTTCTTGAGCTTTTTCAACAAAAAGTGTCGCTAATTTCTGATTTAAATTATCTGTATTTTCAAATACTTTAACCATTGTTATTTTTTATCTTTTGTATGTTTATTTACAGCCCAAACATGTCCGTTTCGAGCAATTAATGCTTCGGCTGTTTCTGGTCCCCAGCTACCTGCAGGATAATCTGGAAAGTCTAAAGAATCTCTATTTTCCCATGCTTCTTGAATGGTTGAGATTACATCCCAAGCTTCCTCAATCTGATCAGATCTCATAAAGAGCGTAGTGTCTCCAACCATAGCATCCAATAATAAAGTCTCGTATGCTTCTGGAGTTTGTTTAGACCCTGTATCATAATCAAAAATCATTTCTGAAGGATTGAGATTCATTTCTAATCCTGTACGTTTTGTCATAAATCTAAGTCTAATATCCATTTGTGGTTGGATATTAATAGTTAGTCTATTTGGCTTGATGCTATCTACTTGTGTAGCAGGAAAAGATGCATGTGGAACAGGTTTAAACTGAATAGTAATAGAAGACGTTTTTTCTTGCATACGCTTACCTGTTCTTAAGTAGAAAGGAACGTTTTGCCATCTCCAATTATCTAAATAGAATTTTATAGCTGCATACGTTTCAGTATTCGATTTTTTATCAACTCCATTTTCATCTCTATATCCAGGAACTTTTTCGCCTTTTATCCAGCCTTCTCCATATTGCCCACGAACAGCATAATGATGTACTTCTTCAGGTTTTATTCTTCGGATGGCTTTTAGAGCGTCGTATTTTCTACTACGAATCTCTTCAGCATCAAAAGATGCAGGTGGCTCCATTGCAACCATACAAAGAATCTGAAGTAAGTGGTTTTGAATCATATCTCTCAATGCACCAGCTCCTTCATAATACCCGCCACGATCTTCTACACCAACTTCTTCGGCAACCGTTATTTGTACAGAATCGATATAGTTTCTATTCCAAAGTGGTTCGAATAAAGTGTTCGCAAAACGGAAAGCGAGGATGTTTTGTACGGTTTCTTTTCCTAAATAGTGATCAATTCTAAAAATCTGTTCTTCATCAAATGTTTTAGTAAGCATTTGATTGAGTTCTACAGCGGAAGCTTTATCATATCCAAAAGGCTTTTCAATAATAATTCTATCTTTAGTTTTATCACATGCCAAGCCAGATCCACTAATATTCTGTGTAGAACTCTCAATAAATCTAGGAGATACAGATAAATAGAACAATCTATTTGCTCTTACACCCCAATCGTCATCACATGCTTCTACTTTTTTTAGAAGTTCCGTATATGATTTTTCGTCATTTATATTTGATGTAAAATAATGAAGAGATTGTTTGAATTTATTCCACTGCTCATCATCTGGAGCACCACTTCTAGAGAAATCAACTAACCCTTCATGTAGGTTTTCTCGATACTCATCGTCACTTAGCTCAGTTCTTCCTAACCCGTAAATGGCGAAATTTTCAGGCATCCAATTTTCAATAAATAAATTGTAAAATGCAGGAATCAGTTTTCTTTTAGCAAGATCTCCAGTACCTCCAAATATAACAATTACTGTAGGGGTTACCTTTTTATTCGTTTTCATATTTTTTTTAATTTACAGAATGTTATTTTTCATCCCATTCTGTGTGGAAAATACCTTCTTTATCTATTCTTTCGTATTTGTGAGCTCCAAAATAATCTCTTTGTGCTTGTATAAGATTGGTTGGTAGCACCTCACTTTTATAGGCATCAAAATAAGATAAGGTAGCACTGAATACAGACATAGGAATTCCTTTATCTATTCCTCTTTTTACTGTTTCTCTCATTGCTTTTTGATGCGGATTCACTTTATCAGAAATTCCTTTATCTAATAATAAATTAGGTAAGGATGCATCTGCTTTATACGCTTTTCTGAAATCTTCAAGAACAGCAGCTCTAATAATACAACCACCGCGCCATATTTTGGCTACTTCATCTAAGTTTAATCCGTAATCAAATTCATTTGAAGCAATAGTTAACTGTGCCATACCTTGAGCATATATCGTAACCATTGCAAAGTAGAAAGCATCTTTAAACTGAGCTACTAAATTTTCTTTGCTAATGTCTTCAGGGTTTCCATTCCAAGAATAAATTTCTGAAGCTTTAATACGTTCTTCTTTATATTTTGAAATATCTCTCATTGTTACTGCAAGATCTATAGATGGTACAGGAGCCTGTATATCCATTGCACTTTGAGAAGTCCATTTCCCTGTTCCTTTTGCTTTTGCAGTATCAGAAATAAGGCTTACCAATCGCTCTCCAGTAATATTATCTTCCTTTTTAAGAATAGCAGCTGTAATTTCTACTAAATAAGATTGTAATTCAGTTTTATTCCAAGCTTCAAAAACTTTCTGTACTTCATCATCTGTAAAGTTATATCCACGTTTTAAAAGGTCGTACGTTTCTGCTAGCAATTGCATAATTGCATATTCAATTCCGTTATGAACCATTTTCACATAGTTTCCAGCGGAACCACGACCAAGGTATGTAACACATGGCTCTCCGTCTACTTTTGCAGCAACAGCTTCAAAAATTGGACGTAGTCTTTCGTAAGCACTCTCATTACCTCCAGGCATCATACTAGGACCAAAACGAGCTCCCTTTTCTCCACCTGAGATTCCCATTCCGAAGAAATGAATTCCTTTATCTGCAAGCTCTTTTACTCTTCTATTGGTATCTTCAAAATAAGAATTACCACCATCTACAACAATATCTCCATCTTCCAAATGTGGTAAAAGACTATCTATTACACTGTCAACAGGCTTACCTGCAGGAACTAGAAGCATAATAGCTCTAGGTTTTTCAATAAGCTGAACAAATTCTTTCGCATCTGTTGTTCCTTTCACGATATGTTTCTCATCAGCTTCATTTTCTAAAGAAGCAGCCTTTTCTGGGTCTAAATCCAAACCAGCTACAGAGAAGCTATGATCTGCCATATTTAACAGCAAATTTCTTCCCATTACTCCTAGACCAACGATACCAAAGTCAAAATTTTTCATATTCAATTTCTATTGTTTATTCTTTTTAAAATTTTCTTTTTCAATAGCTAAAACTTTATTTAGCCTTCTTTTAAAACGCTCTTCATCTTGGAATTCGGCTTTGATAAAAGTTTCGGTAAGTTCCCAGATTAGAGAAACACCAATAACTCTACCACCTAAACACATTAAATTCATATCATCATGTTCTACACCTTGATGGGCAGAATAGTTTTCTGTAATTAATGTTGCGCGAACACCCGCAAACTTGTTGGCAGCTATAGAAACGCCAACTCCGCTTCCGCAGATAGCAATCCCTTTTTTTATTCTTCCTTCTGAAATAGCTAAGGCTAATGGAATGATTATATCTGAATAATCATCTGTAGCATTATAAGTATGCGCTCCAAAATCTTCAAATTCGTAATTATATTTAGTAAGAAGTTTTTTTAATTCTTCTTTTACTTCAAATCCTGCATGATCTGCTGCGATACCTATTTTCACCTAAGTTTTATTTTCTGCTATGAAAATATAAAATTAAGTATTTCTGAATGATTAAGGCAATTTTATTTACTTATATAACGATAGTTTAATTAAATAGTAATATGCACACAAATATTAAAGGTTTATTATAATGATTACATCAATTTTACTTGATGGTGCTTATTTAATATAATTGTATTTTTGGTTATCATATATAATTTTAGATGTCGAAAAAACATAATTATACAGCTGTAATTAAATGGATCGGAAATAAAGGAAACGGGACTACTGATTATAAATCTTACGAGCGAAGCCATTCCATTTCAGTAAAAAATAAAACAACAATTATGGCTTCATCAGATCCTGCATTTCGAGGAGATAAGGAGAAACATAATCCTGAAGATTTATTTTTATCGTCTTTAGCGAGTTGCCATATGTTATGGTATTTACATTTTTGCGCAACCGCTGGAGTTGTGGTGTTAGATTATGTAGATGAAGCTACTGGAATAATGGAGGAGGAAGTAGGCGGGAAGGGGAAGTTTACACTAGTTACATTAAACCCTAAAATAGTGGTAGCTGATCTTTCTATGAAAGAAAAAGCTATAAAACTGCATCATAAAGCTAATGAATACTGTTTTATAGCTAATTCCTGTAATTTTTCGATTCTCCATAAACCTGTAATAACGGTTTTAGGAGAATAATTTATTTAGATAGCATCTCTGGAGTTGCTACGGTTCTAAAACCTAAGTGTTCTTGACCAGAATCTATTGCAGTAGCCATTCTCGCTGATATTCTGTAACTCGCACAGTAGGTGTCGCTACATAAAAAAGAACCTCCTTTTATAACTTTTTCTCTTGCATAAGGATTGTTTGGATTGTAAGGCTCGGTCGCACCTTTAGGATTGTTTACTTCGCCTTTATCTAAAACCTGACTGTAATAATTAACATTATACCAATCTTGTGTCCATTCCCATACATTTCCACTTATTTCATATAAACCATAAGAGTTAGGAGGGAAAGATTTTACAGGAGCTTTATTTTCAAATCCATCTACTTCTGTGTTTTCAGTAGGAAATTCTCCTGTCCAAGTATTTGCATTTTTTGTTAGTTTGCTATCGTCGTCTCCCCAAGTGTACATTTTATCATGGAGGCCTCCATTTGCTGCAAACTCCCATTCTGCTTCTGTAGGAAGTCTTCTTCCTGCCCATTCACAGTAAGCCACTGCGTCTTCATATGCAATATGTACTACTGGGTAATCATCTTTACCTTCAATAGAGCTGTCTGGTCCTTTTGGATGTTTCCAATCGGCTCCAATTTTCCATTCCCACCATTGAGAAAAGTCATATAAATTAGGAACGCTGTTCTTAGTTTTCTTAAAAAGTAGAGACCCAGGGCGTAATACAGAATCATGCGGTCTAGGTGTTCCTGGAGGGACTTGCTTTTTTATTTCTTCCCATTCTATAGGTCTTTCAGCAACAGTAACATATCCTGTTTCTTTAATAAACTTAGCGAACTCTTTGTTAGTTACTTCTGTTTCGTCCATAAAAAAACCATTTACAGAAACAGGGTGTGCAGGGTTTTCATGTTTCAGTGCAAATTTATCATTCGCTCTTGCTCCTTGAGTGTAACTTCCTCCTGGAATCCAAACCATTCCTTTTGGGGCTTTTATGTCTGAGGGTTTTTCTGAAGTTTTAGTATTAGCTGCGTTATCTTTATCAGCTTCAGAGGAGGTGTTTTTATTTTCTTTGCATTGTATTAAAAGAATTCCAATAGAAATAATGGAGAGGAAACGAAATAACTTCATTCTATATTTTTTAAGTTGAATAGCTTCAAATTTACAAAAGTCTTTTTAAAAAATAGAAGTTTATTTTTATGATAATGTTGCGTGAAAAATTAATGAGAAGATGATTGCAAAAAATAAAAAAACCAGAACAGATGTTCTGGTTTTTGTTGTAGCGAGATCGGGAATTGAACCCGAGACCTCCGGGTTATGAATTTTGAGCAGTATATATCATAATAATATAAATACCTTTAAAATCAATTGTTTAAGGTTCTTTTAATTTTGTTTAGTATTAATTAAAAGCAAATGAAATCAAAGAATGTTTTAGCTATGTTTTAGCAAAGGATAATTATTAAGTATCGTACTTTTATTTAAATATCAATTACTTATGTCATCAATAACTCCATTTTTAATTAAGAGATCTAATTCTAAAAATCTTCATCCTATAGCCATAAGGATTATTAAGGATAGGAAACCCTCGTACATATATATTGGTCAGACAATAAGATTAAATCAATGGGATGTTAAAAATTGTAGAGTTAAGAAATCACATCCAGATTGTTTAGAAATAAATCAACTTATAATTACAAAGCTATCAAAAGTCAATAAAAGCTTAATAAATAAAGACAACCTAAACTTTGATGAGTTAAATATTGATTTAATTAAAGAATTTGAACTTTATTTAGAACAAAAAAGGAATATAGTGGCTAGAACAATTGCAAATTATATGATTACATTAAGAACAATCTATAATTTAGCTATTTCTAAGTCCATAGTAAACGCTCAAAATTATCCGTTTGGAAAGGGAAAACACCAAATAAAATTTCCTGAATCCAGAAAGGTAGGGTTGAATATTCAAGAAATTAAATTGCTTGAAAATATAAAAGGATTAAGTGAAGCTCAGGAGTATGCCTTAAATGTATGGTTGCTTAGTTTTTATTTTGCAGGGATTAGGGTTAGTGATGTGCTTAAATTAAAATGGAGTGATTTTTATGATGGTAAATTGCATTATAGAATGGGGAAGAATTCTAAGTTAGTTACCCTATCTGTACCTGATAAGGTTTTAAAAATTATGATAAAATTGGAAAGAACAGAAACTTCAATTTATTTATTTAAAGAATTAGAAGGGGTAAATTTAAATGACGATAAACTATTACGTACAAGAATTAAAACAGCAACAAGAAATTTTAATAGAAGATTGGAAACAGTTGCTGAAATAGTTGGTATTGATAAGAAAATAAGTATGCATATAGCGCGCCATAGTTTTGGTAATATATCTGGAGATAAAATTCCTATACAAATGCTTCAAAAGCTTTACAGACATTCATCTGTAACAACTACCATTTTATATCAGGCTAATTTTATGCAAAAAGATACAGCTGAGGCCTTAGAAAAGGTGATTAATTTTTAGATAGATTAGAAAACGGGATTAGGTTAAAAATAACCAAATCCTGAAATTTTGAATTAATATACGTTTTTGAATGGTGTTTCTAAACCTTAATAAACTTACTTATGATTGGCTTTAGCATGACTTAATTCTACAGATTTTAGTTATACTAAGATGATAGGTTTTGAATTTTTCTTGTAATATCTAAAATGACAACACCTAAGCTTTCTCAAGCACAGTTTAGTCTAATGAAGGGTACAGGACTCTTTAACTATCTCTATATTATAATTTCTGAGTATTATTAACCAAATAAACTAAATTTTATGAAGACAAAATTATACAAAACTCAATCATTGATATTATTTTAAAATCAAGTGTTTATTGTGTTTATTTTGCTAATATACACCTAGCCTCATTATTGTTTAGAAGTTGTTTTTCCCAAATGGAATGGCTTCCTAAGAGTGTAAGTGACAGGAAATGGTTGGATTGTAATTACTTGTATTACTTGTATTACTTGGGTAGTTTGCGGTGCGCAACAAAATTTATACAATAGGCTTCATTTTTTTCATTCCTTTTTAGCAGTATAATATATTTTGCTCTAACTAAAACCAATTAAACTTTATAATTATAAAACAAGAATAATATCAATTTTTAAGAGTATCTACTTGATACTTACTTTTTCTCAAAATACAGCAAACGTTGTTGTTCAAACTCAAACTTCCGCACGACTAGGTGAAACAATCAAGGTTATGGTGCATTATAGAATTGGTTTTTTTACAAAGCGCTTGATGCAGATAAAATTCGACATAAAATATTTTAGGGGAGGAAGTTCGCTTTTTAAACAATGCAATAATTTAAAATCAATTAACGTGTCAGGATTAGATAACGGGTTATATATATTAAAAATGGATAAAAATAGTCATATATGATTTTTTGTTTTAGAAATATATTAATAATCTTTTTAGGGATAGTATTACTGTTTTCATGTAAGAACGAGTCAAAAAGGCCTAAAGAGGGAGTTCTTCAGGTAGTAGAAATTTCAGATTATCAATATTCATTGGAAAAACTAAGAGAAGAATTTATAAAGTTGAAATTTGGTATGTTCATCCATTTTAATATGGGGACTTATTATGAGATTGAATGGGTGGATTCGGGCAAAGACCCAGCATCTTTTAACCCTAAAAAGTTAGATGCAGGTCAATGGGCAGATGCTGCTAAATCTGCTAAAATGAAATATGCTGTTTTAACAACAAAGCATCATGATGGATTTTGTTTATGGGATACGGAAACTACAGATTATGATGTTGCTTCTACACCTCTAAAGGGAAGAGATATAATAAAAGAGTATGTTGATGAATTTAGAAAAAGAGATATAGAACCACACTTCTACTTTTCTATTTGGGATAGAACTCTTGGTATTGAGGATACGATTACTAGTCAAGATATAGTTTTAATAAAAAAACAGTTAAAAGAATTATTGACAAACTTTGGTGAGATTCCAACATTAACTATTGATGGTTGGGGCAATTGTGGCACGGTTTGGAATAGAGCTGACTATGATGAAATTGTTGGTTATATAAAGTCATTGCAGCCAGGAATAATGGTAACGGACCATTACCAAGTACAGCGTGTTTTTAATAGAGATAGAGGTGGTAAAGGATATCAAATGGATCCCGACAGTAGAGAGTATATTACACTTAAAGAAGCTTACGAAATAAATGACTTTCTTCATTTTGAGGAGCCGCTTGGAGATTGGGCCTGGGCTCCAGAGGACAATACTTATGCCTCGCACCAAGGGCCGACCATACAGAGTAAGTGGTTTTGGAAAGAAAGTTTCCCGACAGAAGAGTTGATGTCTGTAGATGAAATTGTTAATGGACATTTAAAAGTTCTGGGTAAGAGAAACTGTAACTTATTGCTAAACGTGGCTCCAAATACAAACGGTTTACTGGATGAAAATGTAGTACAAAGATTAAAAGAAGTTGGAAAAGTTTATACACCTTAATAGATTATGAAATACCTAAAAAAAATTGGTGTTATTTTTATTGTTGTTTTTACAATAGTAATTGTTGCCAATAAAGAACAAAAAACGCAAGCACAAATACCAACTGTTGAGAAACCAAATGTTTTAATCATTTTTATTGATGATTTAAGACCAGAATTAAATTGTTTTGGAAAGTCACACATTAAATCTCCAAATATAGACGCCCTAGCAAACAATAGTATGGTATTTACTAATGCCTATGCATCTGTACCTGTATGTGGAGCATCAAGAGCAAGTATATTAACAGGGCTACACCCTACATATACAAGATTTGTAGATTATGGTGCTCGTGTTGATGAAGATGCTCCCAATAGTGTAACGATGCCAGAACACTTTAAGAATAATGGCTATTACACTTGTTCTATTGGGAAGATTTTTCATCATCCCGATGATGCCTTAGAGGGATGGAGTGAAATGCCTTGTAGACCAGATTATCCCAATACCTTAAAGCAACAGGAATTATGGAGAGATTATCAATCAGAAGAAAATGAGTATACCAAAAAGACCAATTTACCATTAGGAGCAGCAGGTCCCGCATGGGAAAGTGCTAACGTTTCAGATGACGCATATTATGATGGTAAAACTGCAGCTATAGCCGTAGAGAAGATTAACTTGCTGGCTAAGTCTAATAAGCCTTTCTTATTAGGAGTAGGTTTCATAAGACCTCACTTGCCTTTTAATGCTCCTAAAAAATATTGGGATATGTATAATGAAGAAGAAATTGACTTAGCGGAAAATGATTTTTTTCCTTTAGACGCTCCTGTAGAAGCAAAGCATAATTATGGAGAATTGCGCAGTTATACCAATATAAGCAACGATACAATACCAATACCAGCCTCTCAGGCTAAAAAGTTAAGGCATGGTTATTACGCATCGGTTAGTTATGTAGACGCACAGATAGGTGAAATTATAAGGACATTAAAAGAAAACAATCTTTATGATAATACTATTGTTTTATTGTCTGGCGATCATGGATGGAATTTGGGAGAGCATGCTTTATGGTGTAAGCAATCGTGTTTTACCAATGCTTTAATTACTCCGTTAATTGTAAAAAAAGTTAATGAAACTAAAGGTAGACGAACCACTTCTCTAATTAGTATGTTGGATATTTACCCAACACTATGTGAATTAACCAATGTAAAAGAACCAGAACACCTAGATGGTAATAGCTTTGCAGAAATTTTAAATTCTCCTAATCATATAATTAACAAATATGTATATGCAAGGTTTCATAACGCCGAAACTATAAAATCAAAACAATTTAGCTATACCCAATACTTAGATAGTGAAGGAAGATTTATTTCCGATATGCTTTATGACAATTTATCAGACCCTCAAGAGAATATAAATCTTGCACATAAAAAAGAGTTTAAAACAATTGTTGAAGATTTAAAATCAACCTTAAATAAGCATATAAATATAAGAGGCTAATAGTGAAAAACTTAATTGTAATCAATATGTTTTTTTGAAATACTAGGTTGTTTCTATACCAAGCGTAGAGGTCTTGCTTTAATCCCAGGTTAACGTTTAACTTGGTTTTTTTTATCAATGTCCTTGATTATGGAAAGTCCAATTAAATTCAACGACTCAAACCAGATTTGCATCAAAAGTATTATTAAGTGCTTCAGGGTTGTTATTGTTACTCGGTGGTGGCAGAGTAATTTTGTGAGCACAATTAATGTAAAAATCTAATTTTTGATATAATGAATAAAATATTTAAGGGCACTGTTCTTTTTGCGCTTTCAATGATGGTTCAAAAAAAAGTAATGGCTCAGTCTGAGTTTGAGTATAAGTTTCAGTACACAAATTTATCTTTTGAAGAGCGAACCAAAGATTTGGTTTCACATATGACTATTGAAGAAAAAATAGCTCAATTGAGTCATTTAGCTCCTGGAATAGAAAGATTAGGGGTTGTTTCTTATGGTGCAAGCAATAACAGGCCTATGGCAGAGGGAGAGTATCAGTTTGGTAACGATTATGATTCTTATATAAATAACAATCCTGAAGAAGATTTAACGAATGAAACCACTATTTGTCTTGATGGAGGATATTGGAATGAGGCTTTACATGGTTTAGCTAGGTCCGGTAACGCTACGGTTTTTCCACAAATTATAGGGTTGGGAAGTACATGGAACCCAAGATTGGTTAAAGAAATTTCTACAGCCATTTCGGATGAAGCGAGAATACATCATAATGTTTATGGGAAAAAGCTAACTTATTGGTCACCAACAATTAATATGCTTCGTGACCCACGTTGGGGGAGAACAGAGGAGTCTTATACGGAAGATCCATATTTGCAATCTAAAATGGCAGTAGCTTTTATAGACGGATTACAAGGTGAAGGTTCAAAATATTTAAAAACAGTAGCGACTGCAAAGCATTTTGTAGCTAATAACAGTGAAATTAATAGACATGATGGTTCATCAAATGTGCCCGAAAGGCAGCTAAGAGAATATTATTTCCCAGCTTTTAAGGCTGCGGTACAAGAAGGAGGAGTTGGTTCTGTGATGAGTGCTTATAATGCTGTTAATAATGTTCCAGCGAGTGCAAATAGTTGGCTTTTGAATGATGTGTTAAGGAAAGAATGGGGTTTTGATGGTTTTGTAGTTTCTGATTGTGGTGCTATTAGCGATATTATAAATACACATAAATATGAAGAAGATAGAGAAAAGGCAGTTGCATTAGCGGTCATTGCTGGTACCGACATGGAATGTGAAACTTGTGAAACAGAGCAATTTTTATATGATAAATATTTACCTAATGCATATAAAAAAGGGTATATAACAGAAAAACAGATAGATAAAGCAGTTGAGCGCATATTTAAAAAGAGATTTCAGTTAGGGGAGTTTGATAATAATGAGAAGGTACCTTTTTATAAAATTCCTGTAACCAAGTTAGATAGCAAAGAAAATAGGGATTTATCCTTAAGAGCAGCAAGAGAATCAATAGTATTGCTTAAAAATGAAAATAACACCTTACCGCTTGATAAAAATGCTTTAAAAAGCATTGCTGTTATTGGGCCTAACGCAGATTTTGCTGAAATGGGAGGGTATTCTGGTGAGCCTAGTTTTAAAGTTACCACGTTTTCTGGTATAAGGGAAAAAGTAGGGTATGATAAAACTAATTATCAGCCAGGATGTAGAATAAATGAAGCTTACCCAACAGGATTTGAGAGAGCGGTAAAAGCAGCTAAAGACGCAGAAGTTGCAGTAGTCGTTTTGGGTACAAACTTACATTTGGCTAAAGAAGGCTTGGATCGTTCAACCTTAAATTTACCAGAAGTGCAAATGGAATTGTTGAAAAAGGTGTATGCTGTAAATAAAAATACAGTTTTAGTACTTTTAAATGGAACACCTTTAAGTGAACCTTGGGCATTTAAAAACATCCCAAGTATTATAGAGGCATGGTATCCTGGGCAATTGGGAGGGATAGCTATTGCAGATGTATTGTTTGGTGATTATAACCCATCAGGAAAACTTCCGGTTACTTTTTATAAGAATGTAAACCAGTTGCCAGATATTACAGATTACGACATTACTAAAGGAAGAACTTATTGGTATTTTAAAGGCGAGGTGGCTTATCCTTTTGGGCATGGGCTGAGCTACTCTTCATTTGAGTATGCTGATTTGAATTTGAATTCTAAAATAAAGTTTAAGGACGATAATGTTTTAAAAGTTCAGTTAAACGTTTCCAATACAGGAAACTTTTCTGGAGATGAGGTTGTACAACTCTATATAAAAGATGTGAAATCTAAATTTGTACAGCCTACCCAAAAGCTTCGTGAGTTTAAAAGAGTATATATTAAAAAAGGAGAAACAGTTACTTTAAAATTTGAGTTGGATAAAGATGATTTTTCATTTTGGAATCCAAACAAGAGAAAGTGGGAGATAGAAAAAGGTGATTTTGAAATTTTAATAGGTAGTTCTTCTCAAGATATTAGAGTTTCTAAAACTGTTAGTGTAAAGCAATTAAAGTAATTATTATGACGTATAAGTGTTTATTTTTTGGAGTAGTTCTGCTGCTTTTCAGTATGCCTATGCTACCCCAAACCAATAACAAGACACAAATGCCCAATATACTTTTAATAGTCACCGATGATCAAGGGTATGGTGATATGTCTTGCCACGGTAATCCATGGTTAAAAACACCTAATATAGATAAGTTATATCAAGAGAGTACCCGTTTAACAGATTTTCATGTAAGTCCTACATGTTCACCAACGCGTGCAGCGTTATTAACTGGGCATTACGCTAACCGTACTGGTGTGTGGCATACGGTAGGAGGTAGGTCACTTTTGAGAGAAAATGAAATAACTATAGCGGAGGTACTCAGAAAAGAAGGCTATAAAACAGGAATTTTTGGAAAGTGGCATTTAGGGGATAATATCCCTTTTAGACCACAAGACAGAGGGTTTGATGAAGTTTTAGTTCATGGTGGTGGCGGTGTAGGACAGCAGCCTGATTTTTGGAATAATAATTATTATAATGATACTTATTTTCACAATGGAAAACCAGAAAAGTATAATGGGTATTGTACTGATGTTTGGTTTGAAAGTGCCACTAAATTCATCAAAGAAAAATCAGATACCAAAGAGCCATTTTTCTGTTATGTTTCAACTAATGCTCCTCACAGTCCACATTATGTAGAAAATAAGTATAGCGATAAATACCAAGATAATGATAGTATTGTAGACCCTTTTTATTATGGAATGATTGATAATCTAGATTATAATATTGGGAATATGATGAGGTCATTAGACTCGTTGGGAATTGAGGATAATACAATCGTAATATTTATGTCTGATAACGGAACAACCAATCATGCAGGCTTAGTATTAGATGAATGGGATGGTTATGTTGTTAAAGGTTACAATGCAGGTATGCGAGGCAGTAAGGTGAGCATGTATGAGGGTGGGCATAGAGTTCCTTTCTTTATACGTTGGCCAAATGGTGGAGTAAAGCCTGGCCGAGATATTGACGCTCTAACGGCTCATGTAGATGTTTTTCCTACTTTATTAGAAATGCTTTCAATTAAAAATGAAAAGCATATTAAGTTCGATGGTGAAAGCCTTTGGGATCTGATTGGAGGAAGAACGGATACTATGCGAAAACGAACTTTAATTACAGATTCTCAACGCCTTGAGTATCCAGAGAAATGGAGGAGAAGTGCAACAATGCAAAACAAATGGAGGTTGATAAATGGGAAAGAGTTATATGATTTAAACACAGACCCTGAGCAAAGAATAGATATAGCTAATAAGTACCCTGAAAAAGTAAAAGAACTGAGAGATGAATATGAAAAATGGTGGTTGGATATTAAACCTGATTTGAGTGGATATCCTGCTATTTATCTAGGAACCAAAGAAGAACCTGAAACCATTATTAATACTATGGATTTACATCCTGATGAGAATTTTCCTGAAGTACCATGGCATCAAAGGCATATTCGTATTCCTGTAAAAATTACAGGGTGGTATGCCACAAAATTTATGGAAACAGGTAGGTATCGTTTTAAACTTTATAGATGGCCACCAGAAGAGCAGAAGGCTTTGTTTAGTAAGATGCCGGCATATCCGGGGGTTTTGAACACTAATATTCCAGAATTAGTGAAAGGAGAAAGTATTGATATAAAAAAAGCTCAAGTTTCGGTAGATGGAAAAGAAGTTACTGTAGATATAAATAAAGATAAAAGTTATGTTGCTATAGAATTGTCGGTAAATAAAGGTTTTCACAAGTTAAGAACAGATTTTATAGATGATAAGGAGAAATTATTTTCTGCTTATTATGTAGGGATAGAAAAAATAAATTAAAAAATAAACATGAAAAAAATAACAAGTAGAACACAAACATTCATTGTATGTATGTTAATGCTGTGCGGATTCATTCATGCAAAAGATTATCATGTATCTAAAAAGAAACTACTGAATATATCTAATGATTTGCAAACTAGAACCATTAGTGAAGTCATAGATAGGTTGAAGCCTGGTGATAATGTAATTATACATACAGGAATATATCGAGAGTTTGTAAATGTAAATATTAGCGGCACAAAAGAGAACCCAATTAGTTTTATAGCTGCTGAAGGCGAAGAGGTAGAGATTTCTGGCGCCAATGTTTTGTCAGATTGGAGTTTGCACGAAGTAGTAAATGGGGAGAATATCTATGTCTCTGAATGGGAGTCGCTTTTAAAAACCGATAAGCGTTCGTACTATCCAGATAATGATTACCATAAACTAATAGGGAAAAGGGAGCAGATGTGGATATTGGGTATACCACTTCATCAAGTATTGGAAAAGGATAGATTAACTAGAGGAACTTTTTTTTGTGATGATATAAATGGCAAAATTTATTTCCAAAATGCTTCTAACGAGTCATTAATAAAAGCAGGAAAGCCAACAACAGAATATCAGATTGAGGTATCTGTGCGCACGCATGGTATGTTGGTTTCAGGAAATTATATCCATATTAAGGGGATATCTTTTACACAAGCTGCAAATCATGCGCTAAAAGGAGCTTTAGAAATAAATGGCGATTATTTAGTGGTAGAAAACTGTGTTTTTGAAAAGAACAACAGTATAGGAGCAGATTTTAGGGGGAAATATGCTACAATAAACAAATGTGTTTTTAAGAATAACGGCCAGTTTGGTTTTACGGCCTTTGCTGCACATCATAGCCTTATGACTGAGTGTTTGATTGAAAATAATGGCTGGAAAGGATATAAATTAGATTGGGCAGCCGGAGGAAACAAAATATTATTTACTAGAGATTTTGTTATAGATAAGTGTATAGTGAAAAATAATTGTGGTAACGGTATTTGGTATGATGTAGGAAATGAAAAAGGAGAAGTACGTAACAGTTTTATTATAGAAAATCAGAATGCAGGAGTTTTTTATGAGATTTCTTATGAGTTGTATGCTCATGATAACGTAATTGTGAAAAATGGATTGAGGTCTACGTTTAATGCTTGGGGTATGGCAGGTGGTATCTCTTTATCTAGTTCTCCAAAGTGTCTTATTGAACGTAATATTTTAGTAGGAAATAAAGAAGGTTTTGTCTTAAGGGAACAGAAAAGAAAAACAGGTTTAATTGAGCACTACGAGGCAGGGTATGATGTTTGGAAACGAGAGCATGATGTAGCGGTATGGAACCATGATCATATAATACGTAATAACATAATAGCACACAATCGTGATGCACAGGTTTGGGCTTGGTTTGCGACAAAGGATAAAAGGCATATTCCAGGTGAAAAACAGACCATTACAAGAGATGAAGACGGGCAGCCAGTAGGGCTTACATTAGAAACCCTTAATTTGAAATTTAAAGATAATGTGTATTCCACTTCAATTGGAGAATTTCCTTTTTTTAAGTGGGGGGCAACTTGGCTGTCAGAAAAATATAACTTCAAATCAATTAAGGAGGTTAATGACGTGTTAAGTTTAGAAAAAGGAAGTATAATGGAATCTTATCTTTTTAAAGACATTTCTGATTTAGATTTTAGAATTGAATATAACCAAAAAGTAAAAGAGGCTTACCCCAAAGGACAAGTGCCACAAGTAACCCTAGGTATATTGTAATAAGAGGCAGCGGTTAAGTCCTGTGTAAACAAGACGTAAAACAATATAGTTGCTAATAAGAAAAACTTAATAATGTGCACCATTCTTAACAGTTAATGAAAGATTTGTGCTATTCTTTTAACAACCTTAAGGGTAATTTTGTAATACTTTCCGAGGATTGAACTTAATCGATATGGTTAATTAAAGGAACGAATAAAAAACATCAAAATAAATTTAAATTAATTATAACTTATGAAATCAAAACTAATTCTAATAGCATTGTGTTTTTTTAATGTGCTTTCTTCCCAAAATAAGGATTGGAAGGATATTGACAAAAGAGAATTTCCTCAATGGTGGAAAGATGCTAAATTCGGTATTTTTATACATTGGGGGCCATATTCGGTACCTGCATTCTCAAAAGTAGGTGAATATTCCGAGTGGTATTGGAAAGATTTAAAAGACTCTACAACAACAAGCCATAAAGAATTAAAGGCTTTTCATGATAAAAATTATGGAGAATCGTTTGCTTACCCAGATTTTGTTCCTAAGTTTAAGGCCGAGCTATTTGATGCAGACCAATGGGCCTCTATGCTTGAAGGTTCGGGGGCGAAGTATGTTGTGCTTACTTCTAAACATCATGACGGCTATACTCTTTGGCCTAACAAAGAAGCCAATGAATCTTGGGGAAGACCGTGGAATAGTACAAATTCGGGACCTATGAAAGATTTAGTTGGAGAGCTAACGGAGGCTGTACGTAAAACAGATGTAAAAATGGGATTATATTACTCATTATACGAATGGTTTAATCCATTGTATAATACTGACATCGATTTATTTGCTGAAAAACACTTAGTACCCCAATTTAAAGATGTGGTTACCAAATACAAGCCTGCTGTTATATTTGCTGATGGAGAATGGGAGCACCCGTATAACAAATGGAAGTCCACCGAAATGTTAACATGGTTGTTTAATGAATCTCCGGTTAAGGACGAAGTAGTTATTAATGATAGATGGGGGGAAGATACGCGTCATAAACATGGAGGATATTATACCACAGAGTATGGTTCTGGCTTACCAAATTCTACTCATCCATGGGAGGAAAATAGAGGAATGGCTCATTCTTTTGGATTCAGTAGAACAGAAAATTTAAGTAATTATAATACTTCTCAAGAATTTGTATATATGTTAATTGATATTGTTAGTCGAGGAGGTAATTTCTTACTGGATATTGGGCCGACAGCAGATGGTAGAATTCCAGTAATAATGCAGGAAAGATTAAAAGATATTGGAGATTGGATGGATGTAAATGGTGAAGCCATTTATGAAACAACAGCATACAACAAATCATGCCAATGGAGTGAAGGCGAAATTAGAGACTCAAAGCGAGGAAGGTATAAAGTGCCATACGATATTATGAAGTTAACAGTAAACCCAGAGAAAGGATTTGCTGTAAAGGAGGTGTTTTTTACACAAAAGGGAAATGTATTGTATTGTATTAGCCCAAAATTACCGGATGGAAAATTATTGATTAAAGATGTGAAAGTTAAGGATAATGCAAACATTACAATGCTTGGGATTAAAGAAAAGCTTAACTGGAAAAAAACAAAAACAGGTATAGAAATAGATATGCCCAAGTTTGACTATAATAACTTGCCTTGCAAGCATGCTTATTCGTTTAAAATCGAGGGCGTTAAATAAAAGTTGATGTTTCTAGATATAATAATGAATATGGTATGACTGTATTTATTGAGAAAAAACACTTGAAAACATAAGTGAGCAAAGAGTTCACTTATGTTTTTTTGTTACTTATAAAAAAATGATATTAGATGAGTAACCAAAAGTCTTCGTTTTTTTTGTGGCTAAATAATATCAATCACGCTCAGCGGTTCGGCATTTGACAGGGAGAACCTCATGAAGTTCTTTTACTTTTCTAATTTTGTAATATATACGCCATATAGCCATTATTTTGGAATTTTTATTTTTTCAATGTAATTTTACATTATAACAAAAAAGAGGGATGTTTTTTTGAAACTATTCACTCATAAATCACAACTATACTTTCCTATAACCAATACTATAATGCCTCGAAATAATTTTTATATTGTTTATTTTGCTCTTCTTGTTTGGGTAAATTTTATGTATTCTCAAGAGCAGACTAATAATTTTAATTTTGTTAATATAAAAGAAGGGATGTCCAAAAGTCCTGTTCATTCAATAACAGAAGACCGTTATGGATTTAAATGGTTCGGGACTAATGGAGCAGGACTGATTAGGTTTGATGGGATTAATTATAACTCATATGAATATAATTGGGAGGATCAATCGTCAATAAGTAGCGATGTAGTTTATGCAACATACATAGATGATGCAAATAGATTATGGGTAGGAACCAATGATGGTTTAAATTTATATAACAGAGATTTTGACGTGTTTGAGCGTATTGATTTAACTGGAGTCTCTGGAATAGAAAAGAACCAAAATGTTTCTGTGCATGCTATAATTCAAGATAAATCGGGAAATATAATTCTCGGTGTGTTGAATCATGGAGTTTTAAGAATTAATAAAGAAACCTTAAAAATATCTAAGATTTCCTCTGAAAAGAATATAGATACTGGAGGTTTTTCAGTAAATTCTTTTGCAATAAACTCTAGAGGAGAATTATATGTTGCAACAAATCTAGGACTAAAGCATGTTAATAGTGAAAATGATACTTTAGAAGAATTTGTTCAAGTTTATAAAAAAGATACAATAAAAGTAAAAACACCAATAGAGTCTATAGTTATTGACAGCGATGACGATATTTGGCTGGGAACCAATTCTAAGGGGGTCATTAAAATTTCAGAAAAAAACCATAGTATCAATACATTTGATTTATCAGATAAAAGAGTGATGTCTATAATTAATATGGGCAACGATGAAATTTTATGTGGTACTGAAAACGATGGGTTGATACATTTGAGTAAAAACGGTAAAATAATCAAGCATTATACCTACAATAAATTTGACAAGAATAGTTTAAAATCAAATTCAATATGGTCTTTGTATTTGGATTCCAATGAGCGTATATGGCTAGGTTATTATAATAAGGGAATTGGTGTCCATGATAGGCTATATAGTAAATTTCAGTCTATTGAAAGCATCGCGAACAATCCTAACTCGCTTCAAGCAAGCTCTGCTACCGACATTGCAAAAGATAAGTCTGGGAGGTTATGGATTAGTATGGAAGATGGTGGATTGGATATTTATGTTCCTAGTACAAAAGAGTTTTATCATGTAAATAAACATAATGAAAGTTATTTCAAGGGCTTAAATAGTGATGACATACAATCTGTTTTAATTGATAGTAAGGAAAATGTATGGTTAGGTAGTTGGAGCGGAGGTGTTTATCTGTTGAAAAAAGGAAGTAATAGGTTTATTAATTATAATACAGAAAACACTAAAGGAAGCCTCAAATCTAATAAAATAATGAATATTGCAGAGGATACTAACGGTTTAATTTGGTTTGCAACCTTTCGAAATGGATTACACTACTACGACCCTGAGCATAAAACATATATCCATTGCAATATGCCTGTATTTAAAGCATATGGGTTGCACAAGATTGACGCAAGGTTGGTTTATGTCGATTCCAATAATAATATTTGGCTAGGAACAACATCAGGCCTTTTTAAAATAAATGTAAGTAAAGAAGGTGTGTTTTCAGTTGCTTCAATGAAGGAACTTATGTCTACACAGCGACAAAACTATTCTGGCATACACCAAATATTATCTATAACTGAAACTAAAAACGGAAATATTTTGGTAGGTACTGGAGGAGGAGGCTTGTTTGTTTATAATCCTGAAGCAAACAAAATGGAACACCTAAACCATATAAAAGATTTTAAAGAAAATTATATTTCTTTAGTTATAGAATGTGAAGATGGTCAGATATGGCTTGGTGGTAATTCAGGAATCATTTCTTTAAACTTAAACACTCATAAGGTAAAAAAATATACAGTTTCAGACGGATTGTTATCTAATGATTTTAATAATAATGCTGTTATAAAAGATGATAAAGGAATATTATATTTTGGAAGTTATTTAGGGGTCAATTATTTTAACCCTAAAGAAATACCCATAAATTCCAGTGAATGTAACTTGGTGTTTACAGATTTTAAAATCTTTAATAAAAAAGTGTCTCCAGAAGAAGAAAATTCTCCTTTAAGCAAGGTAATATCGCAAACAGAAAATATAATTTTAACTCACGATCAATCTGTTTTTACTATAGAATATGTGGGGATTAACAACACCCGACCTGAAAAGAATCAATATGCTTATTATTTAGAAGGGGTGGATCGAGACTGGAATTATGTTGGTAGTACAAGGAGTGCAACCTATACGAATTTAGCTTCAGGTGATTATGTGTTTAAAGTGAAATCGGCAAACAATGATGGGATATGGAACAAACATCCCTTAGAATTAAAAATAAAAGTATTGCCTCCATTTTGGTTGTCTAACATAGCGTATTTGATATATACTATATTACTTTTGGTAGGGCTATATATGTTCGATTATTTTATGCGCAAAAGAATTAAGCAAAAACAAGATATTCAGTTAGAACGAGAGAAAAGGCTCCAAGAAGAAAGGTTAAATCAAAAAAAGCTTCAGTTTTTTACTAATATATCACATGAATTTAGAACTCCTTTAACCCTTATTAGCAATCCAATAACAGATATTATAAACGGAATGGATTACAACTATCCAATAGAGATACAAAGAAAGCATCAAATTATATATAAAAATGCCAGTAGGCTATCTCGACTTATTAATGAATTAATGGATTTTAGGAAAATAGAATCTAATAGAATGAAAATCCAGGCTAAGGAAGTTAATATTTTTGATCAAGTATCCAATAATGTTGAATACTTTGAGGTAGAAGCTATACAACGCCATATAACATTAAATCTTGAAAATAACGTAGATGATTTAAAAGTTTGGTTAGATCCTAGTATGTTAGAGAAAATTATGTTCAATTTAATTTCTAATGCTTTTAAGGTAACCCCTGATAGCGAAATGATTAATGTTGAGGTAAGTAAAGTAAAAGAAAACGGATATAAGTCTTTACTTGGGGAGGGCCAAGTTAAAGAAGTGGTTAAAATATCTGTTAGCGATACAGGTCCGGGAATAGACCAGAAAGAGTACAAGAAAATCTTTAAGCGATTTTATCAGGTTGGACAGTTAAACAAAAATTATTACGGTAGTACTGGTATAGGATTGGGACTTGTTAAAAATTTTGTAGAGTTACACCAAGGAAAAATAGAAGTAGAAAGTGTATTAGGTCAGGGCTCAAAATTTACCATATATTTTCCTTTAGGAAAAGACCACTTTTCTGACAATGAAATATTTAACGAAATGGATATAACGCCATCTCTAGAGGTAGATACAAATATTCAAGTGTCTAATATTGATGACGCTATTCTAGACGTCAATAATAGTGATGTAGATAGTCAAGAAGTTTCAGAAAATCAAGATAAAAAACATACACTACTAATTGTAGAGGATAATTCAGAGTTAAGGGAATATCTAAAAAATGAACTAAAAAGTAAATACCGGGTTTTAACAGCGGTAGATGGACAAAAAGGCCTGGAAGTAGCTAAAGACAAAACTCCAGATATTATTTTAACAGATGTTGTTATGCCTTCTATTGATGGTGTTGAAATGTGTGAATTAATTAAAAAGGACCTAAAAACTAGTCATATTCCTTTACTGATGTTAACAGCAAAAGCAATGGTAGCAGATCGTATAAAAGGAATTGACTCTGGTGCAGATGCGTATTTAAGTAAACCTTTTGACATGGATGTGCTTAAGGCTACGCTTAATCAATTATTAAAAAGTAGACAAATTTTATTTAACAAACATTACCAAGGCATTCTTGAGCCCTCCAAGAGTAAAACAACTACACAGGACAGTACTTTCATTAAAAAAATATTAGAATACATTAATGAGAATATTAGTGAAACAGATTTAGGAGTGGAATTGTTGGCATCAGAATTATTTTTAAGTAGGAGTCAACTTTACAGAAAAGTAAAAGCGCTTACAGGTGTTACAGTTAATGAGTTTATTAGAAAGATAAGACTTGAAAAAGCTAAGGAGTTATTGGAGTCTGGAGACTATAATATAAGTGAAGTTACATATAAAGTAGGTTTTTCTTCACCATCCTATTTTACTAAATGTTTCAAAACTTATTTTAATATACAACCTTCAGATTTAAAAAAATAGTTACGTTTACTCTGTAAAGAATACGGGTTCTATTTGAACAAATACAGGGTGACTATATGATCAGATCAATATCGATAAAATAAATATATTTTAATAGTTATTGATATTTACAACAAAACTAGTTTTTGTTTGTAGTTAAAATGCAACAAAACAACTAGTAATTGCATCATTTTTTTGGGCAGATATTGAGTTGTAAAAATACTTTTACTTCAAATTATTTAACTACTATTTCTTTAAGGAGTACTCGTGTTACAGAGAGTAATAAATGTAAAGTTATAAAACATATTGCATTTACCGTTAATAACCTTAAGGATTAGTGTTATCACAAATAAAAGTAAAATCAAATCTTTATGAATCAGAAAACACTTACTCTGTTAATAGTGTTAATTAGTACTTTAACTTTAAAAGCTCAAGAAATATATTTATCGGATATTCCATTTGCAAACGAATGGAATGAAGCATCTGAACAAGGTAAGTATAAATCCAGAGCAGATAAAAATTTCAATGGTGGTCATCTTAGTTTATTGGGTATCAACTATCAAAAAGGTATTGGCACACATGCTAGCTCCCGTATTAAATACGAACTGGATAGAAAATATAAAACTTTTGAAACTTTAGTGGGTATTGACGATAGCACGAATGGAGAAGGTGCTGCAATAGCACAAATAAAACTAGATGGAAAAGTAGTATACGAATCACCTTTGTTAAAAGGAAAACAAAACCCAGAGTCTATTAGCCTAGATATTTCTGGTATTACCGTGCTGGAGCTGCACACCTTTGCTAAAAGTGATAACAAGAATGCCAATTTGGTAAATTGGGCAAACGCTACTCTAACAAAGCACGTGGAAAAAATAGACTGGAAAGCTTTAGATGAAGTTAAATTGCTTTCAAAACAAAATGAATGCTATGTGTTTTCAAAAGGGGAAATGCGAGTTTATATCACGCCTTATAGAAATAATACGGTGCGCGTAGAGCTTAAAAGGTCTGATGAAGTAAAAAATCCAATTCATGAAGAATTAATTGACCAAGCACGAGTTGAAAATTTAAAACATAAATTTGTTGAAAAGCAAGGCTATTACCTTTTACAAACAAAAGGTATGAGTTTGCGTATTTACCAAAGCCCATTTAGGCTAGCAGTATACGGTGCAGACAACAGCAGGCTAATTTTAGAGCAACCGCTTTTAGAAGCTAATGTTATGGGCGGTAATTATAAAAAGAGCAGGTTCAAGATGGATGTTTCTGGTAATGAAGATGCTTATTTTGGTTGTGGTATTCAGTATGAAAATTTCAATTTAAGAGAAAAGTACATTCGCAATTGGTCAGTATATGTTAACCAAAAGCGAACTACAGGAGAAGTGGAAGTAACCATTCCCACTTTTTTTTCAACAGCAGGTTTTGGTTTTACCCTTTTAAATCCTTATGAAACTTCTTTCGATTTTGGAAAACAGACCTCAAAAGTATTAGAGGTATCTTCAAATAACGGAAATATGGATTTTCTTTTATATACAGGGAACTTACAGGGGCAAATGAAAACCTATTTTGAAACCACAGGTTATCCAGCCTTATTACCAAAATATGCTTTTGGACTTGCTTTTAGGGGATACGGAGCGGGAGGTGAATACGGAACAAACACATGGTCGGCAACTAAGTTTAATACTGTGGTTAACGAGTTTGAAGAAAGAGGAATTCCGTTTGAAGGGATAGGTACCGAACCAGGTTGGTCAACAGATTTTGGCGGATTTACTTGGTGGGATAAACAGTTTCCTAATCCAAAAAAATGGGTTCATGATATGAGTGAAAAAGGACATCCAGTAAGTAACTGGATTCATACTGATGTAAATATTAAAGATGCTGAATTACATAGAAAAATGAAGCCCTTCTTAAACCAAAACCTTTATCCTGATGTTGCATCGAAAGAATCTATGGATATCTTATATCAATTTTTTAATGAAGAACATTTTTCTTTAGGAGTCACGGGGTTTAAAGAAGATTCTCATGTACAGCGTATTCAGTATTACGATCAATGGGCAAGTGGAGCATCTGGGCAAGAAATGCATAACGCTTATTGGTTGCTTTGGTTAAAAAATATAACAGAGCGCTATGTCCAAGATTATGATACACGCCCATTAAATTATTTAGCTTCAGGCTATACAGGTATACAGAGGTATCCGTTTTGTAATTATGCCGATTATGGAAATTTAAAAGGAGCCGTACGAGCAATGGTCAACTCTGGTTGGTTTGGTATTAATTATTCTTCAGAAATTCAAGGGTTTTATATGAAAAAACAACCTAAGTATGTTAGGGCCTTACAGCTCGTTCAGTTAGGGCCAACACCTATCCATAATGAATGGGCGGGAGGGGAACTGCCTTGGGAACGACCAGAGGAGGTTTTTAAGATTTATAAAGACATGAATACATTACACTATAAACTTATACCTTATATCTATTCGTATGCTGGAAACATAAAACGAAATGTACTCTCTTTAATGCGTCCACTTCCTTTGGTTTATGAAAACGATATTGCCACATATAACATTGATGATGAATATTTATTTGGAAAAGAAATTTTAATAGCACCTGTAACAAACGACCATAAAGATGAAGTCTATAGGGAAGTGTATTTGCCTAAAGGAGATCATTGGATTGATTGGAACAGTAAAGAAAAGATAAAAGGAGGAACCACTATAAAGAAGAAATATAGACTAAGCGAAGTGCCTATGTTTATAAGGTCTGGAGCCATTATACCTATGATGTCCAAGGTGGAAAGTATAGGCCGAAGTTTAACTAATGACCTAGATATATATATATACCCTAAAGAGAAAAATAGCTTTTCCCTTTATGAAGACGATGGTTTAAGTTATGGTTACAAAAAAGGAAATTTTTCTTTAACAGGTATTAGTTATGAGCAAACAAGCAATAAGCTTTATGTAAGTGTTAAAAAACCTACAAGCATTTATACAGGGCAACCTCAGGAAAGAAACGTTAGTTTTAAGATTTTTACAGATAAACCTAAAAGAGTATTATTAGGAGGTAAAGAGATAGACTTTGAATACAAAGAAGGTTTTTTAATGTTTAAAACAATATTATCAACAAAAGATTTACATGTTAAGATTATAAAAGAATAATAATTTTTTATTGAAATACAGAAAAACTAAAATAAACAGAATATGGTCTTTTTAAAAAATGATAAACTAATATTTGTATTCTCTATCGCAATATTGATTACTAATTGCAGTAGTGATAAGATAAATGTCGAGGTGTCAGAAGAAGTTGTTGAGGTTAATTCTCCTAAAGAGGAAGATCCGGCAGAATTGGTTGAACCCAAAAATAAAAACGGAACTTTGTTGGATAGAAATGGAGTTCCCTTAAGAGGTGTGCCAATGATTATTACCCAAATACATCAAGATAAAGGAGTGCCTTTTGCTAAAGATGTTGATAATTGGATTAAACTAAGAGATACATATAAAATCAATACCGTTAGATTATACTGGTCAGATTTATGGAAGTCTATAAGAGGAGCCAAAGAGAATGAATATTGGAATGTAGATGAAGCGCTGCCACATATTGAGGCTTGCGTACAAAATGCAATTGCAGTTGGAATGAATATTATAATAAACTACCATGTAACTGGGGAAAATGAATCATTTAAAGATTATAATGACATAACGCAACCTATCGATTACAATAGAAATCATGCTGAAAGATTAGATTTTTGGACTAAAATTTCAAAAAAGTACAAGAACAACAATTTGGTTTTCTTTGAGCTGAGTAATGAGCCTGTATTTAATACCACCGGATATCTTAATGCGGATTTTAAGAAAAACTTAATACAAATTTATAATGTTGTTCGTAAAGAAGCACCAAACAGACAGATTTTACTTTTTAGCTTTAATGGCACACATTACAATCTAAAATCTGTAGTTGAAGATTATAGTCCAGATATCGATTGGAGTAGAACTTCAATCGCATTTCATGCTTATCATGATACAACCTCTACAAAAATAGAGGAACTCATGAAAACCTATCGTATTGTTTGTACTGAATGGGATTATTATGGGACGTATGATTATGTTAAATCTATTAACGGAGATTATTTATCAGTCGAAAGTATGGAAAAGCTTAACATAGGCTGGGTTGATTGGTTTAATAAAGAGTCAGTAACTTCTTTTAACAGATTGGAAAACATTTTACTACCAGACGCAGAAACTAAGGGGTATGCTTGGTGGTATTGATTTGATAATTTTCATTAAAAAGCGTAAATAAAACGTATGGGAGGTGACCTTTTTAAGGTTAACTCTTTTTTTAGATTCAGGTGGAGTAACAGATGTACTAGTTTTTTAATTAGTTTTAAGTGGTGATTGTAGCAATCTTTAATGTAACAAGTGTTTTTCTATATTTGCTTTCTCTATAAAATAAAGTGTTAGTATTATCTATTGTTTTAAGTTAATCAATAAACGGCGTAATATTTTTTTTATCAGAGTAAAGTAGCTTTTTGCAACATTAAGAGTATTTAATGCATCATAATTTCCATAGTGAAGACTTTTAATATAATAATTTTAGTCCAAGACTAAATATATAATATTATGAAACTAAACTACTTATTTACATGCTTATTTGCTTTTACGCTCTTTAGCATAAATGCACAGCAAAAAACACTGCTTAACAAGGATGGTGAACGCATAAGAGGAACAGCAATAGCGATTGGGAAAAGACCATATGTAACAGCTTCAACAAGTTTTTGCATGGATCCTAATGGATGGCAACAAATTAAAGATAGGCATTTAAATGCTGTACGAGTATGCTGGATTGGAGGTTGGTACAATAGACGAGGATTTAATAGCACATCAGACTATTGGGGTATACCAGACCCAAGCAGTCCAAGTACCCACGATACCCATCCTCTTATTGTAGCTTTAGATCAATCCGTAGCGAATGCTGTTGCAAAGGACATGACCATTATCATTAATTATCACAATACAGGCGAACAATCAACAGTAAATTATAATGGCACGACCTTATTACCGGAAAGTACTCAGTGAATGAAGCAATTTTGGCAAGTTGTTGCACCAAGGTATAAGGACAATCCTAATGTTATATACGAAATCACCAATGAGCCATTATTTAATTTTACTGAATACTATAATATCAACCAAGGCGATTATTATAATACTAATGGAACTTCATTTAAAAATGACTTACTAGAAATATACGATCAAGTTAGAGCCGATGCCCCCGAGAGACAGGTAATAATGTTTTCCTTTAACGGCATCCACCAGAGTACTATGGAAAATGCAATTAATGCCTACAGAAATGATATCGACTGGGACAAGACTTCAGTTGGTTATCACATGTACCAACAAGACAACGGACAGCTTCCTAGAAAGTTATCTAGAAACTATAGGATGATATGTACGGAATGGGATTATGCAAATAGCGGTCACTCTTATGTTAAAACAGTAGATGGTTATGAAGAAAATTCACAAACTTTGGAGCTGTATCAGCATTCCTGGTTAGATTGGAGCAGTTGGAACGATGTTAGTTTAAATAGTATAGATAACTATCTAATACCAGATGCTACATCCAAGGGTTATAAGTGGTGGAATGTTGCCCCAACTTCGAATAAAAAGATCACATTTAGGGCTAAAGGGACAAGTGGTACAGAAAATGTAAGAGTCTTAGTAAACAATCAAGTGGTGCAAAATTTTTCACTATCAAATCAACTAGACAATTATACCACCACAACACCTTTAACAGGAGATGTTAAATTAGAATTTACAAATAATAGTTCTGGATCCACAAATGTCCATACAGATTATCTAGCTTTTGGAGATATGATTAAAGATTCTGAAGAAATGGTTGAAAACACAGGGGTTTATCAAAACGGCTCTTGTGGGGGGATGTTAAGCGATAAACTTAATTGTAGTGGTTATATTAATTATGGTGAATTTAGTTCTGCTAATATTGGCGGAAATTATAATGTTACTGTTAGGGCTAAAGGTATTACTGGACAGGAAAAAATAAGGTTGCTTATTGGTTCTTTAGTGATAAAAGAATGGAGGCTTACAAACAGTTTTGTTAACTATGTAGCCTCAACAAACCTAGATGGAGAAATAAAAATTCAATATATAAATGATACAGAAACCGGAGGTGATGTACAAGTAGATTTTATAGAGCTGGGAGCTATTATATTCCAAGCAGAAGATATGCCTACAAATACGGGAGTTTGGACAGGAACAACTTGTGGAGGTATACAAAGTTGCAATGGATATATTGCTTTTCCTTCGAGATCAGCAAGTCAATCATTGGATTACAATATTACTATAAGAGCAAAAGGTATAAACAGCCAAGAAACAATAAGATTGTTAGTAGGGGATATATTAATAAACGAGTGGACGCTTACTTCTAGTTTTTTTGACTATACAGCAACCACGAATTTAGATGGAATAATAAAAGTTCAATACATAAACGATACTGAATCACGAGGAGATGTACAGATCGATAATGTTAAGCTTGGGATTACTAATATATATGAAGCAGAGGATATGCCTACAAATACGGGGGTTTGGACAGGAACAACTTGTGGAGGTTTGCAAAGTGAATTTATGCATTGTAATGGGTTTATTGCTTTTCCTTCAAGATTTGCAGGTCAATCAGTTAATTATAATGTTACAGTAAGATCAAAGGGGGTTGGTAATCAAGAAATAATAAGAATGTTTGCAGGTAATGTAGTAATAGGTGAGTGGACACTAACTAATAGTTTTGTTGATTATACGGCCACTACAAATTTAGATGGCACTATAAAGGTTCAATATGTGAACGATGCTCAAACAGGAGGAGATGTACAGGTGGATTATGTAAAGTTTGGTTCGTCTACTATATACGAAGCAGAAGACATGTCTACAAATACAGGTGTTTGGACAGGAACAACTTGTGGAGGTCTGCAAAGTGAGTTTTTGCATTGTAATGGTTATATTGCTTTTCCTTCATATTTTCAAAACACTTCAAAAATTGATAATTCAACAAAGCAATTTTCAAACTTAGTAGATGTTGACTCTGAGTTACCTTTAAAGTTATACCCAAATCCTGTAAGCATAAATGGGAACCTGTATTTTGAAACAATACACTTATTTAACGATACTTCGATAAAAGTTATGGATGTTATGGGGAACATTGTCTACACGGGTACCTTAAAGAAAGGAAAGTCTATTAAGTGTTTAAATTTAAGAGACACTGGCATAACTAGTTCAGGCTTGTATTTTATACGTTTTGATGACGGGATGAAAACAAAGGTTAATAAGGTGTTAGTACGATAATTGTCATTGTAATAAATATTACCTGTTTATGAATTATATGAACATTTCCAATAGAACAAACAAACTCAGGAAGACGAAAAGCTTCGAATTTATGAATTCTGATTACAAATTGGGTTAATCGGTTTTGTGAATAATTACATATGAAGTAATATTATGAAGACATACTTCTTTATATTATCATTTTTATTTCAAATTCTGGTAAGCGCTCAAAATAAGGCACTTTATTTTACAGGCGATTTTAGATTTAGAATAGAGCAAGATTGGGATTCCAGAAAGGCAGATGGAACATATAGAGAAGATAGAACACGTTTGCGTTACAGGGCTCGTTTAGGTGCTTTTTATAACTATAATGAAATTGTATCTTTTGGAGTTAGGATACGTACCGGAAACCCGATAAAACAACAAGACCCGCAGTTAACCTTAGGCGATAATTCCAAGGAGTTTGGTTTGCTTCCCATAGGATTTGAAAGGATTTATGCTAAATTTAATACTGATTGGTTTTCGGCATGGATAGGTAAAAACACATTTCCATTTAAAAAAAACACGAATTATTTTGGAGTGATAACGTGTTTCCAGAGGGTGTCGCCCTAAATGGAAAATTTAACTTTAAGAATCAATTTTTAGAATCTCTAGAAATTAATACAGGACATTTTATTATTGCTACAAATAGTACCGATTTTACAGCAGATAGTTATTTTCAAGGACTTCAATTGGTTACTTCGTTTTGGGAAGATAGATTGGTCTTTTTTCCAGCAATGTATTATTTTAATAATATTCCTGATGTTCCTGATGGTAACGAAACCTATAGTTTAAATTACGCTATAGCTAATATTGGTTTTCAAATCGTGATGATGAAAGAAAAAAATATTAAACTAGAAGTTGATTTTTACCAAAATCTAAACAACTTATCTGTCAATAACTTTGTTTCCCAGGTCTTTAGAAATCAAAAAAAAGGAATTGTTACTGCAACTGGTATGGGTAAGCTAAATAAAAAAGGAGATTGGAAAACACTTGTAACATATACATATTTAGAGCGGTTTGCTGCTGTTGATTTTCTGGCACAAAATGATTGGGCTAGATGGGATTATAGTTCGCAAGGTTCTCCAGATGGAAGATTGACCAATTTTAAGGGCTTAGAGTTGATGGTAGGTTATGCTTTGAGGGAAAACATGAACCTTACAATGCGTTTTTTTACTGTTAACCAACTTGTGTCTACTGGATTGAAAACAGAAACAGGAAATAGAATAAGGTTAGATTTTAACATAGGGTTTTAATATTATACTAATTAATTGCAATAAACTTCTGAGGGCTATGTCTAGGGGAATAGACTTCGATTAAAATTAAAAAATATTCACTTTTAGTTAAATTTATCTTCCAATTGCAACATTTTTACTATTAACAGCTATAAAAGTTACAGGGGTTAAAAGCTGTATTTACTTGTTTTGTCCAAAACCAAAAGAAGTAAAAATAAATATGAAATATATAGTTTGTGATGAGCCAGGAAAGTTCTTGTTAAAAGAAAAAGAAGCACCTGTTCGTAAAGAAAATGAAGCTTTATTAAAAATAAAAAAAGTTGGGATTTGCGGAACGGATTTACATGCTTATTCTGGTAATCAAGCCTTTTTTACATACCCTAGAATTTTAGGACATGAGTTGGCTTCCGAAATTGTTGAGATTGGTGAAAATGAACGCGGATTAAAGGCAGGCGATCAAGTAGTCGTTATGCCTTACGTAAGCTGCGGAAAATGTATTGCGTGTAGAAATGGAAAAACCAACTGTTGTACGAATATAAGTGTATTAGGCGTGCATTCGGACGGTGGAATGCAGGAGTTTATAACCGTACGCCAAGATTTATTGTTGCCTGCAAATCATTTAACTGATAACGAAATGGCAATTGTAGAACCCTTGGCTATTGGCGCACATGCTATCCGTAGAGCTCATATTCAGGAAGGAGAAACTGTAGTTGTTGTAGGTTGTGGACCAATTGGTATTGGAATGGTGAAATTAGCCCAAATAGCTGGGGCAAAAGTAATTGTTTTAGATGTAAACGATGCCCGTTTAAAATATACCAAAGACGCTATTGGCGCCGATTATGTTATAAATGTTAATGATAATCCCGTAGAAAAAATAGCTAAAATTACCAATGGTGATATGGCAACTGCGGTTTTCGATGCTACAGGTTTTAAAGGAGCATTAGAAGTAGGTCCAGATTATATGGCGCATGGTGGTCGTTATATTTTAGTTGGTTTGTCGAAAGGCGATTTGGTCTTTAATCATCCTAAAATACACGCTAAAGAAACCACCATTATGTGCAGCAGAAATGCAACAACAGAAGATTTTGAACACGTTATTAGTGTGTTAGATCAATTTCCAACGGAATCATTTATTACACATCATGTTGATTTTACGGATATGATTGCACATTTTGACAGTTGGACAAATCCTGAAACAGGAGTAATAAAAGCAATGGTAAAATTTAATTAGAAGCACATGGTTAGTAGTTACGCACAAATAGATCCGAAAGATAATATCATAGTTGCCATTCAGGGATTGACAAAAGGTACAAAGGTTGAAATAGGAGAAGAACGTTTGGTACTTAAAGAAGATATCAAACAAAAACACAAGTTCGCTTTGCATGATTTTAATGTAGGGGATGAGATTTTTATGTATGGCGTACTTATAGGAAAAGCAATTTTGCCAATTTCAGCAGGATGCGCTATTACTATAGAAAACGTAAAACACGCGTCTTCAGATTATAAAGAAAATAAAGAAAAGTATTCTTGGACAGCTCCAGATATTTCAAATTTTAAAGATAGAACCTTTAATGGATATCACAGAAACGATGGAAAAGTAGGAACAGCAAACCATTGGTTAATTATTCCTTTAACCTTTTGTGAAAACCGAAATTTAGATGTTTTAGAAGGAGCGCTTTGTGAAAAATTAGGATACGAAACCAAGAAAGATTTTGCGGTAGATACCGATGCGCTTATTCGCCAGTATAAAGCTGGAGCGTCTGCTGAAGATATTTTTAATACGCCTATCATAACAACAAAAGAAGAACTTTCTAAAAACAGAATATTTCCAAATGTTGATGGTATCAAGTTTTTAAAACACGATGGTGGCTGTGGTGGTATTCGTCAAGATTCTGAAGTATTATGTAAACTTTTGGCAGGATACATTGCAAATCCTAATGTCGCTGGTGCAACCGTTTTTAGTTTAGGTTGCCAGAACGCACAAATAGAAATGTTACAAAACGCTATTGACGCTATAGCCCCAAATAATAAAAAACCAGTACATTATTTAGAGCAGCAACGTAGCGAAAGTGAACGTAAATTGATAGAAGAAGCCGTTAAACACACTTTTATAGGCTTAACGGAAGCTAATAAAATAGAACGCCAACCTGCACCTTTAAGCAAATTAGTTCTTGGGCTAGAATGTGGTGGTTCCGATGGGTTTTCAGGAATATCGGCAAACCCAGCTTTAGGCTATGCATCAGATTTATTGGTTGCATTAGGCGGTAGTCCTGTTTTATCAGAATTTCCAGAATTAAACGGTGTGGAGCAAGACATCATCAACAGATGTGAAACTGCAGAAGATTCTAAGAAATTTTACAATTTAATGCGCGCCTATTCGGCATCAGCAGTTGCTGTAGGGTCTGGTTTCGAGAATAACCCATCGCCAGGAAACATTAAAGATGGTTTAATTACCGATGCGATGAAATCTGCAGGGGCAGCTAAAAAAGGAGGTACATCGCCAGTAGTTGAAGTTTTAGATTATACAGAACAAGTAACAAAGCCCGGATTAAATTTATTATGTACACCAGGAAACGATGTAGAATCGACCACAGGTTTAGTAGGTTCTGGATGTAACGTCGTGGTTTTTACCACAGGATTAGGAACACCTACGGGAAATCCTGTCGCACCAGTATTAAAAATGTCAAGTAATACTGCGCTTTTTGAGCGTATGAATGATATCATAGACATTAATGCTGGGACGGTAATTAGTGGTGAAGATACCATTCGGACTATGGGAGAAAAAATTCTAGATCACGTGATTAGCGTGGCTAGTGGAGAGACTGCATCGAAAGCAGTGCTTCATGGAAATAACGATTTTATTCCTTGGAAAAGAGGGGTTTCATTATAAAAACAGGAACATATCAAAATGAAAAAATTAAATAGAACAACAGCAAACAAACCTGTACAATATCCTGTGCGTGTCATGCAATTTGGAGGAGGAAATTTTTTAAGAGCCTTTTGCGATTGGATGTTTGATGTCTTAAATAAAACAACAAATTTTAACGGAAGTGTTGCTATTGTAAAACCAACAAAAAGTGGTGACTACACAGCATTAAGAACTCAAGAAGGTTTGTTTCATGTGGCTTTAGATGGCGTTAGAAACGGAAAATTAATTTCTGAAGTCACCTTAGTAGAATCTATAAGTACCATTATTCAACCGTATAGGCAGTGGGACGAATATTTGGCTTTGGCGGAAGCACCGGAAATGCGTTTTATAGTCTCTAATACGACTGAAGCAGGAATTAAATTTTCTAGTACCGACCAGCAAACAGATTGTCCGCCAGATGAATTTCCTGCAAAATTAACCCTATGGTTACACCATAGATTTATACATTTTAATGGAGCTGCAGACAAAGGCTGTATTTTATTACCCTGTGAATTGATTGAGGATAACGGCGAAGCCTTGAAAAGCAGTATTTTAGAATATGTGAAACTTTGGGACTTAAGCCAAGAGTTTGAAGCGTGGATTGTAAACCATAATCATTTCTGCAGTACGTTGGTCGACCGCATTGTATCTGGTTTTCCTGAAGACCGAAAAGGTGCCATTATTAACCAAATAGGTTTTAATGATGATTTGTTAGTTGCAGGTGAAGATTATCACAGCTGGATTATAAAAGGCCATGATTTGGTTCAAGAGGAATTGCCTTTTGCTAAAACAGATTTAAATGTTCAGTTTGTTGATGATTTGTCTGATTACAGAGAAATGAAAGTTCGTATTTTAAACGGGGCTCATACCTCATTAGTTCCTGTAGGTTATTTAGCCGGCCTACGAACTGTAAAACAAAGTATGGACGATGCATTGGTTAAAAATCATGTACTGGAGGTGTTGTCATCAGAAATAAAACCAACCTTAACTAATTTTACCGAAAGTGAAGTCGATGCTTTTATAAATGCAGTTATCGATCGTTTTAAAAATCCAACATTAAAACACTTTTTACTAACTATTTCTTTAAATAGTACCTCTAAATTCCAAGCAAGATTATTGCCTGCTTTTAAAGAATATACGACGTTAAATGGTACGTTTCCAAAGCGCATGGCTTTTTCTTTGGCTTGCATGATTCGTTTTTATAAAGGGAGTTTTAACAATGAAATTATTAACATAAACGATGATGCGAAAGCATTAAAATTTTTTAAATCGGAATGGAGCAAGGTCGATGAAGGTCGTCAGACTTTATCTGAATTAGTTCAAAATACTTTGGCCAACAAAAATATTGTAGGCGATAATTTATCTGCTTATAGTGGATTAGTCGCTTTTGTAACAGAAAAAATTCAAGACCTAGAACATAAGGGCGTAAAATATTGTCTAGAAAATTTATACAAACGTAGTTATGAATATTGATTCACATCAACATTTTTGGAAATACGAACCTGTTAAACACAGCTGGATAGATGATGATATGGCTGTAATTCGTAAAGATTTTATGCCGTTAGATTTAAAAACTGTTTATAAACAAAACAACATCGATGGTTGCGTGGCTGTTCAAGCAGATCAAACTTTAGAAGAAACTGATTTTTTAATAGACTTGGCCTCAAAAAACGATTTTATAAAAGGCATTGTAGGTTGGGTAGATTTTAGTGGAAATGATATTGATGCAGTTTTAGAACATTATAGTCAGTTTGAAAAAGTAAAAGGATTTCGTCATGTCGTTCAAGGTGAAGCAGATTCTAATTTTTTATTAAGATCCGATTTTTTAAACGGTATATCAAAACTTGAAAAATACAACTTCACCTACGATATTTTGGTGTTTCCACATCAATTAGGGGCGGTTTTAGAGTTTGTAAAACGATTTCCGAACATCAAATTTGTAATCGATCATATTGCAAAACCTTACATTAAAGATGGATTTTACGAGGGCTGGGCTGTGCTAATGACCGAAATTGCAAAACAACCTAATGTGTATTGCAAATTGTCTGGCATGATTACCGAAGCCGATTACAAAACATGGACGTATCATGCATTGCTGCCTTATATGCAGTTAGTTTTAAATGCTTTTGGAGCAGACCGAATTTTATTCGGATCGGATTGGCCGGTGTGTTTAGTAGCTGGAAACTATGAACAAGTAAAAAAAATAACAACCGAATTTATAGCAGAATTAAGTCCAGAGGAACAACAAGCCATTATGGGATTAAATGCTGTGAAATTTTACAATTTATAAATGAAGAAACGATGAATACTAGACCAACATATATAGAAGGCGATTATAAAAAAAGTGAATTTTTTAATAATCAAAGCAGATTGGTTTGTGGCTGCTCTGGGCTAGGTGGGGTTTGGAGACCGATAGAAGAACAAGATGCTATTGGCACTTTAACTTATGCTTTAGAACATGGAGTTCGTGTTTTCGATACGGCGCCATCTTATAATAGATCGCAAGAATTTTTAGGAAAAACACTAAAGTTATGGACTGGAGAAAAACCATTTATTAGTACCAAAGTAGGTCGTTTGCGTGCCGACAGAGCCGATGATTGTATCGTTGATTATTCCACTGAAACCATGAGAAAAAGTGTGTATGAAAGTTTGGAGGTCATCGGTATTGATAAAATTGATTTATTGTTTTTACACGAGCCACATTTAGTACCTGTAGAGCGTATTGACGAGATCATGAAATGTTTAAACGGTTTAAAAAACGAAGGTGTTGTAGATAGACTTGGTATTGGAGGAAATCCAACGGAACCTTTTTATCCGCATATGATTAAAGAAAATTTTGATGTGCTTTCCGGCTTCTTAAAAATGGATGCCTGCAATTTATCGGGGTTTGAAAGAGATATTCCTCAAATTCAACAAGAAAACATTGCTTACTATGCTGCATCTGCCTTGCATATGGGGTTATTAGGAAGACGTTTAGAACAGTATAATAAAGAACGTCCTAATAACGAATGGGTAACGAATTTAGATGTAGATACCGCACTTAAAATTAATGAAATAGCTAAAAAGCATAACATACCATTATCAAGATTGGCCTTACGTTATGTGTTTTCAATAAAAGAAGCAGACCGCGTTGTAGTTGGGCCAACCAAAAAAGAACAAATGGTAGATTTGTTAAATGCTTGGGATGAAGGGAAACTTGAAGAATCTATTTTCAATGAAATTACAGATACTATAATAAAAACCAAACAATCTAATTAGTTGGTTTTTTATACACAAAGCTTACTTAACAATATAGAATATTAACAAATGAACACTAGCACAAAACCGCCAACAGTACCTAAACAACTACTTTTTCCCTTTATTATTATCACTTCATTATTTGCCTTATGGGGTATTGCTAATGATTTAACCAATCCGATGGTCTCTGCTTTTAAAAAAGTAATGCCTGAATTGTCTAATATGCAAGCATCGTTAGTACAGTTTGCATTTTACTTTGGTTATTTTTTCATGGCTTTACCCGCAGCATTGTTTATTAGAAAATTTAGTTATAGATCAGGAATTCTTTTAGGTTTATGTTTGTATGCTACTGGAGCCTTTTTATTTTATCCTGCTGCAGCTTTTCAGGAATTTAATTATTTTTTAGTCTCTCTTTGGATTATTACTTGTGGTTTGGCATTTTTAGAAACCACCTCTAATCCTTTAATTTTAGCTTTAGGAGATAAAGAAACTGCTACACAACGTTTAAATTTAGCTCAAGCTTTTAACCCTATTGGTTCTTTAATGGGGATGATTGTAGCGCAACAGTTTGTGATTTCTGCATTAAGATCTGATGATAAAAATGAGGAAGGAGAATTGGTTTATGATACCTTGTCTGAATCTGCTAAAGCAGTAGTAAGAGAAAATGATTTGGGAGTAATTAGTGTTCCTTATATCATTTTAGGATTGGTTGTATTGGCAATAACAGTAGTAATTATTTTTACAAAAATTCCTAAAACAGCAGAGGAAGATAAAATGAGTTTATTGGAATCTTTTAAAATATTATTTGCTAATAATAATTATGTTCAAGGAGTTATTGCTCAAGCATTTTATGTGGGAGCTCAAATCATGTGTTGGACATATATTTTTCAATACGTAGATAATATCAATGAGAGCTTACCAGAAAGCGAAGCGCTAACTGCTACTTGGTTTAACGTAGCAGCCATGGTAATCTTTTTATCAGGTAGGTGGATTGGAACAGGAATGATGAAAACAATGAATCCTTCTAGAGTCTTAATGATGTTTGGTTTTGGAGGAGTAATATTTGCGGCAGGTGCTATTTTATTACCCGGAACTGTAGGATTATATTCTTTGGTGTTAATTTCCTTGTTTATGTCTATTATGTTTCCAACTATTTACGGAATTGCCTTAAAAGATATGGGAGATGAAGCTAAAATTGGATCTGCTGGTTTAGTTATGGCCATTGTAGGTGGTGCATTAATGCCAGTATTACAAGGAAGTATTTTAGACTGGGGAGGATCAGGATTTTCTGATATAAAAATTCTAGGATATATTCCTGAAGTAAATTTCTCTTTTATTTTACCATTAATTTGTTTAACCGTGGTTACTAGATACGGTTATATAACCTATAAAAAATCAAAATAAATGAGTACAAAAAGATTTTGTTTGACTTGCGATTTAAAAGATGATCCTAAGTTAATAGCTGAATATAAAGAGTACCATGCAACAGGAAATGCTTGGCCAGAAATTACAAAAAGCATTAAAGATGCTGGAATTGTTGATATGCAAATTTATTTATCTGGAAATAGGATGTTTATGATCATGGAATGTGACGAAACTTTTGATCCAAATAAAAAAGCTGAAATGGATGCCAAAAACCCTAAAGTGCAAGAATGGGAACAGTTAATGTGGAAATACCAACAAGAACTACCATGGGCTAAAAAAGGAGAAAAATGGGTTGAAATGGAACAGGTTTTTAAGCTTTAATTTGTTATATACTAAATTCTCCATTACCAAACTAATATTTACGTGTTCACTATTAATAGGAAATCAAACGGTATATGTGTTTGGAAACTAAAGAATAAATGAGGAATGATATGGAAGTATAAAACATGTTGATAATGAAGGGGGGATTTAATTTCTACACATTTTAATGAAGTCGTATAGATTTAGTAGTATATATTTCTCTGTATTTTATTATTAGTTTATATCGGTTATTTTTAATAGTATACTATAAAAAACGTTTCTTCTCTAGGCATATTGGAAAATATAGGATAGTCCTAATTATGATTTTTTATGTGAGGATATGAATGTTAAGTTCAGTTTTTTGTGGCTATTATACTGATAACAGTAGTTTTTTTTAATGAATTTAATGTCGTTGCTTCAAAATTAATATTATGTGAGTCATAATTACTATTCAAATTTTATACTCGATTGTAATTTTATCCCCCAAGACTTTTAAACACAATAAATAATACATAAACCATATTGCATTATCGGAAATTGGTTTATGTGTTTCTTTAATAGATAATTAGAGATAAGGTTGGTGTTCTAGTCTTTTAATATAACTAAAAGTTAAACTTTAAAAGTAATTAAATATCGTTTATGAAGAAGTTTTTGAAGGGAATGCATTTGTTGAAGAGTTTTACACTGGTAATGTTTTTATTGGTGGTAAGTTGTAAGTCTAATCATGTATCAGAAAAAGAGAAAAAAATAAATGAAAATGAGTCAAGTAGAATAGATGAAGTTCCAAAGGCAAAAGGTACGTTATTGTCGCAAAAAGGAGAAATTATTAGGGCAGCACCTATTGCTATTGGTAAATCTAATTTCATGAAGGAAACTATTAACATGGCTAGAGATCAAAAAGCGTATTCTAATTTAAAAAACATAGGATATAATGCGGTGCGTTTATGTTGGGTAGACCCCTGGTTTAAACGAGAAGGAAAAGAATATTGGAATGTAGATGAAATTCTGCCTATAATAGATGAGGCGGTATCATACACAAGGGCGTTGGATATGACTTTAATTATAGATTATCATGAAGTCGGAGAATATGTTAAGTCTAGAGGTTTCGGTATGATGGAAGAGTTTTGGGAAAAGGTAGCACCAAGGTATAAAAATAACCAACATGTTATTTATGAACTGAATAACGAACAGACATGGGAGCTAAAAGATTATTTATCTAAAGATTTTAAAACAACAATGGAACGGGTATACAAAAACGTAAGGAAAAAAGCACCGAACAGGCAGATTATAATGTTTTCTTTTAATTCATTGGCCTATGATTGTAAAAAAATTGTAGACGATTATGAATGGATAGATTGGGACTACACAACAGTTGGTTTTCATATGTATGGTCAACCTAATGGCGATTTAGAGCGTGAAGAAGCAAATTTTAAAAATCTTATAAAAAACTATAGTGTTATATGCACGGAATGGGATTATATAGGTGCTCCTTTTGATAAGCCTGAAGAACCTTATCTATATATTAAAAACTTTTTTGATGTAAAGGTAATGTCTGAAATATTTGAAAAATCAGGAATTAGCTGGGCCGATTGGCGAGGATGGAATGATGCCACCCCAAATGAATACCTTGAGATTCTAGTACCTGATGCCAAAGAAAAAGGTTATTGGTGGAACTAGAAAAATAAAATATAAATACTAATATTTAAACTACAAAGATGCAAAAATTGAATATAAGAATCCTAGTGTGTATTCTGTTTATTTGCGTTTCAAGTGCTGTAATAGCACAGAAGCAGAGACAACTACATGTTGATGTACTCCAAGAAAAAGGCCCACACTCTAAATCCTTTCAAATGTGTGTTGGAGCAGGGAGAGCAAACGAGGGGCTAAGAGCAGATTGGCAAGAGCAGTTAAGAATCGTAAAAAATGATTGTGGATTTGAGTATATCCGATTTCATGGCTTGCTACATGATGATATGGGCGTATTTAGGTATGATAAGAAGGGAGACCCAGAATACAATTGGCAGTATATCGATAAGTTATATGATTTTATTTTAAGTATAGATATGAAGCCTTTTGTGGAGTTGTCATTTATGCCAAATGCTTTAAAAACAAATGATAATACAGTTTTTTGGTGGAAAGGAAACGTTTCGCCTCCAAAATCGTACGAAGCCTATGGGGAACTAATTTATAAACTAGTAAAGCATCTTAAGGATAGGTATGGCGATGAAGAAGTTGCTACTTGGTATTTTGAAGTTTGGAACGAGCCCAACTTAAAATCATTTTTTAGTGGCACTCAAGAAGAATATTTTAAAATGTATAAAACGGTAGCAGAAGCCGTAAAACGGGTGTCAAAAGATTATCGTGTTGGAGGTCCAGCAACTGCAGGTGGCCAATGGGTGCCAGAAACGCTTCAATATTGTGAAACCAATCGAGTTCCTTTAGATTTTATTGCTACACATACCTATGGAGTTAAAGGGTTTTTAGACGAGTTTGGAGAAAACAACCTTATTATGAAATCTAATCCGCATGAAATGTGGGAAAAGGTACAGCGTACAAGAGGTATGATTGATAATTCTGTTTTTAAAGGTATCGAACTGCATTTTACCGAATGGTCTTCATCTTATTCAAATACCGATCCTGTGCATGATACCTATCAAAATGCACCTTATATTTTAAATACATTAAAAAATTCAGAGCATCATGCTACTTCTATGTCTTATTGGACATTTACAGATGTTTTTGAGGAAGGCGGTGTGCCCCGTGGGCCTTTTCATGGAGGGTTTGGTTTGTTAAACCTTCAAAATCTAAAAAAGCCAACCTACTTTGTTTACAAGTACTTAAACCAATTAGGAAAAATAGAATTGGAAAACAATGATAAACAATCTTGGGTGTGCAAAAGTGAGAATGAAGTGCAAGCCTTGGTTTGGGACTTTACCTTTTTAGACCAAAAAAGAGTGTCTAATAGGGTATTTTATAAAAAGAACCTTCCACCGGCATCAAAGTCTGAGGTAGATTTCTATGTGTCTAACTTAGAAAATGGAACATATATGTTAAGAATATATAAAACAGGGTACAAGCATAATGATGTTTATACCTCATATTATGAGATGGAGTCACCTAAAAATTTGTCCAAAAAGCAAATGAAAATACTTTCAGAATCTACTAGTGATGCCCCATTAATTTCTAAAATAGTAAAGGTGAGTAATAAGAGTTTTAAAACGAATATAGAGGTATTTGAAAATGATGTTTTTCTTATAAAACTAGAGAAGATTTAATTTTTTTGTACTGTTTTTTTAGGAATGTCAGGTCTTTTTGTGATTTGCCATTAAAAAAATCGATAAAAGACATCTAATAAAATTAATTTGAGATAATAAGAAATAATGAAGATTATTAATAATACAATTTTAAGTTCATTGTTTATTACAACAGCTTTTAGTTTTGTTTTTGGACAAGATCTAATTAATCATCCAGATTTAAAACAGTATAAAGAAGATTTAAATACTTATAATAATCAGGCTTATTCATGGACTGAGTTATACAGGCCACAATTTCATTTTACGCCTTTTAAGTATTGGCAAAATGACCCTAATGGGTTAGTATATTACAAAGGTAAATGGCATTTCTTTTTTCAGCACGATATAGGAGGTAATGCAGGACTTTCATGGGGGCATGCTACAAGTACTGATCTTTTACATTGGCAACATTTACCTCCAGCTATTCCGCAAGATAGTTTAGGGAAAATTTATTCAGGGAGTGGTGTTATCGATTGGAATAATACCTCGGGTTTTTTTAATGACAAACCAGGCTATGTAGCAATTTATACCTATCACCAACCACAAAACGGTTGGCAATCTCAAGCAATAGCTTATAGTCCAGACTTAAAGCATTTTTATAAATACAAAGGTAATCCGGTTATTCCCGAGTTACGAGATATAGTGGGGCAAAAACAAGATAAGGATTTTAGAGATCCAAAGGTTTTTTGGCACGAACAAACTCAAAAGTGGATTATGGTTGTAGCTGGAGGAACAGTTCGTATATTTTCTTCTCCAAACCTTAAAGATTGGACCTTCGAAAGCATTAATGAAGATATACGAACAGAATGTCCAGACCTATTTGAAATGGCTGTTGAGGGTCAGCCTGATGAAAAATATTGGGTAATGACTCGATCGGGGCAATGGGCAGAAATAGGAGACTTTGACGGACATGTGTTTACTCCAAAATTTCCTGTTCAAAAAATGAATGTTGGTCCAGATTTTCTTGCAATGCAATCTTTTAGCAATGCCCCAAATAACCGTCGTGTGGCCAATGCATGGTGTTACAGTTGGGGGTATGCAGGGAAATGGATTGGTTTAAATAGCCGAACACAATCTGTCATGTTAGAGCTAAGTTTAACTAAAAATAAAGAAGGTATACCAATATTAAGGCAGCTTCCTGTAAAAGAGTTACAAAATCTTAGGGGAGCACATTGGGAGTATAATAATCTTGTAGTAAATAATGATGAGATTGATTTAGATAGAGTTAAAGGAAAAGAATTAGAAATAATTGCTGAGTTTGAAGTCGGAACAAATGTAGAAGAGGTTGGTTTCACTATTGCAAAAGGTAAAGGAGAGCAAGGTACTCGAGTGGGGTATAGTATAAAGAACAAAGCCTTCTTCTTAGATCGATCAAAATCAGGATGGGATCAAGTCGGGAATATGGAGGCCGTTTGGGAAATTCCTGCGAATTTAAATAATAGGCGAGTTAAAATGCGTGTTTTACTCGATAGACAATTAGTAGAGTTGTTTGGAGAAGAGGGGGTGAAAAATATAACCGCTTGGGTTTTACCACAGCCTGCAAGTGATGGTGTTTCAGCGTTTTCAAAAGGCGGAACTAGTAAGTTGATTTCGCTTGATGTTTATGAGATGAAATCAATTCATCCAAAAACAAAAGGTAAGATACCAACTCGTATAGATATTTGGAAAGAAAAACACCTAGTGTCAGGTAGGAAATATTGGCTAAGTGCTCGTGCATATCCTAAAAACAATGCAAAATTGAGATGGAAAAGCAGTAATGATTCGGTGCTTCGAATTGTTAAAAATGAAGGAGATTGGGTGTTGGTTGAGCCACAAAAAGGAGGAGAAGTAAAGTTAACGGCTGGCTTGGATGAAAATATTCAAGGTACTTGTAATATAACTGTTTTAGAAAATACATTTAGAAGTAATATTCGGTTTTTGTATGATTCAAAAGGATGGAAGCACACAAAACATGGGATGACTCATTTTGGTAGATTATCACAAAACCATGGAGCCATTAAACTCCGTAATCAAAAATTAAGTGTAGATCTTCGTTTAGAAAATAGCGATGCTGTTGGGGGGCTAATAGCAAGAACAACTGGTAAAGGTTCTAATGGTGTTGTGTTTGAGTTGCGTGCTGCTGATAACTTGGTTGTTTATGGCCAACGAAATGTTAATAACAGTGAAGGTGTTACAGTACTGCAAACGGTGGATGCTAAAATTGAGACCAATAAAATATTTCATTTAGAGCTTACCTATTTAGACAAAGAGAAGGAACTTCAATGTGCTCTTGATGGGGAAGAAATGTTTAGGATTAAAAATTCACCAGTGAGTTGGGATTATAGTTTTGGTGTAACAGCAGAGGGAACAGCTTCGTTTCAGAACTTCAAAGCCGTCGATTTTAAATAAAAAACAAAAGCTATATATAAAAATGATAAATACAAGAATAGCCTATGCTGGAGATGATTTAGAACTTCAGTTGTAAAATAACTTATTTAAAAACTAAATAATAATGAAACGTAGTAAACAGGTTTTAAGTGTATTGATGTGCATTGCTTTTGTGTTGAGCTGTCAGAAACAAAAAGAAAGTTCAAATACAAAAGCTGAAGTTGTAAATCCATTGATTTTAAATCCAGATGCTCCTGTTAACGATAGAGTCAATGCTATTCTAGAGGAATTAACATTGGAGGAAAAGGTTATCCAGCTAGACGGTAATTACCCTCCTGGAATTCCAAGAGTAGGAATGCCAGAATATTTTTTTGGCAATGAAGCACTGCATGGGATTATGCGTCCTGGAAAGGCAACAGTTTTTCCACAAGCTATTGGTTTTGCTGCTAGTTGGAACCCAAGGTTAATTCATGAAGTAGCGACTGCAATTTCAGATGAAGCAAGGGCAAAACATAATGAAACTAATGGAGAAATGCAGTTGAAGCGTTCTTGTGGATTGTTAACTTTTTGGTCACCAAACGTAAACATGGCAAGAGACCCACGCTGGGGAAGAACAGCAGAAACTTATGGTGAAGATCCGTTTTTAACTTCCAGAATAGGAGTGTCTTTTGTAAAAGGTTTACAAGGGAACAATCCCAATTATATGAAAACTATTGCAACCCCTAAGCATTTTGTTGCCAATAATGAAGAACATAATCGGTTTGAATGTCAGGCTGATATCCCTGAAAAAGTATTGAGGGAATATTACCTTCCTGCATTTAAAGCAGCAATAGTAGAAGGAAAGGCGGGGTCTGTTATGAGTGCTTATAATGCAGTAAACGGGGTTCCATGTTCAGCAAATAAATTCTTGCTTACAGATGTACTTAGAAAGGAATGGGGTTTTAAAGGGTATGTTGTGACAGATTGTGGAGCTGTAGAACATTTACATCTTAAGCATAAATATGCATCTTCTTTTGAGGAAGCAACAGAAATGGTGATTGATGCTGGAGTAGATCTAGAATGCGGAAATGTATTCAGAAAATATCTCAAAAAAAGTGTAGAGGAAGACAGGATTAGTAAAACACAAATAGATACAGCGTTATCTCGGGTGTTACATGCTAAAATGGAACTAGGTATGTTCGATCCAGATGATCGTGTTCCTTTCAATAAGTTAAAAGGGGAGCTGGTAGGTTCTAAGAAGCATCAAAATTTGGCTTTGAAAAGTGCCGAAGAATCAATGGTATTGCTAAAAAATGAACTAATTAATGGAAACAAATTATTGCCAATAGATTCAGAAAAAATTAAAACCATTGCGGTTTTAGGGCCTAACTCTGGCATTGCCCAATTTGGAGACTATTCAGGTGTTCCTGTAAATCCTGCTGTAACGCCTAATTCTGGTATAAAGAAATTAGCAAAAACAAAAGGGATAGATGTGAATTATGTGCAATGGGAAGGCGATAATAACGATGATGAGTATGAATATATACCAATTCGTTTACTAAATTCAACTAACCAATCCAATGGAGGAAAAGGAATAAAGGCTAGTTATTATTATAATACGAATGATGTTTGGGGGCAACAAACAGCATCAATTGAACGTGTAGAAGATAAAATCCATTATGATGGGTACAATACTATTATTGATCCTGCTATACCTGAGGGTAAGTTTTCAGTTCAATGGAATACTTGGTTTACGGCGCCGTATACAGGAACATATAAATTTGCTATTACAGCAAATGATGGAGTTAAGTTTTCGGTAGATTGGGAACGAAAATTAGTAGAGTGGTATGATCAAGACAAGAAAACTCATAAAATAACTTTAGAGCTTGAAAAAGGAAAACGTTACCATCTGCGCTTAGATCATTACCACAACACAGGAAAGCCCTTTTTTGATATGAAGGTTTTAATGAAGCCTAATCAGGAAATCACTCCTTTTGAGCGTGAGATAAAAGCTGCTAAGGTAGCAGATATGGTAATTGCAGTTGTTGGTTTAGGGGATAAATTTGAGATGGAAGGAACGGATAAAACAACACTCAATTTACCACAACAACAACAAGACTTTATTAAGAAAATAATGAAAACCAACCCTAATACAGTTTTGGTTTTGGTAAACGGTAGTCCTTTATCTATAAACTGGGCAACTAAAAATGTCCCAGCTATTCTAGAAGCTTGGTATCCAGGAGAGCAAGGCGGTAATGCTATTGCAAATGTGTTATTTGGGGAGTGTAACCCAGGCGGAAAATTACCTGTTACATTTTATGATTCTGAAAATAACCTTCCAGATTTTAATGATTACGATATTAGAAAAGGAAGAACTTATATGTACTACAAAGGAGAACCATTGTATGAGTTTGGTTATGGTTTAAGTTATTCAACCTTTGAAATACAAAATTTAAGGTTGGAAAAAGAGAAATATTCTGAATCAGAAACAATGAAGGTTAATGTAGATGTTGCTAACACAGGAAATATCGATGGAGATGAGGTGGTACAGGTTTACATAAAATATGATAATGATAAAAATGCCCCTAAAAAGCTAAAAGGATTTAAAAGAGTTCATGTTAAAAAAGGTAGGAAGGACAATATAACAATTGAAATGCCTTTAAAATCTTTAGAAACATGGAATGTTAAAAAGCAAATATGGGAGGTTAAACCTGGAAGATATAGTGTTTTGGTAGGAAATTCATCTAAGAATATTCAGTTAGAATCTAAAATTAGTATTCAATAATTGTTTGGTTTATTATATAATTTAAAAATATATAATAAAGAATTTACAAAGGGGTTATTTGTTTTATTTCACAAAAACAAACTGGAATAGCAAGTTTTGTGTTTTGAAAAATATGGTTTTAGCAACTTATGTCAATACTATACTATTACAATTAATTTTATTAAAGTAAGCAGAAACTAAAGGGTGAAATGTAGACTCTTCTTAGAGAAAAAATAATCTTAAAGGAGATGATTAATTAATCAAGTAAATTTAAATAAAAATGTTTTTTTTAAAAAATATAAAGCTAGGACTATTGGTTTTAGTGGTATCACATAGTTTAATTTTAAGTTGTGCTAAAGGCTCTCATAAAGATTTATCTGAAAAATATATTTTAGATGGTATTCATAAAAACCCAGGAGAACCTTACCCTCAAAGTAATTTTATGGATCCTGGTTTTTTGGCCTCCATGGGCTATAACGGTCAAATAATTAACGATTTTGTATCTCCTGTAACAACAATCGATTATAATAATTATAAACAAGGGATGTTTCCAAATAATGAAGATCAAAAAAAATGGTTAGAGAAAAGAAGAGAGGTAACCAATGCTAAAATTGAATCCGCACATAAAGCTGGCATAAACTTATATTATTGGACAGATCTGTTTGTTTTGCCAACCACGATTATGAACAACAATGAAAAGGAATTGAAATCGGAAGTGAATAGTAAAATGAAATTTGATATTAATCAGTCTTTAACACAAGAATTGTTGAGATATATGTTACAGGAAGTATTCAAGCAATATCCTAAACTTGATGGGTTGGTAATTAGAACGGGCGAGATATATACGTTGGATACACCATTCCATAAAGGTGGTATTTTGTGTCATAAACCAGAAGACTATAAAGTTCTTATTGAAATTCTTCGAGAGGAGGTTTGTGTAAAACTCAATAAAAAAATTTTTTTTAGAACATGGGGGTTTGATGGATTTCATACAGATCCAGCATATTATTTAACTGTAACAGATGCTATTAAGCCACATCATAATTTAATTTTTAGTATAAAACATAATCGATACCATAGAATGAACCCGTTTAGTTCTGTGTTGACTTTGGGAAAACATCCTCAAATAATAGAGTATTCGTGTCAACGCTCATTCGAAGGGAAGGGAGCATATCCTAATTATATTGCTAAAGGAGCGATAGAAGGTTTTGAGGAGTATAAATTAATGGAGCCTGGGACAAACAAGAGTTTTTCAGATATAATTGACCACCCGAACATTGTAGGTTTGTGGTCTTGGTCTCGAGGAGATGGTTGGGCAGGACCATATTTGAAAAATGAACTATGGACAGAGTTAAATGCATACGTAGCGGTAAAATGGTTTAGAAATCCGCTATTAGAAGAAAGAGATATTATAAATGATTTTGCTAAATCTAAAGGATTAAGAGGGAAAGATATAGATCTGTTTAGAAAAATTTCATGGTTATCTGCTGATGCTGTGTTAAGAGGCCGAGAAAAGTATATCGGAGAAACAGAAGTTAATTACGATATGCCTGGACGGTTATGGATGCGTGATCATTATATGGAAGGTGATCAAGGACACTTTAAAGCATTACGTGATAAGATTATTGGCCAAGGACATGTTGAAATGGCTTTAAGAGAAAAGAAAGAAGCTGTGGAGTTATGGAAAGAAATTGTTAGTCTTGCTGAGCGATTAACAACAGAAGATAAAGATTTAAAAGATTTTATTATTACTTCATGTAAGTATGGACTTATAAAGTACAGTATTGTAGAACAATTTTGGACTATTTCTTTATTGGGAAAGCAAGGAGGCTTAGATGATAACTTAGGTAAACAGAGAATATCTAACGCAATAATTAAGTATGATGAATTATGGAAGGAATGGGAGGATTTATATGTTAATAATCCCAGTTGTGCAACCCTATTCAAAGACGAAGCCTTTTATTGTTATTTAGTAGATAAAAGACCAAATGCAGGAATGGGGTATACGGTAGAGAAATACAGAAAGTTAATAATGAACAAACAATGAGAGTAGTAAGTATATAAACCTTTTTTATTAAAATAAACTTCTCACCGCGTTTAGTCTAACATTCAGTAGTATTATCAAGAGGAGGTTTAACAAGTCAATTAAATAAAATATTCTTTTTAATAAAAAAATAACATAGGCTAAATGCAAAACATTTTATTATACATTATGAAAAAAACATTTATCTATTTACTCTTTTTTATTAGTTTTTTACATGTTTCAGCAAGTGAATATCATGTGTCGAAAACAGGGAGTGATTTAAATGACGGAACTGCTAACACACCTTTTTTGACTATTCAGCATGCAGTTGGTTTTGCCCAAGCAGGCGATACGATAACAGTACATGCTGGAGTGTATAGAGAGCGGATAAACCCTTTAAAAGGAGGGACATCAAATTCGAATAGAATATTATATAGGGCTGCACCAAATGAAAAAGTTGAGATTAAAGGTTCAGAAATTATTACTGGCTGGGAAAAGGTAAAAGGGAGTGTGTGGAAAAAGACATTAGCCAATAGTTTTTTTGGAGACTACAACCCGTTTAAAGATATTATCCATGGCGATTGGTTTTTTGATGAAGGTCGTGTGCATCATACAGCCGATGTCTTTCTTAATGGTAAATCTTTATATGAAATGGAAACACTAGATAAGGTGTATCAATCAAAAATAATAAAAGGAAGTTATGATGAAGAAGGTTCAACTTATACTTGGTATTGTGAAAGTGATAAAACCAACACAACAATTTGGGCAAATTTTCAAAAGTACAATCCAAATGAAGCTTTGATTGAAGTTAGTTCAAGGAAAACATGTATTTATCCTACCCAACCAGGAATAAATTATTTAACAATTCGAGGGTTTCATATCAGTCAAGCTGCTACACAATGGGCTGCCCCAACAGCAGGGCAAGTAGGGATGGTATCGACACATTGGAATAAGGGATGGATTATTGAAAATAACGTGATAAGCAATTCAAGATGTAATGGGATAACATTAGGTAAAGAATTTGGTACTGGCCATAATGTTTGGACAGCAGATGAAAAAAATAAAAATAGAGACGGAAGTATTAATTACATTGAAGTAATTTTTAATGTATTAAGAAATAATTGGGATAAGGCCCATATAGGCTCTCATATCGTTAGAAACAATACTATTTTTAATTGCGAGCAAACGGCTATTTGTGGCAGTATGGGAGCTGTGTATAGTACCATTGAAAATAATCACATTTATAACATCTATACCAAAAGACAGTTTAATGGTTATGAAATGGCCGGAATTAAATTACATGCTCCAGTAGATGTATTGATAAAAGCTAACAGCATAAATAATTGTGGACATGGTATTTGGTTGGACTGGATGACACAGGGTACAAGATTGACACAAAATTTATTGTATAAAAATTCTTCAGACGATTTATACATTGAAGTAAACCATGGACCGTATATAGTAGATCATAATATTATGCTATCATATGCGAGTGTTAGAAACTTGTCTCAAGGAGGGGCTTATATTAATAACCTTATTGGTGGGCGTGTTATTGTAAAAGCTGTAACAGATCGTTTTACACCCTACTTCCTGCCTCATTCTCTAAATATAGCGGGGCTGTCAACTATACAAGGTGGAGATGATAGGTTTTATAATAACATTTTTTTAGAACCTGATAATAAAATGGAAACCTACCTACATGCTAAACAAGATTCATGGATAGAAGCTAATTTGTTTTTCGAGAAGCAGGATTCAATACATATGGCATATAAGACAAACAAGTTTATTGATTTTGAAGCTAAAGCAAATGTTATTGAGAAAAATGAAAATGTTTTTGTTGATATTAATTTTATAGATTATGTCCAAGATTTTAAAGGAAAAATAGTTACTACCAGTACATTGGGGATAACTAAATTATCTAAATCAAGATTTGATAATCCAGATGGTTCAGACATTATGTTTAATGTGGATTATTTTGGTGAAAAAATTTCTGGTGAAAAAAGGTTTTTTGGTCCTTTTCATAGGTTTACAGAAAACAATAATAATGGAATAAAAGTATGGAGCATACTTGAATTGCTTTAAAAAATGACACTATCCCGTAAAGTGTGTAAAATTTAAAATTAACCAATAAAAGAATCTCAAGTCAATTTTTAACCTGAGATTTTAATGCTTACACACTTCATGAGATGATGCCCAAAATTCATAGGTTAAAATACAATTGATTGTAAGTTTGACCCCATTTGAATCGTGTTTTCTTCCATTTTTTACTGATGTTCTGCGCTGCTAAATAGATTGATTTTAAGGCTGCATCATCATGTGGAAACACTTTTTATTTCGTGTGCACTTGCGTAAGCTGGCATTAAAGAAGTTAATGCCTTTTAAAACCAACTTTTTCTCTTAAACAGTTATAAAAATAAAATGACACTTTCCGACAATGTGTGAACTATCAGTTTGCAGTTGTTTATTTCTCTTTTCGTTATTTTTAGACTATCAAAAAGCTTATAATTTGATTCTCTCGTTCTGGTCAAATACAACTTAATAAAAATAGTTATATAAAATTTAGATATAAATTCAATTGTATTTTTTCATAAATAATTTGAAACGTACGAATGATCTACAGGTATTAATCGTAAAACGCTTATTTATAGAAGAAACCAAGTGAAACCAAAGATTCAGAACTACCTGTACATCAAAAATACCATTTATTGCATCATTTTTTATAGCTAAAACCTGGGTGTGATATTAACTTTACAGAGTCGGACAGGTAGATTAAAAACTAATAATCACTCTGGAAAAACTTTAACTAATCTAAAATTAATTAACTAACTAAATTTAAAAATGATGAGACATTTATTTAAATCAAAATTTAAAATTATACCAATTTCATGCCTGTTTATACCTAATAAGGTAAACTCTATGTCTAACTAAACTTAACTAAAAAAATGAAACATTTAAAATTACTATCCCTTCTTTCTCTTGTATTACAGGTCGCAATTTTTGCCTCTTGTGATAAAGACGAGGATTCAGAAGCATTAAATGAAACCACAGAGGTGAAACTTTTGTCGATTTATGTTAACGATGATTTGGAAATACCTATAAGTCCCAATAATGTTGTTAAGCTAACAGGGTTTAACTTAAATAAGGTTGAAAAAATAGAACTAGTTACAAGCCCCGTTAATATAGTACTTCCGTTTGACATTGCAGCAGTTCCGCTTGCAAGTCAAGCACGTAAGCATAACTTAACTTTTACAGTACCATTATTTCAAGATGGAGAACTGGATGGTTATGGAGAAAAAACAATAAATATGGTTACTACAGATGGCTCGATTGTTAGCTTTCCTGTAATTTTAGAAGAGCCTTCTTTGCCTTTACCTCCAGAGACAATTCCTTTACCTGACGGATATTACGAAGTGTTATTTTCTGACTTTAATGGCGCAGGGATACCTGAGGCTCAAGAAGGTAGTTGGGGTGCTTTTGGTGTGGTAGATAAATCATTGTCTGGAGTTCAAACTGAAGAGGTTGTTCTTGGAGGTGGTGGACATCTAAGAATAGTCTGGGATGGCAATAAAGATTTTGGTTTTGGAGGAGTTCAAACATTAAACTTTTCAGAGCCAGATATCGTAACAACTGAAACAGATGCTTCAAAGGTTATGATTGTTTTTTCTGCAAAAGTAGACCAAATTGGTTTAGGGTTTAATATTGTTCCATTTGAACCAGGGCAACCATTTACCCAAACCATAAATTTTGACACCACAGAATGGAAAGAATACGCTTTCGAGTTATCCTCTTTTGGAGTAGGGTATGGAACATCCAATCAATCCTTTGATATTAATCCAGCTAATTTAGAAAAACTTCAATTTTCTATATCTGTAAATTCTGCCCCTAGTGCAACGATTCTTATAGATAACGTAAGGTTTTATATTAAGGAATAATAGAAAAAATATAATAAAACGATTCAATAATGAATTTAATACAAATGAAAAAAATATTTATAATAGCGCTACTTTTTTTTGTATCCAACATGTTTGGACAACAGGTAAGAGGTATAGTTAGTGATAATAGCGGTCCTTTACCAGGAGCAAACATAATGGTAAAAGGAACCATGAACGTTACAGTAACTGACTTTGATGGTAAATACAATTTAAACGACGTCCCAAGGAATGCAATTTTAGTTTTTAGCTATTTAGGATATAAAGAGCAAGAGGTTGCTGTGTTGGGAAACTCTACAATTAACGTGCAATTGCAAACAGATCAAACTACTTTAGAAGAGGTTGTTGTAGTAGGGTATGGAACTCGTAAAAAATCAGATCTTACTACATCTGTAGCTAAAGTTTCGTCAGAAAATCTTACAACATTTCCTGTGACTAGCGTTGTGAATTCTCTTGAAGGACGTGCTGCAGGTGTTCGAGTATTAAGTAGTGGTGCTCCAGGTGAGGATAGTAATGTACTCATTAGAGGTATAAATACTTTTGGAAATTCAAAACCTTTAATTGTCGCAGATGGAGTTTTTGTTGAAAGCATTGATCAAATAAATCCAGCCAGTGTTGAGTCTGTAGATATACTTAAGGATGCTGCAGCTGCTGCAATTTATGGCTCCAGGGCAAGTAATGGTGTTATAATTATCACTACTAAAAAAGGAGAGAAAGGTAAGCCTAAAATTAATCTAAGATTATTTTCGGGTACTGCTTTTGTAAATAAAAACAGATTTTTTGATGTAATAAGTGGTGAAGAACTAGCGCAGCTTACCTTGCTTGAAGATTTAACTGCTGCTGATGGAGAAGGTTTCCCAAATAGTCATGTTTCCAATTCACCTTCTCGCTTTTTTCTAACTGACCAAAATGGCAATACCACTGGTGTACTTGATCCAGATTTTGTTCCCGCAAATACTAATCAGCAAAGCCAAATTTACAATCCAGCATTTTTAACCAATTTTGATCTTGGTATATCTGCAGGAGGAGATATAGGTATGTACAACTTAAATGTAGGATATTATGATGAAGGAGGCGTGCAGCTTGATACTGGTTTTAAGCGGTATTCAACAAGTTTAAATAGTCAATTTCGAATATCAGATAACGTAAAGATTACACAAGTACTAAATGGGGGAGTCACTAAGTATTCACGCCCAGAAAATGATGGAGGTAGAACATTGGCTGAATGGGCACTTTTAAACCTTCCCTATTTGCCAGTTTACGATGAAGAAGGTAAAATATATGTGCCTAATGGTGTTCAAGATAGGGTTTTACAGATAAACAATCCCTTGCTTATAGAAACAGCCAATGATAATGATGTAGAAAGAAGAACTTTATATGGTTCCTTAGCTGCTGAATTTAAGCTTAGTAAGAACTTTACTAATACTACACGTGTAGGGTATAATATTTATGATGAAAGTACTAGCGCCATCAAACGTAGATTTGGTCCAGATGATATCGTTAATGGTACTCAAATACGTAGAAATCAGGAAGTTCGAAGGCTGATAAATAGATCTACCAATTCTAATGCATCTACTAACTTTACATATAGAAACCAATTTGGAAACCATAGTTTTGATGCCTCTTTCATAGCAGAGATTGCTGCTAGAAATTTTAATCAGGTAAATAGTACTCAAATTTCATCCTTAACTGTTTCTGGAATTAATCAAATTAGTCCTTCAGAAGAGTCAATAACTTCTACCCAGGACCAGATAAGCAAAATTTCATCTCAAATATTCAGGGTAAACTATGATTTTAAGGATAAATATCTTTTTACAGGATCTATACGTCGAGATGTATCTTCTGTTTTTCCAGCACAGAACAGCAACAATGAAGGGTACTTCCCTGCAGGTTCGGTTGGATGGGTTGTTTCTAAAGAAAAATTCATGGAGGGTATTGGTTTTATCTCTAATTTAAAATTAAAAGCAAGTGTGGGTGTTACCGCAAACAACAATATTGATGCATTTAGCTACCAAACAAATTTATTGAATAACACTTCAGTAGTATTTGGTAGTGCAGTGGTTAGTACATTAGTACCGGATACATTTTCATCTGATAATCTTACGTGGGAAACCAGTTACAAAACAAATTACGGAATTGATATATCCCTTTTTGAAAACAATTTGTCATTGTCTGCAGAGTATTTTAAGGCTGTTAATAATGATTTACTTTTGCGACAACCTATTGGTTTTTCTGGAGGGGTTACTGTAGATCCTTATAGAAATATAGGTGAAGTTCAAGTTGATGGACTAGAATTTACGCTTGGGTATAGTGATAAAAAAGGACCGTTTCAATGGAATGCACAAGGAAATATATCATTTATAAACACACAAGTAAATCAGGTTAATGGAGAAGGTGGAGCGATTTTAGGAGGGCAAAGTCAGTCGTTTAATTCGGCCTTCTTAAACATTATTCAAGTAGGAAAACCTCTATATGCGCTTCAAGGTTTACAAACCGATGGTATATTTAAATCTATAGAAGAGCTTAAAACTGCTCCCTTGCAGGAACAACGTTTTAGAGATTCTAACGGTGTAGCATTAATAAGATCAACTTCTCTTGATGCGAATGGGGAAAGAACCTTTACATTCACGCGTAGTACAGATAATGTGGTTATACCTATTGAAGATGTAATGTTAGATGAAAGTGGTACTTACCTTGGTGATATTCGATATAAAGACATAAATGGCAATTATATAGCTTCATCTGGAGACGATATAACTATTATTGGTGATCCTAACCCAGATTTTACTTATTCACTCGACTTAAAAGCGTACTATAAAGGGTTTGATTTCAATGTTTTCTTTACTGGAGTTTATGGCAATGATGTTCTTAATGTATCACGTCGTGGTTTATTAGCATTTAATGCTACAAGTTCTTTAGATGTTTCGGTATTAGATCGTTATAGATTGGCTCCTACAGACCCTGCTGACATAGCTCTTTTTGAACAAATAAATCCAGCTCTTTTAGAAGCAAATACAGATACTGATGTTCCACGTTTTGATGTTGGCGAGAACAGAAATGCGGTAGCCTCAGACCGTTTTATTGAAGAGGGGTCTTATCTTAGAGTAAAAAATATAACTTTAGGATATTCAGTAAACAAAAAAACATTGAGAAATATCGGTGATTCTTTCTCAAAGTTTAGAATTTATATGAGCGCCCAAAACTTATTTACATTCACGAAGTACACTGGGCCAGATCCAGAGATAAAACCTTCATGGTCAAGTAGAATACAAGCGATAGGAGTTGATAATGGTTTTGCACCACTTCCTACTCAAGTATTAATGGGTGTAGAAATTGAATTTTAATAATACGTAATTATGAAAAAAGTTTATAAATATATTTTAAGTACCTTTTTGGTTTGTTCATTAATTATTTCATGTTCAGAAGAGAAGTTTATAGATGTAAGTAATCCTAATAACCTTACTGAACAACAGGCTATTGAAGGATTAAACAACAATATAGCAGATCAATTAGTGTCGGGAGCCTATTCTGATATGCAAGCTGTAGGACTCTACGGTAGATACGGATTTTTCTTAGCAGATCATACGTCTGATGAAATGAAAGTTTCTACAAATTCCAATAATTTGGCAATAAATGAAGTGCAAACTTACACTTTGACATCGCTATCAGAATCTTTAAATGCATACTATGGTACCATATATAGAGGGATATTTAAAGCTAATTTTGCTATAAATGTAATGACTAAGTCAAAAAGTAAGGATATTGATCCAGATGTTAAAATACGACTTATTGCGGAAGCTAAATTTATTAGAGCACACTATTATTTTCTTTTAGTAACACGTTTTGGAGGTGTTCCTATTGAAGATGGCACAGAAGGATTGCGTCCTAGATCTTCTGAAAAACAAGTTTATGAGGAAATCATTAAAGATCTTAAGTTCGCAACAAAAAATTTACCTCCTAAAAACGAAGCATCGGTTGGTCGCCCTTCTAGTGGAAGCGCTTACGCATTGTTAGGTAAAACCTATTTGTTTACTGTACAAGAACCTGGTGCCCCTGCTGAATCCCAAAAATATCAAAATGCTTACGATGCCCTTAAAATGGTTGAAGGCCAAGGTTATCGTTTGGTAGACAACTACATTGATAATGTAAACGAATCAGGAGAGTATAATGATGAATCTTTATTTGAAGTCGGTTTTTTGCTTCCTGACAGTGGTACCTCAAAAGATGCATGGGGAACTGGAGCTGGAGATAATGAAACAACATTTATCAGTGCAGACTATTCGGGTTGGGGAAATGCCAGACCCTCAATGAAAATGCTTGAAGCTTATGAAGCAGATGGTCTTGTAATAGCTAATAATGGTAACAAAGTTACAGTAAACGACCGAAGTCAGGTTGATCCTCGTTTTTTTGACACATTCTTTGTTAATGGAGAGCCCTTTGGGAAATCTGGTTGGATTTGGGGTGAAATTGAAGACCAAAATGCTTACAGGAATCAATCTGGAGGCTTTGATGCTCCTCTCTCAGGTTTCATTGTTTCTAGAAAATATTCTAGACTTAATGACGAAGATTTTCATTTTACGGCAGAATCAGGAGTGAACCCGCGCTTACTGCGTTATGCAGAAGTACTTCTTTTGAAAGCTGAAGCAGCATTATTCAAAAATTCACCAAATATGCAAGAAGCTATCGATTTAATGAACGAAGTTCGAGCAAGACCTAGTGTTAATATGCCTCCTTATAACGGCACTGACATACGGGATTATCCAGTTACCAATATTTCAGAAGTATTCGAAGCTCTTAAGCATGAGCGTCAAATAGAACTCGCCCTGGAAGGAAAGCGTATATTAGATCTATATAGATGGGGTGATGCTCTAGAAGCATTAAGGGATGTAAAACCAAACTATACTAATGAAAGTAGGTATTTCCCTATTCCACAGGAGCAATTGGATACTAACCCGCTTATAGATCCTACAAACCCAGCACCAGATTATTTCCCAGAGGATAATTAGAGCTTTATTAGAAAGCATGAAAAGCAGAATTCAATTCTGCTTTTCATGCTTTAAAAATCTTATTTTTACTGTTCAATATTGAGAATGTTTAGTAATCATGAAAAAAAATCTGTTAATTATTTTTTTATCTGGTTTCCTTGTTGCTTGTATTAATGATAAAGAAAAGCATCATCAGGAACAAAAAAACGGTATTGCACCCATCTTTAAAGGTTTAAGTTCTAACCAAACCCACATAAAGTTTTCCAACACGCTTACAGAATCGGATACGCTTAATTATTTTACTAATCCATATATATATATTTAGGTGGAGGTGTTTCAGCAGGAGACATAAATAATGATGGATTAATAGATCTTTTCTTTACAGGTAATATGGTTTCGAATAAGTTATATCTCAACAAAGGAAACTTAGTTTTTGAAGATATTACTGAAAGAGCAAATTTAGAAGGAGATAAACGTTGGTATACAGGGAGTACAATGGTAGATATTAACAATGACGGTTATTTAGATATTTATTGTTCAGTAAGCGGTCAAAGTTATCCTCACATTAATCAGCTTTTTATCAATAATGGCGACATGACATTTACGGAAAAAGCTGCTGAATATGGTTTAGCAGATGAAGGTCATAGTATTCAGGCATCATTTTTTGATTATGATCGAGATGGTGATTTAGATGTTTATGTTGCTAATTATCCACCAACAACAGTGAACTTTACACCATATCAATACCTTCAAGCTGTTAATAATGTGACTATGGCACAATCTGGTCATATGTATAGAAATGACAATGGAGTCTTTAAAAACGTCACAAACGAAGCAGGTATGCTTAAGTATTCACTTTCATTAGGTGCTACAGTAAGTGACCTTAATAACGATGGATGGGATGATTTATATGTTTCTAGTGATTTTAACACACCAGATATGATGTATATAAATAATCAGGATGGAACCTTTACTGATAAGATAATGGAATCGACAGAACATTTCTCTTTCTACGGAATGGGGGTAGATATAGCCGATTACAACAATGACGGTTTACAAGATATTATTCAATTAGACATGAACCCTGCTAGTAACAGGCGCTCAAAGGCTAATATGCTAAGTATGAATCCAGATTTATTCTATGGAAATGTTAAAGCTGGGTTTGGTATGCAATACATGCAAAACAGCCTTCAAATCCACAGAGGAAACAAAGAAGATGGGACACCTGTTTTTAGCGATATATCCAGGCTAGCAGGTGTTTCTTCTACAGACTGGAGCTGGAGTCCACTTCTAATTGATCTAGATAATGATGGGCTTAAAGACCTTTTTGTATCAAACGGAACTAGGAGGGAAGTTAACAATAGAGATTACTTTATCTCTTTGGAAGGTGAAAAAAAGCATAAGGATAGTTTACTTAAAAAATCTCTAAATATACCCTCTGAAAGAATAGATAATTTTGTATTTAAGAATAATGGGGATTTAACATTTAGCAAAGTAAACGAGGCTTGGGGAATATCTTTTGAAGGGTTTTCGAATGGAAGTACTTATGCTGATTTAGACAATGATGGGGATATAGAAATCATTACGAATAATATTGACGATGTTGTTTCCATTTACGAAAACACTAGTTCTGAGCACCAAAACTTTTTAACACTTAGTTTTGAGGGGAAAGATGAAAATAAATTTGGCATAGGCACCAAAGCAATACTATACGCAAATGGTGGTTTACAGCATCAACAACTTACATTAACTCGCGGGTTTCAATCATCAGTAGCCCCTAAATTAAGTTTCGGTCTTGGAAAATCAAAGAAAATTGACAGTATTAAAATTATTTGGCCAGATTTAAAAGAGCAAACGTTAGTGAATGTAGTCACTAATCAAAACTTAAAGTTATTATATGCTAATGCCCAACCAAAGACTAATGCTCCAAAACCTCTAAATAATACGTATTTTGAAAATTCTACAGATTCATTGTTGGTTTACAGACATAAAGAAAATGTATATGACGATTTTGAGTCAGAGGTTCTTTTACCGCACCGCACGTCCCGTTTTGGGCCAGGTTTAGTTACAGGAGATCTTAATGGAGATGGTCTTAACGATGTCTATATAGGTGCCGCTAAAGGTTATCCTGGTGGTTTGTTTTTTCAAACTACAACAGGTAAGTTTGAACAACAGAAAACAAAAATACTTATCAACGATCGTAACCATGAAGACTTAGGTGCATTAGTATTTGATGCTGATATGGATGGTGACAATGATCTTTATATAGTAAGTGGAGGCAATGAATTCCCATATAATTCTCCATTGTTACAGGATAGGTTATATGTAAATGATGGTAAAGGAAACTTTAAAAAAAGCAAAGTTACCTTGCCCAAAATGATTAGTAGTGGAAATAGAGTGTATGCTAATGATTTTGATAAAGATGGCGATTTAGATTTATTTGTTACTGGTCGTTTAGTTCCAGGGAATTATCCACACCCAGCAAATAGCTTTTTATTAGAAAATATCAGCTCTAATGGTAATCCGAAATTTAAGGATATAACTGCGCAAAAAGCACCTTTTTTAAAACAACTCGGACTTGCAACCTCTGCGTCTTTTGCCGATATAGACAAAGATGGCTGGGATGATCTTATTGTAGTGGGAGAGTGGATGCCAATAAAAGTATTTAAAAACAACGAAGGAATATTTAAAGATGTATCTGAAGATTGGGGATTGAATTTAGATACCACAGGATGGTGGTTCAGTATAAATTCTGGAGATTTTGACAATGATGGCGACCAAGATTTTATTGTTGGGAACCTTGGTTTGAACTATAAATATAAGGCTGAAGAGGATGAGACTTTTGATATCTATTTTAGTGATTTTGATAGCAATAATAAAAACGATATTGTTCTTAGTTATTTTAATGAAGGGAAGAAATACCCCGTGAGAGGAAGATCTTGTTCTTCTCAACAAATTCCATCATTAAAGAAAAAATTTAAAACTTATGATGCGTTTTCAAAAGCGACATTAAACGAAGTATATAACCCAAATCAGCTTAAAAACGCTTTACATTACCAAGTTAAATCGTTTGCTAGTGTTTATTTGGAAAATAAAGATGGAAAATTTATTTTACATCAACTACCTAATGCTGCCCAAATATCACCAATAAATCAGGTTTTAGTCGATGATTATAACAAAGACGGTCATTTAGATGCTCTAGTAGCCGGGAATCTATACGCTTCAGAAGTGGAAACACCTAGAGCAGACGCAGGAATAGGTCTATTGCTTTTAGGTGATGGACGAGGGAGTTTTAAAGATATTCCCGCAACCAATAGTGGTCTTTACCTTCGTGGTGATGTTAAAGACTTGACAACTATAACTGTTAAAAACAAAAATTATATTCTAGCAGCTAAAAATGATGGATTTCTTCAATCTGTAAGAATAAAATAAAGAACCCAGCTTGACTTTTCGTGTTTAACCGAAAATGAAATAAAATTTGACCAGATAAGGTGTTTTTAGAAGTCATAGTATCGCTACGACTAATAAAAACAGTAAAATATGGGTGAATTTTAAGCGTTTTTTAGGAAATAGAAAAAGTCAAGATGAGTTCAATAGTAAAAGTTTAAACTCCAAAGCCAATACTACATTTTGTTTTGGAGTTTAAATATTTTCCCTTATTGAAAAAGGAGTAGTCATGAAAATGCTACAGTAAAATCTGTATTTATGATTTTCTTTCCTTTTTTATTGGTAAGAACGTAATAAATACATTTGGCGGTAACAAATCTTGAAAGCTGATGTATTGAAGTGTTTTCTTTTCACCCTATTATAATATATTTTAACAAAATAAATTAAAACTATGTACACCCCATTAAAGTTATCAGTTTTCGCAATAATTTTGCTTTTATGCTGTGAAAAAATGGATGAAAACACACCTAAACCTGAAACAAGGGACAGGTACCCTATACTACTGAACATGGTTCATCATAACCCAGGTGAACCCCACTTTGAATCTGAATATACGCAACCAGAATATATAAAATCTTTAGGCTATACAGGTCAAGTGCCAAAAATCGAAATTCAATGTGGACTGACTTATGATGATTTTGAAGATAATATAGTTCCTGAAAAATCAGCGGAGAAAATGTGGATACAACGTCATGCGGCAAATGTTAAAACGCGTATAGATATTGCGGAAAAATATGATGTTCCAATCTACCCTTTTACCGATGTTTTAGTAGTACCAAAATCGGTTTTAAAAAAGTACGAAGAAGAAATGTCTATCGATGGCAAATTGTCTATTAAGAAAGAAATGACCCAGAAGTTACTAAAAGCACAAATAGCAGAAATTTTTAAACGCTTCCCTGAAGTTGATGGGCTAACTATTCGTCATGGAGAAACTTACTTGCACGACACCCCTTTTCATCGAGGAACTTCTCCTGCTACAACACCAGAAGAGCATTCTATACTCATTAATTTACTTCGTGATGAAATTTGTGTGAAACGCAATAAAAAACTCATTTACAGAACTTGGGATTTTAGTCAATTTCATACCAAGCCAGAATTTTATTTAAAAGCGACTAATGCAGTGGAGCCTCATGATAACTTAATTTTTTTCGATAAAGCATGTAAATAATGATTTTTTAAGAGGTAACCCTTTTAATAAGACTATTGGCTTAGGAAAACATCAACAAATAGTAGAAATTTCCACGAATCAAGCAGGGATTTATGGTAGAAACAGTCATCCTTATTACATAGGAAAAGGCGTGATAGAAGGTTGGTCTGAAATGAAGGAAAACAAAAAAGGGCTTCAAGATTTATATACAGATGAAAAAATAAAAGGGTTTTGGACCTGGACCTGGGGAGATGGTTGGGTAGACCCTTATTTTAATAACGAACTCTGGATTAAACTTAACGAATATATGGTTAGGGAGTTTGCCCTTCATCCCAAGAAGAGTGAGGAAGACATTTTTTATGATTATGCACTTAATCATTTAAAACTATCAGAAAGTGATGCTGAAAAATTCAGAAAACTTTGCTTATTATCAACTGATGCCGTGTATTACGGACAAGCAACACAGTACGGTTGGACCAACCCCTGGTATGTAAGGGATCATTACTTGGCAGGCATAGATTTGCAAGATATTGTAAAAAACGATTTTACCGAAAAAGTCTTGGCTGAAAAAGAACATTATATTAAAGATTGGTATGAGATTGAAAAATTATCTAAACAAATAAACTTGCCAAATGTAGTTGATGATGAATTCTTAAAAGTCTCAGCTTCTTATGGACGAATAAAATATGAAATTATAGAGCAGGTCTGGAGAATACAAATCTTATTGGCCAAACACAAGTTAAATAAGGGGTTTGATGTAACGGAAGCTAGAGGAGCAATTAAGTTATATAATGGAAAATGGCAGGAGTGGGTTGCTCTTAAAAAAAGTTCACCCCTGTGTCCTACGCTTTATGTAGATTATGAAGTGGTGCACATACCTTGTTTTCAACCATTTAAAGCTTCCTTAAATGAATTAAAAAACATTGTAGATACTGTTAATAATATCTAAATTGAAATGATATTTTTAGTTTGTATGCTATGAGAAAGAGTTAAAAGTCTCTATACGTAAACGCGGTAAAATGTTATTTCCGTATTAAGGTATGCGAGATGTAATAATATATGGTATCTCAATTTAGTTCCATAAGTCATAGGTAATTGTAGGGTGTGACTAGGTTAGGTCTTAGAAAAGAAATACTCAAGACGAACTTAAAAAAGACACCCTATAGCTGCGTCCTAGTGTGCTTGCTTTAGGGAAATTCTTTGCAGCCTTAATATATGACCTTAGATAAAATGCAACATTAAGTGTATTATATGCATCATAATTTTCATACTACAGGTTGGGGATGGAGTAATTTTGCTTCTCTAAAACTAAATTATTATGAAATTAAACTACTTATTTACATGCTTATTTGCTTTTACGCTCTTTAGCATAAATGCACAGCAAAAAACACTGCTTAACAAGGATGGTGAACGCATAAGAGGAACAGCAATAGCGATTGGGAAAAGACCATATGTAACAGCTTCAACAAGTTTTTGCATGGATCCTAATGGATGGCAACAAATTAAAGATAGGCATTTAAATGCTGTACGAGTATGCTGGATTGGAGGTTGGTACAATAGACGAGGATTTAATAGCACATCAGACTATTGGGGTATACCAGACCCAAGCAGTCCAAGTACCCACGATACCCATCCTCTTATTGTAGCTTTAGATCAATCCGTAGCGAATGCTGTTGCAAAGGACATGACCATTATCATTAATTATCACAATACAGGCGAACAATCAACAGTAAATTATAATGGCACGACCTTATTACCGGAAAGTACTCAGTGAATGAAGCAATTTTGGCAAGTTGTTGCACCAAGGTATAAGGACAATCCTAATGTTATATACGAAATCACCAATGAGCCATTATTTAATTTTACTGAATACTATAATATCAACCAAGGCGATTATTATAATACTAATGGAACTTCATTTAAAAATGACTTACTAGAAATATACGATCAAGTTAGAGCCGATGCCCCCGAGAGACAGGTAATAATGTTTTCCTTTAACGGCATCCACCAGAGTACTATGGAAAATGCAATTAATGCCTACAGAAATGATATCGACTGGGACAAGACTTCAGTTGGTTATCACATGTACCAACAAGACAACGGACAGCTTCCTAGAAAGTTATCTAGAAACTATAGGATGATATGTACGGAATGGGATTATGCAAATAGCGGTCACTCTTATGTTAAAACAGTAGATGGTTATGAAGAAAATTCACAAACTTTGGAGCTGTATCAGCATTCCTGGTTAGATTGGAGCAGTTGGAACGATGTTAGTTTAAATAGTATAGATAACTATCTAATACCAGATGCTACATCCAAGGGTTATAAGTGGTGGAATGTTGCCCCAACTTCGAATAAAAAGATCACATTTAGGGCTAAAGGGACAAGTGGTACAGAAAATGTAAGAGTCTTAGTAAACAATCAAGTGGTGCAAAATTTTTCACTATCAAATCAACTAGACAATTATACCACCACAACACCTTTAACAGGAGATGTTAAATTAGAATTTACAAATAATAGTTCTGGATCCACAAATGTCCATACAGATTATCTAGCTTTTGGAGATATGATTAAAGATTCTGAAGATATGGTTGAAAACACAGGTGTCTTTCAGAATGGCTCTTGTGGTGGGATTTTAAGCGATGAACTTAATTGTAATGGTTATATTAATTACGGAAACTTTACTTCAAGTGAAGGCTCTGGAGAACTATACAATATTGTTGTTAGGGCTAGGGGCACTCAAGGAGATGAAGTTTTACAAATTAGTGTAGGAAGTGTTCTTATAGACGAGGTTATTTTATCTTCTACTATGGCAGATTATACTTTTAGCTCAGACTTGAATGGAAATGTTAAGGTGGATTTTATTAATGATGCTGGATCCAGAGATGTTCAAATAGACCATGTAAGATTGGGTAGTGTAACGCACGAAGCGGAAGGAATGCCTATCCATACCGGTATTTGGAACCCTAGTGAAAGCAAATGCAATGGAATGTTTAGCGAATGGATACATTGTGGAGGTTACATTGTTTTCCCTTCAAACTCGGCAAGTCAATCATTAAGCACTAACGATTTTGTAAAATCTTTAAACGCCAATTTATACCCTAACCCAGTTAAACTCCATACGGCTTTTACAATAAGTATCAATGGTGAGGTGTCTAATAATATTTCGATAGAAGTATATGATGCTTTAGGTCATACGCTTTTTGTTAATCAATTTAAAAACAAACAAAGTTTAAAATTAATAACTCCATCGGCATTAAACATCAGAAAAAAAGGGCTGTATTTTGTTAGGATAAATAATGTAACAAAAAAACTAATTGTAAACTAGGTATGTAACAAACTTAGAGGAGTAGTTTTTATTTATGGCAAAAAAAAAATATTATAAGGTTAGCAAATGTTTCAAAATTAATTGTATTCAGTGTTGTTAATTAATAATACTATTAATTAAGCTTTCTAATATCAAAGTAATAAATTTTAAAATCTCTATCAAAGAGATCAATGAAAATGGAGGATAAAACAATTAAAACATTAATTCAAAAAAGATTCTTATAAATTATGAATAGTAATAAATTATTTGTTTTAAGTATAATTTACTTAGTTATATTATTATTTTCCTGTAACTCAAAAACTACAAAAAAAGAGAAGGCATTTGTAAATAAACAACCTAATATTCTTTTCATTCTGGCCGATGACCAAGGGTATGGTGATTTTAGTGCTTACGGAAATACCATTTTAAAAACTCCTAATATTGATAAAATTTATAAGGAGAGTACACGTTTCAATAACTTTTTTGTAAGTCCAGTATGTTCTCCAACAAGAGCATCTATCATGACGGGAAGATATAATCAACGTACAGGAGTATGGGATACATGGAAGGGAAGGGTTAGTATGCATGGAGATGAATATACAATTGCAGAAGCATTAAAGGATAGAGGGTATACAACAGCCTTGTTTGGAAAATGGCATTTAGGATACAATACTCCTCAAAGGCCAATGGATCAAGGATTTGATAAGACATTTGAATTTGAAGAATATGCAAAAGATTCTGCAACTAGGTTTGATCCTATAATGAAGTCTAATGGTGTGTTAGATCATCGAAAAGGATTTTTAACAGATGTTGTTTTTGATGATGCTATAGAATGGATTGAGGAAAAATCGAAAGAAAATAAACCCTTTTTTGCCTATGTTGCTACTTATATGCCACATACAGCAGATAAACCTCAAGTACCTTTTGAATATGTAAAACCTTTTTTAAAGAATGATAGTTTAGTGAGACATACAGCCGAAGTTTATGGTATGATTAGTAAGTTGGATGAAAACGTAGGGCGTTTAATGACTAAAATAAATGAACTTAATTTAGATGAGAACACACTAATTATATATATGTCAGACAATGGTCCTCAAATTGAAGGGGGAGATCAAGGAAGACAGGTAAGATATAATATCGGAATGCGTGGGGAAAAAGGAAATGTTTATGATGGGGGTATCAAAGTACCATGTTTTTTTAGGTGGCAGGGTAAATTACGAGCTGGTCACGAAATTAAAAGTATGGCTGCTCATATTGATTTGTTACCATCTTTAGTAGAAATTGCCGACAATACAAACTTGAATCTTCCAAATCCAATTGATGGAATAAGTCTTGTACCTGCTTTATTTGGTAAAAATCATATTCCAAAATCAAGAACTTTCTTCAGTCAATGGGATCGTGCAGCTGTTCCAAAACTTTGGAATAATGTGACAATGAGAACTGATACCTTTAAATTAGTTAATGGTAAAGAGTTATATGATATTTCTAAGGATCCATATGAGAGCAATAATATTGCAGAAGACAAGCCAGAAGTTTTTAATAAAATGATTGAGGCTACCAAAAAATGGTTTGATGATGTTTCTTCTACAAGGGGGTATGTTACCAGTTATACAGAGCTAGGTTCTTCTGCTCAAAAGAAACTCACGCTCCAATTTTTTGATAGAAATGAAAATGGTTGGCCGTTAAAGGTTCTAAAAACTGGACCTTATAAATTTATTGTTGAGAATGTACAACCCGATTTATTTCCTCATGGTGCCAAGTTGTGTATAAAAATAGGGGACACATTGATGGAGAAGGATATGGTAAAAGGCAAAAACGAAATAGTTTTTGAAAATATAGAAGTTGGAACAGGGCTACAAAACCTCACTGTTTATACAAAGGGATTTAAAACACCAAAAATAGGAAGGTGGAACCAAGAAGATTTAGGTTATAGAAATATTATAATTGAATATCAAGAATAATAAAAATTATGCAACTGGTAAGAAATATCTTTGGGTTAAGCTTATTGTTTATAATATTAATAGGTAAGTGTTATTCACAAAAAAAAGCAAATTCAACCGATTTACATGTTAATCTGGATAAGGCAAAAGCAACTTATAAAAACAATAAGTTATATGTAAGTACAGGAAAGATTAGTAGAACATGGGTATGGAGTGGAGCAGGTTTCAAAACTGTAAGTTTCAAAAATAAAATCACTGGGAAAGAATGGGCTACAAATGCTTTATCCTCCTATGATTCAGACTGGAATTTACCAAATAAGATTGGGAATAATTCAAAAGCTTCTTTAATTTCTGTTGATTGTAAGGTGTCCAATGATGATAATTTTACATCAAAACATCTATTGGTAACGACAGAAGTTTTATACGAACACGGTATTCAAATTAAATATTTAATCCGTGTATATCCAAATGAACTAGGACTATGGACTGCTTTAGAGGTGAGAGTGAATGAAGGTTTTTCTACAGAAGGGATTCCGAAAGATATAGCATATAAAAAATACTATGGTTCCAATCAGCCAATAAAAATTGCAAGAACAGAATATGTTCCGGTAGATTTTTCGTTGGAAAACAAACGTCGATATTGGGGATATTATAATGATCCTGGTAATCGTGTGAACACTAAGGATATGGTGAAAGAAGAGGTTGTTGAAGGTTGGCCACTTTTTAGCGATGAACAAAATACATGGGCTAGTGGGCTCTCTATTGAAACAGGAAATGAAGGGTTGATTCTATTAAAGGAATCTAACAAAACAGTAAATAATTATGGTCACCAAACAGGTAGTTTTTATTGTACACCTAAAGGGGTGGAGGTTACAGGGTGGGGGTTAAAACCCAATGAAATCACTAATGAGTTTAGAAGAACCTGGGCTACTTGGAGCATACTTTATAGTGATGGTGAAGATGGAATGCAGTTAGCGCTTAAAAAGTTTGATAGAACCCGTTTTCCAATCAATAAAGAAAGAGACATGCACATGCTTGTAGATACCTGGGGAAGCGATTATAGAGAAGGCAAAGGCGATAAAATATATGGTCGCGAAAATTCTGAATTTTCTGTTATAGAAAAAGAAATAAAATCAGCTTCAGAATTAGGTATGGATATTGTCCGGATTGATGATGGTTGGCAAGATGGAGATACATTTAGTAGAAAATCTTGGCATCCAAATACAAATATTGGATATGACGCCGATTGGAAGAATGTAAAGAAACTTGCCGAGAGCAACAATATAAAGATAGGGCTTTGGGCTGCCATACGTTATATCTCGCCTGAAGAAATGAGAACCAACCAAGAAAAACTGGATGTGGCTACTTGGAAATTAGATTTTGATAAAATAGAGGATTGGGAGTCCTATCATGTAAGAATGGATGGTATACGGGACTTTATTAAATTTTCAAATTATCAAACGCAGGTTTCATGGTGTCCTGAATATGACGACCCTCGCTATGGTTGGTATAGTACTGCTCGTGAATATGGACCAATGTATTTTCAAAACATCCAAAATAACATGCCACACCATATTGTCTATGTACCCTACGTTACATTGCGCCATCATTGGATGATGTCTAAATTCTATAACATGAACAAGCTACAAACCAATTGGCAAAATCCAAGCAGAACAAATTCAGAGTTTTCAGATGCCGTAAAACATAGCCAATCCTATTGTGCCATGACAGCTTTTGTGGGTGTGCCAGCTGGTTTTATGTTAACTCAACTAATGAAGCCAGAGGAAAAAGCAGAGTTAAAAAAACTTATTGAAATCTATAAGAAAGAAAGAACTATAATTTTTGATAGTTATGTTTTTCCCATAGGAAATAAACCTAACAATGCTTCTTGGACAGGTTTTCAAATATATCATCCAGACAAAAAAACAGGCTACTTAATGGTATTTAGAGAACTTCATAACTCAGAAGAGTCAAAAGAAATCAATGTAAAATTTCTTGAAGGAAAGAAAATTAGATTAATCGACTTGGAACAAAGTAAATCAAATTCTAAAATAATTACTGTTTCAAACAATAAACTAAAACTAGAAATAAATAAAACACCAGGGTATCGCTTTTTTAGATACACTATTTTAGAAGAATAAATATTTATAACGGTTTAACAGGGGGTTCACAAAACGAATAGCCCTTTCTTGAAACAAGAAAAACTAGTGAATTCATTTAAGCACTAAAAACTGTTGCTATAGGCATCTTTGTTAAGTTTTTATTCATGAGTATATCAAGATGTTTTACATGTCATTTGGAAATTTAGATACGATATGCTCCAAATCTACTATTAAATGCTTGATTTTTTACACTCTTTTTGTTAAAACGAGGATAGTTTTGGATAATAATTTTAAAACTAAACTTTATGAAAAAATTTACAATTTTTACTTTATTACTTGGAAGTGTTGCTTTTGGGCAAAAAACTATTGCAGACTGGGATGGTACAGATCCTGTTAGTACTCAAGTGTATGCCAGTCCTAACGACAACAGTGTAAGGACAGGTAATGTTATTGTTAATCCAACAGGGGCGACCGATCCAAATAATACTTCAGCTAATGTATTTCAATTTAATATTACAGCTTCAAATACGGATAACAATCCTGTGATTATTATAACATTTAGCGAAACTGATGAAGCAACATTAGCCACGGATGGTAATATTGTTGAGTTTGATATGAGGTCTAGTATATCAGATGTTCAGACCCATACACTTATAAGACCTAAAGATGCTGGATCTTTATTTGCTATAAATTTTGGGTCAAATTATACGGCTAGCGCAGGTGAGTGGCAAAGAATATGAGCAACAATTTCATCAAGTGGATATAGAAATGGTTTTGATGAAAATACACCTTTTGGTAGAATTGACATCAGACCGAACTCTGGTCAACCCAATACCGCAGGAACTTATGAAATTGATAACGTTGTTTTAGGAACAGAAGCTCAACTTTCAACTGGTAATTTTTCAAAAAACAACATTTCTGTTTATCCTATTCCTGCCAAGAATACACTAGTTCTTAACGGAATAATTCAAGGTGAAACCATTAACATCATAGATGTTACTGGTTCAATTATTGGAACCAGACATATAAACAGTAGTTTAAATTTAAAATCTATTGATGTTTCTACTTTATCATCAGGTCTCTATTTTTTACAAACTGAGAGTGGAAACATTAAAAAATTTATAAAGGAATAATTCTTAAAGTGTATGTTATTTGTTTTAAAGGGGCTGTGTGTAGTAACTACAGCCTTTTTTGATAGCCTATAATTAATCAATGTAGAAAGAATAAAAAATTTAATTAAATGATTTATATATTAAAAGAAAACTTGTTGATAGTATTAATTGTTCTATTTGCTTGTTCATGTGACAATAGTGATAATATTCTAGTAGATATGGAAAATCCTGAAATTGAGGTGCCCGAGGCAGAAGATCCTCCAGAACTTGTTGAACCTAAAAATACCACAGGCACCTTATTGGATCGTAATGGCAAAATGTTAAGAGGCGTACCTATGCCTATTACACAAATTAACAGTAATGATGGTGTTCCATTTTCTGCAAATGTTAATAATTGGATAAAACTAAGAGATGAGTATGGAATAAATACAGTAAGAGTGTGTTGGTTCGACCTTTGGTTAAAAATGAGAGGAGCTCAAGAGGACCAATATTGGAATATAGATGAAGCTATGCCCCACATTGATAAATGTGTTGAAAACGCTATAGCTACAGGAATGAATGTAATTATTAATTATCACGTTACAGGGGAAAATATGGCCTTTAAAAATTATGCAGGTGAAGAAGTTGGTATTGATTTCAACAGAAATCATGATGAGCGCATTGAATTTTGGACCAGAATAGCAAAAAAGTATAAAGGGAATAATCTAGTATTTTTTGAACTTAGCAATGAACCTAACTTTTGGCATTCCTATTATTTGAATGAAACATTTAAGAAAAATTTATTAGAAGTATATAATATCGTTAGAAAAGAAGCTCCTAATAGACAAATTTTATTATTTAGTTTTAACGGTACTCATTATGATCTGAAATCTGTTGTTGAAAATTATAGTCCCGATATAGATTGGAGCAGAACATCAGTAGCATTTCATGCTTACGAAGACACATCATCTGCTAAAATACAAGAGCTTATGAGTGACTATCGTATTATATGTACTGAGTGGGATTACTATGGAACACATGATTATGTAAAAAAAATAGATGGAGAATTACTAACAGCCCAAACAATGGAACGTCTAGGAATAAGTTGGGTTGATTGGTATAATAAGGAATCTACCAACTCTTTAAATAGATTAGAAAACGTATTATTACCAGATGCCAAGACTAAAAATTATTGGTGGGGTAATTAAAACAGGATAAATTTTGGTATGTTATTTTTACATTATTGTATAAATTGAAAAAAGCTGTAAATCATATGGTGCGAGGTTTAAGCAGGTTTTGATACCTAAACAGTGCAATAGGAGACAACGACCGTAATATCTAATTTTTAATGTTTATAAGGTTTTCAGAAGATCTCTAATTCAATGAGTTTTTTAAATTAATAGCAAAATCATAGTAAATTTGTTAAAAGAGGGTTGATAAATAATTATTATCCCTCTTTTTGTTTTTATAAGTTGTTTTCTAGTTAAAGTTAAAATTGGAATATAATTCCCATTCAGCACATTCCCTTCCATTCCGTAATAACTCCATTCCAGAAAAAGAGCTTCATTAAAAAAGTCTTGGACACAATCCCCACTTTTTACTTTCCATTACGTTACCCCTTTCCATCCCGATAGCAATCGGGACTGGAAAGGTAAGCCTGTCCAGAGCGCAGACGAAGGGCTCCATTCCCAAGTAAAAAGCGTGAATCAAGTCCGCCAAATAAGGAAAAATGTATTTGCATTTTGTTACACTTCCTTTGGTTTTGTATTTCACAAAGACTTTAGAATTGCTTCCATAATCCAACACCGTTATACCTTTTTTTGATAGCAAAATACCAACATTTTGAAGTTGAACAGACTGCATAATCACTACGCTGCGCTCATTTTTATAAGTCTTTATCAATTCAAAATATTTAAACAGTATAAGCAACAAAAGAAGGTAACAGCGTCGGCACTATGGGAAGTAAATCTAAAATGAATCTAATGAAATCATACAAAATCAATAAAAAGGAAGCGGAACAAAAGTTAAAAAAACAAAAAAGGAAAACGCTCTGGATATAATAAGTAAATCAATAGTAAAGCCTTTTTGAATAGTTCAGATAGGTAAATATTAATCTTTAAATTTTTTAATCATGAGTACTCTAAAAAACAAAGTACAGTTAATTGGTAACGTAGGAAACGAGCCAGAAATTTCGAATCTTGAAAGCGGAAAGAAAGTTGCTAAATTTTCAATTGCTACCAATGAATTTTACAAAGATTCAAAAGGAGAGAAACAACAGGACACCCATTGGCACAATATTGTAGCATGGGGGAAGATTGCCGAAATCGTAGAAAAATATGTAGGCATAGGAAAAGAAGTTGCTCTGGAGGGAAAATTAACCTCACGCAGTTATGAAACTTCGGCGGGTGAGAAAAGATATGTTACCGAAGTGGTTGTAAACGAAATTTTGCTTTTAGGAATTAAAAGCGATAACGCTACGGCATAATTATAAATTATAAGAGAGCGTTCCTGTCGAAAAGTTGCGCTCTCTTTATTTTCCGATAATTATCGGGAATTAACTTCTAAAAAAGAAATTAAAATGAATGATAAAGTTAACAAAATAAAAGCCGAATTACAACATTTTGTTGGTTCTGAAATGTTCTTTAAAATCCCATTAATTGGTACTCGATTTACTGATGGCTTAAAATATTTGACCAACGAAGCGGAATGCTTTTGGTTGATTACAGACACTTCAGTTATTGCCAAAAGTTTATCAAAAAAATGTTCTTTTATTACCATCGATTTTAAGCGACTTTCTGAAAAGGAACAACTTGAAAAGCAATGTGAAGCTATCATTAATTATAGTGATGGGGATAATAATATTTTTGAAACCCACAGATATAATGTAACCAATTTTCCGTTAGATGAATTACGATTATATTTTATAGATGATACACTTATGCTGCCTAGCGAATATTAAAAATGGCGCTATGGTATATCTCAATTATTCGAACCTTGATAAGGAAACTCAAAAGCGATTGGTTTCGGTTTCTAAAAAAGATGTTGAACATAAATATGGAAATGATTTGAAACGCTATGCAGAAGAATATCATGTAAAATATGATGCGCTTTTGGAAGAAGAAGCTCTAAGAAATTTGTATTCTTATGACTATGTTTTTAGTATCTAAATATGATTTTTAACCCAAGACCTTTAACTATTTAGAGGTCTTTTTTTTGATCTACAATTTTATATTTAGCAATAAAAATAGAGGTTTACTAAAGATGCTTTTAAACTTCAAGAAGAATACTCTTAAAAAATCGAAATCCAATTTGTGTTACCATTAAAGCTATTACATTTTTGGATGTGATGGTATTTTTTTGTCCCGCTAAAGCGTGACGAAAAGGAATAGCAAGAGGGTAACACGCTAACGCGATGTTTCGATTTTTAGTTTTGTCAAAAACCTAGTAAAATCAGTACCTATCGGCGATTGATTTTTTTGATTTTAGAATTTCTAACATGCTTTTTCAAGGAAAAAGGTTGTCAGCCCAATAAAAACAACAAGTTTTTTCAAGGAAAAATGGATAAAGGATATGAAAAAGAACGATTTGAAAGCCTAAGTATTAAAACTTCGGTGGCTAAAAAGTTTAATGGATTTTGTAAAAAAATGTCGCTTTCAAAATCAATGACGCTTCTAATGATGCTGGACTTTTTTGAAGATAATGGTATTTCGCCAAAAGAAACTATGTGACCAAACATGCAAACATTGGAGCGTGAAATTAAGAAACGAATTAACGCCGTAATAGCTATTATAAAAGATATAGAAAAGCACCATGACAAACCTACAACGGCGATGTTACAATCATTATTTATCAAGCTTGAACCCAAGAGTGAAAACTTGATGTTAGAGAAAGAGGTCAAAGAGAAGAAAGTACAGTTTGTAGAGAAAAAAGATTCAAATAATCAATTATAGAATTATGTACATCACAATTACAGCCCAAAAATTAGGAGGCAATTATTCGCAGAGTGCTGCGGATTTTGTAGAGTATCTAGAGAAAGAAAATCAAGGTTTAGAGCAAGAAGAAATGGAACATTTTTTTAATCAATATGGCGATGAAATTGAAACCAAAGATGTGGTAAAAGAAATTGATGGCAATACAGCAAAACTCAAAATGAAAGAGCCAAAATTTTATTCCATTACAGTTAGTCCTAGTAAATATGAATTGAGAAAACTACAGAATAGTTCTGAAGGTTTAAAGACATATACTAGAGCGATAATGAATGATTATGCGGCATCCTTCCATCGTGAAATTAATGGAAAACCAATCACTGTTGATGATATCAAATATTTTGCAAAAATTGAACATCAAAGAACATTTAAAGGCACAGACAAAGTGGTTAAAGAAAACCAACCTTTTGCCGCTAAAATACTTCAACTAAAGACTAATATTCGAAAAATTGGAAAGCATCAATTAGCAGGTGATATTGAAAAAATGAAATCCGAAATAGCCAAACTTGAAGCCGAAGCACCACACCAACAAAATGGAAAACGGATTGTTCAAGGCATGAAAAAAGATGGCATTCAAAGTCATATTCATATCATAGTAAGTCGAAAAGATGCATCAAATTCTGTGAGTTTATCTCCAGGATCAAAATACAAAGCTTCGGTAGTTGAGATGCATGGTAAAATTGTAAAACGAGGATTTGATCGAGATGCGTTTTTTACAAAAGCAGAAAGTACTTTCGATAAAATATTTGGTTACAAACGTAACTATGCAGAATCTTATAAGTCAAAAAAGGATTTTATTAAAAATCCGAAGTTGTACTTCACAACATTAATAGGTTTGCCAGCAAGCGAGAAAGCAATGGCATTTAAAGTGCTTACAAAATCAGGAGCACCTATAGCGAGTATACCAACAAATCAAGTGCAGTTGGCGCTTAAAACAATTAGATACTTAAAACGTGGGATACAAATCGCCATTAAATCAAGTTCAATAGGTATATAAGATGGAAATACAAGGTGTCATATTTACAATTGGGTTATTAATTGGAATGAGTTTAGTGTTCGTAGGGCTTTTCAAAATAACGAAATATGCCTTTTTTGTAAACCTATTAATAACTGTAATTTGTTTGATATTACTTTTTAAATCGAGCCATTATTTAATGAATTGGATGCGACTGTTACTTTATTTAGGTTGTCCGCTTTTGCTTATCAATACCGTTTTATATGTATTTCTTCATAAGGAAAATGAAATTCTAGATTCTAATGATAAGCATCAAGTTCATTTTAAAGTCGAAAGTGGAAGTTTCAAAATAAACAACATAAAAAGAGGCGCTTCAATAATAGGTTCTGCAGGAAGTGGGAAAACTGAAAGTGTTGTTTTTAATTTTCTTCAGCATTTCAGTAAACATAAATTTGCTGGTGTGATTCACGATTATAAAAACTTCGAAATTACAGAAATGGCATTTCCTTTATTTGAAAAAAATGAGATTGATTTTAAAGTGATTTCATTCGATACAATTCATGATTGTGTGAACCCCATTGCACCAAGATATATGACAAATGAAGAAAGTGTTAATGAAGTTGCAAGGGTGCTAATAGAAAACCTTTTGGAGCAAAGAGAATCCGGAAGTATAGGTACAACAAAATTTTTTAATGATGCAGCTGAAGGTTTAATTGGTGGGTTGATTTGGAAACTTCGAACCTCATATCCGCATCTTTGCACATTACCACATCTAATAGCTATTTATCAATTCTTGGACACAGATAGTCTTATTGCTTTTTTGAGTACAAACACAACCTCGAGAGCTATGGCAGACGCCTTTATTAGTGGAAAGGATTCCGACAGACAAACCGCTGGAGTAAAAAGCACTTTGGCTAATGCGCTTAAAAAAATAAGTACGCAGCGTATTTTTATGACTTTATCTTCAGACGATGTGCCACTTGATATAAATAACCAGGAGGAATCTTTAGTTATTTCAGTGGTTAACAATCCGAAATACGAAACAGCCTATTCGCCAATTATAGCAACTATTATTCATACCATTACTAAGCAAATGAGTGTAAGAAATTCAAATGCTTCGTTTTTGTTGATGGAAGAAGCACCAACTATTAGGCTTTTAAATATGCACCGAATCCCAGCAACATTAAGAAGCTATAACATTGCCACGATTTATGTGATGCAAGATAAAATTCAGAATGATATGATGTATGGTGACAAAGCTAGTAAAGCGATTTTAAGTAATTTATCCTATCAATTCTTCGGAAAGGTAAACGACCCAGATACGGCTAAGTATTACGAACGCTTTTTTGAAATTGTAAAGAAAGAGACCACAAGCGTGAATCGAGGTTACAATCTAAATTTTGATACAAGAATAACAACAGGGGAGCGTGAAGTTGCCAAAATTAGAGCCGATGTATTTTTTAGACTAAAAGAAGGCGAGTTTATAACCTTTGCAGATGGAATGGATAGGAAAGTACAATTTAAATTGCCTAAAATTGAAAAGCGATTACCAACGCAAAAACAAGACTTTTCAGATGCCGACTTACAAGCTAATTTTGATAGGGTTTATTCAGAGGTGAAATATATTTTCAAAAATTAATAAAAAGATAAAACCCTTGATGTAAAATTTAGTTAGAAAATCCAAATTTACATCAAGACTGTCAAAATGTTTAGCTTTTACAAAGGTGTTTTTTCTCTGGGATCTCTAACCGTAACTTTCCATACACCATCTTGTTTTACCAATTTAAAAATCCCTGGTGTTTTATCAAAAGAGGTCGAGTACTTTACCCAAGCAACATCGCCTTGAGTAACTTCATTGATAAGTTTAAAATTAGATTCAGAGCCTTTTGGCTTCGTAAACATTTTTTGAAGATTGGAAAAAGTGATGAAACCTTCCGGAGTAGTGTGCTTTTTAAGCATGGCTTCTTTACTTTGGTAAAAACTTTCTGCGACGATTTCGGCTACTGCAGCAGGAGTTGAATTCGTTGTTTCTGCACAGGAAATAAATAAGAATACGATTGACCAAATGGTGATTTTATTCATGATTTAATTAATTGGGATTATTAATGTGTTTATGTGATACTTTCATTTCAATATTTCGTTCGCCACTTTTCTCGTTCAATTTTATAATGACCCTTCTGTCGTTAGAAAGCGAAAATTTAGACATAACATAAATAAATCTTGTTGTTTCATTAACCTTAATTTTCGAAGGCAGATGATGTTTGTAAATTGGCTCTTGATATAAACGTTGTAAAGATTTCCTTTTTCCTTTTTGTCGCGTTTCAATGGAAAGGTTTAAGAAATTTAAATCGTAATTTAAAGTAGAATTATTTCTAATTTGAAAAACGAAGTAGAGCTCTTCATTGTCAAAAAACAATGTTTTCAAGCCTCATGACAACACCATTGTTTCGTTTTATGTTCCTATCAAGGTATTGTTTTCTATCAAGTAAATAAGCGCAGAATTTTTGATAATAATTTGTGCTGTTATCAATTTTTTTCAAAAAAGGATTGGACTTAATTAAATCATCAGCTTTTGGTTTTTCATTCCCAATACTACTGGTCATCGGGATAAAATAATTCAGTTTTGAAAGTTGCGCTTTATAGCTTACAATGTACGAAAAAATTGCTCCGTTTCTATTGATAACCAGTAGATTACTTTCTTTTCCTTGTTTGGCTTGCAATAAACCAAAATATTGTTCTTTTTCGCGATTATAGGTAAATACAAAATTTTCAGATCCAGTTATCCCTTGTCGTATGGGTTCAGGAAAAAACAAAGCAACGTTTTTGGTATCGTTAGCAAAAATGGTATCAAGGGTATTAGCTGTTTGCGCATTCATTGAAGCGGAAACAATAATAAGTGTCAAAATGCTGATGTATTTTTTCATAAGAGTATGTTTTTAAATTTCAATGTGGACTTATAATCGGGGTTTTAAAATTAATTTGTAGTTGTTCAAAACGGTAACCTTCACATTTCGATTATTACGTTTAAGTACTTTTGTTATTCCGCCTACTTGTGGAACTGTTGGGATATTAATATCACTAAAAATATCGTCTAGAACTTCATTGGTCGCTTCAGCTCTAAAGTTATTTTCTACATAAATGCCTTCACTGCCATCTTGTAAATCGAATGCTTTTAGTTTTGTGGGATGATGATTGATGTTCTCAATTTCAATTAATGCGCGATTGGGCTGAAAGCTTATAAAGCCAAATACTAGCATGTTTTTAGGCATTATTTTGCCGTTGATAGTTGCTGCTTTAATAAGTCTCATTCTCAATCTGGTTTTTGCCTTTACAATTTGGTTGCCATCAACAACCACGTAAATGTTAGCGTCCGTATTACCTAGAATACTAAGCGCATTAGGTTTTGGGGCAGAAGCAAAGAACAGTTGATGTTCCAGACCTAATTCTTTGGCTTGAATTTTAAGTTCTCTGATTATTTCTGAAGAATCAATTTCTGCAAGTGTCTTTTGTTCGACATGCTTTTGTCCGAAGTTTAGATAGTTCTTTTCTGAGTATTGAATTTTGCCTGCTTCATAATTACTATCTACGATACGTTTCCTTTCACGCTCAGGCAACTCTGGGTCGTAGTAGCCTAAGGAATCAATTAATTTTTCATCATAGATACTAGGCGCATTGTTTTCACGGACTTCTTTTAAATCGTTAAGCGCATCTAATTTAGAGTCGTACTCTTTTTGGTTTTCTTCCAAATCTGGAATTAAGGTCTGTTTAAGGTTGTCATTTTCTTTGTCATCTTCACCCATTAATATCATGGAATAAGAAATTAGGAATATGAAAACTATAGCCAATACTGCTATAAATACTATTTTGTTTTTTTCAATTTTCATTTGCTTGTTATTTATTGTTTTTTAATTGTCAGATGTAATTCGCCAATAAAGATTTCGAGTAATGCTAAAAATTGTTTAGGCTCATTTCATAAGAATGGTATTAAATGCCCTTTATGGGCTTTGATCGTTCAATTTTTTTAAAGTGTTTTCGAAATAATTGGTAATTAACAAGCCATGTGGGTTGTTAGGGAAGTTTCGGTCAACCATGATTAGGTTTCCAGTAGATGCCAATTCATAGGTGTCGATTATTGTGCCTCTATTAATTTCAAATACCGTTTTAGTAGTGAAATTATACGCGCCTTTATTTTCTGTTATCTGTGAATCGATATGCAGTACCTTTTGAACTAAAGAATATTGTAATAACCTATTATAAACACCATCTGCTTTTTTCTGGCGGTATAGATTATCTACAGAACTATTACCCAGCCAAAGTGCCTTTTTTAGATTCTTTTCATAGTTGCTCGCATCGACGTTATAGAAGTAGTTGTGAAACAAATCTAAGTGCGCCAAAGCTTCGACTTTAAAATTTTCTTTTTGGCTAACGAGTTTCAGCGGAATAATACTTCCATCTGTATTAATGGCAAAGGCACTATTCATGGCATTTTTATTTGTGTTAAAAGCCATCCAAATAGAAAAAGTACTAGATAGTAATGCGCAAACAACTACTGATAAAACGATAAATCGATTCAGTATTAAGACGGTGTAAATATTTTTATATGGAGTTTTCATATTTTAATTTTTAATCTGACTTAGGCAGTAAATAATCGAAGTGTAAAGGATGTCGCGCGTTTATATAATTTGAATTTTAGAAATACGATAAAGCCAACCGAACCTAATTGAACAACAGGAGCAAAGAAACCTTGGCCAAAATCAGATCCAAATAAGTTGGTCCAGAAATTGGTATTTATTTCAGTATAAATGGCGTTAATAAATATATTGACAAGAAAGAATGCGGGAACTAACATATAAACAGCTGCATAGAGTTTGAAAAAAGTATATGCCAACGAACGAAATTTTTCAAATACTGCTAGACTTATTACCAAAGGGAAAAAGGCTTGCATAATCTCAAGAAGGAAGAAGCGTTCTGCTAAAAACAACGGATAGATAAACAGGTCAAGAATCCATAAAAAAGTACTTAGCATAAAAGCTAGTATTTTGAATGCATACAACGGAGTAATCAAAGCTTCATAAAGAAGTGTCATTGCCATGCTTGCAGCATCCAATAAGCCAACTTCTTCTTCAAGTGGTAGGTCCTGTAATTCCAGTGGAAGTAAAGCAGGAGCAGTACCTCGATATTGTCCTTCAATAGCAACCAATATGGCGTCGAAAAACCCAAGTACCTGCGTTGAAAATATCACTAAGAGCACCACCGCAAAATTCTTTGCGAGTTCTCCAGGACTTAAACCCCAAGAATATCCATCTTTAGCAGCAATACCTTCATTGTACTTTTTTAGAATATTAACTAGAAAAAATAATACAGCAAGCGTTTTCATTCCTGCAATAGTATATTGCGAGAAACTGCTGTTCTGTATGGTTTGAAAAACCGTATCGATATATTCTAGTCCAATTCCTAAAATGAAGGTTGCGGCCATTTCTAATAATTTGTTTTTCTGTTATTCACTTTATCCTGCATTTTTCTGAAGGAAATAATATCCTTATACCGTTTCGTTTTCGTAGTGATATTGGAAATCATTTGTTTAGATTCTAATTCTTTTAGTTTTAGAATTTCGGCACGTTCGGCATCCGTCATTTTTAGATAATCGCTGGATAGAACTTCGTCTATAAAATCCACTGTCTCTAAAGAGTTTTGAACTATGGCGTCAAACGATTCTGCAACTCGTGTGATTTCGTCTGGTTTTATGTAGGGGGAGTTTAAAATGTCTTTTAACTCATTTTGCATAACCTGAATAAGTCGCTTATTGTTTTTAGCAATTTCTTTAACCGCATTAAGTTGTCTTACAACGCTAGATACTTTCTCAATGGATTCTTTAGCATCCTTTAAGAATTAAACAGACTTAATCATTTGAGCTGTTTGTTTACCAGATTCTACAAGTTGTTTAATCAAACTAATAAAATTGGTGTTGTCATAAGTGGGCATGCCCTGAGCTTTAGTATTTAAGCAGAACAGTAAAGCGATTGCGAGTAATAAAATTTTCGATTTCATAATATTATGTTTTAGATGTGAATTGAATTATTGCTTTTTCCATATCCTGATGGGTTTCATAGAACTTCATAATGTCCTCGTTTTCTTGTCCATCTGTTAGGTAGGCAGCATAAACCTCTTTCGGAACTTCGAGTCTGAAAATGTTACTTTCCTTTCCGATTTTAATAAACATTTCGGTGTACTTTCTGGCGCCGGAGAGATTGTTTTTGATAGATTTTAATTGGTTTAGATCATGGCTAGATAAATGGAGTCTTTTAACCAGTTCGTCATAACCTTTTTCATTATTCAGACTATAAATAACTTGGGTATTTTCTAATATGCTTGCTGATGTTGAATTATTAGGAAGTTGATTAATGGATTGTAGAATAATGCCAATAGCTCCATTTTGTTTTCTGATGGCTTGATAGTAGAATTCTACACTTTCCAATACGTTTTCAAATTTTAGCTGTTTGGCAAACTCATCGAATAATATGATGCCTTTTTCAGCTCTGTTTTTCCAAATGGTCCTTTGGATGGCAGATTTAATCAACTTCAACATTACGGATAAGATTTCCTTATTATCCTTCACTTCGTCTAGTTCAAAAACAATTAATCTTTTGTCTTCTATTTTATAAGTCTGGTCTTCACTAACTTCAAATAGAAAACTATATAGACCATCGCCAACATACTCAGACATAACATGTAAGAAACTCGTAACATTAAAGTAGTCGGGATGGATTTTAAGGGTGTCCAGAAGGTCGTTCTGATTCCTTTCTATAAAATTATAAAACCCTTCCAACGAATGATTATCTGAAGTGCTATCGTAGTAATGGCGTAGTATTTTTTTTACTGAAACAGATTGTGCTTTGGTTACTTTCATATCTGAAGCAAACAATTCGAAAAGAAATACCGATAAATCCTCTAACCGTTCTGGGGAAAGGTCTTTTTTAGTGTTGATGTAAAAAGGATTGATGCCTAAATTCTTTCCGCTTTCATAACGTAGTACGGTGTATTTTTCAGGATAGAGTTTGGCGAATTTGGTATATGAACCACCCAAATCAATAATAACTAGACGCACTCCACTTTCAAAATATTGGCGTAGGATGTTATTGGCTAAGAATGATTTGCCTTCGCCTGTTGGAGCAAAAATGGCAAAGTTACGCGCCTTGATGCGCTTCTTTTTCTCATCCCAAACATCCTTTAATACTGGAATATTATGTTCTCTATCATTAAAGATGATGCCTGTTTTATCCGATTTGTAATTGGTATTGTTGATGAATAAGCAAAGTGCATGTTTTAAATCGGTTACGTATAAATCGTTGTTTGAGAAATTAGAAGAGAAGCAACAGTAACTATTCAGTATGTAATTTTTGCGTTCTTCGCTTCTTGGGTAGTAGGGGATGATATCCAATTCTTTAAATTCGGTCTTTATTTTAGAAGTTATTTTATCTAACTCTTTAACATCTTTCGACCAGTAGACAATATTGAGATGACCGCGTATAATTCGTGAATTGTCATCTGCATTGATTTGATCTAGGATATGCTGAATTTTAGTTAGCACCACTTTATTCTGTGAGCCAAAATTGGAACTCTTATTAAGTTCCTCTATTTTTTTATCTAGCAGCTTGCGCCACTTTTGTTTGTCATCCAAATAAAGTACCTGGTTAACAATATGGTTTTCATTAAGTGTAAGTCCTAGACCATCAATAAATCCTTGATGAAACACAAAATCGTCGGAAGTAAATTTCTCATTGGTTTTGCTACTTTGTACACTTTCTCCAAAGCATAATTCGCTGTTAATGGCAAGCGCATCAAAATAGTTTTCGCCAATATTAACGCTTTTCTTTTCCAATAAAATATCGGTATCAAACCCTTCATTGAAGCCATTGAAATAACTATTCGTTAATTGCTGAATAGCTTCTGGTTTTAATGGAAGAAATTCTATTTTTCTACTGTTATTTATAAAAGCAACCGAATCGTTTACCGAGTTTGCAAAGCTTTGAATGTTATCATCAAGTTCTTGTATAATGCCTTTTGAAGCTTTTCTAAAGGGATTAACGTATTTAGGATTGTTAAGCGCTTTGTTCTTAGTTAAAATGAAGAATAGATAACATTTATGCTCGATGTGTTCACGACCTTTAAAATAATCGTGGGTGGCTTTTTCTAAAAATGTAGAGTTTGGAAGCGCTTTAGAATCATATGATTTTTTAAGGTAGATGTTTTGTTTATGAACAACAGTTCCAACGGGCAAAGATTTTAAAGCCTGAAACCATGCAGCATGCATATCCTCAAAATCTTTTTCGGACAAGGAATAGATTTCTGGTAAAATCCCTTCATAGCATAAAACCACATTGCCATTGTTGGCAAAAACGATATGGTCTTGGATATCTACAATAGGTTGATATGCTGAGATATTAATCTTATTCATAATTGAAGTTGGAATTTCTTTTGTTACTTATAATTTTAGGGAAGGCTTTTGCTATTTGAAAAAGCTGTGGATTGTTTGATATTCGTGTTATGGCTACATATAAAGCTGCATTGAAAATGAGTATGCCAATTATCAACCCAAAGCTGAAAGAAAAAATGATGATTAATAGCGATGCCAAAACAGAAACCATCATTAAAGCAAATAGGGAGATGGGCAATCCAAAAATGACTGCCCGTTTTCTAATATTATTATAGATTTCGTACTTTTTCATACAGCTTTTCAAATTAATCCATCAACGGGGCATTACACCACGATGGTTATTAAGTAAGTGAAGATGCCTACTACAGCGCCAGCAATTAATACAAAGACCAAAACACGAGTAATCCCTTTTTTAAGGTCTGCATTTTCACCAAAGAAATGTCCAGCATTAAAGAGGAATCCAATAAGGAATATGACACCTAAAATGATAGGGAAAATGGTTCTAATGGTATCTGAAACATCGTTAACAGAATCTTCAATACCACCAATTTGAGCAAAGCTTGATGCAGATGTAAGCATAAATACGAGTAATACAAAAATTGATTTTTTCATAATGAATAGATTTTAAATTATTTAGTATCCATGCAGTACGTCATACTTCGTCGTCTGCTAAGACTTTTATGAAATCTATTATGAAATGAAGATGGAGGAGAAGAATCTCTAAATTTTAACGCTAGTTGTTGTTAAACTTTTGAAGATTATTAAGGAAGTGATTGGATTGTTGAATATTGTGTAACCTAAAATATTTGTTATGAATGCTTTAAAGCAAGTTTCGATTTCACTGTTCTGTCTATTATTTTTTAACTTTCCTTCTGCTCAGAATGGCAAAAATAAAACAAGAAACCTTGTTGTAGTGATAGATCCTGGTCATGGAGGAAAAGATGCTGGAGCAAAAACCAGAAATGGGGTTAAGGAAAAAGATATTGCTATGGGTGTCGCTTCTAAAATAGTTGAGCTTAACAATACGCTATATAACAAGCCTTTGCAAATATTCCTCACTAGATATACCGACACATTAATAGCACTTGGAGATAGAGTGCGATTATCTAATAAACTAAAAGCCGATGTGTTTATTTCGCTGCATTGCAATCATGCAACAAATAGAGCAGCTTCAGGAACAGAAATATATATTTTTCCTAAAAGCGAAGTGCAAATAGAAGCCTCTACAAATTTAGGCGTTACAATTCAGAATGGATTAACCGCTATACTTGGTATTAAAAGTAGAGGTGTGAAAAAAGGGAATTTTCAAGTGCTACGCGATAACATTAGTGATAACGCAAGTATTCTATTAGAACTTGGGTTTTTATCTCAAATTGATGAGGCTATATATTTATCTAAAGAAGATTCTCAAAGCGCTGTTGCTTTGGTTATACTTCAATCTATTACTAAATATTTGGGGATATGAGGGAGTTCTATTTCAAATTAATGACTATAGTGATAAAGGTTCTACATGTTATTTTAGATTGGATTGAAAAACTTAATGATTAAATGGTTTTTTTAGTTCAAAACTGATTCTATTTTTTAATTGGATAAGTTTTAGCGTAGGAAGACCTTTGAATGGTGAGAAAGAAAAATTATATTTACGCGATATTGGTAATAAAAGTTACCATAGAATTATTTATTTTTAATTTGAGTATCCAATCATAAATGTTAATAAATCAAACTGAACTTACTATTCTTCCTGCGTACAATGGAGATTCAATTCTAATAAAGACATTTGATAAAAATAAAGAGGAATTTATAATTCTGATTGATGGAGGAACTGCAGAAACTTTTGAATATTCTCTCAAAAAAAAACTAAATGAAATAAGCAAAATTAATCTTCTAGTTTTAACTCATATAGATTCTGATCACATTGGAGGGTTAATCAGATTTTTCAAAAACAGCTTAATCGATAAAATTGAAATTGATGAGATATGGATAAACCAACCTGACACTAAATTCAATCAAACATCAAATGAAAAAGCACAAATAAGTGTTGGTCAAGCTGAAAATCTAAAAGTCTTATTTAAAAAAAAGAAACCAAATTCAAAAATTCGTGAAATTACTATTGCTGATAATGTTATAAATATAAAAGGACTTGAATTTACTATACTTTCACCAACTGTTGAGATAAAAGATAAGCTTTATGAGGTTTACGAAAAAGAAAAGTCATTATTAAAACAAGAAAATTTAGAAGTTAATATATCTTCAAGTATAGCAAATTATTCAAAATCGTTAAAAGAATTAAGTGAAATAGACTTTAAACCTCACTCATCATTTAATAGCGATATATATAATTCTTCATCTATTGCTTTCATATTAAATTGCCCAGATGTTAATCTTCTATTTTTAGCTGATTCTAGAGCTGAAATAATTACTAAAAGATTAAAACAATTAGGACATGGAATAGAAAATCCATTGGAAGTAGATTATGTCAAAATTTCTCATCACGGAAGCTTAAACAACACCTCACAAGATTTACTCTCATTAATAAAATCAAGTAATTATTTAATCTCAACTAATGGAGGAACATCAAACCATAAACATCCATCAAGAGAAACTATAGCAAGAATTGTGTATAAAGCAAACAGAGATCATAAATTATTAAATATTTACACAAATTATAAAATTACCGACATAAAAAACAGAATTGGCGAATTTGTCAATGAAAATGATTTAGAAGAAGGTAATTGGAATATTGAATATAAAAACACTTATACAAAAAATGACAAATAACGAACCTGAAAAATATTGTGTGCGTGTAAAATGTAATGGTAATATTGGAAGCGGTGTTTTAATAGCTGGAGAAACTACCTTTTATGTATTTACAGCAGCTCACTGTTTAGGAGAAGTAGAACCAAGAATTGAAGACATTTTAATTGAAAAACAAAACGATTATAAATCCGAATTTGAAAACATTCAAGTAGTTACAGTTAGAGAGTTTGATTATGACAAAGATTTTGCACTAATTGAAATAGATTTTGAAGGAGAAGATAAAATGTTATATCAATATAATTTAGCTCACCAGTTTATAGCACAAACGGATGTTAAATTTTGTGGTTATCAAGGTGTCAATAATAATGAATACAGACCATTTCCAAGTAAAATAATAACAACAAGCGATTCAAATCAGTGTTTTAAAATTAAATTAACCGAAGGTGAAACTTTCCAACAAGGAGGAGAAGATGGGCATTTATTAGCACGAGGATTGTCTGGCAGTGGTGTTTTCACTATAAGATATAACACTCCATTTTTGATAGGCATTTTAAATTCTGTTGTTACAGATAAAGCTTGGAATGATGATATTAACTGCTGTTCTGTAAGTCACATTCAAGATTACTTCAGTTCGTACGTAGATTTATCTGATTTGAATGAATTAAGAAGTTGGACAGAAAATTTAGAGAAAACATATATAGAACAAGAAATAGTAGCTTTTGAAGAAAGTAAAAGTGATTTTTTTGAAAAACTAAGTAGAAAAAACAAAGTTATATATTCAGATATTGAAAAAGCAAATTCTATTACTACTAGGCAAATAAAAAGATATTTATCTATGCTTCAGAATATTAGGTTGTTAGAGAATGAAGCTCCAGATTTATATATAAAGTTTAAAGGAATTGTTACTAAATATGTGAATTTAGTAGAAGAAGACTATACAAGGTCGGTAAATAATAATAATGAAGCTTTAGATTTAAAACAAACTTTACAATATAGACTTAAAGATGAATTAGATTTTTTACCCAAAAAAATGGATATAGATTTTGCTGATTTTCAAATAATTGAATGGTTAGGTATGTGTACTTTAAACTTTACAAAAAATGATTAACATAATATTAGACGAAAAAAAAACATCTGTATCTATAAAGTATAATGCATATTATAAGCTTGTTATGTTACTCTCAATTATTAACGAATGTGGCAGAAGTAAAAAAGCTAGTTTACAATTAATTCATTTAGTCTTTTGGAGTTTACGTAATGATAAAAACTACCAAGTTTTATATGATTTAAAAAGAGAAATTAGAAATTCATTAATTCCTTGGTCATTTGAATTTGGTATTGAAAAGGTTTTGGCCTTAGGTTACATCGAAGAATACATACAAAAGAAAATAGTGAGTAACACTTTAGAAATTGAAATCACAAAAAAAGGTATTGATGTATTAAGTTCGATTACTGAATATGAATTATTTCAAGAGGAAATAGATAAAATAAAAAAAATAGGTAACATACCTAAGACTAAATTAAATAGAGCTAATAAGAATTGGAAATTAATATAAATCAATATGTTTAAAATAAATAAATTAAGAGTTGAAATCTTAACTAATAAAAGCGAAACTATAGATGATTTATATGGTTTTGAATTTCCCTTTAATCAGGGTCTAAATATAATTGCAGGTGAAAACTCAAGAGGTAAAACAATTATAAATTCATGTATATTTTATGCTCTTGGTATGGAGGAGTTATTGGGCGGTAACAATAACAAAGCACTTGACAAAGCCTTAAAAGATACATTTGTTATAAAAACAGATGGAATTGAAGAAGGTGATGAAGAAACAGGTGAAAACTATATTGTTAGTAGGTCTAAAGTTTTTCTAGAAATAGAAAATGATAAAAATGAAATTGTATGTTTAGAGCGTGCCATTTTAGCTTCTAATCAAGATGAAAAGCAATCGAATATAACAATCTATAAATCGAAACTTGAAAAGATTGATGAAGATACTGTTAAAGGGATATTTTTCGTTAATGGTAGAGGAAATAATGATGACCCTAATGGCTTTTACGAATGGTTGAAAGATTTTATAGAATTAACTGTACCAGATGTAAGTAATAGCAATGCTAAGTCAGACTATAGTCCTTTGTATTTACAAATGATATTTTCATCAATATTTATTGAACAAACTAAAGGATGGTCAGACTTTTTCGCGACAATGCCTTATTTTGGAGTCACAAAACCTAAAGAAAAGGTTATTGAATTTCTTCTGAATTTAGATGAAATCAATATTTCTACTAAAAGAGATACTTACAATAAAGAAAAAAACAGCATTACAGATAGCTGGAATAAAACCATTAAAGAGTTTTCTTATTTAGAGAAACAAAATAATGCGACTATAACTTCACTTCCTGAAACTATTACTACAGAAAAAAGAGAAATAGATTTAATATCATCCAATTTTCAAATTTCTGAAGATGAAGTTATTGGCTATAATGAGTATTTAAAAAACACAAAAGAATCAATTTCTGTTTTAGAAAAAAAACCATTTGCCACAATCGAAAGCAAAAAGGAAGAAGTACTTCATAAATACGAAGAAACTAAAATTCAGTACATAGAATTAAATAAATATATTGAAGAGTATGAGAACAATTTAAATATTGAAAAATTACAAATTAAAAATATTAACCGTCAACTAATTGATATTAAAAAAGAAATTAAGGAACATACAAATCTAATTAAAGTATTTAATAATAATTTATTTGATAATAAAAAAGAAAGTAAGTGCCCTACTTGTACACAAGTGGTAACAGAGGACATTATTTCCAATAATGAAATCACTATTCCTCAGTTATCTCTAGAGGAAAATAAAAGTTTTTTACAAAGTCAAAAATTAATAATAGATTCAACCCTTAAGAGTCTAACCAATACTGTTGAAGAGAAAAATAATTTGTTATTATATTTTAAAAATACTTTAAGAAATAAAGAGATCCTATTAAAGTCACTTTCAAAAGATTTAATTGCTGATGATAGAGCTTTGTCTGAGTCTGAGGTTGTTCAAAAAATTCAGTTACAACAAGAAGTAGAAAATCTAAATAAATTTGAATTACAATTAAATGAACTCAAAGAAGAGCTAATTAATTTAGCAAATAATCATCATAATATACTTATAAAATTAAATGGGCTTGAAAAATCTTATGATGAAGTAAAAATAAAGGCATTTGAGTCAAATTATAAAGATTTGCTGTATTCATTTGGATATGATAGTAACGAAAAATATCAAATTTCAATAAATAGAAAAGAGCCATTTAAATATTTTCCTGTATATAAAAGATATGCTGATGATAAGCAACCTCAATCAGTAAGAATTAACTCTTCTGCATCAGATTTTGTACGAAATATTTGGGCTTATACATTAGCTTTACGTAATAATGGTGAAAATCATCCAGGATTAATTATGTTTGATGAACCAGGGCAACATAGAACAAAGTTAAGTAGCTTAAAAGCTCTTTTTGAGAAAGTTTCTAAAGAGAAAAATAAGCAAACAATTATTTTTACTTCAATTGATAAACCATTGAATAACGATAAAAAAGAAAAAATAGATTTAGATGAAATAATTAATGATTTAGAAAAGGGTTCTTATTATTTAATTAAATTAAATAATCATAAAGTAATTAATTCTCTGTTTTAAAAGAATATTTGATTATTTAGTTACTTTGAATCAATCTTCCCCCAAACCAAAGGATGTTCACTAGCAGCAACATTTTTATTAATAACAGATTTATAAATTGACCATTGTGGGCGTTTTTCAGGCCAAACGGCTTTACGGTTTAAGCCGCTGTCGGTCATTTTATCAAATAAAGCAGGGGAGAAGAGCATGTAATCTTTTTGTTTTATGTTAACGCCCATTCGGTAGGCTCCTAATCTATGATAAGTAGCATCTTTTCCGTTATCGATTTCTACTTCAAAAGAAAGGTGCTTTGTAATGTCTTTCAAGTCGGTATCTTGTATTAAAGGCGATAGGGAATTACAATAAGATGGCGCATTAAATGTGCCTGCGATGATAATATTGGTTTTACCTTCAGCAATCAGTTTATTGTAAATTTTAGCGATATTAAAAACTTGTTTTTTTCGGATGTTATCAGATTGTTCTTTGTCTTTAGTTTGTAATTGTAGGTAAGTATTTAATAACCAAATTTTTTCTTTTGATGGTGTCGTAATTTCGTATTCTATAAGGCTTTTACCATCGTCGTTAATTGCTTCATTGATGTTGTGGATTCTAACAGCTTCTAGAATGTAGCCTTTTCTGAGTGCTATTCCCATTTCTAAACTATTCATAGCGTTACCTTGTATAACAAATGAGTGTTCAAATGGTTTGCAGTTAAATTCAGGAAGAATGAGCTGATTGAAGTCCTCAAACGAAGCTCGGTCTTCTATTTCTTGTAATATTAAAATATCAGGATTTACATCAGCAATAACTTGAGCTTTATGATTAATAGCGCCATTTTTTATAGGAACGGTTTGGAGCTCAATCCATCCACTCCAGTTTGTAAGTTCTCCAGCTCTGTTTTCTACTGAATGACTTAAACCTTTCATATACAGAAATCCTGCTTTGCGTCGTAAAACCGCATAGGGGCGTGGGCTTGATTTTTCAAAACCAATTAAAAATGAGAGTTCTCTTATTCGATCATGTTGTGGTAATGATTTTGAAGTTTGGAGCATGAGCGTATCAAGTTCTGTGATCCAATCGGTAAATAATTTCCCAACAGGTTTTTCTAATAAGCTTTTATCTCTATGGAATAAGTTCTGGATGTTAAATGTTGCTATTTTCATTGTAATTGTATTTGTTGCATTACCGTTAATCCCAATTGCTGTTGGGAAGAAATCTGTTATTTTCTTTTATCGTTAGTGTCTGGGTCAAATGCTACGAGGTTGAATAATTGCCGCATACGACTTCGTACTCTATTGCCATATAAATCCTCTAACTCTTCAGCATTTAGGTTTGTAGTAGCGTGTGTTTTAATGTGGTGGTCTATTAAAAGTTCATGACGAGAAAGTAATATTTCGCCCATAACGTTACAGTCTTTTCCGTAATGCCTTCCTGTTGGTTCTACTCCCAAATCATCAAAGCAGAAAAACTGTCTACAACCAAAATCTTCAATAGTTTTGTAGCCAATATGATTAAAACCAAATACAATATTCCGAGAAGGAATTAGAATGTATGGCCTTTGAAATGGCACAATGTGTTTCAGTAAAAGCATGAGACTTGTTTTACCGCAGCCTACAGGTCCTGAAAGTAAAATGCCTTTGTTGGGGTCTATCTCGTGCTTTTCGCAATTTTCTTTATCATTTATTAAATAATGACAAAGTTTTAAAATGATTGGATGGTCTTCTTCATGAATTTTAAAACCATTACCAAAGAGCATTTTTCCTTTAATGTCCAGATAGATTAGAATCCTGTCAAAATCGTAAATCACTTGATTACCATTGAATGTTCCGATGGAATATTCTTTATTTTCTTCGACTATTTTACAAGGGTTGCGCATAATCTTTGTTTTTATTGGTTCGCAGGTTGTCTTTTTTTTGAGAAACAGCATTTGATGTTTTATACTCATTGGCTTTAATAATCCAATTACTAGCTATAGCATGCCAATCTTCAATTTTTATTTTACCACCAATTTTCCAACCGATACCTTGATAATGATTGTAGAATTTCCTGGCTTCATTAGGCGACCATTTTTTGTTTTTAAAAAAATCAATGACTTCAAATTCATTTTTTGGTAGCTTAGTTTTATTTATATTTTCTATTTGTTTATTACTGTTTGTATTACGTATCAATGCTTGTTTAGTACTTGTTTCCAACTCCTTCACAACATGTTTTGAGGTTGTATCTAAATTGAACAACTTGATTTTACTGCCTTTATAAGGGTTGTGTGATGGGAAATATTTTAGATAATTCCATGAATCCATCTGTTTTAAACAGCGATGATAAGTTGCTGTCGAACCAATTTTTGAGAGTTCCATAACTTCTTGTCTGTCTATGTAAAATTCTTCTCGAAATCGATTTAAATTCCAAAATTGAAACAAAGACATATACAAGCTTACATGTGTTGTGTTTAACCTTTTGTCTGCATAGAATTTTTGAAATGTAGCATTGAGATGCCTTATATAATTCATACATCCTTAATTTTATTATGAACTCGATTTCCTGTCATTACTTTTTGAATTTCATCACATTCATAAAAAATAATACCACCCATTCTTGTATATGGTATTGTACCATTTACTCGTAAGTTTTGCAGCGTTCCAGGGCTGATTTGTAAAAGCTTCAGAACCTCAGTTGATTTAAGGTATTTTTTTAGATTTCCCTTAGAGTGTTCAAGGAGTAGTTTTTTTATGTCTTCGAGAAGTTCAATTTTAAAATCTCTAAGATCGTCTGTTGTAATGATGCTTGTTGGCATAGTAAATGGATTTAAATGAAAAGATTGGTGTTGAAATATCATATCATTTATTTGCCTATAGCATGATCTGACTTTCGTTTTACAAAATTGATGAGGTTTGATACATTTTATTCACTAGTTAATCGTAGTCCTGTCAAAATTTAACATATTGAAGAATGCTGTGTTTTGAATTGATTTTGAGACTCTTTTTGGTGCGATTTTATTAATTGAACAGTAAAATCATGGGTGTTTTATTAAATCAGGAGGTAGACCTGACTACGAATTTATTCGTCAGAATTATTCATATGAGTAAGTAGACCTGAAGAAAGGTCATCTAAGAATTTTGTCCGACTCATTTTACGAGCTTTAATTTCTGAATAAGTTTTGTAGAAATTACCCAGATTACAATGGAAAACCTTCTGTATAGATTCGGCAATTTCCTTTAAATCAGTATTACCATTATTAATAACTCTATTTGAGTGTAAGGCGTAAACTAGTTCTGTTAGCGCCGTTTTATTTGCTGTCCATTTTAAGCCGGAATCTTTAGTGTTAGCTTTGTTTTTATGAACACGAAGTTTTTCTAATTTGTTTTGAAGATATTGGATGAAAAGCTTGTAGGCTTTGTATTTACCTAAAAGCATATCACGAGGTGTACAGAATTCTGGATCTTGAAAATAGAATTTTGAAGAAGTAATGGGTAGGCGATCTAAATAGTCTCTAGTAAAGTATTGTAAATCAAAATGAGTTTGATTTGATTCAATATATTGACCAAAGTCCATATTATATAAAAAAAATCTATTTAGCTTATTAAGTTTTTTTTGAATGTGTTTCTTTTGAGATTGTTTGTCTGCTTTAGGAAGCTGAATTTCAAATGACCGTATTTCGGAAAAGTAAATGAGCTGTATTAGTGGGATTAATTTAACTTCTTTAAAAAATATGATTTCTTCATTTCTAGATTTAAAATCGTTCTTTATAATTTCTTTCTTAAATGTAGTTAGAAGGTTTCTACAAATTATTATGGATTTAGTTGCTTGATTAATCACTTCAAAAGAATTTGAGTCAATACTATTCAGTTCTTTTAAAAGGATACTTGTCTGTAATTTGAAGTCCATTTGCTTTCATTTCAGTGAGAATGGAATTATTAAAGCTTAGTTTTACAGTTATTTGTGATAAGTTTTTGAGAAGAAAAACGAGTTACAACTACCAGTTAAAGCTATTTCAGAAATCCTATTTACTCTTATTCAAATATCGATAGATGTATTTAGTTTTCTTGTTTAAGTATGTGTAGATTCTGTGTATTTAGCATGTGAACTTTATACGCACTTAACATTTAAAGGTATATAAACGCTTTTGTATTATTTTTTGAATTTATTAATGAACTCATCTTTATTATTACATCCTAATTTAATAAAAATATTTGAAGCATGCTTTCTGACCGTTCCATATGCAATAAACATATTTTTAGCTATTTTTTTGTAACAATCTCCATTGACCATTTGCAAAGCAATTTCGTTTTCTCTATGAGTTAAATTGTATTGATTATTAATGTCAAAAACAAGCGGATATGTATATTTTAACTTATATATATAACTATTTATTTCCATTGTGGTAACAAGGAAAAATGACATACATACTAAAGGTTGTGTTATTGGTTGATAATCTCCAAAATATGTAGGTATAGGCAAAGTAACAATGGATAATATTGAGCTTAAAACTAAATAAGTTTGAATTTTAAAATTATTTTGTCCCTTTACTTTTTCCTTAATAACATTAAAGTAAAAAATGAAAAACACTAGAAGAGACAGAGTTGGAAGAATTAAGAATAGACTTTTTGTAGTATCTAATGAGTTGGTATATAGGTATGGAACTAAAAATATACTTAATGCTGAAATAGAGGTTATTAAGGTTGAGTTTTTTGTTCTATATATTTTTATATTAACAGCATTGCATAAATACCAAATTAAATAAATACACATAAAACTTGAAATACTATAAGAAATGATTTTTTGCAAAATCGCAGAACTTGATAATGGTATTCTGGTTAGTAAAATATTTGATAGGTTATATAAAAGGAAGAGTATGGCTAAATATAAATGTCTGAATTTTGTTTTATCAGGTTTACACTTTCCGTTTAAAATAAGAATTATTTGATGTAGTGTAATTAAGCCTATTGAAATACATGTGAAAATGACAATCCAGTGCATGGATGAAGTATATTCATATTCTGGTGTGTAATTAAAATAACGATAAATTATTGACATGTAAATATTTGAAACAAAATATTGTAAATATTTTCTTAATAAAGATAGCGTATAATACTGTCAATAAAAAATCAATTGAGATAATATATAATGAATCTAAAGTTTTTTAATTCCATTAGCTGTTATGAATAAATTTTTAAAAATTGTTTTCTAGAACAAAACAAGAGCTCTTTATCCTCATTAAATACTAAAATTTAAGACTTTAGAACGTATTACGGTGGGTAAAAATGTAGGATTATTTTTTTAGATTAAATACAATTTTTTGCATCAACAAAACTAATGGGATTGATCCCAAATTAAATTTAATATGATTTGTGCTTATTTGGGTAGAGGTTTAAAAACAAGCTAAATGTTTTAGCTATGTTTTAGCAATAAAAAAAAGCCAAGAATTTTTTTCTTGACTTTCCTTTGTTTACCTTGTAGCGAGATCGGGAATTGAACCCGAGACCTCCGGGTTATGAATCCGACGCTCTAACCGACTGAGCTACCTCGCCATTGTTTTGTGTGCCTCACTTTTCGTGTTAGCGGGTGCAAATATATAAACAAATTGATAGTAATCAAACCAAACTCAAAAAATATTTTATTAAAAAAAAATGAAGCAAGTTAATTTTAAATAATTATATTGTCGCTTTATAAATTATGAATTACGTATGGAAGAGAAAGTAAAATATGAATTGGAGTTCCCTATACAGTCATCGCCTCAATTATTGTATCAATACATAGCAACACCTTCAGGATTGGGGGAGTGGTTTGCAGACAATGTAAATTCTCGAGGAGAGTTATTTACTTTTATTTGGGATGGTGCAGAAGAGCAAGCTAAGTTGATTAGAAAGAAAAGTGGAGAGCTAGTTAAGTTTAAATGGTTGGAGTCAGACGAAAATACTTTTTTCGAAATAAAAATTGTTGTTGATGAAATAACAAAGGATGTATCTCTTATGATTACTGACTTTGCAGATGATGATGAAGTAGATGAAGGTAAGATGCTTTGGGAAAACCAAATATCTAGTTTAAAACAAGTAATAGGTTCTGCTTAGGAATCTTTAATCTTTAAAAGTATATTTGTGCCTTGAAATTCTCAAGGCACTTTTTTTATGGTAAATTTTAATGGAACTTTATTAGAGGAAAACACGAATTTTTTAAATGAAGAGAATAGAGGGCTTCGTTATGGAGACGCTTTATTTGAAACTATTCGTGTAGTTAACAATAAAATATTTTTCTGGGAATCTCATTACCTACGCTTAATGGCTTCGATGCGTATTTTACGTATGGAAATTCCTATGGATTTTACAATGGAATTCTTGCAGGAAGAAATCGAAAAGACGGTTTTAAACAACGAACTTCAGAATTCTCCGGCTAGGATTCGTATTACAGTATTTAGAGAAGCAGGAGGCTTATATACTCCTACAAATAAGGAGGTTTCTTTTGCAATTGAAGCAAAGACTTTAGAAAACCCTTTCTATATTCTAAACGATTCTTTTTATGAGGTAGAGCTTTTTAAAGATCATTATGTAAATTCTGGACTTTTATCGACCTTAAAATCTAATAACAAAGTGTTGCATGTTTTAGCGGGGATATACGCTAAAGAGAATGATTATGATAATTGTTTACTGATTAACGAAAAGAAAAACGTTATCGAGGCAACAAATGGTAATATCTTTTTGGTTAAAGGAAATGTAATTAAAACACCGCCAATTACTGAAGGTTGCTTAAATGGAGTGTTAAGAAAGCAACTGATTGAAATTATTGGTAAAACTGAAGATTTAGAATTTCAAGAAGCAGAGATTTCACCTTTTGAAATTCAGAAAGCTGATGAGATGTTTATAACGAATGTAATTTCTGGAATAACTTCTGTTTCAAAATATCGTAAGAAAACATATAGCAATGAGATCGCTAAAAAGCTATTAGGGAGATTAAATGCTAAGGCTAGATTAATAGCTTAGTTTAATACTGGGTTCTCTGGTGCGTTTGACCAAATAAGGTAATCACCGCCTAGTTCCAGCATCTTTTCTTTCCAGAAGTATCTCGGTGCTTTTTTTATGATATTACTTTTGTGTTTGTTTTCTGAAACTACCCAAGAATTACTGGTTAGTTCTTTATCTAATTGCATGATATCCCATCCAGAATATCCTAAGAAGAATTTTATATCAGAATCTTTTATATCACCTTGATTGATAAGATCTATAATAGTTTCAAAATCGCCACCCCAATATATTCCATTCGATATTTCGATGCTATTGGAAATAAGATGTGGAATCTTATGAATAAAATATAAATTATCTTGCTCAACAGGACCTCCGTTGTATACTTTTAGAGATTCTGTTATTTCAGGAACAAGTTCATTGAGTCTAAATTCTAGTGGTTTATTAAGGATAAAACCAATGGAACCTTCATCATTATGCTCAGCGAGCAGGACTACTGACCTATTAAAAGCTACATCGCCAATTATTGAGGGCTCGGCAATTAACAAATGGCCTTTCTTTGGAGTTAAAGCAACCATAAGCTCTTTGTTTTTATTTTAAATCTATAAAAAAAACGTTAATCATCAAATAAAACTTATGTTTTTTTGCTTATAGGACAAAAAAAAAGCGTCGAAACGACGCTTTTAGATCATTATTTTGAGCTATGTCAATTAGTTCACTGCACCTGCTAATTCAGCACCCGCTTTAAACTTAACTACATTTTTAGCAGCAATTTTTATAGTTTTTCCAGTTTGAGGATTTCTTCCTTCTCTTGCAGCTCTTTTAGAAACTGACCAAGATCCGAATCCTACTAGAGAAACTCTACCACCTTTTTTAAGTGTTCCTTCTACGCTACCTAAAAAAGATTCTAATGCTTTTTTTGCTGCCGCTTTAGTAATACCTGCATCAGCAGCCATTGCATCAATTAATTCTGTTTTGTTCATAATTTTAAAGATTTAAATGAATATAAGGTTAAACATTTATTTAATTTGCTTCACAAAATTATACGGATTTACTTCCCACGCAAGTAATATCAAAGGAAATCCGAGTTTTTGTTAATAACTTGCGCATATTGTTAATAAAGTTGGTGCTTTTTTACTACAAATCTCCAATGTCAATCATAGTGCGGTTTTACAGCATTTTAGCATCTGGAGTGAATTCATACCCATTAAGAATGTCTTTTATAGCCATTTTTCGTTTTCCGGGTAACTGTATCTCTTTCAGTAATATATAACCATCTTTTGTGGCTACTTTCACCTCTTTTTTATCAGCTGTAATAGCGCCAGGTTGCTCGTTGTGGAGTATAATTTCCATCTCTGCGCCATATATTTTTATATTTATAGGATTTTCTTCTCTATTTTCTAAGAAACTCCAAGCAGAAGGATAAGGACTTAGGCCTCTAATTAGGTTATAAATGTCTTCTGTTTTTGCGTTCCAATTTATTTTTGTGTTTTCTTTATCTAGTTTATAAGCGGTTTTTAGGTCAGTAGAATCTGGTTGTATTTTTGTTGTAGTTGTACCATCTGCTATCTTTTTTAATGTTTCGACTACAAGATGAGCGCCAGTATTCATTAATTTATCATGTAGAACTCCAGCAGTATCATCTGGAGCAATTGTAGTTTCTTCTTGTAAGATTACTGCTCCTGTGTCAATTTTTTCATCAATAAAAAAAGTAGTCGCTCCAGTTTTAGTTTCTCCATTAATAATAGCCCAATTTATTGGTGCTGCCCCACGATAATCGGGAAGTAGTGAAGCATGTAAATTAAATGTGCCGTGTTTTGGCATACTCCAAACCGCTTTAGGAAGCATTCTAAAAGCAACAACTACATTCAGGTTAGCGTTGAGTGCTTTTAATTCCTCTAAAAAAGATGGATCCTTAAGATTTGTTGGCTGAAGAACATTTAGATTGTTTGCAATAGCGTATTTTTTTACTGCAGACTCCTGTAGTTTTCTACCTCTTCCTGCTGGTTTATCTGGAGCTGTAATTACACCTACAACTTCGTAATCGTTTTCTATGATATTTTTTAGGGTAGCTACAGCAAAATCTGGAGTTCCCATAAATATAATTCTTAACTTCTCGCTCATAATAACTGTATCAATAAATTATAGTCAAAGATAATCAGTTTATTAAGAATAGTTGCTTAGAGAATGGTATTACTCACTTTGGGAGGTTTAAAAAATGAATTCAAAATGTTTTAGCTATTGAATTTCATATTTATTGACATCATTTATTTTGATTTCTTCTTCTTCAACTAATTCTTTTAGAGCTTCTAAAATATATACCTCTTTAAAAGTGATGTTTTCAAGGAGTTCTTTTGAGCTTAGTGGAGATTTACGAAGACATTTTAATACTTCATCTTTAGCTATAGAGAGAACATCAGAAGATATTTTACTTTTCTTTTTCAAACAAACAGAACAGATTCCACATGGTTCTTTAGTTTTTTCATCAAAATAAGATAGAATTTGTATGCTTTTACAAACCTTATCATTATCTATATAATTGAGAACATCTGTAATTTGCTTCGTTTTAAGTTCATTTTGTTGGACTATAAGTTTACTAATTACATTAATAGTCTGGTCATCTTCTCGAGGAACAAGAAATGTTATGGTCGCGTCTGTATCCATAGCATCCAGCGTAATCATATTGTCTTTTTCTAATTGCTCTAAAACATGAATTACTTTTTGCTCAAAGGTTCCAGCTTTTTTTGCAATAGTAACAGTATTAATATTGGTAGGAAGATCAAAAACGCCACCGTAGCTTCTAATAATATGTTGAACAATATTTTCTGCTGAAGGGTTTTGATCTAAATAGGAAAACAACTGCTGATTGGTAATTATAAACTGGATCGATGTTTTCTTTAAATGTGTTTCTACCAATGTGATAACAGAATGCCTATCCAACATCTTGAGTCCGTTATAGGCAAGCCTTGGATTTAGATTATAGGTGTGGCAAAATAAGTTGAAATTTATTGAAAAGGTAAGGTTAAATCCTTCTCCGTAAGGAATCTGAAAGTAATTACTTAGCTTTTTATAGAGTAGTTTTACAAAATCAACACTAGGAAGCGTCTTTATGTATAAATTTTTAAGCCAACTTTCGTCACTCTTGTTTTTTATGATTACAGCATAGGCTTTGTCTCCATTTCTTCCTGCACGGCCTGCTTCTTGGTAATAACTTTCTAGAGAATCGGGGAAGTTTAAATGTGCAATTGTTTCTACATTAGCTTTATCGATTCCCATTCCAAAAGCATTTGTAGCAACCATTACTCGGACTTCATCATTTAACCAAGCGTCTAGTTTTTTATTTTTTTCAGCATTAGGAATTCCGCCATGAAAAAAAGCAGCACTTATTCCTACTTTGTTTAATATTTCACTGGTATCTACAGTCGCTCTTCTTGTCCCTGCGTATACAATTGCAGGGCCTTTATTCTCTTTAAGAAGCTGTTCTAGTTTGTATATTTTATCTTCAGAGTGGTATACTCTATACGATATATTATCTCTTTTGAAAGATTTTTTTATCGTAATAGGGCTTTGCAGGTGAAGGTTTTCAATAATATCTTGAGCTACCAATTTAGTTGCAGAGGCAGTAAGAGCCATCATTGGGACTTCTGGTAGGAGTTCTTTTATAACGGCTGTATTTCTGTATGCAGGTCTAAAATCGTTTCCCCATTGAGAAATACAATGTGCTTCATCAATAGCAATCAGGTTAACATTCATCCCTTTTATTCGCTCTTGTACTAAGTCTTGCTGTAAGCGTTCAGGAGAGAGGTAGAGAAATTTATAATTTCCATAAATGCAATTGTCTAAAAGCGCATCAACTTCAGAAAACTTAAGTCCACTTGTTAGAGCAATAGCTTTAATTCCTTTGCTTTTTAGAGTATTTACTTGGTCTTTTATAAGAGCAATTAGCGGTGAAATAACGATGCAGATTCCGTCGTTTACAAGCGCAGGAACTTGAAAGCAAATGGATTTACCGCCTCCAGTTGGGAGTAAAACTAAAGTATCTTTTTTTGCAATAGCGTGTTTAATAATTTCTTCTTGTGGATGTCTAAATGAAGAATATCCCCAATATTCTTTTAATATTTCGTGAGGACTTTTTGTAGACGCCATTTATAAATTGTTAAGGATTATATTAGTTCTGATAAATATTTTAATACTTCAGTTTATTTACATATCAACTAAATGCTACGTATTGCGAAGCTTAATTATGTTTTTATGGTTGAAAGTGAAACGTATTAACTTCAATTACAAACTTAGCTTATTTAGTATAAAGTTAGCCCTTTCGTCAATATTTCCTGTAGGAACCTCAATAAGTTGATAACCACATTTTTTATATGCTTCTTTTAAGTGCTTATGAATCTCTTTAGCTTGTTCGAAATTCTCATAACGCTCACTGTCAGAAATATAAATTTCTTCCCAAGGCGGAAGTAAAAATACCTGGTCGTATTTATATTTTAGACATGATTCCTTGAAAACTGAAGGGTAGTTGTCTCCACTGTAATCCATGTACGCAATCACATCTGGAATTCCTCGATCAAAAAAAACAGTCCCAGAAAGTTTTTCAGATTCTTTATGCTGATTAATACGTCCTTCTAAAAGCTTTTTACTGAATAATAATGGATCTGTTAAGAACAATTGTTCTATACCTGCCTCGCGAGCCTCCAGGGTTACTTGTCGTGATATTTCTAGTAGACATTGATGATTATTGTCTTTAAGAAAGTCTATAATAGAAGTTTTTCCAGTACCAGGACCTCCAGTAATCACTATTTTTTTATTCAAATTCATGCTATTCATCTAAAGTGCAAAAATAGCTAAATGATTCGCTAATTAAAAATACGTTTCAATCTAGCATAATAACGAAAAGTAAACTCATTTTAATGAGGATAAATTAAATAATTATTAAACTTAAAATTAGTTTTTAGACTGTAAATCATTCCTTTAAATGAAATATAAACCATAAAGAAGCATATTTTAATTTAGTTTATATTAAAACATAAATAGTATAAATCCTATCTTTGTACAAAATATGAAGATTCATTATGAAAGATAAAAAGGAAATAGAAGAATTTTATGTTAGATTGAAGGGAGAATTAGATAGAACAACAGCTGCATGGCCTTCTTTATATCTCTATAAATTTATTGTTCCGACGAGTGAAAGCAAAATAAATGAAATAGCAACTATTTTTGATAATACTGGAGCAGTAATTAAAACAAAAGAATCCTCGAACGGTAAATATACAAGCCTTTCTATTGAAGTAAATATGGAAAGTTCTGATGCAATAATCGATAAATATAAAGAGGTTAGCGTTGTAGAAGGAGTAATTTCTTTATAAATCTCTTTGATACACCGTAAAATTTGTTATTTTGCAAAGATTAAAGGTGTAGCGATACATCTTATCACTTCATTTAAAATAATATCATTTAATTTTGGTTGAAAATATAGAATACAATAGCGAGCGTCCAAAGCTTATAATTCCTGAGTACGGGCGTCATATACAGAAAATGGTAGATTATGCCGTTTCTATAGAAGATAAACAAGAAAGAAATAAAGTAGCACAAGCTATTATTGGAGTTATGGGAAATCTAAACCCTCATTTAAGAGATGTTTCAGATTTTCAGCATAAACTTTGGGATCAGTTATTTATAATTTCTGATTTTGAATTGGATGTAGATTCTCCATATCCAAAGCCGACAAGAGAATTATTAGAAGAAAGGCCAGAGCCTTTGAAATATCCTCAAAACCATCCAAAATATAGATTCTACGGAAATAATATTAAAAGGATGATTGATGTTTGTGTTAGCTGGGAAGAAGGAGACTTAAAAGATGCTTTGAAGTTTACTATTGCCAATCATATGAAGAAAAGCTACCTTAACTGGAATAAGGATATGGTAGACGATCAGGCTATTTTTAATCATTTATTTGAGTTAAGTGATGGAAAGATAAATCTTGCTAAATGGGATGAAGATCTAGCGGATAGTAAGAATTTGGTTCGTAGCAGACCTTCAAATTCTAAAGCAAGAACTACAAATACAAGAAAACATTACCCTAGTAAAGGGAGAAGCAAGAAACGTTACTAAAGTTTACTAGATTCTTTATGGGAACATTTAAAATAGAGGGGGGAGCTCCTTTAAAAGGAGAGATAACTCCACAAGGTGCAAAAAACGAAGCTTTGCAAATTCTTTGTGCCGTTTTACTTACCGACGAAAAAGTTACAATACATAATATTCCGAATATAATAGATGTCAATAAACTTATTGAGCTTCTAGAGAATTTAGGGGTGAAGATTCAAAAAATAGGAACTTCATCTTATACATTCGTTTCAGACGATCTTCATTTAGAGTATTTACAATCGGAGCAATTTAAAAAGGATGGACGTGGTTTACGAGGTTCTATTATGATTGTTGGTCCGTTATTGGCTCGTTTCGGAAAAGGGTATATTCCAAAGCCAGGAGGAGATAAAATTGGACGTAGAAGATTAGACACTCACTTTGAAGGGTTTATAAAATTAGGAGCGAAATTTAGATATAACCGTGAAGAGTATTTTTATGGAGTAGAGGCAAAAAAACTAAAAGGATCTTATATGCTTTTAGATGAAGCTTCTGTTACAGGAACTGCAAATATCGTTATGGCAGCAGTGCTTGCCGAAGGTAAAACAACGATTTATAATGCTGCTTGCGAACCATATTTACAACAGTTATGTAATATGCTAAATAGAATGGGCGCTAAGATATCTGGCGTTGGTTCTAATTTACTAACTATTGAAGGAGTAGATAAGTTAGGAGGTACAGTGCATACTATCTTGCCAGATATGATTGAGATTGGTAGTTGGATAGGAATGGCTGCTATGACAAAAAGTGAGCTAACGATTAAGAATGTACAATGGGATTATTTAGGACAAATTCCAACAGTATTCAGAAAGTTAGGGATTACTTTAGAGCGTAAAGGAGATGATATATATATACCTGCGCATACAGAAGGATATGAAGTGCAGAATTTTATAGATGGTTCTATTCTAACTATATCAGATGCACCATGGCCTGGATTCACTCCAGATCTTTTAAGTATTATTCTAACTGTAGCAACACAAGCTAGAGGTAGTGTTTTAGTACATCAAAAAATGTTTGAAAGTAGACTTTTCTTTGTTGATAAACTTATTGACATGGGAGCTAAAATTATTCTTTGTGACCCGCATAGAGCTACAGTTATTGGGCATGATTTCAAATCGACATTAAAAGCAACCACAATGACTTCTCCTGATATTAGAGCAGGAATCTCATTATTAATTGCAGCACTTTCTGCGAAAGGGACATCTACAATCCATAATATAGAACAAATAGATAGAGGTTACGAAAATATAGACGAACGATTAAAAGCAATAGGAGCAAAAATTGTAAGACTCGATTAGTAACTCTTTTTAATAAAGGTATAAAGCCGTTAAGATTAATTTTAATCTTAACGGCTTTTTTATTGTGCTTAAATTATCTGTTTGTATGATGCGACTTTAAAATGTATTATTATAAGTTAATAATGCAATACTTTATTGTTTTCGTAAAATACTATAGTATTATATGTTGTATTAGCATATGATGGTGTATAAAAAGTATCATATTTTGAAGCTTCAGTATTAGTTTAACGTTTTAGTATGAGCTAAGTTTATAACGTTAATTTAACATAAATAATGTTAAATAATCAACTAAACACTTAAATATGAAATTTTTATTAACTTTTATGATGTTGTTAATTGTAACATTAACATCAGCACAAACCGTTTCAGGTACGGTGACAGACTCCGGGTTTAACGATCCTTTGCCAGGAGTAACGGTATTAGAAAAAGGAACAAAGAATGGTGTCTCAACAGATTTCGATGGGAATTATCAAATAACCTTGGAAACAGATAATCCTGTGCTAGTGTTTTCAAGTTTAGGGTTTGATACAATGGAAGTAACCGTAGGAAGTAAAGCTTCTGTAAACGTTACTTTAAAAGAAAGTTCAGAGCAATTGGACGAAGTAGTTGTTACTGCTTTAGGAATTAAAAGAGATAAGAAATCTCTTGGATACTCGGTTTCTTCCATTAAGTCAGAAAAATTGGTGGAGACTGGAAACCCTGTCAATCCTTTAGAGTCTCTTTATGGTAATGCTTCTGGGGTTCAGATTCAATCTACATCGTCAGGTCCTACAGGAGGAATGATTATAAAAATAAGAAATGCTGTAGCACTTACTGAGCAGTCTTCAACAAGACCTTTATTTGTAGTAGATGGAGTTCCTATTTATGATGAAAACTCTGGGGTTGGCTTCAATAGCAATACAAATAGGGATACTGGTACTGGAATTAATGATATTAATGCTTCCGATGTAGAGTCGATCGAAATTTTAAAGGGAGCCAAAGCTGCTGTTTTGTATGGATCTTTAGGGGCCAATGGAGTTGTTTTAATTACAACAAAATCAGGTAAAAAGAAAAAAGGATTAGGGGTTGAGATAAGTACAAATTACTCTGTAGATAGAGCGGCTTTTTTTCCTGAATATCAGAATAAATATGGTACTGGTGAAAATCCTTATGTTGCTGGTTTCAGTAATGATCAGGTAAGTGAAGAGGGCTTTTTTTTAAGAGATGGAAAAGAAGCTTATTGGAATGGTGCAGATTTTAATTTTGGACCAGAAATGGATGGAAGGCAGTTATTATGGTGGGATGATGAATTAAGAGATTATACAAGTCAGCCTAATAATTTTAAAGAAATATTTTCAACAGGTAGTCAAAGTAGTAATACAATAGCATTTTCTAATGCAGGAGATATAGGGAGCTTTAGAGCGTCTTATACCTTTAAGGATTTTAATGGAGTTTTTTTAAATTCAGAACAACAGAATCATAACTTTAGTTTTAATGGAACGCTTAATGCTTCGGATAAGTTAAAAATAAAGTATGTAGGTAATTATTATTATACAGAGAACAATAATGCAGCATATAATATTAGAGATTTCTTTACTTATGGAATTAGAAGAGATTCAAAGCCAGAGTTGTTGTTGAATAGTGATTTCTTAAAGGATGATAATGGATATTACACGTTATCAACAAATCCAGAGTATACAAGAAGAATTGGTTTTTTGAAAGCGATTCCTGGATATTATTGGAATCAAACAGAAAATACTAATGAAGAAATTAGACACCACATTATCCAGTCTTTAAATGTAAGTTTAGATATAAACAAATGGTTGAACTGGACTACACTTGCAGGTATAGATTTAACTTTAAGAGATAATGAGGTTAAAACAAAAGTAACTCAACCTCTATTTGAAAATTCTAGTCAAGGATTTTATTCTTATACACAAGAAAAAATTGTGAACTTTTATGGACAGTCTTTTTTGAATTATGACTTCAAAATTTCCGATGATATTAGAATAAACGGACTTGTAGGAGGAGCGTTACGTAAAAATTCTGCCAATAGATCTGGAGCTCAAGTTAATAAAACATTTTTTGTTGAAAACTGGTTTTCATTATTAAATACAACAAATCCAGAAGGTCCATCATTTGATACTACAGATGGAATTAGAGGTTCAGATGATTTGTACAGCGTTTTAGCTTCTGCTCAATTTGCATATAAAGAACAGTTATATTTAGAGGTACAAGGAAGAAACGATTGGTCTTCAATCTTACCTCCAGAGAATAATAGTTTTTTCTACCCTGGTATTAGTGGATCATGGGTTGCGTCAGAAACATTTAATATGCCAAGCGCAATAAAACTTTTAAAGCTTAGAAGTTCATGGGCAGATGTTGGTAGGCCAGGGCCTAGATATTTTGGGAACTTGAACTTTGATGTTAGCACATATGGAGGAGTTCCTTATTACACGGTGCCAGATTTTCTTCCTCCTGCTGATTTTGCTGAAAATGGAAGTGGATTTCCTGAACCTAGTTTAAAACCTGAAAGAAAAAGAGAGTTCGAAATTGGATTTGAATCTAGCTTCTTTGAAGGGAGTAGACTTGGAATAGAGTTTTCTTATTACAAAAGTAATACCTATAATCAAATCATGGGAATTGCTGTACCGAGATCTTCAGGAGTAACAAATATTAGAGTGAATGCTGGAGATATTGAAAATAAAGGATGGGAGACGTTAATAAGAGGAACGGTGATTAAAACTCAAGACTTTTCTTGGGATATGTCTCTAACGTTATCTGGAAACAAGACAAAAATAATAGAATTAGCCAAAGGGGTAGAGCAACATAATTTATGGGGTGGTACTGGAATTCAAATTTTAGCAGAAACAGGAGAAGAATATGGAGAAGTTTATGTGAGGCCGTTTGTACGAGATGACGAGGGTAATTTGTTACTTACGGAGTCTGGTACTTATAAAATTGACTCTCAAAATTGGAAAAAAGTTGGAAAAGTTACTCCAGATGTTATTGGAGGATTCAATACTGGTTTCAAGTATAAAGATTTTGATTTGAACGTAGGTTTTGATTTTCAATATGGAGCAATATTACCATCTCAAACAAATATGTATTTATTAGGAAATGGATCTGGAAAAGAGACATTAAAATATAGAGATGAAGAAAACGGAGGATTGCCATATTATATAAATAATGACAAAGAGATAGTAGCTTTAGACTCTCATGATAATGCTTTACCATCTGATTCTTATTATGATAATATTTTTCATGATGGTGTTATTATAGACGGAACCAACGAAGCTACAGGTCAAGCAAATCAGGCTATAATCCCGGCATCTGAATTTTATCAGCAATACTGGAATGGTGATCAAAAAATCTTTGAAGATAGAATATATAAAAAAGATTATATCTCTTTAAGAAGGTTAGCTGTAGGTTGGAATGCGCCTAAAGATGTAACTAGTAGAATAGGCTTTAATTCATTAAGAGTATATGTATACGGAAATAATATAGCGTATTTATATAAAGCGATTCCAAATATATCTCCTGAATCATTAGATGGTACCAACGCTTTTATTGAAAATAATGGTTTGCCATTATCGAGAAGTATAGGAATGGGAGTTAATCTAAGTTTCTAAATAATTTAAAAAGTATAAAATGAGTAAAATTATAAAATATTTAGTCTTATCAGCAGTGATTTTTTTAAGTTCTTGTGAAAAGGATCTTGAAGAAAAGTTTGGTAATCCAGATAAACAAACGGATCCAGACATTGAATTGTTTTTTACAGGAGCTTTACAAGAGAGGCACTTGTTTAGAACAAATTATGGTTCTTATTATCATCAATTTAGACAATTAAATAAGGTTACGGGGATTGGTTTATACCCTTACCATTGGTCTTCCAGTAGAGAATGGATTGTTTTAGACGATTGGTCAGGTCCCTCTTTTTATTATGATATTTTTAATAAAGCTTCTGTTAATTGGGTTAAGAATCTAAATGCCATGCAATTGGTGTTTAATGGTCTTCCTGAGGAGGAAAAAGCAGCCTCCGAAGTGTATTTTTATATGGCAGATATAGTAAAGGCTTTTGTTTATCAAAGATCTACAGATGCGTATGATGATATTCCATATGAAGAAGCTAGTGGAGCTTTTCAAGAAATTTTCTATCCTAGGTATGATTCGCAAGAAGTCATATACAAAGATATTATAGAAAAGCTAGGTATTGCAGTTGGAGCACTTAAAAATGTAAGCTTAGATGCTAGTCAGCAAGCTAGATTGTCTTCAGCAGATATTTTAAATGGAGGGGACGTTTCAAAGTGGATCAAGTTTGCAAACTCATTACGTCTAAGAATGGCTATTAGATTATCTGTAGTCGATCCAACTTATAGTAGAGAAGTCATACAAGATTTAACAAATAATAATGCTGAATATGTTGTTAATAATGAAGATGTGATAGGTATGGAAGAATTAGTTAAAACTAGACTGACAGCTGGTGGAAGTGGGATATTTTTTCCTAGAGCATTTCAAGAAAATGGAACGGATTTCTGGGCACCAAGATTTATAATGGAAGATATTTTTAATTATAAGCAGGTAGTTGATGAGACAGTAGACCCGAGAACTTTTGTAATTTTTCAGCCAGCTAGTGACGGGCGTTATATTCCACTTCCAGAGATGGAAAGATCTGCTTCATTAAATTATTTAAATCAATATTTAGATTCTCAGGATGCTGAAGACATCATTAACGGGAATCATGAACCGACTAACAATACATGGGCTGCAGATGAGCAGCTACTATCGAAATACAATCGAGTAACATATTTAAATTTTGATGCTAAATTCCCAGTATTTACAGCAAGTGAAACTTATTTGTTATTAGCAGAAGCGGCTGTTAGATTTCCTGGTTCTGTAGATGTTAGTGCTGTAGATGCATATAATAAAGCGATAGATTTATCAATAGAATATTACTACAGTTTAAATAATACAAATAAATCTAACTCAGGTACTATTCCGCCTTTAGAAGAAGTAAATCCAGATTATTATGTAACATTAGATCAAGCGCAAGCAAATTCTTTTACGCAACAAAGAACAGCTTATTTTTCTAGTTTAGGTCAAGATGATCAAATTGAAGAGATATTCTATCAGAAAGTTGCGCATTTAAATATATTTAATACTTATGAGGTTTGGAGTGAAGCAAGAAGGTTAATGAAAAATCATGGAATGCTATTAAAGCCTGTAGAAGATAAAGTAGAATGGTTAGAACGTTTATATTATCCGCCAACAGAAGAAAGAGATAATCCAGATAATTTTAGTCAAGTTGCTGGTCAAAATGATAACTCAACACCAGTGTGGTGGACAGGTAGGAAATAATTGATTTTATTTATATTAGCTTTTAGGCTGTCCATTTTGGGCAGCCTTTTTTATTGAAAAAATAGATGTAAATTTTTAAGGATATAACGAATCTTTAAAATAAGAGGTCGTTTTCTCCTTAAAAATATGTAATTTTACATCACATATATTTCCATTATTAATATGAGTCAAAAAGTCTTGCTTTCCGCGAAAGAAATCAATATCATACTCCATCGATTGGCTTGTCAACTCATTGAAAATCATATAGATTTTAAAGATACCGTATTAATCGGAATTCAGCCAAGAGGTGTTTTTCTTGCTGAACGTTTAAAAAAAATTCTAGAAGAAGAGTATAGTATCCCAGACATTAAACTAGGGTATTTAGACATTACTTTTTATAGAGATGATTTTAGAAGGAGTGATAAACCCTTGGAAGCCAATAAAACCAAAATCGATTTTCTAGTTGAAAATAAAAATATAGTTTTTATTGATGATGTTTTATATACTGGAAGAAGTATTAGAGCAGCATTAACAGCTATTCAATCTTTTGGCCGTCCTAATGAAATAGAATTACTAACGTTAATCGATAGACGATTTAGTAGACACCTCCCGATACAACCAGATTACCGAGGAAGACAGGTAGATGCAATTAACCAAGAAAAGGTAAAGGTAATGTGGAAAGAACAAGAAGGAGAAGATAAAGTATACATGATAAATAAATAGCTGCACACATGAGCGAATTAAGTGTAAACCACTTACTGGGAATTAAATATCTAAAGGAGGCAGATATTCAATTAATTTTTGAAACTGCAGACCATTTTAAAGAGGTTATCAATCGTCCGATAAAAAAAGTACCTTCTTTAAGAGATATAACCATAGCTAATTTATTCTTTGAAAATAGTACACGAACAAAACTATCATTTGAATTAGCTGAAAAGAGACTATCCGCAGATGTAATTAATTTTTCTGCGGGACAATCTTCTGTTAAAAAAGGAGAAACACTTATAGATACTGTTAATAATATACTTTCGATGAAAGTAGATATGGTAGTTATGAGGCATCCAAACCCTGGAGCAGGGGTATTTTTATCGAGACATGTAAATGCAAGTATTGTAAATGCAGGAGACGGTGCTCATGAGCATCCTACGCAAGCTTTATTGGATTCTTACTCTATTAGAGAAAAGCTAGGAGATGTAGCTGGAAAAAATGTAGTTATTGTTGGAGACATTTTGCATTCTAGAGTAGCGTTGTCTAATATTTTTGCTTTAAAATTACAAGGAGCAAATGTAAAAGTTTGTGGTCCGAAGACGTTAATTCCAAAATATATCACTTCTTTAGGAGTAGAAGTGGAAACAGATTTAAGAAAGGCTTTAGCTTGGTGTGATGTTGCAAATATGCTTCGTGTTCAAAATGAGCGAATGGATATTAGTTACTTCCCATCAACAAGAGAGTATACACAGCAATTTGGGGTGAATAAAGCTTTGCTAGATTCCTTAAACAAAGAAATAGTTATTATGCACCCAGGACCTATTAATCGTGGAGTAGAAATTACCAGCGATGTGGCAGATTCTAAGCAAGCTATTATTCTTAATCAAGTAGAAAATGGTGTAGCAATTAGAATGGCTGCAATTTATTTATTAGCTTCTAAAATAAAACAATAAGATTATGATTATAGATAAACGAGATAATATTACCGTAATTACTCAGGAAAGTGTTTCTTTAGATAAGTTTGTTCAGCGTCTTAAAGATTCATATAAAGAAGTACAACATACACATGTTATATTAAATCTTTTATCCTTGAGTAATCTTAAGCCTGAAGATATGATGGAGTTTTTAGAGATTTCTCGTGATCATCGTGCTGCAAAAAAATCTTTCGTTATTGTAACTAATTCGGTTAATCTAAATGAAGTAGATGAACACCTTATTGTAGCTCCTACTTTGGAGGAGGCATATGATGTTATTGAAATGGAAGATATCGAGCGAGATTTAGATTTTTAATATGCATTTCGCTATAGAATATCTTTGTTTATTATGAGTGAATTAAAACTTCATATATTAGGTTGTTATAGCGCGACTCCAAGAGCTTTTACTAACCCTACCGCGCAAGCTCTAGAAATTAAGAATCATATATTTCTTATTGATTGTGGAGAGGGAACACAGGTGCAATTACGTAAACAGAAAATTAAATTTTCACGTATAAAGCATATTTTTATATCTCATCTCCATGGAGACCATTTTTTTGGTTTACCGGGTTTACTTTCTACATTTCGTTTACTTGGCAGAGATACGCCTTTGCATGTTTATGGTCCAAAAGGGATAAAAGAAGCAGTAACAATGATGCTTAAAGTAGGGAGTGCATGGACAAATTATCCTTTACTTTTTCATGAACTATCATCATCAAATTCAGAATTGATTTTTGAAGATGAAAAGGTAGAAGTTTATACAATTCCTTTATTTCATCGTGTATATACAAATGGATTCTTATTCAAAGAAAAGCTAGGAGACCGAAAATTAGATATAAATGCTGTTTTAAACTATAATATAGATACTTGTTATTATCAGAATATAAAAAAAGGGAAAGACATCACTTTAGATAATGGAGAGGTAATTCCAAATGGAAAGCTTACAAGCGATCCTGTAAAGCCTAAAAGTTATGCCTTTTGTAGCGATACTTCTTATAACAGATCTATTGTGCCAATTATAGAAAATACAACATTGCTTTATCATGAGTCTACATTTTTAGAGGAACATGCTAATTTAGCAACTCAAACAGGACATTCTACGGCAAAACAAGCTGCTACTATCGCTTTGGATGCTAATGTAGAACGATTGATATTAGGGCATTATTCTACCAGGTATGGTAATATAAATGAATTTAAACAAGAAGCTAAACTTGTTTTTGACAATGTTGAGCTTGCAGAAGATGGAAAAGAGTTTTTATTCTGAAAATATTAAGTCAAGAAACACACAGTTTAATAGTTAAATGTATTGGTGATGAAAAGTGAAAAAGACCTTAGCGATTATAGAAAAGTTTATGAAAAGAGTGAGCTTTTAGAGACGAATGTTCCAGATAATCCTATTCAGTTATTTCAAATATGGTTTTATGAGGTAGAGAAAAGTGGAGGAGTGGATGAAGCTAATGCCATGACTATTACTACGATTGGACTTGATGGTTTTCCGAAAAATCGTGTAGTGCTTTTAAAGAAATATACAGAAGAAGGTTTTATATTCTATACTAATTATAATAGTGAGAAAGGGAAGGCTATAACAGCAAATCCGAATGTTTGTATTTCATTTTTTTGGCCGAATATAGAGCGACAAGTGATTGTAAAGGGAAAGGCAGAGAAAATATCAAAAAATCTTTCTGATGGTTATTTTGAATCGCGCCCAAGAGGAAGTCAGTTAGGGGCAATTGCTTCTGACCAAAGTGCAGTTGTAAGTTCCCGCGAGGAATTAGAGTCAGCATTAAAAGCATTGGAGGCTGAATATGAAAATAAGGAGATAGTACGTCCAGATTATTGGGGAGGATATATTATAAAACCTATCTCGATTGAATTCTGGCAAGGAAGACCAAATAGGCTTCATGATAGAATACGCTACACTTTGCAAAAAGATTATAATTGGAAGATAGAACGCCTAAATCCATAAGTTAAATACATTGTTTTATAGAATATTTTATTAAGATGATATAGTTGTTTAGTTTAAAATAGCTATATTGTTAGTCCAAATCTTAATATTATACCTATGAATGCTGTAGAAAAAACTATAGCAGCTGCCCTGCTGTTATGTCTTTTTTCATCGCTGTACTCCTGTTCTTCAGAGAGTATCGATGAAAATGAAATTACCCCAAGAGCTTTAGTTGAATATGTAAGTATCGAACAAGAGATTCTCTCTAGAATTAACACGTATCGAAGCAATAAGGCTCTTCCGCCATTAGAAATACTTGATAATGTTTCTCAATTAGCACAATCCCATAATGATCATATGATTTCTGAAAAGGAAATTTGTCATCATTTTTTTAATGAAAGGCAGGAAGAAATAAAGCTAAAAAACAAGGCTATTATAGTTGGAGAGAATGTTGGTTTTGGTCATGAAACTGCAGAAGAAATTGTAGATGGATGGATTGCTAGCGAAGCTCACAGGAAGAACATTGAAGGAGATTTTAATCATATGGGTATTTCTGCTAAAAAGAATGCCGAAGGTGATTATTACTTCACAAATATTTTAGTAAAATTATAAGGATGTTCAATTGAGTGTTTTAAGAATCTGATTTTTGAGGGTCAGAGAATTTAAAAATAGTTTAGTTCTTATATTCCATCAGAGGAGATAAAAACTAAGCTATTTTTTTATGATCAATTTTAAGAGTTTTTTAATGTAAAAAGCAGACTTAAAATACTGAAATTTATAAAAGATTCACTATTTTTCAGATTAAGACTCGGTTATTTAGAAAAGTGATTTATTTTTCAAAAGTTTACCGTATTTTCTTTTAAAGTGGACTTCAATGAAAGAGATTACTATAATAAGACATGGCAAATCCTCGTGGGATTTTGATGTAGATGATAAAGATCGTCCGTTGAAGGAGCGTGGGATTAATGATGCTATATTAGTTTCTAATCATTTTAATAAAGAATTGACTCCTCCCGATATTGTTTTTTCTAGTCCCGCAAATAGAGCGCTTCATACGTGTATGATATTTATGAGGCAGTTGGAGATTAGTATGTCTAAAGTTATAATTACAGATCAGTTGTACGATTTTGGAGGCTCATCAGTCACTAATTTCATAAAACAGTTGGATGATCGTTATAATAATGTTATGATTTTTGGTCATAATCATGCATTCACATCAATTTCTAATATCTTTGGGGATAAATTTATAGAAAATCTTCCAACAGCTGGAGTAGTTAAAATAAAATTTGATGTAGCCCATTGGAGTGACATCAAAAAAGGAGTAACAGAACTGATTATTTTTCCAAAGAAATTTAAATAAATGAACGAAGTAAAGAACCAATACATAAATAGAGAGATTAGTTGGCTACAATTTAATGCCAGAGTTTTACAAGAAGCAGAAGATGTTTCTGTGCCGCTTATTGAAAGGCTACGTTTCTTGGGTATTTTTTCTAATAATTTAGATGAATTTTTTAAAGTTAGATATGCTACAGTAAAGCGTATTGCATTATCTGGAAAAACAGGAAAGAGTGTTTTAGGAGGAGCGAAAGCTAAAGATTTGATGGATGACATTACTCAGATTGTAATTAATCAGCAAACTGAAAGTCTTCGTATTTTAAGTCATATTGAACGAGAACTGGAGGAGGAGAATATCTTTATGATCAAAGAAGATGAGGTAACTCCTGAGCAGAATGACTTCGTGAGAAATTATTTTTATGATAAGGTGAGTCCGGCTTTGGTGACTATCATGTTAAACGATTTGGACGAGATTCCTAACCTGAAAGATAGTGCAGGGTATTTGGCTGTAAAAATGACCATGAAGCTTGATGGGAAACAAGATGGAGTAAAAGGACTTTTTAAAGCTAAATCTAAAGAAGTGCGTTATGCTTTAGTTGAAATTCCTAAAACTATTGAACGTTTCGTAGTGCTTCCTAGTAAGGGGGATAAACAATACATCATCATTTTGGATGACCTTATTCGTTACTGTATGGGAAGTATTTTTAATATTTTCAATTACGATTCCCTTTCTGCACATATGATAAAAATTACTAGGGATGCAGAATTAGATATTGATAGTGACCTGAGTAAAAGTTTTATTGAAAAAATATCTTCTAGTGTTCGAGGAAGAAGGATCAGTGAGCCTGTTAGATTTGTTTACGATAAGGAAATAGAGAAAGATACCCTAAAATTCTTAAAAGATAAGATGGGAATAGATGATACCGATAGTGTAATTCCTGGTGGTAGATATCATAATAGAAGAGATTATATGGGATTCCCTAGTTTGGGAAGAGCAGATCTTTTGTATAAAAAGTTTCCACCATTACCTGTAAAGGGATTAACTCATGATGGGAGTTTATTTGAAGCTATTGCAAAGAAAGATTATTTGCAATATGCTCCATACCATACATTCTCTAATGTGGTTAAATTTTTGAGAGAAGCTGCTATTGATCCTAAAGTAAAAACTATAAAAGTTACTGTCTATAGGTTGGCAAGAAATTCTCAGGTAGCAAGTTCTTTAATTAATGCAGTTAAGAACGGAAAAGATGTAACGGTGCAAATAGAGCTGCAAGCAAGGTTCGATGAAGAAGCTAATATCGAATATGCTGAGCAATTACAATCTGAAGGGGTAAAGCTTATTTTTGGAGTACAAGGTTTAAAAGTTCATAGTAAAATATGCTTAATAGAACGTGTAGAAGATGATAAAACAGTTCGATATGGTTTTATAAGCACTGGAAACTTCAATGAATCGACTGCAAAAATATATACTGATTATACACTTTTTACTGCTGATCAGGGAATATTAAAAGAGTTGGATAAGGTGTTTGACTTCTTTGAAACTAATTATAAGATTAATAAATACAAACATTTAATAGTTTCTCCTCATTATACAAAAAGAACATTCTTTAAGCTTATAGATAATGAGATAAAAAATGCTAAAGAGGGAAAAGAAGCTTTTATAAAAATCAAGATGAATAGTTTTACCAGTTATAAAATGGTAGATAAACTATATGAAGCAAGTAGGAGTGGTGTTAAAATACAACTTATCGTTCGAGGAACCTGTTGTTTAATACCAGGAGTTCCTGGAATGAGTGAGAATATTGAAGCTATTAGTGTGGTAGATAGATTTTTGGAGCATACTAGATTATTTGTATTTGGAAATGCAGGAGATCCATTGTTCTATATTTCTTCTGCTGATTGGATGACAAGAAATTTAGATTTTAGAGTAGAAGTTGGTTGTCCGATTTACGATGAAGAGATAAAACAAGAATTGCTGGACACTTTCGAGATTTGCTGGAAGGATAATGTGAAAGCCAGAATTTTTTCTGAAAGACATGACAATGCATATAGAAAAGAAAAAGGAGTAAAACATAGATCTCAATTTGAGACATATGAGTATTACCTAAGAAAACAAAGTATAAAAGGATAAAACAGATAGATGTTGAAGATTAGGAAGTTTGCAGCTATTGATATTGGTTCAAATGCAGTTAGGTTACTGATTAATAATGTTATTGAATATGAGGATAAGGAAACTCAATTTAAAAAGAGTTCTTTAGTAAGGGTTCCTGTTCGTTTGGGTCAAGATTCATTTACCGTAGGAGAAATTTCTAAGCAAAACTCCGAACGAATGATTGATACCATGAAGGCTTTTAAGCTTATAATGAAAGTTAATGGTGTCGAAAAGTATATGGCTTGTGCAACATCCGCAATGAGGGAAGCAAATAACGGAAATGAACTTGTTGAGATTATATCAAAAAAGGCTGGTATCGACATAGAAATAATAGATGGTAAAAAGGAAGCTGCTATTATCGCATCTACAGATTTACATAGTTTAATAGATAAAGATAAGACCTATTTATATATTGATGTAGGAGGAGGGAGTACTGAGTTTACTATTTTTAGTGATGGTAAAATTGTGGCTTCAAAATCTTATAAAATAGGTACTGTACGTCTTTTAAATGAAATGATATCTGCCGAAACCTGGAAAGATATCGAAAAGTGGATAAAGCATAATTCAAAAAAATATAAGGGAATCGAAATAATAGGTTCAGGAGGAAATATTAATAAGCTGTTTAAGATGTCGGGTAGAAAGGCAGGAGAACCCTTGTCGTACATTTATTTAAATGCACAATATCAGTTTCTTCAAGAGCTTAGTTATGATGAAAGAATCTCCGAATTAGGTTTAAATCCAGATCGAGCAGACGTAATTATACCAGCCTCTAGAATTTACTTAAATGCCTCTAAATGGAGTGGAGCAAAAAAAATACACGTTCCTAAAATAGGACTTTCGGATGGTATTATTAAGCTTTTGTATAATACAGAGAAGGAAAAAAGTATGCTTTTTGTTTAATGTCATTTGATATTTGAAACGATACTTTTTGCATTGTAATTCATTTATAAAATAGCCTCATAGAATATTTCTACGAGGCTATTTTGTGAAGATATTGTATTTATTAACCGTGTACGGTTTCTTTTTTTCCAAGGTTTTTCATTATTTCAGCCTCAAAATCTAAAAGTGCTTGCCATTTTTTATTTACTTCTTCTGTGTCGCCATATTTACGAGCAAACTGTAAGAACATTGTATAATGATTAGCTTCACTTACCATTAAATTCTTATAAAAAACACGTAGTTCTTCATCTTCTAGGTTTTCAGATAATAGTCGGAAACGCTCACAACTTCTAGCTTCAATTAAAGCAGCATAAAGTAATTTATGCACCATAAATGTGGTTCTACTTCCTCCTTTAGGAAAAAATGTCATTAGTTTGTTTACATATTCGTCTTTTCGATCACGACCAAGTGTCCAACCTCGTTCGATTATTTTATCATGAACCATTTTAAAATGACTAATCTCTTCTTTGACCAAAGCAGTCATTTCTTGTACTATGTCTGTATATTCAGGAAATAAAACTATAAATGAAATAGCGGTACTTGTAGCCTTTTGTTCGCAAAAAGCATGATCTGTAAGTATTTCTTCTAAATTCTTTTCAACGATATTAACCCATCGTGGGTCTGTGGGAAGTTTCAGGCCGAGCATAATCTAATTTCATTTAAGTGAATTACAAATATACCAACTTTAATACAATATCCTGAATCTCATTCTATTCACTATGCGCTTTATTTATTAGTGTATTTAATATTTCATTTTTACTATTTATGATAACAGCGCCTTTATTTCCATGTGAACCAAATAAAGCGCTAGCCATTTTTGGTTCCATAAAAGTGATACTTTCTATTTGTTTGGCAGACAATTTGTTAACTACTTTAATGTCACTTGGACGCTCGTTTAAGTCAATTTTGTGGGAATCGATTGTAAAAAGAATCTTAGTGCCGCATAAATTGTTATTTTTGTCAACATAGTTATGGATTCGAGAGCTATGTGGTTTGTTGATTACAGATTTTAGTCTAGTGTAGACAGTGTCAGATTTTATCTTTTGTATAATCAAAGAGAGCTGATCAGGGATGTTATCAGTTCTTCTAAATTCTGCTAACCACGCTTTATTTTCCTTTTGGAGATTGCATTCTGTTGTTTGTGAGAAAGAATTAGTGGCTATTAAAATAATACACAGCGTGAAAATATTTTTAAAAACCATCATAAAGATTTAGATATTACACATCGAGATCAAACTCTATACGAAGCTTATCTATGAGTGGATTTTTTTCGCGTAGCTTTTCATATTTATCTTGAGGCGTAAAAGCATATTGCTTTTCTGCATTTTCGTTGATGGTTATATAAAGCTCAATATGGAAGTTATTAAGGTTTTTCTTTAGATATTCCATCAATGGGTATTGATCACGCTCAACTTCCTTTTTTAATGTGTCGTTTGCGAGCTCAATCCATATTTTATCAGGCCCTTTTAGTCGAGGTGTATCTGATCCTAATGCAGAAGCAAGAATCTTCTTTCCATCTTTTTCAATCTGATCAACATAATCTTCCCAATGTCTTTGCATTGTTTGTTCATCAAAAGGATCTTTGGGTAGATTCTTTTCATCTACAGCATGATTCTTTTTTGCCTGAAGTTCATGCTCTCTTTTTCTTTTTATACTGGAAAGTGAAAGACCTGAAACTCTATTTTTAACCGCTGCACTTGTATTAATCACTGGAGTTTCTACTTTTTTCTCTTTTGGAGGTGGAGTAGTAGCTTCTTGTGTATTAACTGCAGACGGAGTAGAAGTTGTTGTTTTCTCAGGTTGAGGTTTTGTTACTTCTGTGCCTATCTTAAAAAAAGAAGGAGGGATTATGTAGTTGCTACCTTTTTTTTTTTCTCCATCGTGATTGATGGAGGCAAGTTTCATTAGGCAAAGTTCGACTAGAAGTCGCTGATTCCGACTGCTTCGGTAATTAAGGTCGCAGTTGTTGGCGGTTTCTATTCCTTGCAATAAAAAGGCTCTCGATGCTTTCTTGCTTTGAGAAAGGTACTTTTGTTTGGTATCGTCTCCTACTTCTAAAAGAGGAATGGTTGCTTCATTTTGGCAAACTAAAAGATCTCTAAAGTGAGATGCTAATCCTGCTATAAAATGGTGACCATCAAAACCTAATGATAAGATTCTATTAAAATCTACTAATAGTTTTGGAATTTCACCCTCTAAAATTAAATCTGTAGCTTCGAAATAAGTTTCGTAGTCTAATACGTTTAGGTTTTCTGTAACTGCTTGTCGCGTTAAGTTTTTACCTGTAAAACTTACAACTCTATCGAAAATAGAAAGAGCGTCTCTCATGGCGCCATCTGCTTTTTGAGCAATGATATGAAGCGCATCATCTTCAGCTTCTATCCCTTGACTTTCGGCGATATATTTAAGATATTCTTTAGCATCTCTAACGGTGATCCTTTTGAAATCGAAAATCTGACAACGAGATAATATTGTTGGGATTATCTTGTGTTTCTCTGTAGTTGCAAGAATAAAAATGGCATGCTTTGGTGGCTCTTCTAATGTTTTAAGGAAAGCATTAAAAGCTGCTTGTGAAAGCATGTGCACCTCATCAATAATATAGACTTTATATTGTCCTACTTGTGGAGGGATTCTAACTTGGTCTATTAAACTTCTAATATCGTCTACGGAGTTATTGGAAGCTGCATCTAATTCGAAAATATTAAAGGCGAAGTCTTCATCTTCACTATGAGTACCATCGTCATTAATTTTTTTCGCTAAGATTCTGGCGCAGGTTGTTTTACCAACACCACGAGGTCCACAAAAAAGCAATGCTTGTGCTAAATGATTGTTATCAATAGCATTGAGCAACGTATTGGTAATAGCCTGTTGGCCTACCACGTCTTTAAATGTCTTAGGTCTATATTTGCGAGCAGATACTACAAAGTGTTCCATTGCTACAAATATAAAGATTGAAAGTTTATATTCTCACTTTTAGATATGATTTTGTATTTAATTATTAACAATGAAATGTATAAAGTGAGTTTAAAAGTATAGTCGAAAAGTGTGATGACAGAAATTTATGGGATGTCTGTATAATTGTATTAATAATGAATTGGGACTATTATATGTTGTAACTTTTCGGGTAAGGATTGCAGTGATTAGCTTTTGGCAAGCTTTTGTTTATGGCTTGCTAAAACTAAAAGCGTAAAGCCTGGTTTTGGAATGTAATGGAGAAAACCCGCACAGAAATTACTTAGAAATAGAGTGCTCGTATTTTAAATGAATTATATAGGGTGATTTTGGTTTAAAAGATTAATTTTGCGCCGCAGGTCACCTTATCGCTTTGTTTTATACAGAGAGGAAAGTCCGGACACCACAGCGCAGCATAGCGGCTAACAGCCGTCGGTCGTAAGATTAGGACAAGTGCAAAAGAAAGGATGTACAGGTAATGCTGTAGTGAAATCAGGTAAACTCTATGCGGTGCAACGTCATGTAAACCAATGCTTGAGGGTTGCGCGCCCGATGTTGGAGGGTAGGCGGCTAGAACGTTGCAGTAATGTAACGGCGAGATAAATGATAAGGATCTTTTATAGATACAGAATCCGGCTTATGACCTGCTTTTTTTATTAGTTTTCATATTTCTATGGTTATTTCTCTTACTTTTTATGGCAGATTTATAAACGGAAGATTTCTATATTACAGTTGTTGGTGCTTGTAGTTACGAATCGAATTCAAAAAAGCTAAATACACTTCCTCCATATTTTCGAGCATCAGTAAAACCTTCGTATTCACTTAAATCGGTGTCTTTTGAGTGCTCAATGATAAGAGTCCCGTCCTCATTTAGTAAGTTTCTTTCTTTTACGATCGTAGCTATTCTTCCAAATTGCTCTTTTGAAAGGTCGTAAGGTGGATCTGCAAAAATAATATCTGCAGTGATGATAGATTTTTCTAGGAAAGTAAAAACATCACTTTTTATAGTTTTTATAGGAAACTCTAATTCGTCTTTAATCTTGCCAATATATTGAACACAACCAGCGTGCGCATCTACAGAAGTAATGGTAGGAACCCCTCTGCTAGCAAATTCGAAACTTATATTTCCGGTTCCAGAAAATAGGTCTAAAACAGAAATTTCATCAAAATAATATACGTTGTTTAGGATATTAAATAGCGCTTCTTTAGCAAAATCTGTTGTAGGACGAACAGGGAGCTTTTGCGGAGCCATTAATCTTTTTCCTTTATATTTTCCTGATATTATTCGCATTATAGACTATTTAGAAGGATAAATGTATTTGGATTTTGAGTGCTGAGTTCTTTGGTTTCCTTTATGTGAGAAGGAGCGTAATCATTTTTAATTTCTAGATGTTTTATGTAGGTATATGCAATTTTATAAAGCTCATTATCTTCAGTTATGATTCCAGTTAAAAAAACAGGTGTTTCTTCGGGATTCAAGTTTAACTGTTCAATTGTGAAAAGAAGGTAGTAAATAAAGTCTTCTTTCTGTTGGTATTGAAAAGAGTTATAAAAAAGCAATTTCTTTTGATCGAGGACAACAATTTCAAAATGAGTTTTTGAAATAAAAACATGTACATTTTGTGTGTCGCTCTTTTTAGATGAGTTTATTAATGTCTCTACTAAAACAGTGGAGAAATGTTTGTATTCGAAATCTCCAAACTTATCAAAAATATAGTTGTTTACGTTAGCAAAAGGGACATATACATTATAAATATCATGCTCTTTTAGTTCATCATAAGTTATAAAATCATTTTCGAGGATCTTTACATTATATTTTAGATAATTAGAAAGATTTCGCTCGTTAAATAATGATTTTGGAACTAGAGCAGCTAATTCATTTTCATGAATTACAGTTACTTTATTGAAAGTAGTTTGTGATACGATGTCCTTTTTAAACCAATCTTCAAGATGTTCGATTAGTTTTTCTGGAGTGGCCTTTTTTTCAAAGCTGATAGTGCTTAAGTGCTCTATTTTGCTATCGGTGCCATCTAGAATACAAAAAGAAAGTCCACCCAAGCTAACTTGAATGGACAGTTCTTTAAAAGTATTATTAAGTATATTACTTGTTGTCTTTTGTGTCATAATATGGAGGCCAGTTTGCACTTGTGCTTACTTCATCAAGGCTACCAACTTTAATTATAGGACCGTTAACTTCTTCTACAGAAATTGCAGATTTTTCTTTTGCTACAAGATCTTCAGGTTGGTCGTATAATAAAACTGACTTGTCTACTTTAACTTCAAATACTGGAGCTACAAACCCATTAGTATTTATAGTTTTTGCATCCATAGTAAATTTCTCATTATTTTGAGCGTAAGGTACTGATGCAATGTTTTTGTAAGCGTCTGTTCCTTTAAATAGAGAATCTTTTACCGCTACAAAACCTAAAGTATCAATAATTTTAACCTCTCTTTCCATGTCGATACGATATGTTTTATCATATTCCATGTAAGAAGAGTCTCTTTGTTGCGTCAGCGTAAACTGAGCAGTATCGATAAACTTGATAAGGCTAGGGAAGTCTTTTGCGAATTTCCCAGTTACAGTTCTGTGAGCTTCTTGCGCGTCTCTAATATCTTTTAATTTATTAATAACGGCTGTATATCTTTCTTTCTTTATTTTGTCGAATTTAATAGGCTCCATTACGGAAACATAAATTTGGTAACCAAAAAAGATACTTACAAGCCAAAGAGCAATTTGTATTACTGTCTTCATTTTATATTTTTTGAATTAAAGAGGTTTAAGCAAATCTACAATTTTTTTTCATTTATGAAAGGGATACCCAAAAAAAACATCACTAATTTTGGGTCAGAATTAGATTTTATGGACGCATCATCATTTTATAAATTATTAAAAGATCAATTTCCTCACAATCCTACATTAAAGCAAGATATTGTGCTTCAGCAACTTTCTGATTTTATTTATTCAGAAGAGAAGAATGAATTATTCCTCTTGAAGGGGTTTGCGGGGACAGGAAAAACTACAATAATTGGAGCTCTTGTTACAAATTTATGGCAAACATTAAGAAAATCTGTCTTATTGGCGCCTACAGGAAGAGCAGCAAAAGTGATTACAAACTATTCTGGAACTACTGCACATACAATTCATAGACATATTTATTTCCCTAGAAAACAAAAAGGGGGAGGCGTTAAGTTTGTACTTTCTCCAAATAAACATAAGAACACAATTTTTATCGTAGATGAAGCTTCTATGATTCCAGATTCTCCAGCCGATTCTAAGATTTTTGAAAATGGATCTTTGTTAGATGATCTTATTTCATATGTATATTCTGGTCATAAATGTAAATTGTTGCTTATTGGTGATACTGCACAGTTACCGCCAGTGAATCTCTCTTTAAGTCCTGCATTAAATGAAGGCACTCTTTCTCTTAATTATAATAAGGAGGTACGTAAAATGGAGTTGGATGAAGTTGTAAGACAACAGTTGAATTCTGGGATTTTATTAAATGCAACGAATTTGCGTGAACAATTACAAGATGACTATGCTGATGATTTTAAATTTCAGGTTAATAATTTTACCGATATAATAAGGTTAGTAGATGGTTATGAGATCCAAGATGCTATAGATGGTTCTTATAGTCAGAACGGAAAAGAGGAAACAGCGATTATAGTGAGGTCTAATAAAAGAGCTAACATGTATAATCAGCAAATTAGAAGTAGAATCCTATTTTTGGATAACGAACTTGCTACCGGAGATTATTTAATGGTGGTCAAGAATAATTATTTTTGGCTAAAGACGTCTTCTGAAGCTGGGTTTATAGCAAATGGGGATATTATAGAGGTATTGGAGATTTTCGCCATTAAAGAGCTCTATGGTTTTAAATTTGCAGAAGTTAAAGTGCAAATGGTGGATTATCCAAAAATGAGTCCTTTTGAGACAGTACTTCTATTAGACACATTGGATATTAATTCTCCTTCTTTGCCTTATGAAGAGTCTAATAGATTATACCAAGAGGTGATGAAGGATTATGAGGAAGAAACCTCTAATTATAAAAAGTTCCTTAAGGTAAAAAACAATAAATATTTTAATGCCCTGCAAGTAAAGTTTTCATATGCTATAACATGTCATAAGAGTCAGGGTGGGCAATGGGATACTGTTTTTGTAGAGCAGCCATATTTGCCAAATGGAGTAGGTATCGAATATTTACGTTGGTTATATACAGCTGTTACAAGAGCTAAAAATAAGTTGTATTTAATAGGTTTTAAAGATGATTTTTTTGTTGATATGTAATAGTGTTGGTTGTAGAATTTCTTTCTGAGAATTAATCCTTAAAGATAAGGATACCTCAAAAAGGGAGTTTATAAGTTGATTTGTATCATGCTAAAATTACTTACTTTTATATAAATTAACTATCAGAATGACTTCAGAAACAATAATCAGTATATTTTTAGGAATAGGATTAGCGGCCTCCGCAGGATTTCGAGTATTCTTACCACTTTTCGTGTTGAGTATAGCGGCTTACTTTAATGTATTAGATTTAAGTGAAAGTTGGCAGTGGGTTGGTTCTCTAACTGCGCTTTTAACTCTTGGGGTTGCAATGCTATTAGAGATCTTTGCTTACTATATTCCATTTGTAGATAACATACTTGATACCATTGCAGTTCCATTAGCAGCTATTGCAGGAACAGCGGTAATGCTCTCAACTGTTGCAGATCTTTCTCCAATTGTAACTTGGTCTATGGCTATAATTGCTGGGGGTGGTACTGCAAGCTTAGTAAAAGGAGCTTCTGCAGGAACAAGATTAACTTCCTCTACAACTACTGCTGGACTAGGAAACCCTATAGTTTCTACTGTAGAAACTGGGAGTGCTATGTTTCTTTCTTTTGTGTCTGTATTTTTCCCTATATTAGCTATAGTGCTAGTAATCATTATTTTATTAGTAATATATTGGTTTTATAAAAAACTCAGAGGAACTAGCAACTAAATTCTCAATAATATCTCTTATTTTTGTGAAATAAGAAAGGTTTAAGAACGCTTATGAAAATTATATCAATGATCCCGGCTAGATATGCCGCTTCCCGTTTTCCTGGTAAATTAATGCAAGATCTAGGAGGCGAAACTGTAATACTTCGCACTTATAAAGCTGCAGTAAATACAGGTCTTTTTGATGATGTTTATGTTGTTACAGATAGTGATATTATCTTTAATGAGATAGAAAAAAATGGTGGTAAAGCCATTATGAGTAAGAAAGAGCATGACTGTGGAAGTGATCGTATTGCTGAAGCTGTAGAGAACATGGATGTTGATATTGTTGTAAATGTACAAGGAGATGAACCTTTTACCGATAAAGAAAGCCTAGAGAAAGTAATTGATGTTTTTAGAGAAGATGTAGATAAAGAGATAGATTTAGCATCTTTAATGACAAAAATTGAAGACTGGGAAGAAATTAATAATTCTAATACCGTAAAGGTAATTACCGATAATAGAGATTTTGCGCTTTATTTTTCTCGTTCTCCAATTCCCTTTCCAAGAGATAAAACCGTAGCAGTTAATTACTATAAGCATAAAGGAGTTTACGCTTTTAGAAAGCAAGCAATTGTAGATTTTCAAAAGATGCCTATGCTTAGCTTAGAAGCTACAGAAAAAATTGAGGCAATACGGTATTTGGAGTATGGGAAGAAGATAAAAATGGTAGAAACAGATAGCGAGGGAATTGAAATAGACACTCCTGAGGATCTAGAGCGCGCAAAAAAAATATGGAAGTAAGTTATAGCAATATAAAAGTTATTGGTTTTGATGCTGATGACACACTTTGGGTAAATGAAACCTATTTTAGAGAAGCAGAGCATGAATTCGCAAAATTATTAGCTGGTTATGAAACAGAAAATAAGATTGATCAAGAGCTCTTTAAAATGGAAATCAAAAATCTAGAGATTTATGGCTATGGAATAAAAGGTTTTGTACTTTCTATGATTGAAAGTGCCATGGAATTGTCAAATAATAAGATAGATAATGCAACTATTTCAAAAATTTTGCATCTAGGTAAAGAGATGCTTTTGAAACCAGTTGAAGTTTTAGATGGGGTAGAAGAGGTTTTGCAGTCTTTAGTAGTTGACTATAGAATAATATTATTGACAAAGGGTGATTTATTAGACCAAGAAAGGAAATTAGAAAAATCAGGTCTTTCAAAATATTTTCACCATATTGAAGTTTTAAGTGATAAGAAAGAAGAGAATTATAAAAACCTTTTAGATCACCTAGAAATAGATGTTAATGAGTTTCTGATGGTAGGAAACTCATTGAAATCGGACGTTTTGCCATTAGTTAATATTGGTGCTAAAGCTATTCATGTTCCATTTCATACTACGTGGGCTCACGAGATGGTAAATGTAGAGAAGGAAGATGATAGTTTTAAAACGGTAGGGAGTTTAAAAGATATATTAAAATTAATTGATTGTAAAGATTAATTAGAAGAATTAGAACAAGAGTAAAGGATATAAATTCAAAAAGCATAGATGAAGTATAAAAATTTTCCAATGGTTCCTAGAGTGGTTTTTGGGCGAGGAAGCTTTAGTCAACTCAATGAGATATTAATGCCGAAGCGTAGAAACGCTGATGCTCCTTTTATTTTCTTGGTTGATGATGTTTTTGAAAGTAATGATTGGATACTTTCGAGAATTCCAGTTATGTTCAATGATCAAATTATTTTCATACCTACAGAAGAGGAACCTAAAACGGATCAAGTTGATGTTTTAGTTGAAAAAGTGAGAGCTGAAAGTTCTGAAATACCTTCAGGTATTATCGGAATAGGTGGTGGTAGTGTTATGGATTTAGCTAAAGCAGTAGCAATAATGCTAACAAGCACTGGGAAAACAGAAGATTACCAAGGTTGGGATCTTGTAAAGAATGAGGCGATATATCATGTTGGAATCCCAACAATAAGCGGTACTGGAGCTGAAGTTTCTAGAACAACTGTTCTTACAGGTCCAGACAAGAAATTAGGTATAAACTCAGACTTTACACCTTTCGATCAAGTAGTTTTGGATCCAGAGTTAACACGTGGGGTTCCTAAAGATCAATGGTTTTACACAGGAATGGATTGTTATATTCATTGTGTTGAGTCGCTTAATGGTACATATTTAAATGCTTTTAGTCAGAGTTATGGAGAGAAAGCAGAAGAATTATGCCATGAAGTTTTTTATACAGGAGATCTTTCAGAGGAAGAGTCGCAAGATAAATTAATGATGGCTTCTTGGCATGGAGGAATGAGTATAGCTTATTCTCAAGTGGGTGTAGCTCATGCTATGAGCTATGGTCTATCATATCTTTTAGGAACAAAACATGGTATAGGAAACTGTATTGTTTTTGATTACTTAGAGGAGTTCTACCCTGAAGGAGTAGCTATGTTTAAAAAGATGAAAGCGAAGTTTGGTATTGAACTACCAAAAGGAATTTGTGCTAATCTTACAGATGAAGAATTTGATACGATGATCGATGTTTCTATGGGGATGGCGCCTCTATGGGAAAATGCATGTGGAGAAAATTGGAAAGATATAATTACCCGTGAGAAATTAAGGAGCCTTTACGAAAAAATGTAATGGCTAGACTATCTCATTGGTTATTTAATACCGTATTAGGGTGGAAGCAGATAGGTGCTTTTCCGCCCTTAAAAAAATATATAATTATTGTTGTGCCACATACCAGTTGGCACGATTTCTATATTGGAGTATTGGTTCGTAGTATGGCAACAGACTCTATGAACTTTGTAGGAAAAAAAGAACTATTTGATTCTCCAATAGGTTGGTATTTTAAATGGATGGGAGGAGCTCCTATAGATCGGAGTAAGAATAGTAATACTGTAGACGCTGTAGTTTCTTTGTTTGAAGAAAAAGACGAGTTTAGGTTGCAAATAGCTCCAGAAGGAACTCGAAAGCGTGTAAAGGAGTGGAAAACGGGCTTCTATCATATTGCTAAGGGAGCAGGCGTCCCTATTGTAATGATAGCGTTTGATTATAAAAATAAAGAGGTTCGTATAGAACCTCCTTTTTATCCTTCTGATGATATAAAATCTGACTTTGATCTTATGTATCGCCATTTTTCTGGAGTGATTGGAAAAATTCCAGAATATTCATTTATATATGAAAAATCATCTTCTAAAGAATCAGAATAAATTATAGAATAATTTAATCTTCCGATTCTGAATCAGATTCTTCCATGGTATGATAAACGTTCTGAACGTCATCATCTTCCTCTATTTTTTCAAGTAATTTTTCAACATCAGCAGCCTCATCTGGAGTAAGCTTTTTTGTAACTTGAGGGATACGCTCAAAACCTGAAGATAATATTTCTAGATTTCGCTCTTCTAGTTCTTTTTGAATTGCTCCAAAGCTTTCAAAAGGTGCATATATAAGTATTCCATCTTCATCAGCAAAAACTTCCTCCGCACCAAAGTCGATCATCTCTAATTCTAATTCCTCAGGATCTATTCCTTCAGCAGGAATTCTAAAATTACAAGTATGATCAAACATAAACTCTACAGAACCACTAGTTCCTAAGCTTCCATTACATTTGTTAAAGTAACTACGAATATTAGCAACTGTACGGTTATTATTATCTGTAGCAGTTTCTACTAATATAGCAATACCATGTGGCGCATATCCTTCAAATAATACCTCTTTATAATCTTCTGTGTTTTTATCCGTAGCTCGTTTTATGGCCCTTTCGATGTTGTCTTTAGGCATGTTTATAGACTTCGCATTCTGGATAATTGCACGCAGACGAGAGTTAGTGTCCGGATCAGGACCACCTTCTTTAACAGCCATTACGATATCTTTTCCAGTACGAGTAAACGCTTTTGCCATAGCAGACCAACGCTTCATCTTTCTTGCTTTTCTAAATTCGAAAGCTCTTCCCATAAAGTTTTATTATTATAATTTGATAACAAAAATAATTAAAAAAAGAAAATAGATAAACTTAATTATCCTTTTATAATATCTTCAATTTTCTGTGCTAGAGTAAAATCTTTTTCTGTAATTCCGCCCGCATCATGTGTATGTAATCTAATTGTTAGATTATTATATACATTGCTCCATTCAGGGTGGTGTTGCTGTGCTTCAGCTTCAAAAGCAATACGCGTCATCATTGCAAAAGCATCTGCAAAATCTTTAAAATCTAGAGAAGTAACCAATAAACCATCTTCAAAGTCCCAGTATTCTAGATTTTCAATGCGTTTCTTTATTTCTTGATCATTCAATGTTTTCATCTGTTTCTTTTTTAGAGTTTTGTAAAGGTAATAAGTTCATTCGCAAAAAGAGAATTTACATTATATAAAAACATAAGTTGGAGCGTTAGTATGAGTAGAAAAAAATAGTTGTCAGTATATAAAAAAGTGATTTTTACTATTATCTTTAACATTAAACTAATGATGTGTCATTATATAAGAAAATTAAGTTATATTTTCTGTAATGAAGAGTTAATCCTTGTTGCATGATTAATATTCATTTTTATTAATCATTAACCCTTTTAAATAAAAACAATGTTTTCAAATTTCTTTTCATTCTTTATTCTAGTCTGTTGCTTGTTATTTTTTAAACCTTCATTTTCTCAAAATGGTTTAGCGGTTTCTGAAGTTCTTAAAAACGATACACTAACATTGAATAATGAACATGTTTCTGGAAAATGGCTTTGGAATGATGGTAATATTATTCCTTTGAGTATAGATAATCTTGATGCATCAAAAAGCATAAAATGGAAAGGGAACAATCCTTCCTTTGTATTGGCAAATCATCCGTTTGTAAAGCATGTTTCATTATCGGTTAAAGAAATTCAGAAGAATTATTTTGAGCCTGCACATATAGAGTGTGTTCTTATTAATCAGCATGATGAATTGCAAGTAAAGCGTGTTTTTAAATTATACACCAATACTGCTACAATTTCTACGGTTACTTATATTAAATATTCTGAATTAAGTTTATTTAAAAAAGATAAAGAGGATGAACTTACTGGGAAAGAGAGCTTTTATAAAGAATATGAAGCTGTGAATAATCATTTAGAGCGATATGGGTTTAATTCACCGCACTGGAGTATAGAAACGGTTTCCTTTAAGGATGTAACTGATAAGAATAATAACCTTGTTTTTAATTCATCTTTTATCCCTTATAATTATGATATTACTTCCAATGGAAATTTACTACTAGGAACACATTCCTTTGATAAAGTGGGATTCTTTATTTTAAAAGAAGCTCCAAATGAAAGCAGTCAGCTAAATTATCCAGGTTTTGATTTTGTTACTTCTAATAAAGGCTTAAGTATTCCTTTTTCAGGATATCCTTTTCAGGGTTTTTCTAAGGAATGGATAGAAGGTTATACGACTACAATTAGTATTGGAGAGAATGAAAATTCTTTGTTGCACAATCTCCGTCTTTATTTAAAGGAAACATCAATGTATAGTGAAGACTCTCACGAAATGGTAATGATGAATACCTGGGGTGATCGTGGGAGAGATGGTCGTATAAATGAAAGTTTTATTGTTAATGAATTAAAAACTGCTGCTAATTTAGGGATCACACATTACCAAATAGATGATGGTTGGGAGCAGGGTTTGTCTTCTAATTCTGCGGACAGTTCTGGAGAATTATGGGATGAGTGGAAACCTGAAGATTGGCAAGTGCATAAAACTCGATTTCCTAACGGATTAAAGCCTGTTTTAGAAGAGGCTAAAAAGTATAATATAAAGTTGGGTTTATGGTTTCATCCTAGTAATGGTAATAGTTATGCTAATTGGAAGCAGGATGCGGAGATAATTACCAATTTATATAAATCTACAGGAATAAAATACATAAAAATAGATGGGATAAAAATTAATGACAAGAGGTCTGAAATTAATTTGCAGAAGTTTTTTGAAACTGTAAAAGAGCAAACTGATGGAGCTGTATTTTTCAATTTGGATTTAACTGCTGGAGTTCGAGGAGGGTATTTTAAATATAGGAACCTTGGAAATTTATTTTTAGAGAATCGTTATACAGATTGGGGGAGATATTATCCTTATCAAACACTTAGAAATTTATGGATGCTTTCTAAATATTTTCCTCCTGAATTATTACAAATTGAGTTTTTAAATAATTCTAGGAATCCCAATAAATATGGAGAAAACGATTTGTTAGCTCCACAAAATTATGATTTCGATTATGTATTCGCTACAACAATGGCTGCGCAGCCATTAGCTTGGTTTGAAGCAACAGGGCTTCCAAGAGATTTTCTAAAAACTAAAGAGCTTATAGGAAAATACAAAGAAGTAAAAAAGGATTTTCATGAGGGTGTTATTTTACCCATAGGAGAAGAGCCTTCAGGGGCATCTGTAACAGGATTTCAGTCTATTAAAGAGAATAAAGGATATTTATTAATTTATAGAGAACTAAATCCAAATGATCTACAGTTTGTTCAAACACATTTATTAAATGATAGAAACGTTAAATTCAAGACTATATTGAGTAGTAAAGATGCAAAAAACGTAAAACTAGAATTACTAGATAATGGAGTCGTAAAACTTAATCTTCCCAAAGAGAATAGCTTTATTATGGTTTCTTATGGTTATAATTAGTAAGTTGGGGGCTTAATTGATTGTTATGAAAAATGTACCCTTAAATTTAATTCTTGGAATTTTAGCAATAGCGAATGTAATCTATAGTTTTTTTAGAGATACATCAACAGCTACTATTTTAACTTTTGAAGTGGATATATGGTATTATAGAATTGTTTGGGCTTTCCTAGCTGTGATTCTAATATTTAATCACTTTAAGGAACAGAAAAGAAAGAAGAAAGAATAATTTCTGGACTATAAATTTAAAAAGCTTTAGTTTAAATTTATAAGACATCTACTTATATTGTATTATAAAAATACCCATCATTAAACTATATTTGTGAAAATAAGAATACACAATACTCTTACATTATTTTCATGGATATAGCAGCAAAGATAAAATCGTTACGTCAGGAACTCTCCCAACATAATTACAATTATTATGTATTAGATACGCCTCAGATTTCTGATTATGATTTTGATATCAAACTAAAAGAATTACAGGCTTTAGAGGCTAAATATCCTGAATTTTATGATGCTAATTCCCCTACCGTTCGTGTAGGAGGAATGGTTACTAAAAGTTTTGATACTATTGTACATGAAAATCGTATGTATTCTTTAGATAATTCATATTCTAAAGAAGATTTAGAAGATTGGGAAAAACGTATTCAGCGTATTCTTGGAGATGTTGAGGTCGCTTTTACATGTGAATTGAAATATGATGGAGCTTCTATAAGTTTAACCTATGAAGATGGAGTTTTATTAAAAGCTGTAACTAGGGGAGATGGATTTCAAGGAGATGATGTAACAAATAATATAAAAACTATCCGTTCCGTTCCTTTAGAGCTAAAGGGGGAATATCCTAAGAAATTTGATATTAGAGGAGAAATAGTGTTGCCTTTTGAAGGTTTTGCTAAAATGAATCAAGATAGAATTGAGGCAGGCGAAGAGCCTTATATGAATCCTCGTAATACTGCTAGTGGGAGTCTTAAATTACAAGATAGTGCAGAAGTGGCAAAGCGTCCGTTGGAGTGTTTGTTATATAATATTACAGGAGAGAATTTAGGAATTTCCAGTCAGTTTGAGAGTCTAAAAAAGGCTCATGAATGGGGTTTTAAAGTTCCTGAGGTTGCAAAACTATGTAAATCAACAGCTGAAGTTTTAGAGTTTGTGAATTATTGGGATATTCATCGTCATGAATTGCCATATGAAACTGATGGAGTGGTAGTGAAAGTTAATAGTTTTCAGCATCAAGAGGAATTAGGATATACTTCGAAAGCTCCACGTTGGGCAATGGCATATAAATATAAGGCAGAACAGGTTTCTACGACTTTAGAAAGTATAACATACCAAGTTGGGCGTACGGGAGCTATAACTCCAGTGGCAAATTTAAAGCCTATATTATTGGCTGGAACAACTGTAAAACGTGCTTCTTTGCATAATGCAGACCAAATAGAAAAGTTAGATGTTCGGGTTGGAGATATTGTGTTTGTAGAAAAAGGAGGAGAAATTATACCGAAGATTATTGGTGTAGATTTTACAAAGAGAACGCTCGACGCTGCACCTGTTCATTATATTGAAAATTGTCCTGAATGTGATACAGAACTTGTTAGGAAAGATGGAGAGGCGCAACATTATTGCCCAAATACCTATGGCTGCCCACCGCAGATAACAGGTCGTATTCAACATTATATTTCTAGAAAAGCAATGGATATTGAGGGCTTAGGCGGAGAAACGGTAGAGTTGCTTTTTAAAGAAGGACTTATAGATAATTACGCTGATTTATATACATTAAAAAAGGAAGATATTGTTCCTTTAGAACGAATGGCAGAAAAATCTGCTGAGAATTTAATTCAGGGGGTTGAGAAATCAAAAGAGATTCCCTTTGAGCGCGTTCTTTTTGCATTGGGAATTCGTTTCGTTGGAGAAACAGTTGCCAAAAAATTAGCCAAGGAATATAAGTCTATCGATGCTATTATGGCAGCAAGTGTTGAAGAACTTGTTCAGGTAGATGAAATAGGGATTAAGATTGCAGAGAGTGTAGTTGAATTCTTTCAGAATGAAAAGAACATTTTAATTTTAAATCGATTAAAAGAATATGGAGTTCAACTAGAAATATCTGCTGATAAACTTGAAAATATATCAGAGAAGTTCAAAGGGATTACATTTGTAGTATCAGGAGTCTTCGAAAAAGTTTCAAGAAACGAGCTTAAAAAACTCATAGAAGACAATAGTGGTAAAGTTGCTTCGTCTATATCTTCAAAAACTAGTTATGTGGTTGCAGGAGATAATATGGGACCTAGTAAAAAAGATAAAGCTGATAAGCTTGGAATAGCCATTATTACCGAAGATGAGTTTCTAAAGATGCTATGAAAACTAATGAACTTCTAAAACTGTATTTTGTCTTTAGTGCTATTTATTTATTAGCATTACTGTTTGATTTTCATCTAGTGGCAAGTATTGCTAAAGTATCATTAATTCCGATAATTTTTTTCAATTACTATTTTGAAAAGGGGAAGTTAGCGTTAATACCGACTTTAATATTGGCATGTTGTTTTTTAGGAGATGTTTTTATGCTGAATTTTAATCCGATTACAGTGCGGTTGTTCCTAATATTCTTCGGTATAAATCACTTAATATTTTCATTAATTTGCTTTCGATCTATTCATGATTTAGATGTCAAGAAACTTATATTTTCTGCTGTTCCAGTTATAATATTATGGTTTATTTATTTTAATTATTCTATCAAAGATATTTTTGGTGAACAAATGGGAGATTTGTACCCATTTATAATAATTTACTCTATTGTTTTAAGTGCTTTTACAATCATATCATTAGTGAATTTTTTTAATGACGAATCTAAGATTAATCTTTATCCAGTAATTATATCTGTCTGTTTTCTAATAGGTGATATTATGATGGCAATAGATAATTACATCGTAAAACTCTTCTTCTTTGATATTACGATTGTTGTAGTAAAGGTTATTTCTTATTATTTCTTACTGAAGTTTATCACCAGTTATAATTTTAAACGTTTATACTAACACCTTCAGAAGTAGATTTATTTGTGTCGAAATAGAAGTCGATTCTTCCAAGATATATACCGTAACACCCTACTTGATTAATTAAAACATTTTTCCCTTTTCTGTTAACCTCCACCACAGGTTTGTCCATAAAAGTATGTGTGTGACCACCAATAATTAAATCTATATTCTCGGTGTTTTGTGCTAAAACAATATCAGATACTTTATCATTATTGTATTTGTATCCTAAATGAGATAGGCATATAACGAGATCACAATTCTTATCCTCTTTAAGTTCTCTAGTAATATCTTGAGCCTTTTCAATTGGATCTAAATATTTAGTTTCCTTGTAAAGACCTTTTGTAACGAGTCCATCTAACTCTACTCCAAGTCCAAAAACACCTATTTTAATTCCGTCCTTAATAAATATTTTATAAGGATTTATTCTACCATCCAGAACAGTATTCGAAAAATCATAATTCCCATTAATAATTTCAAATTTGGCGTTTGGTAATTGTGCTAATAATCCTTCAACACCATTATCAAAATCATGATTTCCGAGAGTTGCAGCGTCATATTTAAGCATACTCATCAACTTGAACTCTATTTCACCTCCGTAGAAATTGAAGTATGGAGTTCCTTGAAAAATATCACCTGCATCAAGTAATAATGTGTTTGGATTTTCATTTCTAATTCCTTCAATCAGGCTAGCTCTTCTCGCTACTCCACCTTGATTAGGATTTCGTGCATGGGAGACAGGAAATGGATCGATATGGCTGTGTACATCGTTTGTATGTAAAATAGTAAGATGTTTTTTCTTTTCAGTAGAACAAGAAGTTAAGGAAAGTCCTCCAGCTCCTATAAAAGCGGTGCTGGCTATCGTATTATTTATAAAGTGTCTTCTTTTCATTTTTTTATAAATCTAGTGTCAACATTCGCTTTAATGGTATCTGTTTTTTGGAAGTAATCAATTAGTTCATTTCGTAATAAATAATTGATGTCCGTAGTATTAATAGGATTTTTAAAGAAATCCATATGATCCCCTCCAGTAGCTAAAAAGTCTGAAGTTCCTACAAAGTAAGTTTTATCTGCTTCAATAGGTTTCCCATTAATAGTCATGCTTTTTATAGAGTTGTCGTTTCGTAATGTAAGTTGTAACTGTTTACTAATGGGGTGAGCAGTATTATTTTTTGCAAGATAAAGTCCTAGTTCTTTAACTTTATCCGCAGTGAGCTCTAATACTAAAGTTTTGTTTTCAAAAGGCATAATTTCATAAGCAGTTCGGCGACTTACTTTTCCTTTGCTCATACTAGCACGAATACCTCCGTGGTTAAGAAGTACAAAGTCGATTTTATTGCCTGTGCGTTTATAAAAAATAGGATTACTTTGCTCGTATGTTATATCTGCCATTAAATTTCCGATAGAAGAATTCAAATCCCCGTCTTTCTTAGAAAGATTTTTAGGATTATAAGCGAGCTGTTCATCGAGTACTTCTTCAATATGTTCTCTGTATGGAGTAACAAAGTCATTGATACTATCTACGCTTTTTATAGAATCAGTAATATTTATTTCCTTTCCTGAGATGCTTTTTAGCTTTGTGGAGGCCTTGTTGCAAGAGAGGAAACAGAGGATTGTTATAAATATAACAAAATGTGTCGTTTTATTACGCATAAGATTCTTAATTTTAATAACAGGAACTATCGAAAGTTTTACATTTGCAAAAATAACGGAATGTAAATGATTTTTAAGGGCCTTAAAGAAAAATCAATTAAAAAAGCAATTGGGAAATCGCTTTTATCAGAAAACCCCTCTGTAAATGAGAGAGATGGTGTAGTACGTTCTTTAGCTATTGTAATTAATTATGAGAAGTTAGTAGACTACAAGCCTCTTTTAGACGTAGCAAAAGCAATTAATGTTAGTGCTGAAGACGTTTATGTAATAGGATATGTTGATAAAATTTATAAAAATGGAAGTTATCTAATTCCAGTTTTTACTGATACTTCTTTTGGAATGAAGGGAAAAGTGAAGACTGATGAGGTGGCAGAATTTTTAAAGCGTTCTTACGATATTGTGATTAATTATTATACAGAGCCGAATGTTTATTTAGAATTGGTTTCAGCATTAAGTAAAAGTCCTTTAAAGGTTGGAATCATAAGTGAAGGAGAAGCGATTAACAATTTAGTATTGAAGACAGATGAAAAGGATTTCTCTCAGTTTAGTAAAGAGCTGGTAAAATACCTTAGCATTTTAAAAAAGATTTGAGTATGTCAAAGTTTTTAGGCACAGGGGTTGCTTTGGTAACGCCTTTTAGAGAAGATTTAAGTGTAGATGTTGCTGCGCTTATTAATATTGTAGATCATACAATAAAAGGAGGAGTAGAGTATTTAGTAGTTTTAGGAACTACTGCAGAATCTGCTACGCTTTCTAAGGAGGAAAAAGAACTTGTAAAACAAACAATAATAAAGGCAAATAATGGGCGTGTTCCGTTAGTAGTAGGTGTTGGAGGTAATAATACTGCAGAAGTAGTACACGAGCTTAAAAATAGTGATCTAACTGCTTTTGATGCTATTTTATCTGTTTCTCCATATTACAATAAACCTACGCAAGAAGGGATATTTCAGCATTTCAAAGCTATAGCTGAAGCGTCTCCACTACCGATAATTTTATATAACGTTCCTGGAAGAACAGGGTCTAATGTATTGCCAGAAACTGTTATTCGTTTAGCAAATAGTTTTAAAAATATCATTGGAGTAAAAGAGGCAGCTGGGGATATAGTTCAGGCAATGAGACTTATAAAAGACAAGCCTAAAGATTTCCTAGTGATTTCTGGAGATGATATGATTACTTTACCTATGGTTCTTGCTGGAGGAGCAGGTGTTATATCTGTAATAGGGCAAGGTTTCCCAAAAGAATTCTCTTCGATGGTTCGTTATGCTTTAAGAGGTAATTTAGACGATGCAAACAATATTCATTTTCAATTAATGGATATTATCGATTATATTTTTGAAGAAGGAAACCCTGCAGGAATAAAAGTAGTGTTTGAAAACTTAGGGCTTAGTACAAGCGCTGTTAGATTACCATTAGTGAAAGCAACTGATAGCTTGATACAAAAAATAAATAATTTTCCTATTTTAGCCACAAACAAAATTAATGGTTAAAACATTAAAGGATATAGGGTTTGGATTAAACGCTACCAAAAATGTAAAGAGATTTATTACAGAAGACGGTAGGTTTAATATAAACCATGTTAATAAAAAATCAATGTTCGAATCCACGTACTCCTATTTAATTAGGATTTCGTGGATTTCTTTTTTTTCGTATGTGCTCTTAGCATACATTATAATTAATTCCATATTTGCTATCGGGTATGTCGCTATTGGAGTAGATGATATCTCAATTTATAAGAGTCCTAATGTTTTTGCCAATTTCCTGAATGCTTTTTTATTTTCAGCACAAACAATTACCACAGTAGGTTATGGAGTTATGTCTCCTTCAGGAACACTTGCTGGAATTTTAGCTGCATTAGAAGCTTTAATTGGTTTATTGAGCTTTTCTTTTACTACAGGGTTACTTTATGGAAGGTTTTCTAAGCCTAAAACTTTAATCTCTTTTAGTAAGAACTTCGTTGTGCGTCCTTTTAAAAATAAGAGAGCCTTAATGATTAAGGTGATGAATACAAGTAGAAATGTTCTTATAAAACCTAAAGCAGATGTTATTTTAATTCTTCATAAAGAAGTGAATGGGTATTTCGAGCCTGAATATTATAATTTAAAATTAGAACGCAGGTCGATTACTTTTCTTCCAACTACATGGACAATAGTTCATGAAATAGATGAAGAAAGTCCGTTTTTTAAGTTGACAGAAAATAATATTGCTCAGGCAAAAGCAGAAATAGTAGTTTTATTCTCCTATTATGATGATGCTTTTAATAATGAGATTTACGATGTTAAGTCATATTTATATAGCGATCTTATAATAGATAAAAAGTTTACTAAGTCATACGGATATGGAGAAGAGGGGGCTATAGTTTTAGATCATTCTATGTTAGATGATGTTGAAAAACTATGAGTTGACATCTCAACAAGTTAAACTTTTAATAAAAAAACTAAACAGGGTTGCTTGTTAATTATGAAGTGCTTTTCTTCACACTTTAAAATAGTTTTTTAATTTACATATATTTAACTAATTTTGCAGGATGAATTGACTGCATTAGAAAAGAAGATGTAGGTAAGTTAATGCAGTATGAATTTAATTCGATAAACCATCGAAAAACTTAAACCTAGTGATAGGATTACATTAATATGAAGTATACATATATAGCAATTCTTTTTGTTTTGATTTTTACTAGTAGTTGTAGTGAGTATCAAAAAGTATTAAAAGATAGTGATATTAAGAACAAGTATGAAATGGCAGAAAAGCTTTATAACGAAGGTGATTATAAGCGCGCTATTAGACTTTTCGAACAAATAGTACCTCAATATGTTGGGAAACCACAAGGAGAGCGACTTATATATTTTTATGCAGATTCTTATTATCAAACAGGCGATTATTATTTAGCTGCATATCAATTTGAAAGATTTTCAAAATCATATCCACGAAGTGATAAAGCTGAAGAAGCTGCTTTTTTAGGAGCTAAAAGTCAGTATTTAACTTCACCAAGATATAGTTTAGACCAAACAGAAACAGATAAAGCTATTAGTAAGCTTCAAGTATTTATAAATACACATCCAGAATCAGAATATATGGATGAAGCGAATGAAATGGCGGCAGATTTAAGAGCTAAGAAAGAGAAAAAAGCTTTTGAAGTAGCAAAACAATATAATAGAATATCAGATTACCATGCATCTATAAAATCTTTTGAGTTATTCTTTAAAGAATTTCCAGGATCAGTATATAAAGAAGATGCCTTGTTTTATGATTACCTTGCCAAATATAACCTGGCAGTAAATAGTATCTACTCCAAAAGAGAAGAGCGTATAGGAGAAGCAAAAGTGGCTTACCAAAAATTAATTAGTGAGTTTAGCGAAACTGAGTATAAAAACAGAGCTGATAAAATGAGTGATGATTTAGATCAGGAATTGCAAGAATTCAAACAGTTATTAGACAAATACAGTAAATAAAAGAAGTTATGAGCGAATTAAGAAATTCTGAAGCACCAGTTTCTACAGTAACTTACGATAGAAATGAAATAGATGCGCCTACAAACAATGTTTACGAGGCTATATCTGTTATTTCTAAGCGTGCCAACCAAATTAATGGAGATATTAAGAAGGAGTTGATTGAAAAGTTGGAAGAGTTTGCTACTTACACAGACAGTCTTGAAGAGATTTTCGAAAATAAAGAGCAGATTGAAGTTTCTAAGTTTTATGAAAAACTTCCTAAGCCGCATGCTATTGCAGTAGAAGAGTGGCTTAACGATAAGATCTATTACAGAAACACAGATAAAGAGTAAGGCATATGTCCATACTTAGCGGCAAAAAAGTATTACTAGGTATTACAGGAGGTATTGCCGCATATAAGTCAGCTTTTTTAGTAAGATTACTAATTAAAGCAGGAGCAAGCGTTAAAGTGGTAATGACAGAATCTGCAAAAGATTTCGTTACCCCTTTAACGCTTTCTACGTTGTCTAAAAATAAAGTGTATTCTTCTTTTACTGATGAAGAACAAGAAGGAGAGGTGTGGAATAATCACGTAGATTTAGGTCTATGGGCAGACCTTATGATTGTGGCTCCGGCTACGGCAAATACACTTTCAAAAATGACGACTGGAACTGCGGATAATTTTTTATTGGCAACTTATCTTTCAGCAAAATGTCCTATTTATTTTGCGCCAGCAATGGATTTAGATATGTATGTTCATCCTTCTACAAAGAATACTTTCGATACATTAAAGTCCTTTGGAAACATTATGATTTCTGCTGGATTTGGTGAATTGGCAAGTGGATTAGTAGGGCAAGGAAGAATGGCAGAACCAGAAGAAATAGTGTCATTTGTAGAAAAAGATATCCTTTCGAAGCTTCCATTAAAAGGGAAGCGAGTTTTAATTACTGCTGGACCAACTTATGAAGCTATAGATCCTGTGCGTTTTATTGGAAATCATTCCAGTGGAAGAATGGGGTACGCTTTAGCAGAAAAGGCAGCAAATTTAGGTGCCGAGGTTTTCTTGATTTCAGGACCTACGCATTTAGATATATCACATTCTCTTATTAAGTTAGTAAGAGTTACCACTGCGGAAGAAATGTATAATGCCACACACCAAGTGTTTAATCAAGTGGATATTGCTATTCTCTCTGCAGCTGTTGCAGATTATAAGCCTGCCGAAGTAGCTGACCAGAAAATTAAGAAAAAGACGGCAACCATGCATATAGATTTGGTGCCTACACAAGATATTTTAGCTTCTTTAGGGAAGAATAAGAAGAATCAGTTTTTGGTCGGTTTTGCTTTAGAAACCAATAATGAAATCGATAATGCAAAAAAGAAGCTTGCTTCAAAGAATTTAGATGCGATTGTCTTAAATTCATTAAAAGATAAAGGTGCAGGTTTTGGAAACACCACAAATAAAGTTACTTTTATAGATAAGAATTTAAACAATATTCCGTTTCCATTAAAACCAAAAACGGAAGTTGCAACCGACATCTTTAACGAAATATTGAATCGTCTGAATGATTAAAAAGCTTTTATCTCTCGTAATTTTATGTGCTGTTCAGTTTGCATTTGCTCAAGAATTGAGCTGTACTGTTATAGTTAATTCTGATCAAGTAGATCAAACAAATAAGCAGATATTTAGAACATTAGAGAAGTCGCTTAACGATTATGTGAATAAAACGAAGTGGACAAATAAGACTTTTTCTCAGAAGGAACGAATTGAATCCAGTATGATGATCACCATTAATAGCTATGAGAATAGTACTTTTAGTGGAACCATACAGGTGCAATCTAATCGTCCGGTTTATAATTCAACCTATCAATCGCCTGTATTTAATTATCAAGACAAGCGCTTTACTTTTAATTATTTAGAGTTTGCACCCATTTTTTATAACCCAAATGTATTTGAGTCTAACTTAACTTCGGTAATTACTTATTACGTATACATTATGTTGGGAATCGATGCCGATACTTTTTCTAAAGAAGGAGGAACTGCTTATTACAAAAAGGCGCAAAGCATTGTAAATTTATCTCAGGGAAGTGGTTATAGCGGTTGGCAGCAAACTGATGGAAATAGAACCCGTTGGGAATTGGTAGATAACTTGCTATCCAATACTTTTAAAGAATATCGTTTGGCGCTTTATAACTACCACCGTTTAGGACTAGATAATCTGGTAGAAAATCCAGCATTGGCAAAGCAAACTATTGCAAGTTCAATGCAGCTTTTTGATAAGCTAAATAATGTACGTCCAAATTCTTTTGTTTTACAAGCTTTTTTTGATGCCAAGTCTGAAGAGATTGCAAATGTTTTTTCTGATGGACCAAAAATTGATGTTGTAAAATTAAAGGGAACTTTAAACGATATCGCTCCATTATACTCAGAAACCTGGTCTCGTATAAAATACTAACAATATTTTATTCCGCTAAAAATAACATTTATCTTTGGAGTATAAAACTAGATAACTTTGTTAGTAACTCTCATTATTAAAAATTACGCGTTAATAGATAACCTACAGGTTACTTTTACTAACGGACTTACAGCTATTACTGGAGAAACTGGAGCTGGGAAGTCTATTCTTTTAGGCGGATTATCATTGGTATTAGGAAAGCGTGCAGATTTAAGCAGTATTAAAAACAGCGAAGATAAATGTGTTATTGAGGCTACCTTTGCTATTAGTAATTATAAAATAGAGCCTTTTTTTAAGGCTAATGATCTAGATTTTGAAAAGCAAACAATAATAAGAAGGGAAATTCTTCCTAGTGGGAAATCTCGTGCTTTTATAAATGATACACCTGTTACTTTAGATGTTTTATCTCGTTTAGGAGAGCAACTTATAGATATTCATTCGCAGCATCAGACATTAAAACTTACTGATAATAATTTTCAATTTCAGGTAGTTGATGCTGTGGCTAGTAATGATCTTGTTTTAAGTGAATATTCTGAGAAACTTTCGCTATATCATCAGATAAAAAAGGAATTAAAGAAGCTTATCGATTTTCAGCAGGAAGCAGATAAGGAATATGATTATAATTCTTTTTTATTGAAGGAATTAGTTTCAGCGAACCTCAAGCCAGGAATGTTGGCAGAGTTGGAGGCTTCTTATGAAGCGTTGAATAATGTAGAAGAAATAGCTGAAAATGTTTCGCATGCTACTCAGATTTTAGGAGAAGAGCAAGTTGGAGTTATTAGTGGAATGAATGAGCTAAAAGCAGTTTTTAATAAGCTGGTTCATTTTGGAGATTCTTATAAAGAATTAGCTTCTAGGGTTCAGTCTAGTCTTATTGAATTGGATGATATTTTTGTGGAAATTCAGCAAATAGAAGAAAATCTTGAAGCTGATCCTCAACAATTGGAGGAGGTAAATGCTAAATTACAGCTGATATATAACCTTCAGAAAAAACACAATGTTATAGAAATTTCAGAATTGTTGGCTGCTCAAGAGGAGCTTGCAGAAAAAGTTTCTAAGACAGAAAACCTTGAGGCTGATATAAAGAGATTACAATTAGATGTGTTGAAGCAAGAAGAAGCTTTAGACGTAGTTGCAAATAAAATACATAAGAATAGAGCGAAGTCTATTCCTTCTTTAAAATCTCATTTGGAAGGGGTACTTGCTGAATTAGGAATGCCAAATGCTAAATTTAAAATAGATTTAGTACCAACCAATAAGTATTTTGCAAAAGGAAAAGATGAACTTCACTTTTTATTCGCAGCAAATAAAGGCGGTAGTTTTAATGAGTTGAAGAAGGTAGCTTCTGGAGGAGAGCTTTCTAGAATAATGTTAGCTATAAAATCTCTTTTAGCGCAATATATGCATTTGCCAACTATAATGTTTGATGAAATCGATACGGGTGTTTCTGGAGAGGTTTCCAATAAAATGGGAGATATAATGCATCAGATGAGTAAAACGATGCAAGTTTTTACGATTACCCATTTACCACAAGTAGCTGCAAAAGGAGATGTTCAATTTAAAGTATTTAAAGAGGATAAAGGTGGTGTAACTTCTTCGCAAATGAAACAAATTACTGGAGAAGAGCGAATTAAAGAAATAGCAGAAATGCTAGGTGGAAAAGATATTTCTAGCTCCGCAATGGCGCATGCTAAAGAATTATTAATGAATAAAGCTTAGTTTTTTTGGATGGAAGAGGTGATTCCTATAAAGAATAAAATCAGTTATTATACAGATATAAAAATAGCTCCTTTTGATCCTAATAAGCGATTTACAAAGCCTCATCGTCATAATAAATATTTTGAAATTGTATATCTAAGCAAGGCGGAAGGATACCATTATATAGACGATATTGCATATAAAATTGATGGCCCAACTTTCTTTTTTATAAGAAAAGAGGCAGTACACCATTGGGATATAACTACAATTCCGGAGGGATATGTTGTAATATTTAAGGAAAGTTTTTTGCAAAATACTTTAGATGATACATTGAATACACTTTTAATGAAGCTTAATAGTCATCATGAAAAAAAGTGTACAGAACCTGAGTTTGTAGAAGAGTTATTTAAATTATTATGCTTTGAGTCAAATCGAGAAATTGGTCATAATAAATTAGTCTTTGAAGGATTATTAAAGGCTTTACTTGCTCACTTAAATATTAATTTAGAAATTCAAGATTTAGGGAAGACTGATGAATTTTTAAAAATGCTTGCAGATAATCCTGTAAACAACGTAAGCTTTTATGCTGATAAATTGCAATTAAGTAACCAGCAACTCAATCAATTGTGTAAAAAGGAATACGCTAAAACAACTTCAGAAGTTATTGCTTCACATATTAATACAGAGGCTAAGCGTTTACTTAAATATAGTAAGATAACTATTTCGGAAATCGCTTTTCATTTAAACTTTAAGAATGCTTCTCATTTCGTAAAATATTTTAAAAAGCACAACGCTGTAACTCCTTTAAACTTCAGAAAAGAAGAGAATAGACCATAGTTTTATTCGAATAGATCATTTTAAGGTAACTATTACTTTTATTTTTGTTTTTCAATTTAAAAGTAACCAGCCAAATGCGATTTTTTTTATTTTTCTTATGTACGTTAAGTTTTGTGCAAATAAGTAAAGCTCAAGTTAAGGGTAAAGTTGTAGATGCAACTAATAGTGATCCCTTAGAATATGCAACCGTAGCTATTTTTAATACTGATGATAATGAACTTATCACTGGAGTTGTTACCAATCAAGATGGAAGCTTTGTGTTGGAAAATATTAAAAAAGGAAATTACTATTTAGAAATTTCTTTTATAGGTTATGAAACAAAAAAGGGTACTCCGTTCGAAGTCTCTAAAAGCAATCAGAATTTAGATTTAGGAAAGGTTGAAATTAATCCAAGTCAGCTATTTTTGGATGAAGTAGTGCTTTCAGGAAAAAAATCTACTGTAATTAATAAAGTAGATAGACAGGTTTATGAGGCAGATCAATTTCAAAGTAGTATCGGTGGGAATGGGATCGATGTAATTAGAAACTTGCCTTCTGTATCTGTAGATGGATTGGGAGAGATTTCTGTGAGAGGAAGTAATAGTTTTGTTATTCTATTAAACGGGAAACCAGTACAAACAAATGCTTCTTTGATTTTAAACCAGTTGCCTGCAAATGCTATTGAGCGTGTGGAATTGATTACAGCACCTTCAGCAAAATATGATCCAGAGGGGAAAGCGGGAATTCTAAATATAATCACAAAAAAAGGAGCTACAAATGGAACCTTTACTCAGATAAATATTAAAGGAGGTTTTCCTAGTATTGAGGATTATGACAACAAAGAGCCTGCACAGCGTTATGGAGGGGATATTACATACAATATTCGAAAAGATAAATGGAATATTTCTATGGGAGCGAGTTACCAAAGAAATGATATTTCTGGGAGAAGAGAAGGAGATGCATATACTATTATAAACGATACATTAACACAGTTTCCTTCAGATGGTGAGCGTAGTTTTGTAGAAAAGAATTTTTCTGGTCGATTCTCGGTAGATTTCACTCCAGATACTTTAAACACATATTCTATTGGTTTTTATGGGGGTAAACGTTCTAAAGATAGAACAGCAGATATTATTTATTACGACAATCATGCCATTACTCCAGCAGAAGGGGGAGATCGTATTTATACGTTTCAATATTATAACGAAAATCTAAGAATCCGTAAGGGAGATTTTGTGCTAGGAAGTTTTGACTACAATCACATTTTTAAGAACAATTCGAATATTTCTACTTCTTTTTTATATGAATATACATTGCTTGGAGGACCTACAACAAACGATAATTTGGGATATCCAGATACTAGTGTAGTTTTACAGGAAGAATACAATACGAATGATAACCCGTTAAATGGAATTCGTTTTCAAGTAGATTATCAGTTTAAACCTATGTCTATTGGTCAGTTAGAAATGGGATATCAATTTAGAAACTTAGATCATAAAGGAGATTTTGTTTATGAGCGAAAGAATAATATGACTGGAGAATTTGAGTTGGTACCTGAATTTTCTAGTGAAGTAGATCTTACACGTCAGATAAATTCTGGATATGTACAGCTTTCAAAATCTTTAGATCAATGGGAGTATAGTGCTGGACTTCGTCTGGAGGGAATGGATAGAAATTTAGACCTTAGGGATAAAGCACAAACGGTAGATACAACATATAAATATGATTACTTAAAGCTTTTTCCTTCCGCAGCTATTCAATATTCAGTCAATGAGGATTTAAAATTTAAGGCTGCATATAGCAAACGTGTTGAACGTACAACATCTTTTAAAATGAATCCCTTTCCTGAGCGAGAGCATTCAGAAACATTGGAGCAGGGAGATCCTACATTAAAGCCAGAGTTTATAGATTTAGTGGAGCTTGGAATGGTAAAATCTTTTGAAGGTAATAATTCTTTATATGTTACCGCTTATTACAGGAATGTAAATAACTTGGTAAATCGTGTGAATACAGTATATAACGATACTATTTTAAACCGAATATATACCAATGTAGGAAAAGGAAGATCTTTAGGTTTGGAGTTAGGATCACAAATAGATCCTACTGAAAGTTGGTCGAATTTTATAGGTTTTAATGTTTATAACTACGGAATTGATGGTAGTTTCAATGGGGAAACTGTAGATGAAAATGGTTGGCAGTATTCTATAAATGTGAATTCTTCATTCGATTTTTCTGACACAGCTTCTTTACAATTTACATTTAATTATTTATCAGAAAGAAAAACAGCACAAGGAGAAGATTCTAGGTTTTATTCACCAAATCTAACATTTCAAAAAACCTTTTTTGATAATAGGCTTAAAGCGTCTCTACAATGGTTAAATATGGATATGGGATTATTAGATACCAACGAACAACGTATTACTACCGCTAGTCCGGGATCGTTTTATACCACTACAAATTATGTTTATGAAGTAGATGTTGTACTATTAAATTTATCGTACACTTTCAATAATAATAAAAATAAATCTAAGTTTATAGAAAGTGAATTTGGAAAGCGAGAGTTTTAATTTGTGTTTCTAGTAGTAGTAAGAACACTTTAATTATGTCATAATATAATAATAAGTAAACATAAGGTGCATTTATTTGATGCATGATTGGTCTTGTTACAAATAATTTGAATATTTTTGACGCTGTAAATAGTTAAATACAGAATTAACCAAAATCATATGTCATATAATTTATTAAAAGGTAAGAGAGGGATAATCTTCGGAGCATTAGATGAGAATTCAATAGCATGGAAAACTGCTATAAAAGCGCACGAAGAAGGAGCTACATTTGTTTTAACCAATGCACCTATCGCAATGCGAATGGGACAAATTAAAGAATTGGCAGAAAAAACAGGTTCTGAAATTATTCCAGCTGATGCTACCAATGTTGAAGAATTGGAAAACCTTGTTGAAAAGTCAATGGAAATTCTGGGAGGTAAAATAGATTTTGTTTTACATTCAATTGGAATGTCTATTAATGTAAGAAAAGGAAAGCACTATACAGATCAGAAGTATGACTTTACTGAAAAAGGTTGGGATGTTTCGGCATTATCTTTTCATAAAGTTTGTCAGACTTTATATCAAAAAGACGCTATGAATGAGTGGGGAAGCATCGTTGCTTTAACATATATGGCTGCACAGAGAGTATTTCCAGACTATAATGATATGGCCGACAATAAAGCTTATTTAGAGTCGATTGCAAGAAGTTTTGGGTATTTCTACGGAAAACACAGAAATGTACGTGTAAACACTATTTCTCAGTCTCCAACACCAACAACAGCAGGGCAAGGAGTAAAAGGATTTGATGGATTTATAGCATATGCAGATAAGATGTCTCCATTAGGAAATGCTACTGCTCAAGAATGTGCGGATTATACAATTAGTTTGTTCTCTGACCTTACTAAAAAAGTAACTATGCAAAACCTTTTCCACGACGGAGGTTTCTCTAACACTGGAGTAAGCAACGAAGTGATGGAAAAGTTCATGAAAGAAGATTAATTAGTTTCTAAAATATAAAATGCTGTTTGAGGAGTGATTGCTATAAAATAAATGTCACTTTTTAAACAGCTTTTTTGTATCTAAAAGTATTTAAATGGCATTGAGCTTTTCATTTATCATTCCTGTTTATAATAGGCCAGAAGAAGTAAAAGAATTACTTGAAAGTATGAATTTGCTTACAGGTAATATTCCTTTTGAAGTAGTTATTGTAGAAGATGGTTCTTCTATTTCTTCGGAAAGTGTCGTAGAAGATTTTAAAGATCATCTTAATATTTCTTATTACTTCAAGTCAAATTCTGGACCTGGAGATTCTCGTAATTATGGAATGCGAAAAGCTAAAGGAAACTATTTTATTATTTTAGATTCCGACTGTATTTTGCCACCACAATATTTAGAAGAAGCTAATAAATCTTTACAGAGCAAGTATGTTGATTGCTACGGTGGTCCAGATGCCGCTCATGAGTCTTTCTCAGATATTCAGAAAGCAATTAATTATAGTATGACTTCTCTGCTAACCACAGGAGGGATACGAGGAGGGAAGAAAGCTGTGAATAAGTTTCAACCCAGAAGTTTTAACATGGGACTCTCAAAAAAGACTTTTGAAGCAACTGGCGGTTTCGGGAAAATTCATCCAGGAGAAGACCCAGATTTAACGATCCGGTTATGGAAAGCAGGTTTTGAAACTGTTTTAATTCCACAGGCTTTTGTATACCATAAGCGTAGAATTTCTTGGGAAAAGTTTTATCAGCAAGTTCAAAAGTTTGGACTTACACGGCCGATATTAAATAAATGGCATCCAGAAACTAAGAAGATAACATATTGGTTTCCTACATTATTTGTTTTAGGGCTAGCATTTTCATTATTAATGTGGTTCGCAGGAATTTCTATATTTTTTAAAATATATGGTTTATACTTTTTAGCTATATTTTTTGATGCATTATTGAAAAATAAAAGTTTGAAAATTGCGTTTTTAGCTGTTTATGCAGTAGTGATACAATTTTTTGGTTATGGATTGGCCTTTGTAAAATCGACTTTTTTGATTACCTTTTCTAATAAAAAACCAGAACAAATTTTTCCAAAACTATTTTTTAACTGATGGCAGGAAGGTTTCTAGAATATATAAAAAGTACGCTGAAGAAGCCAAAGGCAACAATATTTTTAATGTTTCTTGTTGTTTCCTTCTTTATATGGTTTCTAATATCGCTTTCCGATATTTATACCTCTCATATAAGCTTTAATTTAAAATACAATGGTATTCCTGAAGACAAGTTAGTGTTAGGGGATCCCAAAACCAGTTTTGAAACAAATGTGGAAACATCTGGATTTAAAATATTGGGATATAGACTTTTTAAAAGAGATCTAATTGTTGATTTAGTTGATTTTCATGAGAGTAACAACGCCTATTACATGCTTCCTAATGATTTAGAGGATGCTATAAGAACTCAATATAAATCTTTAAATGTAAGGAGGATAAATACCGATTCTGTTGTTTTAAAGCTTGGAGTTAATCAGAAGAAATATATAAAGGTAATTCCTAAAACACGTTTGGAATTTGAAAATGATTATCAGCTTAGGGATTCTATAAAAGTGGAGCCAGATAGTATTTGGGTACGTGGACCTGAGGATATTGTTGGTAAAATTATCAATATAGAAACAGAGGTTCAAAACCATAAGAATGTAAGGAATAATTTTGATTATAAATCACCTTTAAATATTCCAGACTCTTTAGAAGAGTTGGAATTTGAAACCAAAGAAGTATCTATTTCGGGAGTTGTTGAGCGTTATTCAGAAAAAATAATTTTAGTGCCTGTGCAAATAGCTAATCTTCCTGATGATATGAGCTTAAAGGTATATCCTGAGAAAGTAAAATTGCTTTGTAAAGCTCCAATATCAGAATTGAAACGAGTGAATGAGGGGGCTTTTAAAGTGATTTGCGATTACAATGAAATTTCTTCGGAATCGACTTTTCTGATTCCTAAATTAGTGGAAGAGCCAAAATTTGTGTCTTCCGTTAAGATTTTGGATAAAAAAGTGGAATATTTAGTGAAAAAGCAATAACTATGATAGTAGGATTAACAGGAGGTATAGGAAGTGGTAAATCTACAGTAGCTTCTTTATTTAAAAAACTTGATGTTCCTGTTTTTATTGCTGATGTAGAGGCGAAAAGCCTAATGGAAACTAATAATGATGTACGCAAGCGTATTATCGATTTGTTTGGTGAAAATGCCTATGATCATAACTTACCTAATAGAAAATATATCGCTGATATTGTTTTTGCAGATCCTGAAAAATTAAAAAAACTTAATGCTATAATCCATCCTGCAGTTGGCGCCCATTTTAAAGACTGGTATGAAAATCAGGAAGCAGCTTATGTAATAAAAGAGGTTGCTATTTTATTTGAAACAGGAGGAGATAAGCAATGTGATCTTGTTATTACGGTGACCGCTCCAAAGGAAGTGCGTTTACAGCGAGTTTTAAAGCGTGATAACACAACTAGAGAAGAGGTAGAAGCAAGAATGAATAATCAATGGAAGGAAGAAGATAAAGTTAAGAAATCTGACTTTGTTATAGAAAATATTGATTTAGAAGAGACCTCACAAATTGTTGAGAAGATACACGAAATGATACTTAAAAAAAGTATTTGAACCAAAAATTTTAACATTTTTGTTAACGTTAGGTTAAATGCTTAACATACCTTATTACAAAGCCTTAATTTTGACTAAATGAGTAGACGCTTATTTATACTTCTAGTAATTTTGATGAGTTTATCCTTAATGGGGATTATATTCGTCCAAGGTTATTGGATAAAGACAGCAGTAGAAGATAAGGAAGAACAGTTTTCTACTAGTATTTCTCAAGTATTAAACTCCGTTTCGGATAAATTGGAGGGAAGAGAAATTAGAGACTATTTTAATAGGTTTCTTATGTTACGAGATAGCGTAGGAGAATTGAAAGAGTCTAATTTAAGAGAGTTCTTTTTTGTTGAAAAAGATAGGAATAGCAATGAAACATTTATCTATTCCCACGGAATTTTAGAAGAAGATTATGGCATATCTTCTACGTTCTTTGATAATAATAGTGCAGACACTACAACGATTAAAAATTACACGAGTAAGAGAACTACTCAGATTTTTAAAGAAGAGTATGGTATTGATGGGAAGGTATATTCTCCAGTGGAAAGGATTGAGAAGATTGGTGGTTTCTCTGCTTTAGAGAAAGCTCAGTTTGAAGATGTTTTTAAAGAAGCAGCGCAAAGAGTTCCAATTCATAAAAGAGTTACTTCTCAAGAAATAGAGCTTTTAATCCAACAAGAATTAAATGACAGAGGGATTAATCTTAATTTTGAATATGGTATCTATAGTAAAGGGTTAGCTACAAGAGTACGTTCTAGCAACTTTAAAGAGTTAGATATATCACGCTATAAAACACCGCTTTTTACAGATAATGATGGTAATAGTAATTACGATTTATTAGTTAGTTTTCCTGAAAAGAAGAAATTTTTAATATCTTCTATCATAGAAATGGCTATTTTATCTGTGGTTTTTACGCTTATAATTTTAGTAGCATATTCTAGTGCATTGTATCAATTAATAAAGCAAAAGCAAATTTCGGAGATAAAAACTGACTTTATTAATAATATGACGCATGAGTTTAAAACACCGATTGCCACTATAAATTTAGCATTAGATTCTTTGAAGAACCCTAAAGCTTTTCAGGATTCAGACTTAGTAAAGCGATATTTACAAATGATTCGTGATGAAAATAAAAGAATGCACGCTCAAGTAGAAAATGTACTAAGAATCTCTAAATTAGAAAAGAATCAGTTGGATATTAGTAAGGATAAGGTAGATATTCACGACATAATAGAAGAAGCTATAGCACATGTAGAGCTTATGGTGGAAAACAGAGGCGGATATATAAAAACACATTTAGACGCCAGTAGAAGTGAGATATTAGGAAATGACTTTCACCTAACTAATATATTAGTGAATATTATGGATAATGCTAATAAGTATTCTCCAGAAACCCCAGAAATAAATGTCTACACTGAAATAGTAAAGAATAGTATTATTATTAAGATTACCGACAATGGTGCGGGAATGAGTAAAGCAGTATTAAAAAGAATATTTGAAAAATTTTATAGAGAATCTACAGGAAACATACATAATATAAAGGGCCATGGATTAGGATTGGCTTATGTAAAAAGTATTGTAGAGGATCATCAAGGCGAAGTTTATGCCGAAAGTGAAAAAGATAAAGGAAGTACCTTTTTCGTAAAGTTACCTTTAATATAAAAAAGCATGGAAACAGTAAATAAAAAGATTTTATTAGTAGAAGATGATCCCAATTTTGGAATCGTACTGAAAGATTATTTATCAATGAATGATTTTGATGTAACGCTAGCTAAAAATGGGATGGAAGGTTATGAGAAATTCAGAAAAGATCATTACGATTTATGTATTTTAGATGTAATGATGCCTTATAAAGATGGATTTACTTTGGCAAAAGAGATTAGAGAAAAGGATGAGAATATTCCAATTATCTTCTTGACAGCCAAAACAATGAAAGAAGATGTGTTGAAAGGATATAAGGTCGGAGCAGATGATTATTTAAACAAACCATTTGATTCTGAAGTTTTATTATTCAAAATAAAAGCTATCATTCAGCGTAAATCTACAGAGTCTTTAGCAGATAGTAAGCAATTTGAATTTGTTATAGGGAACTTCCATTTAAACTCTAAACTACGTTTCCTAACATACAAAGAAGAAGAGCCTATAAAATTATCTCCGAAAGAAAACGAATTATTACGTTTACTAGCGCTTCATGAAAATGATTTAATGCCAAGAGAATTGGCTTTAACGAAAATATGGAGAGATGATAATTATTTCACTTCTCGAAGTATGGATGTTTACATAGCAAAACTTCGTAAATATCTTAAGAAAGATGACGAAGTAGAAATATTGAATATTCATGGTGAAGGATTTAGATTAGTTGTAAAAACTGAAGCTGAGAAGTAAAAAAATATTTTATAATAATTTTAAAAGCCTCTAAATGTGATCATTTAGAGGTTTTTTTTTCGCATAATAGACAGGTCTAAATTAAGTATTTATTAATCGATAGCTGTAAATCACTGATTAACAATAATTAACAAAAGGTGTTAAAAAAGTTAAATTTTTAAGTTTTATTCGATACTTTAACTCTTTACTAAAACTTAAAAAAATTTTATGAAACAACTTTTATTAACAATTTCATTGTTACTTACTAGTTTTGCTTATTCGCAAAATATTAGTGGAATAGTAACTGATGCTGGAGGAACGCCCTTACCAGGGGTGTCAATAATAGTTGATGGAACAAGGAATGGTACATCAACTGATTTTGACGGAAATTATACAATTAATGCGACACCAGATGATGTCTTAGTGTTTACATACGTAGGAATGGTGTCTGTAAAGGAGCAAGTAGGGACTAATTCTACTATAAATGTTTCTATGAAAGAAGATGCTACTAGTTTAGATGAAGTAGTTGTATCTGTAGCCCTTGGAGAAACAGCTAAGAAAAAATCTTTAAGTAACTCTGTTCAGGCAGTATCTTCTGAGCAATTATTAGAAGGGAATCAAAATAATATGGTGAATGGATTGCAAGGAAAAGTTTCTGGAGTTACTATTTCTAACTCTGGTGGTGTCCCAGGGTCTTCTTCTGTGATCTTAATTAGAGGAGGGAACTCAATAACAGGTAATAATCAACCGTTATTTGTTGTAGATGGTATTCCTATTGATAATTCAACTAACTCTAGTTTAGAAGTAGCGAGTGTAAACAGAGCTTCGGATATTAATCCCGAGGATATAGAGAATATTTCAATTTTAAAAGGACCAGCAGCAGCTGCTTTATATGGTATTCAAGCGTCCAATGGAGCTGTGATTATTACGACTAAGAAAGGAAAAGCTGGTGTTAGTAAAATTAGTTATTCGGGTTCACTTTCTGTAGATGAAATATTAGGAACACCAGATGTTCAAACAAAGTATGGACAAGGAGAGGAAGAGGCTGATGGAGATATTAATCCAGAGTCTTCTTTTTCATGGGGAGAACAGATAGCAGCAGGTACTCCTATTTATAAAAATATTGATGATTTTTATAAAACTGCAATTACACAAAATCATAATGTTAGTTATTCAACAGGTAGTGAGAAAAGTAATATTTATTTTTCAATTGGAGATATTTCTCAAGATGGAATTATTCCTAGCACTAGTTATGATAAGACTTCTTTTAAAATTAATGCGAATTCAAAATTCAATAAAAATTTTAGTATTGGAGTATCTGGAAATTATATAAACACAAAAATATCAAGTACGAGACAAGGAAATGCTAGTGGTGGAAGTTTTAATAGTTTATTAGCCTATCCCGTTACTGTTAATGCTCGTGATTATTTAAATCCAAATGGTTCTCAGAAAACTTTTTTTCAAGATCAACAATTTGACAATCCTTATTGGAGTATAAATAATAGTCCAAATACAGATGATGTAAGACGTTTGATAGGGGTAATTAATTTGAATTATAATTTCTTAAATGATTTTAACCTTACCTATAGAGTAGGGACAGATGATTATAATGAGTATAATAAAAAAATTACTGGAGATGGTTCTTTAGTAGAGAATAGAGAGGAAGGTTATATATCTCAATTTGAAAAAGACCATTCTAGACTTACTTCTACACTTTTGTTGAGGTATAACAAAGAAATATCAGAAGACTTTACATTAGATGCAATGGCGGGTAATTCTGTAGAAGAATTAGATATTCGAACAACTTATTCTTATGGAAACGGCTTTCAAGCGCCTGGAATATATAGTATTGCTAATGTAGCTCAAGAAGATCAACTCGTTAATGAGGTAATTCAAAGAAAGAGAATAGTAGGTTTATTTGGAGAGCTTAAATTAGGATGGAAAGACGCTTTGTTTTTAACCGCAACAGGGAGAAACGACTGGTCTTCTACACTTCCAGCAGATAAACGTTCTTTCTTTTATCCATCTGTTGGAGCATCAGCAGTTTTAAGTGATTTATTTAATATTTCATCTGATGGAGGTCTTAATTATTTAAAATTAAGAGGAACTTGGGCTAAAGTAGGAAAAGACGCTCCAATTGGAGCTTTAGAAAGTTCTTTAGGGAAAAATTTAAATGGAGCGGCGAGTTCTGCATATGCATGGAATGGAGTTAATGTTGGTAACCCTAATTTAGAGCCAGAGTTTACAGATAGTTACGAAGTAGGAGCAGATATGAGGTTTCTTAATAACAGATTGTCATTAGAGTTTTCTTACTTTTATAGTTTATCAGATAATCAAATTTTAAAAGATATAAGGGTTCCGCCTACAACAGGTACTTTTTATGCCACTTTAAATGGAGGGTCTATCAAGAATCAGGGGATAGAAGCGCTTCTTTCTGCCCAGATTTTAAAACCTAATGCAGGAGGTTTAGCATGGAATGCAGATTTTAATTTTGGAATGAATGAAAGCACAGTTGAAGATTTACCAGGTTTTTTAAATGAAGTTTATTTATCAGATTCCTGGACATTTAGAAATTCAGCTGCCGGAGCAGCAATCTTAGATGGATCTTTATTTGGACTTAGAGGTAAGCAGCCCTTAACAGATGATAATGGAAATATAATTATAGATTCAAGTGGACTGCCTGTTTTGACAGATCAAACTTATACTAATGTTAATAGAATGCCAGATTGGACATTAGGAATTACAAATACTTTTAGCTATAAAGGGGTTTCGTTGTCATTTTTATTTGATATAGTTCAGGGGCAAGAGATTTATAACGCTACAGAATCAGCTATGATTTATTATGGTCAGAGTCCGCAAACACTTGATAGAGGTCAGCAAGTAACATTTACTGGAGTGGATGTTGATGGTAATCCAAGGGAGGTTACCTCTACAAAAGATCAAAATTATTATACAAATTACTATTCTTTAAATTCTAATAACTTTATTGAAGATGGATCATTTGCACGTTTAAGATATGTTACCCTTTCATATAAATTTCCAAAATCTTTGACTGATAAGCTTTCATTATCAGCATTGGAACTATATGGAACAGGAAGAAATTTATTGACAATTACTGATTATAGTGGTGTAGATCCAGAGGTAAATACTTTTGGTGCAGGAATATCTGGTGCAGGTTCTACATACATAGATAATTTGGGTACTCCAAACACTAAAGGTTTTGATTTAGGGTTAAAATTCACATTTTAAATACAAATAAAAATGAAAATATTAAATTATATATATACAGGTTTGTTGTTAGCTACGGTGTCGTGTTCAGATGATTATTTTGACGTGAACAGTTCTGAAACAGCTCCTACTACAACTTCTTTAGAACCACAATATAGAATACAAGGAGCAATAGAGAACACTACAGGAACTGCACAATATAGAGGAATGCGAGAAGTACTTGGAATAGTGCAATACGGTTCTCAAAATGTCGCTAATTATTACTCAGAAACATGGAGTTCATTTATAACAACAGGAAGTTATTTTTTATGGCAGAATTCTTACGTTTATGCGCTACCAAATACAGCTGATTTAATAGTTTTAGGTAGAGAATATAACTCTCCAAACTACAGCGCAGTAGGTAAAATATTAAGAGCATATATATTTGGAATGACAACAGATCAATATGGAGATATTGTAACAGATGAAACATACGACGGTGAATCTTCAATGAATCTTACTCCAAAGTTTGTGACACAGAAGGAGGCATATCAAACAATATTCACTTTGTTAGATGAAGCAATTGACGAGTTAAATCAAACAAGCGAAATTGATCTAAATAAAGAAGGAGGAGATGTTTTGTATGAAGGTGATAACGATTTATGGATCAAATTTGCATATGCTTTGAAAGCAAGATATATGAATCACTTAAGTAAAAAATCATCTGGTGATTTAGCATACAACTCGCAGGAAATAATAGATCTATGTCAAAAAGCATTCGCTTCAAATGCAGAGAATGCTTTGGTTCAATTTACAGGAGGAGAAGCAGAGAATACCAATCAACCATTTAGTGCTGATGGTTATGGATCTTCTAGAATTGATTTCTTTTCAGAATTTTTTGTAGACTTACTAAAAAATCCGCTTCAACTTTCTGCACCTATGGAAGACCCTCGTTTGAAGATAATTGTACCAGAAGCCGTTAATGGTGGTTATTATGGTGTGAGAACTGGAGCTGGAGTAGATACTGATAGTGATTCATATGATAATTATTCTATTGGTAATGGAGGTTTTTATACTAGTCCTGATTCTCCAACATATATGTTTACATTTAGTGAAGTCAAGTTCATAGAAGCTGAAGCTAAATTTAGAGCAGGAGATAGAGCGGGAGCCTATACTGCTTTAAAGCTTGGAGTCGAAGCAGATTTAAAAAAGCTTAATGTAAATGCAGTTGATATGAATTCATATTTAACAGCATTGGACACCGAAGTAGGAGCTACTAACATCAGTTTGTCACATATAATGGTTCAAAAATATATTGCCAATATGTTGAACCCTGAGACATGGGTAGATATGAGGAGAATGGATTATAGTGATTCAGTGTATCCAGGACTCCAAAGACCAGAAAATGTAAATATTGATATTTTTCCTAATGAGAATGATTGGATACAAGCGATGATGTATGAATACAATGAGGAGGATAGAAATTATGAAAACATGCCGAATAATAATCCAGCATTGAGATTAACTACTCCTCTTTGGTGGAATACATCAGAATAAAAACTTAATTTATATTGATTTTAAAAAAGGGGTTTCTGTACTACAGGAACCCCTTTTTTATTGTGTTATTAATAATATTTCAGGATATTGGCTGCTTTATAAAAATTTTAGAAATAGATTATTATAAATTTAACAAAAAGCAATCCTACTGTTAAATTTTGATTTATTTTCAGTAATTTAATGAGCTAATTAACCTAATTCAATCATGAAAAGATTATTATTAACAATGTCTTTATTACTATGCTTTAGTATGGCCTATTCTCAAGCCATTACAGGTAAAGTAATAGATGGTCAAGGAACACCATTACCTGGTGTATCTATAGTTGTAGACCAAACCAACCTAGGAACAACTACCGATTTCGATGGAAATTACAAGATTAATACCAATACAGGCGATGTTTTGGTTTTTACCTATGTAGGTATGAAAACACAAAAAAAATCTGTAGGCACTAGTAATGTAATAGATGTAACATTAACAGAAGATGCTCAGAGTTTAGATGAAGTAGTAGTTACTGCTTTGGGAATTTCTAGAGATAAAAAATCTTTAGGGTATTCAACTCAAGAAGTAGATGGAGAGGATTTTAACTTAACTAATGAACAAAATGTATTAGGTTCTCTCTCCGGACGTGTAGCAGGTGTTCAAGTTACTGGTGCTTCTGGAGCTAGTATGGGAGGAACTCAGAAAATTAAAATTAGAGGTGTTAACTCTATTAGCGGAGGGGATCAACCTTTAATTGTAATAGATGGAACTCCAATTTCTAACGCTAATTTCTCCGGTAGTGATCAAGCAGATTATGGAAACTTAGCACAGGATATTAATCCAAATGATATCGCAGAAGTTAACGTGTTAAAAGGGCCTGCGGCCTCAGCTCTATATGGTATTAGAGGTCAGTTTGGTGTAATTATGATTACAACAAAGAAAGGGAAGAAAGGACCAAGAAAAGTTAACGTTCAGCTTTCTTCTTCTTTTTCTATGGAATCTACTTATAACTTTATCCCATTACAAAATATGTATGGTGGTGGTTCTAGTCAAACTTTTAGAACTTTACCAAATGGAGATCCATATGTAGATATGAGTGTTGATGAAAGTTGGGGGCCAAAAATGGATGGTACACCTGTAAGACAAGTATTTAGTTTTTATCCTCAAGACTCTGAATATGGAAAACTAACTCCTTTTGTAGCGCATCCTAATAACGTTGAAGATTATTATAAAACAGGAACTACTTATAATAATAGTATAACAATTACTGGTGGTAATGAAAATACTTCTTTACGATTAAGTGCAAACGATACTAGAGTAGATGGGGTTGTGCCAAACACTTCTTTGAATAGAAATAATGTAGGGTTAAGTGCTAGTTTAAATCTTACAGATAATTTAGTGGTTTCTACAAATATTAATTACGCTGGTAATGAAGGACAGCGTCCGTCTCAAGGATCAGAATACGGAGGGAGCTACATGGTACAGTGGTTCCAAAGAAACGTGGATATGAACCGTTTAAGAGATTATAAATATGACGATGGTACATTCTTACATTGGAATTTAGGAAGACCAGATTCTAGCACAGGAGAGATAACAGATTTTGAACCTTTATATTGGAACAATCCATACTTTGAAGCTTATGAAAACCTTAGTAATGATACGAGAGATCGTTTCTTTGGTGATATTGGAATGTCTTATAAAATTATTCCTGAACTAGAAGTAAGTGGATTTATTAGAACCGATATGTATACTCAGAATATCGAAAACCGACAAGCTTTTGGAGGAACACGTTTACCATCATATTCTGTAGGGAAATATCAAAATAAAGAATTCAACTACGAGCTTCTTGCTCAATACAAAAATACGTGGGATAAATTTTCTTTGGATGCAACTGTAGGGGGGAATATCTATGATAGAGACTATAGTTATGTTAGTCAAAGTACTGTAGGAGGGCTCTCTTCTCCAGGGTTTTATAATATAGATGCTTCTATTGATAGACCAAATACAACATCTTATAAATTACGTAAGAAAATTAGAAGTTTCTATAGTTTGGTGTCTTTAGGATATGATGGAACTTACTTTATTGACGCTTCTATTAGAAATGACAATTCTTCAGCATTGCCAGAAGATAATAACTCATATTGGTATCCATCAGTTTCAGGGAGTGTAGTTTTTAGTGAATTAATAAACTGGAATCCTCTTTCTTTTGGTAAACTAAGAGCTAGTTACGCTCAGGCAGGATCAGATTTAAGTCCATATCAAACGAGTCTTAATTATGCTGTAGGGACAGTATATGATGGTATTAATACATTGTATGTTCCAGATGCTTTAAATAATCCTAATATAGAGCCTTCATTTTCAAATTCATTTGAAGCTGGTTTAGAATTGAACTTCTTTAATAATAGATTAGGTTTTGACTTTACGTATTATGAGCAAAAGAATAAAAATCAGATTCTTAATCTTGATGTTTCTGGTACTAGCGGATATAGCTCTAGTATTATTAATGCAGGTTTAATTGAAAATGATGGTTTTGAGTTATCTGTGAATGCCACTCCAGTGCAGTCAGGTTCTTTCTCATGGGATTTTACTTTTAACTTAAGTAAAAATAATAGTGAGGTAGTAGAATTAGCTCCAGGGATTGATGTTTATACATATGACTCTACAACATATTCTAGTGTTACAAGCTATTTAAATTCTTATGTAGGCGAGTCTTTCGGAAGTTTAGTTGGGCAAGCTTATCAAAGAGATGAAGCTACTGGGAAGATATTATTAGATGATAATAATATGCCTTTGTATACAGATGCTACTCATAACTTCGGAACTGTTTTACCAGATTTTACAGGAGGATTTCAGAATACTTTTAGAATCGGACAGTTTACTTTAACTGGAATGATTGACTTCCAAGCGGGAGGACAATTTTTTAGTAGATCTAAAATGTTAGCAGTTAGAACAGGTCAAGATGCTCTTACCGTTGCTACAAACGACCAAGGAATGAATGTTCGTGATCCATTAGATCTAGGTGGTGGAGTAAAAGTTACAGGAATATCTGCAACTACAGGAGAAGATGTTACTGCTTATGTAGATGCACGTTCCTATTATAGAAACACGCTAGGAAGAAGAATTTATGAGGAATGGTTATACGACGCATCTTATGTTAAGTTAAGAGAGCTTAGAGTTCAATATGATTTAGGTAAGAGTGTAATGGATAACCTGCCTTTTGAAACGATGAGTTTTGCCTTAATAGCAAGAAACCCACTTATGATATGGCAAGAAGCGCCAGAAGGGATAAATCCTTCTGAAATATCTACGGGATCACAATCTATTAGTTGGTATGAATCAGGACAGTTGCCAACTGTAAGGTCTTATGGTGTTAATCTAAACATTACATTTTAAATAAAGAAAGATGAAAAGTATATATATAAACACATTACTTATAGCTTTGTTTTTAGGAAGCTGTAGTAATTTCGATGAAGATATTAATACAAATCCTAATGTTCCTAGTCAGGCTTCAGGAATGCAATTAATTGCACAGGCAGAATTGTATTTGCCAGGTTTAAGTTCTTCTCCTCAAGGAGAGTTTATGTCGCAATATTTATCAGAAACTCAGTATGTGGGTACATCATTATATCCACAACAAAGTACTAGTTTTTATGGGTGGTACCAAGGACCTCTAGCAGATTTAGAAGCTGTTCTTACTTCTGATAATTTAAGTGCTACTGAAGGACCAATAGACAATCAATTAGCAGTTGCCAAAATTCTTAAAGCATATTTCTATTGGAATATTACTGATAGATGGGGAGATGTTCCTTATAGTGAAGCTTTACAAGGACAAGAGAATTTTACTCCTGTTTACGATTCTCAACAATCTATTTATACAGATTTGTTTGCTGAATTAAAAGAAGCATCAAATATGATTGTAAGTGGAGATTTAAGTAATGATATTATTTATGACGGAGACGTTAATAAATGGAAGAAATTATCTAATACGATAAGAATGTTAATGGCGCTTCGTTTATCTGAAGTAGATGCTGCAACAGCAAAAGCTGAATTTGTAAGCGCTGTAAATGATGGTGTATTTACTTCTAATGATGATAACTTATTTTTTCAGCATTTAGCAGAAGCCAACAACCAAAATTATTGGTATGGGCAGATTGTTAATCAAAATAGAGAGTGGTGGGCACTCACAGAGAGCCTTGTAGCAGAAATGAAGCCTGTAAATGATCCAAGATTACCAGTATATGGTAATCCAGCTAGGAATAGTGGTGAGTATGTAGGTTTGCCTTTTGGAGAGGAAGAAAATATAGGTACTGAAGAATACTCTCTTTTAGGGGATGATATACATGCGCAAGATGCTCCTGTTTATTTGGTTACTTATGCACAAGTGCTTTTTGCAATGGCAGAAGCTTCTGAGCTTGGTTGGATAGGAAATGATACGCAGAGTTTATATGAAAGTGCTATAGAAAACTCTATTTTACAATGGACTGGAAGTACAGACGCTGTGGCCGATTTTATGATGGAGTCAGGAATTGCTTTTGATGATAGTATGGCAATCGAACAAATTGCTACTCAACGATGGGTGCATTTATTTATGTTTGGATATGAAGCTTGGGCAGAGTGGAGAAGAACTGGTTTTCCAGACATTATGGTTTCTCCGAATGGAGCTGAAGTTCCAAATCGTTTAAGCTATCCTGATAATGAAGCTTTTAATAATGAAGTGAATTATAATGATGCTATTCAAACTCAATTTGGAGGAGAGAATACCATATATGGAGAGTTATGGTGGGATAAGTAGAAACTATGATTTCTTATAAATTATATAAAGAACCACTCTTTTTAGGGTGGTTCTTTTATTTATATAGTTTTATAACCTTAGCTAAAAAATCTAAGTCCTCTTTAGTATGATAAGCACTAACAACAATTCTACTCATTAATGGAGAGTTTTCTTCTGGATAATTAAAGCTAGTTATTAAAATATTATTATCTAAAAGATGCTTTGTAAGCTTCTCATCAAAAAAAGTATAAGTAGGATGTTTAGCTACTTTTGTAAAAAAAGTTGAATCTTCAAGCTTATTACTTAAATATTCATCGTTCTCTATTAATTTTTTTATTTGTGAAGTATAAGTTTTCTCAGCTTCTAAAATAGTAGAAACAGCTGCTGGACTAGCAGGAGAGGCGCCCCCAAAAAATGAAGTATTTATAAGAGATTCAATGCTGTTTTTAGTCCCAAAAATTGCTCCTGCCTGAACTCCAAAACCTTTCCCTAAAGAACCGCAAACAATCAGCTCTTTTGAATTCAGTTTTGAGGCTATTTTATAAACACCTTCTCCTTTTTCACCGAGAACTCCCAAGCCATGGGAGTCGTCTATAACCAATATGGTATTCGATAGGTCTATTTCAGTTAAAAAGCTAAATTTTGGATAATTATTCCCCAAAAAATCAATAGCATCAAGAAATATTACAGGAGTAGTATCTTTTGAATTCTGCTTAAATTTTTCTTGTAAAAGCTTATAGCTTTCAAAAGGTTTTTGTCCAATTTGTAATAAAGATGCGTGCGTAAGAGGGGCGTGGTAACAGGTATAATCTTCAGAAGTAAAAAAACGACTTACCAATTGCGAAGCCATATATCCTGAAGATAGGGTTACACAGCTTTCACTTCCTACTAAATTAGCTAGATAAGTTTCTACTTCATTATAAATAGAAAACCTAATGTTCGATTTTCTGGAAGCTCCGTAATTGGTGCCATATTTAGTGATATTCTTTATAAAAAGTTGCTGGAACTCTGGATGTGTTTGTAGACCTAAATAGGCTGTTCCACCAAAATAGTGAAACGAGCCTTCTTCAGTATTTATAATTCTTCCAGGAAATTCCTCTACAAAATGTATCATTTTATAATAGAGTTACACCCGTTCCTCCAGTTGTTGGAAAAATCAGTTTACCACTTTCTAGGATTTCTACTCCCTTAGCGATATCGTGTTTTAGAAGCATTGCACCATCCATATCAACATAATCCAATTGTGGAGTAAGTTGAGCAATAGCAGAAATACCAACACTAGATTCTGTCATACAACCAACCATAACTTTTAATCCAAGTTCTTTCCCTCTTTTTATCATACGTAACGCAGGAGTAAGTCCACCGCATTTTGTAAGCTTAATATTTATGCCAGTAAAGTGGCCAGCACATTTATCTACATCTTCTTCTACAATACAGCTTTCATCAGCAATAATAGGAAGCACACATTTATCAATGATTTGTTTGTAGCCTACTAAATTATCAGCAGGAAGAGGTTGTTCTAAAAACTCTACTCCAAGTTCTTTTAATTGTGGAGCAAATTCTAATGTTTGCTCTGGTGTCCATGCATTATTAGCATCAATTCTAAAAATAGCATCTGTATTTTCTCTAAGTTGCTTTACGATTTCGATATCATTATCGGCACCTAGCTTCACTTTGTATAGAGGCCATGGCTTCTCCAACATCTTTTCGACCATTTTTTCTACGGAATCAATCCCGATAGTATAATTGGTAATAGGATAACTGTCTGTAGATGTTCCCCAGATTTCGTGTAATGGTTTTCCTAAAATTTTACCATATAAATCATGGCAGGCTAGATCTAAAGCGCAAATAGCAAAGTTGCTAAGACCTTTTTCTTTTAAAAACGCATGAAACTCTTCAGGTTTCTCTAATTTATAGTCATTAATATCAGATTCGATTGCTTTGATTTCCTCCATCATAGAAGCTACCGTAATCTTATAATATGGATTGGCTGTTGCTTCCCCATAACCAGTTTTTCCATCAAGAGATAAACCTACAATTAAACTGTCTTGAAAATCGTGAGATTCACGAGAAATACTGAATGTATGCTCTAATTCTAAGACATATTTTTTTAACGAAACTTCCATAATATTAATTTTCGACTAAGATATAAAACGCTTTAGTATTCTTACATTTTTTGAACTAAAAATGAAGTTAAAAATGATGTGTTAACGTTGGACATCTACGTCTTTTAAAAGGCATATTATTAATAAAAAAGCCAGTCAATACAAGTGTATTAACTGGCTTTTAGTAATATATAGTTGTAATTATTTAATCAATACTCACTTTTTCCACACGTTTTGGACTTCCTATATAATCTACATCGCCACCAGAACTCTTATGAATTGCAATTTCATCAGAAGCATTTACATCAATATCTGCGCCACTACTAGCATGTGCCTCTACTAAATGTGCTTTCAACTTTTCGGTTTTAATGTCGCTACCGCTACTAGCATGGGCCTTCAAAATATTAGTTACCCCATAAAGCTCAATCTCTGCACCGCTACTTGTATTCACAGTAACTTCTTTAGATTGTAATTCTACATATATATCGCTACCGCTGCTTGCATCCAAAGAAATAATTGCTGAATTGATAGTCCCAATACTGGTTATACTCCCTCCGCTAGTGCTTTTTAACTCACTTATTTCTGGTAGTGTAACATAAACTTTTTTAGCAGAAACTCTTCCGATTTGCTCTTTAGTATCTATAACTAGCGCTCCATTATTAACCTCTGTACGGATTAGATCGATTATATTTTCATCAGCTTCAACTTTTATTGATGTTTCTGCTCCTTGTGCTACAAATACATTGATTCCTTCAGTAGCTTTAATTGCATCAAAAGATTGATTTACTTCTCTTTGCTGGTTTATTACATTTCCATTTCCTGTGACTCCATTTTGAAAATTAAAGTTACATGACGTAAAGAAAATAGCAATAAGTAATGTTATAAATACTTTGATTAATGTGCTCATAATTGTTGTTTTTTGATTGATTGTTGTTTAGTTATTATTGATTTTAAATGCTATCGTTAACTATATCTTTTATAATAACATCCTCTTGTTCACTTATAATACTATCAATTGTTTCAGTTGGAATTGTAGTTTCCTCTTCCTCAATAGGACAATCTAGACAGTTTAAAACACCAAGGGTATCCATTTTCCAGCTATGATTTGCAAGGTCATTACTATAGTAGTTTTGATTGTTTTTAATCTTTCCATCGATATGATATCGTGTGGAGTTATGGAATTTTACCGCTGTGTTTTCTGGAATATATATTACGATTTCTACTTCTTGATCTCTAAATTTATTTTCATAATCTGTTGTTAGGTAATCGTTTAAAAACAGAGTGTTGTTTTCTATTTTAAAAGAATAATCAATAGCTTCCGCTCTATTAAAAGCATCTTTATAATTGCTTCCCTGTGATTTCTTTTCAATTTCAATTCGAGATTCATTATTTAGGGATTGCTTTACATAAAATGCCATATCTTCACGATAGATCATTTTTTCATTTCCATCAATAATGATATCGAAATTAGAATCTCGATAATATCTATTCTTTAGATTTTCAGCTTCTAAAATTCTAATTTCAAGTGTATCACTTTCTGTAATATTTAATACTTCGGTATCTGTTGCCGTCGCATCAAAGCTATAAGAAGATGCAGTTCTTATTCCTAAAATAGTAAGACCAATAATTGATAATAACCAAACTCCAAGCAATGTAAATTTTGCAAAGTTTCCTATTGAGTTTAAGTTATTCAATAATATTTTTAGTCCTAAATAGAATAGAAAAAAGAAAGGAATTCCAACTGCAAAGAAAGAAAGTAGTGAAATGAGCCAAACTGGCGCATCAATGGTAATATCTACAAATTCTCTCCAAGGTTGCGCTCCCCATAAATCTATTGTTCCAGCTGTAAAAAGACCTATTAGTAAACTTATTAATACTGTAGCTGCAAATACAAGAACAATAATACCAATGAGTTTAGCGACTACTCTAAAAAGGAACATAATGACACTTAGAATCGAATCAAAAATATTTTTGGAATTTTTTTTTACTGACGCTCCCATTTTGTCATAATCTACACTCTTTACTTTTTCAGTAACTTCATCGAAACCTTCTTTAATTTTTTTTTCGATGTTACTAATATTAACAGGTTCTCCTGTCATTGCTATTTTCTGCGCTGTTGTTGTAGCTTCCGGAACTAGAATCCAAAATAAGATATAAACTAAAATTCCAAAACCAGATAGTATTGTAGTTAGAATAAATAGCAATCTTACCCAAAGAGCATCGATTCCTAAATAGTAGCTCATACCAGCACATACACCGCCAATATATTTATTATCAACGTCTCTAAATAATTGCTTATGAGGTTTTCTTGTGTACGATTTACTAGACTTAGGTTCATCTTCAAAGATTTCTTCATCTACTAGATAATCTTCAGGTTGCCCCATAATAGTTATAATCTCATCTACTTCTTTTGTAGTTATAACTTGTCTTTCGTGTTGTAATCTTTCCGTGAATAGTTCCGCAATTCGAGCTTCTATATCAGCAATAATTTCAGATTTTCCTTGAGAATCAGTGAACGAGCGTTTAATAGCATCTAAATAGCGCTGTAATTTTAGATAGGCATCCTCATCTATATAAAAGAAGGTATTTGCCAGATTTATGTTGATTGTCTTATTCATTGTTAGTGTTTTTATTTTGTTACCAGGTTAACTGCGTTTCTTAGCTCATCCCAAGTGGTGTTAAGCTCTTTTAAAAATAGTTTGCCATTCTCGGTTAGGGTGTAATATTTACGCGGAGGCCCAGAAGTGGACTCCTCCCAACGGTAACTTAATAACCCTGCGTTTTTAAGCCTTGTTAATAGTGGATATATTGTTCCTTCTACTACAAGCATTTTTGCGTCTTTTAGAGTTTCAAGAATTTCTGATGCATATTTATCTTCATTCTCAATGATGGATAAAATACAGTATTCTAAAACCCCTTTTCGCATTTGTGCTTTTGTGTTCTCTATATTCATGGTTTCATGATACTTTTTGTTAAACGGTTCGTTTTTTGATTGTCCACAAAGTGGAATTGATTGATTTAATTGATGACTCACTAAGTGAGATTTTTATGTTTGATGTTTTGTGTTTCTCCTTGTTGGGATACTTCTTATTTAATAAATTTAATAGTTAAGGGATATTTATATAGCAAGCCATCGTTGGCTCTTATTGTTGCGATAATAGTGCAAAAAATATCCATGATTAATAGTCCGATTCCTAACAACGCTATTATTCCAATTAGTCCTGCGTTTATTCCGAACCCTGAAATATGGTCAAAGTTAACATCAATATTATGACTATTGTGTTCTAAGATGTTTGTAAATCCTACAAATTCCCATGCGGTAAATAGCACTATCGGAATCATTATAATACCCAATATAATACTGTAAAGTAAAATGCTAATCTGGAAATTAATGACCTGTTTTCCATTTTCATCTATAAATTCCCATTTGTCTTTATTAGATGTCCAGATGAGTAGGGGAATGATAAAATTCCCGAATGGGATAAAATACTTTGAGAAAGTAGACAGATGTATTACTGCAGATACGTTCTTTTGATGTTTGTTAATGGATGCGTCCATGTTCGTTTTTTTGATTTGATTGATGATTGTTTTTAGTAAGAAAATATATAACCTACTAATTGTTAATGCAAATATATGTTTAAAAAAAGGTATTATGCAAAACATAGTACTAATATTTAACAAAAAATTAAGAATGTTAAATAGTATGTAATTTGATTATTAATGAATAAATTACACCTCTAAATTTGATTAAAATGAAGTTGACAGCGTCACAATTAAATAAGTTTTCAATGTTAAAGTTACCTTCTGCATGGTTATGTGGGGTAAGAGTGTTATCTATAAGTGATACAAGTTGCACAACCACAGTAAAACATCGTTGGATTAATCAAAATCCATTTAATTCTATGTTTTGGGCGGTACAGGGTATGGCTGCAGAATTATCTACAGGGGCAATTGTTATCGGTAAGATAAAAGAAGAGAAAGCTAAAATATCTATGTTAGTAGCAAATAATAAAGCTAATTTTTCGAAGAAAGCAACAGGGAGAATTACTTTTGAGTGTAATGATGGTCATTTAATAGATGAAGCAATTAAGAATACAATAGCCACTGGAAAAGGACAGACTTTTTGGATGCAATCTGTAGGGAAAGATGAAGCTGGAGATGTAGTATCTACTTTTGATTTTGAATGGACTGTAAGAGTGAAGAGTCCAAAAAAGTAATGTTTGAAAGCATTTTGGTGGGTTTATAGAATTGGTTATTAAAATGATTAAGAAACTTTGTACATGTAACAATTTTATATTTTTAGCTACATATAAATAAACCAAAAAACTAAAAACTATGACAGCACACGAAATTGATTATCAGATATACGGAGAGGAAATGCAATATGTGGAGATAGAGTTAGATCCACAAGAAGCAGTAGTTGCAGAAGCAGGAAGCTTTATGATGATGGATACCGGACTAAAAATGGATACCATTTTTGGAGATGGTTCTAATCAAGATCGAGGAGTTTTAGGAAAGCTTTTTTCAGCAGGAAAAAGATTACTTACAGGGGAGAGCTTATTTATGACGGCTTTTCTTAATATTGATTCACAAAAAAAGAAAGTGAGTTTTGCTTCTCCTTATCCTGGGAAAATTATTCCAATAGATTTAACTAAATATCAAGGTAAATTTATTTGTCAGAAAGATGCTTTCTTATGCGCTGCTAAAGGAGTTTCTGTAGGAGTAGAGTTTTCTAAAAAGCTAGGACGTGGATTCTTTGGGGGAGAAGGATTTATAATGCAAAAATTAGAAGGAGATGGAATGGCTTTCGTTCATGCTGGAGGAACATTAGCAAGAAGAGAGTTGGCTGCTGGGGAGGTTTTAAAAGTGGATACAGGCTGCATTGTTGGCTTCACTAAAGATATAGATTACGATATAGAATTTATTGGAGGGATAAAAAATACCGTTTTTGGTGGTGAAGGTCTCTTTTTTGCCAGTCTTCGCGGTCCAGGGGTAGTGTATATCCAATCTTTACCATTTAGCAGATTAGCAAGTCGCGTTTTTGCTGCTGCTCCAAGACAAGGAGGGAAAGATAGAGGAGAAGGTAGTATTCTTGGTGGCTTAGGAGATATGCTAGATGGAGACAATAGATTTTAAGGATTTCTATAGAAGTTAATTTCCAAATATTTTTTTCGTTGAAACTAAATAGAAATTCTCTTTTTGAGTATCGTCAAAATATTTCGTAATTTGCAAGCACTGCATGGATGATTTCTCTCCGTAAGAAGGAATTGTAAAGTTTCAATTTTTAAATTTCGATTTCAGAATGGCAGTTTTGGAAAAATTAACTTCAGAAGAAGCAATTGCTTTAGAAAACAAGCATGGTGCGCACAATTATCATCCACTTCCTGTGGTATTAAGCAAGGGAGAAGGTGTATATATGTGGGACGCCGAAGGAAAAAAATACTATGATTTTTTATCAGCATATTCAGCTGTAAATCAAGGACATTGTCACCCGAGAATTATAAATGCTATGATGGAGCAAGCAAAAACGCTTACGCTAACATCACGTGCTTTTTATAATGATGTGTTGGGTGTATTTGAAAAATATGCAACTTCATATTTTGGTTTTGATAAACTCCTTCCAATGAATACGGGAGCAGAAGCTGTAGAGACAGCAATCAAAATATGTAGAAAATGGGCATACGAAAAGAAAGGTATAGCAGAAGAAGCAGCCCAGATTATTGTTTGTGAGAATAATTTTCATGGTCGTACCACAACAATTATTTCTTTTTCTAATGATGAAGGAGCAAGAAATAATTTTGGACCTTATACACCAGGATTCTTAAAAATACCTTACGATAATACAGAAGCTCTTGAAAAAACATTAAAAGAGAATAGTAACGTAGCTGGATTTTTAGTAGAACCAATTCAAGGAGAAGCAGGAGTTTATGTTCCTTCAGAAGGGTATCTTACAAAAGCAAGAGAGTTATGTAAAGAATATGGTGTTTTATTTATTGCTGATGAAATACAAACAGGAATAGCAAGAACTGGAAGGTTACTAGCTGTAGATCATGAAAATGTAAAGCCAGATATGCTAATCTTAGGAAAGGCTATCAGTGGAGGTGTATATCCTGTTAGTGCCGTTTTAGCAAACGATGAAATAATGGATGTTATAAAGCCTGGACAACACGGAAGTACTTTTGGAGGAAATCCAGTAGCAGCTGTTGTGGCAATGGAAGCATTGGAGGTTGTTAAGGATGAAAAGTTAGCAAAAAATGCCGATAAACTCGGACAATTATTCCGTAGCGAACTTCAGAAATATATTGATACAAGTAATATTGTTAAATTAATTCGAGGTAAAGGATTGCTTAATGCAATAGTTATCAATGATACAGAAGATAGTTCTACGGCTTGGGATATATGTATGGCTTTAAAAGAAAGTGGTTTGTTGGCAAAACCAACACATGGTAATATTATCCGTTTTGCACCACCGTTAGTAATGACAGAAGATCAATTAAACGATTGTATTTCTATCATAATTAAAACACTTAAGAACTTCGAAAAGTAACAGAAAAATTATTTTTCAAAAGAAAAGGCTACTCACAAAATTATCATTTTTGCGAGTAGCCTTTTTAATTTATAGTGATTAGAGGTCTATTGCTCTATTCCCCATTGTTCTATTATTTCTTGCTGCTGTAGTTGTATTTCTTCCCAACCAACAGTAGAAATTTGATAAATAGAATAAGCAAGGTATAATAAGTTTATTATTAAAACGACCAATGCTACTGTCTTAGCAGTACGCATTCCAGCTACATTATCATATTCTTCAGGATTTAGTTCAGCTTCTTTGATTTTTTTGTTCGCTATAAAATAGGCAATTCCAGCAGGAATAAATCCAATTCCAACAAAACAGCAACATAAGAAACCTAGTATAGATAATACATAAGTGATAGTTGGATTCAGTTTTTGTCTTTCCATAATGTTTAATTAAAGTTAATTGATAATTTTTATAAGATAGTTAATTATTATTGTAGAAATAGTGAGTATAGCCAAGCCTGCTTTTATCTTTCCGATATACTTTATGTTTATAAAAGCTGAAAGTGCAAGGAAAGTAATAAAAGCAATTAATGGATAAATGGCTGGATACATTTTAAAAGCTGCTAAAAATTCACCTTTAAAGATTAATAGGACAGAACGTTGCATGCCACAGCCTAAACATTCTATCCCTAATAATTTTTTATTAAGGCATGGGAGCATATAATCTTCAATGTTTGTAAGTAATAAAAACGGCATAAATTTTTTAGTAGCTATGAAACAAATGTAAACTTATTAAAAAGTTCTTAAACCTAACTTGTTTCAATGTATTATTTTTGTCATCTTAATAGATAAAATATTTATAATGAAATTAATTTCTTTTTTGTGTATTATCGTTGGAGCGGTGCTGGTTTTTATGTTTAATGATCAGTCGGATTACGATAAATACTTTAAAATATTAGGTTTTGTATTAATGATGTTTGGTCTTTATCGTTCTACACAATTATGGGTTAAAGACAATCCTAAAGAGGATAAAGATGATGTAAAGAAGGATGATACGAAAAGTCTAGAAGATCATTTAAAAGATGAATAAAGTAAAGTTTAAAATAGGAGATGCTGTTGAGGTTCTTGATGATGCTATAAAGGGAGAAGTTGTTAAATTGGAAGGGAAGTCTGTTTTTATACGAACAACAGATGGATTTCCTATGGAATTTGAGGAAAGGGAGTTGGTTAGAATAAGCAATGAGAACGAGTTGAAAGTGACTAATATGGATGTTTTTCATGCCGTTTCTGAAAAGCAAAAAGGTGAGAAGCGGAAGAAAAAATCTGTAAAAATGGAAAAAGTGGTACCACCTATGGAAGTGGATTTACATATCCATAAGCTTACAGAATCCACAAAAGGGATGACAAATTTTGATATGCTAAATCTACAGGTAGATACTGCAAAGCATAAGTTAGAATTTGCTATTAAAAATAGAATTCAAAAAATAGTTTTTATCCACGGAGTAGGGCAAGGAGTGCTCAGAACCGAATTAGAGTATCTATTTGGCCGTTATGATAACATTAAATATTATGATGCCGATTATAGAACCTATGGATTAGGAGCTACAGAAATCTATATCTTCCAAAACGGTTAAGAGTCTATTCTTCTGTATTTGTGATGGTATTTTCTACAGTTCCAAAAAGATATTCGTCGATATCAAATTTTATTTCTTCATCTCCATTTTGTAGTTGAAAGCCATCTATAATTTTTATTTCACTAGTGTAAATAGATTGGTATTCATTCTTCTTTCTACCAAATACATCTGTAGTGGCAGTTGAAGCCGCTGGAGTTAAATAATTCTTAACTGATACTCCATCAATTGTAGTTTCATCATTTGCAGGGTTTCCATCACCATTAAGATCTTCATCAATAGTTAACACCATGTCGTCATCATCATCATTATCTAGGTAATTAACAACCCCGTCACCATCTGTATCGGTGTAGGTTACCACATTAGTACTAGAGTCTATTTCAATTTCATCTTCGGTAAAAACATTATCACCATCGTCATCTCTATCTATATAATCAGGAAATCCATCGCCATCAGTATCTCTAGATTCAGCATCGTTTACGGTACCATCTTCATTATAAACAACCCCTTCATTTGCAGTAGGAACTCCATCTAAATCATCATCTTCTAAAGTAGTAACAATTATAATAGTTCCGCTAGGAGCATACCATTCTTCAGTTACTAGAGGAGAAGTAGGAGGTACGTTCTGACAGAAATAGGAATCTGTAACTTCATCATCAAAAATTCTATAAAGGACTTTATTTGTAGAGTTATTTATAGTGTAAGTTAAAGTATCTAATGAAAATAAATCGATGCTACTTGAAGTGATTTCCATGATAAGGGCTTCTGTAGCATTATCAGAAATTTTATATAGAGTGGTGTCATCACAAGAAGCTTCAACATCTGTATCATCAAATTCAAGACTTTCAATAACAAAATCTCCATCATCACATGAAACCATTGCAACCAATAAAATAAAAAAGAATATTCTTCTCATCTCTATATTTTTAAAACTTAAACAAATGTAAAACATACTAAGTTATAACGAAATTTATTGCGCATAATTTTAAATAAAAGTACTTTTGCGCCCATGCAAAAAGTGTATTTAGATAGTGCTGCGACTACGCAGGTAAGAGAGGAAGTTATTGCAAAGATGCAAGAAGCTTTGGCAATGTATTATGGAAATCCATCTTCAACACACAGTTTTGGAAGATCGGCAAAAACACAAATAGAGAAAGCTCGTAAGACAATTGCAAAGCGACTAAATGCGAGTCCTTCTGAAATTATTTTCACTTCTGGAGGTACAGAGGCTGATAATATGATTTTGCGTTGTGCAGTAAGGGATTTAGAGATTAAACATATTATAACTTCTAAAATTGAACATCATGCTGTATTGCATACTGTAGAGCAATTGGAAGAAGAGTACGGGATAAAAGTTTCTTATGTAGCTTTAAATGAGTGCGGAACACCAAGTATTGAAAGTTTAGAGACTTTACTTAAAGAAGATGATTCAAAGACTTTAGTAAGTCTTATGCATGTTAATAACGAAATTGGAAACATGATCGATATTAATGCTTTTGCTGATTTATGTAAGGAGTATGATGCCTTTTTTCATTCAGATACTGTGCAATCGGTTGGACATTGGGATTGGGATCTTAAAGAGACCAATGTAGACTTTATAACAGCAGCTGCGCATAAGTTCCATGGGCCTAAAGGAATTGGATTCGCGTTTATCAGAAAGAATATTCCTATAAAACAGCTCATACATGGAGGGGAGCAGGAGCGTGGTTTTAGAGCTGGGACAGAACCTTTTCATAATATTGTAGGTTTAGAAGAGGCTTTTATCCAAGCATATGATAATTTAGAAGAAGAGCAAAAGTATGTAACAGGACTTAAAGAATACTTTATGGAGTCGCTTGAAAAAGCATTGCCAGGAGTTAAATTTAATGGAAACTGTGCTTTTAAAGAAAAGAGTACATATACTTTAGTAAATGCTTGCTTGCCATTAAGTGAAGAAAAGGGAGCATTGTTGTTGTTCCAATTAGATATCAAGGGAATTGCTTGTTCTAAAGGGAGTGCTTGCCAAAGTGGAAGTGCTTCAGGATCTCATGTTCTTAATGAGATTTTAAATGATGACGATGCTAAAAGGCCTTCTGTTAGGTTTTCATTCTCAAAATATAATACGAAAGAAGAGTTGGACTATGTTGTAGCTTGCTTAAAGGAGTTTGCGAATAGTTAATTTCTTACTTTTGAGTCATAAAAAAAGGTTCCTAAATTTTAAATCTAGGAACCTTTTTTATTTTGAAAAGCTATTTCTTTTAGCTCTTTTGTTCTTTGTTGAAATATACTAAGTAGTAGTACATTTGTTTCTCTTCATCCCAACCTTTTTCAACAAATTTCTCTGCTGATTCAGGGTTTATAAAATCCATTTTTATCTGAATATTAGTATCTAGATTGATGACGTTTTTAATTTTCTTACGAGCATCAGAAACGGCTTTGTTTGCAATAGGAAAAGAAGAAACATCTTCGATGCTATATTTAGGACCTTTTTCTGTTTTGTAATTTTTAAATTCAGGAATCAAATTAGGGTTATCCATCACTTCATTTAAAAAGCTTGTCTCTTCAAAATCGTCATTTTTAGCAAAATGATTTACTGCACGATTCATAAACATAACCTCCTCTTTTTTGTCTTCAGCAGGTAATACTACGTCTTTAGCAAAATCTTGACAGAATTTTAAATACTTTTTAGTGAAGAAAGTTTCATCTGTTAAAGCATCAACACTTAAAAAGTTTTCTAACCAATACTTAGTATCGTAACGGTTGCTATCAATAGAAAGAATTTTAAAACCTTCTTCTTTATTTGAGTTGATAATAAGGCAACCTTTATCTAGTTTATTGATATTAATTCCTTGACGGATTAAAATTTCTAAATTCATGCCTTTTTCTTCAAACTCTAAGAAATCGTGCTTTAATTCAGACTTGAAGATTCCAATAGCATCTACCTTTTCATTGTCTAAAACAACTTCAGATAGATAAGCAGTATAAATTTCTCCACTTTTAATGTGCGGATGATTTGATTGATCGTATAAATGCGTAGCTATGCTTTTAGATACTTTATGAATGCTAGCTGGATCTTCAAATATCTCAGAAGCCATGCTATACAATTCGTTGTATTCTAAGTCTACTTCATGATCAAAACGGTAATAATTTTCTTCTTTCTCACGGAAAGGTTTGAAAAAATATTCTTTTAAAAGTCCCGTAATTTCATCATTTAAACGGTATGGTTCTTCAGAGAAAAAAGTACCTTCTTCCTTACTTTTATTACCAATTCTATGAATAGAAAGACTTTCAATTTGTGTTGGATATAAATTGATCATTTTTTAAGTTGAAATTTAAAATTAGAAATTTGAAGTTTACGGTAAACTTCAAAATAGGGGTTAAATACTATCAGAATTAATTCCAGTTCTGATCAAAATCATAATTATCGAAATCATCGATATCAAGATCGTCCATATCATCATCTTTATCATCAGATAGATCTTCTGCTTCAAACTTTTTCACAGGAGGAGCGTCTGGCAACTGTCCGTGCACATAAAGTAAATTAGGATATGTATTTCCGTCTTCTTTTTCTGCGATATCAGCAAGTTCAACGAAGAAAGTCCACATGCTAAAAAAGTCATATACATAAATTAAGTTTCTATTGTTTTCATCCAATAGATCCTCAATATGAGTTTCAGCCATTAGTTTTACTTCGCTTCCGCTTTCACTCATATCAAAAAGGGCTATTTCTTCCCCTTGATTCCACTCTTCATCACTTACATAAAATGAAGCCATTTCAGTTCCGTCGAAGCCAAAAGCTTGAGAAACGGCATTATGAAAATCTTCAAGTGTGTTATTTCCTTCTACTTCAATATCTCGAAATACATCTTCTTCTAAATCGAGTATAATTCTAAATTTATAGATCATTAATTCTAATTTTTCAGCGTGCTGCAAGGTACAAAGATTTCAATTGAATTCCACTAAGAAGCGGTTAATTCCGTAGTTGATTTTCTAACGTAATTTACTGCGATTTCTTATGTATTTATCTTACAACCTTGTCTTGAGTAAGTTGGTTTTTGTTTGCACGTGCTTCAATTAGTAAATAAAATTGTATTCCAAATAGTATAGAAGCGATGACCAAATGTAAAGCCTGACTACCAAATGGGAAGTCTAAATAATACATGGCTATCCCTGTAATAATTTCTAAAATAATAAAGATAAGAACCCAGTTTACTTTTGTGTAACCAAGATTTAATTTTTTGTTTCTGATGTATAAATATAGATTCACCAGTAAAACAAGAATTGATAAAGTTCTATGGATATAAAAGTCGATTTCCGGATTTGAAAGCCATAAATTTTTTGACATATCTCCAAAAACATCAGATTGTTCATCTATAAATTGACGAACTTGTGTTCCTAACACAATTTGAATAAGTGTAAGGATAAGTGCTGCTAAAAGCATTGCTGAGAATGACTTATTGAACTTAAGGCGTTCTTTTCTTTCTTTTGTTTGGTAGATTATAATTAAAATAAAAGCAACAATTACGAGCGCCATTACCATATGGAGCGTTATTCTAACGGGAGCGAGTAAAGAGTATACTACGGTAGCTCCTAGCCATGCTTGGAATCCCATTCCAAGAACAGTAAGCCATGCTAAAATAGGGATCCATTTATTTTTTTTCCAGTAGCTAATTGAAGCGAATGCCAAAATAAGTGTTCCGAAACCTGCTAAAGCCCCAAATAATCTATTTATATATTCTACCCAAGTATGTGATGGATTAAAAATAGCATAATCGTGTTTTGTATATGTTTCCCAATGAGATTCTGAATATTTATCTCCTGTGGTGAAATCTTCTTTGGCTATTTTTAAAGACTCATCAACAATAATTACTTGTCCTTTTTTGAAGTCTCTTTCAGGCTGCCATTCTAATTGTGAAATTTCTGTTGGTGGGATGTAGTACCCAAAACATTTTGGCCAATCTGGACATCCCATTCCGCTTCCTGTCATCCTAACCACAGCACCAGCAATGATTACTAAATACACTAAAACAAGTGTTACTTTTGCTATTTTTCTAAAGTTTTTTTTCACTTTTTAAAAGGTTCAGAATTAAAAATGTTCCTGTATAAATATACTTCTTTTATATTTTGACTTTTTTCTAGTCATATTGATCTTATCGAAGCATTTCTTAATCAGATTTTTATTAGTATTTATTTTTTTCCGCCAGCAGTTAACCCCAATTTTTTTCCTTTCTTCAGCATAAATTCAAAGGCAGCGTCATGTTCATTAGGGATTTCACCTTCTAAAATAGCTTCTTTAATAGCCTCTTTTATGACTCCGATTTCTCTTGAAGGTTTTATATTGAAAGTTTCCATAATTTCTGCACCATCAACAGGAGGTTGAAAATTACGAACATGGTCACGCTCTTCAACTTCAGCAATTTTTTCTCGTACTACTTTAAAGTTATTATTATACTTTTTAAAGCGTTTAGGGTTTTTGGTGGTAATATCTGCTTCACATAATGTCATTAGGTCTTCGATGTGTTCTCCTGCGTCGAAAATAAGACGTCTTACGGCAGAATCGGTGACAATATCTTGTGCTAAAACAATAGGTCGGGAACTCATTAAAACAAGCTTCTGTACCATTTTCATTTTATCATTTAATGGCATATGCAAGCGCTTAAAGAGCTTATAAACCATTTTGGAGCCCACAAATTCATGACCATGGAAAGTCCATCCAATCTTTTCGTCAAAGCGTTTGGTAGGAGCTTTTCCTATATCGTGTAATAAGGCAGCCCAGCGTAGCCAGAGGTCATCCGTGTTTTTAGAGATGTTATCTACAACTTCTAACGTATGCCAAAAATTATCTTTATGGCGTTGCCCTTCCTTTTCTTCTATCCCCTGAAGATTTGTAAGTTCAGGCATGATAATAGGAAGGAGCCCCGTTTTATAAAGTAAAGTGAATCCTATTGAAGGTTTTTTACTGAGTAATATTTTATTGAGCTCGTCTACAATCCGCTCGTTGGATATTATTTTTAAACGCTCTCTGTTCTTTTTAATGGCCTCAAGAGACTTTTCTTCTATGATGAAGTTAAGTTGTGAAGCAAAACGGATGGCTCGCATCATTCTCAGCGGATCATCTGAATATGTAATGTCTGGATCTAACGGAGTTCTGATTATCTTATTATTAAGATCTGAAATACCATCAAAGGGGTCTAGAAGTTCGCCATAATTCTTTTCATTTAAAGAAATAGCAAGTGCATTAATTGTAAAATCACGACGATTTTGGTCATCTTCTAAGGTTCCATTTTCAACTACAGGTTTTCTACTATCAAAATGATAACTTTCTTTTCTAGCCCCTACAAATTCTATTTCTAAATCATCGAATCGCAGCATAGCTGTACCGAAATTTTTAAAAATAGATACTTTAGGTTTCTTTTCAATATTAGAAGCTACTTCTTTAGCTAAATCGATTCCACTACCCAAGGCAACAATATCGATGTCTTTGGGAGTGCCTCTTTTTAATAAAAAATCACGAACAAAACCACCAATTACATAGCTTTCTGTTTGCAAGGAAGCAGTAGCCTTTTCAATAATTTTGAAAATTGGATTTTGTATCGCTTTGGTGTAATTACTATTTTTCACTTAATGTTCAGTGTTTAGTGTTCAGTAGTTTTTAATTCTAAATTTGTTAAGATTCAGAAGTATATAATTTAACAATCTCCCTGTTTCTTCACTGTCACTAATTAATTTTATATAATGTTCGTTTTATTAATATAATTACATTCAAAAGCAAAAGACAGCATACTTGGGTTTAAGAGTATTCAGTATCACAATCTGTTAACTTACTGTAAAAATGTTTAGGATAGTTTCTTTTTTCTAGATGTTCCTATTGCAATGAACACTAGATCTCTAGAGCCTCTCCTTATTTTATCCGTTATTAATAAACCTAATTTTATTGCTTATTCAGACGGATTATTTACGAATAATCTTTACAATAGCATCATTTCCAACTTTAATAATTGAAGAAGGAGCTCCATTTGACTTTTCGCGATGCAAATTTACCACATAGTCTACACCTTTTAAAATTTCCTTTGATATTTCTGAAAAGCTTTTTGGTGTTGGTTTTCCACTAATATTGGCAGATGTAGAAATAAGAGGGCGCTTAAATTGTCTGATTAATTTTTGGCAAAATTCATCAGAAGCAACGCGAATAGCTAAAGTATTATCTTCAGCAATAAGATTTTTTGCTACATTGATTGGTTGGTCATATATAATAGTGGTAGGTCTATCAGCAAGTTCTACAATGTCATAAGCCGCATCAGGGATTTCGTAGACGTATTTTTGTAGCATTCTAGTGTCGGAAACTAAACAGATAAGCGCTTTGCTATCGTCTCTTTGTTTAAGTTTATAAACCTTTTTAATAGCCTCTTCATTGGTAGCATCACAGCCTATTCCCCAGACAGTATCTGTAGGGTAGAGTATTAGTCCACCATTATTAAGGACTTCAAGAGTTTTTTTTATTTCTTCTTGCATTTTAATATTTTAAGCTAAAAATGAATAATTCCTTTGTTACACTTTATTGTCTTTTTTGATATTGTATCTTCAAGTATACTAATATTATACTTTAACATATTTTTTGAAAGAATTTCATGGTATAAATGATATATAATAGCTGCATGTTTAATTTGTAACATATTTATATTAGCGTTTGAAAGCCTTTGAGTGAACTCGGAGTCTTCTGGTCCCCACCCAGAGAATAATTCATTGTAGCCATTAATCTTTATTGCATCACTTTTCCAGTATGACATATTGCATCCAAAAGGCACACTTTTTCTATTGTTTTTTGAAGTAATTGATTTTTTCTTAGCTAGTTTGTAGTTTCGATATTGATATTTAAAATTAAATTTACCACCAAAATTTAAAGTCAATAGTGAAGGAGGAATTTTTTTCTGAATAAGTTGATTAGTGATGACTTTTGACAGCATAACTCTATTTCCACAAATAAATTGTCTTTTTTTTGCAAAATAAGAATGGTCTTCAATGAAGTTTTTATGCAATATGCAATCACCATCAGTTTGAACTACATAATCAGATTTAATTTTTTTGAGACACATGTTTAATGAAATACATTTTCGGTGACCTAAGTCTTCATGCCATATGTGATGTATATTTAGATGTTTGTTTTTTTTTATAAAATTTAATATTACTTCCTTTGTTAATGGTTTCGATCCATCGTCTGCAATGTAAATTTCATCAGGTACAAAGGTCTGCTTAGCAACACTTTCAAGCACAAGAGTTAACGCTTGAGGCCAATTATAAGTTGCTATGATGAGTGCTATCGTCATTATTTATTATACACATTTTTATACATTTTATAATAGTTCTTCTTCATTACTTCTAAAGTGAAATTTTGATTAACCAATATATTACTCGACTCAACTATATAGTCAATTAATTTAGGGTCTTCCAATAGACACAATACATTTTGAGCTAAAGCATTTGAATCTTTGATGGGTGAGATCATTCCTGTTTCTTTTTGCTTAATGGCTTCTTTTATACCTCCTGCACTTGTAGAGACTACAGGAACTTTTGCAGCAAAAGCTTCGAAAATACTAAGAGGTAATCCTTCAACAATTGAGGACATCATAAGAATGTCTATTTCCGGTAATATTTTTGGGATATCGTTTCTAAAGCCTGTGAAAATAATTTTATCATTAAGTCCTTTTTTTTGTTTATACTTTGTCAATTCTTCATTTAACTCCCCATCTCCAATTACAAAAAATTGAATTTTTCTTTGAGTAGAATTAACTATAATCTCTACTGCATCAATAAAAGTTGTAATATCTTTTTGTTCTGTTAAGCTTGCAATATTTGCAATGATAGTGGTTTCTTCAGCTAATCCGTATTCTTTTATTAAAACATCCTCTTTTTTATTTAATTCAAATTTTTTCACATCTATTCCATCGTATATGGTAACTACATGATCCATCTTTTTTAGTATAGGACGAAAAACATCTTTTACTGCATTGGAAACGCATACAATTTGATTTATTCTTTTGTGATTATACTTGATTTTTTTAAAATAATTATTACTTATGGGATTATTTCTTTTTCTTGAATATACAAGTTTAGTGTTTGGTAAAAATCTAATGATTAGCAGTGTTAATGAAAATGCGTTAGAATCATGGACATGAATGATATCTATTTTTTCTTGTTTTACTATTCGCCAAATCTCACGTGCAAATTTGAATGATTGTTTTGATTTTCGACTAGCAGTATAATATTTAACTTCATCTTTTTTTAGTTTATCTGATAAAACAGAGCCTACAGGACAAAGAATAAACTGTTCTATGTCAGAATAATTTTTCATTAGATTGTAAGTGGTTAGCATTTGAGCATCACCACCTCTCCATTCTACAATAGTAGTTATATGTAGTATTCTCATTTTAATTAGTTATAAATTTTTTTAACTCATTTAAAAAAAAGGTAGGCTTAAACTCTTTATAAAAATATGAATGATCATTTTTTACTTTTTTTAAATCATCATTTAAGAATAGTTTAGGGAGGTAGTCTGCTAAATGCACACTTTGGTGTATTCGAGAGTTTTCTGTAGCCCATTCTTTTTTATCAATCCAGGGCGAAAAAATAGCAAATGAAGGGATATCTAAAGCTTTAGCCATATTAATCGCGCCGCCTTCATTCCCTATAATTGCAGTGCAATAATTTAAGATGCTTAAAAAGTTTCTTAATGAAGGAGCATAAACTTCTTTTTTTATTTGCTGTTGAGTGCTTTTGTTACACAGTTCATATATTTTATTTACTTCAGATAGTTGTTTAGGAATATAATTAAATAAAATAACTGCATTCCTATTTTGTGAAGCAATTTGGTCAATAACTTCTGCCATGTAGTCTAAAGGATAACTTTTGTTAGGACTGCTACCTAATATAGAAATCATGTAGATAGGTACCTTTAAATTAATGTTATTTTTGAGAAGGAAGAGTTTACCTTCTTCTTTCTCACTATCTGTTAAATATATTTTTGGTGTTGTTATGTAATCTTCAATATTATTTTCTGGATAAATTGGTGCAAGTAGTTGTAATCTATTAATAATGGTATTGCTTATTTCTTTATTAAATTCTGTATTTCGCTTTATAGGATGTGTGTATATGTTTTTAGTATACCATTTATAATATGCAATTTTTTTATCGGCATTCAAAAGAAAAGAAATTATGTTAGTTTCTATTTTTCCATAGACATCAATTATAACGTCATAGTGTTCATTATTTAGTTTTTTTATTAACTTAAAGAGTTCTTTTTTATTTTCTCTATAAATAGGTTTGAAATTGATGATAGCATCAATTTTGTTGTTGTTTAAAATAACAGGAATTGTATGAGAATGTACCATATAGTGAATAGTAGAATTAGGGTTTTCTCTTTTTATGTTCTCACAAAGAATAGAACTTGTGAGTACATCTCCAATCATCTTTTGTTGAATTATTAATACCTTCAAATCAGTTTCATATTTAATACAAAAAAACGACAAAATACTATACCAACAATCAAAAAGTATAAAGATGTTTATTTTTCATGTCTTATATGAATTATAATAATTTTATCTTTGTTACCAAATTTGAAAATTATGTTTAGTGACCTTGCTTATGAAATATTTGAAAAAAGTATTTCTAATTACCATATTAAAGATAATGTAAATCAACATTGTGAAAATCCATTTTCTAAAGGTTCTATAGAGTATCTTTTGTATTTAAAGAATTGGATTGACACTGTGCAGTGGCATTATGAGGACATTATTAGAGATCCTAATATAGACCCTGTTGATGCGTTAACATTGAAAAGAAAAATAGATGCTTCTAATCAAAAGCGAACAGATGTGGTTGAGTTTATTGATAGCTATTTTTTAGATAAATATAAAAATGTTAAAGCAAAAGAGAATGCTCAAATAAACTCAGAAAGTCCAGCTTGGGCAATAGACAGGTTTTCCATTTTGGCTCTTAAAATTTATCATATGCGAGAAGAAGTGGATAGGTTGGGTGTAAGTCCTAAACATACACAGGAATGCAGAGATAAACTAACTGTTTTATTAGAGCAAAAACAAGATTTATCAGGTTCAATAGATCAACTACTTACCGATATAGAAAATGGGGATAAGTATATGAAAGTTTACAAGCAAATGAAGATGTATAATGATGAAAATTTGAACCCCATTTTATATAAATCAAGTAAATAATTTTTCGGATAGATAATGAAAATATTAGTAACAGGTGCAGTTGGTTTTATAGGTTCTCATACCGCAGAATATTTTGCAAATGAAGGTCACCAAGTGTATGGGGTCGATAATTTTTCTTCGTATTATGATCCTGCATTAAAGAAACTTAATTTAATAGATATTGAAAAAGCCGGTGTTATTTTTATAGAGGTAGATTTAAATGATGCCTTAAAAGAAAAGCTCCCAACAGATTTCGATTATATATTTCATTTTGCTGCACAGCCTGGTATTTCTGCAACTACAAGTTTAAATGAGTATGTTCAGAATAATATTTTTGCTACTCAGAATTTATTAAATTGGGTAAAAGAAACATCTCCTAATCTTAAATTGTTTGTTAACATTGCAACGTCTTCTATTTATGGGAAAGAAGCAACTTTACCGGAAACAGCTGTTCCGATGCCGGTTTCCTATTATGGAACTACAAAATTAGCTGCAGAGCAACTGGCTTTAGGAGAACAACGTGCGGGTAAATTAAATGCTTGTTCTTTAAGATTATATTCAGTTTATGGACCAAGAGAACGTCCAGAAAAGTTATATACAAAGTTGATCAAATCTATTTACGATCAGACAGAATTTCCTCTTTTTAAAGGAAGCGAAAAGCATTCTCGGAGTTTTACGTATGTTGGAGATATTGTAAAGGGAATGGCTGCTGTGATAGGGAAGGAGAAAAAAATAAATGGAGAGATTATTAATATAGGATCTGATATTGAATATACTACCCAGCAAGGAATTGAACTTATTGAAAAAATAATAGGTCTTAAGGCAAAAATAGAAGTTACTCCACCGCGTCCAGGAGATCAATTACGTACTACTGCATTGATAGATAAGGCTAGAAAGTTATTGGCTTATGAGCCAGAAACTAGTTTTGAAGCTGGATTAGAAGCGCAAGTGGAATGGTACCGAGAGAAGTTTTTATAGTTATTGATTTTGTATGTATACCTAAGAGAATAAAAATAATGCAATTATCTATATACTTTCTGAGTTTTTTATTCCATAAGGGGAAACATTATGAAGCTTTCCTTAAGCCAAGAAATTGTGATATTTAAGCATATAGTTTGCAATACAAATTAAAGACGCTTAGTTCAAAGTGGGTTGTATGTTTAGAAGCGTAAATATTTGAATATTGAGGAAGGGGATGAGTTTTATTTTCTAAAAGTATGATTTTAGTAATAATTATGTTTATCTAGCTTTAAAATTTACTTTTATAGTACTATAAAAGTAAAAATGATAAAAGAAAATGTATAAGCTAATGATATTTACAAGTTCTATCTGATATAGGTAATGGAGAGTGTGTCTTTCATATTAAGGCAATAGAAACAGTGTCAAAGAATAGTTATATAATGTCAGTGTAATAAGGGGTAAAACTATTAATTTCGAGTATTATACAATACTAATCAGTTAACTTATTTTTAATAGTATTTTAAGATGACTTCATAGTGTTATTATGGATAAATAGAAGCATTACTTTTAAGGGCTGTTTGTTTAGTGACTTATAATAGAAACAGACCTAAGTATTTTATTGAAGGATTTATACAGTGTTGTTGCAATGGTGATACATCAAGAAGAAATGAGTATTTATTTAAAATAATATAAAGAATAAAAATAGATAGATATACAGAAGCCGTAGGTCTTATAGGTGTATATAAATAAAAAACTTCTGAAGTGTGGTTAGGCAAGGATGATTATGATTCCTTTTGAAAAATATATTTATTTATTTAGAAGTACAATAATTTAAGTTATTCTAAGGCACTGTTAGTTAACTTTATTGAATAGACTTAATTTTGAAAAGAGTATTTGCTACTGAGTGATAATTAAGTGTATAGATTGTAGTTATTAAGGAACAGTAATGGCTAATGTATTGTGGGAAAATAAAACTTATGTAATTTACATGAATCATATTTGCAAAGCTTTTAATAATAAAAATAACCTTCATTAGATCTGTCATCTTGCCTGAAAATTTAATATTAAGTACGCTTTCGTCACCAAATGTGGGTAAAATTATAGGGAAAGAGCTTACCGTATCTTTTGATATTTCTTTTGAAACATGTAAGAGTATTTAGAATACTAATCTATATTGGTGGGAAGGCTAAATTGAAAAAATAGAAGGGTACAACTTTATTTATGTTGTACCCTTCTGATTTTTTTAACATTTACTGTGTAGTATTAGGATTACCAATTACAATTAGCATACCATTTATTGTATGAGGCATCTCCATTAATGTAATGTGTTATTGTACCATTTAAATTTATATTCCATTGTTTTGGTCCATTTGTAAATGTATCTGCAATTAGAAACCTATTCCATTTAGATCTAGTACATGATACTGTGGCATTTATATTTATAGGGACTTCTTGGTAATTAGAATATAAGCCTCCATTTATACCTACAGTTCCATGTATGTCATATGTGTAAGTTCTTTCTTCTTTTTCCGCATAACTTAAATCATTCTTACTATTTCTGAAAAAGAGCTTAGTTTCGACATAAAGAGCCATCGTTCCAGAAAAATATAGTCCTTTCAATTGTTGATAAAACCTCATTGGTCTCGAAGATTTACCAAGAACTAAACTATTATTACTACATTTTCTATATGCTTGTCTAGTGAAGTCTTTATAGCTTCTTCCTGTTTCACCTGTACTTAAATAGGTTCTGTCTGATAGTGATTTATCTATTGTTTCTCCATCTTCAGAAAATTCTATAATTTGAATATTAGTGGATAGTTCTTCTTCATTATTTAATAAGTTAGTAGAATAAAATTCATTGTTTTTAAAGTTTATAATTTCATTACCGACTTTAAATTTTAAAGATTCATTAAAAATAGCAAGTAACTCAATAGAAAGGTTATCAGTCGTCTCTAATTCGGTACTTTTTGGATCAAAAGCGATATTATAGTAGGAATTATAATCTTGTTCTGATAGCCAATCTAAAAATTCTTCATCAGATTGAAATTTAAGCAAACTTTGCATAGTTTCAGAGAATTCTACCCAACTGTCAAATACTTTCATTTTTGAACTATAACTTTCAACAGAGATCGAATCCTCTTTTAAACTCTCACTTTCGCATGATAGAAACGAGATAATAATTAGGCTAAAAAAAATTTTTTTCATAATAAGTATAATTTAATGGTTAATATTTCAAATGTAGAATATTTTCACTAAATAAACTTGTATTTTATTCTTTTGTTAACATTTTGTTAACCTTTTAAGCTCTCGAAAACGCTCATACACTCCTAGAGCATTTAAATAGCAAATGGTAATTCCTTTAGTGCCGTCTAGAATTCCAAACCTTATTATGTAGTGGTTGAAAAATTTCCAAGAAGGACGTAAGAATTGCTGAAAGATATTCCATTTTTTACCTTTTAGAAAGGATTCTTTAGCTTTTAAACGGCCATATTTAAGCATTTTACCCTTATAATCATCATAGTCTTTATAAGAATAATGAATTAGTTTTTCTTTTAAAAATCCTTCAGAGCCGTTAACCTTTAGAGTTTCATGAACAATCCTTTCGTTTATAAACTTACATTTACTCTTTTTAAATAGACGATATACTTTATCAGTTTGCCATCCACTAAAATATAAGCGTTTGTTTTTAAACATGAAGATTCTATAATTCCAATAGGCATCATTAGACTCAGGATTATTAATAATAGAATTTATTTCCTTCTCTAGCTTTGGAGTAACTCTTTCATCAGCATCAAAAAAATATACCCAATCATTTTTAGCTAAGCTTAAAGCGTATGATTTTTGTTTTGTAAAATCTTCAAATGGATGTTGAATGGCAGTAACTTTGGGGTGACTTTCAAGATATTCCCAAGTTCCATCAGTACTAAAAGAATCTACAACGATAATTTCATCAGCAAAAAGAACACTTTCAATACAATCTTTAATATAATTGGCCTCGTTGTAGGTTATAATAACCGCAGATAATTTTTTTACTGTGCTCAAACTTTAAATTTTTGTAAAGATATTGTCTTCAAAGAACATAAAAAAATCCAAACCTCTTATAAAAAAAGGTTTGGATTTTTAAGGTTGTATATTATTGAAAAACTAATTAAACAGCAACATCGTATTCACGTAGTGCATCGTTTAATGATGTTTTCTTATTTGTACTTTCTTTACGTTTACCGATAATTAATGCACAAGGAACATTAAACTCTCCAGCTGGAAATTTTTTAGTATAACTTCCAGGGATAACAACCGATCTAGCAGGAACATATCCTTTGATTTCTACAGGTTCATCTCCAGTAACATCAATAATTTTTGTAGAACCGGTTAATACAACATTAGCTCCTAAAACAGCTTCTTTCTCTACACGGATTCCTTCAACAACAATACATCTAGAACCAATAAAAGCATTGTCTTCAATGATAACAGGCGCAGCTTGTAACGGTTCTAAAACCCCGCCGATACCAACACCGCCACTTAAGTGAACGTTTTTACCAATTTGTGCACAACTTCCTACTGTTGCCCATGTATCTACCATAGTACCTTCATCTACATAAGCACCAATATTTACATAACTAGGCATTAATATCGTACCAGCAGAAATATAAGCTCCATGTCTTGCAACAGCAGCTGGAACTACACGAATCCCTTTTTCTGCATAGTTTCTCTTTAATGGAATTTTATCATGAAACTCTAAAGGTCCAACTTCTAAAGTCTCCATTTTTTGAATTGGGAAATATAAAACAACAGCTTTTTTCACCCATTCGTTTACTTGCCACCCATCTTCTGTAGGTTCTGCAACACGAAGTTTTCCTTCGTCTAATAAAGAAACAACTTCTCGAATAGTTTTTACTGTATTTTCGTCTTTTAATAAGTCCCTGTTTTCCCAGGCATTTTCTATGATTGTACGTATCTCGTTCATGTAAACTAAAATTTTGTTGCAAATATAAAACTGTTCCTTCTATTTCCCTTACTATTTTACAACTATAACATTTTATAACATTTTGTTTTAAAAACCACATTGTGATTTTGATCGTATTAATAACTACTATTTAAGTATTAACTCTATTTAAAAGGTTATTTTTGTACAAAACATCTATAATGGGTAGAATTTTAGCAATAGATTTTGGTGAAAAGCGAACGGGAATAGCAGTCACAGATGAGCTTCAGATTATTGCTTCCGGTTTAACAACAGTTAAGACTCCAGAGTTATTATCATTTTTGAAAGAATATACAGAAAAAGAAAATGTTGAGTTAATAGTTGTTGGGCAACCTAAACGTTTAAACAATGAATTTTCTGATGTAGAGCAAGTAATTGTTACTTATATAGAGAAAATAAGAGCAAGTTTTCCTAATCTTCCCATAGAACGCGTTGATGAGCGTTTTACTTCTAAAATTGCTTTTCAAAGTATGATAGATGGTGGTGTGAAGAAAAAACAACGCCGTAATAAAGAGTTACTGGATGAGGTAAGCGCTACAGTAATTTTACAATCTTACCTTTATAGTAAATAAACTATTTGCATATAATTGATATTTATTTTAGGTAGAATTTAAATTCGTACTCATTTTTTATTAACTTTGTGTTTGATAATTAGATTATTATACGCCTAAACAGGCTTTTTTAAATCAAAAAATTAAAGTGAATGAAATGAGAATTACCCTAATCTTATGCTTTTTTATGCAACTTGTTTTTCCTCTTATGGCGAATAAAGTTGAAATGATTGTGCCCCACACAAAGTCATTAACCACGAACCCTCTCACTAATCCAAACGACTCACAATGGTCTTTGGAAAGTATGTTAGCATTTTACAACGATGAAAAATCTGTTCAAGACGATTCATTAAAAGTTTACCCGAATCCAGTTAATAAGAAAGATATGTTAAATATTAACATGGCTGGAAATGGAGTAAAACGATTAACGTTTTACGATATTACAGGTACAATGGTAAAAACGCTAGAAACAGAACGTACTACATTTACTTTTAGTATCTCTGATATGGATACAGGAGTTTATTTTTTAAATGTTTCAGCTTCTAGTTTTCAAACCACAAAAAAGGTAATCGTTAAATAACTTTCGATATAATTAGTAATTAAATCGGCATCTTTTACGACTTTCCATAGCATTATTAGAATTACTTTGTATTTTTGCAATCTTAATTTTAATAGTTATTATGATATTACCAATTGTAGCATATGGTGATCCTGTTCTAAGAAAGGTAGCTAAAGACATTCCACAAGAATACCCTAAATTGGCCGAACTTATTGATAGTATGTTCGAGACCATGTATAATGCTTATGGAGTTGGTTTAGCTGCACCACAGGTAGGATTACCAATACGTTTGTTTGTAATAGATGCTTCTGCTTTTGCTGATGATGATGATCTTTCAGAAGAAGAAAAAGAATCACTTAGGTCTCTCAAAAAGGCGTTTATAAATCCTACCATCGTTGAAGAAACTGGAGAGGAGTGGGCTTTTAATGAAGGGTGTTTAAGTATTCCAGATATCCGTGAAGATATTTCTAGAAAAGCAAATATTAAAATTGAGTACTACGATGCAGATTTTAATAAGCATGTCGAGGAGTATAATGGATTGGCTGCACGAGTAATTCAACATGAATACGATCATATTGAAGGAATTTTATTTACAGATAAGCTGTCTTCTCTTAAAAAAAGACTTCTAAAAGGAAAGCTTACTAATATTTCAAAAGGAAAAATAAGAATAGATTACAAAATGCGTTTTCCAGATGCTAAAAAAGCACGTTAAACGTTTTGATAATATAACCAAAGCATTGATATTTGCGATCTCAAAAAATTATAATTTATGGGCTTAGATAAGATATTAGCCATTTCAGGGAAACCAGGACTTTATGAATTAAAGGCACAAACTAGATCAGGTTTTGTTGCTGAATCATTGTTGGATGGAAAGAAGATAAGTGTAGGTTTAAGAAATAACGTTAGCTTACTTTCAGAAATAGCCATCTATACATTAACGGAAGAAGTTCCTCTTCGTGATGTTCTCAATAAGATCAAGGAGAAAGAAAATGGAGAGAAAACAAGCATTAGTCACAAAGATTCTAAAATAAAATTGGAAGAGTACTTTTTTGAAGTACTTCCTGACTATGATGAAGATAAAGTATATCCTAGTGATATTAAAAAAGTAATACAATGGTATAACTTACTTCATGATAAAGGATTAAACAACTTCGAAGCAGAAACAACTGAAGAAGAGAAAGCAGCGGAAGTTACTGCAGATAAAGCTTCAGAATAGTACGTTTTATAAGTATGTTGATAAAAAAGGGAGTTTGCAAATTTGCAAACTCCCTTTTTTAGTAAATTTATTATGTAAGGATTCTAATTTTAGAAACACTTATGTTAAAATATAACTGTCCGATGATTCATGACACTGTTAAAATAAATTTATTACATCTTAAAAATAGTATTCTAAAACTTTCTTCAGAGCAATTTGTAAAACCTATAGCATTATTGAGCGATTCTTCAATAGGAATGCATGCTCGTCATATTATAGAGTTTTATCAATGTCTACTAATTGGCATTGAAAGTGGAATTGTTAATTACGATAATCGTGAGCGTGATTCGGAACTTGAAGTATCACCAGAATATTGTATTAAAATAATAGATGAGATTTTATTAGAAGTAAATAAACTCAGCCTGAATGTCGACTTGGTACTACAGACGAGTTATTGCACTTTAGATTCTTTAAATAAAATAGATGTGGCAACTTCTGTTAAAAGAGAGCTCATTTATAATATCGAACATACAATACATCATCTTGCAATTATTAAAATAGGTATAAAAGCGTTAGACCCTCTTATTACTTTGGATAAATCTGTTGGGGTTGCGGTTTCTACCATTAGAAATAAAAATATATGTGCACAGTAAGCTATATTCCTACCAAAGAGGGTTTTTACCTTACTTCTAATCGAGATGAAGATCCAAATAGAAAGACATTGCCTCCACAAACTATAAAGGTCGCTAAAAATGTAGTGTTAAAAGCGCCTATAGATGAAGAAAAGGGAGGTACATGGATTGCTACAAATGGTACTACAAAAGTTGCTTGCCTGTTAAATGGAGGCTTTATTAAGCATGAAAGGAAAACTCCTTATGCAAAAAGTAGGGGGCACTTTGTTTTAGAGTCTTTTAAGGATGCTTCGTTCTTAGAATTTATAGAATCAGTTTCGTTAGCTAACATAGAGCCATTCACCTTAATTCTCATTGATGATTTTTTGCAAGTGTTAGTTTGGGACGGAACTAAAAATCACATTCAATTTTTAAGTAAATCGATACCGCATCTTTGGTCTTCTTCAAGTCTTTATGATCAAAAAATGCATGATCTTAAATTAAATATGTTCGAAAGTTTTATTGCTGAACAAAATGTTACATCAAATACTATTTTAAACCTTCATGATAACGAACTTTTTTTATTAAAAAAACCACAAGTAGAAACCGTAAGCACAACTCAACTATTTAAGAACGCTGAAGGATTATCAATAGATTATTTCAGTAGAATTGATGCTGTTAAAAGTCTTGGTAATAGTTTGGTAAATAAATAATTATGTAAATAATGTGTTCGTATTTAGTGGATTTCCCTTATAAAAAGGTATCTTGTTTGTATTATTTTCTACAATTAGCTTTGTGAGATTTTCTTAGGAAGTAACTTAATTCAAGCGTAAGCTTTATGAAAAATAAGAAGTATTATATCGAACGTGTTGCTGCTATTATAGCCGCTATTTTATTAATTCAAAGTTTATATTTTAAATTTTCAGCACATCCTGACAGTATAAAACTCTTCACAGAATTAGGTGTTGAACCGTTTGGAAGGATCGCTTTAGGTTGTTTTGAATTGATAACTGCATTGCTATTAATATTTAGAAAAACATCCCATATTGGAGCTTTGTTAGGTATTGGTTTAATGGTAGGTGCAATTTTTTCTCATATTGCTATTATAGGAATTAATTATAATAATGATGGAGGAACTTTGTTTATCTTAGCATGTGTAGTGATGATTTGCTGTATTACAGTATTAGTTGTAAAAGACACAAAACTTCCGTTTATAAGTAGGCGATGAAAATAAAGCAATGGTATATAAAGTTGAATTCATGGGAGTATTGGCCTATGTGGATTTTATATATTCCTGTTTTTTTTCAACATTTCTATCTTTCAATTAAAGCTAAGAGCTTATTTTTTTTCTTAAAGGTAAATCCAGCCATTAAAGAAGGGTTCATTTTAAGTGATAGAAAATATAAAACTTTAGGATTAGTACCCGAAGAACATCGTCCAAAGGCTTGTTACATAGCAAAAGGAACTAGTCTAGATAAAATAAGACAGTTAATTGCTGCAAATCATTTATCATACCCTATAATTGTAAAACCTAATATTGGTTTTCGAGGAGTACTCGTTCAGCGTTGTATGAATGAAAATGAATTGAGGAATGTTAACTTTAAAGAAGCATCTTATCTTGTTCAAGAATATATAGATTATTCGGTTGAAGTCGGTATTTTTTATTATCGATATCCTAATGAAGCTCACGGTAATATTCCTTCTATAACATTAAAAGAATTTTTGTCGATTACAGGAGATGGAAGAAGTACATTTTCTGAACTTATTATGGCAAATCCAAGAGCTTTTCTTCAATATGAAAGACTAAAAGTTAAGTTTTTAGATAAATGGAATGAAGTATTGGATAATGGTGAGCATTTTACCCTTGAAGTGATAGGAAATCACAATCGAGGAACAAAATTCATCAATGGAAATGCTATTTTAGATACTTCACTCCTAAAAACTTTTGATCAGTTATGCTCAAAAATGGAAGGCTTTTATTATGGAAGATTTGATATTCGGGCAAAATCTATAGAAGACTTAAAAAAGGGTGAAAATTTTAAAATTCTAGAAGTAAATGGAGTGGGAGCAGAGCCTACACATATATATGATCCTAACTATAAACTTTTTGACGCTTGGAAAGAAATGTTATTCTTATGGAGAGTAACTTACCAAATTGCAATTCTAAACAAGAAAAAAGGAGAAGAGTTTCCTGTTTTTTCTGAAGCAAAAAGGCGTTATTTACAGTATAAAAATTACAAGAAAGTAGCACTTAGTCAATAGATAATTTATGAATACCAGACAAGATCAATTAAAAGCAATAGACCGACTCTTAACAATAATGGATGAGTTGCGAGAAAAATGCCCGTGGGATAAAAAGCAAACGTTACAAACCTTAAGGCATTTAACTATTGAAGAGACATATGAGCTTGGTGATGCTATTTTAGATAATAATCTTGAGGAAGTAAAAAAGGAGCTTGGAGATTTATTATTGCATATTGTTTTTTATTCCAAAATTGGAAGTGAAACAAGTGATTTTGATATTGCAGATGTAGCCAATGGAATTTCTGAAAAATTAATTCACCGTCATCCACATATTTATGGTGATGTTAAAGTAGAAAATGAAGAAGAGGTAAAGCAAAATTGGGAGAAATTAAAGCTGAAAGAGGGAAAGAAAAGTGTGCTTGAAGGAGTTCCTAAAAGTTTACCAGCATTAGTAAAGGCAAGTAGAATACAAGATAAAGTAGCAGGAGTAGGTTTTGATTGGGAAGAGCCACAACAAGTTTTTGAAAAATTACAGGAAGAGCTTGGAGAGTTACAAGTAGAAGTAGATAAGCAAGATCATGATAAAATGGAAGCCGAATTTGGAGATGTTCTGTTTTCAATGATTAATTATGCTAGATTTTTAAAGATTAATCCTGAAGATGCTTTAGAGCGCACTAATAAAAAATTTATCAAGCGCTTTCAATATTTAGAAGCTAAATCTAAAGACCTTGGGAAACCACTTTCAGATATGACATTAGCGGAAATGGATGTCTTTTGGGAAGAAGCTAAAAAGGCATAAACTTCAGAAATATAAAACATGCTTTCTCTTTGTTTATGACTAATGTTGTAATATGGTTCCGAACGTTTTTTATAATTCAACTTTGAATTTTAGATACATTTTTAAAAGCTTTTATGCTTGTATTTATTCTTTTGGAATTCAGGTTTTTGTGAGTTTTTATTATTGTAATTAAACAAGAAAGCTAAAACCAATCTTTCATTAGGACAACATAACCGTAAAATGTATCTTTGCGCTTTCAAAAACGCTTCATGATTTTAGAACAATACACTAAAGAATTTGCATATAATTTAAAATTATCATTCCCAGTTATATTAGGAATGTTAGGGCATACATTTGTTGCTTTTGCAGATAATATAATGGTAGGGCAATTGGGAACAGCACAATTAGCGGCAGTTTCCTTAGGGAATAGTTTTATATTCATAGCGATGTCTTTAGGGATTGGTTTTTCTACAGCGATAACTCCTTTGGTAGCAGAAGCCGATGGAGCTGGAAATATAGAGATGGGGAGATCTTCTTTAAAACACGGACTCTTTCTAAGTACAATTATTGGTTTAGCACTTTTTGTAGTCTTACTTTTTGCAAAGCCACTAATGTATCTTATGGATCAGCCACGTGAAGTGGTAGAAATTGCATTACCATATTTAGATTTAGTAGCATTTTCTTTAGTTCCTCTTATTATGTTTCAAGCACTAAAGCAATTTTCGGATGGCTTGTCCGCTACAAAATACCCAATGTATGCAACCATTGTTGCTAATGTGGTAAATATAGTATTGAATTATTTATTCATTTTTGGAAAGTTTGGATTTCCAGAACTCGGAATCATTGGAGCAGCTATTGGAACGCTAGTTTCACGATTTATGATGGTGATTTTCTTATGGTGGCTTTTCAAAAATAATTCTAGAATTAGTCAATATATAACTAACTTTAAGTGGAAGGTTATAGAGAAATCTATGATGAAGAAAATTGTGAACTTAGGACTTCCTTCCGCTTTACAAATGTTTTTTGAAGTTGCTATTTTTACATCTGCAGTATGGCTAAGTGGTGTATTAGGTAAAAATCCACAAGCAGCAAATCAGATCGCTTTAAACCTTTCTAGTATGACGTACATGGTTGGAGTAGGTCTAAGTGTGGCTGCAATGGTTAGAGTTGGAAACCAAAAAGGATTAAATAACTATAAAGAACTCCGTAGAATAGCAATATCTGTATTTTTTCTAACGTTCTTAATAGAAGTTGTATTTGCTCTTTTCTTTATTGTATTTAGACATTGGCTTCCTACTATTTATTTGGATCAAAACGATTTGGTAAACATCGCAGACAATACGGAAGTAATTACGGTAGCAGCACAATTACTATTGATAGCAGCTTTTTTTCAAATTTCTGACGGACTTCAAGTAACATTTTTAGGAGCATTAAGAGGTTTGCAAGATGTTAAGATCCCTACGATAATAACTTTTATAGCGTATTGGGTTATAGGTTTCCCGATTTCTTATTATTTAGGACTAAAAACGTCATTAGGGAATATGGGGATTTGGATTGGTTTATTATCAGGTCTCACCATTGCCGCGATATTTTTGTACTTTAGATTTAATTATCTAACAAAAAAACTCATTGCTTCTCAGGAATAAGTTCCTTTGAAGGGTAGAAGTATATTATATAATAGAAGTACTAAAATATTCAGAAATAACAAGAAATAATTACTTAAAAAATGGAATTACCAAAATTTATATTAGGAGATAACACAGACTATCCAGATGCTATTTTTATAATTCATACAGAATATCCGCAGTTTATAATTAACCTTGAGAATGACGAAGTAGAATGGTTAGAAGATTTTTCTGCTGAAGATGAAAAAGAACTTACGACAGAAGCGGAGAGTCTTATTGAAGCTGCAAATCAGTTCTACGATCGTGAGGTGAGTAGATACGGAGATGCTTAGAATATGGAGACGTTAATAGATAAAGATCAGCAGCTTTTTTTATACTTAAACGGACTAGGAAGTGAGCCGTATGATGCCTTTTGGATGTTTATGACAGATAAATGGTCTTCTATCCCTTTATATGTTTTTCTCCTCATTTTATGTCTTCGTACATTAAAATGGAAAAAAACAATTGTAGTTTTAGTATTAGTTGCTTTAATGATAGGTGTTACAGATCAATTAGCTAATGCCTTTAAATATGGTTTTGAACGACTAAGACCTTGCCATGAGGAGAATATTGTTCCTTTAATGAGGTTAGTAAAATCATATTGTGGCGGACAGTTTGGGTACTTTTCTGCACACGCATCTAATTCGTTTGCAGTAGTTACTTTCTTTTCTATTCTTTTGAATAAAAATTATAAATGGTTGCCAATGGTTTTGGTAATATGGGGAATTACAGTGGCTTATAGTAGAATTTATATAGGAGTACATTATCCATTAGATGTAATAACAGGTATATCTATTGGAATGATTTTGGGATTACTTTTCTCAAAACTTTTTAAGTATATAATCAAGCGTTTTGCTATATAGAAAAAGCAGTTACTTTTCTGTGTTTTAAATAGAAAAGTAACTGTTAATTACATAGTAATTATATACTGTAAATTTTATTTTTCGTCTGGAACAAAATTTAAAGCGACTCCATTTATACAGTGTCTTTTTCCAGTTGTTTCTCTCGGCCCATCATCAAATACATGGCCTAAATGTCCACCGCATTTTGCACAATGTTCTTCGTCTCTGGGAACACCAATCTTATTATCAACCCCATAGGCTACATTTCCTTTTATAGCTCTATCGAAACTAGGCCATCCAGTACCAGATTTAAATTTATCTTCACTTCTAAATAGTGGAGTAGCGCAGGCAGCGCATACGTATGTTCCTGTTTGCTTGTTTTCAAGAAGTTCACTCGTAAAAGGACGCTCTGTTGCAGCTTTTCGTAAAACAGCATACTCGTTTGGAGTGAGTATTTCTTTCCACTCAGCATCAGTCTTAGAAATAGGAAATTTAGAGCCTTCTTTAGTATTAGCTTCGTGTTTATTATCTTGAGCTTTAGTATTACAGCTAAACAGTAAAATAAGGATAAAAGGGAGAAATATATTTTTCATATAAATAATGTGTATTTTAAGGTTACTTACGTAGTTTTAGTCGAATTAGTTTTAAATTCCTTTCAAATTTATACTTTATATAAGTTACTTTTAGAGATATTATAATTTATAGGCTAAAAAATTAATATATAAATGTCTACAACTAACACGATTGTTTTAAGACCGAGGTTTAAAAAGGAATTATCTATAAGGAGTGAAACTGTTTTAAAGACCTTTGAAAATAGTAAAGTAACACAGCAAGATTTTATAATTACTCGTATCGATGATCATGTATTTATAAAATATCCTAAGGCAAAGCAACATTTTTGGTCTCCACAATTGCATTTAGAGATTAATGCTATAGATGAAAATTCTAGTTTGTTGTACGGACTCTTTGGACCCAATCCTACCGTTTGGAGTTTATTTATGTTCTTTCACTTTATGGTTGCGGCATTATTTATAGGAATTGCTGTTTGGGCTTATACAAATTGGTCTTTAGATAAAACTTATAGTATGCAATTGAGTATTATGATGCTATTAGTTTTAATATGGATAGCATTGTATTTTATAGGAAGCGTAGGGAAAAATTCAAGTAAGAAAGAAATGCACGAATTATATGCCTTTATGAATGTTATAATTCAGAAAGAGCGTAAGGAATAACTATTGTATAAAAAAAGCCCGAAGATATCTTCGAGCTTTAAGAATATATTATTTATTTTTTTAATTCATTTTCTGTATAGTGCTGATATTAGCAGCTTCCATAACTTCATTGATATTAGAAGTATCAACCTCGTTAATCAAATCTGAAGGTACTATAACAACTCTAAAAGTCTGATTGCTTAATAAATCTTCCCCAAAAGCTGAAAAATTTGAAGTTTCAGCAATAATATTGATATCACTTAGGGTAAAGTTAAATCGGTGTCTTAAGTCGTCTCCAGTATCAGGATTAAAGAATACTGTTGGTAACGGCTCCCATACATCTTGACCATTAAAAACCGATTCTAATCTATATGCGAGCATTACATCTCCTTCAACTAAAGGCGGGTCAAATGTAGCTTCGAATACATTGCTAGTTTCAGAGAAGCTTACATTATTATATTCAAATGTTTCTCCAACGATGTTAACACCGTCCATTCCGTCCAATCCATCTCGGCCATCTTCTCCACTACAAGAAGTAAGTATAAGTGCTGATACAAATAAAAGTGTGATTATTTTTTTCATAATGATTTGTTTTGTTAATCAATTGCAAATGCTATGCCATTATTTTTAATGGTTTAAAAATACTATTTTTTTATGAATGTTCTTTTATAAACTCCACAAGCTTCTGTATTACTTTTTGGTCTCCAAGGATCTTACGGTGCCCAAGTCCTTCGCTAACATACAGTTGTGAATTTTTTAAAATCTGGTGGATATTTTCAGATGAGGAAAGAGGGGAGTCTAAATCATTTTTATCATGCATCAATAGCACGGGAATATCAACTTTTTCAGCAACAATACTCGCTGAATAATTATTTACATCTTCCATAGCGAGCTTATCTAAATCTGTTTTGATGATATCTCCAATTTTCTCTTTCAGTCCTAATTTAGAGGTAAAGTCGTAAATAATATCATCTATTTTATCTCCGCTACCAATTAGCACCATAGCATTTAATTGGAGTCCATTTTTTACAGTGTTTAAAAGTGTCATGCTTCCAAAAGAATGACCTACGGCAGCTTCAAAAGGGCCAAAATTCTTATCGATTTCCATTACAGCATCAATAAACTCTAGCATATTTGTAGTTTTTCCACCAGAGAGACCATGTGCAGGGCCATCAAAACTTATCGTACTGTAGCCTTCTTCTAATAGTCTATCTGCAATTTTAGAAAGCTGTGTCCCGCGGCCGCTCCATCCATGAACAAGTAAAATCTTTTTAGAACTTACTCCATACTTATAAATTACAATCTCCCTGTTTATAGATGGAACAAACATCGGCTCTTTAATGGCCTCAGTTTTCATTTTTTGCTCTCTCTTAGGAGTAGGATGTTTTATTGGAGTTGCAAATAGTTTTGATACATATTTACTAGCTATCTTCGGAGAAATAAACTGTAACGTTTTTGCAGAATAGGTAATTAGTCTTGGAATTTTTATGGTCTGCTGATAGTTTTCTTTCTTAGTTGACATTTTAAAAATCGATTTAAGCTGCAATGTATTAATTTTAATTCCTTTTTTTATACATTTAAGAAGCAGAAAAAATAAAACCAAAAGATGAAAAATAAGCTTTGCAATGATAGAAACACCATTTTAAATAGCTATTTTGTAGTATGATGAAAGTGATACCACATAGTTTATTTACGGAATTTGACATCGATTTATTTAAATCAGGAACCCATTACCGACTTTATGAAAAGTTGGGAGCTCATATTATAGAAAAAGATGGCGTTAAAGGCTGCTATTTTGCCGTTTGGGCACCAACTGCTAAAGCTGTTTCTGTGGTTGGAGATTTTAATTATTGGCAAAAGGGAGAGCATCCTCTTCATGTAAGGTGGGATGAGTCTGGAATTTGGGAAGGTTTTATTCCTGGAATAACAAAAGGTACCATTTATAAATATAAAATAGTTTCTAACAATCAAGATATAGAAACTGAAAAGGCAGATCCATTTGCCTTTTATAGTGAGCAATCGCCAAATACAGCATCTGTAGTTTGGGATACTTCGCATAAGTGGAAGGATATCGATTGGATGGAGAACAGAAAAAATATTAATAATCTAGATAACCCTTTTTCTGTTTATGAAGTCCATATCGGTTCTTGGAAACGTAAAATTGAAGAGGCTGGTAGATCTTTAAACTATTTAGAGCTTGCAGAAGAGCTTGTTTCTTATGTTAAAGAAATGAACTTTACACATGTGGAGTTCATGCCTGTAATGGAGTTTCCTTACGATCCTTCTTGGGGGTATCAAATAACAGGCTATTACGCACCTACTTCTCGCTTCGGAAAGCCTGAAGAGTTTATGGTTTTAGTGGAAAAACTGCATGAAGCAGGAATAGGAGTTATTTTAGATTGGGTGCCTTCTCATTTCCCTGATGATGCCCATGGATTAGGATTCTTTGATGGTTCTCACCTTTATGAGCATCCCGATAGAAAAAAAGGATATCATCCAGATTGGAAGAGCCTTATTTTTAATTATGGAAGAAATGAAGTGCGTGCTTTTTTAATTAGTAATGCTATTTTTTGGCTTGATAAGTTTCATATCGACGGATTAAGAGTGGATGCTGTAGCTTCGATGATTTACCTCGATTATTCTCGTGAAGATGGGGAGTGGGATCCAAATATTTACGGGGGAAGAGAAAATTTAGAAGCTATTTCTTTTCTGAAGGAAATGAATAAAGCTGTCTACGCTAATTTTGAAGGAGTACAAACTATTGCAGAAGAATCGACTTCTTTTTCTATGGTTTCTAAGCCTGTTTATTTAGGTGGTTTAGGATTTGGAATGAAATGGATGATGGGATGGATGCATGATACACTAGAATACTTTAAAAAAGGTCCCGTTCATAGAAAGTATCATCAGAATGATCTTACCTTTAGTATGACATATGCTTTCTCAGAAAATTTTATGCTACCATTAAGTCATGATGAAGTGGTACATGGAAAGAGCTCTATTTTTGGTAGGATGCCTGGAGATGAATGGCAACGCTTTGCAAATTTAAGATTGCTTTTTGGGTATATGTATACACATCCAGGAACAAATCTTATGTTTATGGGAAGCGAGTTTGGGCAATCTGATGAATGGAATTTTCAAAGAAGCTTAGATTGGCATTTATTGCAGTATGAGGGACATAAAGGAGTGAAATCTTTTATTGCTGATTTAAATAAGCTTTACAAGGAAGAGCCTGCACTTTATGAGAAGCAATTTAGTAGTGAAGGCTTTCAGTGGATTAATTTTGACGATGCTAATAATTCTGTTCTCTCTTATATTCGTAAAGGGCATTATGTGGAGAACGATCTAATTGTAGTCTGTAATTTTACACCTATAGTTAGAGAGAATTATAGAATTGGATTACCGAGTAAAGGTAATTTAAAGGAGCTTTTTAATAGCGATAATACTAAATATCATGGTAGTGGAATTGAAAATAGTAAAACGCTTCAAATAGAAGAATTTGCCTATAATGGAAGAGATTATTCAGTAGAAATTACATTACCACCATTATCAGTTGTGGTTTTTAAAATTAAATAAATATAGTATTCAGTCTTGATGTTTTCTTTTTTTCAAAGGGACTTTAAAAAACAATTTTATGATTACTAATACTGAACTAGAGTATAAAGGAAACCTATTTCCTTCTCAGATTACATCTCATAAAAAAGAGGTAGATAAAATAACATTCTATACTAAAAATAATGTGGCGCTGCAGATTTCTTTTCTAAGAGATAGTGTATTGCGTTTTAGGTATGCTGCAGAACAAGATTTTGAAACAGACTTTTCTTATGCTATCTGTGATGATGCTACTTATGGATATAATTATCTTGGAATTGAAGAGAAAGAGGATCATTTTACCATGCATACTTCTAAACTGGAAGTTCGTGTATCTAAAAAAGACCTTCGTTTAGCAATTTTAGACCTTGATGGTAATATTTTAAATGAAGATGAATTAGGTTTCCATTGGGAAGAAAGTTATCATTATGGAGGGAATATTGTAAAAATGAGCAAGTTTTCCCAAGAGTCGGAAAGTTTTTATGGAATGGGAGATAAGCCTTCTCAATTAAATCTCCGAGGAAAACGTATTGAGAATTGGGTAACCGATCAGTTTGCGTATAGTAAAGACCAAGATCCTTTATACAAAAGTGTTCCTTTTTATATAGGAATGCATCACGATACTGCCTACGGTATTTTTTTCGATAATACCTTTAAAACTCATTTTGACTTTTGCAACGAAAGAAGAAATATAACAAGCTTTTGGGCAGATGGAGGAGAGATGAATTATTATTTTATCTATGGACCTTCCGTAGCGGAAGTTGTTGTAGGCTATACAGATTTAACTGGTAAGCCAGAATTACCTCCATTATGGACTTTAGGTTTTCATCAATGTAAATGGAGCTATTATCCAGAGAGTAAAGTAAAAGAAGTCACTAATAAATTTAGAGAATTGCAGATTCCATGTGATGCTATCTATTTGGATATCGATTATATGGATGGCTTTAGATGTTTTACATGGAATAAAGATTACTTTCCAGATCCTAAAAGAATGGTTGCCGAACTTGCTGAAGATGGATTTAAAACAATAGTAATTATAGATCCTGGTATAAAAATCGACAAAGATTATTGGGTTTATAAAGAGGCTGTAGAAAATGATTATTTCTGTAAACGTGCAGATGGCCCTTATATGAAAGGTAAAGTATGGCCTGGAGAATGTAATTTTCCTGACTTTACAAATCCTAAAGTTAGAGAATGGTGGTCTGGATTGTATAAAGAATTGATTGCAGATATTGGAGTAAAAGGGGTTTGGAATGATATGAACGAACCTGCAGTAATGGAGGTTCCTGGGAAAACTTTTCCAGATGACGTTCGCCATAATTATGAAGGTAATTTTTGTAGTCATAGAAAAGCACATAATATTTACGGTATGCAAATGGCGCGTGCTACATATGAAGGACTTAAAAAGTATTCTTTCCCAAAGCGACCGTTTGTAATAACAAGAGCGGCGTATTCTGGAACACAGCGTTACACTTCTTCGTGGACTGGAGATAACGTTGCTACATGGGAACATCTGTGGATTGCAAATGTGCAGGTGTTGCGTATGGCGATGAGTGGGATGTCTTTTACAGGCAGTGATATAGGAGGTTTTGCAGAGCAACCTTCAGGAGAATTATTTGCTCGATGGATTCAGTTAGGGGTTTTTCATCCTTTTTGTAGAGTCCATTCTAGTGGAGATCATGGAAATCAAGAACCTTGGTCTTTCGATGATGAGGTGACAAATATTACAAGGAAATTTATAGAGTTACGTTATCAATTACTCCCGTATTTGTATACTATGTTTTATGACTATACGGAAAATGGAATTCCAATGTTGAAATCGCTTGTTTATTTTGATCAAGAGGATCCGCATACACATTACCGTAATGATGAATTTATTTTCGGAAATCAGATATTAGTATGTCCTATTTTAGAACCCAACTCAAAAGGACGAAGAATGTATATTCCTAGAGGAAATTGGTATAATTATTGGGGAGGAGAGGTTTCTAAAGGAGGAAAAGAATGTTGGGTAGAGGCAGATATTGATAAAATTCCAATTTTTATAAAAGAAGGAGCCATTATCCCTAAATATCCTGTTCAACAATATGTAGGGGAGAAAGAAATCGAAGAGTTAACATTAGATGTTTATTATAAATTAGGAAAAGAAGAATCTAATGTTTTTGAAGATGCTGGTGATGGGTATGATTATAAAAAGGGACGTTATAGCTTAAGAACTTTTAAGTTAACAGGAAAAGAGAATCAGTTAATTATACAGCAATTTAAAGAAGGAAAATATGAAACTCCTTATGATTGTTTTAAAATAAATTTAATTGGTTTGCCGTTTAAAATACATGCAGTAGAAATTGATAATGTAGAAATTCTTATGGAAGAAGTAATGATTAATGGAGATGGTAACATGACAATTCAGAAAGAATTTACTCAACTTCATATAAAAGGATTCTAATATTTTATTATTTTCGTATTGTAAATAAATATCATTTTGTAAGTATAATAAATAAAAGATAATGAAAAAGTATATATCTATAGGGGTTTTTATCTTGTTAGTAATTGGTTGTTCAACGAATCCGTTTACAGGAAAGAGCACTTTAAACTTTAAGTCTAATGATCAGATTTTTCCAACTGCTTTTGCTGAATACGATAACTTCTTACAAACCAATAAAGTTGTAAAAGGTACCGCTGATGCAGAAAGTATAAATAGAGTAGGGCAGCGAATTGCTAAAGCAGCAGAACGTTGGTTCAATGCAAATGGTTATGAGGGGTATTTAAAAGATTACCGTTGGGAATATAACTTAGTAGATGACGAAACTGTAAATGCTTGGTGTATGCCTGGAGGAAAAATAGTTTTTTATACAGGGATATTGCCTATCACACAAACCGATACAGGAATAGCTGTAGTAATGGGGCATGAAGTTGCACACGCATTAGCAAATCACGGAGCACAACGTATGAGTGCTTCTACATTACAGCAATATGGAGCGTTAGCAGGAAATGTTGCATTAGGAATGAGCGGAAGTAGTGCTCAAACTTTAGACATTTTTAATCAAGCATATGGTATTGGTTCTCAAGTAGGAGTTATGTTGCCTTTTAGTAGAAGTCATGAAACGGAAGCTGATGCTATTGGGTTACGTTTAATGGCAATTGCTGGTTATAATCCAGATGAGGCTTCTAAGCTTTGGGAACGTATGAGTGCTCAAAGTGGAGGAGAAGCGCCTTCAGAAATAATGAGTACACACCCTTCTAACGAAAGTAGAATTCAGAATTTAAAAGCATTAGCACCAGCAGCAAAAGAAGAAGCTGCAAAGTTTGGTGTAACTTCATTTAAGTAAATATTTTTTACTTCAGAAGTTTTATAAATAAGTATATTTGGAGAGAGTGTCTGAAAAGTTGAATATCTCTAATGTTGTTTTGATAACAGCTTAGAAAACTTTTCAGGCTCTCTCTTTTTAATTATTATTATGGCAACATTACAAAAAGGAAGTAAAAAGTTACTTAATGCATGGGCATTCTATGATTGGGCTAACTCAGTTTATAGTTTAACAATAGCTTCCGCTATATTTCCTTTATTCTATGGGGCGCTATTTAGAGATGCTGGAATAGAAAAGATAACCATCTTTGGAGGAGAAATTGCAAGAGGTCCTTTAATTACATATGTAACTTCTTTTGCCTTTTTGGTAGTTTCTGTATTGACACCATTATTGTCTGGAATTGCCGATTATGCAGGAAATAAGAAGTTTTTCTTGAAAATGTTCTGTTATATAGGTTCGTTAGCTAGTATCGGACTTTATTGGTTTAATCTTGAAAATATCTATTTGAGTTTAACTATTTATTTCTTCGGATTGATTGGTTTCTGGGGGAGTTTAGTTTTTTATAATTCATATTTACCAGATGTGGCCTATCCTGAGCAGCAAGATAGATTGAGTGCCAAAGGGTATTCTTTAGGCTACATTGGAAGCGTATTTCTATTATTACTTAATTTAGTAATGATTATGAAATATGAATGGTTTGGGTTTTCTGGACCAGGAGAACCAACAAAAATCTCTTTTGTATTAGTAGGGGTATGGTGGGCAGTTTTTAGTCAATATTCATTTTATTATTTACCTAAAGGGAATGGTAATAAAGGGAAAATAACAAAAATAGTACTTTTTAATGGTTTTAAAGAGCTTAAAAAAGTATGGAATAAACTAGGAGAGAATATCAGATTAAAAAAATACCTAGCAGCATTCTTTGTATATAGTATGGGGGTTCAAACCGTAATGTTAGTAGCTTCTTATTTTGCAGAAGAGGAATTAGCTTGGGAAAGCGATAGCCAAAGAACTACAGGTTTAATAATTAGTATTCTATTAATCCAGTTAGTTGCGGTAGCAGGAGCGATATTGACCTCTCGTGTTTCTGAGAAAATAGGAAATATTAAAACCTTAATTATTATAAATATTATTTGGGTAGCTCTTTGTTGTACTGCTTATTTTGTAGTTACTCCAGAGCAGTTTTATGTTACTGCTGCTTTCGTAGGGCTGGTGATGGGAGGAATACAAGCTTTATCTCGTTCTACATATTCTAAATTTTTACCAGAAACAAAAGACACAGCATCTTTTTTTAGCTTTTACGATGTTGCTGAAAAAATAGGGATTGTAATAGGAATGTTTCTTTATGGTTTTATGGCGCAGATAACAGGAAGTATGCGTGCATCAATTCTTATTTTAGGACTGATATTTTTAATAGGAGTATTTTTATTGCTGAAAATTCCAAAAGAAAAAACTACTTAAACCGCTGATTGATGGTGTCTAAAATAACATTTAAGCAGTCGTTTATATAAGATTTGTCATTTGTAGTCTGACTCATAAATATGGCTCCTTGGATTAAGCTGAAGAATCTTTTACCATAAACATCGCCATATATTGTATTCCGGATTTCCCCTATCTTTTTTGCTTCATTTATTTCATGACTTATAAAACTTTCAATTTTATTAATGCTTTCTTGTACTTTTTCTAAAAGCTCAGGATGCATATTTTTAGCATCGGCACCTGTGTTTATAATTGGGCATCCTCCAAAATCACTTGTAAAATCATAATAGTTTTTATAAAATTTCACAAAAAATATAAGACGCTCTAAAGGAGTTTCTCCTTTATTCATATATAATTCTAGCCTTGAGAGGATGGTGTTTGAGTTGAAATCGAAAGCATATAAAGAGAGCTTTTCTTTGTTCTCAAAATTACCATAAATGGCACCTTTTGTAAGTCCTGTAGCCTTAGTGATATCGTTTAAACTAGTAGCAGTATATCCCTTTTTATTGAAAATTGGAGCAACTGTTTTAATAATAAACTCTGTAGTTTTCTCTGCTTTAGATGTCATTGTAAAAGGTGTATAATCAATCAAATATAATAAATAATACTGAAAGGTATCTTTTTTTGAAGACTTGAATTTATTTCTAGGAATACCGTATGGTTATTTCTGTTGTAACATGCTTATAAAATTCATCTATAAAATAAAACACCCGTGATATAAATACCACGGGTGCCTTAACTAACCAACCAACTTAAAATTAAATAATTCTCGAGGAATTATCTAACCTAATCTTAAAAACATATCATTTTAACTAACAGTTTATCAGTCGGTTAATATGTTTTAAACTTACACGCTTTGAATGTTAATTTTCTATTAAATCAGATTGATTTCTAAAAACTAGTTCTCCATCAAATTCATCTAATAGAATAATGCTATCAGCGTTGACTTCCCCTTTCAAGATTTCCTTAGAAAGGTTGTTTAAAACCTCTTTTTGGATAACTCTTTTTACGGGTCTTGCACCGTATTGTGGGTCGTAACCAAGTTTTGCTAAATGAGCAATAGCTTCTTCTGTAGCATCTAGCGTTATATTTTGTTTAGCAACCATTTTTGTAATTCCTTTTATTTGTAAGCGTACAATAGATTTAATATTGTCTGCAGTAAGTGGTGTAAACATTACTATATCGTCAATACGATTTATAAATTCTGGTCTTACACTTTGTTTTAGTAATCCTAAAACTTCAACTTTTGCAGCTTCTGTTGCACTTTCTACATCTTTGGTTGCTTCAAATTTCTCTTGGATAATATGACTACCAATATTACTTGTCATTATAATAATAGTATTCTTAAAATCAGCCAATCGTCCTTTGTTGTCTGTTAATCTACCTTCATCTAATACCTGTAATAAGATATTAAATGTATCTGGATGCGCTTTTTCTATCTCATCTAAGAGCACAACAGAATAAGGTCTACGTCTTACCGCTTCTGTAAGTTGTCCGCCTTCATCATAACCTACATATCCTGGAGGAGCTCCAACAAGTCTACTTACCGAATGACGCTCTTGGTATTCACTCATATCAATACGAGTCATCGCACTTTCATCGTCAAATAAGTATTCTGCTAAAGCTTTTGCAAGCTCAGTTTTACCAACTCCTGTAGTTCCTAAGAATAGGAAAGAACCAATTGGGCGGTTGGCGTCTTGTAATCCAGCACTACTTCTTCGAATTGCGTCAGAAACAGACTCAATAGCTTCTTCTTGTCCAACAACTCTTTTGTGAAGCTCACTTTCAAGGCGTAATAACTTCTCACGATCACTTTGTAGCATTTTAGTAACAGGAATACCTGTCCATTTACCTACTACTTCCGCAATATCTTCATTGGTAACCTCTTCTTTAATAAGCGTACTTCCATTAGATTGCTGTACTTCTAGTTGCTCTTTTAGTTTTTCTAACTTCTCTTGAGCTTCTTTTATTTTACCATATCTAATTTCAGCAACTTTCCCGTAGTCACCATCTCGTTCTGCACGTTCTGCTTCTGCTTTAAAATGTTCTATGCTTTCCTTTGTAGTTTGAATATCATCTACAATATCTTTTTCTCCTTTCCATTTCGCATAAATCTCATTTCGCTCTTCTTTTAAGTTAGCCAACTCCGCATTGAGCGATTTTAACTTACTTTCATCATTTTCTCTTTTTATAGCCTCAATTTCAATTTCCAATTGCATGATTTTTCGATCGAGAACGTCTAAATCTTCAGGTTTGGAGTTTATCTCCATTCTGATTTTAGAAGCGGCCTCATCCATTAAATCAATGGCTTTATCTGGAAGAAAACGATTCGTAATATAGCGTTGAGATAACTCTACAGCAGCAATAATAGCTTCATCTTTAATACGAACTTTATGATGTGTTTCGTACTTTTCTTTTATTCCACGCAATATGGAAATCGCACTTTCTGTATCAGGTTCGTCTACAATTACCTTTTGGAATCTACGCTCCAAAGCTTTGTCTTTTTCAAAATATTTTTGATACTCATCTAAAGTAGTAGCCCCAATAGCACGAAGCTCTCCTCTTGCTAATGCAGGTTTTAAGATGTTAGCAGCGTCCATAGCCCCTTGTCCACCTCCAGCGCCTACTAAAGTGTGTATCTCATCAATGAAAAGAACAATATCTCCATCTGAAGTAGTAACTTCTTTAATAACTGCTTTTAGTCGCTCTTCAAATTCTCCTTTATATTTTGCTCCCGCAATAAGAGCTCCCATATCCAAAGAAAAAATCTGTTTATCTTTTAGGTTTTCAGGAACGTCTCCTTGTATAATTCTATGCGCTAACCCTTCTGCAATCGCAGTTTTACCAACTCCTGGCTCTCCAACTAACATCGGATTATTTTTTGTTCTACGAGATAAAATCTGTAAAACTCTACGAATCTCTTCGTCACGGCCAATTACAGGATCTAGCTTTCCTTCGTCTGCAAGCTGGTTGAGGTTTTTAGCAAATTTATTTAGAGAGTTATAGGTATCTTCGGCACTGGCAGAAGTTACTCGATCTCCTTTTCTTAACTCATCAATTGCAGTTTTTAAAGCTTTCTCTGTTACTCCTTGATCTTTTAAAATCTGGGCGATTTTACTCTTAGATTTAAAAATTGCTAAGATTAAGTGTTCAACAGAAACAAATTCATCATTCATTTTTTTAGCAATGATACTAGCTTCGTTGAGTGTGCTTCCTGCGTCTCTAGACAACATAAGTTCTCCTCCTTCAACTTTAGAGAAACTGTTTAAGGTGCTATCTAATAATTGCTTTAATAGCGTAATATTTACATTTAGTTTCTTCAGAAGAAAAGGCAATACATTTTCGTCTACATCAAATAACGCTTTGAATATATGTTCGTTTTCTATTTGCTGGTGTCCATAGCCTTGCGCAATCTGTTGCGCTTGCTGTATGGCTTCTTGTGATTTTATGGTGAAATTATTTAAATTCATTATATCTATAGTTTATTTTTGTTTGGTATTAATCAATTAACGTACCTTTTTTAAATACTGTCTTTTTGGCGCATTTAAGAGTTAATGAGCTGACTTTTTGACTGGATGTAAGTTTTGTTATCTTTTGTCAACTAATGAAATAGCCTTATATTCTCAAATTAATTAGTTACTTTGAGTTTTAAATTTTGAATAAGAATTTTATACTATAAATTTATGAATTTTTTTAAATCGATCTTCGGAGGAACTGAAGAAAAAGATGATAAATCCCTTAATTGGAATCCTTTAATTGCTACTGATCAGTTTGCTGAAATTAAAGAGGAATCAAAATCTATATGTGTGGTTATATTTAAGCATAGCACAAGATGTGGTATCAGTAGGTTTGCACTTAATAATTTTGAAAACTCTTATGCTATTTCAGAAGAAAAAGCAAAACTTTATTATTTGGACATCTTGAGTCATCGTGATGTATCTAATGCACTTGCTCAGGAGTTTAATGTAATACATGAAAGTCCACAGTTATTGATAGTTAAAAATGGGAAGTCTGTTTATAATGAATCCCATGGGCAAATAGATGCAGATAAAATTGCTGAGTTTATATAGCAAATGATTCATTTAATTAAAACCGACGCTTCTAATCTTGATTTCATTGATTTAGTGAAGCATTTAGATGTCTATTTGGCTAAAATGGACGGTGATGCACATGAGTTTTATGATCAATATAACAGAATAGAAAACCTAAAGGAGGTAATAGTAGTTTATAAAAATGGGGAAGCTGTTGCTTGCGGTGCAATAAAACCTTTTGATGCTGCAACAGTAGAAGTAAAGCGAATGTATGTGAATCCAGATTATAGAGGAGAAGGAATTGCTACGACTGTTTTATTGGCATTAGAAAAATGGGCACTAGAACTAGGTTTTTCAGAAGCAATATTAGAAACTGGAAATAGTTATCATGATGCAATTGCACTTTATATTAAAAATGGATATTTTCAGATTCCCAATTAGGGACAATATGTGGAAAGCGATTTAAGCGTGTGTTATAAGAAGTATTTAAAAAGGTAAAATAAAATAGGCTGTCGAATTTGACAGCCTATTTTTATAAAAAAAAGATATTATTTCTTAACCTTTTTAGGATTGTTTGGATTGTAAGGAGGAAGTAGTTTATTAGAAACCTCTCCAAAACCAATTCGAACATTATCATTCTTACAATAACCTCTCATGGTAACAGTATCCCCATCATTTATAAACTTACGTTCAGTTCCATCTTTCATTTTAATAGGCTTTTCACCTCTCCAAGATAGCTCTAACATAGAACCGTAAGAATCTGGTGTTGGACCAGAAATTGTTCCACTTCCCATCATATCACCGCTATTTACTTTACATCCATTTATTGTATGGTGTGTAAGTTGTTGAGCCATGTTCCAATACATATGTTTAAAATTACTATTGGTAACGGTAAGTGGCTCGCCGTTTTCAGGAGTTACATCCACTTGTAAATTGATGTCAAAGCTTTTCTTTCCTTCATGAATTAAATACGGTAAAGGCTGTGGATCTTGTTTTGGACCTTCTACTCTAAAAGGTTCCAAGGCATCTAATGTTACGATCCATGGCGAGACAGAAGAAGCAAAATTTTTAGCTAAAAATGGTCCAAGAGGAACATATTCCCACTTCTGAATATCACGAGCACTCCAGTCGTTAAATAAAACCATTCCAAAGATATAATCTTCCGCTTCTTCTATCGGAATAGGTTCTCCTAATTGATTTGCATCTGTAGTAATAAAGGCCATCTCTAGTTCGAAATCTACAAGTTTTGATGGTCCAAATACTGGTTCCGTAGCGCCAGCAGGCATCGTTTGTCCTTTTGGTCTGTGAATCGGAATACCAGAAGGAACAATAGAAGAACTTCTTCCGTGGTATCCAACTGGAATATGTAGCCAGTTAGGAAGTAAAGCATTATCAGGATCACGAAACATAGTACCAACATTGGTAGCATGCTCTTTACTACTATAAAAATCAGTGTAATCTCCAATCTGCACAGGAAGTTGCATTTCTATTTCATCAAGTCCAAAAAGGACTATCTTTCGATGCTCTTCATTGTTTTTAAGAGTTTCATTTTTTATATCAAAAATCTCAGCGATTCTATTTCTTACCAGTCTCCATGTTTTTTTTCCATCAGAAATAAAATCATTTAAAGTATCCTGTAAAAAGATATCATCTGTTAATGGGATTTCATTAAAATATCCTAATTGATGCAGTGCTCCAAGGTCGATTGCAGTATCACCGATACGTGTACCGATAGTAATTACATCGTCTCTAGTTAAAAAAACACCGAAAGGAATATTTTGTATTGGGAAATCAGATTCTGGTTGAACTGTTAGCCAAGATTTTCTATTTGGATTGTTTGCTGTATCAGACATGACAATTTTGTTAATTATTGTTTGATAAATTAGAATTTAAAGGTAGCATTTTCTATTAATTAACCGAATCTATTTTATATTTTTGAGCATTCTTTAACGAAATATTCCGAAATGAAAAGAGACGAACAGATTTTTGATCTTATAAAGGCTGAAAAAAAGCGACAATTAGAAGGTATTGAGCTAATTGCATCAGAAAATTTTGTGAGCGAGCAGGTTATGGAAGCTGCCGGTTCTGTATTAACAAATAAATATGCTGAAGGATACCCTGGAAAACGTTATTACGGTGGGTGTGAAGTTGTAGATGAAATCGAAACTATAGCAATAGAGCGTGCTAAAGAGCTTTTTGGTGCAGCATATGCTAATGTACAACCACACAGTGGATCGCAAGCTAATACTGAAGTTTTTGCAGCTTGTTTAAAGCCAGGAGATAAAATTTTAGGTTTTGATCTTTCTCATGGAGGTCACCTTACACATGGGTCTCCAGTAAATTTCTCTGGGAAATTATATAATCCTGTGTTTTATGGAGTAGATAAAGAAACAGGGCGTTTAAATTATGATACTATTGCTGAGGTTGCAGAAAAAGAACAACCAAAATTAATTATTGCTGGAGCTTCTGCTTATTCTCGAGATATTGATTTCGAAAAATTCAGAAAGATAGCAGATAGTGTAGGAGCTATTTTAATGGCAGATATATCTCACCCTGCTGGATTAATTGCAAAAGGAATTTTAAATGACCCTATTCCTCACTGTCATATTGTAACAACTACAACTCATAAAACTTTAAGAGGACCTCGTGGTGGACTGATATTAATGGGGAAAGACTTTGAAAATCCTTTTGGATTAAAGTTGAAAAATGGTAATCTTAAAATGATGTCTTCTCTTTTAGATAGTGCTGTATTCCCAGGAAACCAAGGAGGACCTTTAGAGCATATTATTGCCGCTAAAGCAATTGCTTTTGGAGAGGCATTAAGTGAAAACTTCTTACATTATATCGTTCAAGTAAAGAAAAATGCAGCAGCAATGGCTCAGGCATTTGTAAAAAGAGGTTATAATATTATTTCTGATGGAACGGATAATCATATGATGTTAATCGACCTGAGAAATAAAAACTTATCAGGGAAAGAAGGAGAAGAAGCGTTAGGGAAGGCTAATATAACAGTAAACAAGAATATGGTTCCTTTTGATGATAAGAGTCCATTTGTTACCAGTGGTATTAGAATTGGAACTGCTGCAGTAACTTCTAGAGGTTTAGTTGAAGAAGATATGGAAGCTATTGTTAACTTAGTTGATGAGGTTTTAATGAATCGTGAAGATGATACTAAAATCGAAGCAGCTAAGAATCATGTATACCGATTAATGGCAGACAGACCTTTATTTAAGGCTTAAGCTGTAATTATTTATAATATTATACTAAAAGGCTCTGACCAAATGGTTGGAGCTTTTTTATTTTGTTCTTACTCCTTGTGTAGAAAAAGACAATCCTTGTTGTCCTGCAGTAGAAATCATTATTCCTTCAAAGTGTGGAATAGAACTGTTTTTTTGAGCTGCCCAATCAAAAATAAAATTAGCACCAGAACCTCCGTGGTTATCGTCCTTAGCAATTACAATCTCTAAAGTTTCTAAAGGAGCCATATAAACAGAACTTTTCATATAAGATCGTATTAACGCCCCTTTATGATCGTAATAATCTGCTTTTTTAATATAAATGGTGTCCTTGTCGCTAGTATTACGAATGCTAACCGTAGTTGTAAGATCGTGTTTACCGTGTAGCGTATAACTATATATTTGAGAATAGATAGATAAGTACGTCTGTCCGTTTATCAAAGAGTCTTTAGCGGGGATGGAAGCAGTTCTTTCGCTCCAATCTACCATTTGTATGGTTTCATCTGTTCCCTCTGTATTTGTTTCACAAGAAATCATAAGGAAGATGCTGAAGATTACTAATGTGTATTTTATAATGTATTTGTTGCTCATTTTGTGCGTTTGATAAATAGAAAAATAAAGATAATAAAAAAGCACCGCCAATGGCGATGCTTTGATATAATTTATCTTGTTAGAACGAATCCTTAGTTAATTTTAGGATCTTTCATTCCTTCTTCAATCATACTGTAGAATTGATCTAACTTAGGTAGAATAACAATTCTTGTTCTACGGTTTTTAGCTTTTCCGTCTTTAGTATCGTTAGAAGCTACAGGAACGTATTGGCTTCTACCAGCTGCAGTCATTCTTGCAGGAGCAACACCAAATTCATCTTGTAAAATTCTAACAACAGAAGTAGCTCTTAAAACACTTAAGTCCCAGTTATCTTTAATTGCAGCTGTACGGATTGGCACTGTATCAGTGTGTCCTTCAACCATAAATTCGAAATCTGGCTTGTTTTTAACAACAGTAGCAACTTTTCCTAATACTTCTTTAGCTCTTGAAGATACTGTAGTACTTCCGCTAGAGAATAATAATTTATCAGAAATGTTTACATAAACAACTCCTTTTTCTACGCTAATATTGATATCCTCATCATCTAAGTTACCCAATACACCTTTTAAGCTTTGTACTAAAGCTAAGTTTACAGAGTCTCTACGAGTAACAGCATTTTGTAATTTTCTGATCGTAAGATCTTTTTCTCTTAAACTTTCTAAAGATTTTTCTAAGTTATCTGCTCCTTTAGAAGTTAAGGTTGTTAAATTACCCATGTTGTTAATCAACTCCATGTTATTACTCTTAAGCAATTCCATCTGCTCTTTGTAATTTTCTTTTTCAGCTAGACAAGAGTTTAACTTAACAGTAGCAGAATTTAAAAGATCTTGAGTCTCTTTATGCTTAGATTGTAACTCAGCATACTTTTTAGAAGATACACAAGATGTTAGAAAAATGGCACTCATGGCACCTAATAAAAGAATTTTTTTCATAATTATAATTTTACTTAATTAACGTTTTAACATTTTAGAACAAAATTAGATAAAAAGCAAATGTAAGTACAGCGTTTTTAGTTAATTTTCTCTTAAATGAATGCGGTTATGACGGGCTTTTCTTGTTTGTAATTTCATCATAGAACCTCTCCTGTTTTAAGAAGTAACTAATTACCACAGAAGTACATTCAAAATACTTAATATCTTTGTTTATACAATCTCTCTTTTTAAAGATTTTTATAAAGTTGTAGTAATAACTGAAATGTGCTTTTATTATTGCAAATAGATGTAAGAATTTTAATTGAAATAAAAAGCGAACACCAGCAATACCATCTAAAAACAATCTAGCAATTATTAGTGGAAAAACCTTACGTTTTGGAAGATTTTTTGTAATTGAAAATAATGAGTTCCTAAAGTTTAAAAAAGTTTTTTTAGGATTCATATTTCCTAGAGTTGCTCCTCCTACATGGTAAACTTTTGAAGTGCCTATGTAAAGTATTTTATAATTTCTATTATGTGCCCTCCAGCATAAATCTATCTCCTCTTGGTGTGCAAAATAATCTTCATCAAAGCCTCCTAGAGAATTAAAAACTTCTTTTTTAATAAACATACAAGCTCCCGTAGCCCAAAAAATTTCTTTTACGTCGTTATATTGACCTTTATCTTCTTCTAACGTTTGGAAGATTCTTCCTCTACAAAAAGGATAACCTAAGCGATCCAAATAACCTCCAGCAGCTCCAGCATATTCGAATAAGTTTTTATTTTTAAAGTCTAATATTTTTGGCTGAAGTATAGCAACATCTTTATATGTTTTAAAAGCTTCTTCGATTGGAATTAGCCAGTTTGGAGTTACTTCAATATCTGAGTTTAATAGACAAAAAACATCTTCATCTACGTGTTTCAAGGCTTCATTATAACCTTTAGCATAACCTCCGTTGCTTTTATTCTGAATGATTTTAATAGCAGGGTAGTGCTCCTGTAAAAAAGAAATAGAATTATCTGTTGAAGCGTTGTCTGCAACATAAATTGTAGCATTTTGAGAATAACTGATTACTGATGGTAAAAACTTTTCTAAAAGTGAGCTACCATTCCAATTCAGTATAATAACAGCTATTTTCATTCGCAATATAAAATTCTATGTGAGAGATTTAAACGGTTGCAAATTAACGCATATATGATGGAATATCCTTTAGAAATATGTATTTTTCTTGTTCGTAATCCATTTTACAGTAATAGTGATCCAAACCATTGGTAACCATTAAATATTCTGCTTTTATGGTAAGATTATAACGTGCAATCTGATCAAATGTTTCTTGAGTGATTTTTATAGCAGGCGCTTTGCATTCTACAATCAATCGAATGCTTCCGTCTGAATTGTACACTAATACATCATATCTTTTTTTTAACCTGTTGATTTGTAGTTCCTTTTCAACATTTATTAATGATTTAGGGTAGTTTTTTTCAGCCATTAAAAAAGAAACTACGTGTTGGCGAACCCATTCTTCGGGTTGTAATTGGATAAATTTTTTACGGATAGGATCAAAAATATGGACTTTATTTTCGCTATTTTTGAATCGAAATGTATATGCTGGAAAATTCAGTTGTTGCATGATAACAAATATCAGAAATAACAATTTAAAGAGATAAAAAAAATATAGATTCTTTTTCTATGGATGAAATAAAAAAGATTGTGAATGATGTAAGGGCAGGGAATATAAAACCTATTTATTTTTTAATGGGGGAAGAGCCTTATTATGTAGATAAGATTTCACAATTCATGGAAAAATCTATTTTATCTGAAGAAGAAAAGGGCTTTAACCAAGTCGTTTTATATGGGAAAGATGTTACAATCGATGAGATTGTTTCTAGCGCAAAGCGTTACCCAATGATGGCAGAGCGCCAAGTTATTATTGTTAAAGAGGCGCAAAACCTTTCACGAGTAATAGATCAATTGGAAGCATACGCTTTAAACCCGCAGCCAACTACAGTTTTGGTAATTTGCTATAAGTATAAAAAGCTTGATAAGCGTAAAAAGGTCTACAAAGCAATTGCGAAATCTGGTTATATTTTTGAAAGTAAAAAGCTATATGAAAATCAAATTGGGGATTGGATCCGTCGTGTTTTAGCTGGGAAAAAATATAAAATAACTCCTAAAGCCACACAGATGTTGGTGGAGTTTTTAGGAACAGACCTTGGGAAGATTAATAACGAGCTAGAGAAATTACAACTTGTAATTCCGAAGGAAGAAGAAATTACTCCCAAACATATCGAAGAGAATATTGGGATTAGTAAAGACTACAATAACTTTGAGCTCCGTAAAGCAATAGGGGAGCGAGATGTTGTAAAAGCGACTAGGATTGTGACTTATTTTTCTCAAAATCCAAAAGATAACCCACTGATAGTAACAGTTTCTTTACTTTATAACTTCTATTCTCAATTATTACAATATCACGGTTTAAAAGACCATTCCAAAGGCAGTGTTGCCAGTGCTTTAAAAGTAAACCCATATTTTGTTGGAGAATATCAAACAGCAGCCAGAAATTACAATATGAAACAATGTAGCCATATTGTAGCCCACTTGCGAGACATCGATTTAAAAAGTAAGGGAGTTGGTGCTGGGAGTATCTCTCAGGCAGATTTATTGAAAGAATTGCTTGTTGCTATTTTTGGCTAACGCTTTCTATGAAAAAATCTCGTTGTGTTGCTCTTGCACTCTAATAAAAGTAGTGCGTTTAGTAAGCTCTTTTAATCTGCTAGCTCCAACATAAGTACAGGTAGATCGTAAACTTCCTAAAATATCTTGAACGGTGTGTATTACATCTCCACGATAAGGAATCTCTACGGTTTTTCCTTCGCTAGCTCTATAATTGGCAACGCCTCCAGCATGTTTATTCATGGCTGTTTCTGAGCTCATTCCGTAAAAAGCTTTATACTTCTCTCCATTTCTTGAAATTATCTCACCTCCACTTTCGGTATGTCCTGCTAACATTCCTCCAAGCATAACAAAGTCTGCACCACCGCCAAAAGCTTTTGCTATATCTCCAGGAATTTTACAACCTCCATCAGAAATAATATGTCCTCCAAGACCGTGCGCAGCATCTGCACATTCTATAATAGCAGAAAGCTGAGGATATCCAACACCTGTTTTTACGCGTGTTGTGCATACGCTTCCAGGTCCAATCCCAACTTTAATAACATCTGCACCTGCTAGAATAAGCTCCTCGACCATTTCTCCTGTAACTACATTTCCGGCCATTATTATTTTATCAGGATGGCTGTTACGTGCATACTTTACAAAATCTACAAAATGTTCGGAGTATCCATTAGCAACATCAATACAGATAAGTTTTATTCCTGTATGAACACTTAAAATCTCCTTTAGTTTTTTTGCATCTTCTTTGCTCGTACCAGAACTAATAGCGATATAATTAAAAATATCTTCATTTTTATCAGCTAAAAAAGAGGTCCAATCTTCAAGAGAATAATGTTTGTGAATAGCAGTTATAAGTTCTTGTTTAGTTAGAGCAGTGGCCATTTCAAAGGTTCCAACGGTATCCATATTCGCAGCGATTATCGGGACTCCATTCCAAATAGTATCACTGTGTTTAAATTTAAATGCTCTGTTGAGTGTAACCTCGCTTCTAGATTTTAAAGTAGATCTTTTAGGGCGAATCATTACATCTTTAAACCCTAACTTTAATTCGTTTTCAATTCTCATATCTACACGCTATAATTTGTTAATTTAAATTTAGGAAATTATATTCTGAATGTCGTGTATATAATCAATTTTAAAATATTTTCTAACAGTAGTTTTTATTTAGTAATTTTAAGAAGACTATTCATTTAAAATCAATTTCATGTTCTACTTACTAATCGTTAATCAGGGGGCTTATGAAAAAATATCTGACTCCACAGAGAATTACTTTCGTGAATTTATAAAAGCAGTTCCGCTATATATTTTAGGGTTGTTAATTTTAATATTAGGAATTTTTATCGCAGGATGGATTGGAGAGTTTGCTAAGCGAAGAATTCAGAAAAGAACACACGATCCATTAATGAGTAAGTTTCTAGGAAGAGGAATCCGCTTTATTCTTATTTTAATTTTTATCATGCTTGCATTGGATGCAGCAGGATTAGGTAATATTTCCGCGGGGATTTTGGCAGCAGCAGGAGCTAGTGCTGTAGTTTTAGGATTTGCTTTTAAAGATGTGGGTCAGAATTTTATTGCTGGAGTAATTTTAAGCTTTAATCGCCCTTTTGATGTAGATGACACGGTAGAAATTGGAGATATTTTCGGGAAAGTAAAGACCTTAGAATTTAGATATACAAAGTTGAAAACATTTGATGGTAAAGATGTGTATATTCCTAATAGTGATGTAATTACGCGTCCTGTTACTAATTATACGGAAGATGGATTTTTTAGGTATGACTTTATAATTGGGATTGCTTATGAGGATAATATTGATGGAGCTAAAAAAGTTGTATTAAAGGCTTTAAGCGAAGAGCCGAAGGTAATGAGTGATGAAATACATCAAAACTTTGTTACTGAAGACAAATTAGATACAAGCACAGTGAATTTAAAAGTTTTCTTTTGGGTAGATACGAAGGAATTTGGAATGCAAGCTCTAATAACAAAAGGGAATGTGGTTAGAAGAGTAAAAGAAGCCTTAGAAGATGCTGGTTATTACATGCCAGCAGATATCCAAGAAATTAAATTATATGGTAAGGAAGCCGAACTTCCAATTAGCTTTATAGATAAGCTTAAGGCAGATGAAAATAAGAAAAAAGAATAAAAAAATAGCAGCTATAGACAATAATCAGTAGCTGCTATTTATTATATTTCAATAAAGAAATTATCTTATTTTCGGATATTTCTCTGGGTTTGTTTCGTGCATAATAGCATATACTTTTTCAAAGATATCTTCTGCATTAGGTTTAGAGAAATAATCTCCATCACTAGAATATGCTGGTCTATGTGCCTTTGCAGTCAATGTTTGTGGAGCGCTATCTAAGTATTTATATGCATTTTGATTTTCTACAATCTCTTGTAAAATGTATGCAGAACATCCTCCAGGAACATCTTCATCTACAATTAGTAGTCTATTTGTTTTCTTGACACTTTTAATGGTGTCATGATTTATATCAAAAGGAAGTAAGGTTTGTGCATCTATAATTTCAACATTTATGTCAACTTCTAGAAGCTCTTTTCCTACTTGTTCTACAATTCTAAGAGTGGAACCATAAGAAACAATTGTGATATCTGTTCCTACTTTTACAGTTTCTACAACACCAATTGGAGTTCTAAGCTCGCCTATGTTTGTAGGTAACTTCTCTTTTAATCGGTATCCATTTAAGCTTTCGATAACAATTGCAGGTTCATCACTTTCCATCAAGGTATTATAAAAACCTGCTGCTTTTGTCATATTTCTTGGAGTAAGGATATACATTCCTCTTAAAAGATGTATTAATCCTCCCATTTGAGAGCCAGCATGCCAAATTCCTTCCAGACGGTGGCCACGAGTTCGAACAATTAACGGCGCTTTTTGTTTTCCGAGTGTACGATATAAAAGACTAGCTAAATCATCACTTAAAACATATAAAGCATATAAGATATAGTCTAAATATTGGATCTCAGCAATTGGACGTAGACCTCTTAAAGCCATTCCTATTCCTTGCCCAATAATAGATGCTTCACGAATACCAACATCAGAAACTCTTAATTCTCCATATTTTTTCTGAAGACCTTCTAACCCTTGATTTACATCTCCAATGTTTCCGCTATCTTCTCCAAATACAAGCGCATTAGGATTGTTTTCAAATAGCTTATCAAAGTTATCTCTTAAGATAATACGCCCATCTACCATTTCACTATCGTCTTGATAGGAAGCGGGTACTTCAGCGATATTTGTAACGTTATTTTTTGTTTCGCTATACAGATGAGAGCTATACTCTGGTTGTGTACGAGTGTAAAAAGATTCTATCCAATTTATTAATTCAGTCTTCGCCTCCGATTCTTCGTGTACAACGTAGCGTAATGCTTTTCTTGCATTAGAAAGAATATTTCTTTTAGAAGGTTCGTCTAAAGAAATAAGATCATTTTTTAATCTATTGATGAAGCTTTTATTACTGCTACTATTGGCAAGATCAGAAAGTAGAGAAACAACATGTTTTTTCTCTGATTTTATAGGAGTTAAAAATTCACTCCAAGCTTCTTTTTTACCATCGCGAACTTCTTTCTTAATCTGTTTTTCTAACTGACTAAGTTCCTCTTCTGTGGCAAAATTATTTTTTATTACCCACTCACGGAATTGAACATTACAATCGTATTCTTTTTCCCACTTAAGTCTATCTTCAGATTTATATCTCTCATGAGAACCAGAAGTAGAGTGTCCTTGCGGTTGAGTAAGTTCTATAACGTGCAATAAAACAGGAACATGCTCTTCTCTAGCAATAGCTCCAGCTTTATTGAAAGCTTCAATTAAAGCGGGGTAATCCCATCCTTTAACAACGATAATTTCGTATCCGTCTTGGGTTTCTGTTCGTTGAAAACCTTTTAAAACTTCAGAAATATTTTCTTTTGTAGTTTGGTGTTTTGCATGTACAGAAATTCCGTATTCATCATCCCAAACACTAATTACCATAGGAACTTGTAATACTCCTGCGGCATTTACTGTTTCAAAAAAGATCCCTTCACTAGTACTAGCATTACCTATAGTTCCCCAAGCTACTTCATTTCCGTTTACAGAAAAACCTTCATTATTCGTTTCTCCAACGTTTCTGTATATTTTAGAAGCTTGCGCTAACCCCAATAAGCGAGCCATTTGCCCTCCTGTAGGAGAAATATCGGAGCTACTATTTTTTTGCTGCGTTAGATCTTTCCATGTTCCGTCGGGATTATTACTTTGTGTAAGAAAATGACCTCCCATTTGCCTTCCAGCACTCATCGGTTCTTTTTCTATATCTGTATGGGCGTAGAGTCCGGCGAAGAAATTTTTAATACTTAATTCGCCAATAGCCATCATAAAAGTTTGATCGCGGTAGTATCCGCTTCTAAAATCACCATTCTTAAATGCTTTGGCCATTGCCAGTTGCGGAAGCTCTTTACCATCACCAAAAATACCGAATTTAGCCTTTCCGGTTAAAACCTCCCTTCTTCCTAATAAACTACATTCGCGACTAGTAACCGCGATTTTGTAGTCGTTAAGTATTTGATCTTTAAAATCTTCAAAGGAAATATCTTGTTTTGTTTCGGGTTTTGTTTGCATAGGTTTTTTTATGTGACGCTAGCAAAAATAGCCAAAAAGAATGGGTTATGCAATTAAAAAAAAGGCTTATAAAATGATAATATTTCAATATAAAATGTTAAAATTGAAATATCTTCAATAAAAGTGTTTTATAAGCGGTAAATAGTGCTTTTTTGTAATTTTTTTATGATTTTAAATGAAAGACTGTTTTTATAACAATAATTCTAATCTATTACATTTTACTACTTATTTCTGATATAATTAGAATAGCCTTTGAATGAGACCTTTTAATTTAAACTATTGATTGCTAAATTTCAGCTAAGCAATTAAAACCATTTTCTAGTAAAGAGACCGATTAGCGTTTTAGGACTTAACGTGACAATAAATCTAATTTTCTCATCATATCTCGGTTGTGCAACTTCCCAACCATTGTTGGAATAAACAGGGAAATAGAGTTCAAAATAATCGGTTACAAGGTTGAGACGTATTCCAGAATCATATACAAAGCGAGCGTTTTCATTCTTATTACGAATCATTCCTATATCCCCATAAACCTCTATCCAACGCCAAAGGTTAAAACTCGCATTAGAAGTAACAATCCAATCATTAGCATAAGGATTTGGGAGTTTAGACTTAAAACCACCTTCAGCAATTATGAGCTGCTGACTAAAAATACCAGTTTCTTCGGAACGCCCTAAATAATCATAATCGAATAGGTAATCTGTAGGTCGGTCTAAAGCAAAGCTGAAATAATCGGAGTTTGTTTCGTTATAAATAAATTTCCCAGCAAAGAAGCGGATATTTAATTGACGGTTGCTTTCAAATAACTTTCTGTATTCCCAGTTAAAGGAAACTTTTGAAAATTCGCTTGCAACCTGTAAATCTACAAACCAAGATTTATAGTTTATTATTCCGTTATTTCCGTATGCATAACGAGCATTAAAAACACTATAGTCTGGATCTGTATTGATGTCTGGAGAAAAATCTCTAATAACATTTACATACCTCATATTAAATAGCTCTCGCTCGTTAGAACGATAATCGTCATTTCTAAAGCGAAAAGTAAGTGAAGGTGTGATTGTGCTGTAGCGCAAACCATCTGCATAATGAAAGGATGATCCTGCAACAAATGCATCAATAAGATACATATTATCATGATTTACATACTTTCGATATCTTAGAGATCCAGAACCTACAAAGGCATTCTCTCCAAAGGCATAAGATGGTTGTAAATCATATATAAAAGGTTTTGCTAAGAATGTTTTGTTGTAAAGTCTTATTCCAGGCGTTATCCCATCATAAATATTAAACCTTAAAACAGGTACGTAAAAAATCTGGTTGTAGTATGGATCTTCAGTATCCTTAAAGAACTGAACTTTTAACTTTCTATTGGTGGAGAAAAATCCGTTAACAGACTTCCAATTATCACGCTCATTAAACTCTGGTATTACTCGGTCGTAATTTAGAACTAGCCTTTTTACGTCTTTCCTAGGAACCAATACATTTTGTGTTTTCTCAATGTCGGAATACCAATTTTTAAATAGAATAGAATCATTTTTATCGATTCCATACATAGTTATTGGAACATTTGTATTTCGCTTATTTTTTAAAGTAACTAATAGGGAATCGTCTGTTTTTTTAAAGCTCTTAATCTTAAAATCTATCTTCTTATCTGTAGAAACGTAGGTGTCAAAAAACCAATCTATATTTTTTGGAGCATCTTCCTTTAGAATAGCTTCAAAATCCTCTTCATGTGTTACTTCTGAATTATTTTCAGCATAGAACTGTTTTATTTTTCGATCTATATATCCATCTCCCAAATAGCTATTTAAATACGCTAAACCAACACCAGATTTGTAGCGGTTAGCAATCTTTTCATTGAATTTAATTAGCGAATCTCGGGGACTGTCCAAAGGCTGATCAGAATAAGTTCTAGCCATTAGCATATACAAATACGGATATTGATCGTTAAATGTCATTTGCGCCAAGTGGAAAGAGCGTAACCCCCATATATTAGAGAGCTTTCCAAGGAGTTTCATGTCTTTGTAGTAAGTATCTACATACTTCATTAAAAGATAAGTCTCAATACCGTCTTTTACCCAATTCTCTTTTCTATTGTCAAGATAGATAGTGTTATTTAAATATTCGTTTAGCGTTGTTTTAAGAAGCTTTAATTCGTACTGAAAGTCTTCAGGGAAAGGCCTTAAAAAAGCAGGTAATTGATTGAGGCCATAAAGAGGGTTTCTTTTATAATCTTCTTTAGAAACTAATATTCTTTTGTGAGGATAAGCTCCTAAATTACTATAGATAAAATCAACAACACGCTCGGCAGAAATTGTCTTAGTAACTTTATTAAGATCTTTACTTTCTATATTTGAAATGAGTTCTAATTTGTCATTCTTAAATATCGAATAATCGTGTTCTTTTAAAAGATAAAGTTTTAAATCTCCTCTATTTTCTCCTTTTAAGTGTGCCGTTGTAACAGAATCATTTTTTTTACTTTTATCATTCTCAAAATCACTAATCAGATTGTATTCAGTGGGGTAAGAGAAATCGACTTCAATCTCTTTTGTCAAGGTATTTAGGTCGTTTAAATTTTTGTTATGGTATTTTTTCCACCCATTATCATAAATAGCGGGTGTAATATGCCAATAACGAAGCTTGTAATTATTTTCATCTGTATATCCGTAACCAGTAAATTGTGTGCTCGGTAGATGTACTTTATAGGAGAGTTTTAAAGAATATGACTTTCCAGGGTAGATAGGAAATTTTAATTGAACTTTAATAAGGTCGTCTTCATCGGTACGTTTCCAATCTAAATAATTAAAATTTTTATCAGTAAGAGTTAGTATTTCAGTAATTCCACGATCTTCTTTTTTTGCTAGATGAAGACTTTTATTAAACTCTTCTCCAAAGCGTTTTGCAAGTGCTGTATTTTTATTAGAATATGCATTATTCCAATCGTATAAATACACAGAATTAAGGGTGTCGTTGCTTGTATTAAAGAAAGTTATTTCTTGTTGAATTTTTATAAGATGCTCTTTTGCAATAAGAGAGGCATTTATTTTCTGATTGCTTTGAGAATACATCGTGGCAATACATAACAAAGCAAATAGGAGGGAGTATGTTTTAGTCTGGTTCAACATTAACGATTATTCGGTTAAGGGATATTGTTTTTAAAAGTTTGGTTAAGGTTGAAACTCTTTCTCATTCTTAGGTTTTCTTGTGATGGTTACAATATTATGCAAAAAAAATTAGAATATAACATAGGTATATGAATAAGCATTGTTAAATTAGTGTCAATCATAAAATAGTAGTTTAAATGCATATTTCAGAATTAAATAAGTCAACATATAATGAGTACTATCAAACCTATATAAATACTTTAAAAGAAGTAGAATTAGTTTCTGAACTGCAAGCCCGTCTCGATTCTCTTGTGCCTATATTAGAAGCTATAAAAGTAGAAGATTATAATTATAGTTATGCAGCAGGTAAATGGAGTATTAGGGCCTTGCTTCTTCATATAATCGACACAGAACGTGTTTTACAATACCGTGCGTTTACATTTGCTAGGAATAATGGAAGTGCTCTTAATGGTTTTGAACAAGATGACTATGTTGTAAATTCTTATCCCAACTTAAGGTCTAAGTCAAGTTTAATAGATGAATTTATAACTGTTAGAAAGAGTTCTATTTCTTTATTTTCTTCATTTGATAAAGAAATATTTAATAATGCAGGAAAGATAGAAGGGAGTCCAATGTCTGTTGGTGCAGCTGGATTTATAATTTGTGGACACCAAAAGCACCACGAGAATGTTATTATTGAAAAATATTTACCTTCTTTGAAATAAGAATATAGAAGGCAATAAAAAAGAGGCTGTTAAAGCAGCCTCTTTTAATATTATATGAATAGAGTTTGTTACCTTAAAGTAGCTCCTAATTGATGCTCAAAACTACCTTGTAACTTTCTCATTACTTTGTCTATTTGTTTATCGGTAAGGGTTTTCTTTTCATCTTGTAAAGTAAAGCTAACCGCATACGATTTTTTACCTTCAGGAAGTTTATCACCTTCATAAACATCAAATAGGTTAACGTCTTTTAAAAGACTCTTCTCGCTATTTTTTGCAAGGTTATAAATTTCCTCAAAACTTGTACTCTTATCTACTAGCAAGGCTAAATCTCTTTTTACTTCTGGGAATTTAGAGATTTCAGAAAAAGAAACATGTTGTTCTTTCGCAAGCTCTATAATAGCATCCCATTCAAAATCAGCATATAAAACCTCTTGTTTGATATCAAAATGCTTTAAAATACGCTTGTTTACAATTCCAAAGGAAACAATCTTCTTCTTTTTAAGCTTGTAATTTAATCCTTCAGAAAAAACATCTGAAGTTACAGGCTCCGATTTAGGAATATCAAGACCTAAACGTTCCAAAGTTGTATTTATAATTCCTTTAAGGAAGAAGAAATCACTCTTTTCATTTTTTAATCTCCAGCTTTCCGAGTGCTGATCCCCAGTGATTAAAATACTCAAGTGCTTGTTTTCTATTCTACCGCTTTCATAATTATGATAGGTTTTTCCAAATTCAAAGAATTTTAAAGAACCACTTCTACGGTTAATATTATAGCTAAGCGCTTCCAATCCACTAAAAAGCATCGATTGGCGCATCACCGATAAGTCGTTACTTAAAGGGTTTAGCATCGTTACATCAAAAGTAGATTTATTATCATTGCTTAGCTCCATATATTTTGGAGTGGTAAGCGAATTAGCAAGAATCTCATAGAATCCTAATGCCGCTAATTGGTTCCCGACAACATTTTGTAGTTTATGATCTTCAAACTTAGAAGTGCTAGCAATAGAAGCGTTTAATTTTTGTGTAAAAGCTATATTGTTATAACCATAAACACGTAAAATCTCTTCTATAACATCAACCTCACGTTGAACATCTACGCGGTATGACGGAATTGTAAGTCCGATTCCTGTTTCTGTAACGTTATTAATTTTAATCTCAAGAGAACTTAAAATAGATTTAATAGTATCGGTAGGGATATTCTGACCGATAAGACTATTTACCTTTTCGAAAGTTAAGAACACTTGGAAATCTTCAAATTTCTTAGGGTAGAAATCTTCAGCATCACTAGAAATTGTACCTCCAGCAACCTCTTTAATTAATAATGCGGCTCTTAATAAAGCGTATCTTGTATTGTTAATATCAATTCCTCTTTCAAATCTAAAAGAAGCATCGGTATTTAAATTATGTCTTTTCGCTGTTTTTCTTACGGAAACAGGATTAAAGTAAGCACTTTCTAAAAATATATTTGTTGTATTTTCTGTCACTCCAGAATTTTCACCTCCTAAAACTCCAGCAATACAAAGAGGCTTATCTGCATCACAAATCATAAGATCGTCTTCATGTAGCTCTCTTTCTACTTCGTCTAGCGTAGTAAATTTAGTTCCTTTTTCTAGTGTTTTTACAACTACTTTATTTCCACTAATTTTATTAGCATCGAAGGCGTGTAATGGTTGCCCTAACTCATGTAAAACATAATTTGTAATATCTACAATATTGTTTTTGGGAGTAATTCCGATAGCTTTTAATCTATTTTTAATCCAATCTGGAGATTCTTGAACCTTAACTCCAGAGATAGAAATCCCACAGTAACGTGGACAAAGTTCTTTGTCTTTTACATCGACTTCCATTCTTAAAGTACGGTTATCCACGTGGAAACTACTTACAGAAGGAGTAATAAGTTCTTGAGAAATTTCCTTTTGTAGCAATCCTGCTTTAAGATCTCTAGCAACACCATGATGACTCATTGCATCTGCACGGTTTGGAGTAAGACCAATTTCAAAAACAACATCGTTTTCTACTTTAAATAATTCGGCACATAATGTTCCTGGCTCCAAACTCTCATCAAGAACCATAATTCCATCATGACTCTTTCCTAATCCGAGTTCATCTTCAGCACAAATCATCCCGAAAGATTCTTCCCCACGGATTTTACCTTTCTTTATCTGCCATGCTTCTCCTTTATCATCGTATAGAGTAGTGCCAATAGTTGCTACAGGTACTTTTTGTCCTGCTGCAACATTAGGAGCACCACATACAATTTGTAAAGGTTCTGCGGCTCCAATATCAACCTTTGTTAACTTAAGACGGTCTGCATTTGGATGTTGTTCACATTCTAATACATGCCCAACTACAATCCCTTTTAATCCTCCTTTTACTGATTCAAAAGTTTCAACGCTTTCTACTTCTAATCCTAAATCGGTTAAAAGTTCTGCTGTTTTATCTGCTTCCCAATCAAGATGAATAAATTGCTTTAACCAGTTGTATGAAATTTTCACTTGCTACTTTTATTTATATATGTTGCAAAGATAATAATCCACTTCATAATAAGAACCCATCAGCAATTTTTCTTTTGATAGAAATATGGCTTATACGTCTTGTCATATTTTTTTATTTCTGAATAAGAAAAGTAAGTTATTATGGATGTAACACAGACTTAGAATATGATATCGCAAACCTTTGTTTTGCTCTAAGTTTTTTATTTTCAGTTAAATATGAAGTATTTTAATAAAGGTTATTTGTAATAAAATCCCTCTATTATCTGAAGCGTCTAGAAAGCATCAGCTTATATAATTCCAAATATTCTTATATTTTACGAGCTGCTGATACGTATATCTTAGTATTTTATTTTTTTCTAATGCCAAACTAGGATCTTCTTTAAGCACACGAAGAGCATAATAACGAGCAGATTTTAAAATCTCATTATCTTTAATAATATCAGCAATTTTTAAATTTAAAACACCACTTTGTTGTGTTCCCATAATATCACCAGGACCTCTTAATTTTAAATCTACTTCTGCGATTTCAAAGCCATCATTTGTACTGACCATGGTTTCTAGCCTAGTTTTAGAATCGCTAGATAATTTATGACCTGTCATTAAAATACAAAAACTCTGTTCTGCACCACGCCCAACACGACCTCTTAATTGGTGTAATTGTGATAACCCGAAACGCTCAGCACTTTCAATAATCATTACGGAAGCATTCGGGACATTCACTCCAACTTCAATTACCGTTGTAGCAACCATAATTTGCGTATCGCCATTTACAAAACGTTCCATTTCATAATCTTTATCGGCAGTTTTCATTTGCCCATGAACAATAGAAACCTGATATTTTGGCTGCGGAAACTCTCTAGCAATGCTTTCGTAACCATCCATTAAGTCCTTATAATCGAGTTTTTCAGACTCCTGAATCAGTGGATATACCACATAAATCTGTCTTCCTTTTTCAATTTCATCTTTTATGAATCGGAATACCTTTAAACGATTGCTATCATAACGGTGAACCGTTTTTATAGCTTTCCTTCCTGGAGGAAGTTCATCGATTACAGAAATATCTAAATCTCCATACAAACTCATTGCCAATGTACGTGGAATAGGGGTTGCAGTCATTACCAATACATGCGGTGGAATACTATTTTTACGCCATAATTTAGCACGTTGTGCAACTCCAAATCGGTGTTGTTCATCGATAATTGCTAAGCCTAGATTTTTAAACTTTACTTTATCTTCTAATATAGCATGCGTACCTATTAATATATTTAGGGTCCCATCTTCTAATTGCTCGTGGATTTCTCTCCTTTGTGCTGTTTTTGAAGAACCTGTAAGTAATTTTACTTCAATATTTAATGGCGCTACAAGCTCTAAGATTCCGTTATAATGTTGTTGTGCTAAAATCTCTGTTGGCGCAACCAAACAAGCTTGGAAACCATTATCTATGGCCAATAGCATTGTCATTAAGGCAACAATAGTTTTTCCAGAACCCACATCTCCTTGAAGCAATCTATTCATCTGTGCATTACTTCCTAAATCATTTCTTATCTCTCTAACTACTCGTTTTTGAGCGTTTGTAAGCTCAAAAGGAAGATGGTCTGCATAAAAAGTATTAAAAAGTGTACCCACTTGATCAAAATTAAAACCTTTAATCTTGTTTTTATGGGTTAGATTTTTTGAAATAAGTTGCAGTTGAATGTAAAAAAGCTCTTCGAATTTAAGTCGGTATTGAGCTTTAGCAAGGAGCTCCTGACTCTGTGGAAAATGGATATTAAAGAGCGCTTTACTTTTAGAAATAAGCTTAAGTTCTGTTAACAATTCCTCAGAAAGAGTATCAAAAAAGCGTGCTTTAGTTTCAATAAAAAGCTGTTGCATTATTTTATTGATCACACGATTGCTAATCCCTTTATTGGAAAGTTTTTCCGTAGATGGATAAACAGGTTGCATGGCGGTACGGAGGTTATTTTCATGCTCCGAAAGTAGTTCCATTTCTGGGTGAGGCATTGTAAAACCATTGTACCAGTTTGTTTTTCCGAAGATAACATACGGCTGGTTTATTTTTATACTCTCACGAATCCATTTATGCCCACGAAACCAAACCAATTCCATTTGTCCAGTTTCATCTATAAAAGTAGCTACAAGTCGTTTTCCTCGCTTTTGTTCAACTGTTTTTAAGCTTGTTATTTTCCCAATTACCTGTACATCGGCATTGTTACGCTGCAATTCATTAATCTTATAATAGCGAGTTTTATCAATATACCGATTCGGGAAAAGGTTTACCAAGTCTTGGTATGTGTGAATGCCGAGTTCCGTACGCAGTAAATCAGCACGGTTTGGACCAACTCCCTTTAAATAATCTATAGGTGTTTGTAAGATACTCGGATTCATAATTACGAAGATAGGAGTTCCTTATAAAGTGTGAAAGTTTTATTCTTTCTGAAACATATAAAGTGTTTAAAAAAGCAGAAACTATTGATTGAATAATGAAAATTTGTATCTCAATGTGATGTAAAATGTAGTTTTATTTTGTGTATTTTTACGATCGCATTATGGGAAAAGAAAAGAAGAAAATTTTATTAGTGGAAGACGATCCTAAGGTATGTTCCTTTATAAATAAGGGGCTTACCGAGAAAGGCTTTGAGGTTTCTATCGCTTTAAATGGGAGTGAAGGGTTTCGTTTAGCTACTTCTTCTGAGTTTGATTTACTGATACTCGATATCATGCTTCCAGAAATGAATGGAATGGATATCTGTAAAGAAATCAGAAAAAATAATGCTAATATTCCTATTATATTTTTAACTGCACTTGGAAGTCCAGAAAATATAGCCTTAGGTTTAAATACTGGAGCTGATGATTATTTGGTTAAACCATTTAAATTCATTGAATTAACAGCCAGAATAAATAGTTTGTTAAGGAGATATACCAATAATAAAACTCTTGCCAATCAGGCATCTAATATATATACATTTGAAACTATTGTTGTAAATGACGCTGCTAAAACGGTTCATAGAGACGATATTAAAATAAATCTTACTTCCACAGAGTATAAGCTTTTATTGGCCTTTATAAAATCGCCAGGAATTTTACTTTCTAGAAATGAACTTTTGGATAATGTATGGGGCGTAAATTTTGATATAGGCACAAATGTGGTAGATGTTTATGTAAATTACCTTAGAAAGAAGCTAGAAAAAGAAAATCAAACACGTCTCATTCATACAGTTATTGGAATGGGATATATTTTAAGAACTAACGATGAAGACACAAAATAGGATAATAATATTTCTAACTTCTGTTTTCTTCGCTTATATCTTAATTTTTAGCGCAGTAATTTATTATTCTATAAGTAGTTACGCATATACCGATTTCTATAAAAGATTGGAGATTAGAGCTATTACAATGGCAAAAATTCAATTAGAGAATACTCAGGATATAGATGTTGTTAAAGAGATTCGCCAGGATTTTTTGGAAAAGCTTCCTGATGAAAAGATAACCCTTATTGATCTTGATAAAATCCACGATTCTGAAATATTACTTAAGAAAGCTAAAATTCCAGAATCCTTTATCCGACAGATAGAAGAGGAGGAGAGAGCTTTTTATAAGCAGAATAACACCTTTTATTCAGGGATAAAATACGAGAATTATATTGTGGTTGTTTCGGCGCAGAATTATTATTCTGAACACCACATGGTTCATTTAAGAAATCTACTATTCTTTTCTTTACTTATTTCGGTATTGATAATAATATTTATAGCGTATTTCTTTTCTAGGACTGTAATGCAACCGATAAGTAAAATCATTAAAGAAGTAAAAAAAATAGGTACAGAAAGTCTTAATTACCGTTTGGATGAGTCGCAAAGCAATGAAGAGATGAAAAGTTTGGCGACTACTTTTAACGATATGCTTAACCGATTGGAAACTTCTTTTGAAACGCAAAAGAACTTTATTAGCAACGCCTCTCATGAGCTTAATACGCCTTTAACTTCTATTATTGGAGAAGCAGAAGTTACTTTATCAAAAGATAGATCTTCCGAAGAGTATAAGCAATCGCTTATAACAATTTTAGAAGAAGCAGAGAAGCTGAATAAAAAGACCAAAGCCCTATTATTTTTAGCGCAAACGGGATATAATAAAGGGAAAATACAACAGGATAGTGTGATCCGTATGGACGAGCTTGTTATAGATGTAAAGACCACGGTTGAGAAGATATATCCGGAAGCCAATATTCATTTGGACTTTAATATGTTGCCCGAAAATCCTTATCATTTAAAGGTAAAAGGGAATGAACAGTTGCTACACTTAGCCATTTCTAATATCGTAATGAATGCCTGCAAATATTCTGATAACGCTCAAGTAGACATTATTTTGGCAGCCTCCGATGTTAATGTAATATTGATTATAAAAGATTTAGGAGTAGGAATTCCAGAGAATGAATTGGGTTATATTTACGATCCATTTTTTAGGGCTTCTAATACCGAAGAATTTTCTGGCTACGGAATTGGCCTGCCATTAAGTAGAAATGTTATTAAGCTTCACAGAGGAAATCTGGTTGTTAGCTCTAAAGAGAATGAAGGGACAACAGTAGAAATATCGATTCCTATAAACAGTGATTTCCTTCATAAGAGCTTTATAAAAACGATATAAAACATTAGAAAAGAGAAAATTCTAATGAGATTCTAATGTCGTCTTAATTCCTTTCTTAGACTGTAGATATAGTTTTGTTTTTATAAAATAACAAACTATGAAAAGAATATTAGTCCCTACAGATTTCACAATTCAGTTTTTATCCCTTTTAAAAAAAGTAATTAATAGTCAAACAGAAAAAGTAAATATACTTTTAATATATAATGCGCCTGTTTCTGGTTCTATAACCGAACTATTATTCTTTTCAAAGAAACAGCAAATAGAGAAACTTCAAGAGGAAAAATTTAATGAGGCTTTAGAGATCTTATCTAATAAGAATGCAAGTGTTATAAATTCTATTTCTATGGATTTATATCAAGGATTCACAAAAAATGCTTTTGATAGTTATATAAAGGCAAAGCGAATAGATGAAGCCTATATTCCTATGGCAGTAAAAAAAGAAAAGGAGAAGAACTTCCTTTTAATCAATACTATAAGAAGGGCTAATTTAACTATTACAGAAGTAGAAACTCCATTAGAAGTAATATATCAAGCTCAAGGATCTTTTGCAAAATTACTGACTTCATAGAACACAAAATTAAAAGATATGAAAAATAAAATCGCTGTTATCTATCTGCTTTCATTTACACTTATTATAGTAACGATAGCGCTTGTGTTAAAGTCAAGTACTTCACCAAATAAGGAAATAGTAGGGGTTTGGGAAGAAACTTCTTGGCGTTATGAAAAACTTCCTGTAAAGAATAATAAGTATATAGATGAAGCCATAAAAAAGGATATAACAGCGGGTTTAATTATTCATGAGGCAGAGACATGGGAGTTTTTACCAAACGGAGAAGTGTTACTTTCTAGTGATGATATAAAGAAAAAATTAGAGTGGAGGTTAAAGGGGAGAGGGCACATATTAAAATTAAAATATCCAGATTTTAAGAATGAACATTATAACCTCTATAAAATAAATGATAAAGAAATGGAGCTCCATTTCCAGTCTGATATTCAGGCAAGGGGAATAGTGAAGTTAACTTTTAAGAAAAAAGAAGCGATAGATTATGTTGAGAAAATTTAGTAATAGTAGAACCGTTAAGGATAATATTCAGTTAGGGTCGTTATCAGCTTTTTCGGCAGGAATGGTTAATGTTACTTCTGTAATTATATTCTTCGCATTTACATCGAATGTAACGGGTCATTATGCAATTTTTGCTGAAGAAGTAGCCAAAGGAAATTGGAATGGCGCTGTTATTGTTTTCGCTTGGATCTTTTTATTCTTTATTGGGAACTTTTGCTCCAATCAAATTATTATAAACTTCAATCATAAAAACTCCTATCTAGCTCATTCATTACCATTATTTCTTGAAATTATATGTCTTTTTGCTGTGGGAACTTACGGGGAGTTTTATTATCAAGAGACTTTATTGGAAACAGAAATTATGGTTGGACTCATGTTATTTGCTATGGGACTCCAAAATGGACTAACAGCTAGTATTTCCAACTTCTCAGTGAAAACTACACATATGACGGGGCTTACCACCGATGTTGGTATACTTGCTTCGATGTACACAAAAAAGAAGTATCGAAATAATAAACAGCTCAAAGAAAAAGGAAAAGTACTGCTTTCTATAGCGCTGGCATATATAACGGGGGGAATCTTTGCAGGAGTTATTTATCTTAAAATTCAGTTTATGGTATTTTATGTTGCTTGTTTTGCCATTTTTATCATCATTGGTTATGAGTATTATAAATTAAAAATAAACAAGCTTATTAGGCGTAGACGTAAGCAACCTATTTCAGCAAAATATAAAATAGTAGATTAAAAATTAGCAATAGCAGCGTTCCATTAGTACTGTGTTGTTTTGGTTAGTTAGGAGTGTTAACTCCGTGTATAAAATCAATCCATTTCCGCCAGAATGGATTGATTTTTTTTATAAATAGAAAGCTAATTAAATAGCAATATTATGTTACTTCTCTACTCGTTAACCTCTGTATATCCAGGCAATCCGTGCAGACATTTTATAATCTGATTTCCACCAGGTTCTCCAGCGTGGTAATGATATCCTCTAGTCTCATCTGCATGTCCGCCACATTCATCCAAATCATCTGGTTTATGTCCGTGCTCATTTGCTAACGCATAAATTCCAAATCCGTCGATGGCATATCCTATCATTGGAGCGTGTACATCTGTTTGAGAAATCTCTTTTGTAGAACCTGTTGCCGCATGGTAGTGGTAACCTCCGTGCGGGTTAACATGTCCGCCGTGGTCATCCAAAGGAGCAATTGTATGTGCCGCTAATATGGCATGCGTAGGCGCAGGCGGGTCGTAATTAACACCGTTAAATGCAATTCCTATTCCCCCTTGTCCAAAATCTTGAGTAGAATTAAGGTATTTTGGAGTAACAGGAATAACAAACGTTGTTACCTGATCTTTAAAATATTCTGGCAAACACTCTACGCAATAGTTATGATATTCTTCATCTACATTAGGTTTTGCAGCAGATAAGCATCCTTCTTCCGTATCTGTTACTTTTACCGTCCCATCTTCTCTATATAATTTCCACTGCTCATCACTATAAAACTCATCTAGGTTTGCGATAAAATGCCCAGAAACATCATACACTTTATCATCTTGAAACCATATTCCTGCTTTTTCCATTCCATCTTCAATATGCCTAGGACACCAAGGTCCCATTTGATGCTCTGTAGCTTGAGAGTTGGTCTTAATAACGTAGCAAAGCGTTTCAATTCCATTTAATTCTACCGTTTTCTTATTGATTCCTCCTATAATATTTTCAGCAATAAAGTAATCTGTATTTATAGGAATTACTTTAACAGTGGTATTTATTTCTGCTGATAAATCTTTTTCAGTATCATCTGGATGTGGAGGTCGATCTCCTTGATTTCGATCCGTTTTTTTGAGTTCCTCTTCAGTTAAGAAACCATCTTTATCAGTATCAATAGCATCAAAATCGTTTGATAACGGACCTTTTACCTCACCTTCGGATAATTTTCCGTCTTTATTGGTGTCCATTTCAGAAATTATATGTTCCAAAGAAGGTCTTTCTCCTTTAGATTGTTGTTCTTCGTTTTTTTTTTCGTTTGATTTACAAGAAACTAAGAATGTAAAAACTGCTATTAAGAGTAAAGTATTTTTCATTTTAGAGTATTTATATTGATGTGTTTTTTGTGCTACATTGTTCATTAACAACTAATTTAATGAATCTTGCCTAATCTTTGTCATTCATAAAAGGAAGGAATTCAGTAAATAGGAGTGTGGAGTGAGTCCGATGTATAAGTTTATAAATTATTCAACTATAATTTATAAAACTCCTTGTCAGCAATAGGCTCTGGTAATTCCTTTTCATCTAGTAATTGTCTAATATTTATATCGATAGTTCTAGAGATCGTACTCATAGGAGTATCTGTTGCTTTATTTTCAAAGGGATCTTGTAATCGGTAGGCTGCTTTTTCAAGAGAGAAAAATAATCCGGAGATTAAAACAAGAATTATAAGTTCCAATATAAAGTCTAGCCTAAAGGGTTCTGAGGTTGCTAAAAAGATTACAAATAAATAGATAGCGATGTACAGCGCGAATGAGTAGTTAGTAGGAAAAACAGTATTCTTTATCCGTTCGCATTTCCCCATCGATGAGGTCAGTCTAGTTATTGTTTCTTCTAATTGTGTTCTCGAAAAATCATTAATATCACCTTTTGAGAATAATTCTTTGACTGTATTAATCTGAAAACCTAGAATTTTAAGAGGTATGTTTTGCTGAGTTTCCAATGTTTTAATCTCTTTTGAAGATAGTAAACTCTTAATATCTTCTGATGCATCTTGCTTTCGTAAAGCCGCAGTTAATGCATAGCACCAAGCTATTTGGGTATGTGCCATCTTTTTTATTAAAGGATTTTTATGGTCTACATACACCTGTAATTGTAAAACGAGCGTACGAGAATCATTTACTATGGCACCCCAAACTTGCCTTGCTTCCCACCATCTACCGTATGACTGACTTATTTTAAATGAAAGTAATACAGATATTGCGATACCCAAGGTTGTAGCAATTGAAATTGGGATTTTTGGTAAACTGCTCGGCTCTATAATTAAAGGAGGTACTTCCGATAGCATTGCGATGAAAACAACAATTAATAGCGGAAATCTAATTTCTTTGAAAATGTATTTTATTGGGACTCTTTTTTTGGTAATCATAGATAATTTGATTGAACTGAAGCCTTTACTTTTTACATATAAAAGCCAATTGAAGATTTAATAAGCTTGTTTTTAAGCTTCTAAATATTTAAATAAATACTCCCTAGAATAGTAGTTATAGCTGTTATTGTAGGGAGTATCGGTTTTTTTATTTCTGAATTATTTTTGGAAGTAACGCTATTATGTTAATCCCATTTATTAGATGTAGAAATCGCATATTTACCAGCACCAGTAAAGAAGAATGCCAATGCTCCAAATGCGAATAGTAAAATAAGTTCAATTTCTAGACCTCCAGTTTTTGAAATCGCAAAGAGATTATCAGCATGTGCAAGCAGCATTGCAGCCATCATTCCGAAGAAAAATGCTAAGGAAGCTAATCTAGTTCTAAAGCCTATTAAGATCAAGGCAGGTGCAATTAATTCTGTAAAGTACACTCCGTATGCCATAACTTCTGGCAAACCAGCTGCTGCTAACATACCTTTAATACCTCCTAAGCCGCTTAATTTTGCTACTCCATGGAATAACATTAAACCAGCAATTGTAACCCTTGATATTAGTAATCCTAAGTCGATATTCTTTTTCATGTTTTATTTTTTATAATTGTTAGTTTGTAACCAAGATTTCTATTTTAACAACGATCTCCAATACTAATTGTGAGAGCTTTCTCTATAGTTAGTTCGCTGTTTACAGCAAACTCACTCACTTATAAAATAGCTAAAAGGGCACTTATTTTACATGCAAAGGTATATTTTTTAGAATATATACTACAACAGCTTTAATGTAAGTTTAAGATTTATAACCTAAAATAACCAATTATAAAAGATGTAAATAGATGAAATTGAGCGATTAATGTGTATTTATACGTGTTTTAATCATAATTATACGTTGGGTAACGTATCTGGACACGTCTTTGACGTCAAATTATACATTGGGTAACGTATCTGGATACGTCTTTAACGTCGAATTATACGTTGGGTAACGTATCTGGATACGTCTTTAACGCCAAATTATACGTTAGGTAACGTATCTGGATGTATATATTACGTCATCGAAGCACTGGAAGACGTCTCTATATGGGTTGATAACGTAGCGAGATAGTTAAAACACGCCACAGGAAGGCAACAGAACCCCAACGGATGGTTGTACAATGTAGCTTGATAAGTAAATTAATAAGAAATAGCAGTAATGTATTATATAGCTGATAATTTGAAACAGCTTTGGAGTGAATTTCTGTTTACACAGTTATTTGGATTCTAGCTCAGAATTGGGGACTTATTCTTAATCAGTTCTTAACTATATTTAAAAAAAGGGTCCAACTTTAATAAAGCTGAACCCGTTTATTTTTTGTTTACACAAAATTTTGGATACTGTCTTCTGAAGAAAAAATTACTTTTTTAGCTTTTTGGCAACTTCATCGTAATACTTTTGCGTAACTACTTCCGTCCAAGTAGTTGGTTGCCCGCCACCATATAAAGCCAGATATGTTACATCACTATATTTGGTGGAAGAATGCCAATGTTCGATATCTTTCTCACATTTAATAACATCCCCTTCCTTTAGAATTACAGGATCATTTCCTTTCTCCTGATAATAGGCTTCCCCATCTACAATGATTAAAACCTGGGCAGAACTATGCTTATGCCAATCTAAAGTAGAGTTGGCTTTGAAGGTTGCTTTTGTAATATTATAACCCAATTCAGCATCGTCATGTATAATACCATTTAGCCAGGCTTCCCCTATATAATGAGTATTTGGTGCTTTTGTACCTTCTGTATGATATGAGGAGACTTTGTATGTAGCATCTTGAGAAAATGCCGACAATGAAGCTACTATAAACAGGACTAATATTGATTTTTTCATTATATAATTTTTGTATTTATTATTTACTAATCTATAGAGTTTACTGGGGGTTTTCAGCTTCTAATTTAACAAATAAAAACCGAATAGAGAACCCCTGTCAGCCAACAGGCAAGCACAAGGATTTTCGTAAGTGGGCTATAACCAGTAATCAATTTTATGCGGTGTTGGCGGTAGTTTTTTTCTGTCGTTTTATTATTGTGTCAATTCGTCTTTTGTTTTCCTGTTGTAATAAAGTAGGATATAAATTCATAAATATATTCACAATCATTATGGTCAGACCGAATAAAAAGTCGTGAGTAATACTTTTATAAAGAGCAAAAAGAATAACGAATATAAATCCAATTAAATGACTTATTTCCGCAATTGTCATTTCCATTCGTATTTCAGTCAATTCCGTTTTTTTATTTTTCAATTTTATTTTCTGATTAAAAAACTTGAAAAATGAATTTTTCACAATCCATTTAAAATAGTCAATTCCAATAGTTTTATTTAAAGATTTGCTTTCAATAAAATTCAGATTTGATATTTTTTTGTAGTATTCAGTTTTGACAAGAAAACTATTAATTATCATTCCGACTATCCACGATATAAATGATATTGACATTCCGAATGTTAAATACTTAAGCATAATTCTCTTGAATTTCGTGATTTTTGAAATTGTGGCTAACGTGTTTTAAGCACTTAATTTAGCAAATAAAAACCGAATAGAAAATCCCTGTCAGGCAACAGGCAAGCACAAGGATTTTCGTAAGTGGGCTATAACCAGTAATTAATTTTATGCGGTGTTGGCGGTAGTTTTTTAAAGTCCAATTAATTCCATTTCCAATTCAAATGTTCAATAATTGGGATATTTAGTGCTTTCCATTTCTTCTTGAACTCGTCTAAATTGGCAAGTCCTTTTTTTGAAACAATAAAAGATGACCCGTTAGATAGTTTTATGAAAAAATTATTTGGAATTTCATTTACGCATTCTATTTCTGATAGTTTTGTCTTTCCTTGTCCAGTTTTATCTTCAGTTATTAGATAGTCGGGTGTAAATTCCATTGTCTCTTTTTCTCCGATTCTTTTTGAATAAGTGCTTTTAATAATTTTCAACTGGTGTTTTTTCATTCGAGATTTATAAAATTTATTAAAAAAGAGAATTGATAAAACTGCTAAAACTCCGAATAAAATGGCTAGTTCAATATTATCGGAATTATACAAATTCAAACCGAAGTATAAAAAGAGACCGGCAAGAACAAATTTGCCTATTTTTTCTATTTTTTTTGAATTTTTATTATCCGAGATTGAAAATAAATGATAGTCTAAAAAGTCATTTTCTTCAAGTATAAATTCTAATTTCATTTATTTGGTTTAAATTGTTGCCAACGTGTTTGTATATGGTTTGTTGCGTGGTTTAAGCACATAATTTAGCAAATAAAAACCGAATAGAAAATCCGCGAGGATTTTCGTAAGTAGGCTAGAACTAGCAATAAATTATATACATTGTTGTAAGTAGTGCTTTTATAATTCAGTTACTTTTTTCAATTGATTTTCGTAGCCCCAAACTTGTCCGTGTTTAGGGTTTCCAGCATTAGTCATTTTATCCACGTAGAAAACTTGATTGTTGTTTTTAGTCAAGATTTTTTTCGTTTCCTCTTTTAATTTTTCATATTCGTAGTACAGTCCGCTTGGGTGATTTCCCCAAGCAATTATTACATTCTTATTTTTACCGCAGTACTCATTTAAAGTCCGAATGTTTTCTTGGTCAATTATTGTTTCCTTAAATTCTTTCAATCCGCTTGAGTCTGTCAAGTAGTTCGGCATTAAATTCAGTATTGTAATATTTCCGACATTTTCAAGTACCGAATATTTTTCTCGGTTTCTGTAAATGTAATTTGAAACGTTAAAAACTGTTTTGTCCGAAATTGTTTCGTCCGCTCTACTTGGGTTTTTGAGTATAACCGTTATTCCGTCCGATTTGTTTTTGTCGATTTCTAAATCCAGCCAATATCGTTTTCCATTTTCGCTTTTCAAGTCCACGTTTGTCACGAAAGCAGGATATTTATAAATCGGTTTGCTCATTTTAAGATATATATGTTTTAGTTCGATAATTTAAGAACCCCAACCTGTAAATCCATTTCTCTCTGGATAATGATATTCACGGTCTTCATAATTCTCACTTTCTGAAATTTCTCCATTTTCATCAGAATCATATCCATTATATTCTACCACACTGAAAGAAGAACCACTTCCATCTTCATAAATTTCGTAAATTAAATAAAAATCTTGTATCCAATTATCACTTTCCATACTTCCGAGATATACAGGTTTTTGAAGATTACTGGAATAATTTAAATCAGCATATTCGGTGTTAGTTGCTTCATCAACTTCAAGAACTCCATTTTTATTCTTGTCTGTACCAAAATGGATAACTCTTTGGTCTTTTCCAGAAACATTAATGTAAATCTGCTGAACTACAATTATTTTGTAAGAATCAACATAAAAAACCTTATTGAATTCGTGTTTTTCAACTAAAGTCATCATAGTATCTTCTCCAAAGTAATTCGGTACTTTTTAGTTTGAGCATTGATTCCTAACACAAAAAGTAGAACCGAAAAAGATGTTATTGTTTTTAAAATTTTCATATTTAGTTTAATGTTCGGCATTATACACAACTATCTGATAAACGTATTCACGTTTATTTCTCTTTCAAATATATAGATTCCTTAGAGATATATTTTACGGAAAACCTTAAAAAGGCAATAAGCTGCTCAAAACAATGCTTTGCTATTGCGAAATCAGGCAGGCTCTAATATGAAATGTACGTTTCTGTATTACTCAAATAATTATGATGAATAGAATAAAAAAAAAGCTTACAAAATCAATTAATTGAATTTGTAAGCCTAATATAATAGTGTCTAATATTTTTGAAGAAGGGGGTTGTTTTTTAACTCAGTTCTTTGTTGTGTAATGTATTTTATTCACGGTTGTCAATTTCAATCGCTTTTTTGTAAAAGTTTTCAAATTCAGATTTATCATATTTCACTCGCATTGCTGATAAAACATCACTTAATCCCAAACTGCACCAATCCCAAAGCATTGTATCGAAGTTATATTTATACATCTGTTTTCCAACTTCTTTACGAATTTTGTCAGTTTCGGTTTTGTCAATTCCGACATCGGTTAGACATTTCTCAATTCTTTTTTCATTGTCAGCCGTAAATTCAGTATCGAGATATGGTTCTAAAATCCAATCCCAATTCCAGCTATGTTTTTTGAGTTTTATTCTATTGTTTTCCGCAAACTTTAGAATTTCTTCTTTTTGTTCTGCTGTAACGAAAACAATGTCATTTTCAACATATATTTTGCAAAGTCCAAAATCCGCACAGATAAAATCAATTTGATTAGCTTTTATTAGTTTGTTAGGATAAGCAACTGAAGGTTCAAATGGATATTCCGAAATATAAATTTCATTTTCTCGAATTTCTGATTTTCCAATTCCGCACAATAAGTTATTCATTTCGCAATCTGTTGAATTAAAAAATGCTCCGTTTTTCTTCTGTTTAAAAATGTTCTCAATGAAATTCACGGTTTTTATGTCACGTCCTAAAATACGGCTACAGATTAATATTAAATTTAAGCGGCATTTTGGTGCACGTAATTAGGTGTTTTATAATCTAAAGATAAATGTAATCTTTTAGAGTTGTATAATTTAATTGCATTTTTGGCCGCGCTTTTAGCTTGAACCATGCTGGTAAAGGTCTGGTCGAGATAAAACTCATCTTTGAGGATTCCGTTTACTCGCTCTGCCATTGCATTTTCATAACAATGATTTTCTTCGGTCATGCTTATTTCCATCTTTTTCCTTTTAAGAATTTGAGTATAAACATTGCTACAGTATTGAATTCCTCTGTCCGAATGATGAATGATACCTTTTGTAATTCTAGCATGATAAATGGCTTTATTAAGGGCTCTAACACAGCCATTAAGTTCAAGGCTATTACTTAGGTCATATCCTACGATTTTACGTGAATACATATCCGTTATAAGTGCCAAATAACAAAATCCTTTAATGGTTCTTATATAGGTGATGTCTGAAGCCCATACTTGATTAGGTTTATTGATTTCTAAGTCTTTTATAATGTTATTATACTTATAAAACCTGTGATATGAGTTTGTTGTCCTAGAAGAATATTTTTTTCTTCTTACCAGGAGCTCGTTCTCCCTCAGGATACGGAATAGCCGATCCCTACCAATTTTAAGGTGTTGCTTTTGAAAGTCTTTATGTAAGGACTTCATCAGTTTTCTAGTACCATCTCTGGGTAGTGTTCTTCTACTTTTTCGAACAAGTTCAACTATAATTTGTTCTACCTCCTTTTTAGCTAAGTAACGTTTGTGAAATTTGTAGTATGCATCTCTTTTTAAAGCGAAGGCAGCACAAATGGCGTCGATTGTGAAGAGTCTATCCTTTCTGTTTTTAGGTGCTGTTTTCATTAGGGCTCGATGTTTAAGTTTTTTTTTAATTCTTGCACATCTTTATATCCTAAGTTTTCAGCAGCTACTTCAAGATAGCTGTCTGTAACAAGCTTTTCTAAGTCCTTTTTAATAAGAAGGTCTTTGAGTTGCTTTAGCTCTTTTTGCAGGGCTTTAATACGGGTTAATTCATCATCTGTTTGCACGGTTACACGGGTGTTCATTAAATCTTTACGATCATACTTTTTAATCCATACATTAATTGTACTGGATTGTATCCCGTAAGTTAATGCAATTTGTCTTTTGGAATGGTTTCCTTTGGTAAGTTCTGCTAATACTTTGAGTTTAAAGCTTTCGCTATAACGTCTTACATATCCATCATTTTTATACATATACAATTGTTTTAGTGTATACATATTTCAGGACGGGTCATTATATGTTGCAACGTTACAGCTATGAGTAGTGCGGAGGCAAGGAAACTTTTTGTTTCCGTCTACGCACGTAGCAAAAGCTTTTTGTTTTGGTTTATTTTTTTGTTTTCAGAGCAAAATTCTAAAGATTTTGCGGACACTTAAATATACACAAACCTTGAATTAAACACCAAACTCCGCATTACTTATCGCTATTGTTGTCATTAGTTTTATTGCGCTAAAACTCCAATTGAAATATTAGTCCCAAAGACCTTTCCATAATCGTTTTGAGTCTCAACGAATCCACTAAAGAAGTTTTTTTCCTCGGTCAATTTGCGTTCAAGGATGAAAGCTCCATTTTCCATTTGAAGAGTGTCCTTGTACCCAGTCCCTTTTTCTTGAGATTCATTAAACATAACTCTACTTTTTCCACCATCATTATACGCGATAAATACAATTTCGTTTCTGGATAGGGAATTGAGTTTGTCGGTATTTTTATAACTAGGAATTGTTCTTACTGCAACATTATCGAACACATACTTTTCCTTTATTCCATTCACAATGTTTACCAGTGAATCATTACGCTTTTTTAATTCGTTAATTTCAGTTACTAACTTTTGCGTCTGATTTTTATTTTGACAACTAAAAAATACAATTGGCAAACATATAATTAGAATTAGTTTCTTCATTTTTTTTTAATTAATGACAACTATCTGATAAATGAACTTACGTTTATTTCTCTTTCAAATATATAGATTCCTTAGGAATATATTTTATGGTAAACCTTAAAAAGGCAATAAGCTTTAGGCTATATGCAGTGTGATAAATATTACATGTAGCTATAACTAACTTTCTATGCTCTATTTTTCAGTAGAAAATATAGAAGGGGTTATTAGTTTAGGATACATTGTTGTAAACAGTTTTTTTATTCAGTATTATTGATGTTAAAATCAAACTTAAAATTCCTGCCGAAATTGAGGAAACAATTACATTTCCATATTCTATGATTTCAAGTCCGCTTAAAAGTCTAATCAGGATAATTACAAAAGTTAATTCAACAAAAATGAGCCAATATTTTAAATTGATTTTTTTTGTTATATTTTTTTCTTTCGGTAATTGATAAATAGCAAAAGCAATTATTAATCCACCAATTAATGTACTTGAATGTTGTAGAATTTTTAAAACGGTATTTGCTTTCCTAAAATGTCAATTGTGTTTGATAATCCTGGAATTTTTTGAACGAAATATCCATTATCGTGAGTAAAACTGTCCCATGAAATATGAGAAATTGCTCCAATTAAAACTGAAATTATGATTATCAGCCATTTTTTTTTAAAGTTCTTATTCCAGTTAAATTGTTTTAAGTGCAAAAACCTTGACTTTAGAAAAATAGGTAAATTGTCAAATAAACTGTTCCGAATAATATTGTGAAAAATAAAAGCAAGTAAAATTCCTAATGGTAAGTCAAACCAAAAAAGTCCATCAAATGTGTGGCTATAATTGCTTTTAATTTTCATTCTCAAAAAATATTCAAAATCTGGTGTTAAACTCCCAATTATTAATCCAGTTAAAGAAATCCATTTTTTTGGTAGATAATTCAGCGGTAAAACTATTGCTGGATGTGAAAAAGTAAATGGCATTTATTTCTGTTCGTTTTTTTCAAATTACACATAACTATCAGATAAACGAACTTGCGTTTATTTCTCTTTCAAATATATAGATTCCTTAGATATATATTTTACGGAAAACTTTAAAAAGGCAATAAGCTGCTCAAAACAATGCTTTACTATTGAGAAATCAAGCAGGCCATATGATGAAATGTACGTTTCTGTATTGCTTAAATAGTTACAATAAAAAAAGCTTACAAATTCAATTAATTGAATTTGTAAGCCCAATATAATAGTGTCTAATATTTTTGGAGAAGGGGGGTGTTTTTTAACTCAGTTCTTTGTTGTAAGTAGGCTTTTCTTAATCAAACCCACGAGTGGGAAATGCATTCAGTTCATTTTTTAAATCCTCAGAAATTTTCTTCAGCTCTTCATTATTAAATTCAAAATCAACATAGTATTCTTTTTCATCGTTGGAATTTTTTGGTCGAGACTCATAGCCAAAAATTATTCTTATAATTTTAGAATTCTCATTAAAGTCTTTTAATTCAAACTCAATATTGGGTTCAATAAAACTTAAGCTATTTGAGTCTGGTTTTTTATTATTTGATAAATTTCCAAACCATTCTATTATAGCTTTCACTTCTTCAGTTAACAAAGATGGGTCAATAGTTTGCCATTTTCCGAAATTGCTATTTACTTTTAGATAAATCAACAACCAATTCGAGTCATATTGACAAGTCGTATTTTCAGGGAATTCATAATTTGTTACCTTGAATTCTACAGTTTGATTATCAATTCCGTTAAATATCATTTTATGTTTTCGGTTTTCAGCTTACTTACAACGGTCTCGGCAATAAGTAGTTTCACGGGTTAGCATTTAACCTTGCAAGTAGACACCAAACTGAAAATCCCTGTCAGCCAACAGGCAAGCACAAGTATTTTCGTAAGTGGGCTATAACCAGTAATCAATTTTATGCGGTGTTGGCGGTAGTTTTTTTATTTCAAAAATGTTAATCCTGTTTCTGCTTTTACATACAAGTCTCCTTGTTCCGAATATTTTGTTTCAACAATTTTGTGCGAAGTTGATTGGTTTTATTCCTCCAAATATGTTGTTACTTTATTTATATCCATTTCTAAAAGTTCATTATCTATGAAATTTTGTAATTCAGCCTTTTTTTCTTCTGGTCTTTCAATTATGTGCATTTTTATTTTTTCTCTATAAGTCATATTTTAATTGAATGTTTTTCTAATTATTTTACTTATTTCCTCAAATAAAATTTCGTTTTCTTCAAGTTTAGAATCTCGAACGAAACCAAATTCATTTGATTTAATTGTTATAGATGTTTCTTTGTCGTATTTAAAGTAAATTGAATTTAACTTCCCATTTATATTTATGACATTTTCCAGAATCTCTTTAAAAAGTTGATGCTCATTTTTGGAAAAATAAATTTGAAGTTCTAAAACATTTTTTCTCAGCTCATTTATTGGGCTAAAAACTATTTCATCAATTTCTGTTGTATCAAACTGATACTCAAGAATGGGAATTATTGATAAATCTCTCCACATTCTTTCCGTTTTAGCATAAGATGTGAAAAAATCATTAACTGCTTTTAATCTATTTTGTTGAAATAAATTATGATTAATTTCTCTTTTGTTTGAAATATTGTCAGAAACTCTTTTTATGAAATATCCAACTCCTATAAGTAAAAGTGTTAATTGACTCCAATATGTTGTTAATAATTCCTCTATTTTCATTTTTTTGGTAATTGGTTACAACGGACTTGTGTATGAAACGTAGCGTGCAAAAAGATACTAACTTTTCGGATTAACACAGAGCCGAATTTTTATATTATTCATTTTAAAAGCCAAATCCAAAAGATTTGGCGGACTTTCTAAATATGCACAGACTTTGGATTAAGCACCAAAACCCGTATTAACTATAGCCATTGTTAGCTACAGTATTTCTTTACCATTAATATCCCACTTTCTGATAATTTCTCCAATTTTTTCTGTTTTAATCTGACCATTTTCAAACCAATATCTATAATCAGAGTCATTTATTTTTTCAAATTCAATTTGTCCATTTTCAAACCATTTTTTGAAAGAGTCTTTATCATAGTATCCGTCTTTATAAGATAATTCTCTTTTATTTCCGTTATTGTCATATTCGATAAACTCACCAAGTATTTGACCTTTTACTATTGAATATTCATATTTCAGAATTCCTGTTTTTAAATAATGTTTAAGTTTTCCTGTAAAATTTGAGTCAATAAAATCTCCATTTTCATCTCTACAGAAGTCATTGGGTTTTTTTATAATATTGTTAGCTACTATTTCTATAGCTTGGGAGTAATAATAATTATATTCTGATTGTAGTTTTTGGAGTCTATCCCACCAGTCATCATTTTCTTGATTTTCAGAAAGTTCTCTTATTTCTGATTCATTTTCAATGTAAAATTTTATTGTTTTTTGAAAATTAGGAATAAGAGATTTAAATCCAAATTCATTTGCAAAAAGAGTTAGTTTTTTATAATAATCTTCTATAATTTTCTTGTCTGAAAATTCAAAGAAAAATTGAATTTTTCCATTTCTAGAATTCCATTCATCTTCAAATAGTATTTGACAAAGCTCTATTCTTTTGGATAAAGCTTCTTGTTCTAGAGAGCTTAAAGTAATATCTTCAAAATATTCATTTGAATGAGCTATTAATTGGAGTAAATTATTAGGATTATCAACATTAGAGAAATCAGAATATAAGTAGAAATCGTATTTATTTACTTTTGGAATCATTTTTTTTATTGTAGCTAACGTTAAGTGTAATGTGCGTTTTAATGCAATTTATATAGTGTTATAGGTGTATTTCCCTAAAAATATGAAATATATCCTTAAAGTTGAGAAACAGTAGTTCCAAAAGTGAACATTCCAGCTACTATTTATCCGAATCACTTTTGTAATTACCTATACCATTGTTGTGTGCAGTAATTTATTCATAATTTTTAATCGATAGCTAAAGATATTAAATGTTGGTTTCCGTTTAAAGTAAACTCAATTTCCTCATCCGTACGCTTAGTTATTTCGCAGTTTCCTAAATCAAATTCCTTATGATGATTTGGACAAAGTAAAATTATATTTTCAGGGTTTTCATTTCCTTGTTTATGTTTTGGGACTATGTGAGCTGCTTCAATATATCTTGAGCCATCTTTTTTTAAAATAAATTGTCCGCAAATCTGACATTTAAAATCTCGTAATATTTTAATCAGCGCAACAATTTTATTATTCCGTTTGTAACTTTTATGGTTTACAGTAACCTTTTCCGAACTATTATTTTCTGAGTTTTTTAATTCATTGATTAAATCACTTTTAGATTTGTCTTTTAAATGATTAGCAATTTCTGACTGTTCAATTTCGTCAATAATTGAAGGTTCATCATTTATTGATAAATCATCTAAATAGCGTTGATAAATTTTCCGCAATTTTATTTTGGCATCTCCTTTTTCTTTAATATAATCAATATGCATCTTTAGGGCAGAAAGTGATTTTTTTAGTCTTTCTGCTCCGTAATCTTCAAGAATAAATCGCAAAAAACTATTAAATAAATCAACACTTAATGTCCTTGTAAATTGGTCGCCATCCAAAAGTTTTGGAAAAATCTGAACTATAATCATTTGAGCCGAACCTCTGTTCATATTCAAATCTCGAACAAGAGAATTTATTCCGTCATTCTTTGATAAATTTCCTTCGTAAACTTTTTTCGCAGTATTGAAAATTATTCGATTTGGATTTAGTTCCTCCATTAGTTTAATTGAATTTTGAGAGTTTTGTTGTTATTGCACACAACGGTAACGTATAAGAATAGTAGCAGATTTTATATGACTTATTTTTAGCTTGTTACTATCGATTGATTTATAAATTTTATAGTCGTTTTAGCGATTAAACCGCTATTATTTTTATACAATGTTAGGCGGCGTATTTATTTTATTCGTTCTAATTTGTATTCCTTATCTTTTAGCAATTTAAGAAGTCCATTTTCACCACCTAAATGCCCCATTCCAACAGCAATAAAAGTTGATTTATTTTCGACTAGATTAATAATATCCTCAATCCAATTTTGATTTCTTAAATTGATGCTCAAATCGACCATTTTTGTCGGCATTTGAGATATCATACTATCTTTGAAAATCAAAATCTGTTCTTTTTTGTATAAATTAAGAGTGTGTTGATAGACTTCAATTATTTTATCTTTTTCAAATTCTGATTGAGGGAATTCAATTTTACCCATTTCCGTCATAATTGCCAAAATTTCGTTTGTCGATTCAAGTCCCGAGATTTTAATTCCATTTTTTTTGGCGATTTTGATTAATTGCCCTTCCATTGAAACCAATTCGTTCCCGTATTCGAGTGTCAACGCTCTGTAGCTTTCTATGAAATACTGGGGAAGTTCAAAATTTAAAAATTTTTCTTGTTCAGCTGAATCAGTTATATCTCTTTCAAGAGCGAGTACTTTACAATTTTCGAGTTTTGATATAATTTTTTTAGAAAGTTCTAACTCATTTTTTGGGTAAAGATGAACCGTTCCGTAGACGTAAGATTCAATTCCACTTTTAGATGTTATTTTCCACAAATTCCCAACTTCAAATTCGCTTGTTTCATTTTGAAAACAAGAATTTAATAGAATCAAGTTTAATATTAAAAGTAATTTTATCTTCATATGACGCCTAACTATCAGATAAACGAACTCACGTTTATTTCTCTTTCAAATATATAGATTCCTTAGGGATATATTTTACGGAAAACCTTAAAAAGGCAATAAGCTACTTTAACAATGCTTTGCTATTGCGAAATCAAGCAGACTCTATAATGAAATGTACATTTCTGTATTGCTTTAATAACTATGATAAATAGAATAAAAAAAGCTTACAAAATCAATTAATTGAATTTGTAAGCTTAATATAATAGTGTTTAATATTTTTGGAGAATGGGTCTGCTTTTTATCTTAGGTTTTTGTTGGTAGTAGATTTTATTCAGTTAGATGCTGGATTTATTTGAATTTGTCCTCCGATAGCTTTTAATACTTTCATAATAGTCTCAAATTGAGGTTTCGCTCCATCCGATAACGCTTTATACAAACTCGGTCTACTTAAACCAGTTTCTTCCGCAATTTTGGTCATTCCGATGGCTTTTGCAATGTGTCCAACTGCATTGATAATATCGGCATTATTTCCCTCTTCCAAAACTGTATTAAGATATTCTGCAATCATTTCTTTGCTTTCCAAATAATCTGCTATTTCAAATTTTGAAGTTTCCATTTTCTATTTATTTAATTTTTTCCAAATCGCCTTTGCTTTGACAATGTCTTTTTGTTGGGTAGATTTATCGCCACCGATTAAAAGAACAATAACCTTTCCGTCCTTTTCTTTGAAGTAAACTCTGTAGCCTTTAGCAAAATTTATCCGCATTTCCCGTATTCCGTCGCCGACAGCTTGACAATCGCCAAAATGTTCATCAATTTCTAATTTTTGAATTCTGAACAATATTTTTGCCTTTGCCCTAAAGTCTTTTAATTTTCTCAGCCATCTGTCAAATTCTACTGTTTTTTCAATAAAGAACATAATATTGTATCTACTTGGATACAAAAGTAATGATAAAATCTGGATTATTCATATTGAAATTAAGCTTTCAACATAGTTAGTTTATGTCACAACACGTTTGTCTTGGCTATGATAAACTGTGTAGTTTAGCAATGATTTTTTATTTAGAAACGATATATAATCTAATTCAGTAGGAGGGTAGGCGAGACTCTATAATAAGATGTACGTTTCTGTATTGCTTAAATAATTACAATAAAAAAAGCTTACAAAATCAATTAATTGAATTTGTAAGCCCAATATAATGGTGTCTAATATTTTTGAAGAAAGGGGTTGTTTTTTAACTTAGGTTTTTGTTGTGGGGAGTAATTTATCTGTTTATGTAATTTTTTATAATTGTTGAATACCCTAATCCGTATTGCCATCTTTTTTCAAAATTGGAAGTGTTCAAATTATTAGCAATCATAAAATCTATGATATTTGCCTTTCTTGTTGCTCCTGAAAGATGCACTAAAGGAATAATAGGAATGTTTGGAAAGCTTTTTAAATGAGTTTTATTTAGTGAGATATTACGAGATAGTTTATTACATTTCTGTTCTGTTAGTTGAACAATACTTTCTTTTCCGAGAGTAATTATTAAATCAGGCTTTAGAAGTTCTATTTCTTGCTCTAAAATATTTTTTATTGAACTCAGTTTAGAGGGATGTTGTTTATAATAGACATAACTTCTTTCTTTTTTTGAAGAATCTGTATAAAAAAAAGTTTTATAAATATCTGTAAGATAAACAAAATGGTCTTGTGATAATGAGTTTATGAATTCCCAATATGGACGAGTTCTTCCCTCTCTCATTTTTATTGAATGAAGAGCATAAGGTGTTCCAATTAATACATCGTTATTTTTATCAGCTTTAACTTTATTGAACACATTTTCATTTCTTAATGGATCAATGCCAATCACCATTATTCTTTTTTTAGCTGAAATATTTCCAAACCAGTAGGGGAAATCAATTCCTAATAAATATGGATTTAGTGGTAAAAATTGTTTCTCCGAAATATTTTTTTTATCAAAAACCCATTTTGAAGATTTTTCATTTGTTTGTGACCAAGATTCATATAAATCTAATATGTTCTCTTTGGGAATATTAATTATATCAGATTGAATGATTTTTATAAGCTCTTCAGTTAAGTTTTTTATGGTAATTATCATTTGTTCATTATTACTGCCAACGTAGCTAAAGCTTATTGTTTAGTTTTATTTATTCTTGTCCAAAGCTAAATCCATAAGTTTTAGCTACATTATAAATATACACAGACCTTTCGTTTTTGCCCTAAAGTCCGCATTTCGTTTAGGCTTTGTTGTCATTAATTTTTTATTCAGCTTGGTGAGATTTGCATTTAATTTAAAGCCCAAAACACCAACCTCCACAATATTTAATTATTTCAATTTATGTTCAACAGTTTTATTGGAAAACAACGAAAAATAATATAGGATATTTCCCAATAATACACCTCCTAACGTTGCGTAAATATCTTCAATATCATAGTATAATCCAGTTCCTTTTTGCAAAACCTCATGTCCAATTAACCCAACAATAGCTATAATATTTGTGGCTAATAAAACTAGTAGTTTTTGTTTCTTAGAAATTGTTAAGGACAGTAAGGATTCTCCAACTATTAAAATTACCGCACTCCAAGACAGTATTCCTAATCCTGCTAAAAAGTTTGGTAACCATCCGAGTATATTGTTGATTATGGGATGTTCATTTCGGTTATAAATAGGTCTAATATACGTTCTAATTAATTCAGACCCCACAAAAATAATAGCTGGGATAAAAGAGAAATAGGTTGCTTCTTTCTTAGTCATTTGGATAAGATGCTTAGCTGTATGTTTGATTTTTGAAAATTAACGCCAACGGTTTCGGCTATGAGTAGTTACGTGGGTTAGCACTTAACTTTACTAGTACACACCAAGTTGGAAATTCCTGTGGAGTTTCCAAAGTAGGCGAGAACAAGCAATTAC
>NZ_JAETXX010000029.1 GCF_021764745.1 Joostella atrarenae | reverse complement strand
CTAAATTATTATAGATTAAACCTTAAGAAAAGGAAGTTAAAATATTGATCTAAATCATTATTCGACATTTTAAAGGTGATCTCGATCCCAATATTGATTGTAACAATTATTAAACTAATAACTAGAAAAATTTAGCGATTTTGGCGGACACGTTACGGATAAAAAAAAACGGTTTCTAGCTACCTTTTTTGTTTTCCAAAATTTAAGTAATCATTTTATATTTCTCCACTCTAAACGGGCGCAACATAAGGTAACAAGGTGTATAGTTCATTACTGCTGAATTTTCTACCGAAAATTCAACGCCTTTTTGGTATATTTATGCTTTGGTGGAGATTTCAGGTACTTTTACTCATAACGAAACCATACACAAACCGTTACCTGCAAGCTGAAACAACCATTGAAAAAAAGAGATTACATAGAGGAAATTACTTCCATAAAAGATCGTTCAAAATTTCCTGGGAGATTTGAATTAATGTCAAGATTTTACGAAATAGATTCCATTATTTATGATGTAATGGACAACGGTAATCTTAAAAATAAAGAAATCCTAAAATACATTCCTATTGCAACCGTTGCCTGTTTTGAATCATTTTTCAGAAGCATAGTAGCTGAACTAATTGATAAAGGTGAACCATACAATCAAAACGTTTTAAAATTTAATCAATCGAATAACATAAGGTTCGATTTCAATATTGTAAATGCAATTCAGAAAAAGAAAATTTCAATTGGAGATTTCATTAGCCATATATTGAGTTGTAACAACATAAAAGATTTTAACTCGAACTTATCAATTCTGACTCAATTAGACTTTTTAGAAGAACTAAAAAAATTTGAACCCAAAAGTATATCTAAACCTACAATCGATACAGCAAAATTATTTAAAGAGAAAACTTCAGCAATACTTGAGTCAATAGATTATATTTTTAGATTAAGACACATCTTTTGCCACGAATTCGCTACTAATATCGAACTCGAATATTTAGTTATTAAAGGAGCATACGAACATTGTAAAATTTTCTTATTTCACGTCAACGATTTCATTTGGAATCTATTAGAACCTGATGCACCTCTAACTCAAACGGAAATGAATATTCGTGCAGGAGAAAACTATGAAAAAGCGGAATCTGAATTAACAAAGGTCATAGAAGAAATCAAAAATTTAGATTTATCAGATGAAAATATCTATTTGGACAGAAAAGATTTTGAGTTGGTAATACAGAAATGGAAAGAATATAGAGAAGTAAAAGCAGATGCGTTTGCAAAACATTCAAAAGGTGGCACAATTTATCCACTTTTAAGATTAAACTCATTAAAAGCAACAACGGAGAAAATGACTGCTGAATTAATTGAAGAATATGGACTGAACAAAGCCAGCAGGTAACAACGTGTATAGCTCATTGCTATTCAATTGCTTAAACCGAAATTAAGGCAAATTTGGAAAGTCGCCAAATTTTTAAATTTGACGATTTCCAATAAAAAAGATAAATAGTAAAATTTAAAAATTCGGCTTGTGGCTCAACCGAAAAATAATTGCTAATTTAGACGCAACGAGCCATACACAAGACCGTTGTGCCTCATTTGATAAAAACATTGCGAACTAAATGAAAATGTTTCCGACAAAAAACTTTACTGCTCAATTGAGCGAAAATAGCGCAATCGCAATGGCAGAATTAAAACGGAATACTGATATAACTGAAACGCTTATTTCGGATTACACTGAAAAGGAGTTTCGCGGACAAGTAAATGAAAACGAATTTAAAGTAATCTCATCTGAAATTGGTCGTGGTGCAATCTGTGTTCTAATAGGAAAATTTGACGGACAAAATGGCGAAATTGAAATCCGAATTCACAAAGCATTTAAAGTTATGTTTTCGATTTTGATGCTGATGCCAATTATAGGATTTGGAATTGTGGCGATAACAAGCGGAATTGAAAAATCTTACGGAATAATATTGCCAATGATAATGGGAATTTTATTTATAAGATTTGTGTTTATGGAATTAAGTTTTCGTTTCGTATCAAAAACTGGAATGACCAAATTGAAAAGAATAATCGGAATAACAACGCTGAAAACAAAAACGAGGCACAACAACGTATATAGCTCATAGCTAGTTAGTTGCTTAATCGAAAGTTCAGGCATATTTACAAGACCGCCAAATTTTTTAATTTGGCTTATTGAGAAAAAAAGATAATAAGAAAATTAAAAAATTCGGCTCGTGCTTAACCGAAAAATAATCGCTAATTTGCACGCTACGAGCCATATACAAGACCGTTACCTGCAATTACAAAAATGAGTACATACAAAGAAGTTTTTCGGGAAATAGAGAATTCAAAAGATAAGCGTAAAATATCTAATCTTCTGAATAGTTTAATTGGCAAAAAACCTGAAGAAGAATATATCTCACAAATAATTCAATTAACTGAAAAGGTTTCCGATATTAAATACTCAGCAATCAACTTGCTATCCGATTTCAACTCCGAAAATCTTGAAGAGTTTTTTCTTTCAAAAATAGATAATGAATCAAACAAATTAATTATCACAAGACTTATTAGGGGATTAAATCTAAATGGAAAAGAAAAAGCTTTTGAGTTCTTATTAGATTATTTCAAGAAGACAAAAAGCGTTGATATTAAGTCTCAGATTATTCAAACGCTCCGAGTAATATATTCTCGAAACGAAATTTGTGTTGAAAACATTGAAAGATTAAAGAAAATCATTGGTAATGATTATCCATTTTTTCAAGGATATTGGACAAAGCTAAAACAGGCAAAAAAAATAACGAAAGAAAATTTAGCTTTAGAAAGTAGAAGTCAATTAGAAAAAAACAAACTTAATTTAATTTATAAAGAAAGTGAGGCATATGATATCCATATAAGCATTGAAAAAATGAAAAAAGATTTTATAAGATATATCAATGTTTACTGCATTTGTAAAAATCATCAATCTTCATTTTCTGAACTATACACTCCTAATGAATTTTATATATCAGAAAACATACAATTTAACGACTTATTTGAGGGTACAAAAGTTATGCGTCCAGATGAGAAGAGTATGGATATTATAGATTTACTACAAAATAATTTGTTGCCGAAATTATTGAGACGAGTTGAGTTATTTGAACATTTAGGTCAGATGAAATATTCAGACTTTATCAAAAATGAAAATAAAATATGTAAAACATTATTCGGAGGAACTTCCGACTTTGTGATATCTCACTTACTTACACAGTATTTTGATGTTTTTAGAAACAATAATGATAAATCTCAATACTCAGGTTTAGTAATTCAAAAGTGGAAAAATACTGGAAGAGAAAGCTTTGCGATTATTGATTATCTAGAAAAACAAAAAGCAGGTAACAATGTATAAAAAACATAGGGCGGTTTAGGCTTTCCGAGAAGTCTGTGTTTATTTATCAAGTCGCCAAATATAAAATTTGGCATTTTCAACAAAAAAGATAAAAGCAAAATATTATATTTGGCTAAGTATCAAAACGAAACGTATCGCTTATCTTCTGCCCTACGTTTCTTATACTAACCGTTACCTTCTATTGCCCTACTCTGCTCTTATACACACTAATC
>NZ_JAETXX010000028.1 GCF_021764745.1 Joostella atrarenae | reverse complement strand
CAGAATCAGCGCCTCAAGGGTCGGATCACTCGCTAATAAATCATTATTTTCATGGGTATACGAAGTGGTGATATTAGCGTGGAATTTTTGATCTGAAGAATAATGGTTTAAATTCAGTTGACCTGTAATACGTTGGTTTCCAAAATCTCCCGGAAATACAACGGATTCATCCCTATATCCACCTCCAAACCTAAAAGTCGTTTGATCGCTTCCCCCTGAAAGGTTCGCATATATATTGTTTATATAGGAAGATCCACCAATAAGCTCCTCCTGCCAATCTGTATAACGGGCCCTGTCCCATTCCAACAGATCATAAGCATTACTAGAGGTTTGCTCCCGATTATCATTAGCAAAGGCCTCTTCCCGCATTGTTATATATTCATCGGTATTTAAAACATTCATGAAATTGGAGACCTGCCCGATACCGCTTTGTAAATTGACATCCAATTTTAGCTTTCCGCTTTTTCCCTTTTTAGTAGTAATCAATACCACACCATTAGCGCCTCGTGAACCGTAAATGGAAGTTGCATCTGCGTCCTTTAAAACTTCGATATCGGCTATATCCGAAGGATTAATACTATTTAAGGGAGATGAATTTCCATTGGCACCCTGCACTAAACTAGAAGTTATCGGATCGGAAGGATAAGGAACTCCATCTACTATAAATAATGGATCATTTCCATCCAACCGAATGCTATTCCTTCCTCTGATTTCAATAGAAAAGTCACCCCCAGGCACACCGGAATTTTGGGAAATATAGACCCCGGGAATCTTTCCCTGCATGGCAGCCAATGGATTTGATACGGGTTGCTTCTCTATATCTGCAGCCGTTATACCGGAAATACTTCCCGTTCGCTCCTTTTCCGATACCGTATAATAACCAGCATTGACCGTAACGGCGCCAAGATCGGTAATAGCATCCTCCAAGACAATGGAAAAATCTCCCTTCGATCCTACTCTTATTTCTAAAGATTTAAAACCAATGTAAGTGATAATTAAAACATCGGTAGGAGTGGCCTCTAGATAAAAGACACCTTCACTGTTTGTAAAAGTTCCGGTTGAAGTGCCTTTTATACGAACCGAAGCTCCCTGAACCGGAGTTCCGCCCGAATCAGTAACCACTCCCTTAATCCGATGTTGATAAACAGCTAAATCAAAAAAATTAACACCCCTAGTATTCCCAAACAAGGAATACGTTCCAATAGAAAAGATAAGCAGGGCATATAATAGTGTACACTTATCTCTTATAATATATCTTTTTTGCATAATTTTTAGTTGTTGTAATAAAACTTCGGTTTTGTTAGAATAGACCCTTTATCTTCTCTATATTTCTAAAAGGGTCTTTTTGAAATTCACGCTTACCCTTACGCATAGATATGCCTATAGCCATTACCTACAATAAAATTATCGGTAAGACAGGTTCTATGGTAAGAACAGCCTTAAGGTCTAAACCATCGTTTCGTTACATGGCCGGATACCATGATCATGTGTAGTCGTTAATTATGAGAGAAAAAAGTATTGAAGTACCGAGACATCCGCATCGTTTAGCCACTTATTATTGATAATAAGTTTTGGCAATCGACCACTGAGCCTAAATTATATCGTCACTCCCATAACAATAATGTCCTAAATTGGACATTTTGGTTTTTTAGGAAATAGGATAAAATACACCGTAAACGCAACATTATACTGCGCCTTGATAATCAAGTTTTTTGGTTGGTGTTTCATCCTATTTTTTATCTAATTGCAACAATCCAATTAAAATGAAGAAACCAACGCTAAGAATAGTAAGGAGAGTTTTAGCCAAAAAAATAGGCGCGGAACTCAGCTTATTGTTCTCAAGGCACTGGCGGCACCTATACCACTAATAAGAGAGCCCACGCCCGCGGTCGTGAGCAATCTGCTTATTATCTCGTGGTAATTAAAACGCCAGTTTTTGAGAACGAGATTCAAAGCAATTGCTTCTAATATTTTCCTATTTGAAGAATTGCAAATATAAAACAATAGTATCTTTCTAATTAAGATACAACACCAAATATAGTATAAATTATCGGAACGGTAAAACGTACCGATAATTTATTTGCTATGAAGTTAATTGCATATGTGGAAAAGGCATTACAAGAAAATATAAAAATTAGAATTGCAATTAGCTTAAAAACCCTTTTACAAAAGAGCAAGTTGCTAACTAAGGAACAAAAAGATTTTGTTGGTGACAGCCACAATACAATTGCTTTAAATGCTGGGATTAGAAAAGCTACAGTTACGGATATTTTTAATGCCAAATCAAGCCCAAACTCAACAACATTGATTTTAATTGTAGAAGCGATGGGGCATAAATTGAGTGATTTTTCTAAGATTTATGATTCTTTGAAGGATAGCGAAATCCACGATTTTAGAAAGGCAAAAACATAGGATAAATAAAGATCGTATTATAATTTGCCAATCCCTTAATGTGATTGGCTTTTGATTTTATGGAGTTTAAAGTTTAACATCATCGAAGTTGAATTTTTTGAGTATTTTATCAAGGTGAATAGGTATTAAATTGTTTAGTGCAATACTATTAAACCCGTAAAATATGAATAAAAGAAAAATTCATTCAAAATATTACAAGTATCCAACATCAGACGAGAGAAGTGCTATAGCCATAAAAATACCAACTTATGTTAGGTTCAATTTTGAAAGCATAAACATTGTCGAATCTGTATTCCAATTAAAAAGACCCTTAGAAGAAATCAACCAGAAAAATAATTTACACTATTGGAATATTACGCTATCAAATCGACTCGGAAAGCTCAAAGAAACTCATTTATATTTACTAACTCATTTTGATAGAGGATTTAAAGAAAACCATTTAGATTGTAATGATAAAGAATTAGTTGATCACATTTTGTTTGATTACTACGTTGAGATTTTTTATTATTTTTTCTTTTCTACACGAGATACGCTAGCTCAACTTCTAAATATCTATTTCAATTTTAAAATGCCAGATGGAAAAGTTAAATTTGAATCCGTATTACGCTTAATCAAAAATGAAGATATTAAGAGTTCGCTTGACTCATTTTATAAGGTGACAAAGGTTGCAAATAATTATAGAAACAGTTTAACACACAGATTCCCAATAAACGAAAAAGATTATAGAACAGAATTTAAAACTACCTCAAATGGTGATAAAGAAATTTCTGTTAAGGGTGGAGACTACATAGAATCCGATAAAATTCTACTTAATATTAATGAAATTTCTAACAACCTATCAAAATTATTACTTGAGATAAAAAGCGTCATAGAAAAACCTTCTTAATGACATAAATTAAACCATAGGATATAATATGTTATAGTTATGTAGTTTTAGTTAAAAATAATATTTTTACAATCCTAAATTAATGACCAAAACTTAATCTATGGAATTTTTAACCGGGAAATCTCTTGCAGACGAGATTTATGATACTATCTATTATGCTGAAAAATACGTAATCATTTTATCTCCTTTCATTCAGCTTGATGAATACTTTAAAAATGAAGTATTTAAAACAATTCGAAATAATTCACATGTGCATGTAATTTTGGGATTCGGTAAGAATGAAACTAATATAACCAAG
>NZ_JAETXX010000027.1 GCF_021764745.1 Joostella atrarenae | reverse complement strand
GGGACAGAATGATGTAACTGGTTGTTGGGGAGAAGCAATTAGTATAAATTATTCCATTGAAGGATGTGCACAACCTATATATATAAATACTGTATCCATGCCTGAATCAGAATATGAAATTCGATATAACGATGAACTTATAGAAGGTTTAATAAGTGGACAGTCTTCTAGTGAGACTCAAATAAGTGTAATTACTGAAAATGAGGGTGTCCAAGAGGTTTTTATAAAAGTTTTAAAAGAAGATTATCATAACGAAACTAATTTTAAAATTACTGTTTCTGATACTATGGAGATTAAGATTTTAGTTTTTACTAATGGAAATTGGAAAACATTATCTAACAAATTTTATGAAATTGATGAAAACAAAATATATTTTCTTCCTATAGAATCATTTTCGAACAATTTATTTAAAGCTAATTTAATTGATGGAGTAGTATATGATAACTCTGAACCTCTAGAGTTTAAGATAACTCGAGGAATTGACTTAACAGGATCAGAACTCATTATTAAAAGTATTGAAAATGAAGAATCATTTACAGTAGTACCAGAAACGGATGAAAATAAATATATCTGGGATGGTACAAATGCAAAATCAGGGATCTTTCAATTTATTTTAACTATTCAGGGGGCTGAGTTCAGTGGTCAATTTATAATTAAATAGTAGTGATGTTAATGTTCTTATATCATTTTTTAAGAAATAATTCTAAATACGTGTTATTTTTTTGTTTTGGATTAATTGTGAGTTTTTTACAATCTCAATGCCCAGCTGGTAATATTGATTTATATTCTCAAGCAGAAATAGACCAGTTTATAATTGACTATCCAAATTGTGATGTAATTAATGGAAATGTGAGAATAATAGGAAAGGAGGTTTATGATCTTTCTAAGTTTACATCCTTAAAAATAATAAATGGGACATTAGAAATACAATCAACTGCTGTTTCGGAGATTAGCAATTTTATAAATTTAGAGCGTGTAACAGGAGATTTTATTATTACATATAATAATTCATATTTGCCTGACAAAGAGCCATTATCTAAGTTGGCCAACTTTAACCGTTTAGAAAGCATAGGCGGAAACTTTATTATTGAAAATAACCATTCACTAAATGAGATTGATGATTTTTTAAGTTTGAACACAATCACAGGTAGATTAAGTATAAGTGAGAATTACAATGAATTGGTAACCATTAATGGATTTAATACATTAGAATATGTTGGTGAGATGCTTCGTATAGCTGGGAATTCATCTTTAAGCTCAATATCTGGTTTTAATAAGTTGGTTAATCTTACTGGAACTCTATACATATCGGATAATAAAAAATTAAATTCAATTAATGCTTTTAATTTTCTTGAGACTATTGATGATAGTATCGTTATTGTTAGAAATAATAGCTTGGAAGCTTTTGGAGGCTTCAATACTTTAATAAAGATTGGAAATAGTCTTAATATAACCGATAATTTAAATCTTTTTCAAATATATGGGTTTAAAAATCTCGAAGAAGTTTCTCAATTAATTACTCTTGAAAGATGTCCTTTAAATAGTATTCCTATGTTTGATAACTTAAAAGTTATAGGAAGTGGGATGTCAATATTCAACCTTTCTTTAACAGATATTAGTGGATTCAATAATATACAAGAAATAGGAAGTTTAAATCCTTATTGGGGTAATTTGGATATATATGATAATGATAATCTTGAACAAATCAGTGGGTTCAAAAATCTTCAGAGATTAATAGGGACACTCGGACTTGGAAATAATGAGAAGCTAAATAATATTCTTGGTTTTAGCAAGTTGAGTAAGCTTCGAACTTTGAATATTGCACACAACAGTTCTTTATCTAATTTAGATGGACTAGAAAATCTAATTGAAATATCAGAAACTAATGATTCAGCTTTGTCCATTATAAAGAATACAATACTTAGTGATTGTTCTGCATTATGTAATTTATTAGCAAATGGAAATATTGCAGGTGGGGTAGTATTATACAATCCATCTAAGTGTAGTTCCTTGGAGGAAGTAAGGGAAGCCTGTTTTCCAGATTTTGATGATGATGGAGTATTGGATGCTGTGGACCTTGATGATGATAATGATGGAATATTAGATATTGTTGAGCAACAAGGAGATATGTTAAGAGATTTTGACGGGGATGGATATCCTGATCATCAGGATTTAGATAGTGATAATGATGGGTGTTATGATGTAATTGAAGCTGGGTTTATAGACGATGATGGTGATGGGGTTTTAGGAGATTCAGTTGTTATAGTAGACGCTGAAGGAATGGTAATTAATGTAAAAAATGGTTATACAACTCCAGCAGATATTGACTCTAATGAGATATATGATTTTCAAGAAATAAATATTCTTGATGCTGGAATGGATGGATATGTTGATTTATGTGGAGATGATAAAGTTGTAAATTTATTTAATTATATAGAAGGAGAACCTGATGAAGGAGGGAAATGGAGCCCGACACTAGTAAGTGGTACAGGATATTTTAATCCGGTATTAGATTCATCAGGAACATATACATATACTATCGATAATGGGTTTTGTGGATCGACTTCCTCTCAAGTGAAGGTTTCAGTAAGCCAAATGCCGAATGCAGGTTTAGATGGAATAGTAGTTATATGTGAAAATGAAGAAATAAACTTATATGATTATTTAGGAGGAAGTCCAGATATGGGAGGAACATGGACTCCTGCTTTGAAAAGTAAAACTAGTATTTTTAATCCCTCCATTGATGCTGTAGGTGTTTATACTTATACTGTTGAAAAAGGCAATTGTGGATTGGATACATCTCAAATAAAGGTTTTTATAGATTCAATTCCAGCTAGTTTTGAAGATCAAATAGTTAGACTATGTAAAGATCAGGGAAAAATAAATCTGTTTGATTATATAGAAGGTAAACCTGATATAAGAGGAAAGTGGGTTCCTGAACTACATCAAAAGAATGATACTTTTGATACAAATATAGATTCATCTGGAGTTTATAAATATATCATTGACGGGGGAGCTTGCGGATCTATCTCTACCCAGATAGAAATAATTGTAGAAGATATTCCAAATGCTGGAACGGATACTAAAATTTCTCTTTGTGAGGATAGTTCCTCAATAAACTTATTCGAATATTTAAAGGGTAATCCTGATAAGGGAGGGACATGGTTTCCTATTTTGGGTGCTGATCCAGGAGTTTTTGATCCAGGAATAGATCAATCGGGGGTTTATACATACACAATATCAAATGGTGAATGTCAAGATACATCTGAAATTGAAGTTACAATAAATAACAATGGAAATCCTGGAAAGAATAATATTGTTTCTTTATGTAAGGATGGAGGAGAAGTGGATTTACTTACTTTGTTAAACGGGCTACCTGACACGGGAGGAGTATGGACTCCTACTTTGAAAAGTGGAGGTAATATTTTTGATCCAAAACTAGATACAGAAGGATTATACACCTATACTTTAGAAAATGGTTCTTGTTCAAGTACTTTTTCAACACTTTTAATAGAACTTCATGATCAAGAAGAGATAGAAAATTATGTTATTAAGGTAAACGAGTTAGGTGATAATAATTCTATAGTAATAAATATTAATTCCAGTTTAGCGTATGAATATTCTTTGGATGGAGATCAATATCAAATAGATCCTGTTTTTTCTAATTTAGAATCTGGAAATTATACAGTGTATGTCAGGGAAGTTGGAGGATGTGGATTATTAATAAAATCAATTTCAATTTTAGGATATCCAAAATTTTTCACACCAAATGGCGATGGTTATAATGATACTTGGCAGCTAACTGGTAATGGGGTTCCAAAGCATTATTGGATATATATTTATGATCGTTATGGAAAGCTATTGTTCACTTTAAATGAAAAATCAATGGGATGGGACGGAACTTATAATGGTAAAATGATGGCAGCATCAGATTATTGGTTTAAAATTGAATTAGAAAATAATGAAATAAAATCAGGACATTTTACTTTAAAGAGATAAAAATAGTAGAGTATCACATAAAGTGTGTAGATAAAAAATCATTTCAACCTCTCAGTATAGTACCTAAACGACTCTATGGAAATATTATAAAATTGTAAATTTATTTATTATTTAGTTTATTCAATATTTTTAAGGCTAAACCATGTTTGATTCCATTTTTAAGATTTGAATGATCATCTATTTCCATTAATAATTCTTCAAGACAACCACTAATATATAATCGATGTGATTTGTGTAAATGGGGTGTATGATTATATTTTAATCTTAATTCATTAAGAATAGGATTTAGTTTATCAGACCATTTAGGATCTATTATAATCCTGTGCTCTATAGACTCAATAATCAATTCTTGTTCTTCATTGGCTAAATGTATGGTCATAATCCTATATATTTAATTGAACTTTTTATAACAACTATAACATGCAGGTTTTGAAAAACTGGTCTGTTTTTCATTTCCGCATGAGATACAATACTTCTCAGGATAAGTAATATCTTCAAACCTAACCCACACAGGAAAACACCTTCCACATAGCGGTTTATCTATATTTAACTCGATAGCTGAATGACATCTTATACAAAAACCATTATTTTTATGGGAATGATACACACTATTTTGAGTAATATCCTCTTTTGGCATATGATTATCCCGCTCGGTTCTTGAGG
>NZ_JAETXX010000026.1 GCF_021764745.1 Joostella atrarenae | reverse complement strand
CTCAACAAGATCCACCAAACCTTTATTGATAATGACAATGAGGTAACCGCCAAGGACCTGATGTACGAACTACGTGGTGGCTCCAAGGTAAAATCAAAACTTCTTCTGGAAGTATTCAAGGAACACAATGAAAAAATGGATACTCTAATTGGAAAAGATATAACAGCATCTACAGCGAGTAGATATTGGACCTGTTATCGTCATCTGGAATCCTTCATTAAAAAAGAATACAATACTACAGACTATGCCTTAAGAAACATAGATAACTTATTTATTACCAAATTAGAATATTACCTTAAGACCACCAGAAAATGTAATCATAATTCCACACTTAAATACATTAATAATTTTAAAAAAATCATTCGAATTGCCATTGCAAACCAATGGATAGACAGAAATCCTTTCTTTAATTATAAAGTGAAGTTTAAGCCTGTAGAGCGTGAATTTTTAACCGAAAAGGAAATCAATACATTATATGAAAAAGAATTACACTTCGACCGTTTGCGCTTGGTCAGGGACATATTCCTATTCTCATGTTATACCGGTCTGGCCTATTCCGATGTAAAAAAACTTTCACAGGATGATATTATTATTGGCATCGATGGATATCAATGGATTCGTACCAAACGAACTAAAACCAATACAATAAGTAGTATTCCTTTACTTCCAGTTGCTCTAGAAATTTTGGATAAATACAAAGAACATCCAGAAGTTAAAAAGGGAAAATATATCCTACCGGTTCTAAGTAACCAAAAGTCAAATGCATTTTTGAAAGAAATAGCCGAACTATGCGGAATCAAAAAAAATCTTACCACACATCTAGCCAGACATACGTTTGCAACTACAGTAACACTTTCCAATGGTGTTCCTATTGAGTCTGTAAGTCGTATGTTAGGACATAAATCTTTACGTACAACACAGCATTATGCAAAAATTATAGACCGGAAAATTAGTGATGACATGAGAGCCTTAAGAGAAAAATTAGAGGTGAATGAGAAGGAGGTTTCTAAGAGATCACCATCTATATAAATGAATTATAAAACAAATACCAATCCTGATGCTTGCATTAACGTTAAACCAGGCAAAGCTAGAAAACTGAATTACTTGAGTCAATTAACCGTAGACACAGCCAACCATGAGATTAGTGATATCCAAGCCTAAACTTAATTAGGCGGTAAAATAAAAGGGCTTAAAACTATCTTGTTTTTATAAAATTAATGGCTTGTGCAACAGTTACACTATATATGACAAATAGCTACGGCTTTTCTAAACCGAAAAATTTGGTATTTTTGGTAAACTGCCAAATCTTTTGATTTGGCTTTTGAAAAGAAAAGTTAAAAACAAAATACAAAAGTTTTGGCTTGTGGCTCGGCGGAATGGTTCTCCCCTATTTGCACGCTACTTGTCATATATAGTGTAACCGTTGGCAACAAGCTACAAACCCAAAGACCATTATACACATAAATGTTGATATCTTGTTGCTTACTTTGCAAATAAAGTCAATACTATTTCCTAAAAATCAGTTAAATTTGTCAAAAAATAAACTTACAGGTTGATTTAATGAAAATAATTAATACATTTGCAATAGTAAAAGACAGTTTATATTCAGTTCAATATGATACTGAATTGTTAAATGAATTTGCAAAATGTTTTGAATTATGGAACGATCCAATCTATTTAAGAGAGTTTTTCGAACAGCACAAGGAAGATCTAAATAACGAGTTCTGGAATGGCATAACTATAGAAGAAGCTATTATTAAAACAAAGGAAGACGCTAGCCTTTTCGAAGAAGAATTGCTATACATAGCAGAAACTGGAAAAACTGAAAGACTTGAAACATTATCTACATTATTTGAACCCTTATCAAAAGGAGTTATCGACGAAAATCTTGAAAAAGACAAAGCCAAAGGAATGAAAAGACCTAGTTGGCTTCGGATTTACGCAATAAGAATTGAAGCCAATCTATTTGTTGTTTGTGGTGGAGCAATTAAACTTACACCTACAATGAACGAAAGAGACCATTTAATTTTAGAATTAGACAAACTAGAATTCACACGCAACTATCTACAAGATGAAGATGATGAAAATTTAGAATTTGTCGAATTAAATTAAAACAACCTAATAAATACCAATGAGTATTAACAACATAAAAAACAGACTTAAAGAATCTTCAAAACAAGACAATACTTGGATTGAAAAAGCAAAATATCGCAAAGAAAATAAAGCTTGGCTTGATATTTCTTTTGCTATTGCTGTAAAAATAATGTCTGCTCTTAAAGCAAACAAAACTGCTAATATCTTTCCTAAAACTCAAAAAGAATTAGCTAAAGCAATGCTTTGCTCACCTCAATATGTTAATAAACTATTGAAAGGTACTGAAAACCTTCAATTAGAAACTATTACTAATATTGAGCAAATCTTAAATGTAAGCTTAATTCAAGTGCCTGAATTTCAAACAACAATTCAAGTTCAAGTTGAGAAATATAACAAGTACACTAAATCTGATGAATTAGTGAACATTGAGAGTAGTCTTTCAAGTTACGAATCACTATTTGGAGCATTTTCTTACGAAAACGAACCAGACTGCCTTCTTAAATTAGTTGCATAATGGCTGAAGAAAAAAATAAAATTGGATTTGCATTAAAAAAAATAACAACTGAACAGTTTGCTATTATTGAATCAGCTTATAAAGAAGGTGATTTAGTAGATTTAAAAGCTGGATTAAGGTTTGGAATTAATTTTGAAAACAATATTATCTCTGTAGTTTTTTCTACAAATCTTATTCAAGAAAAATCCCCTTTTTTAATAATAGAGGTTGGTTGTCATTTCAATATAACTACAGAAGCTTGGTCAAGTTTCTACAATGAAACTAAAACTGAATTAATAGTTCCTAAAGGATTTATAGGTCATTTAGTGATGTTAACCATCGGTACTACAAGAGGAGTTTTACACAGCAAAACAGAGAACACACCATTTAATAGTTTTTTACTTCCAACTTTAAACGTTAATGAATTGGTCAAAAAGGATGTTATTTTTAAAGTCGAATTAGACAAAAAAGAATCTAAATAAAATACAAAAGCCAGTTGCCAACAATGGTGGCTGTTGCTCGAGCTCTTTTTTAATCAAATTTCTAATTAAAAGCAGTTCTTGAAAATGACATATACCTAGAAAACAACAGCTTACCTATTATTAAAATTTAGGATAATCCTCTTTTCTTATAAATTTAGAGTTGTGCAACAGTTACCATTGTTGTAAAACGTATTTTTTTCATCCGATGTTATGAATTCGACCTTTGAGTTTACTTCGATTGAATGAACTCACTCTCGTTTGGTCTTGTTTTTTTATAATTCCATATGCAATAACAGGAACGAGTAAAAATCCGCCAACAATATAAATCACATAATGATTCCGACTTCCAGAAAATATTGGATTCACAAAAAAGAACATTAATGGTGTTCCAACTAAAAAAATCAGTCCCGCTCCTATTTGAGCTAATTTTGATTCTTTCGTGTATAATTCGTCAACGTGAAATTCCGTTTTAATTCCGCAATTTTTACAATTCAGAGTTTTCTTTTCTCCATCTTGCATTGCAAATTCAACTCTCGTATTCGCACTTGTTGAGTATCCGATTTCAGTTTTACATTTTTCACATTTTCCGTGAACTTTCATTTGTTTTCGAGGTCGATTTTATATGTTTTACAACATATGTATAAACACATGTGGTGTGTTAATGCTCATTATATATACATTCAAATATACAGAAATCTAATAGTTATATAGAATTGTAGTTATTATTGGTTCTTGAAAAAAGTTTTGGCTGAATTATGTCGTACCAGTGTATTTCTTATCCTGAATCATGGTTAGAATTGGGTAAGGATACAAATATTAGTTTTTCAGGAATTTAATTTACAACTGATTCTTATGGCAAAATAAAAATCCTTTGAAGAGCTTAAATTAATTCTGTTTTTATAAAGTTAGAGGGTTGTGCAACGGTCACCAACTTGTTGTACGCTGGCATTTTTGTTTTAAGTTCGTCAGCGTTGGCGTGAAAGCTCTTTGCAACCGCAGGAACAAGGATTATAATGTGCTTGACCGTTCGGTTGGGTATTTTTTCGGCTTGTATACAACTAGTTATAACATCACGAATATATTTATTTAAAACTATACTCTTTCGAATATCGATAACTATCTATACATATGTCCCTTAATTAAGGTTACATTATTCCACAGATAATATTCAATACTACATACGCTTTTACTTCAATGAGTGTTCTGTTCTCATTACCGGTTCAGCACATTCTCTTCATTCCGCGAAAAGCTGTATTCTTGGCAATGAGTTTCCTTAAAATGCCTTGAAAATCATCCCATTTTCTTTTCCATTCCAAAATCGTGAACGGTGTCCGCTTCATCGGAATTCCTTTATTGCATTTAGTTTCACTTCCTGATAGTTTCCGATTCTTCATAATTAGGTTTTTATCTCCTTCACACCCATAGCTGTTACTCTTTTATTTGACCGCAAAACACCAACATTTTGGAGTTGAGCGGACTGCATAAGTCGCTCCCCAAGCTCGCTTTTATAAGTCCTTGTCAATCCAAAATATTTAATCCGTGTAAGCATCAAAAAAAGATAACAGCTATACGGCACTATGGGAAGTAAATCAAAACCAGTTTATCATGAAATCTCTAGTAAAATATCAATTCGGAAGTGAAACTAAAAAACATCAAAAAAGAAAAACGCTA
>NZ_JAETXX010000025.1 GCF_021764745.1 Joostella atrarenae | reverse complement strand
GAAAAACTGGACTAGTGCTTTTCATAGGAGCCATTGTTGTAGCCAGTTTTTATTCTCTTTCATCTTGTCCATCTTTTCCAATCAGCATTTGTTCTCGTATATATTCTTTGAAAGTTTTATTAGTTTCATAGATTGTTCCGTCTTCGTGCCAAAATTCCACGACAAATTCAGGGTTTTTATTAAAGTCAAACCCAGAAAAGTCTCCTGAAAAATTATCTCCAAAAAATTTAACACCTTCTTTGAGTTCATAATGTTCCGAAAGTCCTAAATCATCCAAATCATATAAGTATTTTTCAACTTTAAATTGACACTCTCTAAAAGCTCCACTTCCTATTTCATCTAAGTATTCAGTAAAATCTGTTGATAATTTTGGATATGCTTCTTTTAATTTTTTTAATTCAATATCCGTTGTTTTTTCTCTCCGGTTAGCGGTGTCAGTTTTGTCTTCGTGTTTTTCTAAAAATTCCTTTTCAAAATTATATTTCATTCTGATTTCGATTTTTTCTTAATTGGCTACAACGGCTTCGGCTATGATTAGTACGGGAATTAATTAGCGATTAATTTTTGATTAAGCACTTAGCCAAAACTTTTTATTTTGTTTTAATTTTTCATTTTTAAAGCCAAATCAAAAGATTTGGTGGACTTTATAAAAATAAACTAAACTTTGGACTAAGAACAAAAACCCGTATTAATTATAGCCATTGTTGGCAACTGGCTTTTTATTCCCACCATTTTTTCTGTTTTATAGCTTTTTCGTTCTGTTTAATCGCCAGGTTTGATGATTTGTTTTTTAATGCTATATCTAACCAACCTTTATTCCAATATTTTTCAGATACGCTAAATTCTCCAGCTCCAATATCAAAGTCTCTGTTTGCAATTGGAACTCTGTAATCAGCCCAATTACATTTTTTTTCTTTGCCAGTTGAATAGCTTTTCCAAACTCCTACGAAAGCATTATTCATATATCCATCTGAAATGAATTCGATGTCATCATATACTATTTGTTTTTTGGAATTCAAATACCATTTCGAATAGAGTGTACCTTTAAAAATTCCGCTGTGTTTTTGCTCTTTACTTTCGTAGAATTCGTAATCTGCGACTAAAATTCCTTGATTTTTGATTCCTTTGTCGGCATATTCGTCGTCAACTCCAAAGTGTAACTCTTTTACTTCTCTAATTTCTTTAATAACAATGTTTCCATAAAATTCACAAATGTTGTCTTTGACTTTAGATTTGCCATAAACATTATAAAGAAATGGTCCGTTTGAAATTCTAAAGATTGAAATTAATTTGATTGATATTCTTTGATGTTCGTCACCAATTATTCCATAAACATTTTGGTTTTCTGTAACTGACCAAATATTAGAAAAGTCATAATCAAATGACTTGTACTTTTCCAAGACATTTTCAGATTGGTAATCAATTTCTAAATCGAAATTCTCCTTTATTCTATCAAAGGTTTGTCCGATTGAAATATTCGAAATAAAAAGTAGTATGATTATTATTCGTTTCATTTTTTAGCTTGTTGCCAACGTGTTTGTGTATGATTAGTGGCGTGTTTTAAGTACCTAATTTAGTAAATAAAAACCGAATAGAAAATCCGCGAGGATTTTCGTAAGTAGGCGAGAACTAGTCATTAATTATACACGGTGTTCTACACCGTTTTTATTCCTCTGTTGTTTCGTTTTCCATTTTCGGCGGTGGTGGCGGTGGCGGTGGAAAATAACCATTCACTCCAATAATTCCAATAAATTCTTCTTTTAATAAGTCTTTCTCGGTTTCTGTCAAACCCGAAATATCTTTTTTAAACTTACTTAAAGAAACTTCATTACTGTAAATTTTTATTCCTTTTAGAGTTTCATAAACTCTCTTTTTTACTAAATCAGGTTTTAGTTCCGTATCCCATTGCATAAGATAAAGAAGATTTTTTCTTTCAGTTCCAATAATCCTTTCTTTAGTCGCTTTGATTAATTTCTTTTCTAAACTTTCGTCTGACTTAACCATTTCATAATCAACAAGAACTTGGTTTTCTTTATTTATTATAATTGGAATAAGATTATGTAGCATTGTATTCCAATTACAATTTTTGTTCGCAAATGCAGGAAACTCAATAATTTTATCTTGGTAATTTATTCTTGCCCTAAATCTTGAATTCTCGCACAAGTCAGTTTTTGTTTGTATTTCAATACTTCTCAACAATAAAGAGTCCGATAATGAAAAATCAATTGTTGCCATTAATTCCTTTTCATCACTTTTGTTTTTAAAAAAATCCGCAACCTTTTCAACTTCATCATTGTTTTTACAACTTATGGCTGAAATTAATAGTAATGTTAATGATATGTACAGAGTTTTTTTAAAATGGTGTAGAACGGTCTTGTATATAGCTCTTAGCGTGCAAATTAGCGATTAATTTTCGGTTAAGCACGAGCCGAGTTTTTTAATTTTCTTATTATCTTTCTTTTCAATAAGCCAAATTAAAAAATTTGGCGGACTTGCAAATATGCCTTAACTTCGATTAAGCAACTAATTAGCTATGAGCTATATACGTTGTTGTAAAACGTTTTTCTGCGCTAACTCTTTTTCAATACTTGTCCGAAATCCGATATAAGTTATTTCCTCGATTTTTATTTTTTCATTACCAATCCATTCCGCATCTGCATCCATTAATTTCAGTTCCGCTACTTTTTTCGTTAGATTTTTAATGTGTCCGACAAAATATGAATCATCGTCTTTTTCTGTAAATATCGCAATCAACTCATCGTTTTTCAATTCCGATAAACAGTCGGACATATTATTCATTTTTTCAAGTGGTAGCTTTCCGAAAAAGTCTACATAATTGTTATTCTTTATTTCACTTAATTCTTCTTCGTCCCATTCTCGATATTTGTCTATTTCGTAATTTCTAATAATTGCATAACCATCAAATTCTTTAGTCTCGTCATTGAAGCAAATGAAAATAAATATTTCATCATTTGATTTTAAACAAATTCCAGAATATAATTCGTCACGATTTGGCTCTAAATCGACGTGAATTGGAATTCTGTTTTTGATTACTTCCTGCATTTTTTTCAAATGTTTTACAACGGTCTCGGCTATGAGTAGTTGCGTGGTTTAGCGATTAACTTTACAAGTACACACCAAACTGAAAATCCGCGAGGATTTTCAGAAGTAGGCGAGAACAAGCAATTACTTATAGCCATTGTTGTGTGCAGTTTTTATTTTGTTCTCATTTTTACCTTAACGTAGATGGTTTTATTTTCATCAATTACTTTCGAAAAATCCAATTCATTCACGTTTATTTCGTTATCAGGATTATATTGAAGTTTTTCCGTTAAATATTGATAACATTCATTTCCGTGATTAAGATGTAATACAGGAAACTTATAAATTGAATTTTGATAATCCTTTTTTATTTCTCCATCATTTGTAAGTCCAATTTCACAACTGTAAAATCCACCTTCTGTACTTTGTCCAGGATATAAATCAAAGTCTTTCCATTCAGTTCCGTTTTCAATTTGGTCTTTCTTGATGAATTGATACATAAATTCTTTATCAATAAATTCAGATTTTGGATTGACATTCCCACTACTTAAATATTTGAGCAATTTTTCAAATTGCTGTGAATGAAAAGACAGTTCTTTTTGGTATTTAAAGTAGTTGTCTAAATCATTCATATCTCCGAAACCGTTTATGTCTGAAATTTTTTCAAGTGCGTTATCCAGCCTTTTTCCAGCTTTCTCATAGTTGGAATATAATTCGGAATATTTTTCTTCGTAAGTCATTATCTTATTAATAGGTTATTATTTTGATTGCTAAATATATAAATAGTATAAAAGTCACAACAATTGCCAAAAGCGATTTTAAATTCTGTCTATTTATCATTCTACCATATTTGGCTACGTCTTTATCTAAATTCCAGTTCATTCTTTGAGAAGCGTGTCTATAAATCTCCATTTGTTGTTGTTCTAAAAACACTAAATAAATCAAAACAGAAATGGGTAAAATTGCTAACCATAAACTGACGATTGGGTTATCAGTTGGGAATTTTCCTAAACCAAAGTAAGATGCAACTAATATTCCATTAATAGTAAAAAGCTTATCGTGAATTCGGTCAAAAGTGGATTGAATTTTTTTGCTTGCTTCTTCTCCTTCTCGTTCAGCTTTTTCAATTAATTTGTCTCCTTCGGCAGTCAGTTCATTGGTTGAAACTCTTGCTTCATTTTTTGCGAGAATCTCCAGAATTCTTTCTAATATCTTATTTGTTTCTTTTGAATCTGTCATTTTTTCAAATTGCACACAACGTGTTTGTGTATGGCTCGTTGCGTGCAAATTAGCGATTATTTTTCGGTTGTGCCACAAGCCAGATTTTTAAATTTTACTATTTATTTTTTATTGGAAATCGTCAAATTTAAAAATTTAGCGACTTTCAAATATGCCTTAACTTCGGTTTAAGCAACTGACCAGCAATGAGCTATACACGTTGTTGTGCGCTGGCTTTTCCGCTATTTAATTTCGTTTCTACTATTTTTTCTAATTCAGTTTGTTTAAAATCGAACCAATTTTGTCTAAAATTAGAATTGTCAACTTTATGCTTAAAATTCTGAAATGGCTTTTTATTTGCTAAAATAATTTCTAAATCCGACTTCAGATTTTCGTCAGGCAACTGCTCAACAAAAAGCTCCATAATTTTGAATGATTCATAACTTTCTAATGTCTTAATTTTTATAAAATCCGATTTATGTTTCTCGATTTGGTCTAAACTTTCTTTAAAAGCCTCTTTAAAATCATTCTCGTCCGAAAATTGCGAAAAACTTGGAATTGCAATAATTTCGTCATTCTTTAAATTATAATAGCAGTCAAATCCGCAATCTAATTCTTGCGCTATTTCTTTGATAATATTTAACTGTGAATTATCCATTATTTTATCAAATCATTTTGCAAATAAACCACATCTGATTTTTGCCAAAAAGCCAAGTTAATTAATCCTGTTGTATTTCCGTCAATCCAATTTCCGTTTTCGTTAGATTGTACAGTCCATTTTATTGGCTTTCCACCTTTTTTGGTTGTTTTTAATCGGCAATCTTTTGAAAGTCCAAACGCAAAACAATTCAGAGCATCAATTTCGTTGTCAAATTCCTCGTGCCAAACATCAAATGCAACAGTATAATTTTCGTTTCCATTTAATGTTAACGATACCGAAAATCCGTTATCATTATTTTCCTTTACGATAATTGAATTTTCGTCCAATTCATAATCGGCATTCGGATACTTTTTTAGTCTTTCGATTATTTCGCTTATTGCTTTGTCCATGGGTTTTTTCAGCTTGCGAAC
>NZ_JAETXX010000024.1 GCF_021764745.1 Joostella atrarenae | reverse complement strand
GATTCTAAAGAAGGCGGCGACCTACTCTCCCACTTTCGTAGTACCATCGGCGCTGGCGGGCTTAACTGCTCTGTTCGGAATGGGAAGAGGTGAGCCCCGTCGCTATAACCACCTTAAATTGTAAGTTAGAAAGTTTGCATGTAGAAAGTTTATAAAGTAATGAATCACTTTTAACTTTGTACTTTTAACTTTTTAACTGCAGCACTGCTGCTAAATAAGTTAACATATGGAGATAAAAAAGATAGTTGTAAAAATAAACTTCTAAAAAAGAACTATAATAAATAAAGAGTTTGCGCCCTCTTACTCTTTGCGAAAGTAAGAGGACTACTGTACATAAGCTTACGGGTTATTAGTACTACTCGGCTATGACATTACTGCCTTTACACCTATAGCCTATCAACGTGATCGTCTCTCACGACCCTTTAAAGAAATCTCATCTTGTGGCGGGTTTCGCGCTTATATGCTTTCAGCGCTTATCCCTTCCCAACATAGCTACGCTGCAATGCTCCTGGCGGAACAACAGCTACACCAGCGGTTAGTCCAACTCGGTCCTCTCGTACTAGAGTCAGATCCACTCAAATTTCTAACGCCCACTGTAGATAGAGACCGAACTGTCTCACGACGTTCTGAACCCAGCTCGCGTGCCACTTTAATGGGCGAACAGCCCAACCCTTGGGACCTTCTCCAGCCCCAGGATGTGACGAGCCGACATCGAGGTGCCAAACCCCCCCGTCGATGTGAGCTCTTGGGGGAGATCAGCCTGTTATCCCCGGCGTACCTTTTATCCTTTGAGCGATGGCCCTTCCATGCGGAACCACCGGATCACTATGCTCTACTTTCGTACCTGATCGACTTGTAGGTCTCTCAGTCAAGCTCCCTTGTGCCATTGCACTCTACGCACGGTTACCAAGCGTGCTGAGGGAACCTTTAGAAGCCTCCGTTACTCTTTTGGAGGCGACCACCCCAGTCAAACTACCCACCACGCACTGTCCTTCTATAAAGAAGTTAGGCTTCAAATAAGTAAAGGGTGGTATTTCAACAATGACTCACACATACCTGGCGATACATGATCAAAGTCTCCCACCTATCCTACACATCACTTATTCAAAGTCAATACGAAGCTATAGTAAAGGTGCACGGGGTCTTTTCGTCCCACAGCGGGTAATCGGCATCTTCACCGATACTACAATTTCACCGAGCTCATGGCCGAGACAGTGTCCAGATCGTTACACCATTCGTGCAGGTCGGAACTTACCCGACAAGGAATTTCGCTACCTTAGGACCGTTATAGTTACGGCCGCCGTTTACTGGGGCTTCAGTTCAATGCGTCGCCGAAGCTAACATCTCCCCTTAACCTTCCAGCACCGGGCAGGTGTCAGGCCCTATACATCATCTTTCGATTTAGCAGAGCCCTGTGTTTTTGATAAACAGTCGCCTGGACCTTTTCACTGCGGCCCATCCGAAGATGGGCGACCCTTCTCCCGAAGTTACGGGTCTATTTTGCCTAGTTCCTTAGCCATGAATCTCTCGAGCGCCTTAGAATACTCATCCCAACCACCTGTGTCGGTTTACGGTACAGGTCGCATATATCGCTTTTCTTGGAAGTCGATTCGCTGGATTATCACCGCAGCCGTAGCCTTAGTGTACTATCGTGGTATTACTACTCACTTCAACGTGCTATTCCGTCAGCACGCACCAACTATTCGCCTCCGTCACTTTTAATTATATGCAAGTACAGGAATATTAACCTGTTGTCCATCCACTACCCCCTTCGGGTTCGCGTTAGGTCCTGACTAACCCTCAGCTGATTAGCATAGCTGAGGAAACCTTGGTTTTTCGGCGTGCGGGTTTCTCGCCCGCATTATCGTTACTTATGCCTACATTTTCTTTTCTAAACAGTCCAGCAATCCTTACAGATCACCTTCTACCCAGTTTAGAATGCTCCCCTACCACTTGTATTAATACAAATCCATAGCTTCGGTGGTATACTTATGCCCGATTATTATCCATGCTCGATCGCTCGACTAGTGAGCTGTTACGCACTCTTTAAATGAATGGCTGCTTCCAAGCCAACATCCTAGCTGTCTAAGCAATCAAACCGCGTTTTTTCAACTTAGTATACACTTGGGGACCTTAGCTGATGGTCCGGGTTCTTTCCCTCTCGGACATGGACCTTAGCACCCATGCCCTCACTGCTGAAAAACATTTTATAGCATTCGGAGTTTGTCAGGAATTGGTAGGCGGTGAAGCCCCCGCATCCAATCAGTAGCTCTACCTCTATAAAACTTTTAATCAACGCTGCACCTAAATGCATTTCGGGGAGTACGAGCTATTTCCGAGTTTGATTGGCCTTTCACCCCTACCCACAGGTCATCCCAAGACTTTTCAACGTCAACGGGTTCGGGCCTCCACTATGTGTTACCACAGCTTCACCCTGCCCATGGGTAGATCACACGGTTTCGCGTCTACTACTACTAACTATAACGCCCTATTCAGACTCGCTTTCGCTACGGCTGCGTGACTGAATCACTTAACCTTGCTAGAAACAGTAACTCGTAGGCTCATTATGCAAAAGGCACGCCGTCACATGTAAACATGCTCCGACCGCTTGTAAGCGTATGGTTTCAGGATCTTTTTCACTCCCTTATTCAGGGTACTTTTCACCTTTCCCTCACGGTACTGGTTCACTATCGGTCTCTCAGGAGTATTTAGCCTTAGCGGATGGTCCCGCCAGATTCATACAGGGTTTCACGTGCCCCGCACTACTCAGGATACTGCTATTAATAACGCTCTTTACTTTTACGGGACTATCACCCTCTATGGTTTGTCTTTCCAAACAATTCTAATTCATTACGCATCAAATAGCGCAGTCCTACAACCCCATTACTGCCGTAACAGCAATGGTTTGGGCTAATCCAAGTTCGCTCGCCGCTACTATCGGAATCACTGTTGTTTTCTTCTCCTCCGCCTACTTAGATGTTTCAGTTCAGCGGGTTCGCCCTCCTTACGGAGTACTATATCTTCAATATAGTGGGTTGCCCCATTCGGATATCTATGGATCATTGTGTGTGTGCCACTCCCCATAGCTTTTCGCAGCTTATCACGTCCTTCATCGCCTCTGAGAGCCTAGGCATTCCCCATACGCCCTTACATAGCTTATTGTACTTTTTGCTCTTTTATTCTATTATAAATATTCGTATAATCAATCGTGCAATCGATCATACTAAATTATTCTATTCTTCTCTATAGTCTACTTTAAACATATTACTATCGTAATACATTCTCGTATCTCTTTTATCTCAATATGTCAATGAACGTTTCGGCCGCTTTTTTATAGTCTTCTTGATAACTACTACAAAAATTGCGTTTGTATACCGTGGTGGAGAATATCGGAGTCGAACCGATGACCTCCTGCGTGCAAGGCAGGCGCTCTAGCCAGCTGAGCTAATCCCCCATTCTGTAATTTTGAATGTTGAATTATCAATGTTGAATTAATTAATTTAAAATTTACAATTCAAAATTTACAATTCAAATCTTCAACTTCTAGAATTTCCTTTCAATACTTTATTTTATGAACGTGTGCTCGTTTGGCAAATTAATGCCTCCCGCGACTTCTTTGTAGTCTCGGGCAGACTCGAACTGCCGACCTCTACATTATCAGTGTAGCGCTCTAACCAGCTGAGCTACGAGACTGTGTTATCAGTTTAAAAGTTTAATGTGTAAAGCTTGAAAGTATTTCCCTTTCTCTTTAAGAACAAAAAATAAATCCTTCAACCTTTAACTTTTTACTTTCTAACTCATTTTATTTATTGACAGCGTTAAGCAAAACCACTCCTTGTTATACTCTTTCTTATTAAACTCAATAGTTTCTCTAGAAAGGAGGTGTTCCAGCCGCACCTTCCGGTACGGCTACCTTGTTACGACTTAGCCCCAGTTACCAGTTTTACCCTAGGCAGCTCCTTGCGGTCACCGACTTCAGGTACCCCCAGCTTCCATGGCTTGACGGGCGGTGTGTACAAGGCCCGGGAACGTATTCACCGGATCATGGCTGATATCCGATTACTAGCGATTCCAGCTTCACGGAGTCGAGTTGCAGACTCCGATCCGAACTGTGATCGGTTTTTTAGATTCGCTCCTGCTCGCGCAGTGGCTGCTCATTGTACCGACCATTGTAGCACGTGTGTGGCCCAGGACGTAAGGGCCGTGATGATTTGACGTCATCCCCACCTTCCTCACAGTTTGCACTGGCAGTCCCGCTAGAGTTCCCGACATGACTCGCTGGCAACTAACGGCAGGGGTTGCGCTCGTTATAGGACTTAACCTGACACCTCACGGCACGAGCTGACGACAACCATGCAGCACCTTGTAATATGTCCGAAGAAAAGTCTATCTCTAAACCTGTCATACTACATTTAAGCCCTGGTAAGGTTCCTCGCGTATCATCGAATTAAACCACATGCTCCACCGCTTGTGCGGGCCCCCGTCAATTCCTTTGAGTTTCATTCTTGCGAACGTACTCCCCAGGTGGGATACTTATCACTTTCGCTTAGCCACTCAGACCGAAATCCGAACAGCTAGTATCCATCGTTTACGGCGTGGACTACCAGGGTATCTAATCCTGTTCGCTCCCCACGCTTTCGTCCATCAGCGTCAATATAGTAGTAGTGACCTGCCTTCGCAATTGGTATTCTAAGTAATATCTATGCATTTCACCGCTACACTACTTATTCTAATCACTTCCTACTAATTCAAGATGTACAGTATCAAAGGCAATTTTACAGTTGAGCTGCAAACTTTCACCCCTGACTTATACACCCGCCTACGGACCCTTTAAACCCAATGATTCCGGATAACGCTTGCACCCTCCGTATTACCGCGGCTGCTGGCACGGAGTTAGCCGGTGCTTATTCATACAATACCGTCATCAACCTACACGTAAGTCTTATTCTTCTTGTATAAAAGCAGTTTACAACCCATAGGGCCGTCTTCCTGCACGCGGCATGGCTGGATCAGACTTGCGTCCATTGTCCAATATTCCTCACTGCTGCCTCCCGTAGGAGTCTGGTCCGTGTCTCAGTACCAGTGTGGGGGATCTCCCTCTCAGGACCCCTACCTATCGTAGTCATGGGGTGCCGTTACCACTCCATCTAACTAATAGGACGCATGCTCATCTTTTACCGCCGAAACTTTAATTAAAAAATAATGCTATTTCTTAATACTATAAGGTATTAATCCGAATTTCTTCGGGCTATCCCTTTGTAAAAGGTAGATTGCATACGCGTTACGCACCCGTGCGCCGGTCTCAAGTTTAGCAAGCTAAACTCTACCCCTCGACTTGCATGTGTTAGGCCTGCCGCTAGCGTTCATCCTGAGCCAGGATCAAACTCTTCATCGTTGATCGTTAAATATTTTACTATCTCAATCGCTCAATAAATC
>NZ_JAETXX010000023.1 GCF_021764745.1 Joostella atrarenae | reverse complement strand
CCCAGAAACCAAGTGAATAAAACGACATTTGAAATTACCAAAATGGATTGTCCTTCAGAGGAAAATCTAATCCGAATGAAATTGGACGGAATTTCAAGCATTGCAAATTTGGAATTTGATATTCCGAATCGAAAATTGACCGTTTTTCACAGCGGAGAAATTGACCAAATTGAAAAGTCCGTTATCGAACTGAATTTAGGCGGAAAGAAAATCTTAACGGAACAAACCGACCAAACGGAATTTAAAGAAAACGAAAATCAGAAAAAATTACTTTGGTCTGTACTTGCAATAAATTTTGCGTTTTTCATAATCGAAATGACAACAGGAATTATCTCAAAATCTATGGGACTTGTTGCCGATAGTTTAGATATGCTTGCGGACAGTTTTGTGTACGGAATTAGTTTGTTTGCGGTTGGCGGAACAGTAATAAAGAAAAAACGGATTGCCAAACTTGCTGGATATTTTCAAATAATACTTGCGATTATAGGATTTGTAGAAGTCTTGAGAAGATTTTTCGGAAACGAGAAACTTCCCGATTTTTCAACAATGATTATCGTTTCGATTTTTGCACTTATCGCAAATGGAATTTGTCTTTACATTTTGCAAAAGTCAAAGAGCAAAGAAGAAGCACATATGAAAGCGAGTATGATTTTTACTTCGAATGACGTGATTATCAATTTGGGAGTAATAATTGCAGGAATTTTAGTGCATTATTTGAGTTCTAATAAACCTGATTTGATTATCGGAACAATTGTTTTTGCGTTGGTAATTCAAGGAGCATTTCGGATTTTGAAATTAAGTAAGTGAATGAAAAAAGCACTACTTACAACAACGTATATAGCTCATAGCTAATTAGTTGCTTAATCGAAGTTAAGGCATATTTGCAAGTCCGCCAAGTTTTTTAATTTGGCTTATTGAGAAAAAAAGATAATAAGAAAATTAAAAAATTCGGCTCGTGCTTAACCGAAAGTTAATCGCTAATTTACACGCTACGAGCCATATACAAAACCGTTGGCAACAATTTGACCAACTCGCCCTTAATTAAAATATCAAACTCCCTAAAATTTTAGTATTAAACTAAACTTCACGTTAATCTATTGATTTACTTTATTTGAATAAAGATAAAAACGTTATTGAATCGTTTTTAACAAAAAAAGTAACACTAAAATTATCTTAAAAAAAAATTTATTATTGTGAAACGATATATTTTTATATATTTGCAGTAATAAATTACTTTTTATTATATGCGAAAATCAATTATTATTTCTAAAGTTTTATACTACATCTCAAGGATATTGGGCGGTTTGTATTTAATGACTGGTGTTTATGGGTTATTCAGCTGGGTGACAAATACCCATTTGCTAATAAACGATAAGCAAACCATTATCACCTACCCGTTTACAAAGACATCTTTTTTAATTTTAGACAGCAACACAACGTATTTAATCTTTTCGTTTTTAATTCCTGTTTTAGGGTATGGTTTGTTTTTTTGGCTACTATCTAATGTCTTTAAAGTATTTTACCAAGACAAATTATTTACCGCCAAAAATATTGTGCATTTACGACGGTTTTATCTTGTCAATATATTTCTACCAGCTGTACTCACCATATTCTCATCGTTTTTTATGCCCATAGAACACGAAATGTTTCTGATTATTATCTTGCATCTTGTTTTAGGTGTTTTTGTGTTTTTTATGTCAGAAATATTTAACCAAGGATTGCATTTACAAAACGAACAAGACTTATACATTTAAACTATGCCCATTGTAATAAATATAGATGTCATGCTTGCCAAACGAAAAATGAAGAGTAAAGAATTGGTTAAAGAAGTTGGCATTACACCTGCAAATTTATCGATACTAAAAAATGGAAAAGCCAAAGGCATTCGCTTTGAAACTCTAGAAAAAATATGCAAAGCCTTAGACTGTAAACCTGGAGACATTATAGACTATGTAGACTAGCACTCCCTTAAATATTATCTTATGAATACATTGAATATCAACAATGTGTCCCTTGTGTATAACAACGGACACCAGGCACTTTATGCCATAAATTTAAACATAACAAACGGTGTTTTTGGCTTACTTGGGCCTAATGGCGCAGGAAAATCTTCGCTTATGAAAACCATTGTAGGCTTACAAAAACCAACCGAAGGACACATTAGTTTTAACGATACAGATATTGTAAAAAACCCATTAGAAATACAAAAACAGCTAGGGTTTTTACCACAGTATTTTGGTGTTTATCCTAAAGTTTCGGCTTATAATTTACTACAACATTTGGCTAAACTAAAAGGTATTCATCACAAGTACGAGCGCCACGATCAAATTATGAATCTTCTGGATAAAGTGAATTTAGTTGACGCCAAAAACAAAGAAGTACATACGTTTTCTGGTGGTATGAAACAACGTTTTGGCGTAGCGCAAGCGTTATTGGGAGATCCTAAAATTGTGATTGTAGACGAACCTACAGCAGGTTTAGATCCTGAAGAACGTAATAGGTTTAATGCGTTGTTGAGCGAAATAGGCGAAGATATTATCATTTTATTATCGACGCATTTGGTAGAAGATGTACGAAATCTATGTTCGGATATGGCAATTATAAAACAAGGCGCTATTGTGGCAAAAGGTAGCCCAAACCAATTTATTGAAGCTCTGCAAGGGAAAATATGGCAAAAACCAACAACCAAAAACGAGCTACTTCACCTTGAGCCAAACCACAACATCATTAGTAAGCAATTTATTGAAAAGGTTATGCATGTAACCGTGTATGCCGATGCTTGCCCAACTGGGTTTAAAGCTGTTACTCCAAATTTAGAGCACGCTTATTTCACTTATTTAAACAGCACAACATGAAAACGGTTTTACTAAACGATATATATAGCGCGCTAAAACACATAGCAACGCAATTTGCTTTGTTGGCGTATTTGGTGCTTGGCTTTTTTACAGGCTATAAATTTCATATTAATGTAGGCGATGGCATTGCAGCCAATGCACCCTACGCTGTTGGGTTTATGACTGGTTTGTTGAGCTTACTTATTATTTTGATTGCTACACTACTAGCCTTTTCTGGCTTGTTTAAGGAACGTGATGCTAACTTTGATTTAATTGTTTTCACCACACCTATAAAGAAACGCGACTTTGCATTAGCACGCTTTTTATCCTTCTTTTTACTTACTGCATTCAGTTTTTTTATTGTAATGCTTGGGTATGTTATTGGGTTGCATGTGCAAACAGATTCTGAAATGCTTGCAGACTTTCATCTGTGGCATTATGTATATCCTTATTTGATTTTTGGTGTGGTAAATAGCTTATTGGTATGCAGCATCCTGTTTTTCTTTGCTAAAAAATTTCAGAATAAACTACTGGTCGCTATTGCAGGATTGATGTTATACATCACCTATATGATAGTGCTCATGTTTTCAAACGCGCCGTTTATGGCACAATCGTTACCACAGTCTTTATTGGCTCAAAAAGTATCTGCTATAACTGATATTTTTGGGTTGTCGGCTTATTTTTATGATGCCAAGGACTTTAGTGTTTCTGAAAGAAACCACAACATCGTGTCGTTTAGCAACATACTATTGATAAACCGTTTGGGTGTTGTGCTACTGTCATTATTTATTATGAAATTAGGCATAAATGCGTTCTCATTTCTGCCAGTTTTCAAACAAAAGTCAACAAAAAAAAAGGCTGAAACAACGCCTAAAAAAACCAAACTACTAGATGTTCCGTTTGCGAAAGTAAGCACGTTGTTTACTTCAAAAACAAAACAACATGCGCTGCGCTCTTTTGTGAAAATCGATTTTATTTATTTGTTTAGAAGTATTCCGCTCATTTCGGTTTCTGCTTTACTGTTATTTTATGTAGGTGTAGAAATGTATGGCGATATAGATATGGGTATTAGGTTGCCGCAACAGTATGCTAGCTCTGGCTTACTGGCTAAAACCATTAACGAAACATTTTATTTTATAGGCGCACTTGTTGTGGTTTACTTTACAAACGATGTGTTTTGGCGTGCCAATGCTAGTGGATTTTCAATCATTCAAAATACGACTTATTATGCCAAAGAGCGTCTATTAGGACACGCTATAAGCATGGTGCTTTTAATCATTTTTCTTACCGGTTTAATGCTCTTGGAAGCGATTATCTTTCAGCTTATTTTTAAATACCCTTTTATTGATTGGCAAGCATATTTTGGTGTGTTTGTTTTTAATACGTTGCCACTTACACTCTTTGCGTTACTGCTGCTATTTATTAATAACATAAGTAAGAGTAAATCGGTGGCACTGGGCATATCTATCTTGTTATTCTTATTGTTTGTGACGCCTATTTCAAAAAACATGATTACGAATCCGTTGTTTCATTTTTTATCTGGTTACAAAGGTGCTTATAGCGATTTTATAGGTTACGGTGCTTATGTAATGCCGTTTATTTACAGACTGATTTTTGGGTTTGCCCTTGTAGGACTTGTATGTGCTTTATACGGTTTGATAAAAACTAAAGCTAAAAGACAACTTTATATTATTGCAATGGTTAGTTGCGTATGTATAGGCATGGTGAGTGGCTATTTGTTTTTAGATGGTTATGTTTCCAAAGATAAAGACGCTGACATATTAGCGCGTGTTGCTTACGAAAAGCATTATAGAGCATACCAAAACCTTCCGCAGCCAACCATAAAAAAAGTTAATACAGAAATAGATTTGTTTCCTGAAGACCAAGCTTACCAGATAAAAGGCACGTATTGGTTGGTAAATCAGCACAAGCAAGCTATAGATTCTGTACTGATAAGCGTGCCTGAAGACTTTGAGATACAAGCGCTTTTATTTAGCTATAAAAATGATACCATAACGCTAGACAAGGCTATTTCAGAAATACTATTAAAACAGGCATTACAAGCCCAAGACTCGGCAAAACTCACCTTTCATTTGGCTTACAAATGGGAGGCTGTAAATGGTCATAATCCTTTTAATGCGATTGTAAAGGATGGCTCTTTTATGCGAATAAGTCGCTATTATCCTCAATTTGGATATGATACTAGTCAGGAAATTTCAGACAAGACCAATAGAAAACAACATGCTTTGGGCGAAGCCACTGCCATGAAACCATTTGATGCGGTAAAAACTCATATAGACGACTTTATTTCTTTAGACATGCAAATTTCAACCGGTAATAATCAAATTGCTGTTGGCACTGGCGCGTTAAAATCGCAGTGGCAAGACGCTAATAGAAATTACTATAAGTATAAAGCAGACGCCATTCCTTTTAGGTTTGCGGTTTCATCAGCTGCTTATGAGGTTAAAAAAGCACAACATAAGGATGTTTCTATTGAGGTTTTATATCATCCTTTGCATGAAAACAATATAGATCACCTTATTGAGAACACAAAGCTGTCATTAGATTATTGTACTAAACATTTTGGGCCTTATCCGTTTTCGTCTATACAATTTGCCGAAGTGTCATCGTTTACACAAGGTTTTGCAGGCACCGCTTATCCTGGTGTTATATTTATGACAGAGCATATGACGTTTCATGCCAACCTAGCGGGCAACCACAATCAAGATGTTATTAATGAATTGGCTGGTCATGAAGTAGCGCATTTTTGGTGGGGAACTAACCAGATTGATCCTGATTACCGAGAAGGCTATGCAATGCTAACTGAAAGCTTAGCTATGTATACAGAAATGATGATATATAAAAAGATGTATGGTAAAGAAAAAATGTTAGAACGCTTAGAGATACATAAACAAATATACGACGCTGAAAAGGGCTTTAGTGAAAATTTATCTCTATTAAAAGCCACAAAAGACAATGCATTTATATCCTATTCTAAAGGAGCTATTGTTTTTGTAGAATTAAGTGAGTTACTTGGTGAAGAACGGTTGAATTTAACATTACAATCCTTTTTTACTAAACATAAATATCCAAATGCAAAACCTACTTCAACTGATTTATTTAAAGAAATTTTGAAAGTAAGTGATGAAAATCTTAATGAAAGAATTAAAGCTATGTTTGAGTAAAAAACTGTTGCCAACACCGTATATAATTTATTGCTTCGTTCTAGCCTACTTACGAAAATCCTCGCGGATTTTCTATTCGGTTTTTATTTGCTAACTTTAGTGCTTAAACCACGCAACAAACCATATACAAACACGTTACCTTCTATTGCCCTACTCTGCTCTTATACTCACTAATCTTG
>NZ_JAETXX010000022.1 GCF_021764745.1 Joostella atrarenae | reverse complement strand
TTTTATAATTTATTATTTTATAATCTCTTATATGCATTGATAGTCAATTAGTTAATAATTTTATTATAACTAAATATAAGAAAATAGTATATTTGATTACATAAAAATTGTCAACTAAATTGTCAACTGGATATGAAACATACTTTTTATCTTAAGCAGCCGAAGAGTACTAAAGAGTCTTTAATCTTGTTTTCTTGTTATTTCAAAAAAGAGAATAGAAAGTTTGTGTATTCTACTGGTGAAAGGATAAAACCTTCTTCTTGGAACTTTGAAAATAATGAGCCTTATAAAAAGGGAAAGAATCGGGCTAGTAATGCTAACTCGATAAAAATTCAATTAGACAGGTATTCAAATTGTTTCAATGAGATAATAGGAATATGTTTAGCTACCAGAGAAGAGTTTACTTGTATTCTTTTGAAAGATAGGTTTAATGATGAGTTTAAAAAATCATCTACCAAAAAGAATCTCTTTTTTGAAGCTCTCGACACTTTTATTGATGAAAAAAAGAAATTAAAAGTTTGGAAGCCTTCAACTGCTAAGCGCTATACAAATATTAAGAATCACCTTTTGAAATTTGAAAAAGAGAAGAAATTCAAGCTTACTTTTAATAAAATAAATAAACGTTTTTACACAGAATTTACGGACTATTGTTATAATAGTGAAAACCATTATTCTAACACATTTGCTAGGAATATGGGACTGTTTAAAACATTTATGCGCTGGGCAGTAAAAGAAAAATTGACTTATAACCTTGCTTTTAATGACTTTAAAGTTCCTTCAAGAGTTCTAACTAGAGAAGAAGCTTTAACCCTAGAGCAAGTAGAATTAATATTCAATTTAGATTGCAAAAATGAGAAATTGAACAAGGTTAAAGACTTATTTGTTTTTCAATGCTTAACTGGCATGCGATATGGAGAATTAAAAAAGGTTAATAAGCGTACAGTATTTGATAATTGTATTATACTAAAAGAAGAAAAAGATTCTGGTAAGCCAACTCGTGAAATACCATTGACAACTATTTCAAAGTATATTTTAAAAAAATATGACTTTAAATTACCAATAATTACAAATCAAAAACAGAATGAATATATAAAAAAAGTTATTGAGAAAGCAGAATTAATTCATGATGTGGAGTATACAAGGGTGAAAGGAGTGGAACAAGAAATATTTATTAAGTCTTTTGCTGACCGAATATCAACTCATACTGCTCGTCGTACTTTTGTCACTATTATGCGTAATAAAAACGTTCCTGACAAAACAATTATGAGTATTACTGGGCATACAGATATAAAAACTTTTAATGCTTATCATAAAGTAAACAATAATGCTAAAAGCGATGCTGTAAATAATGTTTTTGGAAGTATGGAATTACCTAAATTAATGAAGGTATAAGTATATAGATAGTTTCTGCTTTTATAGTTTTCTTTATATACTGAAATCCTTAATGAATATATTGTATCTTAATAATATTCATTCATGCCTAAATTAAAAATTGAACTTGAAAATAGATTGCACCTAATTGTATATTTGGTATATATTTGCGATAAAATACTATACAAGGAAAAGAATGTAATGAAAGTAATTAAAAAAATTACTCAAAAACAATCCTTAGAAAACTTCTATTTTATACTATTGAACTTGTAAACAAGTTATAAGTTTCAAAATTATATTTCCTATAAAAAATCAAGTTAAATAGTGTAGTGTGCTAACCATATAAATGCTGAAAAGCATTACGAATAAAGAGAATTCTGAAGAAATAAAAAATAGTAATGTCGCTTTAGAGTGTTCCCCTCTTATTCTTTCTTCTTAGTTTATTAATAGAATTAAGAGTTATATGAAAATAGTGAAAGGGATTATCCCCCTTTTTAAATTAGCAATAGTGATTAAAAGTATTTTTCATTATATTACAGTTTATTATCTATATTATTAAACTTTACTTAATATGAAAAAGAGAAAGCGAATAATAAAAGCTTCTTATTTTTTTTCCTTATTGTCTCTAGTACCTTTCTTAGCATGTGAAAGTGAGAATATAAACGAAGAAGTATTACTTAACAATCAAGATCAGGAAATTGTTGTTGAAAATAAAGAGTTTAGAAAATACAGTATCGATCAATTAAGTGAAGATTTTCAATTACAATCTTTTCTTAAAGGCACAACCGAAAGTGATAAGACTTCGTTGGGTAATAAAACAGATACTATCGCTAAATTAAATATGGAAAAAATTATTAAAATTGTTAAACCTGAGTATACTACATATACTTTTTTAATACAAGATTCTATAAAAGACGATTATTCTTTTTCAAATTTAATTGTAACTGTAACCCCCGAAAGAGCTAGCTCATATATAATGAATTACTTTCCTAGTATAGATTACATATTAGGAGTAAAAAACGGTATTAGTATAGGTTTCACTGGAGATTACAACTACTCCAAAAACTATGACAATATAACAGAATTACTCAAAAGCCATATTAAAGAAAAAGAAAGTCATGTTAACAATAAAAGTAATATACAAGGAAGGTGTTACGAAAGTTTTGTTATAGAAACTATGTGTGTAGAGCATAAGCATTGGCCTGGACAAGATTGTAATTATCAGGGAGATGAAGCCCCTCAATCATACAGTTATAGTATAGAGGTTAATTGTACAAGTGGAGGAGGAAGCGGATCTATTGGAGATGACTTTGGGTCTGGAAGTACATTTGATCCAGACGGCGGTGGCGGTGGAACTTCACCTAATCCACCAGATGGTTTCGAAACTACAGAAATTACACCAAGTATCTTTGATTTAAAGATCATGTTAAGCAAATTATTAACTTTAAATTTATCACAAAATAATTGGCTTACTAATTATGATCCTTTCGGACAATTTACCAAAAAAGCACTTATATATTTAGATAATAATAATAATACCTTTCACGCCAAAACATTTATTAGATGGGTTATTGATTTTGAAATTGAAAACCAAAACCCTCCACACGATTATAAAAAATCTTTAGAGGGCATGGTTATTGGATTGAAGAAATTCGGAGGTTCCGAAGGTGCATTAGTAGCAGAATATATAGAGAATGTTTTGACAGACATAAATAGCATGGCCTTTGGGGACGTAAAAGATTTCCATGCTTTAATGAAAGATACAGTAAGTCAATTCAATACAGCAATGATGTCAGCTATTATTAACGCCTATGCCGAAGTAGCATTACCTATAATAGAATATGCATTGTTCGAGAGTGGGACAACCTTGGCAGTTAAATTATTAAGTAAAATCCCCATATCTTGGGTCTATAGAGGTACTCGACTTAACAAAATCGTTAAGGAAGTTGGTTTATTAGGAGAACGTGGTAAAACAACAAATATTCGTTTATTTAAAACAAACGCCCCAATTTCTAATGCGAAAGAAACTTTTAACACATTAACAAAGCATGCAGTGTCAAAAACCACTGAGACTAATGGATCGATTGTTGCAAACATGGGAAATGGGAATTATATTACATATAGACCAATTACTGCATCTTCTAGCGGCATTCCTGCTACCCTGTCATTAGATTTTAGATCAGCGAATGTTTGGACCAAAGTGAGAGAAGTAAAATTTATAAGAAAATGAAAAATGAAACGCTTTTTGATGAAAAATATATTAATCTTTTTTCACCTGATGGAATAGAATTTATCTATTCAATTCTTCAAAGTTTGGGTTACTTAGATTTTAAATCAAGCGAAGCTAGAGAGAAATCAATCTCAGTAATTGAAAGGCTATTTGAGTTGGATTTAATAGAAATATTTCATTGGGGAGATTATCAAAATATGCTAAAGGATAGACAATTTACAACTTCGGAAACAATAACACACATTAAAAAAGTTTGGTTTGTTGGAGCAGATTTTTCAGATTTTTATAGAATGCCAATGTTTAAATTTAAGGAGTGGTATCTAAACTCATTGAGAGAGCAAGGTCTCGAAGAATGTACTGATTGGAAAATTTTTGTTGAGGAAAAAATTGGTAGCTTAGAGCAATGGATAGAAGAAAATAGACCTAAAGATTAAAAATTCCAACCGTTATTATGAATTCGTTTATCATTCCAATGAAGATTTTTTTGCAGTATAGATATATCAAAATTAAAGAAGGCATAAGTATATAGATTGTTTCTATATTTATAATTTATACGCTTTTACATATAAAATTTTAATCCCAAACTAAATTATATGTAAAAACATATATTCTAAATGAAAGAACTAGCTGTATTTGTAAAGGAACGAAGAAAGTCTGTAAATCTAACTCAGGAAGAGTTTGCGGAAAGAGCAGGAGTTGCTTTAACTGTGATTAGGAAAATTGAGCAAGGGAAAACTAATTTGAACATGGAGAAGGTAAATCAAGTGCTTAAAATGTTTGGGCATCAATTAACCGTAGTAGATTCTAAAGAATTCGCAAATTATATAGCACAACAAGATGAGAAGCGCTAACATATATTATAATCAAGATTTAGCAGGAGAACTTGTAGAAACGAATGATGGAGAATTTGAGTTTACATACAATGAAGCCTATGTTGAAAAACATCCAGATCAGTTTATTACGTTTACATAATAACTCAGCTAATTGTACAAATACTCAACTATAAATTAATCTAATGTTCGTTATTTCTAATTGAAATCATTCTGATCTAAAATAAAAAGTTCTTCAACATTCTTCTCCAAAAATTTGGCGATTTTTAGTGATAAAACTGTTGATGGAACATATCTGCCTGATTCAATAGAAATTATAGTCTGTCGAGATACACTAAGTTGTATAGCAAGTTCTTCTTGTGTCAACCCTTTTGCTTTTCTTTTAGCCTTTACATTATTTTTCATTCTTGTAGGTTGCAATGTGAACAATATAATTAAAACGAGTGATGTAAATAATCCAAAAAATAAATATAGTTATGATAAAGAATAACATCATACCTGCATCCTTTGGTGGCTTTCCCATGAAACCAATCCAAATTAAGCCCACAATAAGAAATATCATTTGTAGTAAAGCTGCAAATTGAAATGATTCTAACCGTATATTTTTTATCATTTCATCTTCAATTCTTTCTTTGGAAAAAGCCAAAATATAAGAGCCAAAGAAAAAAGAAAAAAAACCAAGAATAGCACAAAACATATTCAATAGTTTTGGTTTTGAAAGTCCAATGAATTGACAAATTTCTGTAACCCATCCAATTTGCATTGCAATCCAAAGAAAAAGACCCATAGGAGTAATTATTAATCCTATTTTTTTAAAACGATGTGGCATAAGTTTAAACATAATTTAATTTTGTTAAGTTTACTTTACGTAAAGTTAGCTTAACATTTTGTAAAAACAAGAATTTTTTATATAAAATTTATATCTTAAGTTTGATTGAATCAAAAATTTAATTTAAATGAGAAAAAACCTACTAATTTTTACGTACATTTTATGCACAATATTTTTATTTACTATGTGTAATTTAGAGGACAGCTCTTCCTCTGCTGATAGTGATAGCTCTTTAAGAAAAAAACAAATATCGAATGAAATTATAATATTACTGACAAGAGGTTTTAAGTGCTAGATAGAGTAGGGCACACATTATAGTTCGCTATCTTCGTCATTCTGTACACGTCTTTCCAGCCTTATATGGTACACGATTTAGCTATTTGCGTCATTCAGTACACATATTTTATATTCCGAGTTTATAAAAACCTTCTTTTTTTCTTCTTTTTACGCAAGTCTTCTTGGTAATCATTCGGTGATGGTATGTTGTTGTGTTTAAAAACTTTTGCTATTTCACTTAATAGTTCTGATTCCTGCACTTTATTAGGTATTTCATTTTTGATGTGATTGAGTTCCTTTTCTTCTTTTAAATCTGAAAAATCATCATTTATCATCTTTGATAATTCAGACCATTTTAATTTTATCTCTTCACCATTATATTTAATTGATGTTTTTTGATCGGTAAATGACACTCCTATAATGGCGTCTTTTAGCGCTCCTGATTTAGCTCTTAATACATTTAATTTAATTCCCTTTTTTAGGAGGGAAGTTCTAAAATCATCTAATCCGATAATTTTATTATTATTCTTAAGTGGATTATAAATACTAAAAACCCGACCTCTAACATTCTTCAAATGCTGCTGTTTCTGATGAGTGTTTTTTTCAAATAGCTTATGAAAATCACTTAACCCTATCCCTTTAGTGGTTTCTGAAGCATTTAGTGTTTTACCTGCTTGTTGCTTTTTAATACTACCATCCTTTTTTA
>NZ_JAETXX010000021.1 GCF_021764745.1 Joostella atrarenae | reverse complement strand
CAGCGTTTTTCTTTTTTGATTTTTTTTAGTTTCACTTCCTAATTGATATTTTACTGGTGATTTCATGATAAACTGGTTTTGATTTACTTCCCATAGTGCCGTATAGCTGTTATCTTTTTTGATGCTTACACGGATTCAATATTTTGGATTGACAAGGACTTATAAAAGCGAGCTAGGGGAGCGACTTATGCAGTCCGCTCAACTCCAAAATGTTGGTGTTTTGCGATCAAAAAAAAGAGTAACAGCTACGGGATATAGGAGATTAAAACCTAATTATGAAGAACCAGGAACTAGCAGGAAGTGAAACTAAATGCAACAAAGGAATTCCGATAAGATGGACTTAGGATTCTTATTTTAGGTAAGCTTTATATTATGATTTAATCTTTCTATAAAGAATAAAGAGCAGCTGAAGAAAAAAAATGCTTGTGCTTAAAGCTCTTAATTTTCGGGGATTATTATTTGAATAGTTATATATTTTTACGGTGTTACGGGAAGTAAATGATACTAAATTGTATAGCTCTTCTCTCGATATTGTTATAAGTGTTTTGGACTATCTGTTGTTTGTATTATTCTTTAATTGAAATAAATTATCAAACAAAATACAAAGAGAAGCAATCAAAAGAATAATGATAATTGTGAATGTAGGAGTATTACCCTATATTTAGACTCCCTTTATAATACCAAATAATGGATCATTCAAAGTTTAAATTCTTACAATCTGAATATCCAGAGTTATTTTCTATTGCTGAGCTTACAGAAAAGCTTATTCATGTGGATCCTAGCTCTGCATTAGCAAAAGCACGTCTGTTTTCTGAAAAGACATCTCAATTGATATGGAATTTTGAAAAATTAGGTTTTTTCAATGGAAAGCAGGTAGAACGTATAAATCAACTTAAGTACACGAATTCTATACCGGATCCTGTTGCAGATTTAATGCATGTTATTCGTAAATCGGGAAATAAGGCTTCCCATAGTGGATCAGGATCCTATAAAGAGGCGTTATTTATACTAAAGAAGTGCTATCAATTGTCAAAATGGTTTTTTGAAACCTATGAGAGTGATTATTTAGAGAATGAAGCTTATGAGTTACCAGAAACGGAGGAGCAAAAATCGGTTGAAGAGTTAACGCAACAATTAGAAAAGCTATCTCAGCAAGTGATTGATTATGAATCTAAAATTTCTGCTCTGAATGCCTCAACACAGATTATAGAAGAGCGAAAAGAGCGATCTTTTAAAAATGCTCGAAATATTGACAAGTCGGAAGCGGAAACAAGAGCACTCATAGATGAGCAATTGCGAAGTGTAGGATGGGAATGTGATACCGAAGAAATAAATTTTAAGAAAAATAAGTCTTTACCCGAAAAAGGAAAGAACAAAGCGATAGCTGAATGGCCATGTGAAGGAAAATGGGCGGATTATGCGCTATTTATGGGCACAGAACTATATGGTATTGTGGAGGCTAAAAAATATGCAACAGACATATCTACAGATTTACAGCAGTCAAAAATATATGCCGAAAAAGTGACTATGTCAGGTTCATCAAAATTAATAGGAGAATGGCATGGGTACAAAGTTCCTTTTTTATTTTCCACAAATGGGAGATCGTATTTAGAGCAATTAAAGACGAAAAGTGGTATTTGGTTTTTAGATATCAGAAATAAGAGGAATCATCCTAAAGCTTTGCACGGATGGTATTCTCCGCAAGGTTTATTCGAATTATATCAACGTGACACTGCTATTGCAGATGAGCGTTTAGAAGAAAGTGGTTATGAATATTTGCAAAATAAAAATGGCTTAAGTTTAAGGTATTATCAAATATATGCTATAAAAGCTATTGAGAAAAAGATACGTCAGCACCCTAATGAGAAACGCTCATTATTGGTAATGGCGACTGGGACGGGTAAAACCAGAACAGTTTTAGGACTTACTTATCGACTTATAAAATCGGATCGCTTTAAAAGAATACTATTTTTAACCGATAGAACCTTATTGGCAGGACAAGCTAAAGATGGTTTTCAAGATAATAAAGTTGAAAACCTTCAGACCTTTGCGGGGATTTATCAAATGGAAGATACCACGGTTGTTCAACCGGATTCAGATACACGTTTGCATTTTGCCACAGTACAAAGTATGGTAAAACGATTATTTTATTCTGAAGAGCCCCTTCCTATTGATACGTATGATTGTATTATTATAGATGAAGCACATCGTGGATATAATCTAGATAAGGAAATAGATGAAGGCGATTTACATTTTAAGGATGAAAAAGATTATGTGAGTCAGTATAAGCGTGTAATTGAGTATTTTGATGCTTATATAATAGGCCTTACCGCTACACCAGCTTTACATACAACAGAAATATTTGGAAAGCCAACGCATAGTTATTCTTATCGGGAAGCTGTTATTGATGGCTATTTAACAGATCATGAACCTCCTTATTTAATAAAAACCAAGCTGAGTGAAGAGGGAATCGTATGGCAAAAAGGAGAAAAACCGACTGTTTATAACCCTGAAACTAATTCGTTGGAGGAATTAGCAGAACTAGAAGATGAATTACTTATTGAGATAGAACAGTTTAATAAATTTGTTATTACAGAGTCATTTAATCGTGAAGTCATTAAACAATTGGTGCAAGAACTGGATCCTGAAAGTGAGGAGAAAACACTCATTTTTGCTGTACGCGATAGCCATGCAGATATGATTGTTGACATTTTACGTGAAGAATTTGCAAATATAGGTTGTGATATTGAGCAGGGAGCGATTGAAAAAATTACAGGTAGTGCATACGATCCAACTGGTTTAACCAAAAGGTTAAAGAATGAAAAGTATCCAACTATAGCTGTAACGGTTGATTTATTAACTACAGGTATTGATGTCCCGCAAATTACCAATTTAGTCTTTCTACGAAGGGTTCGTTCTAGAATTTTATTTGAACAGATGTTGGGGCGAGCAACCAGAAAATGCGATGATATTGGCAAAGAATATTTTAGAATTTATGATGCAGTAAAAGTATATGAAGCCTTGGAAGATTATACACAAATGCAAACAGTTTCAAACCCGAGTATTTCATTTCAAAGACTCGTAGAAGAATTAGATTTTATTGATACTCCTGAGCGAGCTGAAAAACAATTGCAGCAAATTATTGCAAAATTGCAGCGGAAGAAAAAGAACATAGAAGAACGTCAGGAAGAATTTATATATTTAGCAAATGGTGAAAGTCCTGAAACATTGATAGAGCGTTTAAAAGAGGTTTCTGGGGAAGAGGTGCATAAAGTAGTGGCAGATTATGCTAGCTTATGGAAGTTTCTGGATAAAAAAGTGTATAGACCAAAAAAGCAATTGGTATCCGATCATGATGATGAGTTGATTGGAATTGAGCGAGGGTATGGAAAAGCTGAAAAACCGGAAGATTATATCGAAGGGTTTAAAAATTTTATTCAAGAAAACAGGAATAAAATTGCAGCCATCAATATGCTTTGCACGCGTCCATCTGAATTGGATAGAGCTTCATTAAAAGAACTTAAATTGTTATTAGACCAAGAAGGATATACGGACATTGGCTTGAATACAGCTTGGAAACAATGGAAAAATGAAGACGTAGCTGCCGATATTATTTCCTTTATCAGGACGATGGCTTTAGATACCGATTTAGTAAGTCATGAAGATCGCATTAAAAATGCAGTTGATAAAATTAGAGAACTGAAAGGCTGGAATAAAATTCAATTAAAATGGATTGAGCGTTTTGAGTTTCAATTACTCAAAGAAACTATCTTACAAATACCCGATTTAAATCAAGAGCCTTTTAATAGAGACGGCGGCTACCAACGGCTAAATAAAATATTTGAAAATAGATTGGATGAAATTATCACTACGTTGAATGAAAATTTATATTCTGCCTAAATATGCGTATTAAAGACTATTCAGCATTGATCGAGAATTTACCTTATAAAGATCAGGCATTTATTGTTAAAGCGAATAATTGGTCTAAACATTCAGCACTATGTAGTGATTATAAATTATTTGAAGACAATAGTGAGATTAGAATTTCAAGAAAAGATTTGTTTGAAGCGTCAACAAATACAAAACTTTTCATCATAAAAACTTTAATGTGGGGTTATCCAAATGGTGGCAGAGGAGGAAATATTAAAAAGGTCTTAGATTCCTCGATTTTATGTAAGGTTTCAGAAATATTAGACGGATACAGAAATCTAAATATTTCACACGAAAGGTTTATAACCGACTTAAAGAGTATACACGGGTTAGGAATTTCAACCATTACCAAGTTTCTCTATTTTTTAAATACCAAAGTCAATGGGTATCCATCGCTTATTTTGGATGAACGTATTATGAGCGTAGTTAGTGAAGGGGTGTTTGAGGAGCTTAATGAATTAGGAAAATTAAGAAGAGAAAATGCTTCGAAAAAATATCCGAAGTATTTAAAATTGATGAATGAATTAGCTGAAGATATAAAAGTAAAACCTGACCAATTGGAGTTATTTTTATTTATGTTTGGACAGAATTTAAAAGAATAAACAAGAGATATAAACGATGAGCGCAGAAGAGATAGCAAACAAATTATGGAACCTATGTAACGTATTGAGGGATGATGGTGTTACATACCACCAATATTTAAATGAATTAACATATATATTGTTTTTAAAACTCTCAGAAGTCAAAAATTTTGAAGAGCATATTCCCAAAGAATACCGTTGGCGTGGTTTTGTAGAGGAACACGATAACAATGAGGCTTTTGTGCGCTATCGCAAGTTTTTGGCTGAAATTAGTAATGAAACATCTAGCGAGAGCATCAAAGAAATTTACACCAATGCCTCCACAAGCCTTCGTAAACCTGTAAATTTTAACACCTTGGTACAAGCCATCGATAAGATAGATTGGTACGAGCAGAATGATCGCGATGTTATGGGTGACATTTATGAAAGTCTACTTGAAAAAAATGCCGGCGAGAAAAAGAGCGGAGCCGGACAATACTTTACACCGCGTCCGCTGATTAATGTAATGATAGACCTTGTAGTGCCTAAAGTAGGCGAGCGATGGAACGATCCTGCAGCCGGAACTTTTGGCTTTATGATTGCGGCTGACCATTATTTACGAAGTAAAACAGATGATTATTACGAATTAAACGCCAAAGATCGTAAGTTTCAGGAAGAAGAAGCCTTTAGTGGCGTAGAACTGGTAAGTGATGCGCACCGATTGGCTTTGATGAATGCCCGTTTGCATGGGATGGAAAGTACCATATATTTAAACGATACTTTAACGGAGTTTGGGAAAAGCTTGAAAAACTTTGACGGTGTATTGGCAAATCCACCTTTTGGAACCAAGAAGGGAGGAAAACGCCCATCGCGTGATGACTTTACATACCCAACCAGCAACAAACAACTTAACTTTTTACAGCACATATACAGAAGCTTAAAGAATAATGGAAAGGCTCGGGCAGCAGTGATTTTACCTGATAATGTATTGTTTGAAGATGGAGATGGGCAACGCATTCGGCAAGATTTAATGCATAAATGCAATTTACATACTGTTTTACGCCTACCAACGGGAATATTTTATGCAGCGGGCGTAAAAACAAATGTACTTTTCTTTACCAGAGGGAAAACAGAAACCGACAATACCAAAGGCGTATGGTTTTACGATATGCGTACCAATGTACCTAACTATGGAAAACGTACCCCGTTTACCGAAAAAGCTTTTGAAGATTTTATCATCGCCTATACCGGAGGAATAACTTTTGATAAGGTAGAAAAAGATTACGAAGGGATCATTGATACTAAAAAGAGAGAAAAGATAAAGGATGAACGTTGGCAATATATTACCCGTGAGAAGATTGCCAAAAAGAACGATAGTTTAGATCTTGGGTTAATAGCCGATGACAGCATTAACAATGGCGAAGACTTAGGCGAACCAATTGAAATAGCTAAAGAAGCTTTAGCAGAATTAAACAGCATTACCAAAGAGTTGAATACCATGATAAAAGAGTTGAGTTAATGGAGAATAAATTGCCGAAGAATTGGAACGTCGTACCATTTACTACTATTCTAAACATAGAAGGAGGGACTCAACCTCCAAAATCAACATTTATTGATTTCCCTACAGAGGGGTATGTTCGATTACTCCAGATAAGAGATTTTGGGAATAAACCTATACCAACTTATATACCCAAAACTTCTAAGCTTAGAACCTGTAAAAAAAATGATATTTTAATTGCTAGATATGGTGCATCCATAGGACGAATTCTGTATGGAATGGAAGGTGCTTACAATGTTGCACTAGCTAAGGTTATTATTCCAGATGAAATCAACACCCATTTTATAAAGTATCTTTTAAGTTCACAAATTTTTCAAAATCCAATACTTTCTCTTCAAAGAACTGCTCAGAGTGGATTTAATAAAAATGACCTTAAGAATATAGAAATCCCCCTCCCTCCACGAGCAGAACAAAACCGTATCGTAGCGAAGTTAGATGCTTTATTTGCGCGACATGAAACCATAAAAAAAAGTTTAGAAAAGATACCACTATTGCTTAAAAACTTTAAACAGCAAGTGCTTACCCAAGCTGTTACCGGGAAGTTGACGGAGGAATGGAGAATGGGAAGAGATGTTGGTGAGTGGGTGAAAGAATTAGCAAAAGAATGCTGTGAAAAAGTTCAGAGTGGAGGCACACCAAGAGGTAGTAAATTTCAAGATTCAGGAATACCATTTTTTAAGGTTTATAATATAGTTAATCAAATGATTAGTTTTGATTACCGCCCACAGTATATTAGTGATGAAATAAATATCACCCAGTGTAAAAAATCCATTTGTTTACCTGGTGATGTTCTTATGAATATAGTTGGACCACCATTAAATAAAGTAGCTATTATTCCTCAAGAATATGAAAGAAGTAATATTAATCAAGCTATAACTTTATTCAGACCTAAAGAGAAGTTACAAAATAAATATCTTTATTATTTTTTAAGAGAAGGGACTCCTGTTAACAACTTAATAAATGAAACTAGAGGAGTGGTTGGACAGGTTAATATATCTCTAACTCAGTGTAGGGAAATTGAAATAAATATACCTCCATTAAAAGAACAGGAAGAAATCGTCAACAGAGTAGAAAGTTTATTTGCCAAAGTAGCTGCTATTGAGCAGAAACATAAAAGCCTAAAATCCAAAGTTGAAAATTTGCCACAATCTATTTTACATAAGGCTTTTAAGGGGGAGTTAGTAAAACAACTGCCTACAGATGGGGATGCAAGAAATTTATTGAAGGAGATTGAGGGGTTAAAAAAACAAGTGAAAAATAAAAAACAGCCAACTAGAAAGAAGAAGGTTGTGAAAAAATAGACTTGAAGATGAATGAATTTCTAGAAACAAACAGATCGTATGTAATAAAATTTTTAATATTCATAGCGACTTATTTTGTATTTAGGCAAACAATTATTGAATTCTTAATTTCAATTTCAAGTATTATAAATTTTGAATCAGTTTCCTTTAAGATAGGCCTCATTCTCTTTTGTCTTGTAATATTCATTTTATATACTTCTAAATTTGATAATAAGTTTAAATTCAGTTGGCAATACACTTTAACGGGAGTTTTATTATTAGTCATATATTTTCTAGAAAGATTTTTTTTCGATAGTATTTCTTTTTTGCCGCACGGTACGTATATAAAATATGTGGATTTTATATTGATGTTTACTGCTGTTCATATTCTAGTGTTGAATAGATACAAAAAAAGAGATGTAGAGTCGAAATCTTTAAAAGGAAGTAAGGAAGAAGAATGCTTTTTCATAGAAGATAGAGTATATGATGGCGAAATTGACAACGAGTTAATATTAAAAAATCTTTTAGGGCGTTTAAATGGTTTTATGCCTGATTCCTCTTTTAGTATAGGGGTAAATGCGTCATGGGGCTATGGTAAATCTACTTTTCTCAATCGCTTTTATTATAAATATAAACAAGAAAATAAAGAAGGTATTATATTCTGGTATAATATCTGGAGAAATAAGGATAGTGAAGCTATAATAGATAATTTTTTCTCCGAATTATCAAATAATTTATCTCCATATTCTGGAGAAATTTCTAATGAGGTAGATAAATATGTGAATGCGATTCTTCATATTACTCCAAATGGTATAGGGAAAGCTATTGAAGCAGGGAAATCTATATTTGTTGAAGAAAGTTCTTTAGAAGTTCGTTTTAATCGCATTAAAAATGCAATAAAAAAAATTGACCGTCAAATAGTGATTTTACTAGATGATTTAGATCGATTAGAAAAGAATGAAATTCTTGCTACATATAAATTGATTAGAACTTTGTCGAATTTTAATAATGTAATCTTTATTTCAGGTTATGATGTTAACTATTTAGAGTTAATTTTAGGTACAGAGAAGAAATACTTTAGCGATAAAATATTTCAGACTATTATTAACTTATTGCCTCACGAGCCATTAAAAATTAATGATAAGCTATTTAAATATTTAGAAGTAAATTTTCCTAAACATGATGCATATGATGATAAAAATGAATCAATTAGAATTAGCTTTTCTAATTTATCTCATATCTTAAAAGACGAATCTGAATCTATACCTAGTTGTATTGAAAAACTGAATATTGGTTTTGAAAGAATTAGTTTTAATAGTTTTCTTAGAACAGATAGAGATATTAAAAGATTTATAAATGAAATAAAATTTATTTTAGTTAATAAAGGCTTAATTGAAAATATAAATATACCTGAGTATCTTTTATTGAAACTTCTTTCTTTTAAATATAGGTTTATAGATGCCGAATTCATTATAAAATTGGAAAATGTACTTGATGATTTTGGCGGAAACATTAATGATGTAGGAGTAAACCCTATGCATCTTTCAGATGATAAATTTAAGATACTAAAAGATGACCAAATTGAAAAGTTAAGATGTTTTCTATGCGCAAAAAACTTTAAAAATGAAGACATTTATGTAATATTGGCATCTTTGTGGATATTATTTAAGGAGAGAGATGAAGAATATTACAGAAACAATAGAACTAGTATAACGAATCATTTTATGTTACCTTTTTATTTGAGAAATGGTATTGTAAGTGGTCACTATACTCTTTCAGATTTTAAAAAAGTTATTGAAAAAGGAAAGCTAGTTTTATTGACGAAGGAGTTGTCTTTAATAGAAGATAAACAAGTATCTACTAAAGCTCTTATAGAGTTAAGAGAGCTTCTAAGAAAAATTAATGTTAGTAAGAAAGAAATACTTGAAGATATATTGAATGCTGCTAATGAGGGGTTATTTAGCAATTATAATCCTGACCAAAATCAATTAATGATTGATATTCTGGACAGAGCAAATAATAATATTTTTGATGGCAAAGAGTCTGATTTTATTAATTATATAAAAGAATATACTCTTAGGTTTGAAACTACTTTTGTAGACTTACTATTGTCTGATTTAAATTTAAATTTGAAAAGACAAGAAAGCAATTTCTATAAAAAAAATGAATATATAGAATATAAAAATTACCAGGTCTTTAAGCCTTATATTAAAGATATTTTAATCTCTAAATTAAAAAGAAACATTAAAAAGGGTAGTTATATTTCAATTAGTAGATCATATCACTCACTTATTGAAAGAATAATTTTAAATTATAAGGTGCTAAAACCAATAGAGGTTAATAAAATTTTACGAGAAGATATAGAAAAAAGATCTTATTTTTATTTAGACAATGGAATGTTTGATTTTAATGAAGAGTCTGGAAATGAAGCTCCAAGCGATTATGCTAAGTATGTTACATCTATATGGTTACCTCACATTTTTTCGAATGAAAAAGAATTACAAAAGAGTCTAGATAATCCAAAGAATAAAGAAATATATGAAAATTTTATCATTATGGGATGGCAGAATTATTATGAGTTTTTATTGCATATAGATATATCTACTTATAACAATAAGCAAAAAGAACGCTTAGAACAAAATAAAAAATTATTCGAGAAATTTAAAAAAAAAGGATATAATTCTTTAGATTACAGGGAGTATTAAATGATTATGGATCCATCTAAATTAGATAATATATAATAAATGACAATCTTGAATAACTATATGTAGAGCTTCCTGTAGGTCGTTAATAACAGTAAGTTATATAAGTTTCAAGAATCAAAAATATTTTTTGAATAAAAACTTATAATAAACCTTATTTGGTTCAGCTCATTTATACCTAGAAACCTCCTTCTCATTCACCTCTAATTTTTCTCTTAAGGCTTTCATATCATCACTAATTTTTCGGTCTATAATTTTTGCATAATGCTGTGTTGTACGTAAAGATTTATGTCCTAACATACGACTGACCGATTCTATAGGAACACCATTGGAAAGTGTTACAGTAGTAGCAAACGTATGTCTAGCCAAATGGGTGGTAAGATTTTTTTTAATTCCACACAGCTCGGCTATTTCTTTCAAAAATGCATTTGACTTTTGGTTACTTAGAACTGGGAGGATATATTTTTCTTTTTTAACTTCTGGATGTTCTTTGTATTTATCCAAAATTTCCAAAGCTACCGGAAGTAAAGGGATACTACTTACTGTATTTGTTTTAGTTCGTTTGATACGAATCCATTGATATCCATCGATGCCAATAATAATATCATCCTGTGAAAGTTTTTTTACATCTGAATAGGCCAATCCAGTGTAACAAGAAAAAAGAAATATATCTCTTACAAGGCGTAACCGATCAAAATGTAATTCTTTCTCATATAGACTCTTAATCTCTTTATTGGTTAGAAACTCACGCTCTATAGGCTTAAACTTCACTTTATAATTAAAGAAAGGATTTCTGTCTATCCATTGATTTGCTATGGCAATTCGAATGATTTTTTTAAAATTATTGATGTATTTAAGTGTGGAATTATGATTACATTTTCTGGTGGTTTTAAGATAATATTCTAATTTGGTAATAAATAAGTTATCTATGTTTCTTAAGGCATAGTCTGTAGTATTATATTCTTTTTTAATGAAGGATTCCAGATGACGATAACAGGTCCAATATCTACTCGCTGTAGATGCTGTTATATCTTTTCCAATTAGAGTATCCATTTTTTCATTGTGCTCCTTGAATACTTTTAGGATAAGTTTTGATTTCACCTTGGAGCCGCCCCGTAATTGGTACATCAGATCCTTGGCTGTTACCTCGATGTCATTATCTACAAAAGTTTGATGGATTCGATTTAA
>NZ_JAETXX010000020.1 GCF_021764745.1 Joostella atrarenae | reverse complement strand
CATTGGTAAACAACGGGGATGGTACGTATACATATACAAATGAGAACGGAGATCCTGTAGTCATAGATGTTCCAGCTGATATTATAAATAATTCAGATCTTATATTTGAAAATACAGATGTTTCAAATGAGATAGTTAATTTAATAAAGGCTAATGAGACGTTGACTAGTTTAATTTACGATGCTTCTAGAAGTATGTTGACTTATAAAGATGAAGATGGAAACACTTCTGAAATTAATCTTGTAGACTTAGTAGGGGATTCTGAAACGTTAACTAGTATGCTTTATGATGCTTCTAGAAATATACTTTCGTATACAGATGAAGATAGTGTAACTACAAGTTTTAATTTAGTAGACTTAGTAGGAGGAGCCGAAACAGTTACGTCTTTAACTTACGACAGATCTCGAGCTATGTTATCTTATGTTGATGAGAACAATAGTACTACAGATATAAGTTTAATTGATTTGGTGTCTGATGTGGAGACACTTACTAAGTTAAGCTATAATGCTTCCAGTAATTTGTTAGAGTATTCAGACGAGGATGGGATAGTGACTTCCATAGATCTAGTTGATTTAGTAGGTAATTCAGAGACATTAACAAAGCTAGTTTATGATTCTTCAAGAAATACGCTTACATATACGGATGAAGATAGTGTTGTAAATGAGATTGATTTAATTGATTTAGTTGGAGACTCAGAAACACTGACATCGTTGACTGTTAATGATGATACAGGAACATTAGATTATCAAGATGAAGATGCTGTTGTTAGTTCAATAAATATAGCATCATTAGTAAAAGAACCTTGGTTTGGTGTTGATTCTAAAGATGCTGCGATTGCTAATGATGAGGATATATATACTCAAGGATGGGTAGGTATTGGTTTTGATGCGCCATCATCTGCACCGAATGAGAAATTACGTGTCAATGGAGCAATCACGACAGTAAATAGTTACTATGCAGATTATGTTTTTGAGGATTATTTTAAAGGTGCATCTGAATTGAAAGAGGATTATGACTTTAAAAGCTTGGAAGAGGTAGATGAATTTATTAAGAAAAACAATCACCTTCCAGGAGTTAATTCAATAAAAGATTTAATAAAAACCAGTGAAGGTTATTCCTTTAACTTATCTGAACTCTCTATTCAATTACTGGAGAAAACAGAAGAATTATATCTCCATGTTATTGAATTAAATAAGGAACTAGATTCTAAAAATCTACAATTAGAAGAGATCAGTGGAGAATTACAAGATAAAAATTCATTAATTGATGAGATGAAATCATCAATTTCAAACCTACTTGAACGTGTAGAGAACTTAGAGAAAAACGCCACTAAATAGTGTGTGAATATTCTTCAAATTTTAAAAAATAAGGAAACATGAAAAAAATAATATATACATTATTAATATGGTCTGTTTTTGTTGGAACAGCAATAGGCCAAGTTAAAGTAAAGGATGGGTCGGTTCAGGGCTCTCCCGTGACTCCCGTATCGGGAGCTTTGATGGAGCTTGAAAGTATAGACGGTGGATTTTTAGTCCCAAAAATGACAACGGATCAGCGCGATGCTATAGCAGTTACAGATTTAAATGATGGAATGTCCATTTATAATACAGATACCGGATGTTTTAATTTCTGGAATACGGAGAGTAATGCATGGTTGCAATTATGTGGAACCCCGCCACCAGCTGTATTTAGTATATCAGATTGTAATTCAGTTGTTGCCAGTGGGCAGTATATACAAGGAGAGAATTTAGATGCATCTAATAATGTATTGTCTATTCCTGTTACAGTTGAAAAGGCTGGTCCGTATACCGTTTCAGGGGTTACGAGTAATGGTTATTTATTTAATACAAGTGGAGAGTTTGAAGAGCCAGGTAGCTTTACCTTAACAATACCTGGATCTGGTACCCCTGGTGTTGGATATGATGAAGGTGAGCTTGGAGATAATCTTGCAATTTCACTTAATGGAAAAGAAGTTGATTGTAGTATTGATATTTATGTTCAAAAAGCAGATGTTAATTTTGAAATTGCTTGTTCAATTCCATCACCTGTTGTAGAAGGTGACTACTTCATTGGAATTCCATTAGATAATACTAATAAAATGATTTTCCAAGTAGAGGTTTTAAATACCGGTGCATGGAATATTGATACGGATACAAAAAATGGAATCTCTTTTAGTGGTTCTGGTGTATTTACTGAAAAAGGCGTTACAAAAGTTGAGCTAATTGGTAGTGGTACACCTGAGGCTTCAGGAAAAAGTACTTTTCAATTGGTATCTAATTCAGAGAATGAGTCTTCTTGTTCGGGTATAGCTGTAACGACTTCACCTGTTGAATTTACAGTAGACTGCGATAGTGTTGTTATCAATGGAACCTATCAAGAGGATGTTGTTTTAGAGTCTTCAAATACTATTGAATTGCCAATAAATGTTGTAGCAACAGGTACGACTACTATATCAACAAATAGTCAAGAAGGAGTTTCGTTTTCGAGTGGAGAAGTTACTTTTACAGAGTTGGGTAGTCAAACAATTACTTTAACTTCTAATGAAGATGCATTTGATACTTCAGGAACGAAAAGTTTCAATGTTAGAAATGGGGTTACTACTATCTGTAGCTTTGAGATGGAAGTTATCCCTCAGCCAGTTACTTATTCAATAAATTGTTCTAGTGTTACAGTTTCTGGAGATTATTTACCTGAACTTCCAATGTCTTCTTCAAATACTATGTCAATTTCTGTTGATGTTCAGTATGTGGGGAGCTATAGTATGAGTACAGATGCTCAAAATGGTGTGTCATTTTCAGCATCAGGTACATTTACAAGTACTGGTTTTCAAACGGTAATGATGCAAGGTACTGGTACTCCAGTTAGTGGTGGAGCGTATGATTTTACAATATCTACAGATAGTAATGTTTCAGGTTCAGAGTCTTGTACCAAAGAGGTTATTTTTCAGTATAGAACTATGAATATTTTAGGTATAGGTAGTGATAATAGATACAATGCAGCAATTTCTGGATATACACCTAGGACTTTAATTGAGTCTACTTCAAATTTTAGTCCTTCTGGAAAAATAAAAGTTCAAGGGTTTAATTTCACGAATGCAGGCGGAAATCCTAGTGCATCGCAGCTTCGAGATTATATAAATAACAACAACATCGATATCATCATTATTGGTTATAACTATAATCCTGATTCTGGTGAGAATGCAGTATTAGAGGATTTTGTTAAAAATAAAAAAGGAGTTTTACTTGCTGGTATACAAGATAACAGCAATGTAACAGACTTAATCGACCGTATTTGTGGAGGAAATGTTTCTAAAACTACAGGAGGAGGTACTTTAACAAACCCAATGTCTAATGTAGATGACCCTATTCTTAACGGGCCGTTTGGAGATGTAAGAGGTAAAAAGGCAGGTTCAGATTTAAATAATTCAGTTTACATTACAAACCTTCCTAGTACCGTATCTGCTTTAGCAACCAATGAGTCTGGAAATCAAGTTTTCATGTTTAAGCATAATACATTAGGTTTCTTCTTTTGTGGAGATTCAGGATTCCATACAGGAGATAAAGGAGGAAATGGTAGTAATGACATATGGCCTGCAAGAACTTCTTCTACAGGTACTCCAGTAACTAAACCGTATAGCGGTGGAACAGTATATAATAGTTTCTTTTATGCCAATGCTATTGCTTGGGCAATACAATATGCACAGGAGAATCTAGTCGAAGATTACCAGGTTCAGTAATAAAAGCGAAGCTTTTATCTGTTTTGTTTGTTCAGTTTGACCGATAGATACATGTTATAATATGCATGTGTCTATTGAGTTGAACTAGATATAACTTTGGTTACTATTTAAACTTTAAAAATGTAATTTAATGTATAAAATAAATATTAAACATGATGTAGTTTTTATGTTCTTCATATTGTTTTCTTCAATTGGAATTTGTCAAACAACTAATGAAGGAAACCTTTCGATATCAAAAGGAACATTATTCTCGAATGTTTCAGACTTTCATAATAATGGGGTTTATTACAATGATGGGTCCTCATATTTTTATGGAAATTTCACAAATGATGGAGAAATTGATTATTTGGATGAAAGTAGTAAAATTCTTTTTACCGGTTCCGATATACAAACTATTGGAGGTAACCAAGTAATATTTGTAAAGAATATAGATTTCGTGAATACTTCAGAAGGACAGCTTTATAATTTAATTGGTGAGCTTAATATTGATGGTGAAGCAAATTTTAAAAATGGAATCATAAAAAGTGATGACAATTTAGGTTTTTTTAGGTTGGGTAGAGAGAGTAGTGTAATTAATAATTCAAACAGGAGTTTTGTTGATGGCTACGTTTATGTTGATGATAATGTTTCTTATCATTCATTGCCAACAGGTAATTTAAACTATTATAGTCCCATAGCTTATGAAAATAGTAATAGTATTGAAATCAATACAGTGGGTAAATACTATAGAGACAATCCCACGGATATTTATGGAGGTTTAACATCTGTAAAGGAGGGAACAATACTGCAAACTATAAATACTGAAGAATATTGGGAGTTTAGTAATAACAGCCAATCCGAGGATAGTGGATATTATATAACTCTTCCTATAAATGGTTCCAATAATAGTCTATTTGATGAGAATCCTGAAGGTATCCGAATTTTATGGTGGGATGAGAATGATCAATCATGGGAAAGTTACAGTAGCTTAGTTGATACGAATTCCATGACAGTTACCGCTTTAGTTCCTCAAAATGGAATTTTTACTTTAGGCTTGATGGAGGGGCAAGATTTGCCCTGTGGAGGTATGGAAATTTACAATGCGGTTACACCAAATAGTGATGGTAAAAATGATTTTTTCAAGATTTCGTTTAAAGAAGGAGATGTATGTCCTTATTTGAGTAGTTCGATCCATGTAGAAATTTTTAATCGTTGGGGTGTAAAAGTGTTCGAAACTGATAATTATGGTTCTAATACCGGGGAGGATGTTTTTACGGGATTATCTGAAGGTAGGGCTACTTTAGTTGCAGATGATGGTTTACCTAGTGGTACATACTATTACATTATCAAGTTTGTTTATGACGCTGGCTTTGGTACTCTACGACAATATGACAAGGCTGGATATTTATATGTGAGTGATAATTAATAAAGATGAAAGAAAATATGAAAAAGCAATATAATGGAATAGTATTGATTTTGTTATTATTGGTCATTGTTACAGGTAGTGATCTCTATGGACAACAAAATAGCCAGTATACTCAGTATATGTATAATACACAATCAATAAATCCTGCTTATGCAGGGAGTAGAGAAGTACTGAGTTTCAATGGTATTTATAGATCACAATGGATAGGATTAGATGGAGCTCCTAAAACTTTTGATTTTTCGTTAAATACTCCGCTAGGATATAGTAAGCTTGGCCTAGGACTTAGTTTCAATAATGATGAAATAGGTCCAACAGTAAGTAATAACTTTACAGCTGATCTATCTTATACAATAGATTTGTCTCGCTATACGAAATTGGCTTTTGGTTTAAAGGCAGGTTTTAACATGTTCGATTTTGACCCTGATAAATTAAACTATGAAAATGAGAATGATCCAAATTTAGTACCAATCAATGAAATAGACCCTGTTATTGGTGCTGGAGCCTACTTATACGGGTATAATTGGTATGTTGGTTTATCTGCCCCAAATCTTTTGGAAACAAAGCATTACAATGATTCAGAGTCAGGTTCTCAGATTTCTATTGCTTCTGAACGAATGCACTTTTATGCAATCGGAGGTTACATTTTTGATTTAAGCTATGATTGGCAGTTTAAGCCTACAGTATTAGTTAAAGCTGTGTCAGGAGCTCCTTTATCAGTAGATCTCTCTGCAAATTTCCAATATGATCAAAAGCTTACACTTGGATTGGGGTATAGATTAGATGCTTCAGTAAGTGCGCTTGCAGGTTTTCAAGTAAATGATCAAATTATGGTTGGGTATGCTTATGATTATGATACTACTCCACTAGGGAATTATAATTCTGGTTCTCATGAAATATTCTTAAGATTCGAACTTTTTACACGAGTAAGAAGAGTAGTTAATCCTCGTTTCTTTTAAAAACAGTTAATATGAAAAAAATTTACATAATTTTATCAGTAATAGTTTTTAATTTTTCTGGTTATTCTCAAGAAAAATCAAGAATTGCTGAAAAAGGATTTAAGGACTATCACGATTTATCTTTTGTAGACGCAGGGAAACACTTTAAAAAGGCTGCAGATAAAGGATACGACAGTGCTGAGCTTTATCGAAAGTGGGCCAACGCTCAATTTTTTAATGCCCATTATGATGATGCAGTATTGGGGTACACAGAGTTATTTGCGGTGCAAACGAGAGGATTGAAAGCTATTGATTATCTTCGATTTTCACAGGCTTTAAGAGCCACAGATAGAAATGAAGAAGCAGAGAAATATTATAATTTATATTTAACTAAGGTTGCAGAGACACAAAAAGGAGATTATTCTTTAGAAGATTATTTATTAATGATTAGTGAAAATTCAGATCGCTATGAAATAAGTGCTTTAACAGAATTAAATACTGCAAAAACAGAATATGGAGCTTCATTATTTAAGAATAACTTTATATTCACCTCTAATAGAGATTCCGTTGGTGTTGTTAATTATACTGATAGTTGGACCAATGACAAGTTTTTAAATCTTTATACTGTAAAGATGAAAATTGAAAATGGTGATGCTGTTATCTCTGGTGATGTTGAACGCGTTAAAGGCGGTATTAATTCATTAAATAGTCACACTACTAGTGCGTGTTTCACAAGAGATGGAAATACCATGTATTTTACTAAGTCTAGTGGAAATAGTAAGAAGGATTCCTACAATGTACTCAAGATTTATAGAGCAAGTTTAAAAAATGGTAAGTGGACAGATATTGAAGAGTTGCCTATTAATGGAGACAATTTTTCAACTGCACATCCTGCATTAAGTCCAGCCGAAGATAGATTGTATTTTTCTTCCGATCGTCCAGAGTCCATTGGTGGTACAGATATATTTTACGCACCAATTTATAATGGAAAGAAGATTGGTCGTGTAACTACCATTGATGCAAATATAAATACGTATGGTAGAGAATCTTTTCCATTTGTAACCGATAAAGATGAATTATATTTTTCATCAGACGGTCATTTCGGTATGGGTGGCTATGATATTTATTATACTAAAAAAGGGAAAAATGGTTTTGGTAATGTTTTGAATATTGGAAAACCTATAAATACTCCTGGTGATGATTTTGCCTTTTATATTGATACAGAAAGTAAGAGGGGTTTTGTTAGTTCAAATAATAGCTCAAATAGTGATGATATTTATTCGATTTACGAATTAAAACCAATTAAAGATGTTTTTGTTAGTAGAATTGAGGGACATGTTTTTGAAGAAAATGAACAGAACAATATTTCTACAAGTAGAAAGCCTTTAGCTAATGCAATGATTTATCTTTTGGATGATAATGATATTGTTTTAGATTCGGTATCTTCTGATGTAAATGGGGCTTATAGTTTTAATACAAATAGATTTAAAAATTATACAATTGAGGCAACCAAAAATTCCCAAGAGATAAAGGATGAATACGGAGGTATTAAAATTATTGGTTTTTTGAATGAAAAAATAGTTATAGAGAAAGGTAATGAAGTAAATTCATTAGAAGATATTGTGCTACTTAAAACAGGTACTGATTTATTCACAAGTTTAAAATTAAAGCCTATTCTATTTGACTATAATAGCGCTGTTATTAGAGCAGATGCTGCAGTGGAGCTTGATAGGATTGTTTCATATTTGATGGAGCACCCGGAGATTGAAAAGATTAGTATTCGTTCACATACAGATAGTAGAGGTAAGTCTAGCTACAATTTACAATTATCTGAACGACGTGCTAAATCTACATATGATTATATTATTTCTGAGGGGATTTCAAAAGATCGCCTATCTTATAAAGGCTTCGGAGAGTCGAAATTATTGAATAGATGTAGTGATGGCGTTTCTTGTTTAGAATCAGAACATCAAGAGAATAGACGTAGTGAATTTATAGTCGAAAAGATTAAGTCTGAGTAATTACAATCATAAAACTAAAATAGTTTTGGAAATTGATATTTTATTGATCCAAGTAGGTAAGATAGCTTCCATTTTGGGAATTATAATCTTATTAATTAAAGAAATTGGTGTTTATATTTTAAAGAATAATAAACGTTCTTGATAAACGAGTATTTATATTTTATGACTTTGGCAGATTTTAGGACCTGTAACAATTTAGTCCATATTAGTTTATTTATTTATTTATTGGGAATTGAATTTATTTTTGACTGAGCTCTACCCCTGTAATTTAAGTGCAGGGGGATAGTATTCAAAATTTTGTGTAGACAAATTTAATTGGGGTTCAACTTTATTAAAGTTGGACCCTTTTTTCAAATATAGTTAACAACTGATTAAGAATGAGTCCCCAATTCTGAATTGGTTGTGTCTATTTCTTAGTAATTTGCATGAGTGATAAATAAACTGATTTTATAAACGCAGCATCTGTTAGGAAGCCCATCTTATTTTGATATACTTTCTGATTTTTCCATTTAGATTTTCTATTAGATTTGTGGTGTATATAATTTTTCTTATTTCTAAAGGAAAGTCAAAGAATACGGTAAGTTCCTCCCAATTATTTTGCCAAGATTGAACAGCGTAAGGATATTTATTATTTCACTTTTGAGCAAAGCGATCGAGCTCAGCTTTGGCCATTTCTTTATAAGGAGCGTTGTCAATATGTTTCATATCGCCAGTAAAGACTTTTTATCTTACCAAGCTACACAGTAAACTGTCTCTAAAGGCTTATTTTGCCATTCTATAACCTCTTGATTTATTCTATCTGTTATTAGTGATATGGAGGAAGTTGAGAGCTTGTAACCGTAAATTTCATATAACTCTTCTTCGATATTTGAAACACTCATTCCTTTGGCATATAAAGAGATGACAATGTTTTCAACAGACAAGGAAGTGCTTTTGTGCTTGGGAACTATTATCGGTTCAAAACCACTATTACGATCTCTAGGTACAATAATTTCACTTTGACCATATTGTGGTTTTACGCGCTTAGTTGTAGTGCCATTACGAGCATTGTCTAAGCTTCGACTGCCATTTTTAGGATACCCTAAGTGAACATCCATCTCTCCTTGGAGCATCGCTCCTAAATCTGCGCTGTGCAAATCTTTGAATAAATTACTGAGATCTGTTTCTGTTTACACAGTTTTTTGGACTCCTACCCTTTATAGACTAGATTTATGGTAAAGACTGTTTCCTTTTAATTTATTCAGTTGCTTAGTCACTCAATAATTCATTAATGTATATTTTTTTTTTGTCCAAAGTGATAACCCTTTCTTTTTCTAAAATTTTTAATGTCCTAATCAAAGTTTCTGTTGACATCCCAGCAAAATTTGCAATATCATGTCTAGGTAGGTCTATAAACTTAGTATTTTCATCTGTTAATATCTTTTTTAATCGATGTAGAGTTGTAAGGGTTTTACTACGGGAATTTCCATAAATAATTGGTAAAAATTGGTTTTGTATGTTATATATGTATCTTGTTAGGAAGTCTATTATTGCTTTTCCTATTGAAGGACTTGAATCGATTAATTCTGATAATTTTTGTGTGCTTAAGCAATATACGACAGTATCTTGTATACAAACAGATTTATTACCACCTATAGATTTCGTTTTATTATTCATGGAAAAGTTTCCAATATAATCATTAGATTTAAATAAATAAAGTCCAAGAATCTTTCCTGTTGTATCTAATTGATACGACTTAATTAAACCACTTTTTATTAAATATAGATTGTTTGTGTTTGTGAGGTCATCATATACGACAGAATCTTTTTTAAATACTTTCAGATGGGCATTCTTTTTGAAAAGATCAATTGTATCAATATTTTTTCTTAAAAACTGATTTCGTTTTAAATCTTTTTTTATTCTTTTTACTTTTTTTAATCTTTGGTCAATCGCTTCATTTAAGTCTTCTTCTGTATATGGTTTTGTTAAATAATCGTCTGCTCCAAGATTCATTCCAAACCTAATGTCTTTATATTCTCCTTTAGCGGATATGAAAACAAATGGTATTTGGCTAGTTTTTAAATCACTCTTCAATTCATTATAGACTTTATAACCATCTATTGGGTTCATCATAATATCACACAAGATGATATCAGGTTGTATCTCTTTTGCCATTTCTATACCTGATAAACCATTGTCAGCACTAAATACTTTATATTTTTTTGATAGTTTTAATAGTTCTACGGTATTTTCTCTCAGCATTTTATCATCTTCAATCAAAAGTATTTTATTCATAAAGTAGTAGGAAGTTTAACTAAAAATTCGGAACCAACATCTACGTTACTATTGAAATGAATAGCTCCCTTTAAATTATTTATATGCTTTTTAATCATGTACAATCCAATTCCTGTGCCATGCGTAATCATACCATTTTTCCCTCTGTAATACCTGCTAAATATATGTTTTTGATCTTGCTCAGGGATACCGTAGCCTGAATCAATGACTCTTAATAGTATAAACTTATCACTACGATTTAAATTTACAATTATTGTAGCGTTCTTAGGAGAATATTTTATTGCATTGGACAATAAATTAGTAATAATCAACTTAAAAATCTTTTGATCAAAATATAAATTAGAATTTTTGAGGAAGGATGTAATTTTTATTTTCTGTCCTTCCAGTAATGAAGTTTCGCTTTCTTTAACACATTGATTAGTTAAAAAAATCACATCAAACTCACTTAAATTATATTGGTTTTCTCCAGCCTCTAATTTCTCAATAGATAAAAAATCATTTAGTATATTAGTTAAGAACTTTACTTTGGTTTGAATATCTATAATATGTTTATCTCTAATCGATTGCTCTTCATTTTTTTTGTACTTACTAGCTAAGGTAGAAGAAATTAAAATATTACTAAGAGGGGTTTTAAATTCATGAGTTACTAGGGTTAAAAATTCAGATTTTAAATCGTTTAATTCTTTTTCTTTAATTAATGATTTCTTTAACTTTTCTTCAATATCCTTTCTGTGTAAAATTTCTTTCTCCAACACTTTGACTAAGTCTTGAAGGTTTTTGGTTCTTTCTTTAATTTTTGATTCCAGGTTTTGATTTAATTGTGTTATTTTTTTCTCATATTCCATTGAACTGGAAACATCAATAATAATGGCAACTATATATTTTTTTCCTTCGTAGAAAAATGGGTTGAGGCCAATTTTAATAGGTATCTTTTGACCACTTTTTTTTACACCCCACAATTGTCTTCCTCCAGCCATTTTTCGTTTACTGGCCGTAGTGTAATAATCTGAAACATATTTGTCATGCTTGGAATGATAATTTTCGGGAATTAGTTTGTAGAAGTCATTGTTAATCAACTCTTCTTCGCTATATTCAAACATACTTAGAAGTGTAGAATTAATAGATATGACCTTGTAAGTACTATCAATTACCATTATTCCTTCTGAAATAGATTCCGAAATAAGGCTAAAAATGTTTTTATTGGTAAAGATGCTCATAAAAAAAATCTAATAATTTTCAGGTTTCTAATATGAAAGAAGGTTGGGGGAAACCTTAAAATCTTTTATCTTCTACAAACTAACGAATAATTAATCATAGATCACCTAACACATTAATTATTAAGTCTTTTACTGTTATTTTTTTAGCTTTGATATTGTTTTATACGGATAGATGTTATTCTTGAAGGCAACATATAATAATTGAATTTTAGTAGAAATCTGTTGATTTATAGTGAAATAGCGGAGGTGAATACAAATGTTAACTTGAATAATAGGAAGCTCTATACTAATTGTCTAAAGTTTATGTATGATAACATAAAGAATCCAAAATATATAGATGTTGGCAAATTATACTTTTAACCCCAATAGCAGATTTGCTTTAAGGAATTTATATTATTTAATGATTTCTCTATCTAACAAATAGTTATTTTTAATAAACAATTTGATTTTATGATGTTAGGTTTATTTAGCTATGGGAGAATGTTCTTGTTTTAGGGAGTTATCAATTTTCGAAATCTCTAATTTGACTTTTTTAAATCTTGAATGGGTTCACAACCAAATAGCTTATAATATTTGGTTGTATAATGAGACATATTGCCAATATTTAATTCATCACCAATACTAGCTACAGAGTTATAATGACCACTTCTTAGCATTTTGTTTATTAGAAGCAATTTTTCATTTATAAAAAAATCAAATGGAGACACACTATAATTTGTTTTAAACGTTTTAATCAGCTGTAAGGTGGAAATACCAAATTTCTTAGAAATCATTTTATTTCCTGGGTATGAATTATGAATATTCTTTAATAGAAAGTATCTTATATTTTTAGCAAGTTTACTATATTTTTGACTTTTAATAAATTTATCTTCAGTAATACTATATTTTTCTATAAAATTACCCATAAGCTCTAATGAAATAGATTTAAGTTCGGAATCAAAATTGCGATCCATTTTATTTATACCTTTTAGGTACTTCATTAATATTTTACTTTCACCATCCATGTTATCGTGAAAAAAGGGTATATTATTTTCTTCATGAGGTAGAGAGTCGTTTAATGTGGCTTTTTTTATTAATATTCTTAAACCAAACATAACTCTTTTGTTTTTCGGCTTGAAAATATTGGAGATTTCACCATCCATACATGTAAAACCTAACTTTTTTTCATATCCAATTTTATATGTCTTGCTTTTGGAAACAAAAATGTTGTAATCTTCACTCATGTCGTAATGAATTATATATAATTTCTCTAGTGTCGATTTTCTATTAACCTGGATGGATAATTTGTATTTTAAATCGAATAGAACAACAGATATATTTTCAGTAACCTGATTAAAATATATAGCCCCTTTTGCATAGCTTTCATTGAAAATGACAAAATTATCTTTAAACTGCAAATCTAAATCAGCAGCTAATTTTAAGATCCATTCATTGTTAAGAGTATAACTATGCTCAATGATTTTCATATGTTATTAGTCTTTTAAATATTCGGTAGGAGAAACCCCAAAATAATCCCTGAATTTATGAGAAAAATATGAACTGTTAGAAAATTTAAGTAAATCTGAAATTTGGTTTATGGATAGATTTTTGTTTTTTAACAAATCCTTAGATTTTATTAATTTGCAAGTAAGATGATAGTTACTTGGAGTAGTACCTACAATCTCTTTAAACATATTTTTGAATTTAGTTTCAGACATATTAGCGCTTTGCGACAACACTTTAATAGAGGGGAATGGTTTTTCAAGGTTATTGAATAATTCTTTTTGGATAGAAATAATCATAAAATACTCATTTCCTTCAGTAGGCAATGTTTTATTATTCATTAAATAATCCATGCTGTTTGATAATAAAAAATTAACAGTTGCTGCATAATGAAATTTAAAATTAGCCTTCCCTGATTTTTTTTTAAATAATTGATTTAACTTGACAAAACTATTGTCTTTCATTCTCCCATAGCCCATTACATCCTTATTTTTTTGAAAAAGAACCTGATTTATTTTATGGATATTATAACCCATATGTAACAATGTATTCTTCAACTTCTCTTTATTAATTGTTATAAATAACATTTTAAGATGCGTACCCTTTTGAATTGAATTGATAGTTTTAATCCCCCCATTTATTATCATTAAATTATGGTTCCACATACCGAGTTCATAGGTCTTATTTTTAAGATTAAAATTGGTATTTGTAAAAGAGAGACTATATATGAAAAGTACTTGATTAGTGCTGCTACTTTGATTGCTAAACTTGACATTACTTTGGTAAATACAATCCATATAATGAGAATTTATACCAGATTTACATGCCAATGAATATTTAATCTCAGGAGATGATTCTATTTTTACTATACTATCTTTAAAACTTTTCATAAAAAGGTAATTACATAATTGTCATGGTAAATTTAATATTGGTACTATTATCAAATGCTATTTATTTTGATTCAGTCGAATTGTTATTCAGGAATTAATCACTCCATTTATTTTAAGAATTACCTTACGATTTGATAAACATCAAATGAATTAAACCTACTATTCTTCTAATTAAAAATATGTCTTATTATGTTAATTTCTAAAACTAAATGTAAGAATTTTATCCGACTTTAATTTTAATTTTGTCACGGATTCATAACTGATTTCCATTAAAGTACAAATATTTAGTAATAAACTTATCCCCCTCTATTATGAATTTTTGTAAAAATTGTCAATCTTTTAATTGTAGTCTATTTAAATATCTAGATAAAAATGAGACATATATTCTTGAAAGTTCTAAAAAGACTTCGCAGTTTAAAAAAGGAGATATAATCTTAAAGGAAGGAGAGTATGTCAATAAAGTAATTTGTGTACAAAGTGGAATTTGTAAACTAACCAAAATGAATGAAAATGGATTTGTCCAGACCTTACGTTTAGTTAGTTCTGGTGGACTCTTTGGACAGCGATCTGTTTTGACAGATTCACCCTCTAAATATAGTGCAATAGCGGTAGAAGATATGTCTATCTGCTTTATACCAAAAGCAAATATCTTAAATTTTTTGAATACGAATATTCAATTTAATAAAGCGATAATTAAAACCATCTGTCAGGATTTAGATTTTACTGAGGATTATATATCCAACATGACTCATAAAACTGTTCGCCAGAGAATCATTAAAATGTTATTATTCTTACATGATAATTATGGAGATTCTAATTCTGGAGATTTAAAAATTAAGTTGTCTAGAGAAGAATTGGCATCAATGGTTGGTACTACATCGGAAAGTTGTATTCGTATATTGTCAGAATTAAAAAAGAATCATCTTATTAAGTTTCAAAATAGAAGAACTATTCTTTTAAATAAAGAAGAATTAATGAACTGCTCAGATTAAATATATATGATTTGCTTTAATTAGCAGATACGAGTAGTATACATATATGAATTATTAAAATTAATGGCAATCGAACTATTTCAAAGGACTAAACTAATTTAGTTATATAAAAGTACATTATAGAGCTAAATAGTTGAGTCGATATATTTAGGATGTTGTCTTTAGAACTTCTATAAGAATGATTCATCTTTTAAAATATAAATTATTTATTGTTTTACCCGATTAAATATTAAAAGAAAACAGTTTGATAAAGTTCTATTTTGAAATAAACTCCTTTGAATGTGGGTTTACATTATGATAAAAATGTTTGGCCTTTCTCTGAGTAAATTTATATTTGAATCATTCATTCTCAATTATTTTTTTCTAAATTAGAATAAATAAGTATATTCGTATAAGGTAGCTAAAGAATAAAAAGTATGTAATTTATTTCTATTTTAGAGCTTCAATGACATCTCTTCCCCCACATTATTTTTAATTTAATTTATTGTTTTCTTTAGAGAGTACTTTGATTCAATAAATATTAAATGTGATGATTTTTAAAAATTTAGTGTTGAACTTATTTTAATAAGATTTTACAAAAGTTTTCTGTTCCTCCACCAATTAATTATAGAAAGGATTTACTGTTTTCGTAGTTGAAAAGTATAAGTCATTAATTTAATTTACATGTGGATATGGTTAGAAAAATACTTTTAATTTCTTCGATGCTTTTTGCTTACGCTCACATAGCAAATGCTCAAGTGGGAATAGGAACTTTACTACCTGATAATTCAGCTCAATTAGATGTTGTTGCTGAGGATAGGGGAATACTTATCCCGAGAATAGCTTTAACAAGCTTCGACGATGCGCAAACAATCATAGGAGGAAATACAAACGGATTGTTAGTTTATAATATTTCAGAAAACATGGATCTTTCTCCAGGTTTTTATTATTGGGATGCAAGTTCATGGAAAAGAATTATATCCTCAACAGATATTGATGACTTTGGAGGAGGTAATGTTGTTTATAATCCAACAGAAGATTCGTTTAATTATATAGATGATTTAGGAAATCTACAATCTATAAATTTTGAAGAGATAATTAAGGTTAATGAAACCGAAACTTTACTTGTTAATAATGGTAATGGGTCGTACACTTATATTAATGAGAAAAATGTTGAAGTAAGTTTTAGTGTTACACAATCTAATGTTGGTAATCCAAACAATAATGAAACAAAAGGAGTGCCAGGTGATATCTATGTAGATAGTTCTACTGGTGAAATTTATACATATAATAGTTCCAATAATAGTTGGGAGTTATTGAATGTGACAGAAACTCTTACAAGTTTATCGACAGGATCTGGAGCTACATTGAATTATACAGATGAAGCAGGAACAGTAAATAATGTAGATCTATCTAGTGTTATAGAAAGCGGAGAAACCTTAACG
>NZ_JAETXX010000002.1 GCF_021764745.1 Joostella atrarenae | reverse complement strand
CAAGATTAGTGAGTATAAGAGCAGAGTAGGGCAATAGAAGGTAACTATTAAATAAACGCAATTGCGTTTATATCTCTTTCAAATATACTTTTTTTTATGTAATTCTAGGGGGCTAATTATATTTGTAAGGTTTTCAGTGCTAACATGTGTGTATATCTCAGTGGTTTTGCTAGAATTGTGTCCTAAGAGCTTCTGGATGTACCTTAAATTAGTTCCATTCTCTAATAAATGTGTAGCAAACGAATGACGTAATGTATGTACCGTAGCCAACTTATTCACTTTCGTAGTGTACAAAGATTTTTTAAATACTTGTCGGATGCTAGAAGTGCTATAACGCTCACCCTTTCTACCTTCAAAAAGCCACTTTACAGGTTTATATTTTTTGTAATATCTTCTCAATAGATCCAACTCCATACAAGATAATAAGGTCATCCTATCCTTTCCGCCTTTACCATCACGTACCCAAATACACATGCTCTTAGAGTCAATATCGGTCATCTGTAAATTTATACATTCAGAAATCCGCAAACCAGAAGCATATATAAGTGTCAAAACTGCTTGATGCTTTAAATTGTTTGGACTATTAATAATAGATGCGGCTTCTTCTAATGTAAAAACTACAGGTAATTTCACACTCCTTTTAGGGCGTATTAAAGCAAAATGCTGCTTAGGATATCCCAAAATATGCTCTATATAAAACTTAATAGCATTAATACTTTGGTTCTGATAAGACACAGAATAACCTTTGTCTACAATCAGTTCCAGGTGGTAATCCGTTATATGTTCACTACTTAATTTATGTAATGGCAAAGGCCACAAGTGCCTTAAAAATTGTTTAAACATATGCTGATAAGTCCTTATAGTGTTCTCACTATAATTTCTTAACCTAAGTCTATCTAAATATAGATGTAAAGATTCTTGATATGTTTTTTGTAGCGGATTCATTATTAGAGCAAAAATCCTCTATAAATTAATTATAACTATATTTATAAGCGTTTACATACGAATATAAACGTATAATATATGCTCACCGACTCTTGCTATGCCTAAAAGAAACGCAAGGAAATTCCTTTATCAAGTTTTATTATTCAATAAAAGAGGAGATTCTTTTTAAATAGATTTAAATTAAAATATACTTATGAAAAAAAGATTTTGTTCCTTTTGCAACGATGAATTACATGGTAGATCAGATAAAAAATTCTGTGATGCCCAATGTAGAAGTAATCACCATAATAACAATAAAGCTGCTCACGAAAAATTAATTCAATATACCAATAGTTTACTTCGTAAAAATAGAGGGATTCTGGCTCACTTTTGCCCACAGGGTAAAGCAACGGTTAGGAAAGAAGTATTGGATGCTATGGAATATGAGTTTTCAATTTTTACAACAATATATCCTTTTAAAGGAGGGAATTATTTCTTTTGCTATGATTATGGTTTTCTTCCTATAACCGACGAAAATGGAATCAAAAAAATTGTAATAGTTCAGCATCAAAACTATATGAGTAGATTAAAAGTCAACCCATGGAAAGTAAAATAATTTCTCTATTTTTATAGCCTAAATATTAAAGAGATGAAAAAGATAGGTATTATTTTTGCTTGTATTATAGCAATTGGAGCTGGAGCGTATTACTTTATAAGTACTGCAGAAACTAAATCCACTACGATCACTTTAGAGGGATACGATAGTGAAGCTGCAGCAAAGGAAACGCCAGTAGAATCTTTTCAGAACACAAATACACCACAAAATACAACTGCTAGCGGTATGAACCCTGCACACGGACAACCGGGCCATCGCTGCGACATCGCCGTGGGTGCGCCATTGACTGCTCCCGTAGATGGGTCGTTGTTAAACATCAACGGAACTACGCTTAACCCTGCACACGGGCAACCTGGTCACCGTTGTGATATCGCTGTTGGTGCGCCTTTACCTACAAGTTAGGCTTTAATTTACAATGGTTTTATTTGGTAGAAAGCAGTGCTTTTTTACAGATTATTCCACGAAAAGTAGTTTCATAAAAACTGCTCTTTTGTTGCTTTTAGGGTAATTTATGAGCGACTATGTCTTGTTTGTTATTTTTTGGGCGTTCCTCTTGCTTCACAAGTGGCGGGCTTTACGCGCTACACGGTAGCTTGCTGCAATCCCTAACGCAAAAGAAACAAATAAATAGGAGGGAAGGAGAATGAGTTATTGCCTCTGTAGTAGCTTTATCGCTTATTAATATAAATAAGTCTATCTTCAGCTGAAAATGATAAAGTCATAAAGGACAGAAACACGCTGAATCAAATTTTTACTAGAATCGAAACTAAAGATGGTAAGGATAACAAAAATGGTTTAGGTTTATCAACTGGTAAAGTAAAGAGTTATACAAGTTATGGACACGGTGGGTTTTGGGAATCGTAATTTTATATTTTCCACAACTGGATACTTCAATAGCTGTTTTTATCTTGGAACGTGATAAATGAACATTAAGAAAACTGTTTTAGAAGCATTGTTGCTTGAACTAACAAAAGAAAATTGAAAGTATGAACATAAGCTTAAGAACTTATCTAACGGCAGTTACGCTATTCATTGGAATATTATCTTACGGTCAATCAAATAATCAAAAAAAAACTGAAATCAATTCATATTTAAACAGTTTAAATGGGGATGATTTTTCGGGAACAGTCTTGGTTGCCCACAACGATAGTATCATTGAACAAAGAGCTTACGGATTAGCAAATATCGAATTCAATGTAAAGAATAAAATAGATACTAAGTTTAATATTGCTTCTATTACTAAACTATTTACAGCTGTAGCAACTTTGCAACTCTACGAGCAAGGAAAGTTAAAATTGAATAGTCCTATTGGAGAATATTTACCTGATTACCCAAACAAACTCGTAAGAGATTCCGTAACGGTTCATCAATTACTTACCCACACTTCAGGACTTAATAATTTTTATGTGGCAGACGAGAATAAAATAAAAAATTTAGAATACAAGACAATTTCGGACTTCATGCCCCTTTTTGTTAATGATACACTTTTATCAAACCCCGGAACTAAATATAATTATAGTGCAACAGGAATGGTGGTTCTTGGTCTAATCATTGAAAAAGTTAGTGGTAAAAACTATTATGATTATTTAAGGGAAAATATATTCAAACCCGCTGAAATGCCTAACACAACCGAATTGGAAATCGATTCTATTGTAAATAATAAAGCAAGTGGATATACCTCAATGTTTGGGGAAAACAAAATCTTGAAAAAGAATGATTATTATTTAACAAAAGCTTCACCAGGTGGATTTTATTATTCAACTGTAAACGACTTATTTAACTTTTCAAAGGCCTTAAGAAACTATAAACTACTAAAAAAAGGAACAACGGAATTAATGTTTAAACCAAAAGTGAAAGGTTATAATACACATATGGGATATGGTATTGGTGTTGACCAAAGATACAACCAAACTATTCTTGGCCATAGTGGTGGTTGGTACGGAATACATTGTGAATTAATGGATTTTATGAACGACAATTATACCGTTATAATTTTATCCAATATAGATGATGGAGGAAATAATGGAGCTTCGAAGTTATCTGATTTTTTTATGGAATTGATAGCTGACAAGAAACTAGAAAAATAAGGTTAAACATCAAACGTAAAGAAGTATTGCACAACATTATGTACAAGCAATTGCGGTTTAAGTGATAACTTGAACCGTTTTTATATTTTATTAAGTATCTTACTTTCCAAAATGTAGTAACAATAATTCCAATACTACTCATACCCTAAGACCGTTAGCTGAATACAAAATAGAAAAATTCATAGATAGGAAAAACTGGAGTGTTGAAATTGAAAAAACCACCTCTCTTACTTCAATGCAAATAAAAAGTATTGGATGGTTTGTAGGCTACCTTGAGAGAAAAGGTAATGTTTATTTTTTTGCCACAAGAATAAGCCCAAATGATAATGAAATTATGATAAGTGATTTATCTTCTGCTCGAAAGAAAGCAACTATATCAGCTCTCAATACATTTAAAATTATGGATTAAGACCTATATGATTAATAAAATTGGATTGAATGTTAGAAATATGAAAGAGGAGAAAATAACGGTTAGTGTAAAATGCGTTTTTATTATTTTTCTAATCTTAAAATCAAGTTCACATTATATTTTTCAATATCGCTCAAATTTGGGTTGCTTGTCTTCTTAATTGAGTTATACCAATCTTTGTTAGAAAAATAGTTGTCCATTTTACCACCTTCATTAAAAATGTATCCATTTCTAGCGAATATTTCATTTCTTACAATTTTCAATTCGTCCTTGCTATATTCGAGTAAATCACTATTAGTTAGTTTGACAAAACTAGCTTCCGGATATTTTCCTATTGTTATGATTTTTTGTCCTTCATTAAATTGAATATAATGATAAATTTGATTGTTTTCATTTTTAGTAAATGCAAATCCAATTCCTTTTGTTCCTTTTTTTAGAAATAAGTTGGAGTTATCTATACACTCATAAATAAAGAATTCTGTTTTATAATTACCTTCTTTTGTAATTATTTTACCATTATCATATTTAATACTCACTCTATCAGTTTTTCCAATCCAGGCTTCATTCTCCCAAATACTATATTCTGTCTCTGCATATAACTTGCTATTAGAAAAAATAATATTAAGATCAGATTCGGCTTCTGAATCACCGAAATGATAACTTCCTTGAAATTCTTTTGCGTTTGAATACTCAATTTTTTTTACACTGTAGAATTCAATTTCCTCACTTTCAACAGCTATGTATGCTTTATATATTGTATCTTTTTTTTGTTGAGCATTACTGACTCTTATAAGAGAAAAGAATAAAAAGATGATTAATGTAAATTTCATTTTCAAATGTATGGTAACGTGTTCGTGTATGATTAGTTGCGTGTACCATGCAACTAATTTAGCAAATAAAAACCGAATAGAAAATCCGCGAGGATTTTCGTAAGCAAGCACGAACTAGCCATTAATTATACACATTGTTGTGTGTAGTGCTTTTTTCTACCATATTTTCCAAAATGGCTTTTTACTCTTGTTTTCAATATTGATCTTTTCTGGTGTATGGTGCTTTTCGATAATCTCAAATACTCGACCATAATTATAATCGATATTGTCAACTGCTTTTTTCCAATTTATATTTAGAATTTCTATCCGAGTGTCAATTGAGCCATTCCATTTGGTTTTAAATCCATTTTCTGTTAAAACAGCAATTATTTTTTCGGCAACTTCTTTTGCAAGTTTATCATCACGGTTGTAACTATCAAAACCAATGAGTAGCATTTTTTCTTTTCCAATTGCTCTTTCTAAATCCTGTGTATGGTAATAGCAATAACCTTTAGCATTAATTCCGATTTCTTTCAATTCTGAAATAATTTCAGAACAGTCATCTTCTCCGTCGCTTTTGGTGTGCCCTGCTTTGTGAAGAGACACAATTCTATTTTTATTCAATTCATCAAAGGATTTTACCAGTCTCTCAAAATCAGTTGGTTTTTCCCATTTTATGCTTTCATCTTTATGTTTTTTTAATCGACTATCGATTTCTTGTTTTAACCATTCTTCATCGAAGTCACTTTCATCGTAAAACATTTCACTTATGCTTTCAAGTAAATCATCTTCGTTTTCAAATCCAAAAAGTATATCTTTTTCAAGTTGTTCTATTGCTTCATCTTTGATTTCTTGTCTCATTTTTTATTGAAGTTCATCGTTTTTTGTGCATTACACACAACTTCTGAATATACTCAAATTAATGATCATTAATTTTTAAAAAGGGCGGCTAACAAGATTTAATAAATAGTGCGTAAAAAACCTGTTACTTTTCATATAGGAAACCATTAATTTTTAATGCTATTAAATTCTAATTTCAGCTGAATACAATAAAAAAGGGCGGCTAAAAATTATCACAATACTTAATCTAGTTTTATAAGTTAAAGGCAGTTCTACAATGCTTTAAAAACTATAAATCAGAATGTTTTCTTTTTAGGCACCCTTTTTAAGTACACAAATATATAAGTAGCAACTATTTAGATAATAGTTGATTTTCCGTAATCAATATTTTCTTGATTATAATTAATTATTTCCTCTGCATTTGCAATATAATCAGCAATAAAATTACCAACTTCAGAAGTTGTTTTCTTACTATTTACATCTAAATCTGGAGTCACAAAATTAATTTCTAATGCTTTCTCTACAGCTTTATTAATGGCTTTTGCTTCTTCAAATAATTTAAAATGCTCCAATAACATAGCCGCAGATAATATAGAAGCAATTGGGTTTGCAATTCCTTTTCCTGTTGCCTGTGGGAAAGATCCGTGAATAGGTTCAAACATTGCATTTTCATCTCCTACAGAAGCAGAAGCTAATAATCCTATCGAACCTCCAATAACACTTCCTTCATCAGAAATAATATCTCCAAACATATTTTCCGTTAGGATAACATCAAACTGACTCGGATTCAAAATCATTTGCATCGCTGCATTATCAACAAAAAGGAAATCTAATTCTACATCATCATAGCTTTTCCCAATATTGGTAACCACTTTACGCCATAGTCTAGAAGTCTCCAATACATTGGCTTTATCTACCAACGTTAATTTTTTTCTTCTTGCACGAGCAGCTTTAAAAGCTAAATGAGCAATACGCTCAATCTCATAATCTGAATATTCACAAAGATCGGAAGCTACACTTCCTTCTTCATTTAGTTTTTTCTCACCAAAATAAATACCTCCCGTAAGTTCACGGAAAATAGTAAGATCGGTTCCTAAAATGCGGTCTTCCTTTAATGGAGATTTCTCAATTAGAGTAGGGAAGGCCTTTATTGGACGGATGTTAGTAAATAATCCAAGCGATTTTCTTAATTTAAGTAATCCTTGCTCTGGACGTACTTTTGCAGAAGGATCGTTATCATACTTTGGATCTCCAATAGCTCCAAAAAGAACCGCATCAGAATCAAGACATAATTTTAAAGTCTTCTCTGGTAATGGATCTCCAGTCTGGTCGATAGCAATAGCACCAACAGGGGCTTCTTTAAAAGTAAATGTATGATTGTATACTTCTCCGACTGCTTTTAATGTTTTTATGGCTTGTTTTGTGACTTCAGGACCAATTCCGTCACCCGATAATACTGCTATATCTATATTCATAGTGGTGTGTTGTATTAAAATTTTCTAGAAGCTTCAAATGCTTCGATTTTATCTTTATTGCTGACTAAAAAATCGATGTCGTCATAACCATTTACCATACATGTCTTTTTGTATGCATCGATTTCAAAACTTTCTTTTATATCCGTTCCTTCCATAGCGATAAATTGCTCTTCTAAATTTACCACAAAGTTAGTGTCTGGATTTTCTTTTATAGTGTCTAGCATCACTTTCAATGCTTCAGGACTTACTTGTATTGGTAGCAATCCGTTATTAAGAGCATTTCCTTTAAAAATATCAGCAAAATAACTAGAAACAATTACTTTAAGTCCAAAATCAGTTAACGCCCAGGCTGCGTGTTCTCTACTACTCCCACATCCAAAATTATCTCCTGCAACTAGGATTTTTCCTTCATAGGTAGTATCGTTTAAAACAAAATCTTTATTCTCAGAACCATCCTTTTCATATCTCCAGTCTCTAAAAAGGTTCTCCCCGAATCCTATTTTACTTGTCGATTTTAAAAAACGAGCAGGTATAATTTGATCAGTATCTATATTTTCTATTGGCAATGGTATCGCCTTAGATTTTAATGTTGTAAACTTTTCCATTATATATTGTTAGTATCGAGTATTGTGATATTAAACTACGTGTTTTAATTTATAGTGGACTAAATTCAGTATCCTATTTTAAAAACCCAGTTTATAACGTTACTCTTATATTTTATTAAACCAATTCTAAAGCGTCTACTTCTTCGGTAACATCTACTATTTTTCCTGCAATTGCAGTAGCAGCAGCTACTAGCGGACTCGCAAGAATGGTACGCGCTCCTTGCCCTTGGCGTCCTTCAAAGTTTCTATTTGATGTAGATACACAATATTCTCCAGCGGGAATCTTATCTTCATTCATCCCTAAACAGGCAGAACATCCACTTTGGCGCATTTCAAAACCAGCAGCTTCAAATATATCTTGAATACCTTCTTCTTTAATCTGTTTTGCTACTTGCTGTGATCCAGGAACTATTAATGCATTTACATTGTTTGCCTTTTGTTTCCCTTTAATATATTCCGCAGCAATTCTAAAATCTTCAATTCTAGAGTTCGTACAACTTCCTATAAAAACATAATTTATGTCTTTCCCTAATAGTTTTTCTCCCTTTTTAAAGCCCATATAAGCTAAAGACTTCTCAAAAGAAACGTCATCTTGAATAGGAATAGCAGCTGTAATTTTTATTCCCATCCCTGGGTTGGTACCATAAGTTACCATCGGCTCGATGTCTGCTGCATCAAAAGTGTATTCTTTATCAAAAACAGCATCTGAATCTGTTGGTAATGTTTTCCAATAGGCTACTTTCTTATCAAACTCTTCCCCTTTAGGAGCAAATTCTTTTCCTTTTACATATTCAAAAGTAGTTTCATCTGGTGCAATCATTCCTCCACGAGCACCCATTTCTATACTCATATTACAAACCGTCATCCGGCCTTCCATAGTCATCGCTTCAAAAACATCTCCAGCATATTCTACAAAATATCCAGTTCCAGAATTGGTTCCTAATTTTGCAATGATATATAGAATTACATCTTTTGGTAAAACGCCTTTTTTAACCTTTCCGTTTACTGTAATTCGCATACTCTTAGGCTTGGAAAGCAATAAACACTGACTCGCAAAAACTTGTGCCACCTGACTTGTTCCGATACCAAAAGCAATCGTACCAAAAGCACCGTGAGTAGAGGTGTGGCTATCTCCACAAACCATCGTCATTCCCGGTTGTGTAACTCCTAGTTCTGGAGCCATCACATGTACAATTCCTTGATACGGATGTCCTAAACCATAAAGAGTAACATCGTGTTTTTTACAGTTCTCGGTAAGCATCTCTACCTGTTTTTTAGACAATAAGTCTTGTATTGGTAGATGTTGGTCTTTTGTAGGTACATTATGATCTGCTGTAGCTACAATTTGGTCTTTTCTAAATAGTGGAATGTTACGTTCTTCAAGCTCATTAAATGCCTGCGGACTCGTAACCTCATGAATTAAATGTTTATCTATGTATAATATTTGTGGTCCATTCTCTACAGTATGTACCACATGGCTATCCCAAACTTTATCAAATAACGTTTTACTCATTAATTCTTTTTTTTAATCATTTTAACCCTGAGGCTAAATAAATATCTTCTTATAACATTCTATTTGTATAAAGAATGCTATAAAAAACAGTTTTAAGCAATTGCTTTAATATCTATCTTACTAATTTCGATGATCTGGTGAATATCACTATCAACGATTTCTTTCTTTCTATCTGCAAAGTTTAAAAATTCTTTATAAACTTCGTCTAATTGTAACTTAGTTAATTCATAACCTACTTTCTTAGCACGATAAGCTAAGGCTGCACGTCCGCTACGAGCAGTAAGTACAATTGCAGACTCTGTAACTCCTACATCTGCAGGGTCGATAATCTCATAGGTTTCTCTGTTTTTAATAACCCCATCTTGGTGAATTCCTGAGCTGTGAGCAAAAGCATTCGCACCAACAATAGCTTTATTAGGCTGTACAGGCATTCCCATACTTTCAGAAACCATTTTACTAGTACTATATAATAACTTAGAATTTATATTCGTGTCTAAGTTTAAATATGGATGTTGACGTAATACCATAACTACTTCCTCTAAAGAAGTGTTTCCTGCACGCTCTCCTATACCATTAATAGTACATTCTATTTGTCTGGCACCACCAACAACACCAGCAATAGAGTTTGCAGTTGCTAGTCCTAAATCATTATGACAGTGGCAAGAAAGAATAGCCTTGTCTATACCAGTTACATTCTCTTTAAGGTATCTCATTTTAGCACCGTATTCTTCGGGTAGGCAATATCCTGTTGTATCTGGGATATTTAATACCGTAGCTCCAGCTTTAATAACAGCTTCGCAAACACGTGCTAAATATTCATTGTCTGTACGACCGGCATCTTCTGCATAAAATTCTACATCTTCTACAAATGTTTTGGCATATTTTACAGCGGCAACAGCACGCTCTATAATTTCCTCAGGAGTAGATTTGAATTTATATTTTATGTGTGAAGCTGAAGTTCCAATTCCAGTATGTATTCTCGGTCTTACAGCATGCTTAATAGCTTCTGCAGCTACTTCAATATCTTTCTTTACCGAGCGGGTAAGCCCACATACAGTTGCATTTTTTACTATTTTAGCTATTTCTGAAACGGAATTAAAATCTCCCGGACTTGAAATAGGGAAACCTGCTTCGATTACATCAACACCTAGATCGTCAAGACGTTTTGCAATAACAAGCTTTTGTTCTGTATTAAGCTTGCATCCAGGTACTTGTTCCCCGTCTCTTAATGTCGTGTCAAAGATTTGGACTTTTTCTTTACTCATCTTGATAATTTAATGTAATTTCAAATTTGTTATACGAATTTATATTATGTATTCGTAATTTTAAGCCCGCTTAACCATTTCTTTACAATGCTTAAGTATACTTATCGAATAATAATTAATTGATAATCAGTTAATTGAAGTTTTATTTTTACAATGACAAGTCAACAAAAAGACACTTTATTTATATTAGTTAAGTCCCTTTCTAAATCAGAAAAGAGACAATTTAAGTTGTATGTTAATAGGTTAGGAGTAAATGCTGATGCTAAGTTTTTGGCATTATTCAATCTCTTAGATAAGATGAATGATTATAAAGAATCTGAAATCTTAAAAAGTGGGATTGTTAAAAAGCAGCAGCTCTCCAATTTAAAAGCTCATTTATACAAGCAGATCTTAGTTAGCTTACGATTAAATCCTGTAAATCAGAATATGCGTTTGCAAATTCGTGAGCAGTTAGATTTTGCTACTATTCTATATCATAAAGGCCTTTACAGGCAGAGTTTAAAAATCTTAGATAAAGCGAAGTCTCTAGCCATAGAAAACCAAGAAAAGGTAGTAGCTTATGAGATTGTAGAGCTTGAAAAAGTAATAGAAACTCAATATATAACCCGGAGTATAAGTGGTCGTGCGGACGAATTGGCAATTCAAGCCAAAGAATTAAGCATGCAGAATGTGCTAACAAGTAAATTATCCAACTTGTCGCTTCAGTTATACGGGATCATGTTAAAATTTGGATACGTAAAAAGCGACGAGGAATATAAATGGGTTACTGAATATTATAAAGCTCACTTGCCGAAATTTAAAGTTTCAGAATTAGACTTTAGAGAGAAGCTATGGCTTTATAAAGCACAACTTTGGTATAGTTTTCTTATTCAAGATTTTTTATCGTGTTATAAGTATTCCCTAAGATGGGTGGAGTTGTTTTATGAAAATGAACAGATGATTTACTTAAATCCTGTATTTTTCTTAAAAGGAAATAACTACCTATTGGAGTCGATGTTTTATGTGAAAAATCGTCGTGGATTTAAAGAAGCACTCACAAAACTACAAGAGGTAATTGCTAGTGATAAATTCCCGAAGAATGATAACTTGGAGGTTTTAGCATTTTTATATACCTATAGCAATAAAATAAACCTACATTTTTTAGAAGGTACTTTTGAAGACGGTCTTTATTTAGAAAAGGAGATTGTAGATGGTGTAAAATTACATCGTGATAAAATTGATGAACACCATATTATGGTATTGTACTATAAAATTGCGTGTTTATATTTTGGAGTAGGAGACAATAAGAAGTGTATTTTATATCTTAAAAAGATTATTGATAATAAAAACCTAACCATGAGAGAGGATCTTATGTGTTTTGCTAGGGTTTTAAGTTTGGTTGCGCATTATGAGGCTGGAATGGATTACCATTTGGAGATCCAACTTAAGAGCACCTATAAGTTTTTATTAAAGATGAACGACCTCCATGCCGTACAAAAGGAAATGATTAAGTTTTTAAGAAACTTAGGAGAGATTTTCCCAAGTGAATTAAAAGACGAGTTTAAAAAACTCCATAAATCGCTTAAAAAGTATGAGAATCACCCTTATGAGAAGCGTGCTTTCTTATATTTAGATATAATCTCGTGGTTAGAAAGTAATATCCAAAACCGACCAGTAGGAGATATTATCAAAGAAAAAGCGAAAGAGTTAACTCGATAACTTACTTTTAGGCGTAAATAACACCAACATTTATTTAGTATTTAACCATCTTAAGAATTATTTCTTGAGATAGATTTTTATTTCATTGACTGCAACCAAACAACATTTTAAAAACATATTGGAACTAAACCTCGCTGTACTTCTTATTAGTACTTCGGGAGTTTTAGGGAGATACATAGCGTTACCGCCAGAGCAGATTATCCTTTTTAGAGCTATTCTAGCTGTTGTATTTATCTATGCTTTCTGTAGGTATAAAAAGTTTAATTTAAAGATTGCCGATCGTCAAGATATTAAAGTAGTGCTACTCTGTGGGGTGTTTTTTGGAATTCATTGGGTTACTTATTTCTATGCGTTAAAGCTCTCCAGTGTTGCCATTGGGATGCTTTCTATTTACACCTATCCTGTAATTACCTCCTTTTTGGAGCCTCTAGTTTTAAAAACTAAATTCCAAAAAGCACACATTGCATTGGCGGTATTGGTACTTACAGGAGTTTACTTTTTGGTGCCAGAAGTAAGTTTTAAGAATCAGCACTTTATAGCAGTTTTATTTGGTGTTACTTCTGCCTTTTTTTATGCGCTTCGTAATATTCTTATGAAACCAAAAGTAGCGAAGTACAACGGTTCTGTACTGATGCTCTATCAGCTAGTGATTATTGTATTTATTATGAGTCCGCTGTTGTTTAAGGCTGACTTTACCCTTGTAAAAGAGCAGTTGCTACCCATTGCTTTTCTGGCATTGGTAACCACCGCAATAGGACATACATTATTATTAATGAGTTTTAAGCATTTTAGCGCCACCACAGCTAGTATTATGAGTAGTGTGCAGCCTATTTATGGGATATTAATGGGGGTCGTGTTTTTAGGAGAATTTCCCGCTTGGCATACTATTATTGGTGGGATGCTTATTCTAAGTGCTGTATTTATAGAAGGTTTCCGAAGTGTAAAAGCTTCTAAGGAAAATCTGTAATAAGAAAACTAATATTTTAGGAGTGTTATACTTCTATTGAAATCTTTACTTTTCCACCAAGTCCCTTTTCTACTATATCATATAAAGTTTTTAAAGTAAGGTTACTACCATTGTTTTCCACACGAGAAATATAAGTTCGTTTTTTATCAATAAGCTCGCCTAATTGTTCTTGAGTAAGGTTCTTTTTCTCGCGAGCGTCTCGTAATAGCAATCCAATTTTAAATGATTCAAAATCTCTATCGAGTTCATCTCTTCGGTCAGTACCTTTCTTTCCATATACACTATCTTTTATATCCTTCCAGCTTTTAGTTTCCATTTTTACTATTTTTTTCTTCGTAATAATTATTCATTAATCGGATAGCTCTATTTATTTCTTTTTTAGGTGTCTTTTGAGTCTTTTTTGTAAATCCATTTAAAAGTATAACTAATTTTCCTTCATCAAAAAAAACAAAAAACTCTCCATATATTGGATCCTAATTTAATTCGTGCTTCATAAAGCCCTGCATGGTTCTTAATCGCAGATAAATATGTTTTTGGTACATGTTGATATGTTTCAATCATTTCAATAACCTTAAATATTTTATCCTGAACCTTTTTTGGTTGTGCAAGTAAAAAATCTTCGAAATAATTCTTGTATTGTATTACTTCCTAACTCTTTTCATCACGATAAAGGTAACTTAAAAGTTACATCAATCAAAGTTTTAGTTAACTTATTCTAAGTGCTGTATTTATAGAAGGTTTCCGAAGTGTGAAAGCTTCTAAGGAAGAGATAAAAAAATAGCAACATAACGTTACATAAAAAAACTAACGTTGTGCTGCTATTATAAGTTTACTGTGGAATGATTTTTACATAGCATCAGTAACCATTTTACTATCTACAAACTGCTCAAAAGATATAATTTTCCCTTCATTAAGCTTCCAAATATGAGCAACTCTAGCTTTAAATGGGCGATTTGTTTTCTTATATATTCCTGTATATGTTCCGTAAGCAACCACTTTATCACCATCAGAAAGATAGTCTTCAGGAGTAAATTTATAATCAATCCATTCACTTCCTAATCTGCTAAAAACATTTCTACCTATGTTCTCTAAACCTATATAAGTTCCTGCATACGGAAATCCTTCAGCTTCTGTCCAGGAGATATCTTTGGCTACATATTTAGCTAGGTTTTCTCCATTCTCTTCAGATGTTTTTCCTTCGTAGGTGCTTTTTATAATTTCTAAATTTGTCATCTTGTTTGTGTTTATAGTACAGCTTAGCAATACAAAAAGTATCGCTAAGCTGAAGATGTGTCTTATTACCATTTCATTTCTCCAGTATTCACTTTCGCTCCAATTTGTAACGCAGTATCAAAAGTCAATGTTGGATATTTAGCTTTTATAGCTTTAATTAACTCTTCTGAAGTTTTATTTGCTTTTAAAGCTTCTTCATAGAACTTAATATAGCTTTTGGTGTGTGCTATTGCAGAAGCGTCTAATGCGCTTTCTGTATTTCCATGTGCAGGAATAACAATATCTGGCTGTAAAGCTTCTATTTTGTCTAATACAGAAAGCCATTGATTTCTAGCTTCTGGAGTTTGGGCATCTGCCATCCACACATTAAACGATGTTCCAAAAACATTAATACCTCCTATAGCTGCTTTGATTGATGGTATCCATACGAAAGTTCTAGAAGGGGAGTCTTCCAAACCAATAATTTCTAGCTTCTTTCCTTCTATTTCTATAGAGTTCCCTTTTAAAACTTGTGGCAATACTACATTCGAAGTTATGTTTTTACCTAATCTCTCGCCCCAAACTTCTAGTTTCTTTTGAGCGGTAGCTTTAATATGTTCTACTGTTTCTGGAGCGGCATAAGCCGTTACTTCAGGGAAATATTTCTTAAAAACCTCTAAACCGAAGTAAAAATCTGGATCTCCATGTGATACATAGATAGTTTTTAAGGTTTTTCCTGATGCTTTTATTTTTTGAGCTACAGTTTCTGCATCTGCTAATGTAAATTGTGTATCGATTAAAACTGCTTCTTTTTCTCCTGAAACAATTACAGATGCAACACCGAAACTATTCTCTGTGGCGTAGTAAATATCTACATCTAAATTAGTGTTTTGGATAGTTTTGAAACTTTGTGCTTGTGCTTCCATATTAAATAGAATTAATGTTGTTAAGATTACGATTGAAATTACTTTTCTCATTTTGTTGTTTTTTATTGATAGTACAAAGTTGTGAATATCAGTACTAAAAAACATTGAACAAGTTCAATAAATGATAAAGTTATTGCTTTTTTGAGATAATCTTACTTCTAATTTTACTTAAAAACTCATGAGTAATTCCCAAATAGGAGGCTAATTGTAGGTTTGTAAGCCTTTGTACTATATGAGGATATTTTTCTATAAAATCTAAATAGCGTTCTTCTGCAGTCTTACTATTATTGCTAATTGTTCTTTGTTGTAATACAACCATAGCTTTTTGAGACATCACCCGGAATAGTTTTTCAATACTAGGCAACGTTTCATAGAGCAGCTCCTTACCTTCTTTATCAATAAGCAATACCTCGCTGTCTTCTAGCGCCTGTATAGATAAATAGGAGGGGGTTCCATTGGTAAAACTATCAATATCTGTTACCCACCAATCTTCAACGGCAAAATATAAAACATGTTCCTTTCCGTTTTTATCAAGCGTAAAAACACGTAAGCACCCTTTGGTAACATACCCTTCAAACTTACAGATAGCCCCTTGTTTTAATAAATATTCCTTTTTGGAGAGTGTTTTTGGATAAAAGGAAGCACAATAGATGGCTAACTCCTCTTTGGAGAGGGTAATATGTTTGGCGATATGTTTCTTTAAGAGATTGAAAGGCATATTTAACTTACATCCAACTCATTAATAATATCATAATGACTAAAAACAAGGTGCTTTGGTAGCATATTATCCTTTGGAAGTACAGCTAGAAAGCGATCAAAATTAGAGGTATACACATTTTTAAGCAAAGGCTTTTCGTGACCAATAGTTTCAAGGATTTCTTTTATAAACTCATCATGGTGAATAAGGTCTGAACTCCCCAAATGATAAATTCCTTTTTTATTTCTATTAACGATATAGTGAATCTGCTGCGAGAGTTTATCGGCATTGGTAACATTCATCACCAAATCTGGAAACACCTCATAGGCATCATTTTTATCAAGAAAATATTTAAGCTCTTTCATCCGCGGAGAGCTACTTCCAAAGACCATTGGCAATCTTGCAATCACAAAATTCTTCTCTGGAAGTTGCATCAGCGCAGTTTCAATCTTTATTTTAAACTTCCCATAAGTACTCATCGATAGCGTTTTATCGAACTCATAAGAAGGGTAGTTGCTAAAAGCATCAAAAACATTAGCAGAAGACAAAAATATTAATTTACTATTGCTAGCACGGCAGTAATCCACCAAATCGAGGTGCGTATCTATCTGTGCTTCAAAATTACCCCTTAAGGCAGAAATAATAATAGTGGGTCGCACTTTGGTAAGCACCTCAAACAAGTCGTCTGTTTCCATATTAAAATGAAAAAAGTGCTTATTATCAGCATAAATCTTACCTGTGTGATAGGTGCCATAAGTATCAAAGTAAGGGCATAACTCTTTATAAAGTGCCCCTCCAATAAATCCGCTAGCTCCTAAAATCAATATCCTTTTCAATAAATTTGCCTTTCTTTTTTAAGAGAACTCTAATTCTCTTTATTTATTTTTATAAAATGGAGGTTTTGTAACCTTGGCAGCAACTTTTTTCTTTCTTATCTGTAAGTAAATAGGAGTACCTTCCGCAGTATTTTCTGTAGAAACATACCCCATACCGATACCTTTATTTAAAGAAGGAGCCATTGTTCCGCTGGTAACTTTTCCGATCACCTCATCTTTATCATTTAAAATCTCATAACCATGTCTTGGAATTCCACGTTCTACCATTTCAAAACCAACAAGTTTTTTTGAGACCCCAGCTTCTTTTTGTCGTTGTAACGCTTCAGAGTTTACAAAATCCTTAGAGAATTTTGTTATCCATCCTAATCCAGCTTCAAGAGGAGAAGTCGTATCATCGATATCATTTCCGTAGAGACAATACCCCATTTCCAATCGCAAAGTATCTCTAGCCGCTAGTCCTATTGGTTTAATTCCAAATTCCTTTCCAGCTTCCAGCACATTATTCCACACTTTCTCTGCAACATCATTTTTACAATATATTTCGAAACCACCGCTACCAGTATATCCTGTAGCAGAGATAATAACATTGTCTACACCAGCAAATTCAGCAACCTCAAAATTATAAAACTTAATAGCAGAAAGATCAACAGGAGTGATAGATTGCATAGCTTCCACCGCTTTTGGCCCTTGGATAGCAAGAAGCGAGTAATCGTCTGACACATTGCGCATATCTGCACCAATAGCCTCATTATATTTAGAAATCCAATTCCAATCCTTTTCAATATTAGAAGCATTTACCACCAATAGGTATTGCTCTTCCTTCATTTTATAGATAATTAAATCATCTACAATACCACCATCTTCATTAGGTAAACAAGAATACTGCGCTTTTCCAACAGTTAATTTTGTAGCATCGTTACTGCTCACTTTCTGAATAAGAGCTAAGGCATTAGGCCCTCCAATTAGGAATTCCCCCATATGGCTCACATCAAAAACGCCCAGTTGCGATCTTACAGTTTCATGTTCTATATTTACACCTTCATACTGCACAGGCATGTTATACCCCGCAAAAGGAACCATTTTTGCACCCAACTCAATATGAATATCTGTTAAAGCTGTATTCTTCATTTTTGTATATTTAAAAAGTGTTATACCTATTATTTGGCGCTGCAAAATTATTTAAAATATTCACAGTAATAAAACAAACACGTACTAATAAAAACTTGTTTTTTTGCAAAGAGCATAAAAGTATGGCTATTTCCAGAAAAAGCTATTGCACAGCCCACAAATGGCAGACAGACTTTTACTACCAAACGGGAGCACGCTCCATTGGAGTTAGGTAGTTTTGCTTATGTATTTTATATTGTTAATTTGTAGTAACTAGAGCTGAGCAACTAGGTATTAGTAAACCTTAAAATAAGAAACCGAAAACCAAAAACTAAAATGAGTAAACTAAAAATATTGGTGGTAGGCTGCGGAAACATGGGCGCATCTCATGCAAAGGCATACCACGAATTAAATGAAGAAGTAGCAATATGTGGGCTTGTTTCCACCGGAAAAAGTAAAGAAGTTCTAAATGCTGCATTAGGGAATAAATACCCGCTATACACAGATTATTACACCGCTTTAAAGGAAACCCAACCAGATGCCGTTTGTATTTCTACCTATCCAGACACGCATGAAGCCTATAGTATTGCAGCATTAGAGCAGGGGTGTCATGTTTTTTTAGAGAAGCCAATTGCTAGTACGGCTGCAGGCGCAGAAAGGGTAGTGGAAGTGGCAAAAAAGATGAATAGAAAAGTGGTTGTAGGGTATATTTTAAGACACCATCCATCTTGGCAAAAATTTATAGAAGTAGCACAAACCATGGGGAAACCATTGGTAATGCGAATGAATTTAAATCAGCAGAGTCACGGATATATGTGGGATGTACATCGTAATTTAATGAAAACACTGAGTCCTATTGTAGATTGTGCCGTGCATTATATAGATGTAATGTGCCAAATGGCAGTCGCAAAGCCTGTGCAAGTTAGCGCCATAGGAGTGCGACTTACAGACGATATTCCGGAGGATAACTATAACTACGGACAACTACAAATACGCTTTGATGATGGTTCTGTAGGATGGTATGAAGCCGGCTGGGGACCAATGGTGAGCGATACTGCTTTCTTTATAAAAGATGTATTTGGACCTAAAGGAAGTGTTTCTATTGTTGCTGATAAAGCTAGTGCCGCTGGAGAATCTGATACGATTGATAGTCATACTAAAACTGAAAAATTAAAGGTGCACCACGCTGCTATTGATGAAGATAATGAATTTACAAAACCAGATGACTGGATCCATTTAAAAGACGAGCCAGATCACCAGGAGTTGTGCAACCGAGAGCAACGCTATTTTCTGGATGCGATTGCTAATAATACAGATCTTACCGCGCATTTAGAAGATGCAGTAAACAGCCTGAAAGTAGCTTTGGCATGTGACGAATCTGTAAAAACAGGCAAGGTAGTTACGTTATAATATTAGCTGCTGAAATAGTAAAACCGTACAGTTTATAAATTAAATACTATTTATACGCTCCAATTCCCCTGAAAATGTGGTGTTATTGGGGCGTAGTTAATAGATCTGTTGCTTTTTGGACAGTAACACACATCTGATGCTCTCTATAGCACCCTTGCAGGATCTTCTATATACCGCAGCGGTGAGATAATTTGTATGATGATTTACCGCAAAACTTATAGTTTTACAAAAGACGATACAGCTATAAAGGGATTTTTGCATGCATTTACCCTTTTTAGTCACATTTTTAGGCCTTTTAACTATAAATACCATCAAAATCATACAACTAGTAGATCTTTTAAACCTCTGTTTAGGTCTTTTAATGATGTTTTTAGCTGCTAGACATAAGCATTTAGCTCCATTACCTAAAATTTTAGGGTCTTACCCTAAAGTTTTAAGCCTTTTAACTGAAAGATTTGAGCATGTTTATTAAAGTTTTAGGTGATTTGAAGACCCGTTAGGGTGTTTTAATGATGTATATAGATAAAAAATAGATGTGTTTAAGTCTCGACCCTAAAACTTTAGGTTGGGAGGCCAAAAACTTTAACCTTTTTAGCTAAAATTTTAGGTTGATCACCTAAAATTTTAACCGATGCCTTTAAAACTTCAGTTAATGGACCCAAAAACATCATTAAAAGACCTAAACGGGACACCTTTTGACCTAAATGGAGGTTTATTTTGATGTTAGCAAATATTATTGTAAAACTTGCAACACTTCAAAAAAAGAATCGTCTTTAATAAAAAAATAAAAAATGACACTAAAATTTAAAAGAGTACTACCATTTATTTTCCTCATACTTATTATTAGTTGCAAACCAAAGAGCTCTCAGTTTGATGATATAGGTGAATTAATTTCAAGCGAACTAGATTCATTAATTTCTAAACAAGAAATAGATGGTGCATCCGTAGGTGTTTACTTCAAAGGGAAAATATATGAATTCCATAAAGGTGAGTTAACCAAAGGAGTAAAATCTCCTCCCACAAGTGAAACAATTTATGAAATAGGTTCTTTGACAAAAACTTTTAGCGGAGTATTACTAGCGCAAGCTGTAACAGAGGGAAAAGTCACACTGGATGATGATATTCGCATATATTTGAAGGATGATTTTCCAAATTTAGAATATCAAGGAAACCCAATTACTTTTCGACATTTAGTAACTCACAGAAGTCGTCTACCAATTATTTTCCCTAACAAATCTGAAATCTTTGATAATCCAGATCAAGAAAAACTTCCTTTTCTCATTAAAGAACTGCAAGAAGGTTTTAATGAAAAAGATTTTTTCAAGGAACTCCATAATGTAAAAATAGATACAACTCCAGGATCAAAATTTGGGTACTCAAACCCTGGAGCAAATTTATTAGGTTTCTGTTTGGAGAATATTTACAATATGTCATATGAAGAAATCCTAAAAAGTAAAATTTTGACTCCTTTAAAAATGGAAAACACTAAAATAACTTTGACCGAGAAAGATAAAAAACTCTTGGCACAAGGTTATAATGATAAGAACGAAAGAATGCCTTTTGAACCGGAAATGCCAATGAAAGCAGCAGGAGGTATTGTTTCAAATATTAGTGATATGATGCAATATACTGCTTTTCATTTAAATCAAAATAACGATGTGATTAAAATTTCCCACAAGAATCTACTCGGATTATGGGACGATTTTGATAATGGTCTTTTTTGGCAAATATTTATTGACAAAAACAAACCGAATGTAATTTTCCAAAATGGAGGAACATTTGGAACTTCTAGTTGGTTAACTCTTATTCCAGAAAACCAAATAGGAGTTTTCATTGTCACCAATAAAAAAGGAAATAAAACCCATAGTCATTTAAGTAATACGGTAGATAGAATAATAGAGAAATTAAAATAAAACATTTGCTAACTTTAGCGCTGAAACACGCAACGAAATCATACACAAACACGTTGTAAAACATTTGGCAAACTAAGAAACATTTTCTCTAACCGAGTAGCATAACCAAACTAATTACGCTTTAAAAAAATAGAAATAATGAAAAATATACTACTAACAGTGATTTTAACTATGGCTTTTACTGTTGCAAATGCAACTAGAACAAATGAAAGAGTAGTAGCAGAAGTAATTTTTGAAAATATAACAAGCAAAAAATCCATTTCAGGAGAATTCTATATTAATCAAACTGATGAAAAAATTGCAATATCCAAAATTGAAAACTTTAAAATAACATTGCCAAAAAAAGGAAAATATCAATTTAGATTTGATACAAAAGATTTTATCGCATTAATTTCTTATCCTAAAAGAATTACTAACAGAAAGAACACTATTAAAATTCAATTAATTTCTAAATATCACTCAGCGTATTTAGGGTTAGAAGTTACAGATGAGCAAATTGAAAATAGAATTTTAGACGAAAATGTAAATTTTATAGTGCACAGTATTGATAATTCAATACCCGCTGAATATTCAGAATTTAAGAAAAAATATGGAATTGGGCTAATAAAAGAAAATTGTGCCGTCGATCCCATTTCAATGAAAAATGCAAGAGAAAATAATCAGAGAATTTCTAAATACTTGACAGATAAATATGGTAGAATTTGGTTAGTAGGGATTAAAGAAAAACCATTTGGAATAAAATAAAAACTGCGTAGAACAACGTGCATCCTATGAAAAGCACTAGTCCAGTTTTTCAAAGTTAATATTTAGTATTGTAAAGTTGTAAAACTGCAAAGTCGCTAATCTGCAAATTTGCAGAATGCATTTCTCTATTCTGTACTCTTTTATCTTTACTCTTTTTTTCTGATTACGGTTTCCCGTAAATAGTTTCTTAATTGAATTACTATATTTGAGGGAGAAATAAACGCGAGTGCGTTTATCTAATAGTTGTAAAGCATTACCAAAGTGACAGAAGAAGAAACTTCAAAAAAAGACTTTATTCAAGATTTATCTAGAAGAGGAAACTATTTTAAAAAACATCAATCCCAAATTGAAACTTTCCAAGAATATCTTAATCAAACAATTAAACTTATTGAGGATATAGACATATTACAATTTGAACAAATTCCAAAATTAATAAGAGTAGTAATATCTAAAGTTCTTTATTCAAATATTGAATTGATTGAATCAATAAAATTAAACTTAAATGAAAAAAGTTTTACATCTATTGAAGTATTATCAAGAGTTTCCATAGAGTATTCTTTAAACATAATCTACATTCTTGGTTCTGACAATGATTCTAGAGCCAAATGAAACCTGAATAATTATATAAAACATCATAAAAATAAAGTAAGAAAATGGAATGATTTCAATGCAAAAAACTCTTTAGATATAGACTTTTCTAAAAAAGTAGGATCAGATTTTGAACCAATGGAAAAAATGATGAATGATTCTTTTGATTTAAAAAGCCACAAATGGCCAAATGCAAGAGATAGATTTAAATCTTGTAATCTTGAAAATGAATATTTAACATTGTTTAGTTCTGCTTCCGATTCTATTCATTCGGGGTCTGAAGATACTTTCAATTATCTACAATCATTCGTAATTGGAGATTCTGATATAGGGAAATCTGTCAGAAAATTTCACCTTTTTGAAAAAATGTCATTTTCTATTTATATGGGATTGAATTCTTTACGATTCTTGCTTCATTCTCTTCTATTACTCTCAGAAAAAATTGAATTAAACGAGATATTTAAATCATTAGAGAAAATATATTTTAAAACAGGAGATTTACTAAAAATACACGATGATGAAATTAAAGACCTATAAAACGCTTTACAACAATGTATAAAAAACATAAAGCGGTTTAGGCTTAATTTGAAAACCTGTGTTTATTTATAAAGTCGCCAAATATAAAATTTGGCATTTTCAACAAAAAAATAAAAGCAAAATATTATATTTGGCTTAGTACCAACACGAAACGTATTGCTTATTACCCGCCCTACGTTTCTTATACTCACCGTTACCAGCAATTAGAAAAAAAATGAACTTCAGTTATTATCAACATAAAATCGGAACTTCGGAATTAACTCACGGAGAAATGCACGCAAGTTTGCACGAAGTTATATTGGATAAAGATTTTACTGAAAATAAAAATGCCTTTTCTAAACAACTATTAGAATTTTTAATAGAATACGGTCATTTACCAAAATTACTTCGTAGACATTTGGAAAGGGGTATAAATGTAGCAAACGAAAAGAGAACCTGCTTTATTACTGCTCCAGATTTTCCTTTAAAATCTTTTGAACCAGGTTATTTCAACACTAAATATTTAGAATTAGGATTATCGGGAGGAGATATTTCGTGGTATAACCCTAAAAGTTTACAAGAAGAATACTATTTCTTTTACGAAACAAAGCACCCATTTTCTCAATGGCATAAATCTGAATTCAAAATTGATAGTTTAACTTTTAATAGTGCTGAACAATATATGATGTACGGGAAGGCTAAATTATTTAATGACAATGAAATTGCAGAAAAAATAATGATGACTAAAAATGTGAGAGAACAGAAATCTTTAGGTCGTGAAGTAAAAAACTTTGACTTAAAAATCTGGAATCAAAACGCATTAGACATTGTATATAAGGGAAATAAAGCAAAATTTGAGCAAAATTCTGAATATTTGAATTTATTACTTTCAACTAAAGGTAAAACGATAGTTGAAGCAAGTCCTTATGATAATGTTTGGGGAATTGGATTAACTTCTGATAATAAAAATTCTGAAAACCCATTAAAATGGAAAGGAACAAATTGGTTGGGAATTGTCTTAACTGAATTACGACAGGACATTATGAATAATCGATTTGAAAATGGATATTGGGAAAGAGAAGATTATGAAAAGCATAGTGAATGAAAAATAACTGCTGGTAACACCGTATATAATTTATTGCTAGTTCTAGCCTACTTACGAAAATCCTCGCGGATTTTCTATTCGGTTTTTATTTGCTAAATTTAGTGCTTAAACCACGCAACAAACCATATACAAACACGTTGTGGTGCATTTAACGAAACCCTTAAAATGAACAGAAATCATAGAAACATATTAGCCGAAAACCTTCGTCATTATCTATCTGGAACAATAACTAACTTTGAGTTTATGGACAGAATAGAACCGATTTACAGAACAGATGATAAAGGAGTTCGAGCTGTTGAAAGTGAGTTTTGGTTTTGTTATGATGATTTGAGGAAACATAAAAATATTGGGAAAGATAAATTGACTGTTGAGGCTGAAAACCATATTAAGAGATTTATTCTATTTCTAAAATCTGACAATGAATACGAATGGAAAGACCCAAAATTCTCGAATCCTTTTAAATGGATTTTAAATCTAATAACTATCAAAAGATACCCTAAAAAATCGGAAAAGAATGAATTGAAAAATGAAGAAACTGGAGATGGCCAAGTTTGGCCATTTTTTAGACAAACAGAATTTGAAAAGGAAATTAACGAACCAAAATATCTAAATGGATAAAGTAATATTAGAAACTGAATCTTATTTAGTTCAAGGAGAAGGAAGCAAAAGATTCTTACCTTTTTTGGAAATAGAGTATAATGAAACAATTATTTACGAAAATGAGATTCCAAAATATTATTTGTCATTTTCAAGTGAATTAGAATCTGCTAACGGATTTGGAAATTGGTTTATGGCGGAATTACAAAAGAAAGGAAATGACTTGAGCGGATTTATAGTTGAACTTGGAAAAAGTTTCAATCTCAATTGGGACGTTTTCTATACAGGTTTTGGAGAAATAATTGAGGACAGTTGGAATTCCGAAATTGTTGAACTAATTGAATTTAATGACAAACTGATAGAAAAATTAAAAACGACACCACAACACCGTATATAATTTATTGCTAATTCTAGCCTACTTACGAAAATCCTCGCGGATTTTCTATTCGGTTTTTATTTATTAATTTAGTTGCTTAACCACGCAACAAACCATATACAAACACGTTGTGTGTAATTTCCACAGAATCAAATCTAGAATGAACAAAGAAGCATTAGTAATCGGAATTAATAAATATGTATCACTCGATATACTCGATAAATGTGAGAATGATGCCGAAGATGTTTCAGATTTTTTAAAAGAGTGTGGTTTCAATACTAAAGTTTTACTCAATCCAACTCAAAAAGATATAATTAAATCTTTAGCAGATTACAAGAAAAAGATTTCAAAAGATACAATCTCAATTATATATTTTTCTGGTCACGGACTTCAAATAGAAGGCGATAATTTCATTGTCCCCTCAGATGCTAATGTTTCTATAACAGAAGAAATCCCTTATTTCTGTATCAATGCTTCAGATTTATTATTAAACATTGATATTCAATCTCAAATTATGCATTTAATTATTCTAGATGCTTGTAGAAATAATCCATTTAAATCAGGAATAAAAGGAATTACAGGAGGACTTGCAAGAATGGTTGCACCAATGGGAACATTGATTGCATTTGCAACTAGTCCAAATATGACATCAATCGAAAGGAAAGAAGACAGAAATGGTATATATACAAAACATCTTTTAAATAATTTAAAAATCCCGAATATACCACTAGAAAGAGCATTCAAAAACACAAGAACTAACGTTTTAAAAGATACAAATGGGAAACAAGTTCCTTGGGAGGAATCCTCTTTACACGGAGAGGATTTCTATTTTATAAAAGAAGCGACAGCTCTTGTTATGTATTTGAAAAAGGAATTGATTTTTGCATATCAGGAGCTAACTCTAAATACTATTGACTTTAGTATAATTGATGGAAATAATGTAAGAACCGAAAAAATACCATTTTCTAAAGCAACATCACTATTTAAAAAACAATTTGAAGAATATAAAAACACAATTCATCCGAGAGATGCTTTTATGGTATTGTTCAATTTGCAGAAAATCATACATTCTGCATATAGGTTTAGCATCATAAGTAAAACAATAGATTTTAGAGAATTAGACAGACAAATTATAAATCAATCACCGAATTTAACAAGAGATGAAGTCAGTCAGTTTCAAAAAATACTATTGACTATGGAGCATTACTCATCAATATTTGCTCATAACGATAAATTTGGAGAACTAAAGTCATTGAAAAGAGATATTAAAAATCATATTTGGGTTGGATATAAATTAGATGGAGAAATTTTAGATAAACAAAATTTAATAATGGAAGACCTTGATTTTGTTAATAAAAATATTGAATCTCTTAATGAAATTATTGAATCAGAATTATTGATTGGAATAATGGATGAATTTTTCAAAACATAAAAAACTACACACAACAAAGTTCTGTGGTAAAAAACAAGTAAAAAAGCATTAACTTTTCACTAAAGTACTTCTATAAGAATCATCATATATTAAACCTGATTTGGCGATGGCAAAAACCTGTTTTAGAAGCTTATTACACACAGCTATTAAGGCCAATTTTTTACTCTTCCCTTTTGCTACAATTCGTTCATAAATATCTCTGCATGCTTTGTTGTATTTACAGGCATTAAAACTGCACATAAATAATAAATTACGAAGCTTTTGAAGCGGTTATTGAAAATGGAAATAAAGAATATTATATAGAATACAGGAATGAAAAAATAAAAACTACTGTAAACAATGGTACCTATGAAAAGCACTAGTCCAGTTTTTCAAAGTTAATATTTAGTATTGTAAAGTTGTAAAACTGCAAAGTCGCTAATCTGCAAATTTGCAGAATGCATTTCTCTATTCCATACTCTTTAATCTATTCACTTTTTATACTGATTACGGATTCCCGCATATAGTTTCTTAATTGAATTGCTACATTTGAAGGAGAAATAAGCGTGAGTGCGTTTATCTAATGGTTACCACACATTTGAAAAAAAAATGTACGCGAAATTAAAATACACAATATTACCAATATTAATCCTCGGAATTGGGTTCGGAATTTTTAGTTATCTAAACTTAAAAGACAACGGATATCAAACGGAATTTTATCTACCAGCAATATTTGTCGTACTGACCATTATTTTTTACTTTTTGCCAAGAGAATTAAAAATGAAAAGCCGAATTCTGACTTATTTCGCTTTTGGAATTGCGTTAATAGCTTTATCATTGACCGTAAACTTGACTTTTGAACATTATTCGATTGAGCGCTATGAAAAAACGCTAACGGAATATCACGAATTGAGTTGCGAACAAATGAACAAGAGATTTGCAAATGACTTAAAGAATGACGAACTAAAATACTTTTCGGGCGGATTTGCAGGAACAGGAAATTTGACACAAAATTTGAAAAAATATGATGTGGAAAATTTTGACCTTGGTTGTACATTGTATGGGAATTTAATGTGTTACAGCGAATTAGTTTCTGAATATCTGAAAGAAAAGGAAAACGTGCAGATTGCTCAATCTGTATGAATAAAAAAAACGGTGGGCAACAAAGAACTGAGGTAAAAACCAAAGGATTTTACCTCAATCTTGAAACAAAGTTTTCATCATAAGGCATTCCATTTTTCACAATAGCAAAAGCTTGTTTAAGTAGTTTATTACATACGGCAATTAATGCTAACTTTTTACTCTTTCCTTTTGTAACAATACGCTCGTAAAGCGCCTTACATGCGCGATTATATTTACATGCATTAAAACTACACATGAATAGTAAATTTCTAAGTTTAGGATTACCCATTTTACTGATTCTAGGTCTACCTTTTATACTCGTTCCAGACTCTCTCGTGGTAGGTGTAATACCTGCATAACTACAAAGTTCACTGGCCGATTTAAATTGCTTTAAACCATTTGTAAACACCAACAACATTAATGCAGTTTTCTCGCCTATACCTGGAATTGATTTTAATAAAGTTACTTCTTTTTGATACGCTAATTTCACTTTTTCAGACAATATAGCTTCCAACTTCACAAGCTCATTATCTATATTTTTCAACTGTCTTTTTAAAGATTTCAAAACCTCTTTGGAAGGGATTCCCAATACAGATTCGCCGTGAATTTTATTTTTTAATTGAGTAGGTTGTTTTGTGTAAACACTTAATAACCTTACTATTTGCAAGCATTCTTGTTGGTTCTTACTATGACCCTCCCAACATTTTGGCTTCTGATTTAGTCCGTATTCATAAAGTTGTTTAGCATCACTCTTATCAGTCTTTACCTTACTTAATTTCATCTGGATAAAACGCTTTACTTTCAAAGGGTTCTCTACAGAGACTGCTATATCATGCTCTAATAAAAAATAGGCTAATTGTATATGATAATAACCTGTAGCTTCAACAATACAATGAGACAAACTATTGGTGATTTTCTTTAATTGTTTAAAGCCTGACAAACTATTTGTAAATTGATGAAACTCACCTTTACAATCATAAACATCAATAAAATCTTTACTAACATCGATACCAATAAATTCTTTAACTTTACTCATAATAAAAAAAGGATTGGAAAGAAATAACTACTGAGAATTCTACAACTTAAAAACGAGATCCAAAGTCTCACACCTGCCTGCCGGCAGGCAGGGAACTGAACGAATTTAGAGTAGTAAAGCGTAGGGGTTTTCAATGTTGACGAAATCTAGGTTTCAACGTATATCATAACCTTATTCTACGCTTTTTCTTTCTGATTAATATATCTAATTTAAGGAATTGCTAACTTAAGCTATATATACATCATGCGAAGTTAGTGGTTTAAGTCTGAGGACAGGAATATCTGCAATAACGCAATACAAACAGTGCTCGTGCTTAGCTTGAAATTCCTTGTATTTCCGCTCGCACGAATGCATATATTTAACGTTGGTAAATATTAAAAAAAAAAGCGAAAATCAATGAGAATCATTACTTTAATTATACTTTTAGTTTCCTTAAATGTATTATCTCAAGAAAGGGAAATTTCAGATTTAGAAAAGTTAAAACAAGATTTGACTACTGACATAAATAAACTAAATGATTCATTAAAAAAAGTTGAAATTCAAATAGCTGTTTTGAAATCTAAAGAAATCAAAAAAATGGTCTCGGACTCATCTTTAGTTTCTACTGCAAGAGAAGGTGCTTACATAAAAAAATCTTCAAACGTAATGGGAGAAATAATCACCAAATTGACAGAAAAAAAAGAAGTTATTTTATTAGATTATTTTGATGGTTATTTTGGAGTTTGTACTGATTCAATTTGTGGATATATGAGTGAGATGTGGATTGAAAAGAACGAAAAAATATATGAATTTATAAAAGTAAAAAAGCAAGAACAAAAAGAATTAAAAAGATTAGAATACGAAAACAAGCTTAAATTTAAAAAAGGAGAATATGCCAAATTAGAAAAAGAGTATATTAAAAAGTATGGACAAAAAACTTTTGATAAACTAAAAGAAGGATATTATTGGACTGGAATGAACAGAGAAATGGCAACTATCTCATTAGGAAGTCCCAAAGACATCAACAGAACTGTTGGTTCTTGGGGAGTTCACGAACAATGGGTTTACGACAACATTTATCTATATTTTGAAAACGGGAAATTGACTTCGTACCAAAATTAAAAAAACGTATGACAATAAAGTACTGTGGTAACAAACAAGTAAAAAAGCATTAACTTTTCACTAAAGTACTTCTATAAGAATCATCATATATTAAACCTGATTTGGCGATGGCAAAAGCCTGTTTTAGAAGCTTATTATACACAGCTATTAAAGCCAGTTTCTTACTCTTCCCTTTTGCTACAATTCGTTGATAAATATCTCTGCATGCTTTGTTGTATTTACAGGCATTAAAACTTCACATAAATAATAAATTACGAAGCTTTTGAAGCGGTTATTGAAAATGGAAATAAAGAATATTATATAGAATACAGGAATGAAAAAATAAAAACTACTGTAAACAATGGTACCTATAAAAAGCGCTAGTCCAGTTTTTCAAAGTTAATATTTAGTATGGTAAAGTTGTAAAATTGCAAATTCGCGAATCTGCAAATTTGCAGAAGCCATTTCTCTATTCTGTACTCTTTTATCTTCACTCTTTTTTTCTGATTACGGTTTCCCGTAAATAGTTTTTAATTGAATTGCTATATTTGAGGGAGAAATGAGCGTGAGAGCGTTTGTTTGATAGTTGTATGCCATTTAAAAAATGAAACAAAACACCAGTATTTATATATTCTTCATAATCTTTTGTTTTGCATTTTCTTCATGCAAATTAGAAGTAAAGGAAAAGGATAATTATGAAATTATATCCGAAGTCCTGAATCATTCTCTAGGACACAGATCTGATGATGAAAATGGGCTGGGTTGGATTGATGAATCTCAAGAATACCAATCACTACTTGTTTTGAATCATACAAATCTAAGAGAATCAGATATTGAGGATATAAAAGGCTATTTAACTTTCCATGAGTTAAGTGAATTTTCAACCGATGATTTTAGAGCAAAACAAAAGTGGGACATAACTAAAATAAAGAATTTTGACCGGTACGAATTACAGGTTTTGAGAGACCAAGATGTCAAAAGCCCTCATATTGGAATGATTCAAATTTCTTCAATAAGTTATAATGAAAAGTATGATGAAGCCATAGTTTATACATCATTTATATGCGCTGGAAGTGGGGATTGTGGAGAAGGATTAATTTTTCATTTGCAAAAAAATAAGAAATGGACTATTGAAAAAGTGGATGTCCTGTGGGTCTCATAAAAACGGCATACAACAAAACCTATAAACAATAAGGGCTTCGAGCTTAGTCGCTGGGTTTGTGTATTTTTATGATGCTTACAAAATCTTTGGGATTTTGCTTTTTAGCGGGACAAAGAAAAAAAGAAAACCAAAAGATTTCGCTATGTGCGTGGCGGAAAGCAAACGCTGGTTTGCTACCGTACTGTTCATAGCTAAACCGTTGGCAACAATTAGAAAAAAATAACAGAAAAATAGTTATGATTAAAATTAAATTAATAATTCTGTTAATTTTAATTTCAAATTCATTATTAGCTCAAAATGAAAATGAAATTATTCAATTTAATGAGAAACTAAATCAATTTAACAATGTACGAGATTTATGCATTTCTAACGATGGAACTGAAGCTTTTTTTACTATACAAAGTCCTTTTTCAGAAATTTCACAAATTGCATGTATCAGAAAAGAAAATAACGAATGGCTAGAACCTGAACTATTACCTTTTTGCGATTCGTATATGTATTTAGAGCCATTTTTATCCGCAAATGGAAACCGCCTATTTTTTGTTTCGGACAAACCAATAGATGCAAACAATAATGATAAAAAAGATTTTGACATTTGGTATGTTGACAGAAATAATAAAGATGATAAATGGTCCGAGCCTAAAAACATTGGAAAACCTATTAATTCAGATTTAGATGAATTTTACCCTTCAGTTAGCGACAACAACAATCTATATTTCACAATGGATTCTCCAAATGGTTTAGGGAAAGATGATATTTATTTTTGTAAATGGGAAAACGATAAATATTTAGCTCCTATCCTTTTGAGTAGGAATATAAATAGTGATGGATATGAATTTAATGCTTTTATATCCAAAAAAGAAAATTTTCTGTTATTCACAAAATATAATGAGAAAGATGGTCAAGGAAGTGGTGATTTATACATTTCAAGAAAAGACAAAAGTGGAGAATGGCAAAAAGCGAAAAATTTAGGGACTCCCATTAATACGAAATATATGGAATATTGCCCTTTTTATGATGAGGAAAACCAAATCTTATATTTTACAAGCAAAAGAAGAAACCTTAATCCAAAAAAATTTAACAATATTACAGAATTTAAAAAATATATTACAGAAAATTCAAATGGTTTGAGTAAAATTTATTCAACATCAATAAAAATAAAGTAACAACTGTTGCCAACACCGTATCCTATGAAAAGCACTAGTCCAGTTTTTCAAAGTTAATATTTAGTATTGTAAAGTTGTAAAACTGCAAAGTCGCAGAAGGCATTTCTCTATTCTGCACTCTTTAATCTTTTCTCTTATTTCTGATTACGGTTTCCTGTAAATATTTTTTTAATTGAATTACTATATTTGAGCGAGAAATAAGCGTGAGTGCGTTTATCTAATAGTTGTGCCTAATTAGAAAAAAACTGAATGATAACATCAATATTTTTAAGACATTTTAAAATTTATAAAGGAATTACTTTCATTCCTATTTCTGAAGGAGTTGGATTTTCTAGTTTAATTGGTGAAAATGGTGTCGGAAAAAGTTCTGTTTTAGAAGCTATTGATTGTGTTTTAAATCAAAAAAACAACAATTGGCCAATAAATAACGAAGCTAAAAATGAAGGTGTTGGTGGAGATAACTTTCCATATATAGCTCCAGTTTTCTTAATTAAAAAAGAAAAATTAAGAAATACAAAATTAGCTGACCAAGAACTATTTCAAAAAGCTGAAAAATTATCTAATTTTATTTGGAACAATAATCTTAAAGCTCCGACAAAAAGTTCATCTGCATTTAATGAGCATATAGGTGAATTAAAAAAGTCATATAATAAAGATGATTATTTCATACTTATTGTTGGTAAAAAACACAATGATAATTCTATATATTTTGGAGGCTATCAAAACTATCTCGATTTTATCGGGGAAAAACCCTCAGTAAAACCTTCTGAAAAAGAAATACAAGAGTATTTTAAAGGTTTTTATGACTACATCATCTCACATTATTCTTACTTATATATTCCCGTAGAAACTGATGTATTTACCTATACAAAATTAGAAACTGTAGAAATGCAGAAACTGATGGATAAAAACATTCAAGATGAAATTATTAAAGCAATTAAACCAGGAACATTAAAACAAATTAATAAAGATTTAAATTTTTTCGTTAAAGATGTTGAAAGTATATTAGAGGAATATGAGTATAAAGGCTATCATAAGAACAGCTTAACAATGCCTGATTTAGTTTCTAAAATAATTGAGGCATACTTTTCAATTAAAGTTTTAAACAAAAAGCCGAAAAACGGATCTAAACTAATACCTGTCAGCGAATTAAGCTCAGGAGAGAAAAGAAAAGCACTAATCGATGTCGCATACTCATTTCTTTTAAAAAACAAAAACACAAATTCAAATATAATTCTAGCAGTAGATGAACCAGAAGCTTCGTTACATATTTCTGCTTGTTACGACCAATTTGAAAAACTTTTTAGTTTAACAAAAAACAAACATCAAATAATTATATCTACTCATTGGTATGGATTTCTTCCTATTGTGTTAAATGGTAGTGCAACTTCTATACGTAAGAAATCATCAAATGAAAACTCTGCTGATTTCTTTAATCTTTATAATTATAGAGAAACAATCACACAAGCAAGAAAAAAAGCTAAGGGAAAATTACCCATTGACTATAATATGAAAAGCTATAATGACTTAGTTCAATCTATTTTATTTTCAATTTTAAAAGACGAACCTTATAACTGGATAGTTTGTGAAGGTCTTTCAGAAAAAATATATTTTGAAATAATGTTCAAAAATGAAATTGAAAATAATAAATTAAGAATACTTCCCTTAGGGTCTTTCAAAGAAGTTCGAAAATTATATAACAATTTATTATCTCCAATTAAAGACCCAGATTATACTATAAACGGAAAAGTAATTTGTCTTATTGATACAGATTCTGAAAGGGTTGAAGTTGATTATGAAAATAATAATAAAAATTTGTTTTTTTATAGATTATGGAACAATAAAAAAGAGAATTTAAAAACAGAGCTTATAGATGTAAATAGAAACTCAATGAATCCTCCAACGGAAATTGAAGATTGTTTGAGTCCATACGTTTATAAACAAACACTAATTGAATTTACAGAAGAATATGAGAGTATTAAAAACATTATAAAAAACTGTGAAGTTAGAGATAATGCAACTAACTCCTATTCTACTTTTGATTTAAGAGATAGCGAAAAAGACGACATTAAAGATTTTTTCGATGACAACCAAGGTTATAATAAAATAAGATTTGCAGAAAAATATATTGAGATTTTGCAAAAACCATTATTTAAAGAAGAAACTGAAATGGAATGGATAACAAAAATAAAGAAGTTAATAAACTAGGCACAACACCGTATAAAATTAATTGCTGGTTATAGCCTACTTACGAAAGTCCTTGCGGACTTTCTATCTGTGCTTTATTTACTAAATTTAGTGCTTAAACCACGCAACTAATCTTATACAAACACGTTATATGCAAGCTGAGAAAAATGAGAGCTGAAACACTAATTTTAAAAAAAAGATTATCTGAAATTCGAGATACATTACTCGAACTAGAATTTATAAAAAAGGATATTAAAAGTTTAAGCGAAAGTTATAATTCACAAGAGAAAGAAATCTTAACCGAGTCTATGTTTTTTAATAGACTATATAGAAACTACATAAGACTATTCATTATTGATATTTTTAAATTAATTGGAAAAAAGGAAGACCACAATATTCAAAAGCTTCTTGAATTCTGTAAAATAAACTTAAAAAGAATAGATTGGGAAAATTCAATTTCACTACAAGAATTAAATGATTTATGTGATAATTTATCAACGATTTCTACAAAATTTGAGCAAATAGAAGGTTTACGGAATAAATATTACGCTCACAACGACAAGAGAAAAAAAACTTTTAAATATGATATTTCGTTAAAAGAATTATGGGAAATTCTAGAAGGTCTTCAAAATATATTCAGTGAATTAAATTTAAAATTTGATAACCATCACTGGTATTTTGATATTCAATATACAACGCCAGGTGTTATTAATAATTTATACAAATTCAAAAAAATACGAAAATTGACATTAAACGGATATGGAAAATTAGATTCAACTATAGAAATTCAAGAACTATTAAAAATTATGAGAGGTTAAAAGCCTGCATATAACAAAGTACTGTGGTAAAAAACAAGTAAAAAAGCATTAACTTTTCACTAAAGTACTTCTATAAGAATCATCATATATTAAACCTGATTAGGCGATGGCAAAAGCCTGTTTTAGAAGCTTATTACACAAAGCTATTAAAGCCAGTTTTTTACTCTTCCCTTTTGCTACAATTCGTTCATAAATATCTCTGCATGCTTTGTTGTATTTACAGGCATTAAAACTGCACATAGATAATAAATTACGAAGCTTTTGAAGCGGTTATTGAAAATGGAAATAAAGAATATTATATAGAATACAGGAATGAAAAAATAAAAACTACTGTAAACAATGGTACCTATGAAAAGCGCTAGTCTAGTTTGTCAAAGTTAATATTTAGTATGGCAAATTCGCTAATCTGCAAATTTGCAGAAGGCATTTCTCTATTCTATACTCTTTAATCTATACTTTTTTTCTGATTACGGTTTCCCGTAAATAGTTTCTTAATTGAATTGTTATAGCTAGTTCGTTTGTTAGATGTGTGCAATTAGGCTATGTTACCAAGATTTGGTATATTTGAGTAAAATTTATAGTCGAATGGGAAAAAACACATCAATATCACTCGGAAATCATTTTGAGAATTTTATCAGAGAAGAAGTAGATTCAGGTAGATATGGCTCTGTAAGCGAAGTTATTCGTTCTGCATTACGGCTACTAGAACGTGAAGAGAAAAAAGAAAGAGAACTAATTAAAGCTCTTGAAGTCGGAGAAAATAGTGGTTTTATTGAAAATTTTGATCCGAAAGAAAACCTGGCTGAATTACATCGTAAACACTTATGAGTATAAGTCAATACCGAATAAGTAAACAAGCGATTGATGATTTAAATGATATTTGGGTTTATACTTTTCACAAATGGTCTAAAGAGCAAGCTGACAGATATTATGAATTGATAATTGATGAAATTGAATTTATATCGGACAACTATCTGATTGGAAAATCCGCGGAGCAAACTCGAAAAAATTATCGAGTATCAAAAATCAAGTCACATCTGATTTTTTACAGAAAGGTCGAAAATGAAATTGTCGAAATCGTTAGAATTTTACATCAGAGAATGGATATTAAAAAGCTACTGAAATAAAAAACTGCACACAGCAAAGAACTGAGGTAAAAAGCAAATCACTTCTTCCAAATATTAGACACTCTTATATTAGGCTTAGATATTCTATTAATTGAATCTCTAAGCTTTTTTATTCTTCAATACACGCTTTATCATATTTTTTATACATAACAATAAGTAGGGTATTCCAACTTCTATTTGTTAAATTTGGTGTTTTAAGACAGAACTAATCTTGTTTAAACTCCTTGAAAACATTTATGAAAACTACAATGAAAATACTTAAGTGGATTGGTAAAATTTTAGTAGGGTTTATTATTCTAGTGTTAATATCAGGTTTATGCTTCCGGTTATTTAGTTCGAAGCCTGTTCCGCCAGGGAAATTGGTGAGTGTTAATGAAACTAAACTTCATATAAGAGCAGAGGGGAATAAAAATGATTTACCAACTCTTGTATTAGAATCTGGTGCAGGGGGCGATACAGATATGTTTCATTGGATTAATGAAGGATTAAAAGAAGACATGAGAGTTGTGCGTTATGATAGAGAAGGGAAAGGGTTTAGCGAATCAAGTAAAGATAGTATAACATCAGAATTTTATGCACACCAATTACATGAATTGCTTGAAGAAAGCGGAGAAAAGCCTTCTTATATATTAGTGGGGCACTCTATGGGTGGTCCTTATAATCGGATTTTTAGAGATCTATATCCCAATGAAGTAAAAGGAATGGTTTTTATAGATTCGAGTCACCCAGAACAATGGGAGCGATTGGCAGAAAATGGATTGTTTGAGGAAAATCAGATATTCTTAATTAAAACTCTTTCCATACTTTCCGACCTTGGAATTATGGGAGTTTATAATCAAATAACTAGTTCAAAACCTATTGATGGAGGCTTACCAAAAGAGTGCCAGAACCGTAAAATGGATCTTCTTGTGCAATCTGGTGATGTGTATAGAAGGTATCTTAAAGAGTATGCTATAAATAATGACATTCTACTTAGAGCAGGTAGCACAACTACATTAGATTCATTGCCTGTTTTAGTTTTTACAGCTACAGATCAGTATGGGGATGCTCAAAAATGGTTTGAAATGCAAGAGGAACTCAAAGAATTATCTACCAATGGAAAGCAACTTTATGTAGAAGCAAATCACGGTTCTATCATAACAGACAAGGAAAACGCTGTTATTATTAATAAAGAAATACGTTCAATGGCAAAATTGGTTGAATAGAAGTTGATATTTGCCAATGCATCTAAATATAGGTTTTGTAAATAATTAAACTTATAACCAGAAAAAAATAGAGATTTTGACCAAGACGTTACGTATAAAAAACAGTTTTCAAGCATCATTCATTATTTAAACTCTCTAAACGGGCGCAACATAAGATATAGTTTATAACTGTTAAATTTTATCCCGAAATATATACTCTTTTTTTAGTATATTTATTCTTTATTAGAGATTTTAAATACTTTTATTCTTAACCAAATCTTACACAAAACGTTGGCAAACCTTAATGCAGACATATGGATAAAAAAATATTATACACGTTAGATTTAAAATTTAAAAGACATAATTTAATTTTTGATTATGATGTGAACGCTCAAAAACTTACGATTGGAAAGACTAAAAAAGTAATTGTAAAATATATCGTTGGAATATTAATTATTCTGCTGTGCTTTTTCTTTGCGGGTTTGATTAATAGAATGGACATTCCTATGAATCTGTTCTTGAGAATCATTCTTTTACTTTTAAGTGGAACAGGTTTTGTAATGATTGGAAACGCTTATAAATTATCAAAGAATAGTAAGTATAAAAAAGTTTTTTCACCAAATTCTATAGAATTACTTTCAACAAGAGAATCCAAAAAATATGATGCTGAAAATATTCAAGATTTGGTATATGAAATAAATAAATACAAGGATACTTTTAATGGAAAAATGTTTATTTTATTAAAGGACAACTCAAAAATTGAATTACTTACTCTAATCGAGAAAAATCGTACGCATTTGAAATCTGATTTTGAATATCTAAGAGGAATAATAAAGGAACACGTCAACATATAGAATAACTATTTACCAACAAAGAACTAAGATAATAGCAAATCAGTTGAGTAAAATAGAAATGGATTCTATGGGATTGACTTCAGATAAAGACCATAATCTAAAAATAGCGCAAAGGCTTTTAGATTATAAAAATGCTATTGAGGAAAGACTTAAATAATGAACAACAAATTTTTTGTAGTAAAAGGTCAGTCCTAATAAATTAAAAAAGGATGCAAAATAAAGTGTCTGTACTACTGCAAGTTATCTCTTAATATAATCATAGCTACTAACGTAAATCCTTCAGCTAATAGGGGGAACTATAATTTTTATTTGCTAAATTTAGGTGTTTCATTATTTGCATAATCGAAACACATCTAAAGCTATTAACGTAAATACATCGCAATGAATTATAAAGTTACTGCTAGTTCCTCTTCAAAAAATAATGCTTCAATAGAAATTAAAGAATCGAATTTACTTTTTGGAACTATTCCAGCTGCAGAAAGTACACTTCCAAATCCAGCGGAGCTCTTTTTGGGTTCCTTTTCGGCCTGTGTTCTTAAAAATGTAGAGCGTTTTTCTACCATGATGAAGTTTAATTATGATAAGGCTGAAATAACAGTTGAAGCAATCCGATTGGAGAAACCTCCAAGAATGGATGAGATTAACTACAACTTAAAGGTTTATAGTGATGATGAGAATTTAAATATTGATCTCCTAAAAAAGAATATTGAAAAATTTGGTACAATGTATAACACCGTAAAGTCTACATGTTCTGTAACAGGACAAGTTATAAAGGTACCCGAATAAGAGAAATTTTATGTATTTAATCGCTTTATAACATTGAAAATTACAGAAAATGATAAAAAAATGTATCTTTTTTAATGTTTATTAGTCTACTTAGTGAACTATAAATCTAAAAGTCATGAGTAAATGTAAATGCACAAATTGTGATTGCGTTAAATGCAATTGTGGAAATTGTTTGGAAAATAAATGTCCTTGCTCTAAATGCGAATGTGATAAATGTAATTGCTGTTAATTTTAATAAAGGTTAGATTAAGTGCTAACCTTTATTAATTTATTTTTTTGTTATGGAAACGCTACAGGTATGGAATAACTTTAATGACGAATTGTATTTCTTTATTCTCAAAAAAGTTAAAAGTAAAGACGCTACAAACGATATTTTTCAAAATACATTCTTAAAAATCCATAAAAATTTACCTAACCTTGATAGAGAAGAGAAAGTAAAGGCTTGGATTTATCAAATTGCACGTAACGAAATAGCAAATTACTTTAATGAAAAGTCAGTTTATTCGAATACATTGGATGTAAATAAAGAGGTTTCTTCACATAAATACCAACACATCTGTTGTTTTGATAGGTTTATAAATGAATTGCCGGATATTTATAAGCAAGTAATAGAGATGATTTATATTAAAGGATTAAAACAAAAAGATGCAGCTATAGAATTAGGAATCACTCTTGAAAATGTAAAAGTTAGAATTAAGAGAGCCAAAGATATTTTGAAGAAACAGTTTAATGAATGTTGTAAATATGAGTTTGATAAAAATGGGAAGTTAGTTGGAGACTCCAATTGTTCTCTATGTAAAAACATAACATAAATACACGAATCTATATTGACTATTATTAACATTTATATGTATTTTTAACAACCAATACCAGTTAAAACTGCATTAAGTGAAAAGAATAAATTTATTATTATTCACATTGATTATCATTTTACAAAGTTGTAACAATGATGATAACTGTGACCAAGACTGTTTTACACCTCCTAACACTTTCCTGTTTGAAGTTTTGGATAAAACAAGTGGTGAAAATTTGTTTACCAATGAAACTTATAACCCTGAAGATATCATAATAACGGACAGTTTGAATGATAACCAATCTGTAGCATACACATTTATTTCTGAAGACAATCTTAATCTTATTCAAATTGGGTCTATTGGTTGGGAAACAGAAATAGTAAATCTAAATATTAATATTTCTGAAGATCATATTTTTGACTTATATGTTGATGTGGAGCGAAAATCTGAAAACTGCTGTAGTTTTTCTCAATATAATGAAATAAGAGTATCAAATTCTGAATTGGACACTCAAACAGGGATATATAAAATCCTTGTTGAATAAAACTGCATCTGGAGTAAGTGTATATATTTTTACTTAAAAGAATCAAACAAATGAATCCAAACGAGCTAATTACCTTTTTTAAAAGAGACTTGAATAAGTTAATCACTGAATTAGAACTTTATAATGATGAAGAGCATATTTGGCGAGTAGAAAAAGGGATTTCCAATTCAGCAGGGAATTTAGCATTGCATTTAATTGGAAACTTACGTACTTTCATAGGGAAAGAAATAGGTGAAACGGGTTATATAAGAAATAGAGAGCTTGAATTTACTCAAAAAGATGTTCCTAGAGGCGAGTTGATAGTTAGTGTACAAGGAACTATAAAAATGATCGAAGACTCGTTGAGTCCGCTTACAGAGAGAGACTTGAAGGAGGAATATCCAATCATGAAGTTTCCAAATGTTGAAACGATAGAATATTTACTAGTTCATTTATTAAGTCACCTTAACTATCATCTAGGTCAGATAAATTATCATAGAAGGCTGATTGATAAATAGAATTGAAAATACCATTACTAATCAAAGTAATAATGATTTATTAAATTTTAGAGGTATAGTCAGAAATAATGTACAGTAGAATATTAAAGATTATTAGAAGTGAAAAGTAATCTTATTTCAAACCTATAGTCATATAAAAGCCCTTGTTCTATACTTTTAAGTAAAAACAAGGGCTTTTTTTAGGGTAAATTATTTTATTTAATCTTAGTGGCCGTTCCTTTAAATTTATTTTTCTGATCTCCAACAGCTGAAAATTCAAAAATATAAGAGTCTTTTTCCGTAGCTAATATTTTCATATGGATAGCTTTGGAATCTTTCATAGAAGTAGGATTCATTTTTTTAACGATAAACTCACAATCATTTATCCAACGGATAGAATTTGTATCAATTCGATTTTCGTAATAATCAATTTCTAAAGTATCATTTCGTATAAACCTACTTTTCTTCTCTACACCATCTAAAGTATAAGTAAATTCGAATTCTCCAGTTTTAAAATCTTTACAGTTTCGTTCTCTTTGATAACAAGAAGTAAGTGTGATTAAAAGAATGCAAGCTAAAATAGAAAGTCTCATCTATTGTTTGTTTTTGTATTCTTCAAAGGTACCATTCTTATAAAAAACTACAATACGAGCGATTTCATTTTTTTCAGAAATAGGAAAGGTATTATTTATAGCAGGAGGAATTTCAGTTTTAATAGTTTCGTTAGAATCAACATTCGTTTTTTCTGCTGGGATAATATTTTCCTTTGGGAGAGTTGGCGTATGTTGATCTTCGTTAGGAGGGAAATTACCCTTACCATTTAAGAGCCAATATAATTCCACATCAGGAAAATTTTGAAGAATCTTCATCACAAAATCTAAACTCGGATTGTTTCTACCAGATAATATATGAGAGATAGAAGAGCGTTGTACACCAATTTTATCTGCAAAAGATGAGGCTGATAAGTCGTAAAACTCCAACACTTTTTCTAGTCTTTTAATAAATTCTTCCTTGTTTACCATTGTAAACTAATGTTTGTATAGTTAAGTTGTTACAAATGTAAACATAACTGAGTTCATATGCAAATATAAGTGGATAACACATGTCAATTATAATCTAATACTTTAAATAATAAGATATAATGGACTAGAAAACAATATTTTATGATTTAATAAGTAATTTAAGTTGATTAAATAGAATTGTACGTTTACAAGTGTATACATTTTATCACTAATGCTATCTATATCTGTTTACAAATGTATATTTGGGTTGTTTATTATTGTAAACAATTATAATTTTACATTTGTAAACCATAAAAGTTACTATGAATTTTACGACACATTTTACAGAGAACTACAACGAGTATTTAGATACGAGAATAGCAGACAGATATATTACACATAAAATGATTGCCCCTTTAATTAAGGAGTATCAGGAAAAATATAAAGTTACCTTATTGGGAACATCTGTTTTAGGGAATCCAATTCACAGTATTGAAATCGGTTCTGGGAAAAGAAAGATTTTAATGTGGTCTCAGATGCACGGAAATGAATCGACCACCACAAAAGCTGTATTCGATCTATTAAAGTTTATTGATAGTAATAAGGAGTTTGGTACTTATATAAACAACAATTTTACGCTATGCATCATACCAATGCTAAATCCAGATGGAGCATTGGCTTATACGCGTGTAAATAGTAATGAGGTTGACCTTAATAGGGATGCCCAGAATCAATCTCAGCCTGAAAGTAGAGTGTTAAGAGCTGTTTTTGATGCTTTCCAGCCTGATTATTGCTTTAATCTACATGATCAACGTACTATTTTCAGCGCTGGAAAGCACAAGCGTTCAGCTACAGTGTCATTTTTAACGCCTGCAGAGGATAAAGAACGAAAGGTTACTCCTTACAGAAAGAAGAGTATGGAGATCATTGTGGCGATGAATAAAATGCTGCAACAATTTATACCTAAACAAGTAGGTAGGTACGACGATGGCTTTAATTTGAATTGTGTAGGGGATACTTTTCAGTCCTTAGGGGTTCCAACTATATTATTTGAGTCAGGGCATTATCATAATGATTATATGAGAGAGGAAACTCGTAAACACATTGCTTTTTCATTAGTTACAGCATTGGTTTATATGGGAGATAATGAAGTAACAGGAGGGAAGTACCATGATTATTTTGAGATCCCATCAAATGAGAAGTTGTTTTATGACATTATTTTAAGGAAGTTTCCTATTTCAGAAAAAGATAAGTTAGTACATAAAGATGTTGCGGTATTCTTTAAGGAAACGTTAATTAATGGTAAAGTGGAGTTTATGCCTACAATAGAGCATGTTGAAGAGGATTTACATTACTTCGGACATAAAGAATTAGATATGAGTAACATAGAAATTAACCCTATACCGGTGTATGAGTTAAATAGCAGTTATTTAACAGAATTTCTGAAGAAAATTTAAAGATATTCAAGAAACGTTAAAAAAATAATTACTCCCTGATTGTGAATAATTCATTTTTTTTTATTTTTTTTGCATAATATTTAAAGATATTAAAAAAAGTATGGCAAAGTTTAAATTAGACGAGGTAGATCATCAAATCCTTGATATGTTGATAGATAATACCAGAACTCCATTTACAGATATAGCAAAGAAATTACTTATATCTGCTGGTACGGTTCATGTTAGAGTTAAGAAAATGGAAGATGCTGGAATTATAAGAGGTTCTTCTTTGACATTAGATTATGTTAAGTTAGGGTATTCTTTTATAGCATACGTAGGGATTTTCCTTGAGAAAACGCATCAAACAAAGTTTGTTTTAGAACGACTTAATCAGATTCCTTATATAACAGTAGCTCATATTACTACAGGTAAGTTTAACATCTTCTGTAAGATTCGTGCGAAAGACACAAAACATGCAAAAGATATTATTTTTAAAGTAGATGATATTGATGGTGTCTCTAGAACGGAGACTATGATCTCTTTAGAGGAGAGTATAAACGACAAACGCCGTCTTATGCATACTATTTTTAACGATTTGTAGGATTTCTGTTTAATAACATTAATTATGCCCTCTTAAGCCTTGTTTTGAGAGGGTTTTTTGTATTTTTACATAAAACAGAAAAATTTTATGCTAAGAAAACCAAAGATTGATCGATTTAATGAAAGTGTTTTATCAAGATATCAAATCTACAATAGTATTTTTATCACATTACCTTTTGATGAGATAAGGAATACTGGAGCTTTATTACCGCTATTTTCCGAAATTTGTGAAAAGGGATATGCGGATAATAAAAATCCATCAGATATTGTAGGTGACTTTTTTGAAAAATACTACAACGAAAAGCCTGCTGATTCAGACAAATTTGATCTTCTCTTTAGATTTATTCAGTATATAGAAAGACAAGTAGTATTATTTGATGCTATTGAAGATGCAACTTTCCCTATTGTAAATAATATGAATGGGAGAGGAACCTTGCGAAATGTAAAGGAAGAGGCGGAAGCTAAAAATAAAATGCCTGAATTAAAAGCTTACTTAGAGCATTTTAAAGTACGACCTGTTTTAACGGCGCATCCAACGCAGTTTTATCCAGGTTCTGTATTAGGTATTATTACCGATCTATCTAAAGCTATTAGAGAGAATGATTTAAACCTTATTAAGAAGTTACTTGCCCAACTAGGGAAGACTCCATTTTTCAAAAAGGAAAAACCAACTCCTTTTGATGAAGCGGTAAGCTTAATATGGTATCTGCAAAATGTATTCTATGAATCTGCTAGTCAGATTTTTGATTATATCCAAGACAATATTTTTGGAGACACAGAATTAAATAACCAAGTATTAAATCTAGGTTTTTGGCCTGGAGGAGATAGAGATGGGAATCCATTTGTAACTACAGATATTACTCTAAAAGTTGCAGATAGGCTAAGAAGCACGGTTTTAAAGAACTATTACCGCGATGTTAGAAAGCTACGTCGTAGAATAACTTTTAACTACGTAGATAAGCTTATTGCAAATTTAGAGTCTAAGTTGTATGAAAATATCTTCTTAGAAAGTGGAAGGACTACAATTACGCTTGAGGAGACTATGGGGACGCTACTAGAAATAAGAGAGATTCTTGTAACGAAGCATCAATCTTTATTTGTAGAAGAAATAAGCGACCTTATTAATAAGATGAAGTTGTTTGGTTTCCATTTCGCTTCACTAGATATTCGTCAAGATTCTAGAGTACATCATAATGTATTATCTAATATCGTTAAGGAGTCTTTAGAAATGGGACTTGATATTTTCCCTAAAGATTATGAGAAGCTGGATGAAGAGCAACAGATTAAAGCCTTAAGTAAGGTTGTTGGTAAAGTAAATCCTAGCTTATTTAAGCACGAAATGAGTAGAAGTACGTTGGAATCTATTTATGCTATGAAAACCATTCAGAAGAATAATGGCGAAATGGGTTGTAATAGATATATTATAAGTAACAACGGAAGTGTGCTTAATGTTATGGAGGCTTTTGCAATGATCCGTATGTGTGATTGGGAGAAGCCAACAACAGATGTTGTGCCTCTTTTTGAAACTGTAGATGATCTTGAAGATGCTCATAACGTAATGAGAACGCTTTATACAAACAAGTCGTATGCTGCACATCTTAAACGTAGAGGGAATAAGCAGACAATTATGCTAGGTTTCTCTGACGGAACTAAAGATGGTGGGTATTTAATGGCGAATTGGAGTATTTATAAAGCCAAAGAAGCTTTAACTGCAATTTCTAGAGAATATGGTATTACCGTTGTTTTCTTTGATGGTAGAGGTGGACCACCTGCACGTGGAGGAGGAAAAACACATCAATTCTATGCTTCTTTAGGACCTTCAATAGAAAATGAAGAAGTTCAGCTTACAATACAAGGACAAACTATTAGTTCTAACTTTGGAACGCCAGAATCTTGTCAGTATAATATAGAACAGCTAATAAGTTCTGGGATTGCAAATAACGTATTCACTAATGAAAAAGATATCTTGAGTGAAGAAGATCGAGATACTATGAATAGGTTAGCGGGAATTAGTTATGGCGCTTATGTTGACTTTAAAAATCATCCTAAATTCTTACCTTACTTAGAAAGGATGAGTACTTTAAAGTACTATGCTAAAACAAATATTGGAAGTAGACCTTCTAAAAGAGGTAAGTCTGATGAGTTAGTATTTTCAGACCTAAGAGCGATTCCTTTCGTTGGAAGTTGGAGTCAGTTGAAGCAAAATGTTCCTGGTTTTTACGGAGTAGGAACTGCTATTCAGGAGTTTGTAGATAATAATGAATTTGAAAAAGTAAAATCGCTATATCAAAATTCTGCATTCTTTAGAACGTTGCTAGAAAACAGTATGATGAGTTTAACGAAATCTTTCTTTAAGCTTACAGCATACATGCAAGATGATAAGGAGTTTGGTGAATTTTGGATAATTATTCATGATGAATTTGAGCGTAGTAAAGCGATGTTATTGAAATTGACTGGTTATTCTGAGTTGATGGAAGATACACGTTCTATGAGAGCTTCTATTCAGGTGAGAGAGAAAATTGTATTGCCATTACTTACAATTCAACAATTTGCACTTAGACAAATCCAGGAGCTTAATGCTAAAGATAGCGATGTAGATCCTGAGCTTCTAGAAATATATGAGCGTATGGTTACACGTTCTTTATTTGGAAATATAAATGCAAGTAGAAACTCTGCTTAATCATTTACAATAAATATTATAAAGGCTGTTAAGTAATTCTTTTAAGATTATTTAGCAGCCTTTTTCTTGTTCGAAATTATAATTAACTTAGTGGATGTATAACCTGTATTTGATGAATATAAAAACCAGCATTAAAATCATAAAAGAGACATTTTTACGATGGTTGGATTTAGATCCCTTTGCTAAAAGTGCTGTTATAGCCTATTACACCTTGTTTTCTTTACCGTCATTACTCTTAATTGTTATTTGGGTAACAAGTATCTTTTTCGGTAGAGACGCTGTGCAGGGGCGAGTTACGCAAGAGTTATCTAGTTTAATCGGTTATGATACAGCAAAAGCTATCGAAGGGATGATAAGTAGCGCTAGTATTGATAGTAATTCTACTATGAATATTATAATTAGTTCAGCTACGTTGGTTTTTGGTGCAACGGGGGTATTTTTTCAATTACAGAAGACCCTAAATACAATTTTTGAGGCTGAAGAAGATAATTCGACCTTTAAAAAAATGGTTGTAGATCGTCTTATTTCTTTTGGAATGATAATGGCGATAGGTTTTTTATTGATCATTTCATTGATGGTTTCTGCAGTAATTTCAGTTCTTAATAATTATGTAGAGAATTACTATCCACAAGCGGCAACCATTATTGTTAGCGGACTTAATTTTACAGTTTCTTTAGTGGTGATAACTGTGTTGTTTGGAGCTATTTATAGGTTTTTACCAAACAAACGAATTAAATGGAAGACTGCGTTGATAGGGGCTTCCGTAACAACATTATTGTTTTTACTGGGTAAAACAGCTATAGGTTATTACTTCGGACAAGCGTCGCCAGCTTCTGTTTATGGAGGAGCAAGTTCTGTGGTTTTAATATTGTTGTGGGTGTATTACACAGGCCTCATATTTTTTATGGGAGCAGAGTTTACAATGGTTTATTCTGAATATCGTAGGGATAAAAGAATACCTGAAGCATCAACTGATGATGTTCAGGTATAATCTATATTTTTTATAAAAGTTTTTTCTGTTGAAATCTAATCCTAGAAATTAGGGCTTAAATTTGACTTTTTATAGAAACTATCAAGAATCTCAATAACTTCATCTTCGGTGTCAACAAGCTTAATAAGGTCTAAATCGCCTTCACTAATGTTGTTATTAGCTTCTAGTAAGGTAGTCTTTACCCAATCCATTAATCCGCCCCAGAAATCAGTCCCAACAAGAATAATAGGGAACATAGCTATTTTCTTTGTTTGTATAAGCGTCATAGCTTCAAAAAGTTCATCTAATGTTCCAAAACCACCAGGCATTACTACAAAGCCTTGTGAGTATTTTACAAACATTACCTTACGCACAAAGAAATAATCAAAATCTAAGCTTTTATCACTGTCTATATAAGGATTATCATGTTGTTCAAAAGGTAAATCGATGTTTAATCCTACAGAAGTTCCACCTGCTAAATGAGCGCCCTTATTTCCTGCTTCCATAATACCAGGACCACCACCAGTAATTACACCATATCCAGACTCCACTATCTTTTGAGCGATTCTTTCTGATAATTGGTAATATTTATGATCTGGTTTAGTTCTTGCTGAACCAAAAATAGAAACGCAAGGACCGATTTTACTCATTTTTTCAAATCCGCTAACAAACTCTCCCATGATTTTAAAAATAGCCCATGAGTCATTTGTCTTTATACCATTCCATCCTTTAAAATGTTGTTCTTTTCTCATTCTTAATTATTTTATAATTAATTAAATAACTGACTTATATTTAATTAAAGCAGTTACTTAAACTATTTATTCACCTCAGTTCTTTCTTTAGATATTTAGCGGTATAACTCTTTTTATGCTTCGCTACTTCTTCAGGAGTGCCAGAAACAATAACTTTCCCTCCGCCTTTACCACCTTCAGGGCCAATATCAATAATATGATCGACCATTTTAATAACATCTAAATTATGTTCGATAATCAATACTGTGTTCCCTTTATCTGTTAATGCGTTTAGAACTCCCATTAAAACATTAATATCTTCAAAATGTAACCCTGTTGTAGGCTCATCTAAGATATAAAAAGTATTCCCAGTGTCTTTTTTAGAGAGTTCTGTGGCTAATTTCACACGTTGTGCTTCTCCACCAGAAAGTGTAGTAGATTGCTGTCCGAGTGTTATATATCCTAAACCTACATCTTTCAATGTAGCTAATTTACGATATATTTTCGGGATGTTCTCAAAGAAATCTACAGCCTCATCAATAGTCATTTCTAAAACGTCGGAAATAGACTTTCCTTTGAATCTTATTTCTAAAGTCTCTCTATTAAAGCGTTTACCATTACATGTCTCACAAGCTACGGTAACGTCTGGTAAGAAATTCATTTCGATTACTCTTACACCTGCACCTTGGCAAGTTTCACATCTTCCTCCTTTTACATTAAAACTAAATCTCCCAGGCTTATAACCGCGAATCATAGCCTCTGGAGTTTGAGTGAATAAAGTTCTTATTTCACTAAAAACACCTGTGTAAGTAGCAGGATTAGAGCGGGGAGTTCTTCCAATGGGAGATTGATTAATATCAATTACCTTATCGATGTGCTCTAAACCTTTAATGCTTTTATATGGCATAGGAATTTTTACACCATTGAAAAAATGAGCATTTAAAATAGGGTAGAGGGTCTCATTAATTAATGTAGACTTTCCACTTCCTGAAACTCCAGTAACACCAATCATTAATCCTAGAGGAAATTCGGCATTCACCTTTTTTAAATTATTTCCAGTACATCCTTTTAAAAGGATGGAGTTCCCGTTTCCTTTTCTCCGTTCTTCAGGAACTTCTATTTCTTTTTTACCCGTAATATAATCAGCGGTAAGTGTATTGTATTTTTTTAATTCAGAAGGAGGGCCTTCAGAAATTATCTCTCCTCCAAGTTTACCTGCTTTCGGACCGATGTCAATAACATGATCAGCGCGCTCGATCATGTCCTTATCGTGCTCTACAACAATTACAGAGTTCCCGATATCTCTTAAAGATTCTAATGATTTTATGAGTCGGTCGTTATCCCTTTGGTGTAACCCGATACTAGGTTCATCCAAAATATATAAAACGCCCACCAATTGCGAACCAATTTGTGTTGCTAGTCGGATTCTTTGTGCTTCCCCTCCAGAAAGTGATTTTGAGCTCCTATTTAGAGAAAGGTAATCAAGGCCTACATCGAGTAAGAAATTAATACGAGCTTTAATCTCTTTTAAAATCTCTTCTCCGATTTTTAATTGCTTTTCAGAAAGGTCTTTTGGTAAATTTTTGAAAAAACCAGCAAGTTCTATCATGTCCATAGAAGATAGATCTGCAATATTCTTTTCATTCACCTTAAAATATAGCGATTCTTTTCTTAAACGACTTCCTTCGCAAGTAGGGCAATCTACTTTATCCATAAATCCTTTTGCCCATCTACGAATAGAAGTGGATTGACTTTCTTCGAATTGATTTTTTATAAAGCTTATAATCCCTTCAAAATCAATTTTATAATCGCGAGTAATCCCAAGAGTCTTAGATTCTACGGAAAACTTTTCGTTTCCACCATTAAGAATCATATCCATAGCTTCTTTAGGAATCTCACTAATAGCATCCGTTAATTCGAATTCATAGCGTTGCGCTATAACCTCCAGTTGCTTAAAGATCCATGACTTTTTATATTCTCCTAAAGGTGCTATTCCTCCTTTTTTAATACTGATTTTATCATTAGGGATAATCTTCTCAAGGTTTACTTCATGTATTCTCCCTAAACCACTGCAAGTAGGGCACATCCCTTTTGGAGAGTTGAAAGAGAATGTATTAGGTTCAGGATTAGGATATGATATTCCTGAAGAAGGACACATAAGATTTCTACTGAAAAAGCGAGCTTCATTCGTGTCATGATCTATAACCATGAGTACATCATCTCCGTGATACATAGCAGTGTTTATGCTCTCACTTAGGCGTTTGGAAGTGTTTTCGCTATCATCAATTTGCATTCTATCGATAACTGTTTCAATATCATGCACTTTGTAGCGATCCACTTTCATTCCTTTTATGATGTCGAGAATCTCTCCATCTACACGTACTTTTACAAATCCCTGCTTTGCTATTTGCTCAAATAATTCACGATAATGACCTTTTCTACTGCGGATAACGGGCGCTAATATATTTATGCGCTTACCGCTGTATTCTTCAATAATAAGCTCTTTTATTTGCTCATCGCTATAGCTTACCATTTTATCTCCAGTATTGTAACTGTAGGCATCTGCTGCTCTCGCAAATAACAAACGTAAGAAGTCGTATATCTCAGTGATCGTTCCTACTGTAGAACGAGGAGATTTAGAAGTCGTTTTTTGCTCGATTGCAATAACAGGAGATAATCCGTCAATTTTATCTACATCCGGACGCTCCAAACCTCCAAGAAATTGGCGGGCATAAGCCGAAAATGTTTCTATGTACCGACGTTGACCTTCTGCATAAATAGTATCGAATGCTAATGAGGATTTACCGCTCCCAGAAAGACCTGTAATAACAACAAGCTTTTCTCTGGGGATGGTAACATCTATATTTTTAAGGTTATGGACTCTAGCGCCTTTTACCACTATATTTTCTTCAAAATTTGCCATATATAATACAAAACCGCAAAGTTAAGGTTTTAAGCTTTAATACCGAAGGGAGTATATGATGAAAGGAAAATATTAACGCTTATAATTCTATAGAAAATGGGATCTAAAACTCTTTTTTTTTAGATAGTTATATAGCATTGTTTTTCTTTTGCTCGAGGGACTTTTCGGTATGTGTTTTTACTGAAGTTTTAGCTTTTAACTAAATAATTTTCATTCTTAATTATAGGCTTTTAGTTTTGTCATTTCTATATTGAGAAATAGAAATTTATGAGATGATGGGAGGTAAGTGGTAGTTTCCATAATCTTCCATTCGTCCCAAGTAGCTTCTAATCCGCCAATTGGAATGATACTAACCCACATTTTAAAGCTTTCAGGGAAACCACTATCGTTAAGCTTCCATAGATAAGAGTCTCCAGGAGTTGAGCCTCCTTGAGTGTATGTTACCAATAATGCTTTTTTTCCATTCTCTAATGTTACTACGCTTCTTGTAACGCCTTTATCTTTCACCTTAAAAGGAGCTACAAGCCAAAAAGAATCGTTGTTGAAGTATCCTACCGCTTTATCAATAAGTTCTTGCCTTGGTTCTGTGTGCATTTTTACATTATCTATAAGAACCTCACTTTTATCGTAGTTGTTTAAATTTAGCTTTACAACATAATCATCCCACTTTACATCCACAAGCTTTTTCTCTTTATCCCATTTATAGGAATGTTTCCCAGCGAAAGTCCATTCTATAAAGCGTGTCTTTTTATAATTAGTATAATTTACAGCTTTAAGCATTTTTTCGGCAAGAGCTTCTGCTTCTGGTCCAGTTTTACCTTTTGGAAGAGGCTCATTGTAGATAAAATAAACAACTGCAGAAACAGCTATGAGGAGCAGGAGTGCAATGGATATAAATTTTAATATTTTTTTTATGATTTTCATATGTTCTCTTTTTTAAAACCCAACAGCAGAGTCGTCTCCACGTCTATCGGCACCAGCTTCTAAATCTCCATTTGGAAGTACTAGAATAGCATCTACAAGTCCGATTATCCTTGAATTGGATTCATTAATATGATAGCCTAAGCTTTTTAGTTTTTCTATCGTTTCTTTGTCAAAACCATTTGGCTCCATTCTAATTTCGTCTGGCAACCATTGATGGTGGAATCTAGGCATGTTTACAGCTTGCTGCATTCCCATGTCGTACTCATAAACATTGAGTATTGTTTGTAATACGGAAGTGATAATAGTAGATCCTCCAGGAGTACCCAAAACCATTGATAATTTTCCATTTTTCTCAACGATAGTTGGGGTCATGCTACTTAACATTCGTTTCTCGGGAAGAATGCTATTTGCTTCTCCGCCTATAAGTCCAAACATATTAGGGACTCCAGGTTTTACACTAAAGTCGTCCATTTCGTTATTGAAAAAGAATCCTAATTCTTCAGAAAATAGCTTCGAGCCATAAGCTCCGTTTAAAGTTGTTGTTACAGAAACAGCATTTCCAAATTGATCGATAATAGAAAAGTGAGTTGTTTCATCGCTTTCAATGATTTCAACTTCTCCGTGCGATATTTCACTCGACGGCGTTGCTTTATCATAAGAAAATGATTTCATTCTTTCATTTAAATAATCGCTGCTTGTAATTTCTACGCCAGGAATCTCTGTAAAATCTGGATCTCCTAAAAAGTAAGATCTATCGGCATATGCTCTTCGTTCAGCTTCAGTTATTAATTGAATTGCTTTTACAGAATTATGCTCAGAATCTAGATCATAAGATTCTATCATTTTCATGATTTGCGCTAAAGTAATGCCGCCGCTACTTGGTGGACCCATTGATATTACTTTTATGTCTTTGTAGTTAAAAGTAACAGGATCTCTCCAAACAGCTTTGTAGTTCGCAAGGTCTTCGAGTGTGATAATTCCGCCGTTACTATTTATAAAGTCTACAATTTTTTCAGCGACTTCTCCTTTGTAGAAACCATCTTGACCTTTTTCTTTTATAGTTTCTAAAGTTCTTGCTAGGGCATTATATTTTATAGTGTCGTTTTCTGAATATTTCTTAGCAAAAAGCACTGTATCTCCACTGACTTTAGTAATTAGGTTTTGGTAATTCTCTAGCCTGTTTGCTTGTTTTGAAGTTACTTCAACACCTCTATTGGCGAGGTTTATGGCTGGTTGGATTAATTTTTCCATTGGAAGTGATCCAAACTTTTCATGAATAGCAAAAATACCAGCAACACTTCCTGGAACTCCTACTGCTAGGGCTCCAACAGTGCTTTTATCAGGAATAACATTCCCTAAAGAGTCCAAATACATGTTTTTTGTGGCAGCTAATGGAGCTTTCTCTCTAAAGTCTAATGTACCTGTGCTACCATCGTCTAAGCGGTAAACTAAAAAACCACCGCCGCCAATGTTTCCAGCGAAAGGAAAAGCTACTGCAAGAGCAAACTTTGTTGCAATCATAGCATCAAAAGCATTTCCTCCTTGCTTTAAAATATCAGCACCGATTTTCGAAGCTTCCATTCTTGCGGAAACAACCATTCCGTTTTCAGCTATAAGTCCTTGTTTAGGAGCTTCTGTTGTTTTACAACTTGCTAGAATTATAAGTGAGAGTAGGAGTATTCTTTTTATCATATAAATATTATAAAGTTTTTAGTTTTTGAGCACAAAATTCTTGGAGTTCTTCGAAGAAAGATGTGAATTCAGTTTCAAAAGAAAGATAATGTTCTTCTAAATCTTGAATGGCAAAATTCATTTTCGATTTATTCTTTGTACGCCGGTTCATCCCTTCTAAAACTTTAGCGATTCCGTCTAATTTAGCGTAGTTAAGTAGCCAATTATCCGCAATCATGTATGGCATTAGCTTTTTTATATTCATGGGGAGAATATCATAATGCTCGCCTAGTAAATCATAGAAATTGTCAACATATTTTTCTAAAGGAACATCGGAGTATGAACTCCAGTTTTTAGCTAGAAAATGATCATAAAAAATATCTACAATAACACCGCTATAGTGACTATAGTTTTTATGTAGTTTTTTAGTACTTAACCTTACAGTTGGATGTGCGTCTGTGTATGTGTCGATTTCTCGATGTAGCAAAATCCCCTTCTTATAATCGTCTGGGTATGCTAGGTATTTTTTACCACGAATACTATCCGCCATAAAGTTAGCTACTTTTATTTCTGGATTATCTCCTGACAAATATATATGTGCTAAAAAATTCATTCCCTAAAATTACAAATTCAATTCATACAAAAAATGGTTTTACAGTAATTTTAAACAATTGTAATTAACATATTCTATATATTGAAGAGGGTATTTATGTATTGTGTTGTTTTTTTAGGTTATTGTATTTTTTTATACTGTATTCTGTAGTGAGTGTAAACATCGATTTTTGCTTTTTAGGGAATTTAAACATATAAAACTTTTATATTTGCTGATAGTAGTAATTCTGGTGTTGTTAATACACAGTTTTACGCATTACGTAGAATTAAAAACTCATACTTTACATGACGCTTATAAAATCGATTTCAGGAATACGAGGAACAATAGGAGGGCAGACAGGTGAAAACTTAACGCCTTTAGATGCAGTGAAATTTGCTGCAGCATATGGAACTTGGTTGAAATCTCAATCAGAAAATAAAAAACTAACAGTAGTTATTGGTAGGGATGCCCGTATTTCTGGAGAAATGATTCAGAATCTGGTAGCTTCAACATTAGTGGGATTAGGTATAAATGTAATCGACTTAGGACTTTCTACAACTCCTACGGTGGAGATTGCTGTTCCTTTGGAGAAAGCTGATGGTGGAATTATTTTAACTGCTAGCCATAATCCTAAGCAATGGAATGCTTTAAAATTATTAAATGATAAAGGAGAATTTCTTAACGGAGAAGAAGGGAAGAAAATTTTAGCAATTGCAGAAAGTGAAAATTTTGATTTTGCTGATGTTGATGATTTAGGAGAGACAATAATTAACGATTCTTATGTAGATATTCATATCGATGAAGTGCTTGATTTACCTTTAGTTGATGCTGAAAAAATAAAAGAAGCCAAATTTAAAGTTGTTGTAGATGGTGTGAATTCTTCAGGAGGAGTTGTTATTCCTAAGTTATTAAAAGAATTAGGAGTAGAGGTTGTAGAGCTTTATTGTGAGCCAAATGGTCGTTTTCCTCATAATCCAGAGCCGTTAAAAGAACATCTTACAGATATTTGTAAATTGGTTGTAGAAGAAAAAGCCGATTTAGGAATTGTTGTAGATCCAGACGTAGATAGATTGGCTTTTATAAGTAATGACGGGGAGATGTTTGGAGAAGAGTATACCTTGGTTGCTTGTGCTGATTATGTTTTAGGGAAGACCAAAGGGAATACAGTTTCTAATATGTCTTCTTCTCGTGCATTGCGAGATGTAACGGAAAAACACGAAGGTACTTATGAGGCTTCCGCCGTTGGAGAAGTGAATGTTGTAACATTAATGAAAGAAAATAATGCCATTATTGGAGGAGAAGGAAATGGCGGAATTATTTATCCAGAAAGTCACTATGGTCGTGATGCTTTAGTTGGAGTTGCTTTATTTTTAACGCATTTAGCTGAAAAAGGAATGACTGTCCAAGAATTAAGAGCTAGTTACCCTTCTTATTTTATGAGTAAAAAGAAGATAACTCTTACTCCAGAGTTAGATGTGGATGCTATTTTAGTTGAAATGGAAAAGCGTTATGCCAACGAAAATATCACAACGATAGATGGTGTTAAGATTGATTTCCCTGAAAATTGGGTTCATTTAAGAAAATCGAATACAGAGCCAATAATTAGAATATATACAGAAGCTAAATCTCAAGAAGAAGCAGATACACTTGCTGATAAGTTTATTGCTGAAATTGAAGCAGTAGCCGCTTTGTAATAGTATTTTTTACACAAGTAAAAACCTCTTCAACTATTTTAAAGTGAAGAGGTTTTCTGTTTTTTTTAAACACTTGATTTTGCTGATATTAACCCTTGTTTGATAAACTTGTAGTTTAACTATATTTTACTTTAATATTATCTTTACCAGACTCTTTAGGGACTTTGTTTCGGTGCTTAAATCTATTATGTGTCCATAAATAATATTCTGGTTTATTTCTTATTTCTTTCTCTAACATTTCGGTATAGATATCTGTAATTTCATAATCAGAATATGCTTTAGGATTATCTGTTACATCTATAATTGTTGTTTCGTAAAACCCTCTTTTAACTTTTTTAACGCAGAAGAATACAATGGCTAAGTCAAATTTCTTAGCAAGTGTTTCTGCAGCGGTATGAACAGGAACTACAGTTCCAAAAAATGGTCTCCAATATCTGGTGTGGCTTACTTGTGGTGATTGGTCGTTAACAAAACCATATAATGATAAGTGATTAGCTCGGTAGTTTTTAACAATGGTCTTAGCGGTGTTAAACTTAGAGATTAATGTTCCGCCTTGTCTTTTTCTAGTTTTCTTTATCAGCTTATCAAAATATTTATTTGATAGCGGAGAGTAAATTCCAAATCCATCATGTTTAATATGTTGTCCTAAGGATAAAACCCACTCGTAGTTTGCATAATGACCGCAAAGTAAAACTACGCTTCTATTTTGTTCAGCATATTTATCAAGTAATTCTACATTGTTAAACTTAGCTCTTTTCTTCATTTCTGTTTGAGACATAGTGAGCGATTTTATCATTTCTAAAAATAAATCACACATATGTTTATAGAATTTCTTTCTAATTAGCAGCAGTTCTTCTTCTGACTTCTCTGGGAAACATCGTTCTAAATTACTTAAAACCATCTTTTTTCTGTAGCCTATAATGTAATACACTAAACCATAGACGGCATCAGATACTTTATAAAATATAGGAAATGGAAGTATTGAGATTATCCATAGCAAAGGGTAAGCGAGTAGGTAAATAAGTAATTGCATTCAGTAAGTATTTTGGCAAATATAGCTATATTTGAAGCTAAACCTTAATTGTTTTTATGAATTTAAGTATTGCTACTATTGTTATCATTGGAGCCAATGTTTTAGCTTCTATAAAAGGCTTTAATGATTTTTCTTTTTTTGAGCGTTATAAATTTAATATTGGTGCTATTAATAGAGGAGAAAAAATTAGAACTATTACTTCTGGATTTCTACATGTAGATATTTCTCATTTACTATTTAATATGCTTACGCTTTATTTTTTCGCACCAATTGTTGTGCAATATTTTGGAGACGTAAAGTTTATTATCATATATTTTGTTAGTTTATTGGCGGGGAGTTTATTGTCTTTAAGTTTCCACAAAAATGAACCTAGTTATAGCGCAGTTGGAGCAAGTGGTGCTGTTACGGGAGTGTTATATGCAGCAATACTTTTGCAACCAGAAATGCGATTAGCTTTCTTTTTTATTCCAATTCCCATTCCAGCATATCTTTTTGGTATTGGTTATTTGCTTTATTCTATCTATGGTATGAAAGCTAGAATTGGAAATATAGGGCACACAGCACATTTTGGAGGAGCTATTGGGGGTTATATTATGACGTTATTAATGATGCCTTCCTTATTAATGCAAGAAACATTGATGGTGTTTTTATTAGCAATCCCTATTGTAGTGTTATTTATTCTAGAAAAAACAGGGAAAATATAGTTTGGCATCTTGTTTGTATACTCATGAATATAATATTTAATCAAAAGAAAATATGAAACAATTTATTTTATTAGCAATAGCATTTATAGGTATGAATAGTGTGCAGGCACAAGAAGTTACTCCATCTGTTGCGGTAGTTGGAGAAGGAGTTGTAAAAGTAACACCAGATCAAGTTCTAATTAAAGTTAGAGTGGAAAGTGAAGGTGCTTCAGCGCAAGCTGTAAAAAGTGATAATGATAAAGCTATTGACGAGGTTTTGAAATATACCAAGTCAATGGGGGTTAAAGAAGGTGATGTTAAAACAGAATATGTAAACCTTAATAAAAACTACGATTATCAAACTAAAGAATATAAGTATGTAGCAAATCAGTCGATTTCTATATTGCTGAAAGATTTAAATAAATATGCTGAGTTTACAGAAGGATTGCTAAATGCTGGAATTAATAGAATTGACGGTGTGACTTTTAAATCTACAGAGATTGATGCTTATAATTCTAAAGCGAGAATAGCGGCAGTAAAAGATGCTAAAAAGAAAGCAGAGGAGTATGCTTCTGTGCTTGGGCAATCTGTAGGAAAAGCTCTTGTAATCTCAGAAACAGGATCTGTAAGCGCTCCACAGCCAATTTATAGAATGGAAATGATGAAAGCTTCTGATAATAGTGGTGGAGATATGGATACTATTGCAGTTGGTGAGATGGTAATCGAGGCTAAAGTGAATATTACTTTCGAGCTAAAGTAAAATATTAACCTTATATAGGGATTATAAATAAATGCAAGAAATCCAGAGAAGTCGTCTTCTCTGGATTTTTTTGTTTACGGTGTTATCTTGTAGCTGTTTTTATTGATGCCATTAGCGCTTCTTGATTGCGATTAATGTTAGCCTGTATAGTTTAGTTGTAATTGTTGCGGCTTGCAAAGCCTGCATTTATTCATTGTTACTCGTGATTAATTAATAACAAATAATACCACTCTGCATTTGAAATTCTTTAAACAGCATTTATTTTAAACAAAAAAAAGGCTTTCCATATACTGAAAAGCCTTTTCTGTAATTATTTTGAGTGGATTAATTTAACAATCCAGCGATTTTACTGTTTAAAGCTTCTCCACGAAGATCTTTAGCGATAATCTTACCGTTTTCATCTAAGATATACGTAGCAGGAATAGAGCGGATGTTATAAAGTTGAGCAATAGGATCTTGCCAAAACTTTAAGTTAGACATGTGGTTCCACTCAAGACCGTCATCAGCAATTGCTTTTTTCCAGTCTTCTGCAGTTTTATCAAGAGAAACTCCAACTACATTAAGTCCTTTATCATGGTATTCAGCATAAAGTTTCACCAAATTAGGGTTTTCAGCTCTACAAGGTTTACACCAAGCAGCCCAAAAATCTAAAATAGTTACTTTTCCTAAAGATCCTTTTAAAGAGATTGTTTCTCCTTCAGGGTTTGGTGCTGAAAAATCTGGAGCAATTGCTCCAACAGATAATTTATTAGCTTCCTCTAATTCTTTAGAGATAGTATTTCCCATTTCAGTTTTCTTAACGTCATCAGAAAGACTGTTGAATAAAGCTGCAATTTCTTCAGTAGTTTTACTTTTTGTACGCATCATTTGCTGAATAACTAATAAAGAGATATAAGAATCTTTATGTGTTTCAACAAAATCATACTCATATGCTTTAGCTTCTTCTTGAACTTCTTCAAAAGTTTCTCTAAGCGTATTCATTGTTAAAGTATCTCCAGCTTGTTGTGCTTCCATTCCTTTTTTCTGAATGTCAGAGATTTTAGTTCTAATGTTTCTAGATCCTTGGATAAAAGAAGTAAAGTCTTCATTAGAAGGACTTCCTTCAATCTTAGAAAAGTTCAAACTGTCTTTGTAGGCAGTAACATTAATGTTTCCTTCTTCAAGAATAATCGGTAAAACTCCTTGTACACCTTCAAAAAATAAATAGTGTAACTGTGGTGTTTCCGTTTTCCCTGTAAATTCAAATTTACCTTCTAAAACCTCTAAAGTATCTACTACTTCTGGACGCTGACCGTCAATTGGTTTTTGTAAAAATACTTGCTTCCTGTCTTCTACACCATCAACACTAACGGTTACTTTATATGTGTTTTCTTCTGCTTTATTACAAGCTACAAGAGCTACTAGTAATAAGACAATACTTCCTATTTTCTTCATTAAAATTTATTTAAACAGTTTTAGTTTCCTGCAAAGTTAAAATTTCTCGTTAATCCTTAAAGGGAATTAACAAAAAAAAGCCCTGAACTTTTAATATACAGGGCTTTTAGGTTATATGTTGAATTTTTTTTAGAACTGATATCTTATTCCTAAGGCTATATCAAAATCAAAATCGCTATCATCAAAGTCTCCAAATCCAATTTCTGGTCGGAAATCTAATGATAATAATAGAGGGAAATTAAAGTCATATTCTACACCTATATCTCCAGCTATAAAACCATATACGCCACCATCATCATGACCGTGATCGTTAAAATAATCGTCATTATGGTCATATCCTCCAAGACCACCACCGGCACCAACGTACCAGTTGAAATCCCCTTCAATAGGGAATACCCATTGGTAAAGTCCTGTTAATCTAAATGCATCATAATGATCGTTATCTCTCCATCCTAAGTCAAATTCAAGTCTGTTATTTGCACTTATGCCTCTTTGGTAAGAAATCTCTGCCCCAAAGCCATCTCCATCTCCTAATCTTAACCCTAAGGCATTTTTAGATACTTCCTGAGAATAAGCTGTTGCAGCAAAGCCAATTGCTAAAATGCTAAATAAAATGAATTTTTTCATAAATTAGTTTTTAAGTTTGTATTCGAGTTATATACGGTGCTAATTTAATTTATAGATCATTTAGTCTTGTTAAAAATATCCAAAAATTTCCTACAAACGCTGAAAGAGTCACTTAAAGGAGAGCTCTTTTTCGACGATCTTCATAAAACTATTTATGCTACAGACGCATCTGTATATCGCGTAATACCAACGGCTGTAGCGTATCCTAAAAATATTGAAGATCTTAAAACGATAATTCATTTTTGTAATGAACATAAGTTGTCGGTTATTCCTAGAACTGCTGGAACTTCATTAGCTGGTCAATGTGTTGGTGATGGAATTGTAGTGGATGTTTCTAAATATTTTACCGATATCTTGGAATTGGATACCACAACAAAGACTATTTCTGTTCAACCTGGTGTAATTCGAGATGAATTGAATATTTACCTGAAGGAGTACGGTTTATTCTTTGGACCTAATACATCTACTTCAAATCGCTGTATGATAGGAGGGATGACCGGAAATAACTCTAGTGGAACAACTTCTATTAAATATGGTGTAACGCGCGATAAAGTAATTGAGATTGATGCGGTGTTGAGTGATGGTAGCGAAGTTACGTTTAAGCCACTTTCTAAGGTTGAATTTCAAGAGAAACTCGAGCTACAGACGCTAGAAGGTGATATTTATAGAGCTATTTTTACTGAATTAAATGCTGATGGGGTAAAAGAGCAAGTTTTTGATAATTTCCCTAAACCAGAGATTCACAGAAGAAATACAGGTTATGCGGTAGATGAATTACTGAGGCTGCAGCCTTTTTCCGAAGGTGGTGATTCTTTTAATATGTGTAAGTTGCTTTCTGGAAGCGAAGGAACGCTGAATTTTATTACAAGAATTAAGATTCAGTTGGACGATTTGATGCCAGATAACGCAGTAATGGTAGCTGCTCATTATAAGAGCGTAGCAGATTGTTGCGATTCTGTGTGTGAAGTTATGCAGCACGACTTGTTTACTTGCGAGATGATGGATAAAGTGATTTTGGATTGTACTAAAAACAATAAATCGCAGCTCCCAAATCGTTTTTTTATTGAAGGAGATCCTGCGGCAATTCTAATGTTAGAGTTACGCGATACTGATAAAGATAGATTGGAGGAAAAGCGTAAATCGCTTATTGCTTCTTTGGATAAAACAGGTCTTAGTTATGCCAATGCATCGCTTTATGGTTCCGAAATAGAGCAGGCTTTAGAGTTGCGTAAAGCTGGACTTGGACTGCTAGGGAATATTGTAGGTGATAAAAAAGCGGTAGCTTGTATAGAAGATACGGCAGTAAGTATCGAAGATTTAAGTGAATATATTACTGCATTTTCTGCGATTATGAGTAAGTACAAACAGAATGCTGTTTATTACGCTCATGCTGGTGCTGGCGAATTGCATTTGCGACCAATTTTAGATCTTAAAAAGTCGGAAGACGTATTGCTCTTTAGAAAGATAACTACAGATGTTGCTCAATTAGTGAAGAAATATCGTGGTTCTATGAGTGGAGAGCATGGTGACGGAAGAGTGAGAGCAGAGTTTATAGAATTGATGATCGGAAATGCTAACTATGAGCTGCTTAGGCGTGTAAAAAAGGCATTTGATCCTAATAATATATTCAATCCTGGGAAAATTGTAGATAGTGCCCCGATGGATACTTCTCTTCGTTATCAACCGGATAGGGAGGAACCGAATGTTGATACATTAATGGATTTTTCAGATTCTGAAGGGATTTTAAGAGCTGCAGAAAAATGTAATGGAAGTGGAGATTGTAGAAAAACTCATGTTTCAAATGGAGCAATGTGCCCCAGTTACCACGCTACTAAGAATGAAAAAGATACCACTCGAGCTAGAGCCAATGCCCTTCGAGATTATCTTACAACATCAGAGAATAATAATAAATTCGATAATAAAGAACTAAAAGAAGTTTTTGACTTATGTGTCAGTTGTAAAGCTTGTAGTAGTGAATGTCCAAGTAATGTTGATGTGGCTACTTTAAAAGCGGAATTTCTATATCAATATTATAAAGATAATCCGCCGTCACTTAGAGATAAAGCTTTTGCTTTTAATACAAAACTCAGTAAACTCGGGAGTGTATTTCCATCTATAACGAATAGTAAGTTTTCAGGGGGTATCATGAAAAAAGTACTTAATATCGCTCCAGAAAGAACACTGCCTTATATTGAAAGCTTTGATTTCAATAAACACCTTCAATGTTCATTAAGTAAGTTAGTTAACAAAGGAAAGGTTGTTCTTTATATTGATGAATTTACTCAATATTTAGACACTACAGTAGGAAAAGATGCTATCGAGTTGCTTACAACCTTAGGATACGATGTGCGTTTATATTATGGAGAAAGTGGTCGTACATTTATCTCTAAAGGTTTTTTAAAACAAGCTCAAGAATTAGCAGTTAATAACGTAGCTAAATTAAAAGATTTAGTTGCTTCAGATTGTCCTATAGTTGGGATTGAACCTTCTGCTATTTTATCTTTTAGGGATGAATACCTTAGATTGGTTGAAGATCAAGATTCGGTAAAAAAAGTTGCTTTAAATAGCTTTATTATTGAAGAGTTTCTTGCTGAAGAAATTAAAAAAGGAGTGATTACTTCTGAAGACTTTTCTACGGAAGAAAAAACGATTAAATATCATGCTCATTGCCATCAGAAGTCGCAATCTAATACAAAGGCCACTTTTGATTTGCTAAATATCCCTCAGAATTTCTCTGTAACTATGATAAATTCTGGATGTTGCGGTATGGCTGGTTCTTTTGGTTATGAAAAAGAGCACTACGAGGTAAGTATGGCTATTGGGGAGCTTCGTTTATTCCCTTCAGTGAGAAAGGCGAGTAAAGAAACTGTAATTGTTGCTAATGGAACAAGCTGTAGACATCAAATTAAAGATGGAACTGGGCGAGAGGCTATCCATCCAGTAACATTGCTAAATAAAATGGTTGTTAGAAAGTAAGTTACTTTATTTTGAATAGTTGGAAATACGCTGAGCAACAACTTCAGAAACTTGCTTATCGATGCTGATTTCCATATTTAATTCATCAAGATTGGTAAGCTTATAATTGGTATTTGTTTCGTTGTTTATAACTCCAATTCCTGGTGCAAAGTATATGTTGGAAGTTATTACGTCATGAGGGTTTAATATCGGTATAGAAGCTTCATATCCATCAATTTTAGTATTTGCAATAGCAGCAATATTAACAGTTACAGAGGTTTTTATGATATTTTCGTAATCTGTTCCGTTAAGATTGTAATCTTCAATAATATCTTCTGTTTTAGAAGTAATGATATACGCTATTTCAATAATATAATCTTGATTACTAAAAGACGTCATCCCAGAAGTTTGGTAACTTACATTCCCTGCGGGATCTTTCATGTCTAATAAAACTAATCCTTCCACAGGAATAGCTAATTCTGGAATCACATTAGAAATCGTACCGTTTAATATAAGCTTGCTTTTGCTTTTATGAAGTAATCCGTCTGCGACTAGGTTGGTGAAAAAACCAAGATTAGGATTGTTAGCTCGTGTTTTATAATGGATATTTCCTTCTATAAGAGTGTCCTTTTCAACCCAAACACTGTCTCTTCCTTTAGTTAACCCCTCTATATTATAAGTCCAATTTTCTGATGTTTTCAAAGGGAAATAGTTCTCAGAATCTATCTCAGATAACAATTCTTCAGAAATAGCTTCATTGCTGGAACATGAGCTTAAAATCGAGAATATTAGTAAAGTAAAAAGAAATTGGTATAAACGCATTCAGTTTGAAATTTTTCAAATGTAAAAAAAATATAACTTACTTTTTACCTGTAATTGTAATTGCTGCCAATAACTCCTTATAATTCATGGTTTTTATATCTTCATCAGAGTAAAAGGGACTTAGCTTATCTTCATTAAAATGGTATAAATCCCAGCGTTTATCATGATATTCTAACGCAGTGAGGTTTTCAATCCAATCTCCAGAGTTTAAATATAGGCAAGTGCCATTTTTATTGACCTTTCTAAGCATTTGGGGCTGATGGATATGTCCACAAACAACATACTTATAACCATTTTCTATGGCCAAATCTGCTGCAACTTTTTCAAAATCGCCTACATACTTAACGGCTTTCTTTACACTATTTTTAATTTTTTTGGAAAGAGAATACTTTTCTCTCCCCATTTTGATTAAAAACCAATTAATGAGCCTATTAAACAAGATTAAAAAATCATAACCCCAACCGCCGAGCTTTGCAATCCATTTTGTGTGTTGGATAGAAGCGTCAAATACATCACCATGAAATATCCAAGCTTTTTTACCGTCTAAATCCATAATCAATTTATCTAGGATATGGATGTTTCCCATAGAAACATCACTAAATTTCCTTAGCATTTCATCATGGTTTCCAGTAATATAATAAACTTCAGTTCCTTTAGTGGAAAGGTCGATAATCTTTTTGATTACCTGTAGGTGGTTTTTAGGAAAATATCGCTTTCGGAACTGCCAAATATCAATAATATCTCCATTTAGGATTAACTTTTTAGGAGCGATGCTATTTAAATAAGAGAGTAATTCTCCTGCATGACATCCGAAGGTTCCTAAATGTACATCTGAAATGACAACAACGTCTAATTTTCTTTTTCTCAACCTTAACTATTTGATACTACGAAGTAAAGGAAGATATTCTGTTACCGTATTATTTGATAATTAAATATATATGATAAGAATGTTAAGAAACTAATAGTATTTATCCTAAATATTAATTTATTATTACGCATATTTAATTTTTGTATTTCTTTTATAAGATTTACATTTGTCAAAATCAAAATTTTATGGCAGGAAATTCCTTTGGAAACCTCTTTAAGTTAACCACTTTTGGCGAGTCTCACGGTGAGGCTTTAGGCGGAGTTATTGATGGATGCCCAGCAGGCATCTCACTAGATTTAAGTAAAGTTCAATTAGACTTAGATAGACGTAAACCGGGTCAATCTGCTATTGTTACCCAACGAAAAGAACCAGACGAAGTTCGTTTTCTCTCAGGTATTTTTGAGGGTAAAACTACAGGAACACCAATTGGTTTTATTATTGAAAACACCAATCAGAAATCTCACGACTATTCGCATATAAAAGATAATTACAGACCTTCGCATGCAGATTATGTATACGAAAAAAAGTATGGTTTTAGAGATTATCGTGGTGGTGGAAGAAGTTCTGCAAGAGAAACAGCAAGTAGAGTAGTAGCTGGAGCTATTGCAAAGCAAATGCTTGAAGGGATAAAAGTTACCGCTTATGTTTCTTCAGTAGGGAATATCCATTTAGAGAAGCATTATTCTGAGTTGGACTTAGAAAATGCAGAAAGAAATATTGTTCGTTGTCCAGATACAGCTATGGCTTCAGAAATGGAGGGTTATATCAAGCAGATCAGAAAGGAAGGAGATACTGTTGGAGGTGTTGTTTCTTGTGTGATTCAGAATGTACCTATTGGACTTGGAGAACCTGTTTTTGACAAGCTTCACGCAGAATTAGGAAAAGCAATGCTTTCTATAAATGCTGTAAAAGGTTTTGAATATGGAAGTGGTTTTTCAGGTGCAGAAATGAAAGGAAGTGAGCATAATGATTTATACAATGTAGACGGAACTACTAAAACCAACTATTCTGGAGGAATTCAAGGTGGAATTAGTAACGGAATGGATATTTATTTTAAAGTAGCCTTTAAGCCCGTTGCAACTATTATGCAGACGCAAAAAACTATAGATAACCAAGGGAAAGAAGTAGAAATGCAGGGAAAAGGTCGTCATGACCCATGTGTTGTTCCACGCGCTGTTCCTATTGTTGAAGCTATGGCAGCTTTAGTTTTAGCAGATTATACATTGATTAATAACAGTCATCAGCATAAAAAATAATCTTAAGTTTAATTATATTTATCCTCAAGATTATAAATTATCAAGCGATTACTAATAACTTATTAAAACAATTCATTTGAAGAAATTAGCATTACATTGGCAAATTATTATAGGTTTAGTTCTTGGAATTATATGGGCAGTTCTATCTAGTAAATTAGGATGGAGCCAGTTCACAATCGACTGGATAGCGCCGTTTGGAACTATATTTATAAACTTATTAAAGTTGATAGCCGTTCCGTTAGTGTTATTTTCTATTATAAATGGAGTTTCTAATATTGGAGACCCTTCAAGCTTAGGAAGAATGGGAGGTAAGACGCTTTTAGCATATCTTCTAACCACCGTATTGGCAGTTTCATTAGGATTGGTATTAGTAAACGTTATCAAACCTGGAAAGCTTATTGATGAACAGAGTCGTATTGATAATAGAATAAGCTACGAACTCTGGGCTGCATCACAGAATTTAGAAATTAAAGATGGGGTTAATTACCTTCATGATCCAAAATTTTTAGACCGAGCAGAGCGTATTTCAGATATGTCTAGATCTGAATTAAAGGATGCAACCGTAAAAGATAAATTAAATACTGCAAATCAAGCGAAAGAGGCTGGACCGTTACAACCATTAGTAGATATTGTTCCTAGTAATATTTTTACTTCTTTGGGTGATAATGGATTAATGCTTCAAGTGATATTTTTTGCTCTTTTCTTTGGAGTAAGCTTATTATTTATTCCTGATGAGAAATCTAAGCCTGTAGAGGCTTTTATGGATGGAGTCATGGAAGTTTTCCTGAAGATGGTAGCTCTAATAATGAAGGCTGCACCATTTTTCGTCTTTGCATTGCTAGCAGGTGTTGTTAGTAAAATGGCTGGTGATGATATTGGGAAAGTAGTAGAAATTTTTAAAGGGCTAAGTTGGTATTCATTAACTGTAGCCTTAGGATTATCGTTAATGATATTTGTTGTATATCCTGGAATATTTAAAATATTTATTAGAGTTATTTCTTACTTCGGATTCTTTAAAGCGGTAAGTCCAGCGCAAACATTAGCTTTCTCTACATCTAGTAGTGCAGCTACACTTCCTGTAACAATGGAGTGTGTGGAAGATAATTTGGGTGTAGATAAGAAAATTACAAGTTTTGTGCTTCCAATTGGGGCTACTGTAAATATGGATGGAACGTGTCTTTATCAGGCTGTTGCCGTTGTATTCTTAGCACAATTACACATGATCGACCTAACCATTGGTCAGCAATTAACTATTGTCTTAACTGCAACATTGGCATCTATTGGTTCTGCTGCGGTTCCTAGCGCAGGTTTAGTAATGCTTATTATTGTTTTACAGTCTGTTGGATTGAATCCTGCTTGGATTGGAATTATCCTTCCTGTGGATAGAATTTTAGATATGATGAGAACTGTTGTGAATGTTACTGGAGATGCTACGGTTTGTTCTTTAATAGCTAAGAGCGAAGGAATGCTTAATTATCCTGGAGATAAACCAGATAAAATAGAGGAAACTACTATATGATTTCAGAAGATATCTTAAAGGAGCACGCTACTTTATTTTCGATAGATAAAAATTTAGATCGTTTAATAAAGCGAATAGAATTACTTAGCTACCTTAATCCTTTAAATACTGAAAAGGAAAAGCAACGCTTTTATTCTTCTAAATATACTGAAGATCCCGTTTTTAAATATGCTAAACAAAATTTTAGTGCTTTTAAGCTACAGCGTTCTCTTTTTTCTAATCAATTAGAGAAAATTGAAGATGATGATATCCGTGCATTGTATCAAAGTATTGTATATTATTATGCAAATATGGTACAATGTGCCGAAGCAATAGGAGAGAAGAAAAAGTTCTTTTACAACAGTTTAAGACTTTACGGAACTCCAAAAGAGAAAGACGTTGCTAATGCTAAGTTTATACTTCATATAAAAGACGAGTCGGAGTATGAAGAAAAGAAATATAATTCTTTAGATGCGAAAGCATATTTTGAGGATTTCGTTCAACGTTATGATTTCCCTTTAAACATAAAATTATCTACAAGTATTGCGGCCGATGCTATGGTTTCTAATAGTAAGCAAACGCTGTTTATTAAAAAGAATGCTAAGTTTAATGACAATCAGTTATTAACGCTTGCCAATCATGAAATTGGTGTCCATATGGTTACTACTTTTAACGGACTTGGACAGCCGCTAAAGATTTTTTCTAATGGCTTCCCTAAAAATGTAGAAACACAAGAAGGGTTAGCTGTCTTTAGTGAATATATGAGCGGCGCTTTAACACTTAGCAGGCTTAAAATACTTGCGTATAGGGTAATTGCTGCCGATAGTTTGATAAAAGGTTATTCTTTTGCAGATACATTCGATTTGCTCCACAATCAATATAAATTAGATCGAGATAAAGCTTTTATTATTACATTGAGAATTCATCGTGGTGGCGGATTCACAAAAGACTATTTGTATTTAACTGGATTGAAAAAAATATATGAATATTATAATTCAGGAAATAGTCTTTCTCCTTTATTAACAGGAAAAGTTTCTCTTGATAAAGTACAATCTATCCAAAAGCTTCAAGATTTAGGATTGGCTTCAAAATCCATTCATATTACCGACTCCTATGCTGATAATCAAAATCAAAACAGCTCAATAGATTTCATTCTTAAAAATTTAAAGTAAGTTTTTTCTTATTTAATATTGTAGTAAAAGATAAGCTTAAGTCAAGGAAAAGCCTTCTTTGTGAGTTGTTTTTATATACAATTTTATACCATTCACAACAAAATATTTTATTTAATGGGTTTAGTAGATATGTTTGTTGTTATTAAATGTACATATACACTTAATACGAAAAAAACGTTGCTATGAAACCTTTAGTTCGATTCATATATGTGAAGTTATGTAAGGTGATTAATGATACTTAATTATTTTTTAGTGAAGAAAGAGAAAGCACTTGTTAGAGCAAATATTTCCAAGCTTGTTTCAGATAGTTTAGGAGATAAGGAATATATGAATGAGATAGTGATTTTGTTAAATAATAACATAGAAGAGTTTTGCGATTCTACTACAATATCACTCAAAGCAAAAGACAGATATTCTATTTTTAGAGCTGCACATAAGATAATAAATGGCTTAGAAATGATCCAAGCATATGTCTTATTAGATTATATAACGATGATTCAGAAAGAATGCCAGTATATGGATAATTTCACTAACATCAAGAATCTCTTTATTGATTTTAAGATGGAGTATGCTTATGTGTTAAAAGAAATTAACTCTCAAATTGATAACTTGTAAAAGAGGTGTGTAGTTTTTTTGTTCTTAAGATGATTGAATATGTATTAATTACACTGTTAATTTTAGGTTATTTTCTACAATCTAATTGATGCTTAGTTTAACATTACTAATTATCTACTTAATAATATTTCTCTAGCAATTTAAATGAATAAAAGCATATTACATACTATTTACTCCCATAAAACAAGTTACTTTAGTTTATAAAACGACTTATTTATATTGATTTACACAATTACAAAATATACCGTGTTTACATTACTCTTAATTTTATTTCTTCAATTTTAGTCCAATAATTCCTACTAACTCGCATTTATTCATCTACTATTAGGTAAATCATCTTGACTATTTACACTATTACATGTCCAAATTGGTGATTATTTCAGTTATATTATAAATAATATTCTAAATTATAACCATTCTGAATTAAGAGTTAATGTTTCTTAACTATACCGTATTAGTGGGCACTCAGAACCTTCCTTGTTTATTTTTTTTAAGCAAAACAGACATTTTTTCGATTTTAAATAATGTTTTTTAAAAAATAATTTATAATTACTAACTCCTTGTAGAATATTAACTCTACATTTAAATACTTTTTGTAAACTAAATATTAATTAAAAAAAGTAAACACTTATGAAATGTAATTTTCTAAAATTAGTAATTGTATGTATTTCCGTTACTTCATTATTATTTTCTTGTAAAGAAGAAGCTAAAGAAGAGTATAAGGAGATTAAATACTTTACAATAAATGAAAAGGGAGAATTAGAACGCCCAAAAGATTACCGTACTTGGATTTTTGTTGGAACACCAGTAACTCCAAATGAATTAAACGGTGGAAAAGCACCTTTTCCGGAAATGCACAATGTGTATATTGATCCTGTTAGTTTTGAACATTATAAAAAAACAGGAAAGTTTAGAGAAGGTACAATTTTAATGAAAGAATTAGTAAGTGTAGGATCTACTGCTGCTGTTAGTGGTAAAGGTTATTTTATGGGGGAGTTTATTGGATTAGAAGCTTCTGTAAAAAGTAAAGAACATTTCCCTGACGAACCTGGAAACTGGGCTATTTTTAGTTTTACAAGTCCTAAAGATGGAATCTTAAAAGATACATCTCCAAAATTTCCTGTAGCTTCTTGTGTAGCATGTCATGATGCTAGTGCAGAAGATGATTTTGTATTTACACAATATTATCCTGTATTGAGAGCTGCTAAAGGGGTTGGTGAAGATATAATTCCTGAGAATGCAGCAAGACGTTTTTCTGAAGAAGGAATGGAAATGTCTGGAATGGCAGATATTTGGGAGCCAACAGCAGAAACACCAGATAATAAGTCTCTTGATATTCCATTAGATAAAGATGAACTTTTCAAATTTTTAAAGGAAGGAAAATATAAAAGCTTTAGTACGCAAGAGAAGAACTTACATCCCTCTTTAGGGCCTCATCAAAAACTAGGCTTACCAGTTAGAGTATTTATGAATGATATTTTGGCAAAATCTTTAGATGCAGACAATGAGGAACATCCTTTAGGAGCAACGCTTGTTAAAGAAATGTATGATAAAGATGAAGTTCTTAGCGGTTGGGCTGTAATGGTTAAAACAAGTGAAAAGACTGATGGTGGTAAAGGATGGTTCTGGTATGAAGTTACTTCTACGGAGGATCCAACACAAACTGCTGCCGTTGGTAATGGTGTTGTAGGATGTTTTAGCTGCCATAGTGTAGGTAGAGATATGGTAAGAACTCCATATCCATTTGACGAATAATTTTTGAATCTAACTAACAATAAAAATTAACATTATGAATTTAAGAACCGTAGGAATAGCTTTATTAGCTGTTGTATTATTTCAATCGTGTAAAGAAGGGAAGGCTAGTAATACCGCTGTAACAGAGGATTATAAAGAAATAGCATACTTCACGATGAATGATAAGGGAGACTTAGAACGTCCTCAAAATTATAGAAGTTGGGTCTTTGTAGGAACACCTGTTACTCCAAATGATTTAAATGGAGGTAAAGCTCCGTTTCCAGAAATGCATAATGTATATATCGATCCTGTAAGTTTTAAACATTACAAGAAGACAGGGAAGTTTAGAGAAGGTACTATTTTAGTTAAAGAACTAGTTAGTGTTGGATCAACTGTAGCGGTAAGTGGTAAAGGGTATTTTATGGGAGAATATATAGGTTTAGAAGCTTCTATAAAAAGTAAAGAACATTTTCCAGATGAGCCAGGAAACTGGGCAATCTTTAGTTTTACAAGTCCAAAGGATGGAATCTTAAAAGAAACCGCTCCTAAATTACCTGTAGCTTCATGTGTTGCATGTCATGATGCTAGTGCACAAGATGATTTTGTATTTACACAATACTATCCTGTACTAAGAGCTGCTAAAGGTGTTGGAGAAGGAGTATCTCCTGAAAATTCAGCAAAAAGACAAGCAGAATAAGCTTTTATAAAGTTTATGTAAAATAATTCAGGTAGAAACTTATATATTATATCTATCAGAAATATATAATACTTATCCCTGAGTCCTAAAATAGAATATTCTTCAGAGAAGTAGCGTATGAAATTTAGGATTTGGGGTTATTTTTTAAACACTAATTTAAAAAGCACATTTTGAAAAGACTTAAGGAAAAATGGAATATCGAAAGTAATTTTCAGTTAGGAATTATTTTTACAGTTTTTGCTGTAAATGGCTCTTTAGCTGTAGCCTTAGTAAAACCTATAATGAATTTTATAGGCTTAAATAAAGAACTAGTTAGCGGATTTTTATTTTGGCCGATTAGAATCCTTCTTATGTTTATTGTGTATCAAATACTACTAATAGTAATAGGAACTTTATTTGGTCAGCATGAATTTTTTTGGAATATGCAAAAGAAAACATTAGCCAGACTCGGAGTCTCCCGTTTCAAAAATTATAAGAATGAAGAATAGTACAATCTTTTTTTTAATCCTTCTTTTATCAGGAGGTTTTTTATATTCCCAAGAACATCATAGCGAAGAACATTCTAAAGAGCCTGGTTTTGAAACTGCACTTACGGGAGTTTATTTCTACACACCAGAAAGTGGTAATGTAGATTTTGGTTCCGAATTATTTATAACATATTGGATATCCCATAAATGGGCATTTGGGGGTGCGTATACGATGGTTTTTGAAGAAGAAGGCAGAATCGGACATGAGTTAACAGCAGTTGTTAGTCATAAACCATGGCCTTTTTTAACCCTAAATGCTGGTCCAAGTTTCTCCATGCCAAACTCTCATTTAGATACAAAAGTTTCACTAAGCTTAGAAGGGGAGTATAACTACTTTTTTGGTGATACTGGTTGGCATACAGGACCTGTATTAGGAGCTCAAATAGGAGAAGATTTTAAAATTATAATGGGACTTCAATTGGGTTACGAATTTTAATATTTATTATGCATTACAGTGTCTCTACTTTTTAATCCATAGGGATACCTTTCGCTTTGCTCTTTATGAAGAAACTTATTGTTTTTTTTATATCAGTTTTTATTCTGTTACAGTTTTTTAGTACTGAAGAAAACGTACAACTAAAAGCTACTGATTCTGATATTCTAATTTTTGAAGAGACATCTGATGAAGTTTCAGCAATTATTAAATCTTCTTGCTATGATTGTCATTCTAATTACACAAACTATAGTTTTATAGATAAAATTTTTCCTGTATCGTTATATGTTAATAATAACATCCGTAATGGAAAACGGGTGTTAAATTTCTCAGAGTGGGGAGACTATACAGTCTTAGAAAGAGAAATCGCTATTGTAGCTATAGATTTTGATGTTCAGACAGAAAGAATGCCTAAAAAAGCATATAATTGGCTTTATGAAGAAGCTAAAATTACAGAGCATGAAAAAAAACTTATACAAGATTGGGTTTATAGCATCAGAGAAAGATTGATAAAAGATAATTATCCTGAAATGTAATAACTCATTTATTTTAGTATAATTAAAATCAACTTGTAATATAATATTTTTAGATATAAATCGTACTAAGCTTTAAGAGTTTTGTAAACGTCATCAAAAATAGCAGGCCTATCAGCAAGAACAATCAAAACGTCATCGGCTTCAATTTTAGTAGAGCCATTTGGTGTGATATATGTATTGTCTCTTTTTATCATTGCTATTATAGCATTTTTAGGGAAGCCTAATTCTACAATTTTCTTATCTACAGCACTACAATCAGAAGTAATAATCATTTCTTTCATTTCAGCCTTCGGATTCTCCGCCATTAATTGATCTGCAGTGCTTAATTTTTTATCTTCTTCAGGTAAAGCCACATTCAACCATTTTGCAACTACAGAAAGTGTCGTACCTTGAATTATTATTGATGTAACAGATATAAAGAATACAATATTGAACATCATATTTGCTTTTTCAACGCCAGCAAGTAGGGGATATGTTGCAAATACTATTGGAACTGCACCACGCAATCCAACCCAAGAAATATAAAACCTTCTTCTCAATTTCATTTTAAAGAACATAAGACTTATAAATACTCCAATTGGACGGGCTACTACAATTAAAAATAAAGATATAAGAAGTCCAATTCCCATATAAGGGATTATTTGAGAAGGGAAAACAAGTAAACCTAAAGTAAGGAAAAGTACAATCTGCATGAGCCATGCTAAACCATCAAACATTTTTAAGATAGTCTTTTTATGGATCAAATCTTGATTTCCTAAATAAACAGCACAAATATAGATAGCTAGAAAGCCATTACCACCAACAAAATCGGTTGCAGAAAATGTAATAAACATTAAGGCAATAACTAATACAGGATAGAGCCCTTCAAAATCAAGCTTAACTTTATTAATAATAAGCTTACTAAGTATTCCAAATCCAAAACCTGCAAGACCTCCTAAAATCATCTGTTGCAAAAATAGAGGTATGATCGATAAAAAGCTTTGATCTTGATTTATAACTAATGTTAGAAAAGCAATGGTAAGTACATAAGCCATAGGGTCGTTACTTCCACTTTCTAATTCTAATGTAGGTCTTAAGTTGTTCTTTAAAGCAAGGCTTTTAGAGCGTAAAATAGAAAATACTGCTGCGGCATCTGTAGAAGAGACAATAGACCCTAGAAGAAGGCTTTCATAAATTGTGAAATCGGTAACGTAATATACAAAAGTACCTAAAGATACTGCAGTTAATAATACGCCTAACGTTGATAGTGCTATTCCTTCTTTTATAACAGGTTTAATGGCTTTCCAGTTTGTATCTAAACCTCCAGAAAATAAGATGAAATTTAGTGAAACTACACCAATAAACTGTGCTAGTCTGGGGTTGTCAAAATGAATTCCTCCAATCCCATCAGAACCTGCTAACATTCCAATACCTAGGAAAAGTAACAGCGTTGGAACACCAAATTTATATGAAGTTTTACCGGCTAGGATACTTATAAGAAGTAATAAAGAGCCGACTAAAAGGATGTTTTCAATCGTTAAATTCATTAGCTATAATAATCATTAACAAACAAAAATACAGTTTTCTATTTTTTTAATACTATTCAATTAAAACTCTTGTTGCTTTTTGTTTTATATACCTAAACCTTAGATATAGTAACAGATACCCTATTAAAAACAAGATGAGTAAATGAATAAAGCCATTTGTAATATCAGAAAGTTCAGCTCCTTCTGTTGCCAAAGAATTAAATATACTAAAATAGGGCGTAGAAGGTAATGAATTTGCAAATGCTTGCAATCCAATAGGCATAGCATCAATAGGCCATGAATACCCCGAAACTAAGAATAATGGATATGTAGAAAATGCCAATACCTCTGTCCACCCAATCATTGTTTTAAAAAAGGATGCAAATAGAATTGTATATAGCAATATAACAGCTATGAATAGAAAGCTTAAAATTAAATGTAAATAGATTGATCCATTAAATCCTAATGAAAAATGGGGAAATATTACTTTATAGAATACGAAAAAGTACGCCGTATAAAGGAAGACATAATAAAAACTTTTAGCAGTAAAAACTTTTATAAAATCGAAAAAATTATATTTTTCTAAATATTGAAAGGTTCCCTGTTTAAATTCGTGAACAACACTTTGTCCAAATCCAATAATTAAGGTTTGTTGAAGAATTAGAATCAGTAAAATAGGAAGTAGGTAATCTCCATAATTATTGGTGGCGTTATAGATTGATTTTATTATTGGCATTATTGGTTGAGCCTTTTGTTTAGCAACTTCTACAGGAATTTTATTAGAAATAAAATATTGCATTCTTACACCTCCTCCAACAGTTAATATGACCTGCTGAATTGATTTATTAATTTCATTTGATGTAAGAAATTTTGTGTTGTTTAATATGACCTCTATACTTGAACCGTCTAGGTTCATAGTCTTTTCCTGAAAACCTTTAGGGAAGATAACTATTCCTTGAACATCTAGATTGTTAAAAAGAAACATCGCATCTTCAAAAGATGAATAATGACCATTAATAGCTACTTTTTCAGATGCATCTATTAATCTAGAAACTTTTCTAGATAGATTAGAATGGTCATAATCGACAATGGCAATTGGAATTTCAGAGACTTCCTTTTCAGAATAAATAGAACCTATAAAAAACGCATAGAGTATGGGTGCTACCAAACAAGTAAGAAGAATACTTTTATCTTCAATAATTAAAGACAGTTCTTTTTTTAATATTGAAAACCATTTTTTCATACCTCAATTTTTTTATTTTGAAATATTAGAATAGTAATGGTTATGATATAACCCGTTAAAAAGAAAAGTAATAAATATATGATAGGTTGGATTAAAAATGAAAAAGGGGTATTCATCTCTACGCCTTTTATAAATGCACTTAAAAAATGAGTATATGGTATTAATTGTGCATACCATGCATTAAAAGCTGGCATTGCTATTATCGGGAAAGTAAAACCACTGAAGACGAATGCTGGAGAATTGTACACAAAGGATATATCCATCGCTATAGCTTCATTTTTAAAGATTGTAGAAATCATAATTCCTAACATTGCATTTGCTAAAACGAATACTATAACCACCCATAAAAAAGATAAAGTTCCTTTACTAGTTGGAATCCCTAAAAGTGGATGTACCATAGAAAATATGAAAACTGCTATCATAAAACCTAGGAGGGTATAGGTAAGTAATTTTCCTATTACTATTTTAAAAATACTACCATTAGAAAAACTTAATAATTCATTAAAAGTATTATCTGTATACTCAGAGTTGATAGACCTAGCCGCCAAAAAAAAGACTATCATTTGTAACAATACGGTTGTAAGCCCAGGTATTAGATAATAAAGGTAGTTATAGTAGGGGTTGTACATGGGTTTTGCAATTACTCTAATAGGCATTGCTATTTTCATAGCTTTTTCTTTAGGGATCCCGCTTAGTTTAAAGTTTTTTAAATTAATTCCAGCAGACATCGTATTAATAAAAGTTGCTGCTTCTTTATAAATAAGATTCCCATAAATAATATTTGAAGAATTCGAATAGACTAAAATGTTTTCTTGTTGTCCTTTAAAGATATTCTTCTGAAAGTTTTTTGGGATTACATAAAATCCCTTGATTTCAGGATACTTTATAAATATTTCATCAATGTTATCATGAGTATTTAAAAATTTAACGATGCTTAACTTTGGAGAGGCTTCTACATTATTAATGACTGTTCTACTTAAATCTGAATGGTCTAAATCTAAAATTGCAATCGGAACGTTTTCTATTGCTCCTTTTTCATAAATAGCACCCAAATAGAAAAATATTCCAATAGGAATCACTAATAGAAGAACCCATGCTGCAGGTCTTTTTCTTAGTCTTTGAAGCTCTCTAATTATTATTTGTAATATGATTTTCAAAGTTTAATATTTAAACTCATTCCTGGTCGTAATCCATCAATTTTTTCTGCGGGGGATAAGTGAATTTCAAATGTTTTCATATCCAACCTACCTTTATCTGCTGTAGGGATCCAATCTGCAAAATCAGCCATTGGTGCAATATAAGTGACTTTAAATTTATGGGATCTATTATCAAAAGCAGGGAGTTTTCCTGAAATTTCAGTACCCATTTTAAAATCACTAAGAAAATCTTCTCTTATATGAATAACGGCATGAATTTCTTCTAATTTCTGAATTGTAAATATAGGGTAACCGGCGGGCATCACTTCGCTTTCTTCCGCCAACTTAGCAGATATTTCTCCAGAAACAGGTGCATATATCTCCAGTTCTTTATAATATGCTTTAGCCTCACTTACTTTACCGCCAGCCGCATTCATTTTTCCTTTAGAAGCATTTTTATCTTCGATTCTAGCTCCTTCTTTTGCCATTTCAAAAATAGATTTTGCGGCGTTCATTTGCTCAAATGCAGCGTCTCGTTTAAAAGTAACTTCATCTAATTGTTGTTGTGAAATTAAACTGTCTTTTGCCATGGCTTCTAATCTTTTATATGACTTCTCGGCGAAATTATACTGACTTTGCGCCATCTTATATTTGTCTCCAGCAGCAAGAACTTCTTGACTCCTAGCTCCAGAGATTGCTTTTTGATTTACGGATTTAGCAGCATCGTACATTCCTTCTGCTTGTTTAACTTTCGCATCTATAATATCACTTTCTATAGTTGCTAAAAGTTGTCCTTTTTTAACTTGATCTCCAAGTTTTGTATAAATTGTTTCAATTCGACCAGGAATTTCAGAAGCCACGCGAATCTCTGTGGTTTCAAATAACCCGACAAAAACACGATTATCATTCTTATCGGGTTTCAGAAATATTAATATAACGATTCCAATAATGATGATTAATACAGGAATAATTAATATAAAGAGTTGCTTTTTGTTTTTCATGATCAAAATAAATTTCTAATTATTTAAATTCTCTATTTCTAAGCTCCCTTTAGAGATCAATAAATCTACTGCCACCATACGCTGCTCGACAACTAACTTGTAGTAACTTAAAGCAGCATTTTGGTATTCAGTTTCTGTTTGTAAACGGTCTGTAATGGATATTAATCCTTCATGATAACTCTTAATAGCTAGATTTAAGCTGTTTTTGGCAACTTCCATTTCTTGCTTTTTAAATAGTAATTGCTGATTTTTAACTTCAAAATCTATTTCCATCTTTTTTGCAAATAGTTCTAGTTTCTCTTCGACCTCGTTTTTTTCCTCTTCCGCAATACTTTTTTGAATCTGTGTCTTTTTGGTTTCATTAGTATTTTTTAATCCTGTGAATATATCCCAATGCATTCCTACGCCGAGAAAGTATGTTGGAAAGAGTTCGAATTCATTTAGCTCTAAATTGATATTAGTACCACCAGGCAACAGACTATATGGTGTGTCTAAATTGGCATTAAATAAATTAGAATATGAAAGAGACGCCCTTGCTTGAATTTTTGGTAAGAATGAATTGCGATTCATCTTTAATTTATAATCGTAAGCACTTACTGATGCATTTAATGCTTTTAACTCTGAACGATCACTAAAAGTATTATTATTACGTTGGAGTTCCCATGGTTTTAATTCGAAATTTTGTTTTTCTAATGTTGAAACATCAACATCTGTAAGCATAGAGAGCTTTAAATACAATAATCCTAGATTTCCATATAGCTCTGCTTTTTTTGATGCTAAGTTTAATTCTGATGCTGTAATTTTATCACGATCATATGGAATTGCTAATCCATTTTTTATTGCTGTGGTTACTCTAGCTTTTTCTTTAGCCAATCGCTCTTCGCTTTTTAAAATAACAACTTCAGATCGTTTTAAGAATTCTATTTTATCAAAAGTAGCTATCATGTCTTTTACAAGATCTGCTCTTTTTGCAGTGAGCATATAGTTTTTAGCCTTAATTTTTTCATCGGTAGCTTTAGAACCATAGTTAACTTGTAATCCAGAAAACAGTAATGCCTTAGCGGTAAGATTGGTATTAAAGACTTGACCTTGAGCATCAAAACTAGTCTTGCCATCAAATAAATTCACTCCTGTAATGGGCAGTTGAAGCGTAGGAAAGTCAACATTTATTCCACTCGATCCATATCCATAAAGAGCATCCAGTTCTAAAGTTGGAATAAAGTTTTGTCGGATAGTCTTTCTTTCAATACTATCAATCGATAATTCATGAATGGAGTTTTTCAATTCGTAACTTTTTTCTAACCCCCGATTAATAAGATCAATTTCGACATTACTCAAATTATTTTGAGCATTTATAGGACTAAAACAGATAATGTTAAGGAAACTTATTAAGAGTATTTTTTTAATCATTACTTATTATGTGTTAGTCAAAGATTATATCTTTATTTATTAAATATAACTAGAATGACTCTAGTTCAACTTTTACTTCTGTTTAATAATATTATCAATAGCATAGGTGTTCTCTTCTATGTTTTGAATAACGAATACTAAAAAAGCAATATGTATTAACTGGGAAGTGATGTTCCCCCAACTCTCTATTAATGTAGATCCAAATACTAGAGAAAGTAATACTATTGAAGTTGCAATAGCTGCAACTCTAGTAAATAATCCTAAAATAAGTAGAAGACCAAATATTAATTCAGCAAATGGTAATACATAAGAGAATGGAATTACCAAAAACTCGGGGAGCATAGAGTTTTCAAATGTCTTTATGATTCCGTTACTAAAAGCCTCGAGTTTAGGAATGCGAACGAGTCCGTGTCCAAACATGCTTAACCCGATAGCCATTCTTACAATTATATAAGCTGTTTCTTTATGCATTTTTAATTATTATATGTAATAATGATTGTAGCTTTTTAAGTACAGAGACTTAAGCGAGGGAAGGGGGATGTAAAAGGTTATAAATCATTAATAAAACCTTTGTACACCTCTAAAATAGTAATAATTGTGCTATTGTAGCGAGTCGTACTGATTTATTTTCTCTTAATAAAATTTAAACAGAACTGTTAAAACATAGTATAATAGAATCCTATCGTTTAGAAGTAAAATTGAAGCTATAGGAAATGAAGACAATAATATGTTAGTTTCTAATTTTAGCTTCTGTATTGAGAATCATATTTACAGCTTGCCTATATTTTATAGGATTTCCAGCTTTTTTAATAGCTTTATATGTTTTCTGAGGATTTGAAGTAGCCTGAGAAAAATACTCCCAAAAACCTAACATTTTCATTTTTATAGGTGTTGGACCAGATAGATACTCATCATATTGCTTATAAATAGTATCATGAAATTCTGAAAAAATAGACCATCTATCTGCTGGATATTCTGTAGTGTTATTTTTTATCATACTCGGCAAAAAGGGATCTGCAATCAGTCCACGGCCTATCATATAATGATCTATGGAAGGAAAACGTTTTTCTATTGCTTTAAATGCAGCAACACTTGTAATATCTCCGTTGTAATATAATTTATGTTTTGTGCTACTAATACATTTCTCAAAGGCATCTAAATCTACAGGCCCCTTATAGAGCTGTTTTCCAATTCTGGCATGAATAGCTATGTTTTTGAGAGGATATTGATCTAAAATAGAAAATGTATCTAGAATTTCTTCAGCATTTTCATATCCCATTCTCATTTTCATAGAAACTAAAATATCAGTTTCATTGTGAGCTTTATGTAACACCTCATCTATTCGTTGTGGGTTACAGATTAGCCCGGAGCCCATTCCAGATTTTGTAACCATAGGATATGGACATCCTAAATTCCAATTTAACTCCTTATAGCCTAAACTTTGTACATATTTAGCAACAAATAGAAACTCCTCTGGGTCGTTGGTAATTACTTGTGGAATAACTTCTAGGGTTGTATTATTTTCTGGAGATAAATCTTTTTTATAAGATTCTTTAATTTTAAGCTTACCGTTAAGTCTAATATAGGGAGCATAAAAGGTATCTATCCCACCAAAATAATGATGAAAAGCATTGCGAAACCTGAAATCTGTAAAGCCTTGCAAAGGCGATGAAAGTAGAGTAGAAGCCATCTTATAATTTAGAGGCACAAAGATAGTGTAATTGACGAATGGTTTTCTAATCTACTCCATTAACTTTCATTTTTAGCGTATAAACTGATGTTCTTGCTGTAATAAAAAGAATATCTCTCTTTTTACCTCCAAAGCATACATTACTTGGTTTCTCAGGAGTTTCAATCTCTTTTATTAATTCTCCTTTAGGATTATACACCCATATTTTACCAGAAGTTAAATAAACATTTCCTTTATTATCTATAGTCATTCCATCGCTTCCATGAGGAGCAAAAAAGGTCTTGTTGGTCAATCTCCCGTCATTTTCAATAGTATATTTCCAAATTTTGTCATCTTCGATATCAGCAACATAAAGCGTTTTTCCATTTGGAGTACCTATAATCCCATTAGGCTTTTTAAAGTCATTTATTACCCTTGAGATTTCACCACTTGGATTTAAATAGTAAACTCCACGAGTATTTTGAATCTCAGTATGGTCTTCATCCCACCAATTTCTCTGGTAATATGGGTCTGTAAAATAGATTCCCCCTTTATTATTTATCCATAAGTCGTTTGGACCGTTTAGATGTTTCCCTTCAAAATCTTCATAAATTACATGAATCTCTTTATTACTATCAAAATATATAAGCTGGTTAAACTCATCTGCACAGGCTAGTAATTGCTGTTGTTCATCAAAATACATTCCATTAGCTCTCCGAGTTCCCTCTAGGTATAAAGAGATCCCCTTTTTTGAATCCCAAATATGAATTCTGTCATTCGGTTGGTCTGTAAAATAAATTTGCCCTTTTGAGTTTACAGCAGGTCCTTCTGTGAATTTAAATCCTGTTCCCGCCATTTCAACTTCGGCATTTTCAGCAATTATATCACCCTTATCTTTCCATTCAGAAAAAGAAAACAATAAGATGGAAAGTATACAAATGGAGAAGTAATAAAAATTTTTCATGAATAAGATTATTGAACTTTAAATATAAGAATTCTTCCTAAATCGGGATTTAAATTAATCCGAATAGGATAGAAGTGGTATTTTATATTTTTACACTAGTCTTACTTTTTGTATTCTTCGGGTCTATTGTGCCAAATGGTTAAGAACTGACCTGTAGCCATTTTTCGGGCAGAATCTTTAGCCTTTCTTGCTAAGTCTCCTTCGTAGAGTTCATCTATTGTTTCAAACCATAATTGCAGCCATTTTCCAAAGTGAGTTTGCTCTATAGAATAGTCCATATTCATATCTACATTAACATGTTTTCTTGATGGACTGCCTTTAAACTTAGCAATTCCAAATAAATTTGTTTCCCAAAAATCAGTTAGCTTACTTAGGTGTTCAGGCCATTTTTCATCAGGAATATGACCATTAAAAATCGGTCCCAGTAATTCATCCTTTCTTATTTTAGCATAAAATGTATTCACTAAAATAGTTGCATCATTTCTGTCTTCAATATTCTTCATTGGAAGCTAATTATGAGTCTGTAATCACTTTTTCTACACGCTCTATTTTATCTAATTTGGAAAGCGTTAAACGAACAATACTATCTTCATTCGCAGTTAAATCGTGAGGAACATTAGCATCCAACGTAAGTACATCACCTTTTGTGATAGAATGCACTTCACCTTCAACACCAAAATCTATTGCTCCTTCCAGTAAATGTACAATTATTGGAAAAGGAGCCTTATGTTCTTTCATGATCTGACCTTTTTTGAGAAGGTTTCTTATCTCTTTTGAAAAGGAAGTCTCCAAAAGAACTTTAGTAACCACCTTTTCATTATTAAACGCTATATTTTTATTGAAAGATTCTAATTTCATAATAATAATTTTTTCAGCAATCGAAAAATATCGATTATACTTCTTTCTATAAAGATATTAAATAAAAACCTCAAACATTCCCTTATTGATTTCTTTCTTCAATAGTAAACCAAGCAGAATTATTCTTAGTATTAATTTTAAGCTAAAAGGAAAACTTAAAAGTATTTGATTGTCAATATGTAACATTGATAAACATGCCTTTTTTAGGATAATCATAAAATCCCATCGATAAAAAAGGGGTTTTTGTATAGTGAATCTCCCCAAACGTCTATCGCGTTATATATATAGTGTATATAGTTTCAATTTTGTTGTAGTAAAAAATCAAACAATGAAATTATATCTTACTATTTTAGGTTTATTCGCAGTGTGTCTATCATACGGTCAAGATGTTTCCAGTAGTGAAACACCAAAAATATGGTATTTACAAGACTGTATTTCATATGCACTAGATAATAACATCGTTATAAAAGATGCCAGTTATAATAAGGATATAGCAGAGTTAGATTATAGTAAATCTAAATCGGCAAGGCTTCCTAATTTAATGAGTTCGGCTTCACAGATATTTACAAACGGGCAGTCGATTGACCCTATTACTAGCGACTTTGTAAATGAGCAAATCCACTCTACAAGTTTTGATTTAAATACTTCTATTACAATATTTAAAGGGAATCAGTTAAACAATCAGATTAAGCAAAATAAATTGCTTGTAGATCAGAATTCTTTATTTGTAGCAGAAGCAGAGAACAACATTGTTTTAAGTGTTACTGAAGCATATTTACAAGCATTATATGCTAAAGAAGGAATTATTATTGCTGAAAAGAACTTAGAAGCTTCCACTAAAGAAAGTGCAACTGCAAAAGCACGATTCGAAGCAGGAAGTATAGCTATGCAAGATTATACTGATGCCATCTCACAAGAAGCTACAAATAAATATAGTTTGATAGAAGCTAAGAATTCTTATGCACAACAAATAATAGATTTAAAGCAGCTGCTAGAGCTAGAGCCTCTTACAAATTTTGAGATTGAAGCTCCAAATACTGATACTTATGAGCCTAAAATTATTGCCAATAGGAATAATGTATATGAAGCTGCATTAGGATATTTACCTGAATATCAAGCAGCATCTTTGGGAGTTGATGTTTCAGAAAAAGACCTTGAGATAACAAAAGGAGCATATCTGCCGAGTTTATCATTAACAGGAAGCATTGGTTCTGGGTATACGAGCGTTCAGGATTTTAATTTTAAAGATCAGATGAATAGCAATTTTAATCAGCGTGTGGGACTTTCTTTAACCGTACCGATTTTCAATAGAAATCAAACAAAAGTAGAAGTTCAGAAGGCAAAAATAGCGATCGATCAATCTGGAATTCAAAAGCAAACCGTTAAGAAAGAGATTTATAAAAAAGTAGAAACTGCTTATCAAAATGTATTAGCAACACAGGAGCAGTTGGTAGCAGCAGAAGCAGCTAGTGAAGCCGCAGAAGAGTCGTATAAGCTAGCTCAACAAAGATTTAATTTAGGAGGACTTAATGCCACCGATTTAATTATTAGTCAGAATACATATACAAATGCACAGCAAAATTATCTGCAAGCTAAATATCTAAACATATTATACACGCAATTATTAGAGTTTTATCAAGGAAATGAAATTAAAATATAGTTTATCAACCAGTTTTAAAATAAATAGTATCAAATGAAAAATAAAAAATTAAAAATAGTACTCCTTATTGTAGTATTAGCAATAGGTGCTGGTGTTGCTTATTTATTATTAAATAAAAATAGCGATGCTACGATTGCAATAGAAACAATCACTGCAAAGAAAGGAGAGGTGATCAAAATGGTTACTGCTACCGGTACAGTGCAACCGCTTACAGAAGTAGAAGTTGGTACACAAGTTTCTGGGGAAGTAGAAAAGATATATGTCGATTACAACAGTGTTGTTAAGAAAGGACAATTGATTGCCGAGCTTGATAAAACAAATTTAAGAGCTTCTTTGGCACAATCAAAAGCTAGTTATAACAATGCTTTAAATGATAAGGAATATCTTAAAAAAGTCTATGACCGTCAGCATACTTTATTCGAGAAGGGTGTTATCAGTCAAGCAGATTATGATGAAGCTTTATACAATTTAAACACAGCTAAAAATACAGTAGACCAGCTTTATTCTGATTACCAACAGGCAAAAACGAATTTGAGTTATGCTGATATTTATTCTCCAATAGATGGGGTGGTTTTATCAAGAGAAATTGATGAAGGACAAACGGTAGCCGCTAGCTTTGAGACTCCAACGTTATTTACAATTGCTAAAGATTTAAAAGAAATGCAAGTAGAAGCAGATGTAGATGAAGCAGACATCGGAGAAGTTAAAGAAGGGCAACGTGTTACATTCACAGTAGACGCTTACCAGCAACAAGAATTTGTTGGAGAGGTTATTCAAGTACGTTTAAACCCAACAGAAGAATCTAATGTAATTACTTATACCGTTGTTATTAAGGCAGATAATCCAGATTTAAAATTAAAACCAGGATTAACAGCTACGGTATATATCTATAGCTTGGAGTTAAAAGATGTAATAACAATTCAAGCTAAAGCGGTAAACTTTGAGCCTGAAATGGGGATGATTCATGCGTATGAAATGCAAGAAGGAATTACTTCAATGCCTAAGGGTGATGAGAAACCTTTGGAGGGAGAAAACGTTGTATGGACACTAAATGGAAAAGAGATTAAGCCTGTAAAAGTAGAATTAGGAGAGAGCGATGGAGTCAATGTAGAAGTCGCAAATGGCTTATCCGAAGGAGATCAATTAATTTACGCTATGAAAACAGATACCCCTTTAGGGCCGGCTCCTGGCGGAAGTGAAAGCCCGTTTATGCCAAAACCTCCAGGAAAAAAATAATCCCATTAAACGAATACATATGAAAAAGGAGATTATAAAAATTGAGAACCTAAAGAGATCCTTTAAAATGGGAGAAGAAACGGTTCATGCTCTAAAAGGTATTTCTTTTACTATTCACGAAGGAGAGTTTGTAACCATAATGGGGTCTAGTGGTTCTGGGAAAAGTACAATGCTTAATGTATTGGGGTGTTTAGATCAACCAAGTGATGGTATTTATGAAATTGATTCGGTGAGAGTAAAATCACTATCTAAAAATGAATTGGCTACTATTAGGAATGAAAAAATAGGATTCATTTTTCAATCTTATAATTTATTGCCGCGAACAAGCGCTATAGAAAATGTAGAACTCCCATTAATGTACAACAATAGTATTCGTACAGAAGAGCGTAAAGAAAGAGCTTTAAATGCTTTGACTAAAGTTGGTTTAGGGGAGAGAATTCACCATACGCCAGCACAATTATCTGGAGGGCAACAACAACGTGTAGCCATCGCTAGATCTTTAGTGAACGATCCTGTGGTGATCTTAGCAGATGAGGCAACAGGGAATTTGGACACACGCACGTCATACGAAATCATGTCGCTCTTTCAAGAATTAAATAAAAATGGGAAAACAATTGTGTTTGTAACCCACGAGCCTGATATCGCCGAATTTAGCAGTAGAACAATTGTTTTAAAGGATGGAAACATTATTAAAGATGACTATAATTCTAATATTTTAAATGCTGCGGAAGCACTTGCTTCGCTGCCTAAAGAAGATTAATGAATTATATAATAGATGATTTTGAATCCATCTTAACATAAAAAATAACTAATGAAAATATCTAATTTAATAAAAACTGCATGGAATGCTATCCTAATTAATAAAGTTAGGACGTTGCTTACTATGTTAGGAATTATAATTGGTGTGGCCTCAGTAATTACAATGTTAGCCATTGGAGAGGGATCAAAACAAAGCATCAAAACACAAATTTCTAGTATGGGTTCCAATATGATAAACATTAGACCTGGAGCTGATGTTAGAGGAGGAGTGCGCTTGGGTGGTAGCGAGATGGAAACTTTGAAAATAGATGATTTTCTAGCTTTAAAAAATCAAGCTGAATTGGTTACCGATGTTTCTCCACAAGTTTCTGGAAACGGACAAGTAATTTATGGCGCCAATAACTGGCCCACAAGTATTTATGGTGTTTCTCCAGAATATATAGACATTAAGAAAACAACAATTGAAGAAGGGAGCATGTTCACAGATGACGATGTGAAATCTTTTGCTAAGGTAGTAGTAATCGGACAAACAATTGTAGAGAATATATTTTTGGATGAAGATCCTATTGGGAAAATGATTCGCTATAATAACACCCCTTTTAAAGTTATTGGAGTTCTTAGTGAGAAAGGGGAAAACACTTTTGGGCAAGACCAAGATGATGTTGTTTTAACTCCTTATACTACAGTTCAGAAAAGGATTTTAGCCATCGATCATGTTCAAAGTATTGTAGCTTCTGCAATTAGTGAAGAGAAGGCAGAAGATGCTGTTAATGAAATCACTGATATCTTGCGTAATCAACATGAGATATCTAGTAATGAAGATGATGACTTTAATGTGTTTTCTATGGATGAATTAATTTCGACATTCAGTTCTACAAGTGAGATGCTAACCGTGTTATTAGTAGCCATAGCAAGTATTTCGTTGCTTATTGGAGGAATCGGAATTATGAATATTATGTATGTGTCTGTAAAAGAACGTACACGAGAAATTGGACTAAGAATGGCAGTTGGAGGAAGAGGAAATGACATCTTAATGCAATTTCTAATAGAAGCCATTTTAATAAGTATAACGGGTGGAATAATTGGTGTATCTTTGGGATTATTAGCTACTTTTTTGGTAGAAGATTTTTTACATTGGCCAACAAGTATTACGAGTTTTTCAATTATTGTTTCGTTTGCTGTTTGTGCTGTTACTGGTATTTTCTTCGGATGGTATCCGGCACGAAAAGCAGCTGCACTAGACCCAATAAATGCATTGAGATACGAATAGGATGATTATCGATATAAGAAATAAAAAAGTAACAGTTATTTTTCATATTCTGGTATGGATTGTATTGTTTAGTTTGCCTTATTTACTTTTAGCAAGTAAGCAAGAAGGCTTATCGAGAGTAATAGCAGGTTCTTGGGTGCCATTGTGTTTCTACGCAATTTTATTTTACAGCAATTACTTTGTATTAATAGACACTTACTTTTTCAAGAAGAAAATCATTATATACATTGTAATCAACGCTATAATTATAGTTGGCTTCGTATTTTTATCAAGCTATCTTATCGATACCTATTTTCGAGATTCACTTCCTAGAAGGGCAGAAGGGGAAGGGCCTCCAAAATCATTATTTGCATACTTGCAGATTGTATCTTATTTAATTGCTCTTATTTTTTCTATCGCATTAAAAATTACCGAGCGGTATTTAAAAACAGAGTCAGAACGCAAGAAAGCGGAGAATATTAAGCTGGAAGCCGAATTACAACATTTAAAGTATCAATTACAGCCTCATTTTTTCTTTAATTCACTGAATAATATCTATTCGATGGTAGATATTTCTCCTGATGAAGCAAAGGTTACCATTCATAATTTAAGTAAATTAATGCGATATTTATTATATGAAACAAATACTGAAAAAGTACCGCTACAAAGCGAAATAACCTTTTTAGAAAAGTATATTGAATTGATGAAACTGCGTTTGTCAGATAATACAGTTGTTCATTATGAGTTTGAAAATGTAGATCCTTCAATTAAAATAGCGCCTCTTTTATTTATTTCTTTGGTTGAAAATGCATTTAAACACGGCGTTTCAAGTACAAAAAAGGGCGTTATTAATTTCTGTTTAAAAACGGAAGGGAGTAAAGTACTTTTTAAAACTGAAAACTATAATTTTCCAAAATCAAATATTGATAAAAGTGGCTCTGGAATAGGATTACAAAATATTAAAAAGCGACTAGAACTTCTTTATCCAGAGAATCATGAAGTAAGATTTGAATTAAAGGGGGATGTTTTTATTTCTGAATTAAAAATAGTTATTGATGGATAATAATGTGCTAAAATGTATCGTTGTCGATGATGAGCCGATGGCTGCAAATTTGGTAGCTAGTTATATTGAAAAAACACCTTTTTTAAAGCTAGAAAGTATTTTTCATAATGCTATTGATGCTTTAAACTTTGTGTCAGAAAATGATATCCACGTACTATTTTTAGACATTCAAATGCCTGACTTAACAGGTTTAGAGCTCTCTAAGATGCTCCCCAAAAAAGCTAAGATAATTTTTACAACTGCTTTTAACCAATATGCAATTGAAGGTTATAAAGTAGAAGCTCTCGATTATTTATTAAAGCCATTTGATTATGCCGAGTTTTTAGCCGCAGCTAATAAAGCACTCACATGGTTTAAAATGGTAGAAAGTAGTAAGCATTCAGATTCTAAAGCGGTTGACTCCAAAGAAGAGCCGCAAAAGGAGTTTATTTTTGTGAAATCAGAATACAAGCAGTTACGAATTAAGCTTGCGGATGTTTTGTATTTTGAAGGGTTAAAAGATTATATAAAAATCTGGATTCAAGGGGAATCAAAACCTATCCTCACATTAAAAAGCTTAAAATCATTAGAAGAAGAGCTACCAAAAAGTGACTTTATGCGTGTACATCGATCGTTTATTGTTTCTTTAAAAAATATTGAAGAAGTAGAGCGGAGTCAAATAATTATCAATAAACAGCGAATCACAGTCTCAGAGCAGTATAAACCTATATTTTTAGAGTTTATAGAGAAGAATTCTTTTTGATTAATTCACAAATAACAGGCTATCAAAATCGATTACTTTTTATTAGCGGCAAATTCTCCCCATTTTGCAATAGCTAATAGCGTAGGGATTAGCGTTTCTCCTAGTTCTGATAAAGAATACTCTACTTTTAAAGGAGGTTTAGAGGTATAAACTTCTCTTTTAATAACCCCATCATCTTCCAGTTTTTTAAGTTGTAAGCTCAGTGTTCTTTCGGTAACCGTTGGCATAAGTTTCCGTAATTCGTTGTATCGTAATTTACTATTTATTAGGTGAAAGAGAATTACAGTCTTCCATTTCCCACCTATAACTCCCATGGTTAAACTCGCACAACATGGGTATTCTTTACCTTTAAATGTATGCATAATAATATTTTTTGTATGGAATTTATACTATACTATCCTTTTTGACCGTTATTGTAAAGCTCCAAAACTATACTTAATTTTGCTACTATAAAAATTATAGTATCTATTTAACAGTAATTACATTTACTAAAATTGAAGAATAAATTAATAAATATTAAAAAATGAATTTAAAAGAAGTATTAGACTGGCGCTACACAACTAAAAAATTTGACCCAACCAAAAAGATATCTGAAGTAGATATGACTCAAGTCAAAAACCTATTAAGAATGAGCCCATCAAGTGTAAACCTTCAGCCTTGGCATTTTATAATTGCAGAAACTCCAGAAGGAAAAGCACGTATAGCAAAAGGAACTCAAGGTTTCTTTCATTTTAACGAACCTAAAGTAACAAATGCTTCAGCAGTAGTATTATTCTGTTCAAAAATTGATGTTGATGAAGACTACTACCAACACATTGCAGATACAGAGGATAAAAGTGGAAGGTTTCCAAATGAAGACATAAAAAATGGCTTTTTAGGTGCAGTAAAAGCATTTGCAAATATTCATAAATACGATTTAAAAGACCAACAACACTGGATGGAAAAACAAGTATACCTTAACATAGGTGGTTTTTTATTAGGAGTTGCAACTTTAGGAATCGATGCTACACCAATGGAAGGGATCGATGTAAAAGCTTTAGACGAGGAATTTGGTTTAAGAGAAAAAGGTTTCACAGCTTTAGTAGCTGTTTCTTTAGGTTATAGAGCAGAATCTGACTTTAACTCAACAGAAAAAACACCAAAAGCGAGATTATCACAAGATGAGATTTTCTCAATCGTATAATTTATAAGCTACTTATTATATACATTTAGTAAGAAGCTTAAAATATCACTTAAAAAGTTTTATTTGTACAACATTAGTTTAGTTGTATGAATAAAACTTTTTTATTTAAAGTTGTTTGTTTTTGAAAGTATCTTCTGCAATGTTAATGACTTCGCGTATGTGAGATGCATGAACTTCGCTGATAAAATAAAAAACTATGAATAAACACTTTTTTATGCGAGGATGTAGGAGGGAAGTGGGTATGTTTGTGCAGTGGATAAATGTGTTAATAATTCAATAAGAAAATATTGCAAAAACTTATATTATTAGTATATTCACCTTATGAATTTTATTGACTTATTTTCAGGTGCTGGTGGACTTTCTGAAGGCTTTATTAAGGCTGGTTTTAATCCTATTGCTCATGTTGAGTTAGACTCTCATGCATGTAATACTTTAGAAACAAGATTAGTTTATCACAAACTAAAACATGAAAATAATTTAGACCATTACAATGATTATTTAAATGATAAAATAACTCGTGAAAATTTTATTTCAAAATTTGGAGATAAATTTTTATCAGAATCAGTTTTAAATATTGGAATTGGTGGCAAATACAATAAAATCATCTTTGATAAGATAGATAAATTAGCCGGTAATAACGAAATTGATTTGGTTATTGGTGGTCCACCATGTCAGGCATATTCATTGGTAGGAAGAGCAAGAGATGAAAAAGGAATGAAAAATGATCCTAGAAATTTCCTTTATAAAGAATATGCTAAATTTTTAAAAAATTATAGACCAAAAGCATTTGTTTTTGAAAACGTATTAGGTCTTATATCAGCAGAAAAAGGCATGTACTTTAAAAACATGCAAAAATATTTTCGTTCAATAGGTTATAATTTAGATTATAAAATACAGCATTCAGAAGATTTTGGAGTACTTCAAAAAAGAAGGAGAGTGATTTTAATTGGTTGGAGAAAAGATATAGAATTTGAATATCCAATTTTAGATGAAATTAAACATAATTTTAAAGTTAGAGATATACTAACAGATTTAAAAAAACTCAAACCAGGAGAGCAAAAAAACATTACTAAATACAAAACAAATACAACTGAATATCTAAATCAATTTGAATTACGAAATGGAGTTGATTTTGTATCTCAACACATTGCTCGACCTCATAATCATAGAGACTTAGAAATTTACAAGATTGCAATTGAAAAATGGCAAAAGAAAGAGCGATTAAAATATCCTGATTTACCAAGTGAATTAAAAACTCACAAAAATGAAAAATCCTTTGTAGATAGATTTAAAGTAGTTGACCCAAATGGGTTTTCTCATACTATGGTAGCTCACATAGCTAAAGATGGTCATCATTATATTTATCCTGATACTAAACAAGTTCGTTCATTATCTGTTAGAGAAGCTGCAAGAATACAATCATTCCCTGACGATTTCTTTTTTGAGGGTGGAAGAAGTGCAGCTTTTAAACAAATTGGCAATGCAGTCCCTCCATTAATGGCAGAAAAGATTGCGAATGCGATAATGAATAAAATATGACAAAATATTCCGACTACATTTCTGAAGAAACACCTCCAGAGGCTAGTGCAATGATTAATACTTTCAGAGCATTTGGCTATAATTTACAAACAGCAATTGCGGATATTATTGACAACAGCATATCTGCTAAAGCTGAAAATGTATGGATTAATTATGAATGGTTAGGAAAAAATTCAATCGTTACAATCAAAGATGATGGAGAAGGAATGGACAAAGATTCCTTAGTCAAGGCGATGACACCTGGAAGTAAAGACCCGAATGATGAAAGAGAAGAATCTGATCTAGGAAGGTTTGGTCTTGGATTGAAAACTTCATCTTTTTCACAATGTAAAGTTTTAACTGTTGTAACTAAAAAAAGTGAATATAAAACTTTAAAAAGATGTTGGGATTTAGATTTTGTAAATAAAACTGGGAAATGGTCATTGCTTGATTACATTTCAAATCAAAATTTGGTTGAAGAATTATCTAAAGAAAAAAGTGGAACTATAGTTATTTGGGAAAAACTAGATAGACTTGTTGGTAATTCTCACATAGAAAATGAAGCAGCTAGAAGAGTTTTTTTAGAAGAATTTGCATTAGTAGAAGAGCATCTGAGTTTAGTTTTTCATCGATATTTAGAAAAAAGAAAAATTAAACTATGGATAAATGGAATTCCTATTAAACCTTGGGATCCATTTATGAAAGAGGAAGAAGGTAGTCAATTAGTATGTGACGAACTTTTAGAAAATGATAATGTTCGTATTAAATGTTATGTATTGCCTCATATTTCTAAAATTAATGAAGAGGATAGGAAGAAAGCCAAAACTGAGGATTGGTATAAACTACAAGGATTTTACATTTATAGAAATGAACGTCTTTTACTTTATGGTGATTGGCTTGGTATTTTCACAAAAAATGAACACTATAAAAATGCAAGAATATTAGTTGATATTCCAAATAAACTTGACCATGAATGGAAAATTGATATAAAAAAAGCAACTGCAACACCTTCAATTTTAATTAGAAAAGATTTAGTTCGTTTGGGAAAAATGACTAGGCAAACAGCATCTAACATATATCGTTTCAGAGGGAATCAAATAATGTTAGATGATTCAATTACTAGTTTTGATTTTCAACCAATTTGGAAAGCTAAAAAACAACGTGATGGAGCAATTAATTATTATATAAATGAAGAACATCCAATTTTAGCTAAAGAGTTAAAATCAGAGTCAGTAACAAATAAAAGTTTAAAATCAATTTTTAAACTTATTGGAGAAAATACACCAGTTGAATCTATAATACAGAATTATAGCGAAAACCCTGAAAGTGTAGAATTAAGAAACGAATCTAAAGAATTAGAATCGGGAACTATAAAGTTAGCACAAATGATGTTTGAATCATTGAAAAAAGGAGGAACTAGCAATGAAATTGCTATAAAACAAATTTTTAATATTCAACCTTTTAATGAATATCCACAACTTTTAGAATACTTCAAATAATTATGAGTCAAATTCAAAGCGCAAAAAATATAGCACATATACTTCTGGGAAATTATGATAGAAAAGAAATAACAAATGATATAATAAATCAAGCAATTGATAATATCATTCTTATGCCTGATTTTATTGATCTAAATAGAGAGGAACTAGTAAGTGAACTTGAAGCTGATTTTGAGGTTTATTCAAAAGAAGCAACTTTGTTGGTTGCTGAAGATGTAAAACCTTGGCTATATAACGAGAAATCAAAAATTAATCCTGAACTATGGAATAGATATAAAATCTATATGAATCAGAAAGATTCTTCTTTTCCAATTGATACACTAGATGATATTACAGATAAAATATTAGATAAATGTGTTAACCCAAAAATAAAAGGTCGTTGGGATAGAAGAGGTATGGTTGTTGGAAATGTACAATCTGGAAAAACAGCTAATTATACAGGTTTAATAAATAAAGCCACAGATGCAGGATATAAACTAATTATTGTTATTGCTGGAATACACAATAGTTTAAGAGCACAAACACAACTCCGTATTGATGAAGGTTATATTGGAAGAAATAGTTCAGATTTTATTCTAAGAAAACAAAAACATAAAATTGGAGTTGGTAAAATAAAAGCAGAAACCGAAATATATTCATTTACATCATCTGATAATAAAGGAGATTTTAATAGAAAAATCGCAACAAGTATCAATGTGCCAATTGGTGGAAATAGTCCAACGGTTTTAGTAATTAAAAAGAATAAAAGCATATTAGAAAACTTGATTCTATGGCTGTATCAATTTTCAAAAGAAAGTGAAAATGGTGATAGAAAAATATTCGATATACCTTTATTATTAATTGATGATGAAGCAGATAATGCTTCAGTTAATTCTGGAACTGAACTTGATGTAAGAACAATAAATAGATTAATTAGAACACTATTAAACTTATTTAATCAGAATACATTTATAGGATATACTGCTACACCTTATGCAAACATTTTTATACCTGCTTCATGGAGTGAAAATCTTGAAACTGTTGTAAAAGACATTCAGCTTAAAGTAGGTGAAGATTTATTTCCTAGAGATTTCATAGTTAATATTCCTCCACCTTCAAATTATATAGGAGCAATACAAGTTTTCGGATATAATAATGAAGAAACCTCTGAAGAAGTTCAAGGATTTGATACAATTAGACAAACTGAAGACCAAGAACCTTATTTCCCTCGAAGAATAAATAGATTAAACAAAGAGGATTTACCTAACGATGTACCTAATAGCCTTAAAAAAGCAATAAAATCATTTATTCTTACTTGTGCGATTAGAAGATTGCGTGGACAGGAAAAGAAGCACAATTCAATGTTAGTTCATGTAGCCTTATATGTTGCATGGATTGATAGAATAGCTTGGTTGGTTAATGAAATATTGAGAGATTATACTTTACAAATAAGATCTGGTCAAGGAACTTTATTAAATGAATTAAAAGAACTTTTTGAAGATGATTTTATTCCAACTACAGATAATGTCTTAATTAATATTTCTTATAATGATCATAAGATTAAGCAACATTCTTGGGAAGAGCTAAAATCTGCATTAATTGATGCTGTTACAAAAATTGAGGTTAGAGCCGTTCATGGCACTAAGGATACAAGAAATTTAGAATATCATAAAATAGAAGAAATAAACTATAACTCTTATGATAATGGTATGTCAGTTATTGCTGTTGGTGGTAATAAACTTGCAAGAGGAATTACACTTGAAGGATTATCTGTAAGTTATTATTTAAGAGCTACACGTCTTTATGATTCATTAATGCAAATGGGTAGATGGTTTGGTTATCGCCCTGGTTATGCAGATTTATGTCGTTTATATACAACAGAGCAATTAATAAATTGGTATAGGCATATTACTTTAGCTACAGAAGAAATGAAAGTGGATTTTAATAATATGGCATCACAAAACAAAACGCCATCTCATTATCAATTAAAAGTGAGAACACATCCAGAAATGGTCGCTATTAATAGATTACAAATAACTAGTGCTGCAAAAATGCGAGAACATGAAGTAATTAATGTTGGTTTTTCAGGTCAAACAAAGCAAACTTTTATTTTCAATAAAGATTCTAAAATTGTAAAAAGCAATTATGACAGTTTTGCATTTCTATTAAACACATTATCTGAACCTAATAGACAAGAAGTAAATGAATTACTTTGGAATAATATTTCAGCATCAAAAATTGTAACATTTTTAGAATCATATCAGCAGAACTATCATGATTTGGATACTCTTTGCAATTATATAACCGCTCAAAGTAATCAAGGGAGTTTAGACAATTGGAATTTAGCAGTAATACTAAATTCTAGAAATAAAGTAACAGCTAAAGCAGAAATCATTAATGGTTTAAAAACATTAAAGCATGACTTTATTCTGAAAGATAAAATCATAAATGGTGGTTTACCTGCAAGAAATTTTGACGATGGAAAGAATGAATTGTCAGTTAAGAATGGTAAAAATGCTATTCTTGATAAAAGAGCAAGAATGGTTGATTTAAATTTCGAAGAAGCAACTCCATCTGAAAATGAAATAAAGGAAAGAAGGAAAAACTCACAAACACCTTTATTGGTCATAGTTCCATTTGACCCTAGAATTTCTCCAGATTTAGATGAAAATATTCCGTTGGTTGGTTTTGGAGTAATTATACCAGAATTTACTAATGAGAGAAAAGTAGAATTTGCAGCAAGGCCAATAAACCCTGATTTTGAATACTCTCAAGAAGATGATGATATAGATGAATAGCATAAAAGATATTTGGGATAGTCAACTAAATGCCTCCAAAAACAAAGTTTTTCGGGAGCGTGTTGTTCAGGTTTCTGGACTAACATGTTTTATAGGCACAATTACTTTTTCAAATGCGAAAATATTCCTCCTTGAATTAGATTCTAATATTAATATCCATCAGAATTATTTGAAACGTTTTATAGGTGTAGAAGTACAAATTATACCTAGTTCAAATAATAAAAAAGAGTTAGCCATAATCCTTTTAGACGATGAATTAACTGATATTTTTATTGTATTTATTGAAGATATTATAAACTCATTATTGGATATTAATAATTCTGAAATTGCGCTTAATATTATATCAAAGCGAATTAATTATTGGAAAAAATTATTTGAAAAGTTTTCAACAAACCTTTTAACGCCACAACAACAAAGAGGGCTTTTTGGTGAATTATATTTTTTAAATAAAGTATTAAAAGAAAATAATTATATACAAATTATAAATGCTTGGAAAGCTCCAAATGGTACTAATCAGGATTTTTATACTAATGCTAAAGCTATTGAAGTAAAAACTTCAATTTCAAATTCACAAACAATTAAAATTTCAAGTGAATATCAATTAGATATTTCAGGATTAGACAAACTTTTTATAGCCTTTTATAAATTATATGAATTTCCAGACGGAACTACTTTGTTAAGTCTCATAAACGATATTCGCTTGTTATTAAATAGTGATATAGATTTGTTAAATGTTTTTAATGTAAAATTGATTAATCTCGGTGTTTTTCCTGAATTAGAGGTTGAATATAATGAAATCGGCTATCTTATAAGGGATGAGAAATATTATAATGTGACTTCTGAGTTTCCAAAAATAACTGCATTAATGGTAAATGAATCAATTTCAAAAATATCGTATGGTATTGATTTAGGATATTGTATAAATTTTGAAATCACATTTACAGAAATTCTAAATGAAATATTAGATGACTAATAATAAAACTAACAATTCAGATTTTGAATTGGCTTTATTTATCCAGAATTTATATAATGAAGTCCAATCTTTAGTTTATTCTGATGAAAATGGTGATTCCAAAGAGAATAAATTCACAGAACATGTTATGGAGACATTAACTGAAGCTGGTGAAACTGAAGGAGTAAGGTTATGCCATTATATTAAAGAAAATAAAAATGAAAATATTCAATTCAAAATAAATGGATATGCTTTGGAAGAAGGCTATGAAAACATAGATATTTTCATTTCTTCTTATAAAGATACAAACCAACTTTACAGAGTTACAAAAAGTGATTTTGACAAGTTCTTAAAATGGTCAACAGGGTTTATCAATGCAGCTTTAAAAGGCTATCTCGATGAAATAGAACCTTCAACAGAAGCTTATGGGTTAGCAACAGTTTTAAAAAAAGAATTTAAGAAAATAATACGTGTCAATATTTTTATTTTATCAAATGGAGATATTCCTCATGATCCTCCTTCAAATTTCAAATTAAAAAATTTAGAAGATGTATTAATAAATTTTAAAATCTGGGATGTTGAGCGTTTACATAGGCTTTCACAATCAACTGGAAATCGAGAACCGATTGAAATAGATTTTGAAGAAATTATTGGTGAAGTAATTCCCTGTTTGGAAATGCCTTCGAAAAACGAATTATACGAATGTTATCTTGCAATAGTTCCAGGTTCAGTATTAGCAACGATGTACAGAAATTATGGAACTAGATTACTGGAAAGTAATGTTAGAGCATTTTTGCAACAGACAGGTAAAGTTAACAGAGGAATTCGTGATACAATTAGGTTTGAACCTCATATGTTTTTACCTTATAACAATGGTCTTGCAGCAACTTCGCAAGAAGTGAAGACTAAACTAAACGATAAAAATCAATTAGTTTTGGTTTCAGTTAAAGATTTTCAAATAGTAAATGGAGGACAAACAACAGCGTCACTATTTCATACTGCTAAAAAATATAAGGAAGCAGATATTTCGGATGTTTTTGTTCAAATGAAATTGACAGTTATTAAAAATGAGGAAAAGAAAAATGAAACGGTTCCATTTATTTCAAGATATGCAAATAGTCAAAATAAGGTTTCTGAACTAGATTTAACTTCGAATAATCCTTTTTTAATTCGACTTGAAGAATTATCTAGAACTACTTTTGCTATAGATGTTGATGATAAGAATAAACAATCTATTTGGTTTTTTGAGAGAGTTAAAGGTCAGTATAGAGAAGCCTTGAACAAAGAACCTACTAAAAGCAAACAGAACGCTTTCAAACTTAAATACCCAAGGCATCAATTAATTATCAAATCGGAAGTTTCAAAATATATGAATCTTTGGAAACTACAACCTTATCATGTTTCGAAAGGTGCTCAAAAAAATTATAATGCTTTTTTGCGTGATGTAGAAAAAGAATTTAAAAAGAAAAAACCAAATAAAATATATTGGGAAGATATTATTGCAAATGCAATACTTTTTAAGGCTACAGATAAACTTTTTGGTAGAAAAAATCAAGATCCAATAGGAGATACAAATATTAAATCACATACAGTTGCTTATGCATTATCATACTTGCATTTCATAACAAATAATAAACTAGATTTAGGTAAAATTTGGAATGAACAACATATAAGTGAAGAATTTCAAATAGAGCTAAAAAAACTTCTAATTTTTGTTTATGAGTTTTTTACCAATTTGAATGTATTATTAATTAGTGAAGCTGCGAAAAGTGAAAAAAATTGGGATAAATTAAAGAGTATAACTAAGCATCCTGTAAACTTAGATGTAATAAAAAAATATTTGATTTCTGATAAGGACTTTAAATTAAGGTATGAAACAGATATTGACCAAATTGCAGAAACAAAAAAATATAACGCCTTAGAAAAAATCACATCTTTAGGTTTGCGTTTTTGGGATGGACTATGCTTTTACAATATAAATACAGATACACTTTCTATTGTACAACAAAATTATGTATCAAATATTCGAGGTAAACTAAAAAGAAATGGCAGTTTAACTGAACTTGAAATTTCTAAAGGAAGTGAAATAATAGATTTGTTAAAAAATGAAAGCATAGATTTTGATTCAATTATTAAGTTGAGTAAACTCGAAGAAAGAGATTTAATTGACCCAATTTCAATTTACAACAGGTTAAAACTTGTTGAAAACGATACTTGGAAAAAAGTAATTGCTATAGGAGAACAAACTGGAAAATTAAGCTTCAAAGAAATAAGTATAATAAAAACTGTTATAACTAGAATTAAAAAACAAGAAAACATAGACCTCAGAAGATTACAAATTGTAAATGATGCTTTAGATAAGATTAAAAAATTTGGAATTAAAGTTTAAACTAAGTTAGATTTTAAATGGCCTCAGAAAACTTTGGTTAAAACAATAGGCGAATGAGCGTGTATATTTTAGAGGTTTAGTAATACATAGTCTTAATAATAACAAGGTTTAAAGCGAGTTCATAGCAATCTTAACTAGTTCCAATGTTTTCTAAAATATAGCGATTGAGCCGTACATTGTTTCCAAAGGTTTGTGCAGCCTTGATTTTTTTGTTTCTTTTTGTATCAAGACAAAAAGATAATAAAACATTTAAAAAAGATTAATAGTAATTCTAAATAGAACAAGTGCTTAGAATTTTATATTTCTTAAAATTTAAGCTCTTGTGGCAACGATACGAGAATATCCTAAAAAAAATAAAACGAAGATTTCCTCGTATATGCAAAATTTCAATAACATCTAAAAGCTAGCTTTTTTTTAGGCGCTGGCAAAGCGGTTGGAAATTGTGTTTAAAAAAATTAATACGATATCATAATCATTTTTAAAAGGCAATCGAGCTTGCCTGTCGGCAGTCAGGCACTTGGTAGTGGCAATTTTACATAACGGCTAATTATAGCTACACTTCTAAATTATTCTAACGAAACGACAATTAGCGTGTACATAACTACTAGATATAATCCTAAAGGCGATATATCATTAATTATGTCAAATATCGCTCAAAAGCGTTTTTGTGCTAAGTGTTATAAAATGTTCTATAATTTATATTATGTAAAATAGAATTATTTAAAACCCCTACTTTATATAAAAACTACGATTAAATCTTTAAACTGGATAATCCTGCGTCTATTGGAAAAACATGTCCTGAAATTGCTTTAGAAGAATCTGATAATAAATAAGCTGCTAATTCGGCCACTTCTTTTGGTTGGAGATATTGTTTTAAAGGATGGCGCATCATCATCGATTCACGTTGCTTATCATTACGCAATAACTTTTCTGCCAATTGTGTATCCGTAACTGTTGGCGCAATACAATTAAATCTAATCTGTGTTGCATATTCTGCAGCCAAAGATTTTGATAATCCTTCTACGGCAGATTTACTAGCCGATACGCTCGAATGAAATGGCATTCCTAATTTTGTGGCTACGGTACTAAATAAAACAACACTTCCTGAACCTTGCTTTAAAGCTTTTGTATATTCTTGGATACAACGCACAGCTCCAAGCACATTAATTCTAAAATCTACATTAAAAGCTTCCATATCAAGCCTTTTAAACGGTTTTAACTGAATACTTCCTGGACAATATACCAATCCGTTTAACGCTTCAATCGTCGGTAATTCATCTGTAAGCACATCTAGATTATGGTGTGTTAGATTATTATGTAAAATAGGTTCACTTCTACTAAAATTTATAATTTTATGTGTTTCAATAAGTAATTCTATAATGGCTTTCCCTATTCCTTTACTTCCGCCAATAACTAATATTGTTTTCATAATATCTTTATTTTATCAATTGATATAGTTACAATCTTATAAAAGTGTTTAATTAACTAGATTATTTATCATTCCTTTGAAGACAAAAGCATGAAATGGCAATACAGAATACCAATATAAACGTCCCCAAATTCCTCTTGGTCTAAATACAGCTCTTTGATATAACTTCCCTTTTGCTATCTTAAATTCCAACCAAGCTTCTCCTGGAAGTTTCATTTCTGCATATAGCAACAAGCGTTTTTCTTGTTTATCAGCTAATAAGACCCGCCAAAAATCCAATGCATCTCCAGCTTCTAAGTAATGATCGTTTGTTCTGCCACGTCGGAGCCCCACTCCTCCATAAATTTTATCAATATAACCACGTATTTTCCAAAGCATATTATAACTATACCATCCATTTTTTCCGCCTATAGACCAGATTTTATCCATTGTATATGCTTCGTCATGAACTTCTCTAACTCTAAGGTCCATAAAACAACCATATTTTGGAACCTGAATGTGTTGACTCAACTGATCGTGAAATAAACCACTGCTAATCGCATCTTTCCAGCTAGAAACAACTTCATTTTGCTCAATCTTTTGAAAGGCTAAAACTACAGCTACTTCATAAGAAGAAGGATCGATATCTAATATCGAATTTATATCGCTTGGTTTGGCTATCACTTCTACTTTCATGCTATCAACCAAGGCTTTTGCTAAATTAAAAGAGGTAGATGTAACAAAATACAACCAATAAGAGGATAGTTTTGGGGTTAAAACGGGTAATGTAATTATATAGCGCTTAAAACCACGGATTTCCGCAAATTTTAAAAGCATTTCTTTATAAGTAAGAATTTCTGGTCCGCAGATATCGAAAGATTTGTTATACACTTCTTTACGGGCAATAGCTTTCTCTAAAAAGTTTAATACATCTCGAATTCCTATAGGCTGTGTTTTAGTATTTAACCACCTTGGAGCTACCATTACCGGTAGTTTCTCTACAATATCCCTTATTATTTCAAAGGATGCGCTTCCACTTCCTACAATAATCCCAGCTCTAAAGGTGGTCAATGCATATGTTTCTGAAGCTAATGTTTCTTCTACCTTTAGTCTAGATTTTAAATGCTTTGATAAAGTAGCATCATTTACAATTCCACTTAAATATAAGACCTGCTTACAGTTAGTTTGTTGTAATAACGTTTTGAAGTTTTTAGCACATTGTTCTTCTAAATCACTGAAATTATTTGTGGCAGCACTCATAGAGTGAATCAGATAATAGGCAATATCAATATCTTTAGGAATAATTACATTTTCTATGTTTGTGAAATCAACTTTCAGAAATGTAATCTGCTTATTATGAGTCATATCATCTGGAATCCTATTTAGGTCTCTAACACAACAAACAAGATTATGCCCAGCATTTATAAGCTTTGGCACTAGCCTCTTTGCTATATATCCCGTGGTTCCAGTGATTAGAATCTTCATAACGACAACTTATTTAGTATAATGTCATTATAAAGTTACAAAATTGTTTAACTAAATTATCAAAAAAGTTAAACAAAATAGTTTAATGTATGAAAATCATAGATTAAACTATTTAGGTTTAAGAATTATACGTTATAAACAAATGCTCTATACTTTAAAAGCGCCACAAAAAAAGCACCTCCTAAAGCATTTCCTAATAATGCTAAACTTTGAAATTTAAAATAATCATAAAAATGAATATTTGGAGAGCTTAATAAACCAGAAAAGACTTCGATATTTCCAATAATACTATGGTGAAGCCCTGTAAAGGCCATCATGGAAGTGATTACATAAATAATAATAATTCTACTAACGGTGTCTTTAGAAGATGTAATGAGCCAAGATAATAATCCCATTAACCATCCTGCTAACACAGCACTAGATACAATTACGAGTCCGCTGAAATCTGTTACATGCTCCCCTATTTTATTAATTGTAGCTGTATCGAAAATACCTAATTCCGGACCTATCCAACTTAAAAACAAGGCTATAATCCATCCTCCAACTAAGTTTCCTATTATTACAAGTCCCCAAAGTCGCATTAAGCTTCCTACGGAATGTTTTTTGTTAAGTACTGGTAATGTAAGTAGTGATGTTTGTTCGGTGAATAGAATCGATTGCCCCAGAACGACTAATATAAATCCTATCGGATATACTAAAGCTATTATTTTAAAAAGCGAATCTTCGGCTACTTTTCCATCAAAAAAATAAAAAACAGAGCAGATCATTAAAAAGCTAAAACCTATTTCAAGTCCCGCTGCTAAGGAGCTCAAGAGAATACTGCTAGTACTTCTTTTGTATATTTCTTGTCCTTCGCAGATCTGTTCTACCAAAATCTCACCATGACTCTTTGCAGAATTATCATCGGATTTCTTAGAATTATGCAGCTCATTATCAATATCTTCTTGTTTCTTCTTCTCTTCTTCGCTCATGTTTTATATTTAGATGGCTTGGAACTAAATGTAGTATTAGTTTACATGAAAATTAAATAAAAGATTGTTAAAATTATAAAAAGGGTAGAGATATGAATCAGAAATTGAAATATCTTTAAGTAACCAACTTAACACACTTATTGATGTCTATCGAAATTATATATGTTTTTGCAGTATTACTTCTCGTCGTGATATTTTTTGCTTTTGAAATTTTCCCGGTAGATAAAATCGCCTTTTTTATAATCGTAAGCTTATTATTATTTGGAGTGATTTCACCTGAAGAAGCGGTAAGTGGGTTTTCAAATAGCGCCACAATTACAGTTCTCTGTTTGATGATTATCGCCATTGCTTTGGAGCAAAATGGAATTATTAACTGGCTGGCAAACGGACTCAAAAGATTCAAAACATTACCTGTTTTACTGCTGATTCCTGTGTTTATGACTATTTCTGGAACTATTTCAGCATTTATAAGTACCACAGCCGTGGTAATTGTATTTATTAAGATTCTAACAGAGCTTTCCATAAAATATAATATTCCACGCTCCAAACTGTTACTTCCTATTTCTTTTGCGGGAATTTTAGGAGGGAGTTGCACTTTAATGGGGACATCTACGAATTTAATAGTGAATTCTGTAGCTGCAAAATTTGGAGCAGAACGCTTTACTTTTTTCGAATTTTCTGAATATGGACTTATATTTCTAGCTATCGGAATTGTATTTGTAACACTAACTTCTTTCCTCCTTCCGTGGGATACTTCTAATAATTTGAATAAAGAATATGAATTGGATCAATATCTTACGAGTATAGAGTTTGATGCTTCTTCAGAATTAATCGATAAAAAGATTATGGATACTTTTTTATTTGATGATCCCGGAATTTCATTATTAAAACTCACTAGGAATGGTATTTCCAATAAATCGCCAGGAAAATATATCACCTTAAGAAAAGGAGATAAGCTCCTACTCTCTTGTAATATGGATAGCTTGGTGAAAATTAAAGATACAGAAGGGATTATCATCAATAATTATAAGGTTTCCAACGATCAAACTTCAGATGATGAAGAAAATAGCAATGAATTTGATTCTAAGCAGAATGCTTTTGTAGAGTTATTAATGCTTCCTGGAGCTCCACTATTAAAGCGTTCTATAAACGAATTGAAAGGAAAAATGATCAATGGAGGTTTACCATTGGCGATAAAACGAAGAAAGAATATTCAGAATGTAAAGGATAAATTATTAAATACAAATCCAGATAGGATAAAACTCAAAGTTGGCGATCGTTTATTGGTAGAGGTTCCAAAAGATCGTTTGGCAGACTTTTCTACGATAGATAATATGGCTGTTTTACAAGAACACACTTCTTATGCATCCGTTCCAAACTATAAAAAAGTACTTACTCTTTGTATCCTTTTAACTGTAATTGGTTTAGCAGCATCGGGAGTGCTTACTATTTTGGCGAGTTCTTTAACAGGATGTTTCCTTCTGCTGATGTTTAATTGTACAGAGCTCAGCAAAGTATATCAAAATATAAACTGGGAGATAATTTTCTTATTAGCGGGAATGATTCCCTTAGGAATTGCAATGAATAATAGCGGCGCCGATGTTTGGGTTTCTACTCAGTTATTAGAATTAATTTCTGGAAAGCAGCCTACCATTATCATCGGACTCATCTTTTTATTTACCATGCTTTTAAGTGGAATTATCTCCAACAATGCCACGGCAATAATAATGACTCCAATAGCTATTTCATTAGCCACAGCCAGTAATTTACCACTGAAACCTTTTATACTAGCTGTACTATTTTCGGCAAACTTTAGCTTTTTTACACCTTTAGGTTACCAAACAAATACACTTATTTACGGACTCGGACTTTATAAGTTCAAGCACTTTTTAATTATTGGAGGAATATTGTCTATAATCTTATGGATTGTAGCCTCGCTCCTACTCGGAAATATGCTCCCCGATGCGTAAATAAGTGCTCTGATTGGATTTAAATGTTTTTAAGCGTCTCCCCTTGCTGGATATCCAGTTTTATTTACGTAGCTAATCGCATTTAGAACATCTTTAAATTCAGGTCTAGCAAACGGCATAGACTGTAAAGAACATGCGTATAATGTTTGGTCTGGAAGAATTAAAAACAATCCAGGCTCAAAAAATGTTTTCGGCTCTTTGTCTGAAATACCATTAGAAACATAAAGACCCCATTCTCGAGCCTCTTCAATACTCATTCCATATCCAAGAGTTAACCCCGGAATTCTCCATTTTTCTGTAGTTTCAATAGCAAGCTCTTTAGTATTTGCACTTACAGCAATTACATTCACTCCGCGTTCTTTAAAATCTTCTAGTTTCTTCGCTAAATCCTCCAAATAGTTTTTACAAACTGGACAATGTAAACCTCTGTAATAAACAATCATCGTAAAATTCTCTCCTAATTGAGAACTCAACTCCCATTGATCACCATTTGTTAATGCTACTTTTAAATTAGGTACTTTCTTTGTTGGAATTAACATACTATACTTTTTTATTTAATTTGATTATCTAATGAACTTACACTAAAAGCAATAGAAATCAACAGACTAAACCCCATTTAACATATAATTAAGGGTAATTTGTAGGGCATAAAGAACGATTTAACAATCCTGAATATATAAGTCCAGAATTTCTATCCTCTTAAAATAGTGCTTTAAAAATTACATTTTCTTTATAAGTAGCCTTTCTTTCTACGGAAGATTTGGTAGGTTAAGTTTATAATTTTAATTTACGGAGCTATAAAACTAAAACTAATGATAAAAACTACACAACCCCTCTTAGTGCTACTTATTGCGCTGTCATTTTCATGTAAAAAAGCAGAAAATCCGACCCCTAAATCATCCTTATCAGAAGCTGAAATTACAGAGAAGGCAAAAGCCATTCAGCAAGAGGTAATCACGCTAGACACACATTGTGATTTCAATGTTAATAATTTCACAGATTCTATTAATTACACACAAAACCTAAATACACAGATTACGCTTCCTAAGATGAAAGAAGGTGGTTTAGATGTGGCTTGGTTCATCGTTTACACAGGGCAAGATTCACTAACAGAAAGCGGTTATAAGAAAGCTTATGAAAATGCAATGGCTAAGTTCAATGCAATCCATAAGTTATGTGAGGAAATAGCTCCTAATGAAATCGAATTGGCTTTAACTTCTGATGATGTTAGAAGAATTCATAAAAAAGGTAAAAAGGTGGCTATGATTGGGATTGAGAATGGATATCCTATCGGTACAGATATTAACAATGTTAAGAAATTTTACGATCTGGGAGGCCGTTATATGTCGCTTGCTCACCAAGGTCACAGTCAGTTAGCAGACTCTAATACAGGAGAGAAAGATGATACATGGCCTAATAATGGTTTAAGTGAATTAGGGAAGCAAGTAATTGCAGAAATGAATAAATATGGAATGATGATCGATGTTTCTCATCCTTCAAAAGAAGCTATGAAACAGATGATAGCGCTTACCAAAGCTCCAATTATAGCATCTCATTCTTCTGCTAGAGGTTTAAGTGATCACAGCAGGAATTTAGATGACGAGCAACTAGCGTGGCTTAAAGAAAATGGTGGCGTAGTACAAACTGTAGCTTTTAGGCCGTATGTAAATGTTATAAAAGACAGTATTTATAAGTCAAAATTAGAGGCTTTTAAGAAAGAAGCTAGAGCTAAAGCGGGTTATACAGAAGCAGAGCGTAAAAATGCTTTAGGTTTATCTGAAAATGATAGTGCCCTTTATTTTGGTAAATATGAAGATTTTAAAAAGGGACTAGCAGAAAAAGTGGCTGCTTTTGAGGCAAGTGAAAACCCTGTTGATGTTGCAGATTTTGTAGATCATATTGATTATTTAATTGAAAAAGTTGGCATTGATCATGTTGGAATTAGCTCCGATTTTGACGGTGGCGGAGGAATATATGGATGGAATGATGCTTCTGAAACTTTGAATGTTACAAAAGAGTTAGTTAGACGTGGTTATAGTAAAGAGGAAATTGAAAAATTATGGAGTGGAAACCTACTTCGTGTTTTAGATGAAGTACAAGAAGTAGCCAAAAAAATACAGGAGGAAGCTTAATGTTTACAAGCTTGATCATTAATTTCTTACTAAGATCGAATAAAGCAACGGTTATTTAGAAATAAACATACCTTTAACAACTTTAAAGCACCGAAACTCGTCTCGGTGCTTTATTTTTGTATAAAAATCAAACAAATGAATATCAAGAATTTTAGACTTATCAGTATATTAGAAGGGATTTCTTATTTATTATTATTCGGAATTACGATGCCATTAAAGTATTTAATGGATATGGGAGGTCCAAATAAAATTGTAGGTTACATACATGGAATCCTGTTCGTTACGTATGTAGTAATGGCTTTCGTATTTTTTAAAAGACTAAAATGGTCGTATAAAACCTTATTTATTGTTTTACTGTGTTCTATTATTCCATTCGGTACATTTTGGATGGAAAAGAAGTATTTGCATCCTGATAAAGTGCAAGGAAATTAGATTTCTGCCGACTAAAAGTTTGTTTTAATCGTATAAATACAAAAGACCTTAAAATGAAAAGTAGTTTTAAAGATATTATAGAAGTTAATAAACCTGTATTGATAGATTTTTATGCCGATTGGTGTGGCCCTTGTCAAACAATGATGCCTGTTTTAGATGAAGTAAAACAAGCTATGGGAAACAATATCAATATTATTAAAGTAAATGTTGATAAGAATCAAGAATTAGCAGGCAGATTTCAAGTTCGTGGAGTGCCTACTTTTATGATTTTTAAAGACGGAGCTTCAGTTTGGCGTCAATCGGGAATGATTTCTAAAAATGACTTGGTAAAAAAACTTACAGAACATTTATAATTCTTCCGTGGAAGGAATGTTTTTTATAGTCGCATTAAAAGTAATCTTATAATTCGGAACCCATTAATTTGTTGCCAAGCGTAACGATTTCATAAATTCTTATTAAAACGCAAAGTTTACTTCATCAGCATCGTTAATTTTAGTAATTTTAAGAAGGTTACTTCAAGAGAAAGAATTGAAGGAATATTAACTTCACTTTCGTGAATAAATACTAATAACTATGCAGATAAATTTTGAATACGACAACGTAGCTGCAAGCAGCCGTTTAGAAGAATTGACAACAAAAAAAATCAATAAGCTTTTAGATAAGTATGATTTTATGGTTAGAGCTGATGTATTTTTTAAGACAGAAAATACCTCTTCTAAAAATACTGGGAAAATATGTAACATTCGTGTGAGCGTTCCTGGACCAAGATTATTCGCAGAAGCATCTCATGAGATATTCGAAATGTCTATAGCAGAAGCCACTGACGATCTCGATAAACAACTGAGAAAGAAGAAAGAAAAAATGCAGGCTAAACAATAAAAATAACATTACGTGGAAGAGATGAGTATCATAGCAACAGACGACCGACAAATAACATTTATATTCGACCCTAGCACAAAACTAGGTCGAGAATGCCAAGCGTATGCAGTTTCTTCGGAAGCAAAAGTACTGGCGATCGATTTAACTAAGACTAAAATTGCAGATACCGAATGGGTAGAAATTGCAAATAGAGTTGGAAAAACCGTTCCAGAACTTATTTCTAAAGAACACCCAGCATTTACAAACTTATTTGGTGAAAACGTCGAATTGGACGATACAGATGCATTAAAAGTGTTGAATAAGCACCCAGAAACATTAGTATATCCAATAGCTATTAGAGGAGATAAAGCGGTTATGGCACATACCTTTTCTGATATATTAAAACTCATTAAACCAGACTCTTCCGACATTAATATACCATAAGGTATTATGTGAAACATATATAAAAGCGAATCTTAAGCAATTAGGATTCGCTTTTTTAATTTGTAAAAGAGCTAGTATTACTGCTTCTCTTTCAATTTTTTATCGATAATCAACAAAGCATCATTTACTGTTTCCATATTATTCATATCATCATTTTCAAGCATGATATCAAAAGTGTCTTCTACATCCAATACAATATCTACTAGATTTGCCGAGTTGATATTAAGTTCTTTAGTAAAATTACTTTCCGCAGTAATATCGTTTACAGAGACATCTTCAGGGAGATATACCTTTACGATATCCTTTAACTTTTCATAATGTTCGTTATTCATAGCGTAGGAATTATTTTATATACTTTTTAAAGATAGCACATGCATTTACATCACCAAAACCAAAGCTAGCTTTTGCTATAATATTTGACTGGTATGATATTGTTTTTTGCAAAACCTGCTTATGCTCTACTATTTCCGCTATTTCAGGATGCAAGTCTTCGCAATTAATATTTCCAAAAATCTTCCCTTCTTTAAATTGTAATACGGTAGCCACACTTTCAATACTCCCCGCGGCAGCCAAGCAATGTCCAAACATGCTTTTAAAAGAATTTATATACGGAAAATCTTTTCCTTCGCGCTCTAATGCCATGCTCCAGTTTTCAATTTCGAGCGAATCCTTTGCAGTTGCAGTAAGATGTCCGTTGATAGCATCAATATCATTACTCCTAATGTTAGCATCTTTTATAGCATCAGTAATACACTTTTGTACTGCGATACTATTTGGAGCCGTCATAGTCCCCTCTCCCCTTTGTCCGCCGCTATTAACATTACCTCCGAGAATTTCGGCATAGATTGTTGCATTCCGTTCCAACGCACTTTCTAAAGATTCAATCACTAGGGCTCCAGCTCCACTTCCTGGAACAAATCCTGCTGCACTTTCACTCATCGGGCGACTTGCTTGCGTAGGATTTTCATTAAATTTTCTTGGTAAGATTCGCATTGCATCAAAACCGCCCCATACATAAGGCCCACTGTCGGAACAGCTTCCCGTTAATATTCGTTTAGCTTTTCCCAATTTAATACGTTCATAGGCCATTAAAATACCTTCTGTGCCAGTCGTACAGGCAGACGAATTGGTTGTGACTAGATTTCCTGCTCCTATAATACCACCTAAATAGGCGCTTATACCACTCGCCATTGTTTGTAAAACGGTAGTGCTTCCCAATCGCCTTACATTGCCTTGATCTATTAAGTGGATGGAGTCTCTAAACTTATCTACTCCTAAAATTCCGGTTCCAAATATAATTCCATCATCCCAATTAGGAGCATCGCCCTCCAAATACTCCAATCCAGCGTCTTTCCAAGCATCAGTCCCTGCAATCACTCCATATACAATTCCACTAGCATTGAGTCCTCGAAGCTGTAAATCTGTAAAATATTCCTTTAATAACTCCTGACTAACAGTTGGTTTCCCAGCAATTTGACAACCGAATTTCAAATCTGATAGTTCTTGATGAAAAGTAATTCCACTTTCTCCATTAACGAGCGAATTAGTAAAGTCATCAAGCCCTATCCCATTAGGAGCACATACGCCCATACCTGTTATAACAACTCTATTTTGCATCCGTATTATATTTTATCATCCCTGCAATCGTTCCTTTACAAACGAGTTCCTCTTTTTGATTATACATTTTTACTTCGCATTTTAATTTATGAAAGCGATAATATATTTTTGAAGAAGTAACACGAACCTTTTCCGAAGGAAGCACAGGCTTATAAAACTCCATTTCAGAACTACTAAGTCCAATAGCAAGTGAATCATTTTCTATCAAAGTATTGGTTGACATGAAGTTATATAAACCCATACAAATCAATCCAATTTGCGCACAACATTCAGTTAGAATAACTCCAGGGGTTACAGGATTTTTTTTAAAATGTCCTTTATAAAAATAAGCTTCTTTAGAGAATGTGTAAGTTCCTTCTACAGTGTTTTCAGAGATATTATTTATTTGATCTACAAATAAAAATGGCTCTTGATATGGTAGGTTTTCAAGGATGTTTTTTATGATTTGCTCCTTTCTCATAGTTCAGAATATGTTTACAGAAGACTCTCGCCTCCGTCTGCTTTTATTATAGTTCCAGTAATCCATTTAGCTTCTTCTCTACAAAGTAGTGAAACTACATTCGCAATATCTTTAGGGGTGGTTAATCGTCCATTTGGATTCCTTTCGATAGCATTCTTCTTTAATACATCGCTTCCAGGAATCATTTTAAAAGAATTCGTTTCTGTAATTCCCGATTGTATACAATTCGCTTTAATACCTAAAGGAGCAAATTCTAAAGCCATATTTCTATGAATAGCCTCTAAAGCAGCTTTGGCAGCAGATACCGCCGCATAATTTGCCCAAGCTCTAGCATTCCCTTCGCTAGTAAAAGAGAGAATACGAGTGTCTTCTGCAAAGAGATTCGCATCAATTATCAACTTTGTCCAATCGTACACACAAATTGCCATGGCATCTATTGTTAGATGAAAGTCTTGATTCTTTAAGGTTGTAGTATCATCAGAAATCATAGGTTTTAAATTCCCTTTTGCAATACTATTTACAAGCACTTTTATTTGTCCATTCTTAATTAATTCTTTAATTTTTTGAACGGTGCTATTTCTCTTTTCTGTATTAGTAGCATCAATATTAAAATTTTTAAAATGAATATTGTGAGAACGGATTTTATCAAATTCCGATTCAATACTAGGGAAATCAGACTTCCTATCTCTATGAACAATAATGATATTATAGCCATCTTCTGCAAGCCTTTTTGCTGAAGCGAGTCCTAAGCCACTACTCCCTCCAAGAATTAGCGCCCAGAATTGAGGTTTTTTATTTAAATACTCTTTCATAATTTTCTTTTTTTACCATTCTAACAATACCCTTTGTGCAGAAAATCCTGGACCAAAACTTAGAACCAAACCTTGTTCTCCAGGTTGAATGTCCTTCTCCATAAAGCGTTCTAAAACATATAGAACCGTTGCGCTACTCATATTACCATAAAGGCGAAGTGTCTCTCGTGTATCATCTATATTCTTACCAAGTTTACCAAATAGTTCTTCTACAGTTTGCACAATTTTCTTTCCTCCCGGATGAAAAATAAGATGGTCTACTTTTTCAATTGAAGTTCCATGTTTTTCTAAAAATGGATGTATGATTGAAGGGAAATGAGCTGCAATAGTATCTGGAACAGCTGGATCGAGAATCATTTTTAACCCATCATTGGTTAAATCAAAACCCATCATATGAGTTGCATCTTTAAAATGATACATCTCTTCTCCCATTATTTTTGGACCTATTGCATTTTCTTCAGAAGAAAGCAACACACAAGAAGCTCCATCACCAAAAATAGCAGCACTTACCATATTTGCCATCGAATAATCATCTAACTGAAAAGTAGCAGTTGGACTTTCAACAGCAACAATTGCAGCACGTTTACCAGGATTGGATTTTAAGAAATTAGAAGCATAGATAAGTCCGCTTACACCAGCGGCACAACCCATTTCTGTAACGGGAAGTCTAACAACATCTTGGCGTAACCCCAAGTTATTAATAAGATACGCATCTAGAGACGGAATCATAATTCCTGTGCAGCTAACAGTTATAATATAATCCAAAGAAGCTGCTTCCCAAGAAGCATTATCTAAAGCTTTTCTAAGCACATTTGTTCCTAGTTTTTTTACTTCTCGGATATAAATATTGTTTTTGTCTTCAAAAGAAGTGTTTGTAAACACATCTTCAGCATCCATAATAGCATAACGCTTATCTACCGCAGCGCCTTCAAAGATCTTAATAACCTTACGTCTAAATCGCTCCTCTTGATTTGCTAACCAAACTTCAACTAAAGGCAAAATATCTTCCGTTTTACGCTGAAAAGCGGGTAATTCTTTGGCTACAGTTACTATTTTCACTTCTTTCATAAACTTAAATTGATTTGGTTCTAAGTATTACCCATAAATATCGGAATGCCCACTTCCATTTAATAATATTGGTTGTATCTGGTAAGTTATTTGCGAAATCTTGTAAATCGGACTTTATAAAGCCGCTTTTTATGGAAATTAAACCATCTTCTTTAGCTATTTTGGTCTTTATAAAAATAGCACTAAACAATTTAAATAGATAATAAGCGAGTTTACTTCTCTGTAAATCATTAATAACGACCCCAATTTTAGCAAGCTTTAGAAACTGATTCAAAAAAATAGGAATTTGAGGGTTTTTAAAATGATGCATGGTAAGCGTACATAATAAAATATCACATGGAAAATCTTTAGAATCTAACTTTAAAATATCTTGACAAGAATATGAAATATTGGAATATTCTTCAGATAACTTTCTAGCGATTTCAATCCCTTTTTCGCTTAAATCCACTCCTTTAAGTGTTAAAGTGATTTTCTTATTACTGAAGTATTTTGCAATATCCCTAAGCATTTTTCCATCACCACATCCCATATCTACAATTACATAATGATCTTTAGGATACTTTTGCATGAGTGTTTTTATTGCTTTAATTGTTATTTTATTCCCACTTAACAATCGGTTTACAGTAGACAAATCTTTTAAAACTTCTTGAAGCATGGAAGCGTCTAAGTTTGGATTGTCCATCGATTCTGGATCTTCACATCTTTTTGAAAAGTTAAGCATCATAAAATTGGTTTTCCATGTGTTTGTTTAATCATTTTGTTCAGCAACCACGGAGAATTAGTAATTAATTTCATGCTTGCAGGGGCGATATGATTATTTAGAAGTATCTTTTGGAGCTGCCTTCCCATCCATAATCGAGATTTAAATTGTTTATTCCACTCTTTCTGATAACTTCTCTCTAATTCATTACGATTAAAGCTATTATTCTTAAAAAATATATCAATTAATTCCGAAGCAATTTTAGCGCTATGTATAGCCATTGCCATTCCGTTACCACAAAGAGGATGAATCAATCCAGCTGTATCTCCACACATTAAAATATGATTGTAAACACTTTCTTTTTCTGAAAATGAAATCTGCGCGATACTCATTGGGTGTTCAAAAATGGGTTCAGCATCTTTTAGAAAGGTTGCAAGATTTTTATTCTTAGAAACTATGTCTTTATTAAACTCTTCAACTCCGTTTACACATTTAAAGCTTTTATAAGTAGTTAAGTAACAAAAATTAACGGCTCCTGTTTCTGTTTTAGACAATCCGCCATATCCACCTTTAAAACTATGTAAAGCAACCAAATCATCTGGGAAAACATCATATTTATAATGCGCTTTGATTCCCAACCATGAAGATTTTTTATTTATAAAGCTTCTATCCAGTTGTTTATCTAAATAGTCTCTTTTCCCATACGCTCCAATAGCAATTTTAGAGTTATAGGTGCCTGATTTTGTGGTGACTTGAAAAGTATTTGAATTAAAAGTTACCGATTTAACCACTTCAAAAAGAAAGTCTACATTATTGGAGATTGCTTTTTTATAGAGTAAATCATCAAAGGCATATCTGCTGATACCAATACCTCCCAAAGGAAGCTTAGTTTCAATGCCACTCCCGTTTTCTGTTGTTATTTGAAGTCTTTCAATTGTTTTTGTCTCCATATTTTTAATAGAAACATTCAAATATTCTAAATAAGGAAGAATTTCATTCGAGACATATTCCCCACATACTTTGTGATGAGGAAAAGTATTCTTCTCAAAGACAAGCACGTTATAATTCAGTTTTGATAAGTGAATAGCTGCTGTTAAGCCCGCCAATCCCCCACCAATTATAATTACATCATATATTTGTGTCCCAACTATTTTTCGCACGTAATTTGCCTTATTTGAATTACTTAAATATAGTGTAAAAAAAATCCCGAGAATTATATTTCTCAGGATTTTATAGCGTTTAGAAATCAATTATTCTATTTATTTCTTCCAACTGTCTTTAAAAGCAAAATCTTCTTGAGGAACGCGTGTTCTTTCACTTTTTTCCATATCTAGCAGATTATCATTTAATTTACTAAAGTCTCCACCGTAATATCCTAATGCAATAGCCGTAGAAACGTGGTATCCTTTTGGAATTTTAAAAACTTTTTGAGCTTTCTCCCAATCGATTCCGGCCATTTGATGCACTCCTATATTCATGTATTGTGCTTGTACGCACATATTCCCTACCGCAAGTCCTAAATCGTGTAATGCATGAAAATTAGGTTTTCCATCATCGGTATTTTCTTTATAAGCTGTAATCATTAATAGAGGAGCATTTACCACCCAACTTTTATTAAAATCACTTAAGCAATCTACTATTTCATCATAGGTGTCACTTCCTTTTTCAGCATACATAAACCGCCAAGGCTGCATATTATTAGAGCTTGGCGCCCATCTAGCAGCTTCAAAAAGCTGTTTTATTTCGCTTTCAGGTAATTTGTCTTCTTTAAACACTCTTGGGCTCCAGCGCATTTTTAAGAGCGCATAGATCTCATGATTTGTTTTGGCAATTTTATCTAAATGTAATTGTTCTAATGGTGTCATAGTTATTTTTTTATGATGCTAGTTTTTCTTTAAAATCGTTTATAATCCCTCCTTTAAGGATTAAATTAATTTGACGTTCACTCATTGTATGTTTCACAAGAAATTCTTCTTCCTTATTTTCATAGGAAACAATAACCCGAATAGGGTTTCTATTTTGAACATCTTCTTTTAAGTTTTTAAATGTTACCATCGCATTTTGATGGATTTTGTCATAATCATCAAGATTGATAAATTCTAGTGGTAAAATCCCGAAATTGACAAGATTCTGCCATGCTATACGGGCATAACTCTTAGCAATTACAGCTACTTGACCTAAATATTTTGGTGCTATTGCAGCGTGCTCTCTACTACTTCCTTGAGCATAATTTTCTCCAGCCACCACTATATGTCCGCCATACTGATTCTTAGCTTCCATAGCGCGATCGTAGAATGTTTCGTCGATTACAGTATATGAAAACTTGCTGATTTCTGGAATATTACTTCTAAATGGCAATACCTCTGCTCCTGCTTTTAAAATTTCATCTGTAGAAACATTATCTTTCATTTTTAAAACTACAGGAATTTTGTAACTATCTTTTAAAGCTTCAATGTGTGGTAGCGCCTTAATATTTGGTCCCTTTTTAAGACTCAAATTCTCCCCATTTTCTGGAGGAGCAACCAACATATCTGTATTTATAATATCCATTTCGGGAGCCTTATAAATAGGATATTTCATATTGTATAGTTTCTCTATATCTCTAGGATCTGTAATTTTCCCTGTCAATGCTGAAGCTGCAGCAGTTTCTGGACTACATAGGTGTACTTGATCGTCTTTGGTTCCAGAGCGATCTGGGAAGTTACGAGGCATCGTACGCAAACTAATCGTTCCGCTTGCAGGAGCTTGTCCCATTCCGATGCATCCCATGCAACCTGATTGATGAAATCTAGCGCCAGCTTTTATCAAATTAGCAAAAGCTCTATTATCAATCATATTCTGAATAATTTGTCGTGAAGTAGGATTGATATCAAAAGACACTTCCGGATTTATAGATTTATCTTTTACAATAGCTCCGGCTATCCAAAAGTCTCTTAATCCAGGGTTTGCAGAAGATCCAATTACTACCTGACTAATACTTTTCCCTTCAACTTCTCGTACAGGAACTACATTCCCAGGACTAGTTGGTAAAGCTATAAGAGGAACTAATTCATCTAGAATAATTTCATCTTTAGAATCATACTCACAGCCTTCATCAGCAATTAATTCCTTCCAATCATCTTCTCGATCCTGAGATTTCAGAAAGCGTTTGGTTTCTTCATCACTAGGAAAAACCGTTGTTGTGGCCCCTAATTCGGCACCCATATTGGCAATAACATGTCTATCCATTGCGCTTAGGTGTTGTAATCCATCACCATAATATTCTATGATTTTCCCGACGCCACCTTTAACATCATAACGTCTTAACATCTCTAGAATTACATCTTTTGCGCTGACCCAATCAGGGAGTTTTCCGGTTAGCTTTACCCCCATGACTTGAGGCATTTTAACAAAATAAGGCTGACCAGCAATGGCAGCAGCCACATCTAGCCCACCAGTACCAATAGCTAGCATCCCTAAAGAACCAGCTGCTGGGGTATGACTATCTGAACCTACTAAAGTTTTACCAGGTTTACCGAAACGCTCCATATGAACAGGGTGGCTCACTCCATTTCCTGGACGGCTATACCATATTCCGAATTTTTGAGCTGCAGAATGTAGAAAGAGATGATCATCTGCATTTTTAAAATCTGTTTGTAAAAGGTTGTGGTCTACATACTGAACGGCAACTTCTGTTTTAGCAGTATCTAAACCCATGGCTTCTAATTCAAGTTGCACCAATGTTCCCGTGGCATCTTGAAGTAGCGCTTGATCTATCTTAATTCCTATTTCACTCCCTGGAGTCATCTCTCCTTGAAGCAAATGTGACTTTATGAGTTTCTGAGCTACATTTAAGGGTTTATCCATTAGTTGAATTTTTAGGTTTATTTGATTTATCTAACCTATAAGTTACAATTGTTTTAAGAGGTAACCATATGTTTTAATGGACTTTAACGAGGATTAAGATTTTTTAACAGAATCAATTCAATGTAAAACAAAAAATCCGAGCGCGAACTCGGATTTAATGATTGTTAATGTGTTTGTATTAAACTTTAATTGAAAAGATTAAAAAACTTCATTTAGGAGCTTCTTCAGTTCCTCCCAAGATTTCTCATCAGCTTGTTTATTATACGCCAATGGCAAATCAAATTTCTTACCCAAAGAATCTGCATCTTTGCTTGTAAATGCATGTACAGCATCTTCATAAGCTATATACTCATAATCGGCATTCACACTATCCATTGCTTTTGTGTAATTAATAATAGACTCTTCAGAAACGAAAGGATCTTCGGCACCATTACACACCAATATTTTTGCCTTAATATCTTCTGATGGCATTACAGGAAGTTGAACTCCACTATGAAAAGCAGCAACAGCATCTAAATCTTCGCCCATATTTGCCATTGTTAAAACTACACTTCCTCCGAAGCAGTAACCTATCGCAGCAATTTTCTCTTGATCCACATGAGGATTGCTTTTTAGAACAGACAAAGCAGCGTCAAATCTAGCTTTTGCTACATCTATATTTTTCATTACCATTCCTGCAAACTTCCCTGCGTCATCTGGATGTTGGGCTTGTTTACCATCTCCATACATATCTACAGCCAATGCTACATATCCTAATTCTGCTAATTTATCTGCTCTTTCACGGCTGTATTTATTGTGTCCCCACCATTCGTGAACAACCAATATCCCAGGTCTTTTTCCTTCTAATTCTGGATTGTAAGAAATGTACCCTTTCATGGTTGTTGAATCGGTTTTATAACTTACTTCCTCCCCTTGCACTACTGTAACTTTAGGTTCATCTTGAGGAATTTCTATTTCAGGCTCATTTATTACCCCTTCTTTTTCTTTCTTTTGATCTTTACAACCCACCGCGACAATTATTATAACGATGAGTATTAAAATTCTAATGTTTATAATCTTCATAATGTTTAAGTTTTAAATTAGTTTCAAAACAAAAAAGTCCGATTACTTAAAATCGGACTTGAAATTATAATATATTATGATTACTGAGTTTTAGCATCCTGAATCATTTCATCACTTGCTACAATACCAAGTTCTACACGTCTGTTTTTAACACGTCCTTCTTCAGTATTATTATCAAATTTAGGTTGTGTTTCTCCGTACCATTTTGTTGTCATTCTAGATGAAGAAACTCCATTAGCTTGAAGAAAACTAGCTACAGACTTAGCTCTTTTTTCAGAAAGAGAAAGGTTGTATGAATCGGCTCCAGAACTATCTGTATGTCCTTCGATCAAAATATTTGTATCATCATATTCTACAAATACTTCAGCCATTTTTCTAAGTGTTTCTTGACCTTCAGCAGAAATATCAGCAGAATTCAATTGGAATTTAACACCGCTATTTTCATCAAAAGTAACATTAATACCTTCTCCGATTCTAGTTACTTCAGCACCAGGGATTGCTTCCTCAATAGCTTCTGCGTTTCTATCCATTTTGTTCCCAATTCTATTACCAACAGCACCACCAACGGCTGCTCCAATAATAGCTCCTAAGACAGAATTATTTCCATCTCCTACGTTATTTCCAATGATTCCTCCAATTGCAGCACCAGAACCAGCCCCTATTGCCGTTCCTCTCTGTTTATTATTGGAGTTCTGTATAGCCTCACAACTAACTAGCATTAATAATGAAGTTAATACAATACTACTTTTTAATATGATTCTTTTCATAATGATGTTGATATAGTTTTTTTATTAATTATCTAAGTGATGCTATTTTTGTGAATTCGTAAACTACAGTTACGGAACCATTATCTACAGCAGCATCGGCTGAGATTACCATTTTTTCTGGTGATAAAGAATTGATTTGGAATACATAACCATATCCTCCTCCAATATCATTTTTCTTCTCATCAGTAAATTTAAATTGAAATTTTGTTGGATTTCCATTCGCGTCATCTTGAATAGACCAACGGATATTACGTTGACCAGGAGCACAACTTCCAGGTTCTAAGATATTGTAAAATCCTGTGCTATTATTAGAACGGAAAAACCATTCGCTACCTCTGAAGCACTTTGCTGATACGTCGTTAAATAATATAGATTTAAAATACCCTTCGTTATTCTGATAATCTATATTGGTCAATTTCCAAGTACCATCTAAGGATTTACGATTATCTCTGTTTTCTTTACTCAAGCTCCCGCATGAGGTTAAAACGAAAGACATCAATAGTATAAAAATATACGCCTTATTTTTCATGTTGTTTTAGTTTATAGTATATAATAATTTATCTATTTACTAAGATAATAAAAATGCTGTTGAAAATAAGTATTATCTTGTTAAATTAACAAAACATTAATTCGTAAATATTCTAAAAATCTAACAGTTCATACAGTGATTTTTCAAGCTTAGATTTGGCTAAAAACTGATTTTCCAACGACTTAGCAAATGGAATCGGAGTATCTAAACTCGCGACCCTTTTTATGGGAGCATCTAAATAAGTAAAACAATTTTCTGTAATCATTGCTGAAATATCACTAGAAATACCACCAAATAAGGTATCTTCTTGTAAAATTAGTGCGCGCCCTGTTTTTTTAACTGAATTATATATAGTCTCCGTATCTAAAGGGGAAAGCGTTCGTAAATCAATAATTTCCACTGATAAATCATTAGCAACTTCTAAAAGATCTAAGGCCCAATGGACGCCACTTCCATAAGTTATAATTGTAGCCTTATCGCCTTCTCTCACTATTTTAGCTTTCCCTATTGGAGTATTGTAATATCCTTCTGGAACCTCTTGAGAAATACTTCTGTACAATCCTTTATGCTCAAAAAACATGACAGGATTGGGATCGTTTATTGCTGAAATCAATAATCCTTTTGCATCCTCTGGAAAAGCGGGATAAACTACTTTTAATCCAGGTGTTTTTGTAAACCAAGCTTCATTAGATTGTGAATGAAAAGGACCTGCTCCCACACCGCCACCACAGGGCATTCTTATAACTACATCTGCTTTCTGTTCCCATCGGTAATAAGATTTTGCCAAGTAATTTACTATTGGATTAAAGCCACTAGAAGCAAAATCTGCAAATTGCATTTCTACGACAGCCTTCATCCCGTTAATAGAGAGTCCCATAGCGGTAGAAACAATCCCAGATTCGCAAATTGGCGTGTTTCTTATTCTATCTGCTCCAAATTGCTCAACAAAACCTTCTGTAACCTTAAAAACTCCTCCATAATCGGCGATATCTTGTCCCATAATTACGAGGTCATTATGCTTTAGCATACTCTCCTTTAAACCATCTGAAACAGCATCTACAAATCGGATGTTTTTTTTAGTCTGATTCGGATTAACTTCTTCATTTTGAAACGTATGAAATATACTACTTAATTCTTTTGATTCAGTAGAAGAAATTTCTTTTTCTGCACTTGAAATCTGTAAATTCTCATCTATTTCCGATTGTATTTTACTTCGATAAGATTCTTCAGTAGCAACAGATAAAACTTCTTCATTAAATAAGTATTCTCTATAATTTAATAATGGGTCTTTAGTTCTCCATTCAGCAATTAAATCTTCAGGCACATATTTAATTCCACTTGCTTCCTCATGGCCACGCATCCTAAAAGTCTTAAACTCTAATAAAACAGGACGTGGTTCATTTCTTATGCTTTCGGCAATGTCTTTGACTTTTCTGTAAACTTCTAAGATATTGTTTCCTTCAATTATATGAGATTCCATCCCATAACCTACACCTTTATCAGCAATATTTATACACTTATATTGTTCTGAAGTGGGCGTTGAGAGCCCATAACCATTATTTTCAACGCAAAACATCACAGGTAACGACCAAACGGAAGCAATATTCAGTGCCTCATGAAAATCACCTTCACTTGTACCCCCTTCTCCCGTAAAAACAGCTGTTACCTTTTTTTCATTCCTTAATTTATGTGCTAAAGCAATTCCATCTGCAACACCTAATTGTGGACCTAAATGAGAAATCATTCCAACAATCTTATATTCTTGAGTTCCGAAGTGGAAACTACGATCCCTCCCATTGGTAAAACCGTTTGCTTTTCCTTGCCACTGTGAAAAAAGCCTGTTTAAAGGGATCTCTCTTGTTGTAAACACCCCTAAGTTTCTATGCATCGGAAGAATATACTCATCAGTATTTAAAGACATTGTTACTCCTACAGCAATGGCTTCCTGCCCTATTCCACTAAACCATTTAGAAACTTTTCCTTGTCTTAGCAAAACCAGCATCTTTTCTTCTATCATTCTAGACTTCAACATATTTCGATACAATAAAAGAAGCGTTTCAGAATCTATGTCTTGTCTGTTATAATCAAAAAAGGTACTCATGGATGTATCATTCATATTAAACACATTTGTATCAAATGTAGAAAAATAACAATAAGCATCCTATAAATTTTAATTCTCAAAAAGCATAATTTCAAGGATAGTAAAGACAATCAGCAATAAATAATTCAACAATTAATAAACCTTGATTTCTATAAAAAATACTAAGCCGAATTATTAAATAATCATAATTCGCTACATTTGTTAGATATCTCAGGCTTATGCCGTATAAAATTGTATAAAAATGAATAAGATACCAAGTGTAGATTTAGGCGATTTTCTTTCTGAAGATCCAAATCGTAAGCAGAAATTTATAGCTGAAATAGGTAAAGCATATGAAGAGATAGGTTTTGTGGCTTTAAAAGGTCATTTCCTGTCTGAAAAGTTGATTGACAACTTATATGCTGAGATAAAGAAATTCTTTGACCTCCCGAGTGAAGTTAAGGATAAATATGAGATTGAAGGTATTGGAGGACAAAGAGGATATACTTCTTTTGGAAAAGAACATGCTAAAGGAAGAAAAGAAGGCGATTTAAAGGAGTTTTGGCATTTTGGACAATATGTAGAAGATGATGCTAAATTAGCAGAGGAATATCCAGATAACGTACAAGTAAAAGAGCTTCCTAACTTTAATGAAGTAGGGAAAGAAACTTATAAGCAGTTAGAGAAAACAGCAAAGTATGTTTTAAGAGCTTTGGCGCTTCATTTAGACTTAGACGAAGTTTATTTTGATAAATATATTAAGAATGGAAACTCTATTCTTAGACCAATTCATTATCCTCCAATTAAAGAAGAACCAAAAAATGCAGTAAGAGCAGCAGCTCATGGGGATATAAATTTAATAACCTTGTTAATGGGTGCGCAAGGAAGAGGATTGCAAGTTCAGAATCATGAAGGAGAATGGATTGATGCTATTGCAGCGCCAGACGAATTAATGATTAACGTTGGGGATATGCTTTCTAGACATACTAATAACAAGTTGAAATCTACAATTCATCAAGTAATAAACCCGCCTAAAGAACTTTGGGGTACTTCTAGATATTCTGTTCCATTTTTTATGCATCCTGTAAGCGATATGCCTTTAAATGTTTTGGAAAACTGTATAGATGAAGACCATCCTAAATTATATGATGATATTACTTCTGGAGAATTTCTTCATGAGCGTTTAATAGAGTTGGGATTAATTAAAAAGTAATTTTTTAAGAATACAATATTATAATGGACATACAAGATCAGCTTAAAAACTTATTTCCAGATCATGAGTTTCAAGAAGAACCACAAAAAGAAGATGGAAAAGATGAGATTTGGATGCAAGATGAACCGTTGCTTTGTAAATACGAAAAGCGAAAAGGAAAGCCTATCACTATAATTGATGGCTATACTGGCGCTACAGAGGATTTTAAAAAATTGGCCAAAGAATTAAAAACCAAATTGAGTGTTGGAGGTTCCTTTAAGGATGATAAAATAATTATCCAAGGAGACTACAGGGATAAAATAATGACTATGCTAAAAGAAAAAGGCTTTAAGGTTAAACGTGTTGGTGGTTAGTAGTTTATCGATAACTTTAGCAATAGCAGTACTTACCGCAAAATGTATTTCTATATCAAATAATATGTTAGTTCTAACGTTATAGAATTAATACATATTTTATTGTTTTTTAACCCTTAATTAATACATTTACATTCCTCTAACCTATATTAAAATGGCAAATACACTACATATTACAAACGGAGACAGCTTTACTGCTGTTTTAAATAAGTTAAATATTTCTGGTGATATTATTACATGGCGAGAAATGCTATGTGAAGGAAAAACTACTAATGAAGTTGGTAGTGAAACCTTTTGGCGTCACCGATATGAGTATCTTAATAGGGCTTATAAAATCACGAAAGACACTTTTATAAATAGGACTTTAAAAGAGTACAGAAATCTTTGTAATCAGAAAAGTCAAGAAGAAATTGTATTGTGGTTTGATAGCGATCTCTTTTGTCAGGTAAATATGATTGCTGTTATTAGTTGGCTTAAGAAAAACCGCAAAGAAGCAGCTATTTTCTTAGCTTACCCAGATGATAATATAGATTCTCTTAACGGACTTTCTACATTGAGCAATGACAAGTTAAAAGAAGTATACGAGAATAAGGTTCTGCTCTCTAAAGATGATATTGAGTATGGTGATTATATCTGGCAACTCTATTGCGAGAACAATCCTATCCGACTTCAAAATGCTATAAAACAAAATAAGAGTCAGCTTATATTTCTTTCTGAAGCTATGGAAGCTCATATTCATAGATTTCCGAGTTTAAAAAATGGTTTAAACGAATTAGAGAACTTGATGCTTCAAAAAAGTATTGATACCAAGTTAGCTTCTAAAGAAGAAATAGTCAATGAAATGCTACGTAGCCAAGGTATTTATGGATTTGGAGATATGCAGTTTACTAAAATGGCAAATAATTTAAGACCATTATTTAGATCTTTTAATCCAGTAAAACTTACCAAAACAGGCGTTAAAGTAGCTGAAAAAATAGAGAATTACTATCCAAACATAAGAAGCGATAAGGAGTATTTAGGAGGAACACCAAAATATTCCTTTTTATTTTTAGAAGAGGAAGGTCAATTACTAAAATTATAGAATGAGTAAAATTGCTGAATCTGAATTAATACTAAATGAAGATGGTAGCATTTACCATTTAAATTTACTTCCAGAAGATATTGCAAATACAATTATTACTGTTGGTGACCCAGAGAGAGTAGCTACCGTTTCCCAATATTTTGATCGTATAGAATTAAAAAAAGGAAAGAGAGAGTTTGTAACTCATACGGGGTATCTTAATAATAAAAGAATTTCTGTAGTTTCTACAGGTATTGGAACAGATAATATAGATATTGTATTCAATGAATTAGATGCCTTAGTAAATATCGATTTTAAAACTCGTACCGTTAAAAGCAAGCTGCAATCATTAGAGATTGTAAGGATTGGAACTAGTGGATCTATACAGACTGAGATTCCTACAGACAGCTTTTTAATGAGTGAGTATGCAGTTGGTTTCGATAGTTTACTTCACTTTTATAGAAGTGAACATATTCAGCATCCAGAAATTCAGCAAGAAATTATAAAACATACAGATTGGTCAGATCAAAAGTCTACTCCCTATGTTGTTGCTTATAACAAAGAATTAGGGAGTAAACTTATGAGTGATAAAATCCATCTTGGATTTACGGCTACCAATGTAGGTTTTTATGGTCCACAATCAAGAAAATTACGCTTAGATACTCAAGATCCGTTGCTAAATGACAAACTTGCTTCCTTTAACTATAAAGGATTTAGGGTAACAAATTTAGAAATGGAAACTGCTGGAATCTACGGGTTAGCACAATTATTAGGTCATAAAGCAGTCTCTATGAATTGTATTATTGCGAATCGACCAAATGGAAGCTTTTCTGAGAATCCTACGCTTGCTACAGAAAATTTAATTAAATATACACTAGAGAAACTCTCTTTATAATCACTCAATAAATATTTAAATTTAACTACTGTTTTCAACTAGAAAGCACTTATTTCCTAGTTTATCAATTTTATTTTCTGAAGGAATAAAAACAAATATTACATTTACACCAACAATAAATCACACCACCTATTTTTAGTTACATGCTTTATGCAAAATTAGTAGAATATAACGTAAAGGATTTTTAAGATGAAAAAAGTAAAAATTGTAGGAGTTCCAGAACATTTCAACTTGCCTTGGCATCTTGCTATCGAAGACGGAGCTTTTGAAAATAGAGGGATCGATTTAGAATGGACAGACATTCCTGAAGGGACAGGGAAAATGTGTAATATGCTTCGTGAAGGAGAAACTGATATTGCCATTATTCTAACTGAAGGAATCATCAAAGATATTGTAGGTGGAAATCCATCTAAAATAGTACAAGTTTTTGTACAATCACCTTTGTATTGGGGAATTCATACAGCTGGAAAAGCTCCCTACAAGAAGATCGAAGATTTAAAAGGAAAAACTACCGCTATTTCTAGATATGGAAGTGGGAGTCACTTAATGGCCTATGTTAACGCGGATAATAATGGTTGGAACACCAACGATTTAAAATTTGAAGTAGTTAATAATTTAGATGGTGCTATTGAAGCTCTATCAAATGGTACTGCCGATTATTTCATGTGGGAACATTTTACAACGAAGCCTATTGTTGATAAAGGGATTTTTAAAAGAGTTGGAGACTGCCCTACTCCATGGCCTTGTTTTGTAATTGCTGCTACTGATGAGATTTTAAAAAAGAATCCTTCGATTGTGGAGCATATTCTAGAGGTAATAAATGTTTATACTGAAGATTTTAAAGACATCCCAAGTATTGATAGAATGCTATCCAATAGATATAAACAGAAAATTGAAGATATCCAAGAATGGCTTTCCATTACACGTTGGAGTCAAGAAGCTATAAACCCGATTACGGTTAAAAATGTACAAGAACAATTACAGCGATTGACTATTATAGAGAAAAGCCTGCCTTATTCTCAAATAGCTACCAAATAATAGGTTTCTTACCATTTTTAAGAAGAATTTCATTGCATATACTGAAGTGACGATTCCCAAACCAATATCCGCGATTTGCGCTTAATGGGGAGGGATGTCCTGAAGTAAGTACATGGTGTTTTTTAGTATCGATGAGTTTTATTTTCTTTTTAGCAAAACCTCCCCAAAGTAAAAAAATAATATCCTCCCGATTATCTGAAATAGTTTTTATAATAGTATCAGTAAAAACTTCCCATCCCTTTTTCTGATGACTTCCAGCATCATGCTCTCGCACGGTTAGCGTAGCGTTTAATAACAATACTCCTTGCTCAGCCCATGATTCTAGATTTCCACTTTCTGGATAATCCTTATTAATGTCTGTTTCTAACTCTTTAAAAATATTAATTAACGAAGGAGGATGTTTTATTCCATCATGAACCGAAAAACAGAGTCCATTTGCTTGATTTGGTCCATGATAAGGATCTTGACCAATAATTACTACTTTAGTATCATTAAAAGCACAATAATTAAAAGCTGCAAAAATCTCATTTTCTGGTGGGTAACAAACATGGTTAGCATATTCTTCTTTCACAAAGGAAACCAATTCTTTAAAATATTCTTTGCTAAACTCCCCTTTTAATTGCTCTTTCCAAGTATCGTTAATAGCTATTTCCATAGTTAGATAATTTTTGAAGTTTTCTTATTAGAAAAACACAGGAGTATTACTATCTATTACAAACGGTAAACTTGAACCCGCATAATTTCCTGTAGGTAAATTTAAGGTTAATACTCTAGATTTTTTAATTTCAGGAAGCTTTGCTATCAGTTTAATTGCTGCTTGTTGCTGACTAGGGTCAGCAATAGAAATATTTACATGAGGAGTTTTAATGTTCTTTAGCAATAATACACAAGGCTTATCTACCGTTATATTTACATCCTTATAATTTAATTTATTTGGTGTATAAAATATTACTTCCATAACATCAAGCTTCTTATTATAAACTGCCTGGATATCTTTAGAATTTTCAACAATAACTATATTCTCGCTATCATATTTCTGTATTGAATTAATATCCTTGTTAGGCGTAACAATATAGCTATAAGTAGCATTTTTAGGTTTCACTCCATGATCCAACCATAATGTAAAAACAGCCTCGCTAACCATATCTTTAGATCGATTTTTATTAATCTCATACCAATTTCCAGTTTGAGATCCATTAGTAAATCTTACATTTCCATGATCAGGAAAAAAATAAGCGATTTTATCATGCAGTATACAATCTATGTTATCGTTCGTGTTATTGTTTCCATTTGGAACAGTGGAAGTTTTATTATTCTCTGATATAATAATAGAACCATCTAAATAACACTGATTTATAGTGGTTAGAATTTTCTCATCTGCGGTAGCATTAATTCCGCTTCCTAAGCATACGATTTCCTCCTCAAAAAAGAACCAGCCTTTCTTAGCTTCAGTATTAAAATCCTTCATAACATACGCCGTTGCGCCATAAATACTATCTGTAACACCTCCAGTAAACTCGGAAGTTCCCAAAACAGACCATTGATGACGAATTGGAATATTAGAAACTTTAGGTGCAGTGACTCCAGGTATTTTACTCCATTGCCAAACAGGAAAAATATTATAATATTCATCACCATCTACACGGATAGAAGTGGCTCCTTCAGCTAAAAAATAACCTTTTAAATTTGCTTTATTTCCATTTTCCGATTTTGACGTTCTGGTAGAAGAGGTTCGCACAGAAAATGCATACGACGGATCGTTATGAAGTGTAAAATCTGATTCCCAAAATTGAGTATGTCGTTTTTTAACATCATAACTTGGAGGTTGAGACTCATTGAATCTCGAAATCAATACATCATACTTATTAGCATTTTCAGCATCAATTAATTTTAATTTCTCTAATGTACCAGTAAAACCCTCATTGCTCAAGGTATTTTTATTTGCAATACCTCTTCCTGTAACACTAAAATCCATATATTTTCCTCTGTGAACACCTGCATAAGTATTCAAAACAAACTTAGATAAGATCTTCAATTTTGTTCCTGATAAAGCATAAGAAGTGCCTTGTAAATATGAAGCTACCTGCAACTCAGTATTTACAAGAACCGAACCGTAACCTCCAATATATATTTGAGGTCCATGCTGCTGATAAGAATAATCATATTGAATTCCTTCTTTATTAGTGAATGCCAAAGGAATAAATGACTGTGTGGCTCCAATATTAATAATTTCAGGGTCGTTTAATAAACACCCACGATAGATAAAATGCAAGGCAATATCTAATTTATTAGCGCCAGTTTTCTTAAAAACATCTCCCCTATTTAATTTTTTAATTAATCTTGCTTCAAGTGACTCATCAATTTGTCTTGCTCCTTTTCTTAAAACTATTAATAAGTGACCTAATTTTTTAGGTACAGCGATCTCATTAAACCACCAGTTCTTACTTATTGGATTTAGATTATCCCAAAATTTTAAAGCTTGCTCTATGGTATTAAAAAGCTTTACATCTTCAAAATAAGTACTCTCAGGAATAGTATAAGCATTACTTAACGTTGCAATTCGTTCTATATGCTGTACTGGCTGCCATTTCGTCCTTTCAATCATTTTATAATCGATATCATCCCAAGTCCCATCACTATTATTTTTTTTTAATAACTCAGTAACGGATTGATCCAATTCATCAATACTTTTTATACTATTCCTATTTTCATTTCTAATATTAGTCATTATAATATCAGAATCTTGTTGAGCTGATAGGTTAAAAGATAGTAAGATTAGTAGTGGTAATAAGTATATTTTCATGTAAGGTGGTTTTATTAGATCAACAAAAATATAAGAATTAATAAGTTTTTAATATTTGAAACATTGTTTTTTAATCTTTTTATACGCTGTTTTCATAAAAAACTCTTTTTTTCTGTTGAATAATACAATAATCTTAAAAAATAGATGAATGTTTAAATCCTATATCTATTTTTAATCTAGACCATAAATCCAAATTAGTATGTAAATTTGCATAAATCCTAAAGTATTCGGATCTAAATTATATGAATAAAATACATAAAAAGACATTACAAGACCTTGAATTTTCTAAAGTGCTAGCACAAGTATCAGAACTTTGTAGTACAGATTTAGGAAAGGAAAGTGCTTTAAAAATAACTCCATATAGAACAAAAGAATCTTTATTAGAGTCACTTCATTTAACAAATGAATATCTAGCTTCTTTTGAAAATAATAATAGCATTCCTCATCATTATTTTGAAGCTATCACAAAAGAGATTCAACTCTTAAAAATTGAGAACACACTTATTGAAGTTGAAGGTTTTAGAAGAGTATCAGCTATTTCTACTGCTGTGAACACTCATATTTTGTTTTATAAAAAGTTTAATGACTACTACCCTACTTTAAACCAAACTGCTCAAAAAATTCATTTTACAAAAGAGATTCAGCAAAAAGTAGATGAAGTTATAGATCGTTTTGGGGAGATTAAAGATGACGCTACGCCTGCATTATACAATATCCGTAGAGAAATGAATAGTGTACGTGCAAAGATTAATCAAAGTTTTGCAAGTGCTTTGAGTAGTTATTCTTCAGCGGGACTTTTGGATGATATTAGAGAAACCGTTGTTGATAACCGCCGTGTTCTAGCGGTGAAATCAATGTATAGAAAGCGTGTTAAAGGCGCTATTATGGGGAATTCCAAAACTGGAAGCATTGTATATATAGAACCAGAAGCTACAAGACAATACAGTAGAGATCTTAATAATCTTGAGTATGATGAGAAAGAAGAGATTCATAAAATATTAAAAGAGCTCACCAACTTTCTTCGCCCCTATAGAAAACTATTAATCGACTACCAAGAGTTTTTATGTCTTGTAGATGTTGTTGCTGCCAAAGCAAAGTATGCTGATAAAATGAATGCGTTATTACCTGAAATTACAGAGAAACGCTATTTTAATATTATTGATGCCTACCATCCGCTTCTTTTCTTAACAAATAAAGCAAAGCGTGAAAAGACCTATCCGCAGACGATAGAATTACACCAAGAGAATAGAATTATCGTTATTTCTGGACCTAATGCAGGAGGAAAAAGTATTACGCTAAAAACGGTTGGGCTTTTACAGGTCATGCTTCAAAGTGGATTATTAGTTCCAGTTCATGAGCGCAGTGTAATGTGTCTTTTTGATAATGTATTGACTGATATTGGTGATAATCAATCCATAGAAAACCATTTAAGTACGTATAGTTATAGATTAAAGAATATGAATTTCTTCTTACGGAAATGTAATAAAGAAACACTCTTCTTAATCGATGAATTTGGAACGGGTAGTGATCCAGAATTGGGAGGTGCTTTAGCCGAAATATTTTTAGAGGTTTTTTATGAACGTGAGGCATTTGGTATTATTACCACTCATTATGCGAATCTAAAATTACTAGCAAACGAACTTCCCCATGCTACTAATGCAAATATGAGATTTGATAATAGGACTCTAGAACCTGTATTTAAGCTTGTTCTTGGAGAAGCTGGAAGTTCTTTTACTTTTGAAGTAGCTCAAAAAAATGGAATCCCATATAGTTTAATAAATCGTGCTAAAAAGAAAGTAGAAAGCGGAAAAGTTCGTTTTGATGCAACTATTGCTAAGCTTCAAAAGCAGCGTAATAAGATGGAGAAAACTTCTACAAACCTTAAAGAGGAAGAAGTTAAAGCCAGAGATGAGGCTAAGCGTTTAGAAGAACTAAATGCTAAAATTAAAGCTAAACTGGAGAACTATCAGCAATTATATGATCATAATCAGCGAATGATTTATTTAGGAAATAAGATCAATGATATTTCTGAAAGTTATTTTATCAATAAAAAGAAACGTCCGTTGGTATCAGAATTCCTAAGAATTGTAGAAACGGAAAATTCCAAACGGAAGAGAGAATCTGCTTCTAAGAAAAAAGAAGAGCGCGCTAAGAAAATGGCTGTTGAAGCAGAAGTTCAGAAGGAAGTTAAAGTAATTCGCGAGAAAAAGAAAAAGGAAAAAATAGAGAAAGCTAAAGAGCCCGAAAAACCAAAACACATTTTAAGAATTGGAGATAGAGTACGCTTAATTGGAAGTAAATCTGTAGGTACACTCGATAAAATTGAAAAGGGAAAAGCACTTGTTAATTATGGTATGTTTACAACTAGTTCTGATTTAGATAAATTAGAATTGGTTGAAGCAAAGGGACTTTCTAAAAAGAAGAAGTAATTATTTTAGTGTTATAAAACTGTGTAAGCAGAAATCAGGTAGGGGCTTTAAAACCCCTACTATTTTTTTATTTAATCTTTATCAGCGGATGGTTCAACCCTCCTACTTCATTTTTAAGAACCTCATATTTATCTAAATTCTCAAATAACTTGGTTAAACTTTTAAAACCATAACTTCGAGGGTCAAAACTAGGATCTATCTTTCTAATGTTAGCTCCTAATTTAGAAATATGTGCCTCTTCTTCTTCATTTAAAGAAATTTCAAAAGCCTTTGCTATAGTTGCCAAATCTTCTTTAGAAAATTTAGGTTTGGGAGCTACGGGCTTAGCTTTTTCTGTATGGTGTTCTTCTTGTTTAGGTTTGGACTTGTGCTTTTCTGAAGCATCTCTTGCTACCAAATTCTCAGTAAATGTAAATACCTCGCAAGATTTCACAAATGCTTGTGGAGTCTTCTTCTCTCCAATTCCCATAACAAATAGTCCTTCTTCTCGAATCCTTTTTGCTAGCCCTGTATAATCACTATCGCTAGATACAATACAAAAGCCATCAATATTCTTACCATGTAAAATATCCATAGCATCAATAATTAAAGATCCATCCGTAGAATTTTTACCTGTAGTATATGAAAACTTCTGAATGGGACTTATAGAATGTTGATTGATAATCGCCTTCCAGCTATTCATTTGTTGTGAAGTCCAATCTCCGTAAATCCTTCTTATAGTAGCCTTTCCATATTTAGAAACCTCTTCTAAAATTTCTTTTATCAATTTAGGTTGAGCATTATCACCATCTATTAAAACGGCTATATTAAATTTACTTTCTATCATTTTAGAGTTTGGAATCATTCACTTAGTATTTACTGAATTAAATCTGCAGTAATTTACGGATTTTTTATAGAAGTTAATATTATAGTTCTTACACTTTATAAATGTCATTTATAATAAGATCTTAACAAGAACTAAACTATATTTAAATTATATTTTTTTAAATTTAAAAATGGAAACATTGGAAGCTGGAAAAAAAATAATTCTCTTTGATGGCGTTTGTAACTTATGCAATAGCAGTGTACAATTTGTAATCAAAAGAGATAAAAAAGATGTTTTTAGATTTGCTTCTTTACAAAGTGAAGTTGGACAAAGAATGCTTAAAGAGAGAAGTATTGATTCGTCGCAAACTGATTCTATTGTCCTTATTGAGCCCAATGTTGCTTATTATACAAGATCTTCAGCAGCCATAGAAATAGCTAAGGAAATTGGAGGTTTGTGGAGTTTATTAAGTGTGTTTAATTATATTCTACCAGAAAGTATTCGAGATAGCATCTACAATTTTATAGCTAAAAATCGCTATAAATGGTTTGGTAAAAAAGAAAATTGCCCTCTCCCCACAGCTGAGGAAAAGGCAAAATTTATAGATGCTTATTAAAATATAATTATGCTATCTAACTAATCAATCTATAACTATCTTTAGCTATTTCTAATTCTTCTTTAGTAGGAATTACAAGAACCATAACCTTAGAAGTTTCTTTACTAATAATTCTATTTTCAGAAGAGCGTACATTATTTTTATAGTCTTCTAGCTCAATTCCTAGATAGCCCATATCTTCGCAAATTAAACGCCTTAAAACGCTACAATTTTCTCCAACACCAGCAGTAAATACAATTGCATCGACCCCATTAAGTGCAGCGGCATATGCTCCAATATATTTTTTGATACGATATGCATTCATCTCAAGAGCAAGCTGACATTCTCTATTACCTTCGTTAGCTTTTTCTTCGATAATTCTAAGATCACTATGTCCAGTTAATCCTAACATCCCACTCTTCTTATGTAAAATAGTGTTCACTTCCTCTAATGAATATCCTAATGTATTAACCATATAGAAAATCACAGACTGATCAATATCTCCACTTCTCGTCCCCATTATAAGTCCGTTTACTGGAGCAAATCCCATGGAATGGTCTATACTTTTACCATTTTTCACAGCGGTAATACTACATCCATTCCCTAAATGAATCGTAATCAGTTTAGATTTCTTTTTACTGATAAAATCTTTAGCTCTTTCTGCAACATATTTATGACTTGTTCCGTGGAAACCATAAACGCGAACATAATTCTCATCTAATAATTTATTTGGAATAGCATATCTATATGCCTTTTCAGGTAATGTTTGATGAAAAGCAGTATCAAAAGCAGCAATCTGCGGGATACCTGGAAATACTTCTTCTGCAACTTCAATCCCAGTGTAATTATGAGGATTATGAAGCGGTGCTAATGAAAATAACCTTTTAATAGTATTCTTTACAGCATCATCAATAACAATAGTATCAGAAAAATCTTTTCCTCCATGTACAACTCTATGTCCTATAGCATCTATATCTTCAATTTTATCAATAGCCCCCTTTTCTTTGTCCATCAATAAAGCAGCTACCTTTTTTAAACCGATTTCATGATTTTCAATTGGCATCACTTCAGAAAAATTCATTTTCTTAGATTTATAATGAAGAGCTGCATTATCTAATCCTATTGCTTCCACTAACCCAGAAGCAACTACAATCTCTCCTGGCATCTTTATGAGTTGAAATTTTATTGAAGAACTCCCAGAATTTATGACTAATATTTTTTTCATTTCTATTATTGATTATTGTAAAGAAGAAATTACTCTTCTTAGATCTTAACTTATCTTTTTTATATTTTATATTCCTTGTGCTTGGATAGCAGTAATAATCACCGTATTAAAGATATCATCAACGGTACAACCGCGACTTAAATCATTTACAGGTTTATTTAATCCTTGTAACATCGGCCCGATAGCCAAAGCTCCCGTTTCTCTTTGCACAGCCTTGTATGTATTATTACCAGTATTTAAATCAGGGAAAATAAGCACACTTGCCTGTCCTGCAACATCAGAATCTGGCATTTTACTTTTTCCTATCGTCATATCTACAGCTGCATCATATTGTATAGGTCCAGCTACTTTTAAATCGGGACGTAAATCCTTAATAATTTCGGTAGCACGACGTACACGATCAACATCTTCCCCTTTTCCAGAACTTCCTGAAGAATAAGATAACATTGCTATTTTAGGTTCTATTCCAAATGCTTGACTACTATCTGCTGAAGAAATTGCAATTTCAGCAAGTGCCTCTGCAGTAGGATTAGGATTAATTGCACAATCACCAAAAATAGAAACACGGTCTTCTAAGCACATAAAAAATATAGAAGATACCACAGAAACTCCTGGTTTGGTTTTTATAAACTGCAATGCTGGTCTAATAGTGTGTTGTGTGGTATGAACTGCTCCAGAAACCATTCCATCAGCATGGCCTTTATAAATCATCATGGTTCCATAATATGAAACATCGCTCATAGAATCGCGAGCCATATCCATATTTACATTTTTATGCTTTCTAAGCTCATAAAAGGTTTCTGAATAATCATCATAATACTCCGATTCTGTTGGATTGATAATTTCAATCTTATCAAGCTCTAATAGAATTCCAAGATTGGTAATCTTTTCTAGTATTTTATTTTTGTCTCCCAATAATGTAATATCAACAATATCTATTGCTACCAAACGCGCTACAGCATGTAAAATACGTTCGTCTGTACCTTCAGGCAAAACGATACGCTTTTTCTGTTGACGGGCTTTAGTAACTAGACCATATTGAAACATTCTAGGAGTAATTCCTTTAGGCTTGAAATTTATTAAACGTTCTGCAAGCGTTTCTATAGATACATATTTTTCGAAAGTACTTATAGAAGTTTCTATTTTTTGTGTACTATCAGCATAAATATTAGACTTTATACTTCCTACTTGATTGGTAACATTAAATGTTCCACCAGCCACAGAAACTATAGGAACTACCTGAGAAAGTCCTTCTATCAGTTTTAAAATGGGTTCTTCAGGAATAAGACCTCCCGTTAATATAATACCTGAAATACGTGGATAATTACTAGATATGTTAGCTTGTAAGGCTCCAAGAATAATATCTGCACGATCTCCAGGAGTTATAACCAAGCTATTATGTCTTAATTTGGTGATGTAATTTCTAAGCTGCATCGCTCCTACTCCAAAACTTCCTGTTTGATTATCTAAAAAATCGTTTCCAAATAAAACATCTCCATCCAATGCTTCAACAATTTCTTTTATAGTTGGATTCGCTAGAGTCTCAATACTCGGAATCGCAAAAACATCTATCTCATCTGGTAAGAAATTACGTAACTCCTCTTTTATAAGTTCCAGATTTTCTGGATTTATTTTATTGGCAATCATTGCCATTACATTTACATCTTTATTTATAAATGTATTGTATGCCAATTGTAAGCTTCCTGCTAATTCTTCTTTTGTTTTATTAACACCACTAGCTACCAATATGGCAGGGATTCCAAGGTTTTTTGCAATTAAAACATTCACATCGAATTCAAAAACACTTCCCTCTCCAGAAAAATCAGAACCTTCAACTAAAATAAAGTCAAAGCGCTCTTCTAAACGTTTATACTTCTGAATGATCGTATCAATAATCTCACCGGATTTACCTGTATTTCTCTTCTGAATTATCTCATTACGTGTAAAAGCGAATGCATCTTCATATGAAAGATCCACATCAAAATGAGATAATACCGTTGAAATGTGATTGTCTTTATTATTCTTCTTATCCTCGTTGATTATAGGTCTGAAGTAACCCACTTTAGCAGTTTTCCCTAGTAGTGTACGCATAAGGCCTAGCGTTATTAAAGACTTTCCACTATCCGACTCTAAGGTTGCAATATAAATACCTTTATTCATGCCAATATTTTATGGTTCTTATATATAGCGAGGGAACTATTTGTCAATTCTATATAAATATTCTACAAAATTAAGCTATAAAAAAGACCTTTCCTAAATGTTTTAATACCTTTATCGCTCAAATCGATTTTATGAGAACATTATACATAAATATAAAAGAATTATTACAGGTAAGAGAAGAAAATATCAATAAAGTAAGTGGAAAAAACATGAAAGTTCTACCTACAATAAAAAATGCATACCTGCTTATTGAAGATGATATAATTAAAGATTTTGGCGCTACAGAAGATGCACCTAAAGAAACGATCGATAAAGTTATTGATGCAAGTGGTAAAATTATCCTTCCATCTTGGTGCGATAGTCATACACATCTTGTTTATGCTGGAAATCGAGAACAAGAATTCGTAGATCGAATTAACGGACTCACATACGAAGAAATTGCTAATAAAGGAGGTGGAATTCTTAATTCAGCAAAAACACTTCAAGAAACTTCTGAAGAGGATCTTTATGAGCAATCTAAAAAACGATTGGATACAATTATTAAGAGTGGAACTGGCGCTATCGAGATAAAAAGTGGCTATGGACTTACCGCTGAAGCTGAATTGAAAATGCTCAAAGTAATAGAGCGTTTAAAGCAAAATTATCCAATTGCCATAAAGAGCACATTTTTAGGAGCTCATGCAGTACCTAAAGAATACAAAACGGATAAAGATGCTTATGTTAAAAAAATAATTGAAGAAATTCTCCCTCAAGTAGCTAACGCAAAACTTGCTGAATATATTGATGTCTTTTGTGAGGATGGTTATTTTTCTGTAGCAGATATGGAAGCTATTCTTAAAGCCGCAGATTTATTTGATTTAAAGCCTAAAGTTCACGTTAATCAGTTCAATGCTATTGGAGGGATAAAAGCTGCAGTTGCTAATAATGCTCTTAGTGTGGATCATTTGGAGGTTATGAAAGATGAAGATATTGAGGCTCTAAAAAATACGGACACTATGCCTGTAGGACTCCCACTTTGCTCCTACTTTTTGAGTATTCCTTATGCTCCTGCTAGAAAAATGATAGATAGCGGACTTCCATTTGCAATTGCTACGGATTATAACCCAGGATCTTCACCTAGCGGAAATATGAACTTAGTTGTAGCAACAGCTTGTATAAAAATGCGAATTACCCCAGAAGAAGCTATTAATGCCGCTACAATAAATGGAGCTTATGCAATGGGACTTTCTGACACCCATGGAAGTATTACAAAAGGCAAAAAAGCAAACCTAATTATTACTAAAGAAATTCCTTCATACGGATACCTGCCTTATGATTTTGGTAACTCAAATATAGAAGAAGTAGTTTTAGACGGTATTACAGTTTCTTAAGCTTATAAAAAACTTTAGGATAACTACTAAATTATACTAATAAAAAAGGTCCCTCTGGGTTTAAACCTTGAGGGACCATAAGCCTTACAATTTTTATCTATCTATCTATTATGAAAGGCTTTTACTTTACCCATAACACCCATTTTTCATCAAAATAAGTATTATTGATATTGTTTTTTTGCAAGCTTTTAATCGTCAGATAACGATTAGCTTTATACAAATATACGTAGTAATATTTATTTTCAGGGTTAATAAAGTATTTTGGTTCAAAACCATTGTCTTTTAACTTCTTAATAAATTTATTAAAGTAATTATCTTGTGAAAATACATTCACAACTAAGTAAAAACCTTTTTCTATTCCTGGAGCACTATTTATAGTTTTATAGCTGGTATCTTCTCCAAACACTGCAGAAGTAACAGCAGTGGTATCAACTACTTTCTTATCTACGGTATTAGCTATTGAATCACTTTTTCTTAAAAACTCTTGATAATCTGCTTCTATTTTTTTTGCTTCTGTTTGCTCAGTTTGTTGCACATTAGCACTAGCCTTTTCTGGAACAGTAGCAACTTCTGGACTCATTTTCTTATTAAACTCTTCTTGTGCTGCTTTAGCATAATCTTCAGCATCTTCTTCATATACTTTAACGGCTGCTTTTTCTTCAACTGCAGTTTGTGTTCTTTCTACAGCTTCCGTTTTTTCTACGATTGATTCCTCCTTATCACCACCACCATATACCGCATAAGTAGATGTAGTAGGTTTCTCTACTGCTTGAACAGCATCTTCAACAGGCGCCTTAGATGCTACAACTGATTCTGAAATTGCCACGGAAGACTCTTCTTTAGCAATATTATTTTCTTTTATTAATTCTTCTTTCTGAATTTTTTCATTTGAAACTACCGCTTCGGCTTCATCATTGGAGTCTATTATGCTTTTAGCTTCGTTATTTGTTTCTGAAGTTGATACTTTTTCCTTTTCACCTTCATTTGATTTACTTGCTACAGCAGCAGAACCGCCGTATAAAGCATAATTAGAAGTACTGTCTTTCGTCGTTTCTGCAGCTTCAGCAACAACAGTCTTTTCAGAAGAATTTATAATGTTATTGGCATCCTCTTCTCGTCTTCTTCTTATATCTTCTGAAGAAACAAAAGACTCTTCGTTTACGTTTTTAGTAGTAACTGCTTTTCCTCCACTTGGCGCAGGATTTTTACGCATTTTCTTAGGACCTAAATCAATAGAAGCAATTGCCTCATATGTTCCTCCAAAAGAATTATTAGTTTTACTAGTTCCTGTTTCATAAGTGATTCCAACACTAATTCCATCACCAATTTTTACACCAATTCCTCCAGAAATACCAAAAGTAGTATTATAACCAGCTTGAAACCATCCTGTGTATGGTAAATCTATCATAGAGTTAAAACCAAACTGAAAATCTTCATTAGGTAGCGTTTTTCCGTACACAAGATTTCTCCACTTCGCATCTTCCATAAAACCAATAGCATCATCAAAAGATTTTGTGTACCCTACTTGACCTGAAAAGATTTTATCAGAGAAGTCTGTAACCGTATTTGAATCATTAAAATTATAGTCAAATAAATTCTCAGCATAAATACCTATATCAAAATCTGATACAGAAAAATTTATTCCAGGCATCACCAAAACTAAAAAATCATCTTGATCGTCTAAAATTGCAGGATCTGGTTCTGTAGAACTTATGGCATTTTTATTTAAACCTCTTCTAAAAAGCGTAGTATTCATACCCACAGAAAGCGTAGTATTATCACTTAATTGCACTCCGTAAGAATAATTAAGCAACAAACCTGAATCTACCAACAACCCCAAATTTTGTTGATACAAACCAAGACCAGCACCAGAATTCTCAGAAACTTTCCCTGAATAACTTAATAAATATGTTTGTGGGGAGTTTTCAATTCCTGTCCATTGAATCCTACTCCAAAAGCTAACTGCTTTAGAGTCATTTCGAACGTAACTGTATGTGGGATTCACCAAGAATTTATTGTATTTGGTGAGATTGTGTTGTCTCCAATCTACGATTGTGCTCGCATTTTCAACCTGAGAAAATAGCACATATGTGTTTAGTAGCAATCCAATTGCAAGTAGGCATCTTTTAATCATAGAGAACTAAACTATTTGGGGTTAACTTTAGTTTCAGTTCACTAATGTAATAGAACCTTTTTTAATATTCTTACCTTTTTTGTTAACAAAGTAGTAGAAAACAGGAATTTCTGCATTCATTTTCATTGAAGAATCAGGCCAACTATTGTCATATTTATTTGTTTTTAAGACAGTTGAGCCATACGAGTCGCATATTACCACCTCGATCTCTGGGTCGTTAATAAATTTTTGTGGAAGTGTCCATTTATCATTCACAGAATCGTCATTTGGACTAATTAGGTTCGGAATTTCGACTACATCGTTAGAAACAACCTCTACAGATTTTTCAACGATACACCCACCTATTTTTGCAAATAAGGTGTAATTTCCTTCTTCAGCAATAGAAAATGTAGCTGTTTTACTGAGGATATTTCCTTCTTCATCAAGCCACTCATAACTCTCCCCTCCCGTTGCATTGGCTTCGATTATTCTATCAGGAGAGATTGTTATTTTTTCACCTGGATAAATATCTATTAAACCTTCAGAATCTTGATTCAAAGAAACTGGGCGAGAAGTAATTGCACAACCTCCCAAGCTAACTTCTACTTTAAAAGTACCTGTGTTTGTTGTAACAAATGTATTTTCTACCCCAGATGCTACTAATTTATCACCATTATACCAATCGTATTTTGCTCCTGCTAAAACTGTTGCTTTTAATTCGCCTTCTAAATTAGTACAACTCATTGGTGTTACTATTTCTAAAGCTACTTCTGGCAACCCTAAAACGACCTCTTGCTTATTAGAAATAAAATCTATGTTTTTATAGGTTACTGCCAACTCATAAACCCCGTTATCAGTATAATCTAATGGTAAAGAAGTGCTTGTATTCTTAAGAGAAATACCATCCTTAAACCACTTCATTTTAAAGTTATGAAAGAACTCTTTATCTATAGACAATACATCTCCATTTTTTAGTTTTCCTGTAAGTGAGGCAATCGTTAATTCGGTATTCATAGAAACACAAGCATCATAATTTGATGTTGGCTTTATTGTTGCTGAAAAAGAAACAGGTTCATATATTTTAAAACTTGGGGATTTGATATTTCCCTCGCAAGCTGCAGAAGAAGACACTTCTGCATAATATTCTCCAGCTTCACTCACTATCAAACGAGTATTGTTATAACCTTCTTTTAATAGAAGTCCGTCTCTATACCAGTTTATATTGGCACCTTTATTATTAGTTTCTATGGAAAGAGTTGCCGTATTTTCGCCTATAATAACCGCATTTAATGGCGAAGTAACTTCTACGATTGTCGATTTATTTTGAACGATACTCACTTCTTCTGATGAAGACGTACAACCACCACTATTGGTAACTTCAACGCGATAAGATCCAAAATTATCTTCTTTATTTTCTAATTCTATTTTTGGAGCATACGTATCTAATTCACTAATTTTTTCTTCATTTTTAAACCAAGTATAAACGTAATTCTCATTATCTACAGATGCTTGTAAAACAATTGCAACATCAGAACAAGGCTCTAAACTTTTATTCCCCAAAATAGAAACTTCAAAAGCCTCTCCTTTATTTACGATTACCAAATTTGAATATATACTTCCGGTACAATTTCCGTAGTAAGGTTCTGCATAATATTCTCCAGGTTCTGTTACATTAATGTAGTTTTCTGAAGTTACTTTAAGAATATCTCCATTTTTATACCATACATATTCTTTAGCAATATCATTATCCAAACTAATTTTTGTTCCTGCTTGACTACAAAGACTTACATCGTTATAATTATTTAAAACAATCTCTTCATTTGGTACAAAAAAAGCATCAAAAGCTTGAGTTGACTCCCCTGTAATTGCTGGTGAAGTTGCTCTTAATCTTATTTTATAGTTTTCACCGTATACATCTTGAGGAAGAGAGAAAGATTGTTTAAACTCAAATGAATAGTTCTCCCCTTCAACAGTTTTAAGAATTGTTGGAGAGTCAAACTGCCCATCACTGTTCGATAATTCTATATAAAACTTATTATCTGCAGCAAATGGTTTTTCATTAAATGTAAATGTAGCTTCGAAAGTATTAAATGCCTCATTTAAGCATGCATATTCAAATGATAATTGAGGGGCATTAATTTTCTGACTAAAACTGTTTCCCGTAAACAGTAAAAAAATGATTGCGATTGTTGTAGTAATATTTTTCATAAGTAGTCGATTTTAAAACGTTTGGGTATTTCCTAAAATCCATTTTTGCAGTCCTCAATCAAAAACTTATACTTTTCATTGATTTTGCATATATCAAATATATTAAAACAAGAATAATAATCGTTTAAAAACATATTTATTCGATGAAATGCATAGTATTTTTTTATTCAATGAAATATGTAGTCCTTTTAATACATTTAAAAAATGATATAAAAGCCTTTAAAAACAGTCGGTTAAGTAATATTTAGAATGAGAAACAGTTTTACAACAATTTTTAGTTGCTGAATAGAATCAATATTATAATTTTGAGGAAGGAATAATATTTAGATAAATAAAATATATAAATGAGGACTTTTTTAATTCTAATGATGGGTGTCTTACTGATGAATTGCAATACTGCAACTCCAGAAATTAAAGACCAAACCACAACAATATACTTTATAAGACACGCTGAAAAAGATAGATCGGAGCCTGGCGAGAAGAATCCTTCACTTACAGAAAAAGGACTTGCTAGAGCAAAAAGATGGAGTGAAATATTTAAAAACATCACCTTTAATGCTATTTATTCCACAGATTATACAAGAACTATAGAAACAGCTTCACCAACGGCATATACGAATAATCTGGATATTATTAAATATGAACCTGAAGAATTAAATACAATAGAGATTTTTAAAAAGGGCTATGAAAATGTATTGGTAGTTGGACACAGTAACACGGTACCTAAACTAGTAAACAAGCTTCTTAAGGAAGATAGATATGAAGACATTGAAGACAACAATAATGGTAACGTATATATTGTTACGCTAACCAATCAAGAGGTTGTTTCTGTTAACCTTCTTACCATCAAGTAGGAAGGTTACTTTACTGATACGTTTTCTAATTCTATTTTAGATAACAATTCCAATGCTCCAGCATCAAATAAACTATCTAACGCTATAAGTTTAGCAGATTTGGATTTAGGTTTGTAATTATTATAATCAACAAAATCTACTCCTTCAATTGTTCTACGATTATAGGCTTCGCGAAAACGCATACCTCCTTCATTCACATGATATTCGTACGCTAGGTAATCGATTATATATGTTTCTTTATTCACCCAATACACAAAAACATCTTCAAAATCTTCACCTCCACCTTCTTGATCAAACCAGACTTTAATTTTGTAATAAGGTGTATCCTTAATAGTAACTTCAGTAAGTAATTCCTTATTAACAGCGTCTCCATCTAGTCCAAAAGGTAAATAAGCAAAGTAATGAACAGAATTTACACTATTCTTATATTTATTGGCGGTAGTGTCTGCTAATTTTATAGCATCGCCATCAATATATCTTGTAAAATCATTATTATTAATAACATCCGTAGTAGTTATAGAGTCTTGATGTATTCTTTTTAAGCTGAAACTTCCACCGTTACGATACGATTCATATGTATTTCCTCTAAAAACAAAAGAAATATTCTTTTTGTCTAAATTATTCATTCCAGATGCTTTAATAGACTTTCCTAGAATAGTTGATGCATCTTCTTTAGGAGTACAATAGGTAAATAATATAGTAATAAGTAACAGTAGTATGTAATAGCTTTTCTTCATAAAGAACAATTTAATTTTGAAAATAGGTCGCAAATATATCCTTTTACTTACTTAACAAATATAAATTCCTCTTAAAATAGAAGAATAAAATACTGCTATTCGAGAAATGTTCTTATTTTTGACGCGTATGCAGAATAATGTTAACATAAAGAATAAAAAAGCTCGTTTTGAATATGAGATTTTAGATAAGTATATAGCAGGTATTGTTTTATCTGGTACTGAAATAAAATCTATTCGTCAAAGCAGAGCTTCTATTGCTGAAAGCTTTTGCGAATTCAATGAAAAGGGAGAGCTCTTCGTAATTAATATGACGGTTGAAGAGTACACACATGCTACTCATTTTAACCATCGTCCAAAGAGCGAGCGTAAATTATTATTGAATAAACGTGAGCTTAAAAAATGGCATAAAGCCGTAAAAGTTTCAGGAAACACTATCGTCCCATTACGATTATTCGTTAACGAAAAAGGACTAGCAAAGATGCAAATAGCACTCGCAAAAGGAAAGAAACTTTACGATAAAAGGGAAACTATTAAAGATCGTGATAATAAACGAAACCTAGATAGAGTTAAAAAAGCATATAGTTAATTTAGCTTTTAGAGGCTGCTGAATCTGATACTTCTTCTTTAGGTTTTTTCCAAAATAGTAAACAAACACTTCCAGAGATTAAAGCACTTACTACAACTCCCCCTATTAGGAGATTTCTTCCTGCATTATCTTGATCTAGTGTGTAGTTTAATACTCCAAAAAGAACAATTCCTAGAATGATATCTAGCGTTAATTGAATAATCCAATATGCCCAAACCCCTTTTTTGGTAAGCTTGCTTAAAAATAATCGATCTAACATAAAACTATTAATTTTTATCTTCTAACAATGGTACAAATCTAAATTCTCCAAACTCGTGTTTTTCAAATTCTTTAGGTGAATTTCTAATAAAAAGCGTCATTTCTTGGACTTCCTCACCAACAGGAATCACTAATCTACCTCCTACTTTAAGCTGTGCCATTAACGGTTTAGGAACAAATGGAGCTCCAGCAGTAACTATAATTCCATCAAAAGGAGCTTCAGCAGGTAAACCTTTATAACCGTCTCCAAATATTACACGCTTTGCTTTATATCCTAACTTAGGAAGAAAAAGATTGGTTTTTTTAAAAAGCTCTTTTTGCCTTTCAATCGTATACACTACAGCACCTAACTCTAATAGCATAGCTGTTTGATAACCACTACCAGTACCAATTTCTAGAATCTTATCCCCTCGCTTAATCTTCAATAATTCGGACTGAAAAGCTACTGTGTAAGGTTGTGAGATGGTCTGACTTGCACCAATAGGGAAAGCTTTGTCTTGATACGCATGGTCTTCAAAACTACTATCCATAAACAAGTGTCTAGGGATCTTTTTTACCGCCTTAATAACATTCTTGTCTGTTATCCCTTTTTTCTGAAGGACTTCAGCCAGATTATTACGCATTCCTTGGTGTCTATAGGTATCTTTCAAGTATAGGTGTTTTTTAGCAATGCAAAATTATAACTTTTATAACGATTTTCTCCCCTCAAAAAATGCTTTAAAAAATAGATTCTTGTCTTTGAGAGGATTAAAGTCCTAATAAGTTATCAACATTACTTTATTATCTTTAATAAAACTGTGATGCATAAATTTAATACATATATATAAAACCTTGATTAGTATTCAATAAACAGTATCTAGAGTTGCTAAATACTTTAAGTATATCATCAAATAAAATAATATTCCGTATTTTAGACTTTCATTCTCAGCCTTAAAATCATTTTTAAAAACAAGTGGTTAAGGTTGAAAGAATGCATCAATAACCTTAATTTTGTTTAAAAACATTTTATATGCTTAAAGCAGGTGTTCTAGGTGCCGGCCACCTTGGAAAAATTCATTTAAGACTTATCAATCAATCTGATAAATACGAACTTGTTGGTTTTTACGATCCAGACGAGAAAAACGCTAAGAAAATAGTTAAAGAATTCGGTTATAAATACTTTTCATCAATAGACGATTTAATTGCAGCTGTAGATGTGGTAGATATTGTTACTCCTACCCTTTCTCATTATGAATGCGCTCTTAAAGCTATAAAAAAAGGGAAACACGTTTTTTTAGAAAAGCCGATAACTAAAACAGTTGCAGAGGCAGATGAACTTATAAGTCTTGCAAAAGAAAACAATGTAAAAGGACAAGTGGGACATGTGGAGCGTTTTAATCCAGCTTTTATTGCGGTAAAAGAAAAGGTTGAAAACCCTATGTTTATAGAAACCCATCGTTTGGCAGAATTTAATCCTCGAGGAACTGATGTTCCTGTGGTGTTGGATTTAATGATTCATGATATCGATATTATATTGAGTGTTGTAAAATCTCCTGTAAAGAATATCAATGCTAGTGGTGTTTCTGTAATTAGTAAATCTCCAGATATAGCAAATGCTAGAATAGAGTTCGAAAATGGATGTGTTGCCAATCTTACTGCAAGTAGAATCTCATTGAAAAACATGCGTAAGTCTAGGTTTTTTCAACGTGATGCTTATATTTCTGTTGACTTTTTAGAAAAGCAAGTAGAGGTTGTAAAAATGAAAGATGCTCCTAAAAAACCGGACGAATATGCGTTGGTTTTACAAAATGCAGAAGGAGAAAAAAAGCAGATTTACTTTGAAAATCCTAAAGTGACTCAAAACAATGCTATTTTAGACGAGTTAGAGTCGTTTGCAAATGCTATTGCTAATAATACAGAAACCGCAGTGAGTTTAGAACATGGAACTGCTGCCTTAAAAGTAGCTATGCAAATTGTAAAACTTGTAGAAGGATAAATAATCTTAAAGATAGTAATCATGACTCCGAATCAATCATTCGAAAATAAAATTTTATCAATATTAAAAGATAGCCCTGACAGTAATGCAGCTGACTTTATAAGAAGAATTAAAAGTAATAGATCTCTAGGTGATAGTCTATTTTCAACTTTCGAAGAATTTGCATATAAAGTAGGAATTGGCATTATTGCTGAAAAAGTCTATGATCATAAGTTCAATTTTATTGGATGTACTCCATACTTGAAATATTATCCAGATAATCTTCTTGGTGAAGAATCTAGAGAAGTAAAACTTTTTAGTGATTCAACTCTTTATAATTTGAATGATTGCTATACACACCTAGCAAAAGCTCTAATTTATAGAATGTCCAGAGTAGCAAGTTTACATGAGTTAGTAAATGAAAAATGAAAATTATTTTCACCCCTTCTAAACCTTCAAAAATTAAAAACTAGTAACAATGACTGATATAAAAAATATAGCCGTGATTGGTGCAGGAACAATGGGAAATGGTATTGCTCATACGTTTGCTCAAAACGGATATAATGTAAAACTTATAGATGTTTCTGAAAACTCTCTAATTAGAGGGATAAATACTATTGAGAAGAATCTAGATAGAATGTTATCCAAAGAGAAAATTTCTCAAGCTGAAAAAGAAAGTACGCTAGGTAATATTACCACTCATACAGACATTAAAAATGGTGTCAAAGAGGTGCAACTTGTTGTAGAAGCTGCTACTGAAAATGAATCTCTAAAGCTTAAAATTTTTAAAGATCTTAGTGATTCCTGTAATGATGATGTAATCTTAGCAACAAATACTTCTTCGATTTCGATAACAAAGATTGCTACTGCGGTTAATAATCCTGCTCGTTTAATTGGAATGCATTTTATGAATCCTGTTCCGATCATGAAATTAGTAGAGGTTATAAAAGGTTATAATACCAGTACCGAAGTTTTAGATACTGTATTTAAACTATCGGAAAATATTGGTAAAGTCCCTGTAGAAGTAAATGATTACCCTGGGTTTGTAGCCAATAGAATTTTAATGCCGATGATTAATGAGGCCATTGAAACTTTATATAATGGCGTTGCTGGGGTTTATGAAATCGATACCGTTATGAAATTAGGAATGGCTCATCCAATGGGACCGCTTCAATTGGCTGATTTTATTGGTCTTGATGTTTGCCTTTCGATTTTAAATGTAATGTACGACGGATTTAAAAATCCAAAATATGCTCCTTGTCCGTTACTAGTAAATATGGTAACCGCAGGTAAATTAGGAGTTAAATCTGGCGAAGGTTTCTACGACTATTCAGAAAATAGAAAAGCAGAAGTTATCGCTAAACAATTTCAGAAGTAAAAATAACTCCTAAAAGAATATAAATATAGAAATGGTTAAAATAATTCCGTTTGCAGCTGTACGTCCTACAAAAGACAAAGTGGGTTTGGTAGTTTCTCGTTCGTATGAAGATTACCCTGTAGACGAATTAAACACTACCCTTTCTTATAACCCATTTTCTTTTTTACATATCGTAAATCCGGGCTATAAATTTCATCATGATATTTCTGGAGAACGACGTTTTTCATTAGTTAAAAATCGTTATCTGGAGTTTATTGAAGAATCTGTTTTTATAAAAGATCCAAACCCTGCTTTTTATATTTATAAGATAAAAACTAGAAAGGGAGATTTCTGTGGGATTTTTGCTGGCGCTAGCATTGCTGATTATCAACAAAATAAGATTAAAAAACACGAAGCTACCTTACAAAAGAGAGAAAAGTTATTTAAAGACTACTTAAAAACTGTAGGGTTTAATGCTGAACCAGTACTTCTCACCTATCCAGATACGGAAGAGATTGATATTATTATAAATGATATAACAACTGGAGTTCCTGAATATGAATTTGCTACTACCGATAAGGCTAGTCATTATTTATGGAAAGTAGATGATCAAAAGGCAATAAACGGTATTCAAGCTGCTTTTAAAAAATTAGATTGCCTGTATATTGCAGATGGACATCATCGTTCTGCTTCTTCGAATTTATTATCGAAAGAGCTTCAGAAAGAGAATCCTAATCACACAGGTGAAGAGTCATATAATTACTTTATGAGCTACCTTATTCCGGAGTCTAATTTAAAGATTTATGAGTTCAATAGAATGGTTAAAGACTTAAATGGCTTAACTAAGGAGGAATTTTTAATTCAATTAGACACTCATTTCAGAATAGAAAACCGTGGAGCAGACTTATACAAACCTTCCACTATTCATCATTTTGGAATGTATTTAGATGGAGAGTTTTACTCTTTATATTTAAGGAAAAATTATCCTTTTACCGACTCTTTAAGTCAACTTGATACTCAAATTTTGTTTGTAACAATTTTAAAACCTATTTTAGGGATTAAGGATCTAAGAAACGATAGTAGAATTGAATATGGCTATGGTAAATATAATACCATAAAAATGAAAGATTTAATTGATAAAGGAGACTTTAAGATTGGCTTTAGTCTTTTTCCTGTAGAAGTTTCTCAGATGAAAGAAATTGCTGATGAAGGACTTAAAATGCCTCCAAAAACAACCTATATCGAACCTAAGCTTAAAAGTGGTCTTACTATTTATGAATTTTAATAAGGGTAAGCACTATTAGCTCATATAATAAGTTTAATTAATTATGTTTCAACTGTTAAAAGGAAACATAGAAACTCACCTAGTGAGAAAAGCCCATTTTTGGGAATAAAAAGTTACTATAAATGTCTGTAAAAGAGAATTTAATACATATAAAAAAAGAATTACCAGAAGATGTTATCCTGGTAGCTGTTTCTAAAACAAAACCCAATGAAGCAATCATTGAAGCTTATGAAGCTGGACAACGTGTGTTTGGAGAGAATAAGATTCAAGAAATGACTGATAAATGGGAAGCATTACCAAAAGATATTAAGTGGCATATGATTGGCCATGTACAAAGAAATAAAGTTAAATATATGGCCCCTTTTGTGAGCTTAATTCATGGTGTTGATAGTTTAAAGCTACTCAAAGAAATAGAAAAGCAAGCCAAAAAGAATGAACGTACCATCTCATGTTTACTTCAAATGCATATCGCAAAAGAAGAAACTAAATTCGGTATGGATGAAAATGAGGTAAGAGCACTCCTTACTTCTGAAGAGTTTAAAAAAATGGAGCACGTAAAAGTAATTGGACTCATGGGAATGGCTACTTTTACTGAGGATGAAAAGCAAATAAAAGAAGAGTTTTCTTCATTAAAAGCTTTATTTGATTCTATAAAGAGCAACCATAATACTACGGATAATCTAGATCTTAAAACATTATCTATGGGAATGAGTGGCGATTATAAGTTAGCCATAGAATGTGGCAGTAATATGGTTAGAATTGGTAGTAGTATATTTGGAGCTAGAAATTATAATTAGATAATATTATAACCGTTCTGAAGTATAATAAAAGGCTAAAACAATAGCCCCCAAAAAAAGAGAGTTTAATAACCTCCAACAATAAAATTAATGTACGCAATACTCGATATAGAAACAACAGGAGGAAAATATAATGAAGAAGGGATTACCGAGATTGCCATTTACAGATTTGACGGGCATAAAGTTGTAGACCAGTTTATAAGCCTTGTAAACCCAGAGAAAGAGATACAACCTTTTGTAGTAAAACTCACTGGAATTAATAATAATATGCTGCAAACTGCTCCTAAATTTCATGAGGTAGCAAAAAGGATTGTAGAAATAACCGATGGAGCGACATTGGTAGCCCACAACGCACAGTTTGATTATAGGATTTTACAAACAGAATTCCGCCGTCTCGGTTACGATTATCAACGTAAATCTGTTTGTACTGTAGAGCTATCCAAAGAACTAATCCCAGATCAGCCCTCTTATAGCTTAGGAAAACTTGTAAGATCCTTAGGGATTCCTGTTAGTGATCGTCACAGAGCAAATGGAGATGCACAAGCTACAGTGAAGCTTTTTAAAATGCTTTTAGCAAAAGACACTACAAAGAAAATAGTTCAAAGTAATATCCGAGCTGAAGATATTGGACAATTAAATCCAAAATTAATGGATATTGTAGCGCAACTTCCAACATCTGTTGGTGTTTATTATATGCACGATAGTGATGGTGAAGTAATGTTTTTAGCAAAAAGTGGAAATATCCAGAAGAGAGTAAACCAAATATTCGCTTCTTCCTCAAAAAAGAATAAACGGCTTCAAAAGGAAGTAAAAGCTGTTACTTATGAAGAAACGGGAAATGAACTAATTGCTCTTTTAAAAGAAAATTCAGAAGTAAAAAAGAATAAACCAAAATATAATGCAAAAAGTAAAAAGCTATTTACTCATGCATTGTATGTAAAAGAAGATAAAGAAGGCTATTTAACTTTAAAAATTGGTAAATCGGACAATAGAAAAAAATATATCACCACTTTTTCCAATTATCAACAAGCATATAATATATTACATGCTATTGACGAAGAGTTTAACTTATGTAACAAATTAAATGGTTTATCTGAAGCCAAGAAGAATTGCTATAATTATACAATTGATAAATGTAATGGAGCTTGTCTGAATGAAGAGCCTCCTAAAACATATAATAAAAAAGTAAAACAAGCGCTTTATAAGCTTAGTTTTCAAGACCGTAGTTTTATTATTTCCGACAGAGGAAGGGAAATTCACGAACGAAGTGTTATCTTGATACAAAATGGTGACTTTAAAGGATTTGGGTTTTATGAGTTAAACCATCAAGTTAATAAATTAAGTATCTTAGAGTCATTAATTACACCGCTTGATAATACTCCAGATGCTAGACATATTATTCATGCGTATTTAAGAAAAAAGAAATCGTACAAAATTATTAATATTGAATCCTGAAAATAAGACAATACCAAAGTGGAAACATAAACTTCATGAAATCATTTATGAAGCGGACACCCCTATGGGTAAATCGTTCGATATTCTACTCTTTATTATCATTATACTCAGTATAGTATTAGTAATGCTAGAGAGTATTAAGTCTTTTGATGCCAAATATCATGATTACTTATATACCGCAGAATGGGTAATAACAGTCTTTTTCACCATAGAATATATAGCCAGAATAATATCCATAAAAAAGCCTCTTAAATATATTTTTAGTTTTTATGGGATTGTAGACTTATTCTCCACTATTCCACTTTATTTATCATTCTTCTTTGCGGGATCCCAGGTATTTCTTGCCGTAAGGGCATTGCGATTGCTACGTGTTTTTAGAATCTTAAAATTAGTGAGATTTATGGGAGAAGCTTCCCAACTTAAGGAAGCCATAAAATCTAGTAGAGCTAAAATTGCAGTTTTTATTTATACGGTTCTTATTCTTTCTGTGATTATGGGTACAGTTATGTACTTAATTGAAGGGGCAGAAGCTGGATTTACTTCTATTCCGAGGAGTATTTATTGGACTATCGTTACTTTAACTACCGTTGGTTATGGAGATATAGCCCCAGTAACTTCTGTCGGTCAGATTATTGCAGCCATTATTATGATTTTAGGTTATGGGATTATTGCTGTTCCAACAGGAATTGTTACCGTCGAATTTGCTAAACAAGGCTCTACTGCTAATAAAAAAGATAAAAATGTAAAAGAGATTCATACCAATACGCAGAGTTGCCCGCATTGTACCGCCGAAAACCATCAAGACAATGCTAAATTTTGTTATGAATGTGGAAATTATTTGAATGAACACTAAACATCTTATTACCGTTGTAGGCCCTACTGCCATTGGGAAAACTTCTCTAGCTATTGCTTTAGCTAATGAGTTTTCTACTGAGATTATTTCATCAGATTCAAGACAATTTTTCAAAGAAATGAAACTTGGAACTGCTGTTCCCGATGCAGAAGAATTGGCTGCTGCTCCCCACCATTTTATTCAGCATAAAAGCATCTTTGATCCATATTCTGTTGGAGATTTTGAGAGAGATGCGATAGCTCTTTTAGATGAATTATATAAATCCCATGACACTGTAATTATGGTTGGAGGAAGTGGTTTGTATAATAATGTCGTGATTGAAGGATTAGATAATTTTCCAGATGTAGATCCTTATATTAGAAAAGTACTCAACAAACTTCTTGAAACTGAGGGTATAGAAGCGTTACAGCAACAATTAGAAGAATTGGATCCACTACATTACAAAAATACAGATATTCAGAACCCACATCGTATCATTAGAGCGTTAGAGATATGTATTGGAACAGGAAAGCCGTACTCTTCGTTTTTAAATCAGCAGAAAAATAACAGGTCTTTTAAAACTATAAAAATTGGACTTACAGCAGACCGCGAAATTATTTATGATCGTATTAATCAACGTGTAGACATTATGATGAATAACGGTCTTTTAAAAGAGGCAAAGGCTGTATATGAGCATAAAGAGCTTAATGCATTACAAACCGTTGGCTACAAAGAATTGTTTAAATATTTTGATGGAGACTGGACTTTAGAATTTGCTGTTTCTGAAATCAAAAAAAATACACGAAGATTTGCAAAACGCCAACTTACATGGCTACGGAAAGACGATGCTATTTTATGGTTTGACTACAAAACAGCTCCAGAAATTATTATAGATGACATTAAAAGAGCAATGAGTTTATAATTAGCTTTTCAATAAAGCTAAATCCCACCTATTTTAAGAAATCAATAGAAACAAAAAAGCCAATAGCTTATCAGCTATTGGCTTCATATATTATAATCGTAATGTTAGTTTAAACATTAAAACGGAAATGCATTACATCGCCATCTTTAACGATGTACTCCTTCCCTTCTACCCTCATTTTTCCAGCTTCCTTCACTTTATTCTCACTTCCATAAGCTACATAATCATCATAACCAATAACTTCAGCACGAATAAATCCTTTTTCAAAATCAGTATGGATAACTCCAGCAGATTGTGGCGCCGTAGCTCCAACAGGAATTGTCCAAGCTCTTACTTCTTTAACTCCTGCAGTAAAGTATGTTTGTAAGTTTAATAGTTTATAAGCAGCACGAATAAGTTTTGCTGCTCCAGGCTCATCAAGACCTATATCTTCTAAGAACATTTTTCTCTCATCGTAATCTTCAAGCTCTGCAATATCTGCTTCGATAGCTACAGCTAGGATAATAATTTCAGCATTTTCATCCTTTACAGCTTCCTTTACTTTTTCTACAAGCTCATTTCCGTTTTTAGCAGCAGACTCGTCTACATTACATACATACAGAATAGGCTTTGCGGTAAGCAATTGGAATCCTTTCATGAATTCAGCTTCATCCTCATTAATTTCTACTGCTCTAGCAGAAATACCACTTTCTAAAGCATTTTTAAAGCGAAGTAATAATGCTTGTTCCGTCTGCGCATCTTTATCTCCAGTTTTTGCTGCTCTATTTACTTTCTCTAAACGTTTATCAACCGTTTCAAGGTCTTTTAATTGAAGTTCAATATCTATTGTCTCTTTATCGCGGATAGGGTTTACATTTCCATCTACGTGAACAATATTATCGTCTTCAAAACAACGAAGTACATGAATTATAGCATTACACTCGCGGATATTCCCCAAGAATTGATTCCCTAAACCTTCTCCTTTACTCGCTCCTTTTACCAAACCAGCAATATCTACAATCTCAACTGTTGCAGGTAATACACGCTCTGGATTAACCAAAGACTCTAATTTTTGTAATCTAGCGTCAGGAACATTTACGACTCCTAAGTTAGGTTCTATAGTACAAAAAGGGAAGTTAGCACTTTGTGCTTTAGCATTAGATAAACAATTAAATAATGTTGATTTTCCAACATTTGGTAACCCTACAATTCCAGCTTTCATGCGTTGTATTTTGTAAATTTTTTCGAGTGCAAATATAATTAATTCTACTCCAAAAAATAATGTATCTGGTGCTTTATATAATTAATAGTATTTAAAAAGTTCTTAAACTGAATTAATGGTAGCTTACTAGAGAAAAATTTTACCTTTATCATAGCCAAAAAAGAAAGCATGAATTTATTTTTTAAGAAAATCGTTGTAGATAGAGTCCGAAAACAATATCGCAGCAAACCTAAAGAAGTTACTGATAAAGAAAAGAGCTTTAAAAAGCAGGTAAACGATCTTGAAGTGGAAATTTCTCATGAAATTCAAGATATTATTTACTTATTAATCGGTGTATTATCAGCTTCCTTTGGTTTAAAAGGCTTTCTTTTACCGAGTTCTTTTATTGATGGTGGAGTTACTGGAATTTCCTTAATTGTTAGAGAATTAACAGAGTTACCATTATCTCTTTTAATATTTGGACTCAACCTTCCGTTTGTAATCCTTGCCTATGTTGCTATTAGTAAGCGTTTCGCTATAAATAGTATTATTGGTATCTTTTTATTAGCCCTTTCTGTTCATTTTATACCTTTTCCAACTATTACAGATGATAAAATCCTAATTGCTGCCTTTGGAGGTTTCTTTTTAGGTCTTGGAATCGGAATGGCAATTCGTGGAGGCGCTATTATTGATGGTACAGAGGTACTCGCTATTTATATCAGTAGAAAATCTAGCCTCAGTGTTGGAAATGTAATCATGATTTTTAATGTCATTATTTTCATGGCGGCTGCTTATATATTTTCAACAGAAATCGCTTTGTATGCCATTCTAACTTATTTTTCAGCATCTAAAACCGTAGATTTTGTTATTGATGGTATTGAAGAATTTATAGGAGTCACTATTATTTCTGAAAAATGTGATGAAGTACGAAGAGTAATCATTCATAACATGGGACGTGGTTGTACTATTTATAAAGGACAAAGAGGCTTTTCTGTAGACAGTTCTCCCTTGAAAAATATCGACATTGTGTATACTGTTATTACACGTTTAGAAATGTCGACATTAAAAACAGAAATTGATAAAATTGATAAAAATGCATTTATAATTATGAATTCTGTGAAAGACACTAAAGGAGGAATGATTAAGAAAAAACCACTGACTAAAATTAAATCATAAACAGTTATGATAGATTATAGCCAAATAGCTAAGTTTTTTGAAACTGAATATCCTTTAAATAAAGAAGGATTAGCTGCTTTGATGTCGCTTTTTGTAAATAAAGATATAGCAAAGGGAACTTCTATCCTACAATCAGATACGGAAGAAAAGGAGCTTCGCTTCTTAAATAGCGGTGTTATTAGAGAATATTATGCCTCAGAAAGTAAAGAAACTAATATCAATTTTTATACGAAACCTCAATTTATTACTGATTTATCTTCGTTTACAGGAGACAATAAAACTAAAAAGAATCAAGAAGCCTTAACTGATGTTTCTCTACTAGCGGTACAAAAAAGTGACTTTAGAGCACTTTTAGAAGAATATCAATGTGGAAAATCATTTATAGAGCAATCTTTTCAAAAACTTCTTAAACATAAAGAGCTTACAGAATATAATAGAATCACAAAATCTCCTGAAGATTTGTATCGCGAATTACTGATTTATAAACCACACTGGTTACAAAATATCCCACAATATCATATTGCCTCTTACTTAAATATCACTCCCGAAACCCTAAGCAGAATTCGGAAAAGAATTTCTTGATTTCAATCAATGTATAGCAATCATTGCTGCATTAATTTTGCATCAGTAACTTAAAATTTAGTAACAATGACAACAATACATCACTTCAGAAATGCTACAATGGTTATAGAAACAGAAAATGAGGTTATCCTTGTAGACCCAATGCTAGGCGCTAAAGGAACACAACCAACTTTTACTTTCTTTAGATTTAAAGCACAGAAAAACCCGATTGTAGAATTACCGCAAAGTTGTCTAGAAATACTAAATAAAGTTACACACTGCGTTATTACACATTTGCATCCAGATCATTTGGATAAAAAGGGAGAAGAATTTCTAATTAAGAATAATATCCCTGTTACTTGTAGTTATAAAGATGTTAATGACCTTAAAAAGAGAGGACTTAATGTAGTCAACTCTATAGAATACTGGAAGCAAACCCCTTTTCTAAATGGAACTATAGAGGGAATTCCTGCAAGACATGGTTATGGATTAGTAGCCAAACCCATGGGAAATGTGATGGGTTATTATATTAAACTATCTAACGGAGACTCTATATATCTAAGTTCAGATACCATTTATACAGAAGATGTGCATAAGGTTCTTGCAGAATACAATCCTACTATTAGTGTAGTTGCGGGTGGAACAGCGCAATTGGATTTATTAAAGCCACTTTTAATGACAAAAGAGGATATTATAAAGTTTGCAGAAAACGCACCTAACAAAGTTATTGTGAATCACCTAGAAGCTGTTAACCACTGCCCTACTACAAGAACGGAATTAAAAAATATATTTACTGAAAAAGGATTAATTAGTAAAGTATGCATTCCTGAAGATGGTGAAGTGATAAGCTTTTAGTCTGTTTTCATTGTTTTCTATTTATCAAACTATTGATAATAGTCCTACCTCCTACTGTACAGTTCAATTAAAATTATAATAATTATTTGTTTATTAGGATTTTATAAAGAATATTTAGATATTTATCTAAATAACTAAATCTAATGAATGAACTCGCTATTTAAAGCTCTTAATGACGAAACTCGCAGGAAAATTGTAGAGTTATTGAAAGAAAAAGATATGAATGCTGGAGAAATTGCAGAGCGTTTTAATATTTCAAAGCCTAGTATTTCTCACCACTTGGATATCTTAAAGAGAGCAGACTTAATAACGAGTGAGAAAAAGGGGCAGTTTGTAGAATACTCTTTAAATACTACAATATTAGAAGACTTAATAAATTGGATTGTTAACTTAAAAAATTAACCAAATGAAACTAAAAAAAGAACTACCGTTAATTGGAATTGTATTATTACCCTTTATTTATTTAGCCTATATCTGGTCTGAATTACCAGCAAAAGTCCCAATGCACTGGAATTATAAAGGTGAGATAGATAGGTATGGCGATAGAATTGAAATTATAATGATACCCATATTATTACCGCTACTTATTTACATAACGTTTTTAATTATTCCTATAATCGGCCCTAAAAAGAACCTAACTAAGATGAGGAATAAGCTTCAGTCGTTAAAGACATTACTAACTATATTGATGTCGATATTGGCTTTATATATAATTTATTCCATAAAAAATAAATCGCTCTCAAACCCTAATTATATAGTATTGTTAATAGGTGCTCTCTACATTATATTCGGGAATTACTTCAAGACAATAAAAGCAAATTACTTTATTGGAATAAGAACTCCGTGGACACTAGAAAATGATAATGTATGGAAGAAAACTCATAAATTAGGCGGTATACTATGGTTTATCGGAGGAATTATTGTTGTATTATCTAGTTTAATCTCAGACAAAGCTACTAATTTCAGAATATTCTTAGGCGTTACCATACTAATCACAGTCATCCCTATTATATATTCATATGTAATTTTCAACAAAGAAAAACAAATAGAACAAGGTGCTTAATTTATAAATGACGGCACTTTATATTACTATGCTAGTTAATTTCAGCCTTCTTCTCTTTATGCAATGAAAACCATACACCTGCAGCCAAAGAAACTCCAATAACGGCTAACGATAGCCATTCTGGTATTTCCACATGATGAGAAAGTATCATTTTAATCCCAACAAAAGTAAGTATTACAACAAGACTGTATTTTAAATATCCAAAGCGCTCTATCATATTTGCCAAAAAGAAATACATAGATCGGAGTCCTAAGATTGCCATTATATTGGAACTAAAAACCAAAAATGGATCTGATGTAATCGCTAATATTGCCGGAATACTATCTAAGGCAAAAAGAATATCTGTAAATTCTATTACAATAAGTGCTATAAACAATGGTGTAGCTACTAAAAGATGTTTTTTTCTAACGAAAAAATGTTCACTTTCTATAACTGGAGTCACAGGAATCACCTTTCTTATTGCTTTATAAACAAAAGACTGCTTGGGATCATAAGAATCGTCATCCTTTTCCATTGCCAATTTAATAGCTGTATAAATAAGGAAAACCCCAAAAACATAGATTATCCAGTCGAACTTTTTAATTAGAAATACTCCAAAGAATATCATCAATGCACGGAATACAATAGCTCCAATAATTCCCCAAAATAAAACTCTATGTTGATAGATTTTAGGAATCTTAAAAGAAGTAAAAATGACAGCGATTACAAAGATATTATCTACACTAAGCGATAACTCGATTAAATACCCCGTAATATATTTCATAAAAGCATTGGTAGGCGATAGATTATCTACATTCTCTACCCAACCGTGTTTAAATATGAAAAATACAACTATGGAGAATAACAATGCAATACTAACCCATATTGCAGTCCACTTACTAGCTTCTTTATTGGTAATCTCGTGAGGATTTTTATTAAAAACCCCAAGATCTAACGCTAAGAAAATTGTTATCAGAACAATAAATGATATCCAAACTGTCATACTAATTAACTTCTAGTGTATAATAAATGATCTAATAATGTGAAGTCTACTCCCATATCTTCTTTTAATTCATATTTTATAAAAAGTTCTCCCCAATATTTACCATCAGAGAAATCGGCGATTATCCATTTATGATTTAAAACTTTTATTTTATTAATCTTCATCGGCCCTCCAGACATTCCATCATAAGGAACCAAGGGATTATTTCCTTTTTGCTCATTTGTTTCCAATAATTTATCAGCAATATAACGAGCAGGATTTTTTATATCTAAATCGTCATAATAAGCAAGAGCATCATCATTATTATCCAAAGAAAAATACTGAAGATCAAGATTATTTAGAGTCAATGTTTTTATGGAATCCGTTAACTTTTCATTCTCTGCGGTTAAACGCTCTATTCTGATATTTTCTTTTTCAAAATATTTCTTAGCACTTACGTATTGATAAATAACGAAAAGGGCTGTGAATAAGAATAGGTATAAAAAAATATTACGTCTCATAGTGGGGTTTTACTAAATTTTATATTTCAATAGTTAAATTATCATAAGCGATAAAAACATGAGGAGGCAATTCCTTTTGAGCTTCTTCATGAAAGCCTAACATCGGACTGATATGTGTAAGATATGCCTTTTTAGGTTTTACTTCTTCTATAAAGCTAAGAGCTTCTTCAATATTAAAATGAGAATGATGTTTCTCCTTTCTAAGTGCATTTACAACTAGCACCTCTACTCCTTTCAGCTTATCAGTTTCTTCCTTATCAATACTTTTTATATCCGTTAGGTATGCAAATTTATCAAATCTAAATCCAAAAACTTGCAATCTATTGTGAAAAGCATTGATTGGAATTACTTTTTTATCTCCTAAAGAAATAGGAAGGTTATTTACAATCTCTTCTTCTTTTACGGCTGGGGCTCCTGGATATCTATTTTCAGTAGCAAAAATATAATCAAACTTAATTTTTAGGGACTTCAAAACCCTCTGATGGGCATAAATAGGAATATCACCTTGCCTAAAAAAATAAGGTCGAATATCATCTAGTCCCATGATATGATCTGCATGTTCATGAGTAAATAGAATCCCATCTATTTTTTTAACATCATGCCTTAACATCTGCTGTCTAAAATCTGGGCCACAGTCTATAATATAGCAATAAGACCCCCAGTTTATCATTACAGAAACCCGAAGACGTTTGTCTTTTGGATCTGTACTTTTAGATACTGGATCGTCGCTACCTATAATAGGAATCCCTTGAGATGTTCCTGTACCGAGGAATGTAATCTTCAAAACTGTAATTTTTTATCAAATTTATCATTTATATTCCGAATAGCTTCAGTAAACTTTTTAACTTTGCGGTAAATAATAAAATTGTAATGACATTAGTTTTAAAAGGTGATAAAGGCTTTGAGAATGTTCCTTCGCTAAAATCCAAAGCGTTACGAATAAATCTGAATGAGGATATATACGGAACATTTGCTGAAATTGGCGCTGGACAAGAAACGGTAAGGCATTTTTTTAGAGCCGGTGGAGCTTCTGGAACAATTGCAAAGGCTATGAGTGCCTATGATAAGAGTTTCAGTGATGCCATTTACGGTGTTGAAGACGACGGGAGGTATGTTACCGAAGCGCGTTTAAAGAAAATGTTATCTCATGAAATGCGTCTCATGGAAGAGCGTATTCCTAGAAGCGAGAATCCAAATAAGATATTTTTCTCTTATGCCAATACAGTAGCTACTATAGATTTTGCTAAGAAATTTAAAGGACATGGTTGGTTAGGAATTCGTTTTCAATTGGATGGAAATGAAGATTATAATGAAATAAACCTTCACATTCGTTTCAAGCAAACAGAAGCGCGTTTACAACAAGAAACATTAGGGATTGTTGGTGTAAACCTTATTTATGGTGCTTTCTACAAACACCATAAGCCTAAAAAACTATTAAAATATCTTTATGATCATATCGATAACGATACCATAGAAATTGATACTATTAATTTCACTGGTCCTCGTTTCGAAAATGTGGATAACCGTTTGATGAGCTTACAGCTTGTTAAAAACAACATGACCGACGCCATTATGTTTGGTCCTGACGGAAATAATATCCTTCCTGCTTCTATTTTATATAAGAAAAATATCTTGGCACTTCGTGGTAGCTTCAGACCTGTTACCATGGTGAATATGGATATGTATAAAAAATCTTATGATATATTTATTAGGGAGAATAAGGTAGATGTTGATAATACAGTTGTTGTTTTTGAAATAACATTATCAAATTTACGTGCCGAAGGGGAGATTGATGAAGAAGACTTTATGGATAGAGCTCGCCTTTTATGTTCTCTTGGGCAGACTGTAATGATTTCAAACTTCCAGGAATACTATAAATTAGTAGAATATTTCTCTGAATATACTAAAGAGCGTATGGCCCTTACAATGGGTGTTAACAATCTTGTAGATATATTTGATGAGAAATATTACCGCCATTTAAGTGGAGGTATTCTAGAAGCTTTTGGAAAGTTATTCTACAAAGACTTAAAAGTTTATCTATACCCAATGATAGATCATGAAACTGGATTAACCACAACTAGTAATAATCTAAAAGTACATCCTCGTATGAAAGAGCTTTATAAGTTCTTTAAATACAATGGAAAAGTGATTGATATATTTGATTATGATGATTCTATCCTAGATATTTTCTCTAGAGAAGTTCTTAAAAAGATTGCAGAAGGTGATGAAGGATGGGAAGAAATGCTCCCTAAAGGAATTGCAGAACTGATTAAAGAAAAAGGACTGTTTGATTATAACTCACAAAAAGCGATAGGAGAAAAACAATCGTAAGAATTACTTTCTGAAGAAAAAAATATAAAAAAAGAGGCTATTTAATAACAGCCTCTTTTTTATGCTTAAGATTCAAGCAGCTGGGCAGCATGATCTTTAGTTTTTACCTTATCGATAACTCGGGTAACAATTCCGTCGCCATCAACAATAAAAGTTTTACGGTGAATCCCATCATATTCTTTACCCATAAATTTCTTTAATCCCCAAACGCCAAAAGCATTAATTACTTCTTTGTTTTCATCTGCCAAAAGAGGAAAAGGAAATTCATTTTTATTTTTAAAATTAGTTTGTCTTTTTTGAGAATCGGCACTTACACCCAGCAAACTATACCCCTGCTCCTGTAAAACCTCATAATTATCTCTTAAATTACACGCTTCCGCTGTACAACCGGGTGTGCTTGCTTTAGGATAAAAGAAAACAATTAATTTCTTCCCTTTATAATCAGCTAAAGAAACATTATTTCCATCTTGATCTGGAACCGTAAAATCTGGTACTTTATCTCCTACTTTTAGTGTATTCATAAACATTTTTTTTATTTGAACTTTGTTCGACTATTTTTGTTTAAAATTACATAAAAATGACCAAAGCAGAAAAAGTTGATTTTGTTGTAGATACTTTGGAAGAGATTTATCCAACCGTTCCAATTCCGTTAGATCACATAGATCCATATACATTATTAATTGCGGTATTATTATCTGCTCAAAGCACAGATGCAAGAGTGAACCAAATTACTCCATTACTATTTGATAGAGCTATAAACCCGTATCAAATGGTAAAACTAACTGTGGAGGAAATTCGAGATATTATTAGACCTGTAGGACTGTCACCAATGAAGTCAAAAGGAATTCATGGATTGTCAGAAATATTAATAGACAAATATAATGGAGAGGTTCCTGCAGATTTTGAAGCATTAGAGTCACTGCCAGCCGTAGGGCATAAAACAGCAAGTGTTGTAATGTCTCAAGCTTTTGGTATTCCAGCTTTCCCCGTAGATACTCATATTCATAGACTCATGTATAGATGGGGTTTATCTAATGGAAAGAATGTTGTTCAGACTGAAAAAGATGCGAAACGACTTTTTAAAAAGGAATTATGGAATAAATTACATTTGCAGATAATCTATTATGCCCGAGAATATTCTCCTGCTCGAGGATGGGATTTAGATAAGGATATTATCACAAAAACTATTGGAAGAAAGTCTGTGATTAAGGACTACAACGCTAAGAAATAACTTCTATTGAACAGAAACAAAAAAGACCCGTTGAATATCAACAGGTCTTTTCAGAAAGAGTTTAATTTAAAATAGATTCAAAAGTTAACTCTTTGTACTTCATAACACTTAAAGCCTTAGAATAACTAAGCAAATATTCAATAGTTGATTCTTTGGGTTTTAATGGATCTGATTTTGATTTTTGAAAAGTGTAAATTTTTGCCATGCCCCAATTTTTAATATTAATATAAAAATAACGGAGCTATTGTATTTATATTGTGCTAATTAGTTAAAACAATATTATTCTTTTCTACCATTTTCCGCAAATTAATAATTGCATATCGCATTCTACCCAAAGCTGTATTTATACTTACATTAGTTTGTTCAGAAATTTCTTTAAAACTCATGTCTTTATACAATCTCATCAATAAAACTTCCTTTTGATCATCAGGAAGTCCTTCAATAAGCTTTTTTACATCATTCTCTACTTGATCTTTTATAATCTGTCGTTCTGCATTTAAAGCAGGATCCCCTAAAACAGAAAAGATATTAAAGTCTTCACTCCCTTCAAATTTAGGCATTCTAGAATTTCTTCTGAAATGGTCTATTACTAGGTTATGAGAGATTCTCATTACCCATGGAAGAAACTTCCCCTCTTCATTATAATTCCCTTTCTTAAGCGTTTTTATCACTTTAATAAAAGTATCTTGAAAGATATCTTCAGCAACATCTTTATCATAAACTTTAGAAATGATAAAACTAAAAATACGTTGTGAATGTCTATTGATTAATATTTCGAGAGATTTTTCATCGCCTTTTATATACTGTGCCACTAAGGCAGAGTCTTGAAGAGTTTGCTCCATACAATTACTTTTTAAATGCTAGCTATACCTATTAAATAGGCAGCTGTTAGTTAATACATTAGTTTAAAAGTAATTTTATGAAATAGGCGTTCTCTTTTATTGATTCGGATTCAAATATAGGATAATTCTTTGTTAAAAAACAAATTTTAAAAACAATTCTCAACAATTTATCTATAATAGATTAGAATTATGCAATAAAAAGAAGCTAAATCAAACAATAACACAGTGATTAATATGCTGAAAATCAAATCTTGAGAATATAAACGTATAGAAAAAAGACTTTATCAAACGAATATCATCTCTCTATAAATCAATTACATATATGAATTTTAAAAATAAGACGAATTCTTATCGATAGCCACCTCTAAAAGCTAGGTAGAGATTCTTATCTTTGTGTTTTGTTTTATTGCTATGACAGATATTACGACAGTTAATCCGAAAGAAAATATAATTATAAAAGGAGCTAAACTCCACAACCTTAAAAACATAGACGTTGTTATCCCACGAAATAAATTAGTGGTTTTAACAGGTTTATCTGGAAGTGGAAAATCCTCATTAGCCTTCGACACACTTTATGCTGAAGGACAACGCCGCTATGTAGAAAGCTTATCTTCCTATGCTAGACAATTTTTAGGAAGATTAAACAAACCAAAAGTAGACTATATTAAAGGGATTGCTCCTGCAATAGCCATCGAGCAAAAGGTAAACTCTACAAATCCTAGATCTACAGTAGGTACAACTACAGAGATTTACGATTATTTAAAGTTACTATATGCGAGAATCGGAAAAACCTACTCCCCTGTTTCTGGTAATGAAGTAAAAAAGAATACCGTTACAGATGTTATCAATTTTGTAAAAACACATGAAGAGCGCAGTAAACTTTTATTATTAGCTCCAGTTCATATTTCTGAAGACAGAAGCGTTATGAAAACGCTGAAAATATTGGCTCAGCAAGGATTTGCACGTATAAAATATAAAGATGAAGTTCTAAGAATTGAAGAGATTGAAGAGGATATAGAAAATGACTTTTTCTTAGTTGTAGACCGTATAATTGTTAGCGATAATGAAGACTTTTATAACCGATTGGCAGATGCTATAGACTCGGCTTTCTTTGAAGGTAAAGGTGAATGTATCATTGAAGATTTAAGTACCAATAAACAGACACACTTTAGCAATAAATTTGAATTGGACGGGATGTCTTTTTTAGAGCCTAATGTACATCTCTTCAGCTTTAATAATCCATACGGAGCTTGTCCTCGCTGTGAAGGTTATGGAGATGTTATTGGCTTAGACGAAGACTTGATTGTTCCTAATACTGGTTTATCGATATACGACAATGCGATATTTGCTTGGCGGGGTGATAGTATGAGTTGGTACCGAGATCAATTGGTTAATAATGCATATAAATTTGACTTCCCCATTCATAAACCTTGGTTTGAATTAACAGAGGAACAAAAGGAACTTGTTTGGAAAGGAAATAAATACTTTACTGGATTAACTACTTTCTTCGGAGAATTGGAAGAAAAGAGCTATAAAATCCAAAATCGTGTAATGCTTTCTCGCTACCGCGGAAAAACAAAATGTGACCTCTGTAAAGGTAAAAGATTACGAAAAGAAGCTAACTACGTAAAGGTTGATGATAAAACGATCACAGAGTTGGTGGAAATGCCATTACATAAATTGCAAGTTCATTTTAATGAATTAAAACTTAATGAAAGTGATCAAGAGATCTCTAACCGACTATTGAAAGAAATTAATAGTAGATTAGAGTTTTTAAGTAACGTTGGCTTGGATTATCTTACGTTAAATAGAAAATCAAATTCACTTTCTGGTGGGGAATCTCAACGAATAAATCTTGCAACTTCTCTTGGGAGTAGCTTAGTTGGATCTATGTATATTTTAGACGAGCCTAGCATTGGTTTACACCCAAAGGATACGGAGAAGCTTATAGAAGTATTAAAATCACTTAGAAACCTTGGTAATACTGTCATTGTAGTAGAACATGATGAGGATATAATGAAGGCTGCCGATGAAATTATAGATATTGGCCCTGAAGCTGGTACTTTGGGAGGGACTGTTACTGCAACAGGTACTTTTAAAGAAATTTTAAAGGCTGATACGCTTACAGCAAATTACTTAAATGGTGAGCTAGAGATTGCTGTTCCTAAAAAACGAAGAACTAGTAAAAACTATATTGAAGTAAAGGGAGCGCGAGAAAATAATTTAAAAAATGTTGATGCTACTTTCCCTTTAAATTCACTCACCGTGATTACTGGTGTTTCTGGAAGCGGAAAAAGTACACTTGTAAAGCGAATATTATATCCTGCGATATTAAAAGAAACTGGTGGATATGGAGAAAAGGTAGGACAATTCTCTGGAATTGAAGGCAAATACAGCTCTTTAACTTCGGTAGAATATGTAGATCAGAATCCTATTGGCCGTTCTTCTAGGTCGAATCCTGTAACGTATATCAAAGCTTACGACGATATAAGATCTTTGTTTTCTAAACAAAAAATATCTAAACTTCGAGGGTATCAACCTAAACATTTTTCTTTTAATGTAGACGCTGGTCGTTGTGAAACATGTAAAGGAGAAGGGGAAGTAACTATCGAAATGCAGTTTATGGCAGATGTGCATTTAGAATGTGAAACATGTAACGGGAAACGCTTTAAAAAGGAAGTTCTAGAAGTTAAATTCAACGATAAGAATATCGATGATATTTTAACAATGACTATTGATGATGCTGTAGCTTTTTTTAGAGAGCATAATGAAACTAAAATCGCTAATAAGCTACAACCATTACAAGATGTAGGATTGGGGTATGTTAATTTAGGCCAATCTTCTTCAACCTTATCTGGTGGAGAGGCGCAACGTATAAAACTAGCTTCTTTCCTTGTAAAAGGACAAACAAAAAATAAGACACTCTTTATATTTGATGAACCTACAACAGGACTTCATTTTCACGATATCAAAAAGCTTCTAAAATCTTTTGATGCTTTATTAGAAATAGGACATTCTATTATTGTTGTCGAGCATAATTTAGATCTCATTAAATGTGCTGATCATATTATAGATTTAGGTCCCTATGGAGGTGAAAAAGGCGGAAATATTGTAGCTACAGGAACTCCAGAACAAGTAAGTAAAGTAAAAGAGAGCTTTACAGGTAACTACTTAAAAGAAAAATTATAAGATTCTAAGCAACCTTTTCAAAGGTTTTGAATCTTATAGATAAGTAGCAATAAAACCCTGTTTATGAAGCACTTTATTATTTTAATAGGACTCTTTTTTGTTTTCGCTTGTAGTAGCGATGATGATAATCTTGAAGCTAGTGATAGCAATCCTACTCTTTTAACTATTGTAGATAATTGGTATTTAGTTGAAATGCGCGGAAGCGCTCCAAACACAACTACTACTGGTCAGGATATGGAGTGGCAAGAAACTTATACTTTTAATCAGGACAGTACATTTACAAAGACTAGATACCTTAAAGCTAGTAAATCAACGCTAGAAGGTTCAGGAACCTATTTGTATGTTGAAAATAACAACGAAGCTTACCTTCAACTTAATTACAATGATAATAATAAAATTATAGGCTCGTGCACTTCTAATAATAGTGAAACACTCTTTTTTAACGAATCTTCTCAGCTAAAAAGTGGTTGGAACGCTTGTGATGGACCAGGATTGGTTTACGAAAAAGCTACTTATTTAGATTGATAATCTCTTTAATTTACTCCTTGTAAGATATTCATATTAGTTACGACTTAATGAGCATAAAAAGTATTTATTATGTCATTGACTACAGATTTAAAAACATTAAACGATAAAAATAGAGAGCAAATTCCAAATGAAGTTCTTGAAGTAATGGACAAAGCTACTTCGGACTTAAAGAAAGATCATTTTGCTGATAAAACTCTAAAAGTTGGAGATTCATTTCCAGATGCTACTCTTTTAAATATTAAAGGAAAGGAAGTAAACCTGAAAGATTTTAATAATGGTAAGAAACTCATCGTATCTTTTTATAGAGGCGGATGGTGTCCTTATTGTAACCTTGAATTAAAAGCATTACAAAATTCAATTACTGAATTTAAAGCAAATGGTGCTGAATTGATAGCTATTACACCTGAAACACCTGATAATTCATTATCTACTTCAGAAAAGAACAATTTGTCTTTTGAAGTATTAAGCGATATTGACAATGCATTTGCTAAAAAAATAGGTTTAGTTTTTCAACTTCCAGAGTCTATTAAAGCTATTTATTCACAATTTGGACTTGATATTAAAAAGCATAATAATAACTATGATTATGAATTACCAGTGCCTGCAACATTTGTAATTAATGAAGAAGGTAAAGTTATTTACAGATTTGTAAATGAAGATTATACAAAAAGAGCAGATACAGAAGAAATTCTTAATGCGCTAAAAGCAAATAAATAGTTAAAATACTCAATCAGTGGGTTTTGGCACGCTGTTTGAATACTATAATATAGTTTAATACCACTGAAAATGTGGACATTAAATTTCATAGTTGAATTTTTTTTTGGTTGGTTAGTTGAGAAAACTCCACATCGTTTGTTTATTCAAACAGTGGGGTTTTCTTTTTTTTACGATAATCCTAACAACTCTATTTAAGCAGAATGCAATATTATAAATAACGAAAATACTGATACAAACGCCCAGATACTGATAGCTAATAGTAATGGCTTTGCTCCCACTTGCTTCAATGAACTGAAATTTAAAGTAGTTCCTATTAAAAATAGCACTAATGTTAGCAGCAACTTAGAAATGATTACCATATACGGAGCTATAATTTCTGAAGCAGGAATATAGGTGTTTACAATAATAGCAAGTATAAAGAGTCCTATAAAATAAGGGATCTTTACTTTTCCTGCTCCTCGTTTTCCTATTGCTGCAAATACTACAGAGAGAGGAAGAATCCACAATGATCTAGCTAATTTTACTGTTGTTGCCACTTTTAAAGCTTCGTCTCCATAGATGTCTGCTGCACCTACAACAGAACTAGTATCATGAATTGCAACAGCACTCCACATCCCAAATTGATGCTGTGTAAGATTAAAATAATGCCCTATACTTGGAAAAATAAATAAGGCGATAGAATTTAACAAGAAAACAATTCCAATAGCTATCGAAATTTGCTTTGAATTCGCCTTTATAATCGGTGAAACTGCTGCAATAGCACTTCCTCCACAAATAGCAGTACCAGAACTAATGAGCTTTCCTATTTTTTTATCAATTCCAAGAAATTTTGTTAGCAACAATCCTAAGGTAAGTGTAAGACCTATAGAAGCTACTGTTAATAAAAATCCTTCTTTCCCTGCGGATAATGCACTATTCACATTCATTCCGAATCCTAAACCTACAACAGAAGCTTTCAACATCCATTGCGTTCCTTTACTACTTACCTCTTCAAACGGATTTTTAATTAATTGTGCTAAAACTATCCCCAAAGCTAAAGCTATTGTTGGAGTTACAATAGGTGATATACACAACAAAGCTAAGGCTATGAATATAAACTTATTAATAACTGGGTGTTCTTCAATAAATAATAATACTCTTTCTATCATCAGTTTTCATTTTTAACTGATGTAAAAGTACTGCCATTAGTAAGCGAAGTCAAATGATAAATATGTATCTACTATAACAAAATGTTATAATGGTTTTCAAGATAGTTAATGAAGAGTTGTGATAATGAAGATTGATTCCCTTGTTTTACGATGTAACTAAAGTTTCGTTTAATATAAAAATCACGGATATCGATAATTCTTAAACTCCCATTACTCAATTCATCCAAAATAGTATTCACGCTCATAAATGCAACACTTCTTTTGTCTTTAATGTAAGACTTAATGCTTTCTGGACTCCCCAATTGCATTTCTATAGTTAGATCTTTTTCAAAAACTCCTTTTTCCTCTAGCGCTTTCAATATAAACTCCAAAGTACCAGAACCACGCTCTCGTATAATTAAAGGTTGTGTTTTTACTTCATTTAAAGTTATTTCTGACTTATTATACAACGAATGTCCTTTTGCGACTACAAAAACGATTTCATCTTTTAAAAATGAATGATATGACAGTTGTCTGTTTTTAGAATGACCTTCAATACAACCAATCTCCACTGTTTGATCTAATACTTTCTGCTCAATAGCTTCTGTATTACCATTTATAAGCGTGACTTTTGTCTTAGGATACATCTTATGAAAACCCGCTAATACCTCTGGCAGCACATATTGTGCAATTGTGGTACTTGCCCCAATCTGTAAACGCCCTTCTGTATTGTCATTCAAAGCATTCATGTCAAATTCAAGAGCTCTGTGCAACTTTAAAAGCTCCTTAACATGAACCAATAACAGATTGCCCGCCTTGGTCAGTTCAATACTATTCCCTTTACGCTCAAATAGCTTTTGCTTAAAGTGACTTTCTAATTGTTTTATATGTCTTGTAACTGCTGGTTGCGTAATATGAAGCTCTTCTGCGGCTTTTGAGAAACTCAAGCGCATAGCAACCGTGTTGAAAATGTGAAGTTTATAAGCTAACATTATAAACAAAAGTAATAGTATCTGTTGAATATAATGCTAGCTTTATAGTTTTTTTAATGAAGAATATTAAGATTTTCTTCTCTCAGCTTTACGTTTTTCAATAAAAGCATTTAATTCTTCTAATTTGATATCTCCGCTTTCATCTGTATCGATAGCATCAAAATTTTCAAGCAATCGCTCTCCCATTTTATTTTCTGAAAGCTCTTCTTTAGTTACCAATTCATTTTCATCGGCATCTAATTTTTCAAACATCTCTTCTGGTGAAAGACGTTGTCTTCTTTCTCCACCTCCACGCTGTCTATCTTGCGCAAAAGAATTTATAGAAATCATCGTAATAGCTATAAAAGCAATAGTTCTGATATTTTTTTCAGTCATGGCTATAATTATTTTAATAGCATTTAGACCACGTAGAATAAAAAAGGTTTAATTCTGTTAAAAAATAAAGAATTATAACTTATCATGATATTTCTTATCTATCTTATTGGTAAATCTAGAAAATATCATAATTGTTTTTTTCGTGTTTATAAAGTAGACTCCTGTTAATAATATCATCGCTGCAATAATAGATTGCATTGACACATATTCATCCAATAAAAACCAACCTAAAAACAAAGCTATAATCGGATTTACATAAGTGGAAGTAGCAACTTTCTCTGGAGAAACTACTCGGAGTAAATAATTAAAAGAAGTGAATGCTACTATACTTCCGAAGAGAATTAAAGCTAACATAGCAATTTGAACTTGACCACTCCATTGCGTAGGAACAACCCATTCCTCTCCAGCAAATAAACTAAATATCAGCAGAAAAACACCGCCCATTAGCATTTGATATGCCGAATTAACAAAGAAATTCTTAGGGAGTTCGGCTTTAGAAACAAAGATACTTGCGTAAGCCCAACTTGTCATACATAAAAAGATAACTCCAATTCCTAAAGCACTATTTCCTTGATCCATTAATGATTGCTGACTTACTAAAAGGTAAATACCTACAATACCTAGAAAAACACCTATAAAAGACATTAACTTGATTTTCTTACCTTCTAATATTCGTAATAAGAGTAAAACCACCAATGGTTGCGCCGAGATTTCTAGAGCTGCAAACCCACTATCTACATACTTTAATGCCCAAACAACAAATCCGTTTCCTAAGGTTAGGAACAAAAAACCAGCTATCGAAACATTTTTAAATTGCTTTTTTGAAATTTTAATATCCAAACCTGCAATTTTAGCAATTATGAATGCTAGGATACCTGCTGTTATAAACCTTGTAGCAGCAAGCATAAAAGGTGGCAGCTCTGATACAGCAATTTTATTTAGGAAATATGTAGATCCCCAAATAACGTAAATAGCAATAAAAGCAAGAACTATAAGTACTGCATTGGAAGATTTTATCATATCCCTAACTACCTCTTTTTATTCTTATTACGCTTATTATAATTCTTATCACCACGGGTTTTAGGCTTCTTGTATTTAAGCTTTATAGTACGTTTATAAGATCCCCCTTGATTTGTTTTTTTATTCTTCTCTTTCTTTTCATGAAAACTAGGTCCAGGAACGTCATCTTCAGACTTCTTATGTGGATTATCTGGTTCTATTATTCTAGGTTGCTCTTCCGAAGTAAGTCGTGTAGAAATCTCCACTTCTTCAGGGATTGGTAAAAGTGGAATCTCCATCTTCATCAATTCTTCAATAGCAATCTTATTTTCTTCTTCTTTTTCAGTAAAAAATAAAACAGAACTCCCCTTTTCTTCTGCTCTACCAGTTCTACCAATACGGTGCATATAATTCTCTGGGAAGCCTGGGGTATCAAAATTAAATACATGAGAAATCTTATTAAGGTCCAATCCACGCGCCATAACATCTGTAGTGACCAGTATTCTATGTATGCCTTGTTCAAACTCTTCAATAGAACGCAATCTGTAGTTCTGTGTCTTATTTGAATGGATTACACAAACGTCGTCTTTAAAGTTCTCTGTAAGAACGCTAAACAATAAATCGGCGCTTTTTTTATTAGAAACAAACACTAAAACCTTCTTATAAATATTTTTGTCTTTTAGAATATGATGTAAGAGATTGATTTTTGTGTAAAAATTTGGAACACTATACGATGTCTGCTCAATATTCTCTAAAGGTGTACCACTTACTGCAACAGAAACTTTCTCTGTACCTCTAAAGAAATCGTTTATAAGTGTTTCAATTTCATCTGTCATCGTTGCAGAAAACATAATATTCTGTCTTCGCTCTTGCAGCAATTCAAAAATATTATTCAACTGAAAGCGAAAACCAAGATCTAACATCACATCAACTTCATCTATAACCAGTTTTCTAACTTCTTTTAACTGAACAGCTCTACTGATAACTAAATCGTACAATCTTCCAGGAGTCGCAACAATAATATCTGTTCCTTGCGCCAAGGCTTGCTTCTGACGATTAATATTAGTACCTCCATAAACACCTTCCACACGGATATTCATGTATTTACTAAACTTCGCAATCTCATCTACCACTTGCACCACTAATTCTCTTGTAGGCACCATAATTAGCACCCGTGGGTTAACTTGCTTAGAAAATTTTAACCCTTGTAAAATAGGAAGCATATAAGCAAAAGTCTTTCCTGTTCCCGTTTGAGCGATACCAATCACATCTTTTCCAGACATTACAACCGGAAATGCCTTCTCTTGGATTGGCGTTGGATTTACAAAACCTAAATCTTCTATTGCAAAACGTAACTGATTAGATATATTAAATTCTTCGAAAGACTTCATGTTTACTTATATTTTACTACTATTCCTTTTCTTTAGGACTAAATTACTACCGCGCTATTAACGACTTAAAACATTCTTATTTACCGATGCTATCACTACAAACACATCTATAGATATACTATTAAATGATACTTATACGTACCTTATTCTTTTTTAACCTACTGTTATTCAGTAAAGAAACTAATTTATTAGCTTCTGTAGCTGGAACAGCCACAAAAGTACAATCTTGTTTTAATTCAATAACCCCCAATTGATCTTTATTGAGTTTTCCTTGCTTAAAAAACAAACCAGCAATATCTCCTTTGGAAATTTTATCTTTACGCCCACCAGAAACAAACAAAGTTTTCCAGTGATTAGGTTTTAAAACAGTCTTTTTAGAGATATTTACAACCTTAGCATCAGTTATAAAATCTGGTAAGCTTTCTTTCTCCCATTTAAGCACATAAGCAGTTCCTTTAGAATTTACTCGTGCCGTCCTCCCATTTCTATGCGTAAACTCTGCCCCTTTATACGGCAATTGATAATGGATTATGTATTTCATCTCTGGAATATCAATTCCACGAGCAGCTAAATCTGTTGCCAATAATACGTTATACGTACCATTTCTGAACTTTATAAGAGATCGCTCACGGTCCTTTTGCTCCATTCCACCATGAAAAGCTCCATGAGAAATATTTTTTCTTGTTAGGAAATCACTAACGTCTTGAATACTATCTTTTAAATTACAAAAAATAATTCCTGGCTCGTTTCCTATATATTCCAATAATTCGAAAAGCGTATTTAATTTATTTTCAGAAGGAGAAACCACCGTTTTTATACTCAGTTTATTTCCACCTTCATTTAAATAATTAATAACCACAGGATTTTCCAATCTAACAAATTTAGGTACTTTAACACTCTGTGTTGCAGAAGTTAAAATACGCCTATTTAAATTATTAAGTTCAAGAATTATATCTTTCATCTCTTCTTCAAAGCCTACTTCAAGAGACTTATCAAATTCATCTAAAACTAATGTCTTTATATTTTCAGTAGAAAACCTTTCTTGCAAAAAATGATCCGACATTCTACCTGGAGTTCCTATTAAAATAGCGGGAGTATGCTTTAATTCAATTTTATCTTTCGACATCGCTCTACCTCCATAAACAGCATTCACCTTGTAACCAGTTCCCATATTTCTAATAACCTGCTCGATTTGAATAGCAAGCTCTCTTGACGGAACCAAAATTAAAGCCTGAACATCTTCGCAATTTGGATCTAGACGCTCTATTAAAGGAAGTAAAAAAGCTAGTGTTTTTCCTGTTCCCGTTGGAGAAAGGATTACAGTATTAGTTGTTTTTTCTATTACTGATAAAGATTCTTCTTGCATTTCATTTAGTTGAAAGATATTCAACTTCTCAAGAATCTCTTGTTGTTCTTTTATTGTATTTGCCATCTGCTACTTTTTACTCACTGAATGAGTCTATTGATGTTATAATAAAGATCAAAACATTAATTATTAAAAAACCTTTAATGCTTTTAAAAATGCCCTTAATTATTTCTTTTTCGTTTCTTCACATTAACCTCTGCCACTGGAGTAGTCTGCTTATTTACATAATCTGCAAATAATTTCTCTATAAGCTCTTCTTTCGTTAAATGATGAAAAACAGTATGTATCTTTTCTTTAAATTCAGCAGAAACATTATGATTAGGCTTTGTTTTAAATATCTTTCTAGCCCATAACAATGCATTATTTTCCTCTATACTTTTAGCATCTGCTTTTTGAAACTTCTTAAAAGTAATTCCTAATTCATCTTCGAACTCAGCAAGCTCTTTCACTTCTTCCTCTTGAAGAACGGTTAATGCCAACCCTTTAGCTCCTGCTCTAGCTGTACGCCCACTTCTGTGCACATAAGCCTCAAAAGTATCTGGAAGATGATAGTTAATTACGTAAGCTATATCTTTTACATCAATCCCTCTTGCAGCCAAATCTGTAGCTACCAGAATATTTATATGTCCTTCGCGGAATTGCCCCATAATTCTATCTCGAATTCCCTGTGTAAGACTTCCATGCAGAGCTCCGGAAGAAAACTTATTTATAGCCAGATTCTTAGCTAATTTATTAACCGCAGCTTTTGTCTTACAGAAAATTATACCTTGTTCTCCATTTTTACTATTTAAAAAATGCATCAGAACATCTAATTTCTCGATAGGCTCTACTACAACATAACTATGATCTATCCCTTGATGACCAGCAGTATCCATATCTACAGCTACCTGGATTACATGCTTGGACATATAGTTTTGAATCAGCTGTTTTATAGCTCCAGGAAGAGTAGCTGTAAATAACAAGGTTCTTCTATTCTTAGGAAGTTCAGCAACAATCTCATCCAACCCTTCTTTAAGAGAAGTCACCATTTCATCTGCTTCATCCAACACCAAATAGTTAGCTTCCTTAATATTTATAGATTTTCTTTTTATTAAATCTATTAACCTACCTGGCGTTGCTACTACAATATGCGTATTCTCTTTAAGTCTCTCTATTTGTGGTTTAATTGGGATTCCTCCACAAATGGAAGCAATAGAAATAGCAGGTAGATTACTAGCGTAAGAAACCAAGTTATTATATATCTGCTGACCTAATTCTCGCGTTGGAGCAACAATAACAGCCTGTATATTAGTTTTTTCTACATCTATAAGTTGCAATATTGGCAAACCAAAGGCTGCAGTTTTCCCAGTACCCGTTTTTGCGAGTCCAACAAAATCATCCTTTTTATTAAGAATAATAGGAATCGCTTTTTCTTGAATTTCAGTGGGAGTGTTTATATCTAGATCGAATAAACTATGCTGAAGAGGTTCTATAACCCCTAGTTTTGAGAACTGTGTGGACATGATTATAATTTCGGCAAAGATATTGTATCTATATGAAAAGAAGCTATTTAATTATGTATATCTCAACTGAAGCTAATTAATTAAATTATTACGTTTCACACTTGAAAGATAATCCATTAGATGTCACGCTCTTTATAAGTAAAACCATCTTTCTTACTTCAGTAAAAACATAACAATAACTAACTAACATAATGCAATTTAAACAACATTACTTAATCTAATAAATTAATCAATTGCATGACGTTACTTCAATGAAAAAGTCGTCTTAAAATTAAATTCAAGACGACTTTTTTACAGTTTTATGAAAATATCAAATATGTATTTCCATACTTATAATAGAACTAATCTCTTATTAGCTTCTTATATTTAATACGTTTTGGAGTTACATCTGCACCTAAACGCTTACGTTTGTTTTCCTCATAATCTGAAAAGCCTCCTTCAAAGAAATAAACTTCAGAGTTCCCTTCGAAAGCTAAAATATGTGTACATATACGATCCAAGAACCAACGGTCGTGAGAAATAACTACGGCACAACCTGCAAAGTTCTCTAAACCTTCCTCTAAAGCTCTTAATGTATTTACATCCAAATCATTCGTAGGCTCATCTAATAAAAGAACATTCCCTTCTTCCTTAAGCGTCATCGCTAAATGAAGTCTGTTACGTTCTCCACCAGATAAAGCAGACACCTTTTTGTTCTGCTCACTACCAGCAAAATTAAATCTACTTAAATAAGCTCTAGAATTTACTTGCTTCCCTCCCATCATTACTAATTCCTGACCATCGGAGAAGTTTTCATAAATAGATTTATCTGGATCTATATTAGAATGCGACTGATCTACATATGCAATTTTTGCAGTATCACCAACCTCAAAAGAACCATTATCTGGAGTTTGCTCTCCCATTATCATTTTAAAAATTGTTGTTTTACCAGCTCCATTCGGACCTATAATACCTACAATTCCTGCCTGTGGAAGTTTAAAGTTTAAATCTTCATAAAGTAATTTATCTCCAAAAGCTTTAGATACACCTTTAGCATCTATAACATTTGTTCCTAAACGCGGCCCGTTAGGGATATAAATCTCTAACTTCTCGTCTAACTTCGCTTGATCTTCACTTAATAGTTTATCATAATTACTTAAACGCGCTTTCTGCTTCGCCTGTCTTCCTTTAGGAGCCATACGAACCCACTCTAACTCTCGTTCTAATGTTTTCTGACGCTTAGAAGCATGTTTTTGCTCTTGTGCCAAACGTTTCGACTTCTGATCCAACCAAGAAGAGTAGTTTCCTTTCCAAGGAATCCCTTCTCCACGATCTAATTCTAAAATCCACCCAGCAACATTATCTAAGAAATAACGGTCGTGAGTAACAGCTATTACAGTACCCGCATATTGCTGTAAATGTTGCTCTAACCATAATACAGATTCTGCATCCAAGTGGTTAGTAGGCTCATCTAATAATAAAATATCTGGTTGCTTTAATAGCAATCTACACAATGCAACTCTACGACGCTCACCTCCAGACAACACATTAATAGGCGTATCTGGCTCTGGAGTACGTAAGGCATCCATTGCAATTTCTAGTTTTGTATCTAGCTCCCAAGCATTAGTAGCATCAATTTTATCTTGAAGCTCAGCTTGCCTATCCATCAGTTTCTGCATCTTATCTGCATCTTCATAAACCTCTGGCAACCCAAACATATCGTTTATCTTATTGTACTCATCTAAAACGGCAACTGTTTCTGCTACTCCCTCTTTTACTATTTCAATAACAGTTTTAGACTCATCTAATTTTGGTTCTTGCTCTAAATACCCAACAGAATATCCTGAAGAGAAAGAAATATCACCCTGATAATTCTTTTCCTCACCAGCTATAATCTTCAGTAAAGTAGATTTACCAGATCCATTTAAACCTAAGATTCCAATTTTTGCACCATAGAAGAAACTTAAATAAATATCTTTAAGCACCTGCTTATTTGAGCTTTGGTACGTTTTTGATACTCCCGACATGGAAAATATCACTTTCTTATCATCAGACATATATTATTTTTTATTGAAATTTAATAATCGATTATTAATCCTAACTCACATGTTTAGTGGAACTAGCATTCTAAGTATTACACTCTTCCTTTAAGAGCATTAAAAACCCAAGCGATAGCAAAAAATCCTACTCCAACAGAAGCAAAACCATAGCCAGCAACTTCATTATATCGGAAGGCTCCTAAGGCAATTAATCCAAGCCCTACCACTATCATTATCCATGTGGCCCATGCTAAAACTGTATTCTTATTCATTCCCATTTTGTGTAACTTTAATTTAGGTTTTAGGGTAATCTACTAAACACTCAGTAAATCTGGTGCAATTTAAGAAATTATTAAAGAATTATGTAACGGTTGATTTTGTATTTTAGCTGTATCGTTAGGAGTTTATGATTGAATTACTTATTTTCTGAACAATTCAATTATTTATAGACTCAAAAATCATTTGAAATAAACACAATAGATGGATTTAAAATTCAATCAGAACGAAGATTTTAATAAGCTTTCTGTAGCAGATTTGAAAAGAAAATTTGCTAAGGTAGCGCTTGGAGGTGGTGAAAAACGTATTGAGAAACTCCATAGTCAAGGAAAAATGACTGCAAGAGAGCGTATTGATTACATTCTAGATAAAGATACAAACAGTATTGAAATAGGTGCTTTTGCTGGCGATGGCATGTACGAAGAGCACGGAGGTTGCCCTTCGGGCGGAGTGGTTGTTAAGATTGGCTACATTCGCGGAAAACAATGTATTGTCGTTGCAAATGATGCTACCGTTAAAGCTGGTGCTTGGTTTCCTATTACAGGAAAAAAGAATTTAAGAGCTCAAGAAATAGCAATAGAGAATAGACTTCCAATTATCTATTTAGTAGATAGCGCTGGTGTATACCTGCCGATGCAAGATGAGATTTTCCCTGATAAAGAGCATTTCGGACGCATCTTCAGAAATAATGCAATCATGAGTAGCATGGGCATAACTCAAATAGCTGCTGTTATGGGAAGCTGTGTTGCCGGCGGTGCCTACCTTCCTATAATGAGTGACGAAGCCATTATTGTAGATAAAACAGGAAGTATCTTTCTTGCTGGGAGTTACCTGGTGAAAGCTGCAATCGGAGAAAACATAGATAATGAAACGCTAGGAGGCGCAACTACACACTCTGAAATTAGTGGTGTTACCGATTATAAAGCTAAAGATGACAAAGACGCTTTAGATACCATTAAAAATATAGTGGATAAAATTGGAGATTTTGATAAGGCGGGATTCAGTCGTAAAAAATCAATTAAGCCTTTAGAAAACGAAAAAGATATCTACGGAATACTTCCAAAAAGTAGAACAGAGCAATACGATATGAATGCTATTATTGCACGATTAGTAGATGCTAATTCTTTTGAAGAATATAAAGAAGGATTTGGAAAAACTATTATTACTGGATATGCTAGAATAGATGGATGGGCTGTTGGTATTGTTGCAAACCAACGTAAAGTTGTAAAAACTAAAAAAGGAGAATTGCAATTTGGAGGAGTTATTTACTCTGATTCTGCAGATAAAGCAACCCGTTTTATTGCTAATTGTAATCAAAAGAAAATCCCATTAGTTTTCTTACAAGATGTTACTGGTTTTATGGTAGGAAGTAAATCTGAACATGGTGGCATTATTAAAGACGGAGCCAAAATGGTAAACGCTGTTAGTAATTCCGTTGTTCCTAAATTTACGGTAGTTATTGGTAATTCTTATGGAGCTGGAAACTACGCTATGTGTGGAAAAGCTTACGACCCTAGACTTATTTTTGCTTGGCCAAGTGCTGCGCTAGCTGTAATGGGTGGCTCACAAGCTGCAAAAGTACTCCTCCAAATAGAAACGGCTTCTCTAAAGAAAAAAGGAGAAGAAATTACCAAGGAAAAAGAGGACGAGTTATTTAACAAAATTAAATCAAGATACGACGAGCAAACGTCACCATATTATGCTGCTGCCCGCTTATGGACAGATGCCGTTATAGATCCATTAGACACACGTAAATGGATCAGTATGGGGATTGAAGCAGCTAACCATGCTCCAATAGAAAAGCAATTTAATATGGGAGTTATTCAAACCTAAGATCTTATTAATTATAAAAAATGATGTTATGAAAATAGCTGTTTTTAGCACCAAAGCATACGATAAAGAGTTTTTTGACTCCTATAACAATGATGCTGAGTTGACTCTAAAATATTTTGAAGTCGCATTAAAAGCAGAAAGTGCAAACCTGACTAGTGGCTTTGACGGAGTTTGTGTTTTTGTTAATGATAAGTTAGGAGAAGATACCCTTAGGATTTTAAAAGACAATGGAATCAAATTAATCCTACTTCGTTGCGCTGGCTTTAATAATATCAATCTTGAAGTTGCAGAAGAATTAGGTATTAAGATTTACCGTGTCCCTGCCTATTCTCCTGAAGCAGTTGCAGAACATGCTGTTGCTCTTATATTAGCTTTAAACAGAAAAACACACAAAGCCTATAACAGAGTAAGAGAAGGTAATTTTTCTTTAGAACGCTTAAGAGGGTTCAATCTTTATAAAAAAACGGTTGGTGTTATTGGAACTGGAAAAATAGGAACAGCATTTTGTAATATCATGCTCGGCTTCGGCTGTAAAGTAATTGCTTTTGACACCTATGAAAACGAAGCTTTAAAAGAAAAAGGTGTTACATATCTTCCTTTAGAGGAGCTTTTAAAAGAAAGTGATATTATTTCTTTACATTGCCCGCTAACGGATAGTACAAGACATATCATCAATAAAAACACTATTGCAGGCTTAAAAACCGGAGTAATGTTGATAAATACAAGTAGAGGTGCTTTAATTGATACCGCAGACACTATCGAAGCTTTAAAAGATGGTAAAGTAGGATATTTAGGTATTGATGTTTATGAGCAAGAAGAGAAATTGTTTTTTAATGACCTTTCAGAAAGTATCATTAAAGATGATCTTATTTCAAGATTAATCTCCTTCCCTAACGTATTGATTACTGCGCATCAGGGCTTTTTTACTAAAGAAGCACTTGAACAAATTACAATGGTTACTCTCAACAATATAAAAGACTATTCAAATAATGTGACTACGGAAAATGAAGTCCTTTATTCAAAAATAAATGCTTCTAAAGATTAATTCCCCTAGAAGCATTTATTTAAATATATTGTAGTAAAACTATGAATCTTTAATAGCTTTTTGCAAACTAGATTCTCTTATTATTTTACCATTTTCAGTTTCTAAAAAATCTTTCGTATAATATATTTCTTTAGGAACCTCAAACTTTTCAAGTTTAGTATTCTTTTTCAATATTTCTTCTAAATTAGGAATCTTATCTCCTTCAATAACCAAAACAAGTTTTTCTCCTAATTCATTATCCTCAACTCCATGAACAAAAAATCGTTTTTCAATTTGTTTTGCTAGTTTCTTTTCAATCTGTTCTGGAATAAGTTTAACACCTCCTGAATTTATAACGGTGTCATATCTACCTTTCCATTCAAATTCATTTTCCGATACTAACTCAACAATATCATTTGTAACAATAGTATCTTCAGCAATATATGGAGCATCTATAACCAAACAGCTACGATCATCTACAGAAATAGTAACATTCGGCAAGGTTGTAAAGTGAGCAGACGCTTGCTCTGCCTCCAATTTAAAATTATTAACTTGTTTCGCTGCAATATGGGTAACCGTTTCGGTCATTCCATAAGTCTCATATATAAAAGTGTCTTTATCCTTGAGTTGCTCTATTAACTCAGGCTTCATAACTGCACCTCCAACAATAAGCTGTTTTATTTGATTCAGCTTAGACAATGAATTAGACACTTGAAGCGGAATCATAGCAGAGAAATCATAACTCTTCGTTATTTTCTCCATTGGATTTGAGTTTGGAGCAACCAAATCGATCTCTAACCCAAGTATTAAAGCACGCACCATCATCATTTTACCTGCAATATATGCTGCCGGTAAACAATGTAATGCAGTTTGACCTACAGAAATATTGAAAAAATCTCCAGAAGCGATAGATGAATTTACCATAAATTGCTTCTGAATACGAATATGCTTTGGAGTTCCAGTAGACCCAGAAGTTCTTACATATAAATGGTCTTTATCATTCAACCAATCCATTAAAAAATCTCCCATAGATTGCTCAAAAGGCTCGCCCTCTTTTACAAAGCTATAAGCTACCTCTTTTAGGTCTTCCCTATTATAATAGGTTCCGTTGAGTTTAAATTTTAAATGTACTTTATCAAAAGTTGGAGTATTTTCCATAGCTAATTTTAATATGTTTTCAATTTAAGAAACAATCTGATATAAAATTAAAACGGTTTCTTCTGATAAAAAAGTTTCTGAGTAAATAGTTTCTGATTTTTACTGAATTGTAACAGGTTTCTCTATTTTCCCTGTTAATTTTTCCTTCCAATCAGTCCATTTATAAATTTTAGAAAATATAAATAGTAATATTGGAAAAACTACTAAAACAGGTACAAATACATCCCAACCTAATCCTGGTGTTGAAGTATCTTTTAATACGGAAGGAGTTTGTAAAGCTGTCCATGTTGAAGTTACTAATAAAGCTGTAACCAAATTATTTGCTGCATGAAAACCTAAACATAATTCTATTCCATCATCCATTAAAGCTGTAATCCCTAAAAATAAACCTGTACCAATATAATAGACCATAATACCATAACCAATCTTTTCTACTTCTGGATTAGCAATATGCATAATTCCAAAAAGAAAGGACGTAAATAAAAGAGCTGCTAAACTACTTTTTGTAGCTATACCGACACCTTGCATTAAATACCCTCGAAAAAGGTATTCTTCAAAACTCGTTTGTAGAGGCACTAATATAAGCGCAGCTACTAACAAACCTAAAAAAGAAGAAAGCTCAAAATTCCATTGATAATCTTCAGGATTAAGCTTATAATCAACAAAAATTAAAGTTGATGTAATTATAGCCCAAAGTGAAAATGAGAAAAATACCCTCTTCCAATCAATTTTATCCCTACTCGTTGTCAATGAAACAATGCTTTGTTTATGAATATACTTGACCCAAACCAGCAATACAACTAAAGCAATCCCCATTGGCCACATTAAATCTATAAACACTCTCAGTTCACCTTTTCTCTCTATCTCTAGAGCCATAAGCTTTTCGACATCTATATTCAACAAAACAACTGCTAAATAATTGAGAGCCATTAAACCAATAAAGCAAAATGGAATTATTATATATTTCCATAAACCTAATTCCCCTTTGTACCCTTGTTCTATATATTTCAAATTATTATAATTTTAAAGGACTTAAGTCCCAATTTATAGTATTTCTATAATGTAATGCTCCACCATCAACTTCTAAAGGACTTTCAATATTATTGGTATATAAACTTCCAGTTCCAAGACCTTGCGGCATCGGGTTATTTAATGTTGCTGTCCATTGAGCAATCGCGTTGAGACCTATATTACTCTCTAAAGCACTTGTAACCCACCAACCTATATTTAATTCTTCGCAAAGTGAAATCCATTCCTGAGAACCACGAAACCCACCTACCAAACTAGGTTTCAGAATAATATATTGCGGTTGTATTGTTTGTAGCAATTCCCTCTTTTTTGTTACAGAAAAAACACCAATTAATTCTTCATCCAAAGCTATTGGCAATGGAGTTTGTTTACAAAGTAAGGCCATTTCATCCCAATTACCTTGCTTTATTGGCTGTTCTATAGAGTGTAACTTTAGTGTAGCTAATTTTTCTAATTTCCCCATAGCTTCTTCAGCTGAAAATGCACCATTAGCATCTACACGCAATTCTATTTTCTCTTCTGTAAACTTACCTCTAATAGAACTTAACAACTTAAATTCATTATCAAATTGTATAGCTCCAATTTTCATTTTAATACAATTGAAGCCAGCATTCATTTTTTCTGTAATCTGTTCTTTCATGAACTCCTCTGCTCCCATCCAAATTAATCCATTGATAGGAATTTCAGCATTTCCATCTATGAATACTGAATCAAAAAGTTTGAAAGGATTCTCACTTTTTAAAGATAAAAAGGCTTGTTCTAAACCAAACTGTATGGAAGGAAACTCAATTAATGCTTCCCAAAGGGTCTCAACTCCTAAACTAATATTGGCACATGCCCATTTTAGTTTTTCTTCATAGTCAGCTCTATCGTCAATACTTAAAGATCTAAGAATTCCACATTCCCCAATCCCGAAGTTAGCGCCTTCCTTAATAAATATAAACCACGTTTCTTTAGTTGTTAATACACCTCTTGAGGTTCCGCTAGGGCGTTTAAACTCAAGCATGTATTTTTGATAATGTGCCTCCATTTACAGTTCTATACTTTCTCCGATTTCAAGTAGCATTAAATCTTTTCCGGAGTTATAAAATTGTTTTTTTGCTTCTTCGTGATCTATCTCGATATACCCAAAGGTGTCGAAATGATAACCTAACACTTTATCACACTCCACAAAATCCGATGCCAGAATAGCATCCTCTATTCCCATTGTGAAATTATCTCCAATTGGTAGAATTGCTAGGTCTAACTTTGTACGAAGTGGAATAAACTTCATGTCCATTGTAAGTGCTGTATCACCTGCGATATAAATATTTTTATGCTCACCTTCAATCACAAATCCACCAGGATTACCTCCATAAGAACCATCCGCAAAAGAAGAAGAATGGATTGCATTTACATATTTTACTAATCCGAATTCAAAATCCCAGCTTCCACCATGATTCATAGGATGCGTTTCAATATCCATTTTACTATAATGACCTGCTATCTCTGCATTAGAAACCACTACTGCACCAGTATTTTTAGCTATTCGTTCTACATCCAAAACATGATCTTGGTGTGCGTGCGTTACTAATATATAATCTGCTTTAATCGCATCAATATCTATATGTGAAGCTTTTTCGTTTGCTGAAATAAAAGGATCTACCAAAATATGTACATCCTCAACTTGAATTCCTAAAGTAGCGTGACCGTAAAATGTAATTTTCATCTTTTTATTTTTTTATTTTACAATAATCTATTTCTCTAACTCTCAAATTTAAGTATTAAGAGTTAAATTATATTGATTGCCATAAATTTAATTTATAAAAGTATGAGGGCAACAATAAATATTACATTTTGCTAACTTTTTAGCTGAAGTAAAACCAAAAACGAACTCCTTGTAAATCCTGATCTATATTCAAGCTTGAACGAAGTTGATTTGCTAAACGTCTAATAAGATTCATCCCCATAGATCCAGAAACATTCACATCAAAATCTTCAGGGAGTCCAACGCCATCATCTATATATTCAAAAAGAACCTGTTCCTCTTCTTTTATAAGATTTATATAGATATTTCCGTCTTTATGGTCATCAAAAGCATACTTAAAAGAGTTTGATATCAATTCATTCAGAATTAATCCAATAGGAATCGCTCTATCAACATCCAATTCTGTTGTAGCTGCATTTATATGCAAATCTATTTTAAATCCTTTTTTCTTATATACAGATTGAATACTTGCAGATAAAGACTCAATATATTCTTGCATTTTAATTACTGAAAGATCTTCATTTTGATATAATTTCTGATGAATCAAAGCCATCGCCTTTACCCTACTCTTACCTTCTTCTAATGCATTTACAGCATCTTTACTTTTGGTGTTTTTAGTTTGTATACTTAATAGACTAGAAACTACTTGAAGATTGTTTTTTACACGGTGATGAATTTCTTTAAGTAACGAATCTTTTTCCACCAAAGAGTTTTCTATTATCCTCTTCTGATTCTCAATTAGACGCTTATTTTTTGTACTTCTTAAATAGGCAATTATTAGCCCTAATACCGATATAAAACATAATATTAGTGCAGAAACACTAAGGTAAATGGTTTTTTCACGCTCTAAGATTTCAGTTTTACTCTTCTCAATATTTAAACGCTGACGTTCTATTGTTTCCTTTTGATTACTAAGATCAAACTGAACAAGTAAACTTAAAAGCTGTTTTTTTCTACTGCTATAATCTATAGAATCTTTAAGTTTCACATATTTTTTAAAAAACAATGATGCAGCTTCAGGATTACTATCTCTCAAGTAAAAATCTGCTCTCAATCTATTGTAGTTTACAACATTTGCTTTAACCGTTTTTTGATCATCTACAATACTGTCAAGATACTTCCCAGCAATATCTAAATTCCCTATCTCTAGGTAACATTCTGCAATGCTTCCCCATAAATCTACCGTTGTTTTCGAATACCTACCTTTATCAAAAGCTTTACTAGCGGAAATCCCTGATTCTAGATATGGAATTGCTTCTGCATATTTACTTTGGAACATTTTACATTTTCCAAGATTACTCTCTATTTTCCCTTTTAGAAAAACTGCCTTATTGAACTCTGCTACAGAAGCTTTATCACTATTTTTTAAATACTGATCAATATTACTTTTAGCTATTCTTATATCTTTATAAGCAGTATAAACAGAGCCATCTTTAAGCAAATAACTTCCTAGATTATTATAGTATTCTGCAGCATATAATTTATCATCTCCTTTTTCTAACTCTGGTTTATTAGAGATAACATATTCCATCATCGCTTGTCTATACAAGCCTAGTTCTGCATAAATATCATACAAAGAAACATCTAAACCTAAACTTTTCTGCTCCCTACGAACTTCCAATTGCTTATCATACAACTGTAACTCTTTATATATAAGATCTTGTGTTTCTAGAATCTTAATCTTTACATTTTGGTCTAGCTTCTTCTCATCAGAATACAATAACTCTCCTATTAATGCACCTTTATCATAATTTCCAATATCATAATATAAACGCATTAATATTGTTTTATACCTAAAAACACTTTCAGAATCTTCTTCTTCAGCTGCTTTTTTTAACGGAGTGTTTATTGCTTCTAACCACTTATAAACAGAGCTTACTTTATATCTATTTGGAGTATTAAAAAAAAAGTCAAAACGCTCCTGTGCAGAAGACATGGTTGTAAATTCATACAAAGGATCCTTTCCAAATGAAGCAGTATGCTGAATTGAAGAATACAATACTGTAGAAAACAGTATCGCGAGACATACAATAATCCTAAACTTGATTTTTTCTAATAATTGCAACACAGTTATATATTCATAAATTATTCTGATAAAAAAGCCTAAACATAACGCTTAGGCTTTAGGTAAAAATATAATAATTTATTTTCCAATAAGCATTATTATACAATTAACATCTTAACAGCGAGGTAAACTTACCGTATACAAGCTGAATAACTAAATTTTTGTTGTATAACAGTTATTTTATGTGGTAAGTATGGTGAAAAATGAATTATGATCTAAGCATTTTGTGTTTAAAAAATTCAGAAAAGAAAAAAGAGTTTTAAATTACTTTAAAACTCTTTTTAAATACCATTTTAAGTTGGTAGCAATAGTAGTAGGACATTATAAATTTGGGGTTGTTACTGCGATTAATATTTGGGGCTATATCAACCATTTATAAGCAACAGATCAAACTTACAATGCTTTACTCATCAAAAAAAACATATGTTGTAAACACTTAACTTATTGATGTAAAAACTACCAGGCTTGTGGTTTTTTATATTATGAATTCATATTAGATAATATAAACTCTCTAAATTCTTTAGATATTGGAATGTTCTTTCCGTTAACAAGAATATCTTTTGTGTTTATAGCTTCTATCTGATCTATATTCACGATATATGATTTATGAGCTCTATAAAACTGCTCAGAAGGTAATTTCTCTAAATAATCCTTTAAAGCAGAACGCACTAAGAAAGTCCTATCTACAGTGTATACCTCTAAGTATACATTATCTGCCTTCACATATTTAATATCATCAAATGGGATTCTATAGTAATGCTGATTCTTTTTTACAAAAATTGAATTCCTTAATACAGAATTAGAAACAAGTTTCCCTTCATCATTCTTATCCTCCTCTACCTCTTTAGTGAGCGTTACAGTCTCAGCATTAAAGTTAGATAACGCTATTTCTATGGAAGTAAAAAGGTCTTGCTGTTCAAAAGGTTTTACAAGATATCCGTTAGGCTTCACACTCTTTGCATTCTCCACAGTTGCTTTATCTGAATTGGAAGTGACAAAAATAAAAGGAATATTATAGTTTTCCCTAATGTGTCTTCCTAAATCTATTCCGCTTTTCTTTGAGGCTAAGACAATATCTACAAGAGCTAAGTCGATATCTAAAGTAGCTAATGCGTTTGCAGCTCCTTCATAATCAACTACATTGGCTACGATATTGTATCCAATATCTTCAAGCATTGACTGCATATCATCTGCAATAATCACATTATCTTCGACAATAAGAATCTTTATAAGTTGGTCCAAAATTATTACTAGTTAAAATCAGATTTAAATCTACGAAAAATTATTATAACTAAGCAAAAACAAGAGCGCAAATAGAAAACTACTTAAGGCTAATTTTTTTAATTCAGGGTCCAACTCAGATGAGTTATTATTGTGAATCACTCTTTTTATGTGAAGTATAATTGGAATATATGAAATTAGAAAGAGAAAATTTAATGGAGATTGATAATTTAGCAATGCATATAAAACAGTAGAAACCATTGCTGTTATTAAAATTGAAATATGATATCGTTTAGCTTTTACAATACCGATTTTGACTACTAATGTATTTTTATTGGATTTTTTATCACTATTTACATCTCTCATATTATTAAGGTTTAAAACTCCAACACTTAATAATCCAACTGTAATTGCTGGTAAAAGAATTTCTATATTAAATTCTTTACTATATAAAAAATACGTACCAATTACACTTACCAATCCAAAGAAAATAAAAACAAATACGTCTCCTAGTCCGTTGTAACCATATGCAGACTTTCCAACTGTATATTTTATAGCTGCTATAACTGCAGCAATTCCTAGAAAGAAGAAAAACAGTGAATATAAAATATTATCCTTTCCAAAAGATATATATATAAGTAAAACTGCTGCTATTAAAGTTAATATAGTGGTTACTATTATTGCTTTTAGCATTTCCTTGTCAGAAATAACTCCACTTTGTATAGCTCGCATCGGCCCTACTCTCTCTAAGTTATCTGTACCTTTAACACCATCTCCATAATCGTTAGCAAAGTTGGAAAGCACCTGTAAACCAACTGTAGTGATAAGCGCAAATATTAAAATATAAATATTAAATTTTCCTTCTGAAGAAGCGATCGCCGTACCTACAATAATTCCAGAAATCGATAATGGTAATGTCCTTAGGCGGGCCGCCGAAAGTAACGTTTTAGCTTTTGTCATATAAGAAAATTAAAAGGCCTCTTCTATTTTTAATCGTTTTCCTCCTTTGTAAGATGCTACAAATGCATCTTGAAACCCTAATGCTACAAGCTCTTTTCTAAAACTCTTTGCATCATCTAAAGATGTAAAATTACCTAACGAATATTTATTAAAAGCCTTTTCCTTGTATTGATTGATGTTTTCTAAGTCTTCTGAGTATAATGATAAATCTCTGTTCTCTAAAGCTGCAATCTGAACTGCATAAATAACCTTAGAATTTAAATCTACTAAATCGATATCTTCCATTTCTTCTGAAGAAAGCGACTCTATTTTTGTACGTAATAACGAAACTTGGTCTTCATAATTTAGAAGTTCACTCTTATCTATTAAAAGTTTATTTTCAGACTGCAAATAATCATCATTTACAAAAACAGAAGGTTTTACAAAATATAGCGCAACACCCACCATTAAGACAAGCACTAATGATAGTGAAGTCCATTTAAAAATGTTTTTACGCTTTGAAATTTGTTCTTTTTCTGTTCTATATTTCTGTAGCTCTTTTAAAAGACGAGCTTCAGATATCTCCTTAGATTCTATTGTTTTATGTAAACCAACTAAATGATTTTCATCGATATAAGGCATATTATATATTTTTTAATTACACATATATGCTTTTGCTAAGGAATCCATTTAATATCTTTAAAATTAGGTTTCCTCTTCTCTAGAAAAGCATTCCTTCCCTCCTTAGCTTCTTCCGTCATATAAGCTAAACGTGTTGCTTCTCCTGCAAAAACTTGTTGTCCAACCATTCCATCATCAGTTAAATTCATTGCAAATTTCAACATCTTAATAGAAGTTGGCGATTTTTCTAAAATTTCTTGTGCCCATTGATAGGCAGTATCTTCTAATTCTTCATGTGGGATAACAGCATTTACCATTCCCATCTCAAAAGCTTCTTGAGCTGAATAATTTCTTCCGAGGAAAAATATCTCTCTAGCTTTTTTCTGTCCTACCATTTTGGCAAGATATGCAGAACCATAACCTCCGTCGAAACTTGTAACATCGGCATCTGTTTGTTTAAAAATAGCATGTTCTTTACTAGCTAATGTCATATCACAAACAACATGTAAACTATGACCGCCACCTACAGCCCAACCTGGCACAACAGCAATAACTACTTTTGGCATAAAGCGAATTAAACGCTGAACTTCCAAAATATTTAATCGGTGCATACCATCTTCTCCAACATACCCTTTTTCTCCACGTGCCTTTTGATCTCCTCCACTACAAAAAGAATACACTCCATCTTTGGTAGATGGTCCTTCTGCTGATAATAAAACTACACCTATGCTTGTATCTTCTTGAGCATCATAAAATGCTTGATATAATTCGCTTGTAGTTTTTGGGCGGAATGCATTTCTTACATTCGGACGATTAAAAGCAATTCTAGCAACTCCATTTGCTTTTTTATAGGTAATATCTTCAAATTCCTTGGCAGTTTTCCACTGAGGTGAGTTCATTGTTTTATGTATTTTATTCAAAAGTAAAAAGATATCCTTTTATTATTAAACAATATGAAGCTTTTTTAAAGGCTTCCGTTTAAAAATTGGATAATGTGTAATTTTATTAATGTTTTTCAGCTAAAAAACACCCTAAACGAGTGTAATTCCGTCTTCTTTTATAATAATTTGCTTCTCCTTGTAAAGCAATCCGATAGCCTTTTTAAAGCTCTTTTTACTCATTCCCAAGATATCTCTAATATCATCGGGATCACTTTTATCATGTAAGCCTAGAAATCCATCATTTGCTTGAATCGCATCTAATATTTTCTTGGAAGAAGGCTCTATTTTTTTAAATCCTATTGGTTCTAAACTAAGATCTATTTTATGATCATCTCTAATCTTTTTAATATAACCAACAAGACGTTGACCTAGTTTAAGATCGCTATAAATTTCATCATTATAAACTAAACCCTTATGCTTTTCATTAATAATCATCTCTACACCTAACTCCGTAAAACGAGATACAATTAACTCTACTTCCTCATTCTCACCTACCGATAATATCTCATTATCAAGATATTGATTAGTCTTACTAGAGGCTACCATTCGGTCTGTTTTCTCATCTAAAAAAGCATAAACTAAATAACGTTTTCCCTTTTCCATCTTACGGGCTTGTTCTTTATAAGGAACGAAAAGATGTTTCTCTAATCCCCAATCCAAGAAAGCGCCAATATCATTCACTTCTTCAACGCGCAATAAAGCGAACTTATTCCTGGTTACTTTAGGGGTTAGCGTAGTAGCAATAGGTCTTTCTTCATGATCTAAATAGCAAAATACAGCTACTGTATCTCCAATTTCATACTCTTGGGGAACATATTTATTAGGCAAAAGAATATCATTATCCTCTTCATCTCCTAAAAAAAGCCCTACTGAAGTTTCTCTTAATATTTCTAATGTATTGTATTCTCCTATTTGTATCATCTTAAATTCTATTAACTATGTTGCAGAAATGCATTTGCAAAGGACGTTATTTAATCTCAAAATAACTATTCAAATTTAATTCTAAAACTATCAATGTATAGCTTGCATACATTCTACTTACATTATCACATTAATAATAGCAAAAATATACTTCTTCCAAAATAGATTGCATAAAAAAAAGGCATCCTAGAATGCCTTTTTATGATATTGTTTTAAGAATTGACTTAATATGCAGATTCTTTCTTGAAATGTTTCACTAATAAATAGTAAACAACAGCTCTGTATTTGTTACGGTTAGATTTTCCGTATTTTTCAATTACTGAATCAATAGCTCCATCTAAATCATCAGATTCTGAAAGACCTAACTTCTTAATTAAAAAATTATTCTTAACGGTAGCCAACTCTTTTTCATCAGTACCAGATACAGTAGAAGCATCAGCATTGTATACGGATGGCCCTAAACCAATTACTACTTTTGTAAGTAGATCTTTATCTGCAGTAACACCGCATTTATCTTTAAGATCTGCAGCGTATTTCTCTATTAATTCATCTCTTTTACTCATAATTATTTTTTAATTTTAATAAGTTGTCTTAAAATTATTAATTTTTGTTGAGAAAATTAAAATAATTGAGTAAAATTTCATCATTTAGCTTTCTTGGCGTAAATACTTCTAATAATGAAGGCTTACCACTACTTTTATAAAATTCGTGTAATACTAATTCCAGTGACTCTTCTGAGTCTACAGACTGATAATTAATATTATATGTCTCGCAAATCCCCTTTGCGTTAAGATGGTGTGTTGTTTCAAAATAATCATCAAAATTCTTAGAATCTTTATCTCCAGGAAGAATTCTAAAGATCCCTCCTCCTCCATTATTGATCACTATAATTCTAAAATCATTCTTTATATAGTTATTCCACAAGGCATTAGAGTCATAAAAGAAGCTAAGATCACCCGTAATAAATAACACAGGGCTACTAGAGATTATAGACGCTCCAACCGCTGTACTAGTACTTCCATCTATACCGCTTGTACCTCGATTACAATATACTTTTAAAGAATCGTTCAGCTGAAATAATTGTGCATAACGAATTGTAGAACTGTTGCTTAACTGAAGTTGGTAATTATCTGGAATTGTCTTTAATATACGTTCATAGGCTTTAAAGTCAGAAAATGGAATTTGCATAACATATTGCTTATGAGCCTTGCTTCGTTGTGCTTTAATAGACAACCAGCTCGGTTGAAAATCACTTTTCTTAGGCGACACTTCATTTAAAAAGACCTTAAAGAAATCTGTTGGTGTAGTTTTAAATTGTTTTGATAAACAATAAAAAGTGTCGTATGCTTTTTTAGAATCTATATGCCAGTGTTCTTTAGGCTGATGTGATCTTAAAAAAGCTTTTATCTTTTTTGAAATTACCATCCCTCCAAAAGTCAACAATATAGTTGGCTGCAATTCTTTAAAATATTCTTCTGAATTTTCTAACTTCTCTATCGGAGCTATTATTTTATCTATATTCGGGAAAAATCTCGAATTATTAAGATTGGAAGTCGTCTCAGTAAACACCACTACAGATTCATCTTTAGCTAAGAGTTCTAAAAGCTCATTATCAATCGTATTCGGAGGGTTTACACCTACCAAAATCATTTTCTTTTCAGCTTTATTCCATCTATCAATATAAGGCTGTAAATCTTCTTTTGCATACGTTTCCTTTTTAATATTTGGAGCTATTACACTTGGACTTACAAACTGTTCTGACACCTTATTATACAATGGCTCTTCAAAAGGAATATTTATATGCACAGGACCATTCTCTTCAATAGAAGTATTTATTGCAGCATTAATTTCCTGTTCATTAAATTCTTGTATTCCCTGCTGAAGCTTTATAGAATCTATGTATTTATCAAGCTTAGCAGGATTTTTACCATCTCCTAACACCTTTAAATCCCCCCCTCTTATATCTTGCTTTAGATTTGCATTATATAAAATATGACGCGCATAAACATCATCTTGCCTTATCGTCTGCCCATCACCAATATCTATTCTATAAGATGGTCTATCCGCAGAAAGTACAATTAATGGGATATCACTATAAAAAGCTTCTGCTATTGCTGGATAATAATTTAATAATGCAGAACCAGAAGTACACACTACAGCCGTTGGCTTTTTTAACTGCTGAGCAATTCCCATTGCAAAAAAAGCAGCGCTTCGTTCGTCTACAACACTGTAAGTTTTAAAATATGGGTCTTCTGTAAAAGTAATAGTTAACGGAGCATTTCTACTTCCTGGAGATATTATAATATGTTCTATTTCCTTGGCTTTACATAAAGCCACTACAGTTTGAGCTAAAGGAATATCTGAATACTTCATTAAAATAACGTGCTTATTAATCCTTTTAAATGATAACTAATCGGTAATCAATACAATAAAAGTTTCCGAAAAAGTATTTTTAGTCTTTGTGCTATTCCGCTTAGAATAACGCCAAAATGAATAACAGTACAAAATTAAATAAATAAGAGTGCTTTCTCGTTAAAAGTATGTTTATTTAAGAAGTACATCTAACATAGTTTGCGTTTTATTTTCCGTTTCCTGCCATTCTAATTCAGCATTTGAAGCATTTGTAATTCCTCCACCCACATACAATAATAAACTATCCTCTTTATATTGCATGCATCGTAAATTAACATACAATTCAGTGCGGGTGTCCTCTTCTACTTCTTTATTTAATTCCCCTAAAAATCCTGTATAAAACTCACGATCGTAGTTTTCGTTTTCTAATATGAAATCTTTTGCCATTATCTTCGGGAGTCCACATACGGCAGGTGTTGGATGCAAGCTTTCTATAAATTTTGCTACGGAAGAAGTATTAGCTATTTCACCTTTAATATCTGTTCTTAAATGAAGTAAAGACCCAGCTTTTACAGTTTTAACATCAGATACAGAAACAGTTGAAGCGATCTCATTTAAACTTACTAATATAGACTTAGTCACCAATTCTTGTTCTATAATTTCTTTTTCTCCCCATATTACATCTGTAGTCCCTTCAAACTTTTGAGTTCCTGCTAATGCCATGGTTTTAAAAGATTCATTATAAATGGTAAGCAATGTTTCTGGCGTTGCTCCCATCCAGAATCCAATTTTAGGATGAAACCAAACATAACAGAATGCCTGTGGATATTTATCAGTTAATTTTTTATAGATAGTAATAAAATCTAAATCTTCTACAGCTACCTCTTTTGTTCTAGAAAGTACAACTTTTTCTAGACTAGACGTTTTAATTTTTTTTATTCCTTTTTCTACAAGTTTTATATGCTTGTTTTGAGCTAAATCATCTTCAAAAATAGATGCCGACTGTACTTTATCTGAACTAATTTCTGCTGAACATTCTAACCTCTTTGAGTTATTAAATGGGATTAAAACACCTTCTTTTCTAGAATCAAAAGGAGAAAAAATAAAGCCCGATTCTTTATATTCTTTGCTGTAAAAAACTATATCGTTCATTTGCAATAAACCACTAATTTTACTAGCCTCAGGTTTACGGTATATTACAAATGGTTTTCTCTCTTTATAGTGATTCAATACTTCACTAAAAAAAGATTCTGAAGAGCACTCCATCTACTTATTTAGATTTTGGTAACGCAATTGTTGTTAACTTAGATAAGGATATTAAATTACCTTCTACATCTGTAATTTTAATTTCCCATAATTGAGTTGTTTTTCCTTTGTGAATAAAAGTAGCTTTTGCAAAAACATCTCCTTCTTTTATACTTTTTAAATGATTAGCAGAAATTTCAATACCACGGATAAAAAAATCTTCCGTATTTAAAAATATATAAGAAGCTGCACTTCCAACACTTTCTGCTAAAGCGACCATTGCTCCTCCATGAAGAACTCCATCTGGCTGATGCACTCTCGGAGTAACAGGCATTTTAGCTATTAAATAATCATCTCCAATCTCCGTATATTCTATATTCAAGGTTTCCATAAGCGTATTTTTACATCGCTCGTGGATAATTGATAATATTTTTTCTTTATCAGGATTCATATCTCTACATTTGAGGTGTAAAAATACAACAACAACGATGAATATCCCGACCTTAGAAAATGAAATTGTAAAATTGATGCCGCTTAGCCTTGATAATTTCAAGAATCTATACGCGATTTCATCTGAAAAAAATTTAGTACAGTATTCACCCTCAAATATTTCTACACTACAAACACTTACAGCATATGTAAAAACTGCACTTAAAAATGCGGAAGAAAATAATGCAATTCCATTTATAGTTTTTGATAAAAGATCAGAAAGATATGCTGGCACTACTCGCTATATGAACATTGATTGGGATAATAAAGTGTTACATATTGGTGCTACTTGGATTGGTAATGAGTTTCAAGGAACCGGACTAAACACTGCCATGAAATACCTAATGCTCGATTATGCATTTTATAAAATGGGTTTTGAAAAAGTAGAATTTAGAATCGATGAAAGAAATTTAAAGTCGCGAAGAGCTGTAGAGAAACTTGGAGCCCGATTAGAGGGGACGCTTAGAAAAAATATATACTTATCTGATGGTTTTAAAAGAAATACCTGCTGCTACGGGATATTAAAAGAAGAATGGAGCCGATTTCATAAATAAAAAATACAATTAAATTTCAACAGTGATTTGTATTCTGTTACTTTGCAAATCATGATTAAAGAAACTACCATTTTTAGTACACTAAAAGAATATTTTGGTTACGATACGTTTAGACCCCTTCAAAAGGAGATTATAGATACTGTTCTCAATGGAGATGACTGCTTGGTTATTATGCCTACCGGTGGCGGTAAATCTATTTGTTATCAGTTACCTGCATTATTACAAGAGGGACTTACCGTTGTTATTTCTCCGCTTATAGCCTTAATGAAAGATCAGGTTGACGGACTTAATGTAAATGGTATTCCTGCTTGCTTTCTTAACAGTAGTCAGACTGCAGAAGAACAGCAAACAATTTTTAAAGATATTGAAAGTGGAAAAGTAAAGCTTCTTTATGTTGCTCCTGAAAGCCTTTCTTATCTCGAAAACATTTTTAGCACAGTCGAGATTAGTTTAATTGCTGTAGATGAAGCGCATTGTATTTCCTCTTGGGGTCATGATTTCCGACCTGCATACACACAATTAGGATATCTTAAAAATAGATTTCCTAAAACACCACTCATTGCACTTACTGCAACTGCAGATAAAGCAACAAGAGAGGATATTGCTACACAGCTAAATATTCCGAATGCTAAGAAATTTGTTGCTTCTTTTGATCGAAAAAATCTAAGTCTTGAAGTACGTCCAGGAAATGAACGAATAAAACAAATTATTCAATTTCTGAAGAAACGCCCTGAAGAAAGTGGTATTATCTACTGTTTAAGTAGAAAAACAACGGAATCTATTTCAGAAAAATTACAACAAGCTGGATTTAATGCTGAAGCATACCACGCAGGAAAAAACCATGAAGATCGATCTAAGATTCAGGAGGATTTTATCAATGATAGAATCCAAATTGTATGTGCTACAATTGCTTTTGGAATGGGAATAGATAAATCTAATGTACGTTGGGTAATCCATTATAACTTACCAAAAAATATTGAAGGCTATTATCAAGAAATTGGGCGAGCAGGAAGAGATGGATTGCCATCTAATACAATATTATTTCATAGTTATGCCGATGTTGTACAACTACAAAAATTTGCTGATGGCGCAGGTAATAGTGAGGTTCAATTAGCAAAACTGGAGCGCATGAAGCAATATGCGGATGCGCTATCCTGTAGAAGAAAAATACTCCTTAGCTATTTTGGAGAATATATAGAAAAGGATTGTGGGAATTGTGATGTCTGTAAAAACCCTCCTCAGTTTTTTGATGGAACTATTTTAGCACAGAAAGCACTGTCTTGTGTAGCGCGATTAAAAGAGCAAGAAAATATTGGTGTAATTATCGATGTTTTAAGAGGATCTCATAATCAACATGTAATAGAAAATGGATATCAAAACCTGAAAACCTATGGTATTGCTACTGATGTGTCTTGGAAAGATTGGCAGTATTATTTGGTGCAGATGATAAATTTAGGGTACTTAGAAATAGCATTTCATCAGAAAAATGTTTTAAAGCTTACGCAACAAGCTAAAGAAGTGTTATTTAATCATAAAAAAGTAGCACTTACAAAACCACAAGAAAATATAACTCCAGAGAAGACTGCTGCTACAAAGCAGAAAAAAGTAAAAGACAGTCTCTTTGAGCGTTTAAGACAATTACGTTTAGAAATCTCTAGAGAAGAAGACATCCCTGCATATTTAATCTTTAATGACGCTACCTTAAAAGAAATCGAAATAGAACGTCCTGTTACTGATGATGATTTTATGAGAATAAATGGTGTTGGAAGGAGAAAAATGGAAAATTATGGATATCAATTCATAAAAAAAATTATTGCTTTTAACAAAGATAAAGCTTCAAAAAAAGGAGCTAAAAAAGGAAAAACTCATTTAGAAACATACTCTTTATATAAAGAAGGTCTATCTGTAGCTGAGATTGCTGAAAAAAGAAAACTCAGTCTTACAACTATATATTCTCATTTGGTAAAACTAAATGATGACGGGAAAGATGTAGACTTAATGGATTTCGTAAACGCAAGCGACCTAGAGGCTGTAAAAAAAGCAAAAGTTACTTTAGACGACCCAGCTCAGTTAAAAACATACTTTGAATATTTTGAAGAGGCAATCGACTATTGGACTATCCGACTATGTCTCAACATCTTAGAAAATAAAGAAAAAGTATAATTGTTAAAGTTAATTTAAAACCAAATCTAAGAGGCAACCTTTCCACGTATCTATCATCATATAATTGCAATGTTAAAACAAAGAATAGATATGGAATCTGACATTTTATTAATACAGATAGGTAAGTTAGCAGCTGTTTTAGGAATTATAATTTTACTAATTAAAGAAATTGGTGTTTATATTTTGAAGCATAATAAAAATCTATAATTACACAATAACACGTTACTACAATACAATAAATTAGTGTATTATAATTAACAATTACATAATATGCTTTACATAATTTCGTTTTAGAATATAAATGTACTGAGTTATGGATGATTTGTTAATCATGATTGGTTATTACTCTGCAATTTTAGGTTTTATTATATTTTTATTTATCGAAATCTACAAAACAGTCTCAAAGTAAAATTTTACCAATAAAAAAGCCCCAAGATTTAAATCTTGGGGCTTTTTTGGTTATAGTGATATTCCGAATTATTTAACTTCTTCGAAATCTACATCTTGTACATCATCACCTTCTTTTGCTTGACCTTCAGCATTTGCACTATCTTGTGCATCACCTCCAGGTGCTCCTCCTTGTTGAGCTTCAGCTTGCGCTTTATACATCTCTTCAGAAGCAACTTTCCAAGCCTCATTGATTTTATCTAAAGCTGGTTGAATTGTTTCAACTTCTTTAGTTTCGTATGCTTTTTTCAATTCTTCTAAAGCATCTTCAATAGGCTGTTTCTTTTCAGCAGGTAACTTCTCACCAAATTCTTTCAATTGCTTTTCTGTCTGGAAAATCATTCCATCAGCTTCATTAAGCTTATCTACTTTTTCTTTGGCTTTATTATCAGCATCAGCATTTGCCTCTGCTTCTTGCTTCATTTTTTGGATTTCCTCATCTGTTAATCCTGAAGAAGCTTCAATACGAATGTTCTGCTCTTTATTAGTTCCTTTATCTTTTGCTGAAACGTTTATAATCCCGTTTGCATCAATATCAAAAGTAACTTCAATTTGTGGAACACCTCTCTGTGCTGGTGGAATTCCATCTAAGTGAAAACGTCCGATTGTCTTATTATCAACAGCCATTGGTCTTTCCCCTTGAAGAACATGGATTTCTACTGAAGGCTGATTATCTGCAGCTGTAGAAAATACTTGTGACTTCTTAGAAGGAATCGTTGTATTCGCTTCAATTAATTTTGTCATTACGCCACCCATAGTTTCAATACCTAAAGAAAGTGGTGTAACGTCTAATAATAATACATCTTTTACATCTCCTGTAAGTACTCCACCTTGAATTGCAGCTCCAACAGCAACTACCTCGTCTGGGTTAACTCCTTTAGATGGTTTCTTACCAAAGAATTTCTCAACAGCTTCTTGTACTGCAGGGATTCTTGTAGATCCTCCAACTAAAATTACTTCGTCAATATCGCTCTTAGAAAGACCTGCACCTTTCAATGCTTTTTCACAAGGCTTGATTGTACGCTCTACTAAATCTGCAATTAATTGCTCAAATTTAGATTTAGAAAGTGTTTTTACCAAGTGCTTAGGTCCACTTGCTGTAGCGGTAACATATGGTAAGTTGATTTCTGTTTGATTTGCAGAAGATAATTCAATCTTAGCTTTCTCTGCAGCTTCTTTTAAACGTTGAAGAGCGATAGAATCTTTTCTTAAATCGATGTCTTCATCTGCTTTAAACTCATCAGCTAACCAGTCGATTATTTTTTCATCAACATCATCACCACCTAAATGTGTATCTCCATCTGTAGCCAATACTTCAAAAACTCCATCTCCTAACTCTAAGATAGAAACATCATGTGTTCCTCCTCCAAAGTCAAAAACAACGATTTTTTGATCTTCTCCTTTTTTATCTAATCCATATGCTAATGCTGCTGCAGTAGGCTCATTGATAATTCTTTCTACTTTTAATCCAGAAATCTCACCAGCTTCTTTTGTAGCTTGACGCTGAGAATCGTTGAAGTAAGCAGGAACAGTAATTACCGCTCTAGTTACATCTTGTCCTAAATAATCTTCAGCAGTTTTCTTCATTTTCTGAAGAATCATAGCTGATAATTCTTGAGGTGTATATAAACGACCATCAATATCTACTCTTGGTGTATCGTTATCGCCTTTTACTACTTTATATGGTACTCTTCCTGCTTCTTTTTCAGACTCAGAAAATTTATTCCCCATAAAACGCTTAATAGAATAAATCGTTTTATTTGGGTTTGTTACTGCTTGACGCTTGGCAGGATCCCCTACTTTAATTTCACCGCCTTCAACAAAAGCAATTACAGAAGGGGTTGTTCTTTTTCCTTCAGCATTAGGTATTACAACTGGCTCGTTCCCTTCCATTACGGAAACACAAGAGTTGGTAGTACCTAAGTCAATTCCAATAATTTTACTCATGTTTATGTTTTTATAGTGTTTGAAAAATCAATTTTTTTATTCGCTTTGTAAAAGTCAATCATTATGCCATGAAAATAAAAATGACAAAGTGTCATATATGAACGAAAAAACTGAATCATTAACAGTTTCTTATTACTTCTTAGTAGTCTGTTAACATCCTGAGCAAGCATTAAGACGTATATTAATGTATAATCAAAACAAAAAAAGACATGAAAAAATTAATAATGTTATCAGCGTTTATTTTGACAACTACATTTGCTTTTGCTCAAAATAAAGAAGTATTAGAAGAAACAATTACTAAGACCACTAAAGTAAAAACTAATAAAGGAGAACAAGAGCTAAAAGAACAAGTTCAAGTTAGACAAGAACAGAATATTGAATTAAGTGAAGAAGATCAAAATAAAATTGATCAAAGTAGAGCCGCATCTCCAATGAAGGTTACAAAAAAGGAAACTGTAGTTAGTGGAGATGTTACATTAGATTCGGTAAGTACTTATATGTGTAATGGCACTACTTGTGAATTTTCTCCAGAAACAGATGGATTTACAATAAATTCTGATGATGAAAATCTAACAGCTGTTATTTCTAACACGGCAGATGATCAATATAAAGTAACTACAAACAACGGAAACGGTGTTGGATATTTTGACAAGAATGGAGATTTTGTAATTGAATACTTTAATAAAGACGAAAATAAAATTATTAAGCGTGTTTATACAAAACAATAATTAAGAACCTATTTATAAACAGAAAGGGATTCAATTTTATTGAATCCCTTTTTTTATTGTTTAAACTAACCGTTTTGTTAGTCTTCTGGATGCATAAATTTTTGCTTCCCTAATAATACTTCTTCGCTTTCTACATGATCGTCATCTGGTACACAACAATCAACAGGACATACCGCAGCACATTGAGGTTCCTCATGGAAACCTTTACACTCAGTACATTTATCTGGAACGATATAATATATTTCGTCACTTACTGGATCTTGAGCATCATCTGCATTCACAGCTTTTCCATCAGGAAGAACTACATCTCCATTAAGCGAAGTACCATCACTATATCTCCAATCGTCTGCTCCTTCATATATTGCTGTATTTGGACATTCTGGCTCACAAGCGCCACAATTAATACATTCATCAGTAATTATAATAGCCATAACTCTTCTTTTTCATTATTAAAATTGCACTAGTTGCAAAGTTAAGCACTTTCTATGAGGTCGTATTTATATATTTTTCCTTTCATTTTAAATAAATTTAGAAAGAATAAAACTACTCCTCAGTTCTATTGTGTAAATTTGCCATGTCAAAAATAAAGACAAACAAAATCTTAACCAAATATAATGAGTGACATTCACAACAGAATTACTGCTTTTGTTAAACTTGGTGCTTTTATAGCTCAATTTACCTCTAATGAAGAGAATGAAGTTAAAGCTAATGAGATAGAATCCGAATTTATCGACGGATTTAAACATCAAATGAAACTAGCACAAGAACATAATAATTGGTTTACAAAAGAGAATCTACAGTTTTCACTACAAAGTTGGGCTGATGCTTTGACTACTTCTAACATAAAAAAATGGCTTTCAGGTTATCTTATAGATGAAGTGTCTCCAAAAAAAGTAGCTATTATAATGGCTGGTAATATTCCATTAGTGGGTTTTCATGATTTTATATCTGTATTAATTACAGGACACCATGTGTTAATAAAACAGTCTAAAAATGATAAGCATCTACTCCCCTATTTATCAAAATATCTAGAACATATAGAACCTAGTTTTAAAGGGAAAATAACCTTTACTGATGAAAAAATGGAAGGTTTTGATGCTGTAATAGCGACAGGAAGCGATAACACTGCTCGTTATTTTGAATATTACTTTGGAAGCAAACCTAATATAATCCGTAAAAATAGAAATTCTGTTGCTGTTCTAACTGGAAATGAATCTCCAGAACAATTAAAATCACTCGGAAAAGATATTTTTACCTATTATGGACTTGGTTGCAGAAGTGTTTCTAAACTTTATGTTCCTCAAGATTATAATTTTGATGATTTTTTCAATGCTATTTTTAGCTATGGAGATATTATCCACGAACATAAATATGCAAACAATTACGATTATAACAAAGCTGTTTACCTAATGAGCCTCTATAAGCTTTTAGATAATGGTTTTTTAATGCTGAAGGAAGACGAAAATTATGCTTCTCCTATTGCTACCGTATTTTATGAAAAATATGAAACTACAGATGCTTTAAAGAAAAAGCTAAATGCTGAAGAAGAAAAAATTCAATGTATAGTTGCCGACGGACTTTTTGATAATGAAGTTGATTTTGGACAAACACAGTATCCTCAACTTTGGGATTATGCAGATGGAGTAGATACGATTAAGTTTTTATTAAAGCTTTAACTCCCTATTTGTAGTGATCTAAATAATATTATCAATATATAATCTTCTTAATATTTTGCTTTTTTTCCATATCTAAAAGCAAAATAAATATATGTTTATTTCTAAACACGTGTCAACTTGGTAAGTATTTAACAAATACAACAATGAGTATTTAACAACTCCTTTGTTTTTGTTAGCATTTCAACAAAATTATTATACTTTTGATAACAGTATTTCTATAAGAAATTTGGAAATTTGTAAACATAAAACACAACTAACTATTTTTATGAAAAAGCATAATTTTAGTGCAGGTCCCTGCATTTTACCTCAAGAGGTATTAAAAAAAGCTTCAGAAGCCGTTGTTAACTTTAACGGTTTAGATTTATCACTAATAGAAATTTCTCATCGTAGCAAAGATTTTATTGCTGTAATGGATCAAGCGCAAGAATTAGCGTTAGAGCATTTAGGACTTCAAAATAAAGGCTACAAAGCGTTATTTTTACAAGGTGGAGCAAGCTCACAATTTTTAAACGTAGCTTACAACCTATTAAATAAAAAAGCAGCATACTTAAACACAGGAACATGGTCTTCTAAAGCAATAAAAGAAGCTAAATTGTTCGGAGAAGTTGTAGAAGTTGCTTCTTCAAAAGACGCTAACTTTAATTATATTCCAAAAGGATATGAGATTCCTTCGGATATTGATTATTTCCATTGTACATCCAACAATACTATTTTTGGAACGCAAATAAAAGAATTCCCAGAAGTAAAAGCTCCATTGGTTTGCGATATGAGCTCAGATATCTTCTCTCGTGTATTAGATTTTTCTAAATTCGACATTATTTATGCGGGTGCACAGAAAAATATGGGTCCAGCAGGAACTACATTGGTTGTTGTTAAGGAGTCTGTTTTAGGAAATGTAGAAAGAGCTATTCCTTCTATGTTAGATTACCGTGTACATGCAGAAAAAGATAGTATGTTTAACACACCTCCTGTTTTTGCTGTTTATGTATCTATGTTGACGCTACAATGGTTAAAAGATTTAGGTGGTGTTGCTGAAATCGAAAAGCGTAATAATGCGAAGGCAGCATTAATCTACGGCGAGATTGATCGTAATCCGTTGTTTAAAGGTTTTGCTAAAGAAGAAGATCGTTCTACAATGAATGCTACTTTTAATTTGGTTGACGAAGCACATAAAGAAACTTTTGATGCATTAGCAAAAGAAGCTGGTCTTAATGGTATAAACGGACACCGTAGCGTTGGTGGATATAGAGCTTCTATGTACAATGCGCTTCCTATTGAAAGCGTACAAGTACTTGTAGATACTATGCAAGCATTAGAGAAAAAAGTATAAAAAGTAGATAGGTTTCTATTGAATAATAGATTAGAATCTATCACAAATTGAAAAATAAAATAAGATGAAAGTATTAGCAAACGATGGTATTTCTCAAAGTGGAATTGACGCTTTAAAAAGCAAAGGTTTTGATATCATCACTACAAAAGTTGCTCAAGAACAACTTGAAAGTTATATAAACGAGAACCAAATAGATGCTATTTTAGTACGTAGTGCCACTAAAGTACGTAAAGAATTAATTGATGCGTGTCCATCCCTAAAACTTATTGGTCGTGGTGGTGTTGGTATGGATAATATCGATGTTGCCTATGCAAAAGAAAAAGGACTGCATGTTATCAATACTCCTGCTGCATCTTCTGCTTCTGTTGCAGAGTTAGTTTTTGCTCATTTATACGGTGGAGTTCGTTTTTTATATGACTCTAACAGAAATATGCCTTTAGAAGGAGAAAGTAAATTTGGTCAACTTAAAAAAGCATATGCTTCTGGAGTAGAATTAAGAGGTAAAACACTAGGAATTATCGGAATCGGGAGAATTGGTCAGGAAACTGCCAAAATAGCCTTAGGTGTAGGTATGAAAGTAGTTGTTTTTGATCCTTTTATGGATGAAGTAACTATTGGACTTAATTTCTTTGATGGTCAGAAAGTAGACTTCAAAATCAAAACTATATCTAAAGAAGAGCTTCTTAAACAAGCTGACTTTATAACGCTACACGTTCCTGCACAAAAAGAATACGTTCTTGGTAAGAAAGAATTCGAATTATTGAAAGATGGTGTTGGTATTGTTAATGCTGCCCGTGGTGGTGTTATTGATGAAGTAGCACTTATAAACGCTTTGGATAGTAAAAAAGTAGCATTTGCTGGAATCGATGTTTTCGAAAACGAACCAACTCCAGCAATAAAAGTACTTATGCATCCAAACGTTTCTCTTACACCGCATATTGGTGCAGCAACTAGTGAAGCACAAGATAGAATCGGTGTAGAATTAGCTGATCAAATTGCAGCATTGCTTAAGTAATAAGATTATATTTTCTATACATTTAAAAAAGTTCTTCAGAAATGAAGAACTTTTTTTTGTAACTTGTAAGAAATTATAACTTTAAAACAAATATAAAAAATGTCAGGATTAGCAAGTTTATTAGATAGCGAAATGGGTCGTCAAATAATTGGAGGAATTAGTAGTCAATCTGGAACTTCAGAAAGTCAAACTTCAAACTTATTGAGTATGGCTTTACCCCTTCTTACTGGAGCCATGAAAAAGAACGCATCTACTCCCGAAGGAGCAGAAGGACTTATGAATGCTATAAATACTAAACATGACGGAAGTATTCTTGATAACTTAGGAGGATTCTTTGATGGTGGCGTAGATGATTCTGTAATAAGTGATGGAGCTGGAATTCTCGGTCACCTTCTCGGAGGAAAAGAGGCTTCAGTTGAAAATACTCTTAGTAGTAAAACAGGAATAGACGCAGGTACTGTTAGTCAGATCCTAAAAATGGCTGCTCCATTAATATTGGGATATCTTGGAAAAGAAACCAAACAAAATAATGTAAGTGGTTCTAATGATATGAGTAGTCTACTAGGAAGTATGCTTGGAGGTCAGTCTCAAGACAACCAAAGTTTAATTACTTCTTTAATAGATAGTGACGGTGACGGAAGTGTTTTAGACGATGTTGCCGACATGGTTGTAGGTTCTAATAAGAAAAAAGGAGGCCTAGGAGGTTTATTAGGTAACTTTTTAAATAGCTAAACCAAAAATTAAATATAGAACATAATAATTCAATATTAAAGACAGAAATCCCCATAATATATATTGGGGATTTTTTTATATCTTATAAGTAACATAATGAGTAATTATTAAATTATGATCTCATTTTTAAGCAGTAAACCTAAAGCTATTGATATTATGAAATATATAATCACATTAACTACCTTACTCCTATTATTTTTGTCTTGCTCTTCAACACAAAAAACAAGTTCTTATGATCAAGAGGAAATGGACTTAAACATTTCTGAAGAAGAAAAAAACGCTTTTAATGCAAAAGGCACACAAGACACCGTTAGGATAGCAGATGACAAAACAGAATATGAAATAATAATTATCGATCCAGGATATTATAGTTGGCTAAATAGTATAGCGCATCCTGAAGGATATTACTCTCAAGAATATTTAGAGAATAGAAATAATATCTATGTTATAAACTGGAATCAGCGGGCAATGAATCCTATGTTGTATGACCCAAATTTATATGAAATGCAGATAGATTACAGTCCAAATATAGATTACGGTTATAAAGTTAATTATAAACTTTACAATTACTTCTTATACTTTCAACGCAAATACAATCAACGTTTAGGACCTTTCTACCCTAGATTGAACTAAAATATTTTGGTTAATTCAACTCATACCATTCATCAACAACCAAATTTTCACGTCTCCCTTTATTCTTTGGAGCATAATTAGTTGCTAAATAATCTAAAATAATTTCTTCTTGATCTCCAAGATCCCAAAGATTTTGAGTTTCTTGCATCCAACGTATAGTAGTAAGCCAACCTTCTTTAGTCATATGGTTTTGAGTAACCAATTTTGAAGAATGGCAATTGGTACAATTATTTATCACAGCTTGAAGCCCTTTCCCTTCTACAAATCCAGTTTCCACATGGATTCCATCTTTAATTCCAGTTACTTCTGCTTCTTCAGGAACTTTATCCTTTACAACTTCTGCACTTTGCTCCTCTGCAACTTCAAAAGATTTTTTGAATAATTCAGAATCAGGATTAAATGTCAAATACAATAAAAAACCTCCTAAAATAAATATACAGGCGCAAAATAAAGCTAGGCTCTGAGAAAATACATTTACTGCTTTTAAAAAATGCTCTTTTTTATCCATCTTAGCTTACCTTAATCGCAATTCTATGACATGCATTATTTAAATATCCCTTTGGATTCCACCCTGGAAGCACCATAGGTTGTGCTTTGCCATTACTATCCGTTGCTCTAGCCCACACTTCATAATACCCAACTTCAGGAAAGTCTGTAGAGCCAGAAAAATGTTGCCAAGCTAATTTATTCTTTGGAGCCTCCAACTTACATTCATGCCATGTAGCTCCAAAATCTATAGAGTATTCCATCTTCTTAACTTCCAAATCTCCTGCCCAAGCATGCCCATTAAAAGAAAGCTTTTCTCCTAACTTAAGAGTTGCACCGGTCTTAGGATAGGTAATTAGAGATTTTACAGGCATAGATTCAATAATACACATATCTTCATCTTTTACCTTTTCTCCAGGAGCAACAGGTTTACATGGTACACGATAGGCTTGGCCTGTCATTTTTGGACCATCATGGACTATATTACGAATACTAATTGTTTGAAGCCATTTTCCAGATACCGATGCTGGCCATCCACCAGCAATCAAACGCAATGGATATCCGTGAGCAATTGGTATGTCTTCGCCATTCATTTTAAAAGCTATAAGCGTTTCATCTTGAAGTGCTTTATCCATTGGACACCCACGAGAAATAGGCTCTTTATCTGGACTTCTACTTAGGTGAATATCTGCTGCATGATATCCAATATACACAGCATCGCTATTTATACCTACGTCCTCTAAAACATCTCTTAAACGTACACCAGTCCATTCTGCACAATGTACAGCTCCAAGTCCCCATTGATTTCCCTTTGCAGGCGGATTAAATTCTTTACGCCCATTACCACCACATTCTAATGTTAGTTGGTATGTATAATGCTTAAACTTACTTTTTAATTCGCTTAAACTATATGTTTTTGATGCTTTAACAGACTCTCCATCAATAGTAAGTGTCCAATTATCTACATCTATATTTTCTGGAAGCAAGCCATTATTACGAATAAACATGGCTTTATTAGGAGTGATTTTATCATTTAATAAATGTGCCTTAGATTCTATATTCCAAGGTTTATCATTTAAAACAATCATATCCTTATCCTTACCAAACTTAGTAAATGGATCTGGATCTTGTAAAATTAATGGCGTATAGTCCTTTGGTAAATACTTTCCGTAAACAATAGAAGTTCCTGCTGCCAAAGTTGCAGAAGCTAGGATTGTTTTATTGATAAAATCTCGTCTTTGCATAGTATTGGATCGTTAAGTAAAACAAATATAAAAATTTTAAAGGTACATTTTATGTTTAACCATTTTAAATACCCTGTCGAGAAAGTAACCCTCAACAATTTACGCAACCTAAAAATTTAATTTATATTTGTAAATAATACGTGCAGATGGAAAAACTAAAAAAACGCTGGGGAATAAATTCGAACTTTCAATTAACTATAATCTTTATTGTGTTTGCGATCACTGGATCTACAGCAGCAAAGATTGCAGGACCTATTACGGAATATATTGGTTTACATCCAGATTCTCTACATCCTGTTTTATATTGGATTGTTAGAATTTTGTTAATCTTCCCTATTTATCAGGTGTTATTGGTTTTCTTTGGCTGGCTATTTGGGCAATTTAAATTTTTCTGGGAATTTGAAAAAAAGATGCTCAACAGAATGGGAATAAAAATTAAGTAGTGTGGTATCCATAAAGAATCTTCTTATTGGCTTCTTTTCATTTTTGCTTATTTCAGCAATACTGATTCCTTCTGCGCTAAAGTTTTCTCATTTTTTTATTGAAGATGGTCATGTTGAATGTAACGAACATTTAAAAACACACTTCCATGAATCCGATTTTGAGTGTCAACTTTTTAAATTTCATCACACATATCAGATAAATTTTACTCCTGAAGAAGTTACATTTAATATTATTACCCTTCCTTCGGTACAAAATTTCAATTACTATAATTTCTTAAGCGAATATCAAGCTTTACACTTCTCGCTTCGGGGTCCTCCTATCGTATAATTTATTTTCAGCTAACTACCTTATTTTCATATGCCATTGCGTTGCTTTTAAGCATACACTAGTACTGGGTAGTAATTACATTCAATTTAAACTTACTTTAAAAAATAGCGAATAGTTTCTTTTTCTGCTGAAGAATATTCAGTAAAAAAAGGAGCTACTATAGAATAAATTATATTTATGAAAAATAGCATCTTGCTTATACTCTTAGTGAGTATAACGTCCATTATAAGCGCACAAAACAGTATCAACGGAACTGTAACCGATACAAATTCAAATGAAGTTATCCCTTTTGCAACTATATATTTCCCTCAATTAGAAAAAGGTACAAGTACAACGGAAAACGGGACTTATCTACTAGAAGATCTTCCGCAAGGAACTTATAAAATAGTGGTCTCTAATGTTGGCTTTAAAACTTTTTCAAAAGACATTTATATCAAAGAAAACACACGCCTTGATATACAAATAACACCTTCTGCAATAGAGATGGAAGAAGTTATCGTTTCTACTCCATTCCATAAGTTGCAAAGTGAGAATGTAATGAAAGTAGAACGTCAAAGCATCGAAGAATTAAAAACGAAAGGTGCAATGACGCTCTCCGATGGAATCACAGAAATAAGTGGAGTGGAAAGTGTTAGTACTGGTGTTGGAATTGGAAAACCTGTAATCCGTGGACTAAGTTCAAATAGGGTTTTGGTTTACACACAAGGAGTTCGATTAGAAAACCAGCAGTTTGGTGGTGAACACGGTCTTGGTGTTAACGATGCTGGTATAGAAAGTGTAGAGGTTATAAAAGGCCCTGCTTCCTTACTCTATGGTTCTGATGCCCTTGGAGGTGTTTTATATTTAAATCCTGAGAAATTTGCGGCACAAAATAGTACTGAAGGCGATGTAAATATGAATTACTTTACAAACACCGAAGGGTTTACTGCTAATGGTGGTTTTAAAACTTCAGGTGATAAAGTTAAATTTTTAGTGCGCGGTGCCTATGGTTCTCATGCAGATTATGAAGATGGAAATGGTACTTATACTACCAACTCCAGATTTAATGAATACGACTTAAAATCTGGTTTTGGATACCAAGACACTAATTTCAAAACAGAATTACGATATAATTTTAATAGGTCAAACTTAGGAATTCCAGAAGAAATTGGAGAACAAAATAGAGATCGTGACCCTTTACTTCCGTACCAAGAAATTGATAATTATATTATAAGCTCTAAAAACACTCTCTTTTTTGATAAAAGTAGCCTTGATATTACTTTGGGGTATGTTGCCAACAACCGTAAAGAGTTTGAAGACGAACATCACCACGGAGAAGAAGAAGATCATGATGATCACGAAGAGCATGAAGATGAAGATCATCATGACGATGAAGAGCACGAACATGATGAACATGAGCATGGTGAAGAAGCTGCATTAAATATGAAACTCCATACATTGAGTTATAACATCCAATACCATATGCCAAAATTAGGTGGATTCGAAACAATTTTTGGAGTTCAAGGAATGCATCAAACCAATGAAAACTCGGGGGAAGAAGTGCTGATTCCAGATGCTACAACTGTAGATTTTGGTGCTATGGTTACAACTCATTATCATATGGAAAATAGCGATATCCAATTCGGTTTACGATATGACACTAGAGATATTGAAGCTAAAGAAACAGGCGAACCAAATAGCGAATCTTATATAGCAGCTTTAGATAGAAATTTTAATAGTTTCAATGTTTCTGCAGGATACAGAGCTACAATTGCTAAGAGAATTATAGCACGTATAAATCTTGCAACAGGATTTAGAGCTCCTAATTTAGCAGAACTTACATCTAATGGCGGGCATAGTGGCGCTAACAGATATGAAATAGGAAATGAAAACCTAGAAAATGAACAAAATTTTCAAACTGATCTTTCTTTAGAATATGGAAATGAACATATTGAATTCTTTGTAAATGGTTTTTATAATAGCGTTAGCGATTATATTTATTTGCAACCTACAGGCGATTTTATTGATGAAGACCCAGTATATCAATACGTTCAAGACGATAGTAATTTATATGGTGGTGAAGTTGGTTTTCATTTACATCCACATCCATTAGATTGGTTACATTTTGAAGGTAGTTTTGAAACGGTTACTGGTAAATTAGATGACTCAGATCTATATCTTCCACTTATTCCTGCAAACAAACTTTCAAATACTTTTAGAGTAGAATTTGAAGGAGAGCACGTATCGAAAAAGTATGCTTTTGTTACACTTCAGAATATATTTGATAAAAATAATGTAGGTGATTTTGAAACACGCACAGGTGGCTATTCTTTAGTAAACTTAGGTCTTGGAGCTACTATTAATGCTGGTAACCAACCATTTGATATTAAACTATCTGCTAACAATGTGTTTGATAAAGAGTATGTTTCTCATTTATCAAGATTGAAAACGGATGGAATTTATAACATCGGAAGAAACATAAATATTGGGGTTTCCGTTCCTTTTTAATTAGTTCCAATAATTATATAAAACCAAAAACCCTCGAGAATTCTTCTCGAGGGTTTTTTATGTATTACTATTTTATTAGCCTTTTAAAATCTTAAATAATATGTTCAGCCTATGAAATCGTAATTGTTTCAGAAGCTTTTTCTTTCTTTATAACATACGTATAAATCCATGTCAAGGTAAATGTGGGAATAATATCCATTCCTGGAATCAACTCTTCGATAAAAGAGATTGCACCAGCTCCTTGCCCTATTCTTCCTTTGTACATGCGCGTCATTAACCAGCCAGAAATTGGTGCCCAGATGATATCAGAAAACTCTCCAATTCCCGGAATAGCATAAGAGACCATTCCTAAGGCATCAAAAAGCAACCCTAAAAATAGTTTCTTGTATTTACTATCATTTGTTTGAATCATAAAGTAGTTTTTAATAACTATAAAACAAGAAGGATGCCAAAATATTATCCTAAATCAGAACTAATTAACTTTAGGAATTCATTTCTAGTCTCTATTTTTTCAAACTGACCTCTAAAACCAGAAGTTGTTGTAACAGAGTTTTGCTTTTGAACACCTCGCATCATCATACACATATGTGAAGCTTCTATAACAACGGCCACACCTTGAGGCTTTAAAGTGTTATTAATACACTCCAAAATATTGTGCGTAAGTCGCTCTTGCACTTGCAGTCTTCTAGCAAATACATCTACTACACGTGGTAATTTACTCAATCCTACAATATGTCCGTTTGGAATATATGCAATATGTGCCTTCCCGAAAAAAGGTAACATATGGTGCTCACATAACGAGTATAATTCTATATTTTTAACGATTACCATTTCACTGTAATTCTCTTTAAACATAGCTCCCTTTAATATTTCTGCAGCATCTTGCTGATAACCTTGTGTTAAAAACTGCATAGCTTTTGCAGCTCGCTCTGGAGTTTTCACAAGACCTTCCCTAGCAGCATCTTCTCCAACTTCGTTAATTATATTACTATATTGGTTTCGAATCTTATCGGTTACTTTTATATTATATTCTTCAAAATTATGGTAACTCATTCTGTCTATAAATTTGATTTCAATTCAAAAATATACTTAAAATTTATCATTCTCTTCGCTATTAACAGAAAAAATAAGTACATAGAGCAGAATTTATACCTCAAAAATAGAATTAGCATATGCTTTTGTTTTAATTGCTGAATAAGTAACTTAGCACTTTACAATCTTTTATGATAAAAGCTACAAACATTCGCAAAACATTCGGTTCTCTTGAAGTATTAAAAGGAGTTGATGTTGAAATAAATAAAGGGGAAGTTATCTCTATTGTTGGTGCTTCTGGTGCAGGGAAAACTACCTTACTACAGATTTTAGGAACCCTAGATAAGCCTGATAAAAATAAAGAGCTAAAACTTCATATTAATGATACAGAAGTTAGCAAACTAAATGATAAAGATTTAGCGAAATTTAGAAATGAACATATCGGGTTTATCTTTCAGTTTCATCAGTTGTTACCAGAATTTACAGCATTAGAGAACGTTTGTATTCCAGCTTTTATAAAAAAAACACCTAAAGCTGCTGCAGAAAAGAGAGCTAAAGAGTTGTTGGATTTCTTAGGGTTATCCCATAGAATAGATCATAAACCCAATGAATTATCTGGAGGAGAACAACAGCGAGTAGCAGTCGCTAGAGCTTTAATAAACAACCCTTCAATTGTTTTTGCTGATGAGCCTAGTGGGAATTTAGACTCAGAAAGTGCCGACCGACTTCATAATCTATTCTTTGAGCTCCGTGAACAATTTGGCCAAACATTTGTTATTGTTACCCATAACGAAGAGTTAGCAGATATGGCAGATAGAAAACTCACAATGGTCGATGGGGATATTGTTAGTTAACAATAATGATAAAGCTTTAGATCCCCGCTAAATTATTTTGAAATACAATAGTTAAAAAATAAAATCCCTTTGAAGCAATCAGAATTAAAAGAATTTCTAGATGAAAAAGTCGAGTTTTATAACAATCCCGATTTTATAGATAGCGATCCTATTCAGATTCCTCATTTATTTCAGCAAAAAGAAGACATAGAAATTTCAGGTTTTCTCGCAGCTACTATTGCTTGGGGAAATCGTAAAAGCATTATTAAAAATGCTAACTCAATGATGGATTTAATGGGAAATAGCCCTTATGATTTTGTCATGAATCATTCCGAGAAAGACTTAGAACCACTCCTCAGCTTTGTTCATAGAACTTTCAATGGACACGACTTCATTCAGTTTATAAAAAGTTTACAGCATATCTATAAAAACTATGGCGGCATGGAAATTCTCTTTCAAGAGAATGCAAGTAAAACTTCCATACAACCAGCAATCACTGCATTTAAAAGTACCTTTTTTGAAATTGAGCACCTCACAAGAACACAAAAGCATGTATCTAATCCTTTGAAAGGGTCTTCTGCTAAACGTATAAATATGTTCTTGCGCTGGATGGTACGTAACGACGACTGTGGTGTAGATTTTGGAATTTGGAAGACTATTTCTCCTTCCCTACTTTCTTGTCCGTTAGATGTACATTCTGGAAATGTAGCTAGAAAATTGAACCTCCTTAAAAGAAAGCAAAATGACGCAAAAGCATTGGCAGAATTAGATACTAGTTTACGGAAATTAGACGCCAGTGATCCTGTTAAATACGACTTTGCCCTATTTGGATTAGGAGTTTTCGAGAAGTTTTAGTTAAACTACTACAATCCGTTAAAAAAACTATTTTTTTGTCTTATTTTAGTGCCTTTTAAAATTAAAAACCTTACCTAAATGTTTAAAAAGTTACTCTCACTATTATTTATCCTTACTATTACAATTCTACAAGCCCAAGATCGAAAGATTCCTGTAGATAGTATTATTACTTCCTCACACCAAGTTACTATAAAAGGAAAGAAGGTTTCCTATAATACCAATACGGGAACACTTCCTGTTTGGGATAAGAAAGGAAATATTATCGCTACTCTTTTTCATACGTACTATTACCGTACTGACGTTGATAAAAATACAGAACGTCCATTGGTTATTTCTTTTAATGGTGGCCCTGGTTCTGCTTCTGTTTGGATGCATTTAGCGTATACCGGACCTAAAATATTAAACATCGATGATGAAGGATACCCTGTGCAACCATACGGCGTAAAAGACAATCCTAATTCTATTCTCGATGTTGCAGATATCGTTTATGTAAATCCTGTAAATACTGGTTATTCTAGAATGGTGGCTGATAAAGAAGGTAAATTACCAGAAAGAAAAAATTTCTTCGGAATTAATGCTGACATAAAATATTTAGCAGAATGGATTACCACTTTCGTTACAAGAAATAACCGTTGGAAATCTCCAAAATATATCATTGGAGAAAGTTATGGAGGTACACGTGTTGCCGGTTTATCTTTAGCCCTTCAGAATAAAGAATGGATGTATTTAAATGGAGTGATTATGGTTTCTCCAGCAGATTATAAAGTAATTCGTGTGGGTGGACCTGTTTCATCTGCACTTAATTTACCTTATTATGCAGCTGCAGCATGGCATCAAAAAGCTTTAGACTCAGATTTACAGCAAAAAGACCTTTTGGAAGTCCTTCCTGAGGTAGAAAACTATACGATAAACACATTAATTCCTGCGCTAGCAAAAGGTGGGAGCATTTCCAATACTGAAAAGGAAGCAGTAGCTACAAAAATGGCTAAGTATTCTGGACTTTCAAAAGAATCTATTCTAGATCATAATTTAGATGTTCCTACCTCCTTTTATTGGAAAGAGTTATTAAGAGATGAAGGATATACTGTAGGAAGATTAGACTCTCGTTACCTAGGAATTGATAAAATGGCTGCAGGAGATAGTCCAGACTATAATGCTGAACTTACTTCTTGGTTACACTCTTTTACACCAGCTATTAATTACTATTTACAAGAAGAATTGAAGTTTAAAACTGATATTCCATACCAAATGTTTGGAGATGTGCATCCTTGGGATAATGAAAGAGATAATACGCGTGATAATTTAAGACAAGCAATGGCACAAAATCCTTATTTAAATGTATTATATCAAGCTGGTTATTATGACGGTGCATGTACTTACTTTAATACTAAGTACAGCATGTGGCAAATGGATCCTTCTGGAAGAATGAAAGATAGAATCCAGTTTAAAGGGTATAGAAGCGGACACATGATGTATTTAAGAAATGAAGATTTAAAAACGTCTAACGACGACATAAGAAACTTTATTCTTTCAACTTCAAATCAAGGAAAGCCTGCTAAATACTAAAACTATTCATTGCTGATATTAATTTTCGGTAATACCAATTAGAACATATAGCCGCTAATACATTTTATTTTATGTATTAGCGGCTTATTTTTTATAACTCTTAATTAATTTATACCTAAAATACTTCTTTAATCGTATATTTGAAATTATATAATTAACTATCAGGAATGCAGTTTAAACATCCGGAAATTCTTTGGGCTCTTTTTCTACTTATCATTCCTATTATCATTCATTTATTCCATTTACGTAAGTTTCAAGAAGTCCCTTTTACTAACGTAGAATTTCTAAAGCAGATTAATTTAAAGACACGTAAGAGCTCACAACTTAAAAAATGGCTCGTTTTATTAGCACGTTTATTGGCATTTGCTTCTATTATTATTGCTTTTGCGCAGCCCTATTTCGCAAATAGAAATATCGAAATCACTAAGGAAGAAACTACTATTTACTTAGATAATTCTTTTAGCATGCAGCTCCAAGGTAGCGAAGGTGAGCTTCTTCCAAGAGCAGTAAATCAATTAATTGAAAATATTCCTGAAAACGAAGTATTCTCTTTATTTACCAATACTAAAAGCTATAAAAACATAAAGATTTCTGATATTAAAAATGAGCTGCTATCGACTCCATACACCGCTGAACAGCTCGATTTCAATGAGATCTTACTAAAAGGGAATAGTCTTTTTTCTGATAAAAATGCAATCCATAATTTTATTATCGTTTCAGATTTCCAACAACGTAAGTCTGTAACATTCCCAGAAGAAAATACAACTCCTTATCTGGTAAAGCTCTCTCCTGCCACAAAAAACAACATCGCTATAGACAGCGTTTTTATCAGTGAAAAAGATCTTTCAAATTACAATCTTGAAGTCCGAGTTTCTAATAATTACGAGCTCAGTAATATTCCAATTGCTCTTCATAACGACACTCAATTAATTGCAAAAACGGCTGCCACTTTTGAAGGTAACCAAGGGAAAGCTAGCTTCTCCATTCCAAAAGAAACTATAAAAGGCACTATTTCTCTTGATGATAATGGATTGCAATATGACAATACTCTATTTTTTTCAATCAATAAAGAAGATAAAATCAATGTACTTTCTATAAATGAATCAGATGATAATTTCTTAAGGAAAATCTATACTGAAGATGAGTTTAACTATACTTCTACAAACAGCAAAGCAACCGATTTTAATAGTATTCAGCAGCAAAACATCATTATTTTAAATGAAGTAAACACGATTTCGAATGCTTTAAAAACTGCTTTAATTGATGCTTCCAAAAGAGGAATTAGCATTGTTATTATTCCCGGAAATGATGTTTCAATACCTAGTTACAATCAATTTTTAGGGAGTTTCAACAATACTTCTTTGGTAAGTTTTGATAAAGAAGATGCAAACCAGATTACAGATATTTCCTTTGACCATCCGCTATTTGCAAATGTTTTTGAAGAGCGAGTTAACAATTTTCAATATCCAACAACAAAGGCTTCTTATAGTTTATCGGGAAATTTTACGAGCGTAATAAAGTATGCTAATAATACTTCATTTCTAGCGGAAACAAATAACATATATCTTTTTAATGCGCCGCTAAACAAGGAAAATAGTAATTTTCAGAGTTCTCCACTTATTGTTCCTGCATTTTACAATATGGCAAAGCATAGTCTTGCGCTACCTAACCTCTATTTTACGATAGGAACTAGCAATACTTTCGACATCAAAGCACAATTGGAAAATGATGAAATTGTTACAATTGCAAACAAAAATGAATCTTTTATCCCTCTTCAGCAGACATATAATAATCGGGTAAGTATTACTACCAAAGAGTTGCCGACTAATGCTGGGATTTATAATATTACAAAAGGAAATCTACCTTTAATCGATGTTAGTTTTAATTATAATAGAAGTGAAAGTCTCTTAAACTATCTTGATATAAGCACGATTGTAAATAATAATAACTTTAGCAGTGTTGCTGATGCATTTAAAAATGTAAAAAGTAAAAACAATGTCGATGAGCTTTGGAAATGGTTTGTTATTTTTGCACTAATATTTTTATGTATCGAAATGCTCATCTTAAAATATTTTAAATGAATATCCTTTTAAAATCAGCTAAAATAATAGCTCCAAACAGCGAATTTCATCAGCAAACAAAAGACATTTTTATTGAAAATGGAATCATTTCAAAAATCGAAGATTCTATAACTTCTTCGGAAGATACGAAGGTTATCGATTTAAAAAATCTCCATGTTTCTGAAGGTTGGTTTGATAGCAGTGTTAGTATTGGAGAGCCAGGTTATGAAGAGCGAGAAACCATAGAAAATGGTTTAAAAACTGCTGCATTGAGTGGTTTTACAGGAATTGCAGTAAATCCAAACGCAAACCCAATTGCAGATACCAATGCTGATATTGGATTTTTAAAGGCCAAAGCGCTTGGAAAAGCTACTGCCCTATACCCTATCGGCGCTTTAACTATAAAAAGTGAAAGTGTAGATCTTGCTGAGCTTTTCGATATGAAGAATGCAGGAGCTGTAGCTTTTGGAGATTATCAGCAACCAATTTCAAATCCTAATCTTTTAAAAATAGCATTGCAATATGCTCAGAATTTTGATGGATTGGTACTTTCTTTTCCTCAGGAAAATAAAATCGCAGGGAAAGGTATTGTAAATGAAGAAGCTAACGGTACAAAACTCGGATTAAAAGGAATTCCTGCACTTGCTGAGGAGCTACAAATAGCGAGAGATTTGTTTATTTTAGAATATACAGGTGGTAAAATTCATATCCCAACAATTTCTACTGAAAAATCTGTTTCACTTATAAAAGAAGCAAAAGATAAGGGGCTAGATGTAAGTTGCAGCGTTGCCATACACAATCTTATTCTTACGGATGATGCTTTAGAGGAATTCGATACTAATTATAAGTTATTACCGCCTCTACGTACTAAAAAAGATACGGAAGCTTTAATTAAAGGATTAAAGGATGGAACTATAGATTTTGTTACTAGTGACCATAATCCGTTAGATGTTGAGCAAAAAAATGTAGAATTCGACCATGCCATGTACGGAAGTATTGGATTAGAAAGTGCCTTTGGAGCACTTCATAAAATATTAGATCTAGAAAAAACTGTTGAAGTTCTTACCAATGGAAAATCTAGATTCGGAATCCCTACAGAAACCATAAAAGTAGGCAGCAATGCCAATTTAAGCCTTTTTAATCCAGAAGAAGCATATGTTTTTAGCACTAAAAACATTATTTCATCAACTAAAAACAGCGCTTTTTTAGGGGAAGAATTAAAAGGTAAATCCTATGGAATTATTGCAAACGGACAGGTAGAAATACTTTAATAATACACACAAAAAAGATGGAAATTAAACCAAAAAGAGAAGGGAAAACAACAGCTATTATTGGTTATTTAATGCTTGTAGGATCGCTTATTGCTATTATGATGAATTTAGAAAAGCAGAATCCATTTGCTCGTTTTCATATCCGTCAGGGGTTTGGATTAAGCCTTATGTTTATTGTTATCGCAATTTTTATAGGGAATTTTGATTCTTGGATGATTTCTTTTGCTTTCTATATTTTTATTTCTATCCTTTGGACGTACGCATTTGTTACTATGCTTCAAGAAAAATATATCGAAGTGCCATTAGTTGGAAAATATTTTCAGAAATGGTTTACATTCATTAAACAATAAAATCACATAGACTTGCAAACACAAACGCTTTCACTACATCATATTATAAGAGCTGCTAAAGAACAAAAAGACAACACTCCTGTGTTATTCATGTTACATGGATATGGAAGTAATGAGGAAGATTTATTTTCTTTTGCTTCAGAATTACCAGAAGATATTTGCGTTATTTCTGTTAGGGCTCCACAAGATTTAATACCATACGGTCACGCTTGGTATGCTATTCATTTTGATGCTGAAGATGGAAAATGGAGCGATGATGAACAAGCTATTGAATCGAGAGAATTGATTGTTAACTTTATTGAAGAGTCTTGTAAAGCGTATCATTTAGATGCTAATAATGTTACTTTATTAGGTTTTAGTCAAGGTTCTATTTTAAGTTATGCTGTAGCTCTTTCTTATCCTGAAAAAGTTAAAAACGTAATCGCTTTAAGTGGTTATTTAAATGAAAAGATCCTTAAAGAGGGATATCAAAATAACGATTTCTCGAATTTAAGTTTTTATTGCTCCCACGGAAGTGTAGATCAAGTAATTCCAGTAGATTGGGCTCGAAAAACAGCTCCAGCATTGAAGTCGCTTAACATAAATCATGTTTATGAGGAATTTCCTGTAGGACACGGTGTAGCGCCACAGAATTTCTATTCATTACAAAGATGGCTTAAAGAAAGAGTTTAATACTATTGAAAAAGAGTTGCCGCGTTCTGTAAGGGTTTACAGTTGATGATAATGGAATATATCTAAACTAATAATCACTTTCAAATTTTGCACCTCTAACCTATAAAACATGCTTAAAAAAGTCCATCATATTGCTATTATCTCTTCGGATTATGAGCTTTCGAAACATTTTTATACTGCGATATTAGGCTTAGAAATTATTCAGGAAGTATACCGAAAAGAGCGTAATTCTTATAAACTAGATTTGGCATTAAATGGAGAATATATCATAGAGCTATTTTCCTTTCCTACACCTCCAGAAAGAGTTTCTCGTCCAGAAGCTACAGGTTTACGCCATTTAGCCTTTCAGGTAGATGATATTGAAGTTGCAATAGATAAACTTTCTTCTTTTGATATTGCCACAGAGCCTATTCGGATTGATGATACTACCAAAAAGCGATTTACATTTTTTGCTGATCCAGATAATCTCCCAATAGAACTATACGAAGCTTAGTTTTTAGAACTTTTTATGCCTATATAAAAAAATATCTTCGTCAAAAATTAAAAACCTAGATCTAAGAAAAATTCTATTTAATAAAACGTTCCAACACGTGCAAAAACATAGTTAAAGAAATAAAAACAATCGGCGGCAACCAACATTTATTTCTATATTTGACGTAACACCTAAAACTTAAAGTATGCAAAGAATATTATCCTCTCTTTTTATTGGATTAGTATTTACTTTTTCTATCTATGCGCAGAAGCCTAAAACATACCCTTCCGCAGATATTTATCAAGCAGTACAAAAGCTGAACTTCCTAGGTACAGCACTCTATATCGCTGCGCATCCCGATGATGAAAACACTAGACTTATTTCTTATTTGTCGAATGAAGTGAAAGCAAGAACTGCCTATTTATCGCTTACCAGAGGTGATGGCGGACAGAATTTAATTGGCTCTGAATTAAGAGAGCTTCTTGGAGTACTTAGAACACAAGAGTTGCTTGCTGCAAGAAATATTGATGGCGGAAAACAATTCTTTTCTAGAGCTAATGATTTTGGATACTCAAAACACCCTGATGAAACGCTAGAAATTTGGAATAAAGAAGAAGTATTAGCAGATGTTGTTTGGGTGATTAGAAACTTTAAACCAGATGTAATTATCAATCGTTTTGACCACAGAAGTCCAGGTACTACTCATGGTCATCATACATCTTCTGCGATGCTTAGTGTAGAAGCTTTTGATCTTGCAGCGGATAAAAATAGCTATCCGAAGCAATTAGAATATACACAACCTTGGCAACCAGAGCGTATGTTTTTTAATACCTCATGGTGGTTCTACGGAAGTCTAGATAAATTTGAATCAGCAGATAAATCAAAGATGATGAGCTTTGATATTGGTACCTACTACCCTGCTCTTGGGATGAGTAATAATGAAATTGCTTCTATTGCTAGAAGTCAGCATTTAAGTCAAGGGTTTGGAGGCATTTCTTCTCGTGGTTCCGAAAAAGAATATATAGAATTATTAAAAGGGAGTTTCCCAAGAGATAATACTAATAATATTTTTGATGGGATCAATACCACTTGGGGACGTGTAGAAGGTGGAGAAGAAATTGCTGAAATTTTATTAGATATCGAAGCTAATTTCAATTTTAAAGACCCTTCGCAACATATTCCTCAATTAGTAAAGGCATATACTTTAATTTCCGATTTAAAAGATGATTATTGGCGTGAAGTAAAATCAGAAGAAATAAAGAAAATTATAGAAGCTTGTAGCGGACTCTTTATTGAGGCTACTGCTGAAAATGCTTCTGCTGTTCCTGGAGAGAAAATCAGTGTAAAAAGTGCTGTTTTAAACAGGTCAGATGTAAATATGTCGCTTAAAAACATTACCATCACACCTACAAATGAAGTTGCTAGCGTAAACAAACAACTCGAAAATAACGAGTTTATAAATACCACAGCTACAATTAAGGTTCCTGAAAATAGTGATTATACAGCTCCATATTGGTTAAAAGAGCAAGGCACATTAGGAATGTACAAGGCACCACAAGAATTAAGGGGGAAACCAGAAACACCAAGACTCGTAAAGGCAACTTTTAATATTACTGTGGAAGGAGTCACCATTCCTTTTGAAAAAAATATAGTTTATAAATTTTCAAGACCTGATAAAGGGGAAATTTATCAACCATTCGAAATCCTCCCTAAAGTAGGTGTTTCTGTAGCTAATAAAGTCATCATTTTTTCAGATGAAAGAACAAAGGAAATTCCTGTTACCATAAAATCTGGAACGGACAATGTTACTGGAAAAATTCATTTAAAATATAACAGCGGATGGAAAGTGAGTCCGCAGCAAGTTGATTTTTCAATTGCTAAAAAAGGAGATACAAAGACAGTAATTTTTACCGTAACTCCTCCTTCAGAAGAAAATCAAGAAAACATAACTCCAATTGTAACAGTTGATGGAAAAGAATACGATCAAGAATTGGTAACCATAGCGTACGATCATATTCCTACACAATCGGTATTACTGCCTGCTAATTTTAAGGTGGTACGTTTAAACATCAAGAAAACAGGAGAAAATATAGCCTATGTTGCAGGTGCTGGAGATGATGTTCCTACAAGTTTACGTCAGATAGGCTATAAAGTAACGGTTATTCAACCAGAAAATATAAATACTGCTTATCTAAAGAATTTCGATGCTGTAGTTATGGGAATTAGAGCCTATAACATCCACGAATCATTAAAATTTAAACAACATATATTATTAGATTACGTTAAAAATGGCGGTAACCTAATTGTACAGTACAATACTGCTGGTAGAAGCGGTATTGGGATCGATAATTTAGCTCCTTATAAGCTAGAATTATCTAGAGACCGTGTAACCGATGAAAATGCAGAAGTAACGCTAAATGCTCCTAATAATCCGCTATTAAATACTCCAAATAAAATTTCGCAAAGTGATTTTAAAGGTTGGGTACAAGAGCGAGGATTATATTTTCCAAATACATGGGGAGATGAGTTTACGTCGGTGCTTTCTATGCATGATAAAGGAGAATCTAAAAAAGATGGAAGCTTACTAATAGCACCTTATGGAAAAGGTTATTATATTTACTCTGGTTTAAGTTTTTTTAGAGAACTTCCAGCGGGAGTTCCTGGAGCTTATAAAATATTTGCGAATATGCTTTCTGTAGGAAAGAAAGAGAATACCAATACTAACATTAAAGGATAATCATGCTGAGTAAATTTGTGTGGAAAAGAGAGTATTCTATTGTACTAATTATGAATGCTATTTACATTTTTGTTTTTTATCTAATTATGATTTCAAACAAATAGTTCTATGGAGGTAATCGATTGGATTATATTAGTTGGAACGTTATTATTTATTGTAGCCTATGGTTATTGGAAAACTAGAGGAAGTCAAAATGTAAACGACTTTATTCTTGGAGGTCAAGAAGCAAAATGGTACACGGTAGGATTGTCTGTAATGGCAACACAAGCCAGTGCTATTACATTTTTATCTACTCCTGGGCAGGCTTTTCATGATGGTATGGGCTTTGTGCAATTCTATTTTGGATTGCCATTAGCAATGATTATTATTTGTATTGTATTTATCCCTATTTACCACCGATTAAAAGTATATACAGCATACGAATTTCTGGAAAATAGATTCGATGTAAAAACAAGATCGCTAGCTGCAATTCTCTTTTTAATACAACGTGGATTGGCTGCTGGAATTACTATCTACGCCCCTTCTATTATACTTTCTGCTGTTTTAGGATGGGAAACAAAAACCTTGAACATAGTTATCGGAATATTGGTAATTATATACACTGTTTCTGGAGGAACAAAGGCTGTTAGCGTTACCCAAAAGCAGCAAATGTTTGTAATAATGACAGGAATGTTCACTGCTTTTTATTTGGTAATGAGCTACCTCCCAGAAGATATTACTTTCGGAAAAGCTTTAAAAATAGCTGGTGCCAACGATAAATTAAATATTCTAGACTTTTCCTTTAATCCCAAAAGTAGATATACTTTTTGGAGTGGTATTACTGGAGGTCTCTTTTTAGCACTCGCCTATTTTGGTACAGACCAAAGTCAGGTGCAACGTTACCTTTCTGGTAAATCTATCCGTGAGAGTCAGTTAGGGCTTATTTTTAACGGATTATTTAAAGTGCCGATGCAGTTTTTTATTCTGCTTGTAGGAGTTATGGTCTTTGTTTTTTATCAATACAATCACTCGCCGCTAAATTTTAATCCTGCTGCTGTAGAAGCTGTGGAGCAGTCGGAATATGCAGATGAATATAAAGAGTTAGAAAAACAGCATCTGGCTTTAGAAAGAGAAAAGAAGATGGCTCAAGAACGCTATTCTTCGGTATTAGATGTGAAAGATTATAACCTTATTGTTTCTGCAAAAAAGCACATCCAAGAGATTAATAAAAGAGAAGTACAAAGTCGTTTGGAAGCTAAAGAACTGATTCAAAAAGTTGATGACGACTTAGAAACAAATGATAAAGATTACGTTTTTATACATTTTATTCTGAATAAGATTCCAACAGGACTTATGGGATTATTACTCGCAGTGATATTTTCTGCGGCCATGTCTTCGACCGCTTCAGAGCTTAATGCGTTGGGAACTATTACAACTATCGATCTCTTTAAAAGGAATAATAAGCGAGAGCATAACGAAAGGTATTACCTAAATGCAACACGTTGGTTTACGTTAGCGTGGGGAATTATTGCCATTCTCTTTGCCAATTTTGCCTCTTTATTAGACAATCTTATTCAGCTTGTAAATATTATCGGTTCTATTTTCTACGGAAATGTATTAGGTATTTTCCTAATCGCTTTCTTTATTAAATTTATCCGAGGGAATGCTGTTTTTATAAGCGCAATAATCACACAAATAGCAATTGTACTAATCTATTACTTTGCCATTCACCAATACGATGCTGGAGATGAAAAACTAGGCTATCTTTGGCTTAATTTTATCGGGTGTGCAATGGTAATTATTATTGCTATTATTCTAGAATTACTAAATAGAACGACGAATGCAATCACAAAATAAAAAAATAAAATGGGGGATTCTTGCTCCTGGACATATCGCTACTAAGTTTGTAAAAGATTTACTCACTTTAAAAGATGCAGAGTTATATGCAATTGCATCGCGTTCTTTGGAGAAAGCAACAGATTTTAAAGATAAATATGGAGCTGCTGTTGCCTATGGTAATTATATGGAATTGATGACAGACCCTAATGTAGATGCCATTTATATCGCTACTCCGCATACATTCCATAAAACGTATGCTATAGATTGTATGCTAAATAAAAAAGCGGTGCTTTGCGAAAAACCACTCGCCTTAAATAGTGCAGATGTTGATGTAATGTTACAAATTGCGAAAAAGGAAGATGTGCTTCTTATGGAGGCTTTGTGGACATATTTTTTACCGCATTATACACTTGTGTTAGATTTTATTAAAAAGGGAAGCTACGGAAAGGTAATTAGCCTTGATGCCGACTTCGGGTTTCATCCAACTTTTAATGCCACCTCTCGCCTATTTGATAAGCAATTGGGAGGCGGTAGTTTATTAGACATTGGAATATACCCTATTTTTGCGGCACTTTCAATATTGGGAGTTCCAGAAGAGATTCAAGCAAATGCTACTTTCTTCGAAACTGGAGCCGATTCTTCTTGCCATATGGTTTTCTCTTATGAAAACGGTGTAAAAGCAAATCTACGTTCTACACTTTTAGAAGAAACGCCAACAGAAGCTATTATTAAATGCGAAAAAGGAACTATAAAACTCCACACTAAATTCCATAAACCTACAAAAGTTACTTTTACAGATGCTGAAGGCAAAGAAACTACAAAAGATTTCGATGTTACTACGGAAGGGTATAATTATGAAGCAGCACATTTTAATGAGTTACTAAGAAACGGAGAAACTGAAAGTCCTATTATGACACATAAGTTCAGTCACCAACTGATGGAGACCATGGATAAAGTAAAAGAGATTATTGGACTGAATTATTACGAGTAATATTTGATGTTTTAAATGGAAATAATTATTGCTTCAAGTGATGATAATAAGGAACTTACGGAGTTAACTATTCAATCAAAATCTTATTGGGGTTATTCTCATGCACAAATAGAATCATGGAAAGATGAGTTAACCATTACTTCCGATTATCTCAAAAAGAATAGTGTATATAAACTTATAAAGAAAGGGACTATTCTTGGTTTTTATGCTTATTTAATTAGAGATAACAACAACATAGAATTAGATTATTTCTTTATTTCTGAAAGTTGTATCGGTAAAGGATATGGGCATTTACTTATGAATCATTTTCTAGAAAGAGTGAAATCATTAAACTACTCCCGTGTGTTTTTAACAGCAGATCCAAATGCCGAGCCTTTCTATATAAAATCTGGATTTAAAACCACTAAATACATTGAAAGTAAGATTAATGAAAGACTCCTCCCCTATATGGAATTGAGGTTTGAAGATACTGTTTGCTAATTTGTGAATTCTCGAATTTACCATGCTAAAGAACTACCAGAGTCTATATTCAAACAATTAAATACAACCTTGATAGTAAACCCTATTTAATCCTTCTAATTTTTGGTGGGTTTTGTCTGGTATCATTTAGGATTAAATTCACTTCATTTTGTAAATCTATCCAATCCTTGGACTCTTTAGTTATCATTAAATAACGAATATTTTTTACTTATCTTCATAAAGTTTAATTGCTTCTAAAAATTTCACTCCTCCAGCCTCTGTTTGGTCATCGATAAAGCCTTTTAATTCAGGATGGTTTTCAGTAATCCATTCTAGAAGTTCACTTCTATTTTCTCCCCAAGTTTCATTGTCAAAGTTTAAGTACTCTGTTTCTACCAATACTATTTTCCCGCTTTGAAACCTCAAAATTTCATTTGTTAAAAAAGGTTTTTGCATTAAAAAGTTAATTCTTATGTCTGCTTTTGAAACTCTAGCTTTTACATTTCCATTTTCCAAATTCATTTCAAGCACTTCATAAGATGGTTCGAAAACTGAATCCCATTTTAGCCAATTATTAACATAATCATTTTTAGAATACTTTATTTCATATTCGTACTTAGGAATAGCTGTTGTTATACTATCTGATAATAAATCTTCCATTTTAGAACTACTCGACTCGTCAAGCGCAATGAAATATCTTTTAGCAATCTCTAGTTTATCAATAGTCTTTTCAGAATTATTACAGCTTATGAGTGCAAAAAAAATTATGAGTAAAACAATTAGACTTCAATTCATTTTAATATGGTTGATTAAAAAATACAACAACTCAAAAACAAACGCACTCACGCTTATTTCTCCTTCAAATATAACAATTCAATTAAGAAACTATTTACGAGGATCCATAATCAGAAAAAAGAATAAAGAGTAAAGATTAAAGAAATGCCTTCTGCAAATTTGCAGATTCGCGACTTTGCAGTTTTACAACTTTACAATGCTAAATATTAACTTTGAAAAACTGAGCTAGTGCTTTTAATAGGATACATTGTTGTGCATTGTTTTTTCATATAATTCCTCATAAATCGGATCCTCAATTACTTTTTGTATTTTTTCGTTAAGGCTTTTGCTTTCATTTAATTTCCTTTTTATTTGAGGCAAAGTTGTTCCTTTATTTTTGATAACATCGTAGACAAAATCAATTACGATTCCACCAACAACACTTAAAAGACTTCTTTCCTTTTTTTGCTTAGTAATATAATATTCAATTTCTGTTGTATTTATAGTTGGATATTCCTCAATCCTTTTTTTTATGAATGTAGATTTCCTTTCAATTCCCAAGTCTGTTAGCATTTTTAGATTACGATTATGAATATTTATAAATTCATTCGCGGAATTAACCGTGTCCACTCGTTCTGGAAAATACGCTATCATTTTGAGCGACTTCTGTAAAATTTTTAAATCAGATTCTTTCATTCAGTTTATTTTGTCAAATAATGCACAACCTCTAGATAAACGCACTCGCGTCCATTTCTCTTTCAAATATAGCAATTCAATTAAGAAATTATTTACCGAAATCCGTACTCAGAAAAAAGAGAAGAGATTAAAGAAATGCTTTCTGCAAATTTACAGATTAGCGAATTTGCAGTTTTACAACTTTACAATGCTAAATATTAACTTTGAAAAACTGGACTAGTACTTTTCATAGGATACATTGTTGTAAAGCGTTTTTATTAATACAGTTTGTCTAAAATTTCGGTGCTCAATTCAAAATCCTGTTTTCTCTCAATAAAAATTGCCGCTGGTCCTAATGGATTCCCAATTGCTAGAATTCCATAACTTGAATTGAATAGGATAGGCGACATACCATCAATTTCAGGTTCAATAAAAGTATAAACGTCAAAATTATCCATTGAGATTCTTTGATTTATAAATCGATTAAGTTCCTTTTTTTTATAACCAGTATGATGAATCAATAATTGATTTTTATACTTTTTAAATTCTAAACTAAAATTTTTAGAAGAATCAGTGTAACTCACATAATCATACTTGATCATTGAGTCAGATGAGACCTTAATCAGTTTATATTCAGTTCTAATTTTCAAAGAATCATTTGAAAATCCACAAAGGAACCTGGTTTGTGTTATTACCCCTTTCTGTTTGTTAGCATTTGAGCAGCTAACACAAATCATAAAAAATAATATTATTTGGAGTCTTTTTTTCAAATGCTTTACAACTTCTAGACAAACGCACTCACGTTTATTTCTCCTTCAAATATAGCAATTCAATTAAGAAACTTTTTACAGGAATCCGTAATCAGAAAAAAAGAGAAGAGACTAAAGAGTGAAGATAAAAGAAATGCCTTCTGCAAATTTGCAGATTCGCGACTTTGCAGTTTTACAACTTTACAATACTAAATATTAACTTTAAAAAAACTGGACTAGTGCTTTTCATAGGAGCCATTGTTATGCCTAATTATTTGAGCATTAATCTTTTTAAATCATTTTTTGTAAAATATCTGTTCTCAACATAATTCATTTCACAATAATTAAGTGCCTTTTTCCCTTTCGAGAGTTCTATACCATTTTCAATACTCGTTTTTGAAATAAAATAGTTTATTGCTAATTTATTTACATGGTTAATTTCAAGGATTTTGTCAAGTTTTGTAATTGCTTCTTTAGGTCGATTTAAAACTTGTACTTCGTTGTAAATAATAGATTGTAGGAAATTGGAAATTTCTTTATCTCTTTCCTCTATTGCTTTTTCATAATATTGCGAAGCTTTTTCAGGGTCAATGTCTGTTAAAATACTTCCTAAAATCAAGTTTGAGTATAGTTGATTGTTCACATTCTCGCTAACATTCCATTGTTGAAAAAGTTCAAAGTTTTTCGTATTAAAAACAATCGTTTGGATTATATCTTCATCTTCTATGGACATTTCATAATTTCCATATCGCTTTGAGTTCTCTAAAAAAATACTTTTTGCTTGTTTGAAACTCTTTGTGCTTTTTAAATCTGTTTCAAAAGTTTCAAAATTCTTGAAGTCATTAAAAATAAACTGCAAAGCATCAAACATTGATTGACCGACAAGGCTATTATGTTCGGCTGAAAATAATTTGTGCTTAAAGTTAATCTTGGTGTTTGGGTAAGCTTTGTAAAGACTATCTATAACCTTTCCAGCCTTTAGTCTGTGCCAAAAGTCATATTTTCCGCTCGCAATAAATAAGTCAATTTGTTTACCTGAATAATGCTCGAAGAAACTTTGGTATTTGTCCTTACTTTTGTGAAACCAACTTTGGTCCATATAAGGAAACAATGCATTAATCTCTTCGCTAATATTTACAAAAGCATTAAATGGATTGTTATCAGCAAACATTAAATAATGGTTATATTCAGAACCATTTGAATGTCCAATAATTGCTTTATAATCACTTGTTGAGTATGTTTTATCTATAAAAGGAATTAACTCGTTAAAAATAAAATTTTGAAACTTTTCGTTGTATAGTGTTACTTTATTCAGACCAAAATCTGCATTTCTGTCAGACTGATAAATACCAACCATAATGGTTTCTGGAAAATTTTTAAATTTTGATTGCTGTCTAATTGTTTGTTGAGCAATTTCGAAATTATTTAAGTTTTGTGCGTCAGTAATATATATAACAGGATAATTAGTGCTTTTAGAATAATTTTCGGGTAATGCAATGTAAATTTTTCGGTCAGCATTTAGTATTTCTGAATACAAACTTTGAATTAAAAAAGTGTTAAAAGTCGAATAGCTATCAATTTTATCACTCCATCCTTGAATTTTATAACTTTTGGCTTTATTTGGTCTTTCAGATAAGATGAAGTTAGGTTGCCCATAAAGCTTTTTAATAATAGCTTCACTGTTCCAGTTACCACGTGTAAATTTAAACTCTGCTGGGAAAGTTAAATTCAAGGATATTTCTCTTTCATAGTCAGATGTCTTGTTCATTTTGACTTTTTCCGGTTGCCAATTTCCAAGACTTTCTTGATTTCCGACAATAAAAACTTCGTCTGTTTTATTAGGAACAGAAACTCTTATTGTACTCAACTCTTGTCCAGATGAAATCATAGAGGAGATAAGTAAAATAGTAGTTAGAATTTTTGTCATGTAGCGGTTTGTTTTAATTCTGACTAACGCAAAATTTTATTTTGGAAATCAGTAGTTTATAAATATTCAAGTTTATCATATCTTGTTAAATTTAGAAACTATTTACGAGGATCCATAATCAGAAAAAAGATTAAAGAACAAAGTGTTTACTAACGTTTTGTGTATGGTGCATATCTGGCAAAGTACACCCTAAACACCGAGCTATAATAGCTTTTTTAAAGTATCCCATTGGAGTTAGATTATGCACTATTTTAAATTCTTAGAATCTTGTTTAGCAAACTCGATCTTAAAAAAATCTATTTTTACTTACTCCACATGGATATTCACTCGCTGATTTCACACTTTTTTTTAAGTGCCTTACGATTTTTTCGGATATGCCAACCTCAAACTTTCAAAATGTAATCCTAAACAACCAAATTGATATTCATCTTCTTCTCTTTAACCTTTTATCTCGACATTATTTATAGAGTTTTTTTCTTTTTGACGGATTGGATATTTCTCGTAAACCTGCTCTCTAATTTAACTTCCTTGATGGGAATAGCTCCAACCGCATTTGCTTTTTCAATGCGAATAGATAAGTCTTCCTTTTCTAAAATCTCTCGAATCTCGGTAAAATCATCGCACCAAATCTCTTCTTGATGTTTGTCCAATCTATGACTTCTCTCTTGAGATCGATTTTCGTCAGCTACTACTCGTGCCTGAATTCTCGACAAGTTCTTTGGACTCATAAACTCCACTCCATACAAAGAGTTTTTAGCTTTTTTTACTACCAATCGACCGTTGTCTACCCAAGCAGTTTCCATGTTATCGTTAACTTCGTATCCTACTTTAGTTAATGCTTTCTCAATCGCTGCTCGACGAGTTTCTACAATGATAGTCTCTGAGATTTCTTCGTACAATTGTTTAGCTCTTTGAGTTACTCTATGAATCTTTTTAGTGTTATTAGTGGTTATTAACGATTCCCATTTTATGATTATTGTTAATTCTTGATTTAATCCTTTTAGCAGCTGTAAGGCTTCCCTTAATTCTTGTTTGGCAGTTCTTAGTTCCAATTGTTCTTTGTGGAAAGTTGCAGCTTCTAGAATTAAAGAGTCTAGCTGTATTATGTAGTGTATATCACTTTGATTTAGTTGATTCACTTTGTGTATAAACTCTTGGATCTTATCTTCAGAAACATCGTCTATATATAAATCTCTTAAGGTTTGTTCAAACTTCTGCTGTCGGTTTAATTCTTTGGGAATATCTTTACTCCAAACTTCCACTAACAATAAAGAATCCCCAGCTGATAGCCGTTTTTGAATTTCCTTTTGCTCTGTAGTCAAACTTCCTTGTAGATTCAAATCTGCCTTCAACAGATCGTACATAGCATCTACTTGCTCCCCAAAATGCGATATACTCTTTTTGGTTAGCAACTTGGGCTCTTCAATGGCTTCAAATGAAACATTTCTTTCTTGCATTAGTTTTTGCAACTCATGAAGTGTACTTTTTAGTTTTCGATAATGATCCCATGTAGAGGTTTTCTCTTTGGTAACTTTCTTTACCAATTTGGCTTTTTCAGCTTTCAAATACTTAATTTGATTTGGAACTTCACGTTCAATCTTTTCGTATTCGTCTGCCGAAATTGCTTGGTAATGTGACAAGGTTCCTTCTAAACCACGCATCAGTTCGTCATTAAGTACATCACTTTTCTTGGCATACTCCTTCAGATTTTCAATGTTATGTTGCAATCTAGTCAACCATCGGGCTTTGATTATTTCTCGCTCTTCTGGCGTTACAATCCGTACTACTTTGGGTCCACTCATATGTTGGTATTTATGGCATGTTCTATTGCTTTTTTCAATCGATCTTGTTCTGTTTTGCTATCTTTCAACCATCGATAGGACGTGGTTCTATAAATTGTTGGGATAGTTTTCTTTAAAACTTGTAATCGCCACAATTCGCGATATCGTGCTTTTTTTAACAAGACATTCTTCGGTGAATCGCATTCAATTCCCAAAACAAATCGACCGTTGTTTTCGATGGCTAAATCCAAATAAAACACATTATAATCGTTGTTTTCCACGACCTCGTATCCTAAACTTTCAATATAGGATTTCACAGTATTCTTGAATCCATCGTTTTTTAATTGAATGTCTTCTATTGAATTATTTGCTGAGAACCTTTTCACTTTGTTTGTGGCGATGTCAATCTGACCGTTGGAATGAATCTCCGAAAAGTTCAGATATGACTGAATGAAATCTCTAGGTTTAGAAGGCGGTCGACCTGTGGATAAAACATCAGAAATATCTTTAATAGGCATCGAGGTAGCAATAACTACTTTGTAGCGCGCACGTGTGATAGCAACATTCAAACGTCGTTCTCCACCTCGATGACCTAAGGCTCCAAAATTTCTACGAAATACCCCATGCGGATTTAACCCGAAAGTAGTGCTAAACAAAATCATATCACGTTCGTCTCCTTGTACATTCTCTACATTTTTCACAAAGAATCCCATATCTTCTCCTTCTTGTTGCTTGTTTCGTTCTTTATTCAACACTTTTCGAAAAACTTCATCATTCAGTTCACGTTCTTGAATTTTGTCTTCAATGAGTTCTGCCTGCTTCTTATTGAAAGTCACAATTCCCGCACTAAATCGCTCTGATTCAGGAAGCTGCCAGTGCTCTGAAATATAATCTATCAAAGCATCTGCCTCTGCATCGTTGGTTTGCTCATCGTAAACTCCATTAATACGCAAAACTTCCAGTGGTTTTTTGCTGATAATTACATTCTTCGGATGAAAAGCAGGAACATGTAATTGCCCTCCATAAAAAGCATGGTTAGAGAACTTAATCAAAGATTGGAATTGAGATCGATAGTGAATCTCTAAGGTCGTTACTGGCAATACTGATTTTGCCAAGGTTAGTAAATCAGGACAGTCTTTGACTTCTTTGCGATTCCAAGCGTCTTGATAACGTGCCAGTTCTGCTTCGGAATGATCTTCACTCAAACTCAATTCTTGCTCATCTTCATCATCGTCCAATTTTTGTGCAAAAAATCCAGTCGGTGGCATTTGCTTTTCGTCTCCGCTTATAATCACTCTTTTGGCTCGATAGAGTGCAGGAATTGAGTGATCGATAAGCATTTGCGAAGCTTCATCAAAAATTACCACATCAAATAATCCTGATTGTAATGGAATAGCTTGGGAGACAACTTCTGGGCTCATCAACCAAACAGGGCGTAAATCCATTAACCCTATATCAGTTCCTAATCTGATGAATTCTCGTAATTTTTTGTAGTTCTTTCCTCGTAATCGCGTGATATTATTCCATTCGGATTTCGATCCTAACTTGTTCACGTCAATACTCAAATTGAGTAATTGTCGGTTGAGATCACGTATTCTTACGAGTAAATTTTCCAAAGATTCAATATTGAGTTGAATTTCGCGTTCACTCATCAACAAGGATGGTGATTCTTTTTCGATTCGTTGTTTCCATCCGAACAATCCCTCTCTTCGGATTGTTGTTTGAATCACACTACTCCATTCATCAGAGGGAAAGTTAGCAATTTTATCTTCATACTCTCTAAGCAAACTGAACAATCTCAGTAAGCTACTATGATCATTTCCAGTACCCAAACGCATTCTGAATTTTTGATAAGGAATGTAGTGTTCCATATCCAATAGCATTTGTTGCAACATGGAAATATTGGTGCCATTCTTTCTAATTTCAGCTGCAAACTCTTCAGTAATTTTAGGCTCTAACCATTCACTTAAAGAAGTTAATTTTTCTTGGGATGATTGTTTGGATTTATAACGTTCGTGGGCATCTTTTAGGTTGGTCACAAATTCTTGATATTCTGAAACGATGCCTGTTTTCAATACCTTTCTCGCTTCATTTTTTAATGGACAACTCTTAATGCGATCTACCCATTGAATAGCTTCTTGTAATTCATTGTTTTTGCTTCCAATTTTCACTCGCAAAAATTTGACTCCAGCAATTTTCTCTTTAACAACTTTGAGCTTGTCTAATCGTCTAAAAAATTGACTTCGATAACTGCGAAATGACTGCTCTTGTCCTATAACTACAGTTAACTCATGAACCGATGTTGAGTTGGGTTTTAAATGTTGTGGTTTCAGTATTTTCTTAAGTCGATCTTTGTAAACGAAACCAAAAGGATTCAAAAATTTAAAAAAGGACTTGCTCAAGAAATAATCACAGCTGCTTTTGAGTTTCTCTAACTCTTTATCACTTAACTTTTGTAAGCTTTCTGAAAAATGTTCGTATTGTGAACTCGCTATCAACTCTTCTACTTGTCTAGAGATTTTATCGAGTTCTTTAGAAATATCTTGAGCGATGGAAGTATTATTGTATTCATCGTATAACAAGTCAAACCATTGCTGAATATTGAACACATCACTTTCCGAAATGCATTCTATTTTTTGTCCATGTTGATCTAGCCAATCCCCATAATATTGAGCTTCTAGTCCATCAAATATATTGGAAGTTTGTTCCAAACAAGCGACTCGTTTTTCTTCTACTTGATGAAACTTTTCCAAATCTGCCTGAACAGCATTTCTCGTGGATTCGTCAAATTGAGTAAGTTTGAAATTAACCAAAGAGCTCCTTTCATACGCTGAAGGCATCCAATAATGGATCAAGCCTTTGATTTGTTCTTCAAGTCGATTGAGATCATCGGCAGTTTTGAATTCTAGGAATCCGCGAGCTTCTGGAACATCGATGTAAACTTTGGATTGCAATTCAATCAACTCAGAAAGAATGTTTCTATAGGTTGTCCCAGATACGTCGTCCATACTATGAATCTCTTCAGGTAAAACATTCAATTCCGATTCAATTCGATCGATTTGCTTAGCAACACTGTTACGTTGAATCTCAATTTCTGTAAGTAAACTATTGTGTTGTAATTTCTCCAAGAAATTCGGAATCTGCTCTCTCACACTCTGAATCGTAGCTTGTCGGTCTCGACTAATATCTGTAATCGTGATTACCCGTTGTTCCAACCCGATAGCTTCCAACCTCTTTAGAATTACCTGAATGGCAGCTCGTTTTTGTGACACTACCAAGACCTTTTCTTGCCGCCCGATACTATCAGCTATGATGTTAACAATTGTCTGACTTTTACCTGTTCCTGGTGGACCTTCAATGACGATTCCAGGATTTAATCGACTTTGTAATACTGCTTTTTCTTGAGATGGATCGACCGCAACGACTGTATATCGATTGCTTTCCTTAACCTTCTCTTCAAACTTGATAGTTTCAGGCTCGTTAATCTTTAACATAGATTCCATTGCGGTATTGGAATGCGGTAATTTTTGCAACATTCGCATGTTCTCACTAATGGCTTGTCCTGTGAAGTTGGCATTGAAAAAGACTGCGGAGCAATAGAGCTCTTGCCCAGACTCTTTTCGCATGTAGGAAACCGAAGGATGAGTTGTCAATTCGATGCTTTTAGGTGTGATAAATGATCCCAATACATCAATTACTTCTTGAATAGTCAAACTTTGTCTAGCTAGAATTTCAATGCAAAGTTTCTTGATTCTTTCGAAACCATCGCTATCTAAAACACTAGACAATGCTGGATTAATTCTTACTTCACCATTGTGTTTGTCAAATGCAATATTCAATCGTGGTGCACCACGATTATTCAAAACAAGGTTTACAGGCCACAATAAAATCGGTAAGATTCGCGGTCGATGTTTTAATCTTCCTTGACTAACTAAGAACGGGAAGCCCATGTACAAGGAATCCAACCCAGTATCGCGTTTGAAATTGTCAGCTTTCAAAAGCATTCTTCGGGTACGTCGTTCTAACAAGTTATTCTCACTAAAGGCAATTGGATCTACCGTTTCGGTGCTAGATGAACGATTGATAATTCGCAGTAAAATCTTTTCTGACGGCTTGAATGATGTTCCAAATTCAGCTATATCAATTCGTGCAGAATGTGTAGAAATGGTCAGTCTTACTAAAGGTCCACGGGAAGAAGCATGGATGATTTTCTTCTCATAAAACTGTAACAAACTTGATGCATATTCATGCTTCGGTGGTGTAATCCATTTTTCTTTGGGCAACGACAAACATAAAATAGATTGGATGAGTGGTAATCGTTTTTCGATTCGAAATTGTTCTGCCCAGCGATTCAATGCTTCGTTCTTACTTCTAGAAAATCCTTCCAAATGTTGGATGAGTAACTCATAAATTTCCACTCTCGACTTGACTAAAAATTCTCTGCAAAAATCATTGCTTACTTCGACTTGGTTCCTTTTCGCAAGTTCTAGTGTATCTTTCACCAATTGTTCTAATGCGTCAAATTGATTCCGTTCGGCACTAATAATAAGAATTAAGTCTTCTTCACTAAGCCTGAGGTCGCCCATTAGATTGGACAAACTCATATTGTTTGCATCAGGATAAAGTTGACGCAATAAATCCATTTCAGATTTCAATCTCACTCGTGAAGTACTCAAGGCATTAAGTGTAAATCGATCTTGATTCAAATTTATTTCTAGATTCTTTGCTTTTCTGGCGATATTTAGTTTTCTGGATTTTAGACTCACCAGCCATTTTTCACGATCTATGTCTTCTAAATATGATGGAATCTTTCCTTCAATCAATTGTGTTGCCATTTCTGGATTGCTTAACAACCAAGCGGGAATGATAATTTGACCTCGCCAAGTAAGTGGTAAGGATTTGTTCAAATGCATCAGGGTTAATGAAAATCGCCACTCCAAATCGATACCTTCCATAGTTCGAAGATTTCTGATAGTAGAAGTTAATTTTTTATCTTGTATTGTTTCATCAATCCAACTAGACAACTCACCAGAAGTGAATACTGACAATCCGTTCTCCCAATTGGATTCTTCAGCAGCGGATAAAGCAAAATAACTTGGATTGACATGAATCTCCTTGCCAAGTTTGATACTTTTTTCAGTTTTCTGAGTAACTGGCCTTTCGAATTCTTCAGGTGGAGCGACATATTCTCTGTTCAGCCATTTTTCGACTTGTTGCCAATTCCATCGTTTAAGTGGATCTCTGCACAACAACCCTTTTAATAATAATAAAAATCGCTCGTTGATATCTGTTGGTAATTGTACACCTCGAGTTACCAAATGAATCAAAAAGGCTTTGTCGTTAATGTTTTGAAAAAAGCTTCCTTTGGTAACTTGCTCTAAAACTACCATTCCCAAACTCCACCAATCTGAAGCAGGGCTTATGCCTCCTATGATAGCTTCGGGAGCTGTGTATCGTGTGAGTTCTAACGGTGTATCTGTATCTAAGTCATAGTCGGACAAACGTGCAGAGCTAAAATCTATGATCACGAGATCAAAACTGTCTTTGTCGCGAATCAAAATATTATTTGGACTTAAATCTCGATGGCGGATTCCTGAGTCAGAAAAATCTCGTAAAGCTCGTCCAATCTCATCGACTAATTTTTCAATCCTCGCTTCTTCTAAATAGGCTGTTTTTTCGATAGAACTTCCTGTGATTAGTTCCGTAACTTCGAAAAAACGATCTTCCCAAATACCTATTTGAATCAACTCCGCTACATGATCTGTATCTGATTTTTGCAACACACTGTATATGGCTTTGTCAGGTTCACAATCTTTATGGTAGAGTGTCATGAAGTAAATTTTTCCTTGATTGTTTTTGACTAAAAAACACTCTTTGATAGCGCTGGAATTTTGAATGTTTTCCACCAACGTGTAAGCCTCAATTTTCCGAATTATATCTTTCTCAACTGCATTAGGCGTATCCTCAATATCGGCTCCACATTCCATGCACATAAAATCACCTGAACCAATTTCATGACCATTTTCACAGTACTGTTGAACTGATTCATCTTCTACTTTAATTTCAATAGTACCACCAATGGGAGTTTGCTTGACATTCATCAACAACCAATCACAAGAACTCTCCTTTACTGTGTTCTTACAATACATTTCGCGGACGGGTCGTTGACTCCCACAGGATGGACAAACTCTTATATACTTCATGACTTTTTACGCTTTATGACTCCTTGTGTGTGTTGTAGATGAACATTATTATTTTTGGCAGTTTCCGCAATTTCAAACATTCCATTTCTAGGAATTCCCGCCATCCAAACTGAATCACTTTCAAACTGTACATCTAATTTTTTCTCAGGTGATTTTTCTAAGTAGCTTTCAAAATCACATTTTCCCAATTTAGTAAGTAAATGAATTTGTTGATTATCGCTTCCCATCAAAATTTTGGTTTGTGACTGCTGATAATCATAAGGTTCTGAAATTAATACATCAATCCAACCATCTCTAATTTCTTTTTTCGCTTTCAACTTTGTAAAAGAATATCCACTGTACATCAAAATCGATTTTTGATATGTTCTTAAAAATTTTAACAATTCAAACAATGCTTCTTCTTGATCGAAAGGTTCTCCTCCTGAAATAGTGATTCCATCGCTCTCAGGCAACCATCGCCTCAACAATACTTTCACCTCATCTAAGGAAACAGAATTTATTCCAAATTGCCACGTATCCACAGAAATGCAACCTTCACAATGAATGGAACATCCTTGGAGCCAAATTCCAATTCGTTTTCCAGGACCAAGAGTTGTAACTGGAAAATGCAATCTAGAAATTCCTATTTTCATGGAGTTAAGTACATTGGAGTTTAATATGAGTGGATCGATTTTCGTTGAAAATTTCAATTGCTTCCACTACATCTCCTTTGGATGGGTTCAATGAAAACAAAGCCCTTGAAATGGGTGTAATAAAATGATATTCGATCATATTACGAACACCACGTCCTCCATTGGTTAAATCGGAAATGGATAATTGTTTTAATTGATTTCTTACATTGAAATCTAACTTTATAGTGATCTCCAATTGTTCTTGAATGTCGTTAATATGATTGTCGATCATCATATCGAAAATGAGTTCACCAACGTCTTTTCGTATATAGTCAAATACGATAATGTTTTCTCCAATTCTATTTAATAACTCGGGGCGATTCAAGTCAAATTTGAAATAGCGATCGATTTCTTCCTTCACCTTTTCTTCAACTACTTCGTAAGGGTTTTCGTAGCGAACATTTGGAACGCGTTCCCCTGTTACTGACTGTTTATATATTCCTAAGTTAGATGTGAACACGATTAAAGTTTCTGAAAAATAGACTTTATCTCCACGTCCGCTTGTGAGAACTCCATCATCTAAAATTTGCAAAAATTTATCTAAGATTCGCGGATGTGCTTTTTCAATTTCATCAAATAAGACTACACTAAATGGCTTCTCTCTAACAGCGTTAGTCAACTCCCCTCCCACATCATATCCTACGTAACCAGGAGGTGCTCCAATCAATCGTTGTGAAGCATGTTCGGCACTAAACTCAGACATGTCAAATCTAATATAAGAACTTTCATCTCCAAAGAGCAAACTAGTCATGGCTTTTGCTAACTCCGTTTTTCCAACTCCAGTTGGTCCTGCCAAGAAAACTACACCTCTAGGACGATTGTTTCTTTTGGAAGAACCAACTCCTGTGATAGCACGTTTTACAATGTCCATCAAATGCTGTACGGAATGATCCTGACCTTTTACACGAGTTCGGATGTAGGCTTCACCTTCTTCAATTTTCTTTCTGTCAACTTTCATCCAAGGATCTTCTGTTACTCCCAACTTGTAACGTCTCACTGCATCCGCAATGTGATTAATGGAAATTCCCTCAGATCTAGCCAATTCCAAAATCGCTACCAAATCGAGTAATAACAATCCTTCAGTTTCTTCCACAAAATCATCGATGACTTTTTCAGCTTTTTCTGGGTGGGGATAGAAAAACCCTTGTACCAACGGAGTTAACAATCGTCTACGTGCAATATGATCAGGTTTACCAATGGGGATATGACGGATCTTGGGGTTATTGATGATCATCCAATCTGGCAAATCACCTTCCTTGTCTACTACCCAAATTATGCTGCTATAGAAAGGTTTTGTTGGTGATCCAAACGGTCTCGTTTCTGCCTTCTGGGATAAAACGTGTGCTTGAGTAAAAGTATCATGTTCTGCCTTGAGCAAATTTTCAGGATTTATTAAAAACTGAGAGGCAAAATCAATAATAAGTGCAATCGGCTTCTTACCATAATCGACAATGTTTCGTAAAACAGTATCAAAAGTTGTCAAATTGCTATATACTCCATCATCTCTCTTCAAAGGAATCTGCAACTCTTTGAACATTGCTTCTTTTTCTTTAACTTCTCCTTCGAAAAAAGGAATCTCAAATCCTTGTAGTGGATTGTAATAAACTACCTGACTATATCCGTAATTCTTTAATTCTACATCAATCACATTTTCAAGTTTATGCCACCCAAAACCTTTAGAATCATTTGAAGTTAGTTGTAGATCCTTTGTGTTTCCAGAGAGGACAAACTGACTTTTTAAAGGAAGAAATCTCCGAAAATCTCTCAACCACCTTTCCTTAGTATCTTTCATTATTATATATTCAAACTAAAATTCAACACTTTTATCTCATTTGCGAACTCTTCAAACTTTATTTTAACGGAGTTCCATACAATTATAAATCATTCTTAGTTTTAGCTTCTACGATCTCTTTTTCTTTAATGGAAGTATCAACCATTCCACCATCCTTCGAAAGCTCTTGTCCATTTAAACTCTTTCAAGTCATTTTCTTCCTCTCAACAAACTAAAAGAATGTTAATAAAAGCAATATGATATTATATCTCATTTTCATTTTTAATTATTGCTGACTAAGAGTATAACCGCAGGCACGGAGTGAATTTACGATATTTTTCTAAACATAAACAAAATAAAGAGTAATTGAGGTTATGAACTGTTGTTCCATGTATTTTTAAAAATTTCGCATTGGTAAATTTTTCAAGAAATTTAAATTAAAGTTCTAGGTTTTTCACTTCAAAATTGATGCTATTCCATCAAGATTTAAATTTCAATAAGTTTGTTCAAAAATTTACTCTGTCTATACTAAATGATAGAGTTTTAAGTAGTGTAAGGCAATTCCGATTTTTCAGTTTTAGAATTTCATTCTTAAATTTGCAAAACGTAGTACTCTCACTCACTTCCCCTTCAAATATAGCAATTCAATTAAGAAACTGTTTACGAGGATCCATAATCAGTAAAAAAGAGAAAAGATTAAAGAGTATAGAAAAAAGAAATGCCTTATTCAATTTGCTGATTAGTTCATTCATGAATTTAAAAATCTAGACGATAGAATAATAAGTTAGTACTTTATAAAGAGTACGTTGTTAGAACAGTTTTTATTTTACCACAATATTTTCAGCAAGTTCAATTACTTTTTTAATTGTGTCATTCAGTTCCTTTTTTCGCCAATTTATGTATAAATCTATTTTTTCTTCTAATTCTATAAACTCAACATTTTCTACTTGTGCCGATTTAAACGACAATGGTAAAATAGAGATTCCAAGTCCTTTTGAAACGAGGTTTATTATCATTCCTCCAAAATCCGATTCAATTATAGTCTTAGGTTCTATTCCTTTTTTTGAAAACCACGATCTTAATAATGAGGCAAAAAAGGTTGTTTGATGCAAACCCGAAATAATGAACTTTTCATTCTCTAATCCAGTAATCTCTTTCTTGATTAACCTATGGTTTTTAGGAACGACCAAACATATTGGTTCAGAATAAAGTTTTTGAGTGTCAATATTTGCATTATTAATTTCATCTCTACTAAATGCTATATCGGTTTTAAAGTCCAATAAAAGCTTTTCATGATTTTCGTCTGTTGGTTCTGTTAATTCTGTTTTTAAATCAGGCATATTATTGCTTAAAACCTCCAAGAATTTTGGCAAAAACTCATAAGCGATAGAACCTGGATAAGTTATTGAAATAGTTCCTACTTTTCCATCTTCAATTTTTTTTGCCTGCCTTATTATTTGTTCAAACTCCTTGATTTTCTCTGTCCAATGCTCTTGAAGAAATTTACCTGCGTTGGTAAGCTTGACATTTCTTTTGTCCCTTTGAAAAAGTTGTATTTGTAATTCATCTTCCAATGCTTGGATTTGTCTGCTCAATGAGGACTGCGATATAAAAACCTTCTCTGCCGTATTCCAAAAATGAAGTTCTTTAGCAAGTTCTAAAAAGTATTTAATTTGTTGTATCGTCATGAGTAATGCGTTTTTTGCATTAATTAATCAAAAATATGTATTTTAAAATTGAATCCCAAGTAGTTTATTTGTTGAAAGTTTTAGCTTAATTTAAAAAAAAGGAAATGATGGGAATCGAAAATATATTTGCTTTTATGATAACGGCGTTAATTTTATAATGACGCCAGGAATCGACACAATATTTGTTCTGAACAAGTCTATAGCTCAAGGTCGGAAGTCAGGTGTTTATGCCACTTTAGGCGTAAATACAGGGGTTTTAACACATACTCTATTTGCTGCGTTGGGATTGTCTGTCATTATTGCTAATTCAGTATACGCATTTACAATAATAAAATATATAGGCGCTCTCTATTTAATTTATTTAGGGTTTTTGAAGTTTAAAAACAAGAAGACTTTTTTGCCAACAGATGATGGGAAACAAATTCTAGAAAAGGGGAAAAATGATTTTTGGTCTGGATTTTTGACTAATACATTAAATCCAAAAGTTGCATTATTCTTCTTGGCATTTTTTCCTCAATTCATCAACCCTACTCAAATGGAAAACCCTGTTCCATTTATTATACTAGGTCTTACTTATGCGATAATTGGAATTGTTTGGTTTTTAATTTTAACCATTTTTGCAAGTGCTTTTTCTAAAAAACTTAAGAACAATCCAAGTGCTGGACTTTGGTTAAATAAATTAAGTGGATTAGTATTTATTCTGATGGGAATAAAAATTGCATTAACTAAAAATTAATTACAATTCCCAAACAAACGCAATTACGCTCATTTCTCAGCCAAATATAACAATTCAATTAAGAAAATATTTACGGGAAACCGTAATCAGAAAAAAAAAGAAAAGATTAAAGAGTATAGAAAAAGAAATGCCTTCTGCCAATTTGCAGATTCGCGACTTTGCAATTTTACAACTTTACAATACTAAATATTAACTTTGAAAAACTGTACTAGTGCTTTTCATAGGAGCCATTGTTAGCAACAGTTATTTTATCCGCAAAAATGTTATTTCTGTCGTTTCCAATAATCCGTTGTCTTTCGCTAAACGTGATTCAATTTGTATTTTATTTTTCTTAATCGGTTTAATTTTCATCATTATTATTCCATCTTGAAAAATTGAAATTATAGATGTTTTTTTATCAAATTCCCATCTGTATTTTTTAAAATCGTAACCTGTTGCATAATTATTCACTCTAAAGCGATAATTCATTTTACGTCCACGCTTAAAATCCAATTCAACAAAATATCCGTGTCCAAAATACTTTAATTCATATTCCTTGTATTCGATATATTCTTCGTCTCCTGCTTTATTCGAATATTTGATAAACTTTAGAGTATCATTTTTCGTAAATGCTCCATCTAAATTATTCACAAACCAATTCGTTTTTACAAAATCAGATTTGGAAAATTCTTGCCCATATCCTGATACAGAAAAAATGACAGTTATTAAAATTGTTATCGGTTTCACTTTAATTGTTGCTTACTATCAAACAAACGCACTCACGTTTATTTCTCCTCCAAATATAACAATTCAATTAATAAACTATTTACGGGAATCCGTAATCAGAAAAAAGAGTGAAGATAAAAGAAATACCTTCTGCTAATTTGCAGATTCGCGACTTTGCAGTTTTACAACTTTACAATGCTAAATATTAACTTTGAAAAACTGGACTAGTGCTTTTCATTAGATACATTGTTACCAGTAATGTTTTTCGCTAAAAATGTTTTATCTAACCCTTTTACTATTTCAATTGCTTTTTACCACGGTACTTTGTTGTGAGCTGGCTTTCTACGCTGTAAATTTCTTTATACATTCTAACCAACTCTTGAGTTCATCATATCCGCCACGTTCTTTAATTCTATCAATTGTCATTTTTTCAACCGCTCCATTATTCAGATGCTTTTTAACTTTTGATATTTTTTTCTTTTGTTTTTCCGCTGTCTTAATTGGGTCAGGATTTATTTCATCCCAATCAGTACCGTTTGTTGCTTGATGTACTGCCATTGCTACTTTTAAGGGTACATCTTCTACATCAGTTATTACGTCAAGATTGATATTTATATGCAAATCTGAATAACATTCATTAATAGCTTCGTGATGTAGATAGTTTTCAAATTCCGTTTTTACTGTGTTAAATCCAATTTTTGAATCATTTCCTTCTGCATTCATTGCTTTGACACTTTGTACATAGTCAGGAATATCAGAATCATAAATATGAACCTGCGATTGAAGAAGTCCATCCAAATATTTTTTCTCAATATAAAATTTTAATTGAGAGCCACCAGTTGGTATGAACGCTACAGTTTCGTTATTCTCTAAATTTATAATTGAATCATCATCTTGGTTAAGAAGTTTACTAATGTTTATCAGACCGTTAATATCATTTTCTCCTTCTACAAATATTAAAACCTTTACTTTATTTTTTGGGTCAGGTAAAGCACCTAACGTTTCAATTATTTTATCAATAATCTCTATATTATCCGTTCCATCAGCATTTAAACCACTTTCGACATTAATTCTGTCAACGTTCCAATGAACATATCTCAATGATTTTTTTGGTACTTCTTTCGCTAAATTGGAATTATGTGTTGTAAAAAATACTTGTGCATTATCTGTTTCAGCTAATTCTTTTAGAGCATTAACAATCATTAACTGAAAATCTGGATGCTGGGATGTTTCAGGCTCTTCTAAAGCATAGATTATATTTGGTGCATTTGCAGTTCTTCTATTTTCAACTTGTGCTCTAAAGAAACTTAATAATACTAAACGACGCATTCCACTTCCTCTCTTGTTGAGTGGAATTCCTCTGTCATCTTCTAAAGTTAGTTTGAATATCGAGTTCCAAGTAGGCTCCTTTGGGAAATTAGACCTCAATGTTTCTGCAAGTTCAGAGTCTAATTCATTTAATTTGCTAATCGTGTCATCGGCGAGATTTGTAGATGCAGTTTGTACTGCTTCTTTTAATTGTTCTAATAAAGGTGTTATGTGGTCTCTTTTCAAAACTTCCTTAATGATTTCCTTCATTGGGTCTTGAATATCCGAATCTTGGTCTGTTAATGGTTTGTCAACAAAAAATAATGAATATATAGGCAAATACTTTTTTAGATTTGTCCATATTTTTTTCTTATTATCCTCATTGTCAAGTTTTCCATCGATTTTTATTTCCGTTCTACTTGTTGTTATATTTCCATCGGGATAAAAGTGGTTTCTAATAGCATTTCTTAATTCTCTACTTTTTGTTCTATTAACTCCTTCTTGGTCTATGCCTAATTCTTCGAATTGAAGTTTTAAAGTAGTTCTTTTTTTAGATAGTAAATCTCCTAAATTTTCGTTATCTGGATATTGCGAAATAATAACGGATTCTTCTGAAACACTACCTGCTCCTGAAACTGAAAAAGTTTTTTTGATTTCAAGTTTCCCATCTTCATTTAATAAAAATTCATCGCTCAAACTCGTTTCTATTGTGTCATCAAGTATTAGTTGTTCGGGCAAATCATCAAATAAGCAAGTGATTTCTATTTTAGAATTGTCATTGTCAACACATAAATCATTCTTGTCTGGTTTACCGTTGAAAAAAATGTCCAAAGCTTCTAAAATTGAAGATTTACCAACATCGTTTTTTCCTATTATTACATTTAAATCTGAAATGTCAATGTTAGTTTCGCGAGAATAACTACGAAAATTTTTAAGTTTTAATTGGTTTAATTTCATTCAGATTGGTTTTTTTAGCTTGCTCACAACGGTTTCGGCTATGAATAGTTGCGTGGGTTAGCACTTAACTTAGCAAGTACAAGCCAAACTGAAAATCCGCGAGGATTTTCAGAAGTAGGCGAAAACAAGCAATTAATTATAGCCATTGTAGGCAATAGATTCTTAATTATAAATTTCCTTCTTTTCGTATTTTTTGAGGCTTTCAATGAAATCATCTGCTTTCATTTCCCCTTTTAATATTTTGTTCATACTCTCGTGTGATTCTTTGTCAAATTTTCTAGAATTAAAAGGTGATTGATTTGCTGTTACTAGAAAATTATAGTCGCTCAAAAATCTAACTCTTAATTCAGAGCCAAAAGTGTCTACAACTTTACCTTTTATAACTTTTGAGGCGTCATCATATTCTTCCCTTGTCAGTTTTATTTTATTATTAAAAATCGCATATTCCTCTGAAGAATATCCAAAAGTATCAATATGTCTTTTTATATCTTCTTTGGTTATTTTAGAAACACCTGTTTGTTTTTCGCCCGAAGTTTCTATGTAGATAAACGATTTATAATATGAATCACTTATAAAAACTCCGATTCTTTTTATTTTAAATTCCCTAATTCCTATCAATAATTTTGTCCTAGATAACTTTTTAAATTTGTCAATATACATTGAGCTACCTGCTCTGAACCACCAAATTGGTGTAGATGTTGCTCCTTCTCCAATCGGCTCATATTTTAATGGTGGTTCAAAGAATTTTTCTAACCTCATTATTGCTTCTTTGGATTCATACCATTTGAACCCTCGTTGCCCAGTAAAAGCACCTGCAAGTTTCTCAGAAAAAATTGCGGTTGATTTCATTCCTGTTCTTGGAAGTTCAGGTTCTTCATCTAGAATATCACTTTCCGGTTTTTCGAGTGATTTTTTTATTTTTTTATAAATTAAAATCGCGTAACTAAATAGAAATACGGCTAGAACTGTTATTATCAGCCAGAGCAAGAATGTGTTAATTTTTGAGCTAGACTTAAAGTAAGCTAATACACTTTCAAATATTTCTTTGAAAGGAATTCCCTCATAAATACTTTTGAGCCAAATGAAAATTGTTGTTAAAAGCGAACCTCCAATTCCAATAATGGCAACAGCAAATACTTTACTCCAAACTGGGTCTTTCCAATACTTTTCTTTAAATTTCTCTATGTTCATCTATATTACTTACAACTCCCAAACAAACGCACTCACGTTTATTTCTCTTTCAAATATAACAATTCAATTAAGAAAATATTTACGGGAAACCGTAATTAGAAAAAAAGAGTAAAGATAAAAGAGTACAGAATAGAGAAATGTCTTCTGCAAATTTGCAGATTAGCGAATTGGCAGATTCGCAGTTTTACAGTTTCGCAGATTCGCGAATTGGCAGTTTCACAAATTCGCAACTTAGCAACTTACCAATAAACCTCCATTTAGGTCAAAAGGTGTCCCGTTTAGGTCTTTTAATGATGTTTTTCGGTCATTTAAATAAAACTTTAAACGCATCGATTAAAACTTTAGGTAAACTCCCTAAAATTTTAGCTTAAAAGGTTAATTTTTTTAGCCTCCAGACCTAAAGTTTTAGGGTCGGAGCTTAAACACATCTATTTTTTACTCATAAATATCATTAAAACACCCAAGTGGAACTTTAAGCAACCCAAAACTTTAATAAATGTAGTTCAACCTTTAACTAAAGTGCTTAAAACTTTAGGTTCGGCACCTAAAGTTTTAGGTGGTCGAGCTAAAAGTTACGCCTTAGGAGCTAAAAACATCTTTAAAAGACCTAAACACTGTAGTAACGCTCCTAAACTCTTTATGATACTAATGATGCTTATCATTAAAAAACCTAAAAGCATGGTCTCCAGACCTAAAAGTTTAAGGTAACAAGCTAAATACTGCTACTTGGTAACTAAAAGCATTAGTAATAACCCTAAATACATCAGCAGAAAAGCTAAAGTTTTAATGAATACTGCTAAACTGTTCTGTAAAACACCTAAAATTTTAACTGAAAAATCTAAACGTTTTGGAATTACACCGCAATGGAGAGACTCCCATTTATAGGGTATAGAATATATAGCAACGGTTGGAGTAAAATAGCGCTACAGTGGTTGTGAGAGTAGTACAGATAAGTATTTAATACAGATTTGCAGATTCGTGCATTTGCAAATCTGTATTAAAACTTAAAAATAATATTTAAGAAGTATGATGCTCTATCTTTTTGTATGACTTAATAATTTCTTTTACCAATCTATGTCGGATTACATCTTTATCATCTAAATGTAAAATACCAATTCCTTGTACATCTTTAAGTACCAAAATGGCTTCTTTAAGACCAGAAGTTATTCTACGTGGTAAATCTATTTGCCCAGGATCTCCGGTAATTATAAACTTAGCACTTTTCCCCATTCTGGTAAGGAACATTTTCATTTGCGCATGACTCGTATTTTGTGCTTCATCTAAAATAACGAATGCATTATCTAGTGTTCTTCCACGCATAAAGGCCATCGGTGCAATTTGGATTACTCCTGTTTCTATGTAATTGGCCAATTTTTCTGCGGGAATCATATCTCGTAGTGCATCATAAAGCGGCTGCATATACGGATCTAATTTTTCTTTTAAATCTCCTGGTAAAAAACCTAGGTTCTCCCCTGCTTCTACCGCTGGTCTTGTTAAAATAATCCTTCTTACTTGCTTTTCTTTTAATGCTTTTACAGCCAACGCAACTCCTGTATATGTTTTTCCTGTTCCTGCTGGACCGATGGCAAAAACCATATCGTTTTTACGCATCAGCTCTACGAGTCGCTGTTGGTTTGCAGTCTGTGCCTTTATTAAACGCCCATTTACACCGTGTAAAAGTACTTCGCCATTAATTTTGGCATCCATTTCATCTTGACCGTTATCGCTGGTAAGAATACGCTCTATAGTATTTTCATCGAGCTTGTTGTATTTCCCAAAATGGGTAACCAACATATCCAATCGCTTGTCAAACTCTTCCAACATCTCTTCATCGCCATAGGCTTTTATCTTATTTCCGCGGGCTACAAGCTTCAGCTTCGGGAAATATTTTTTTAATAAATCTATGTTCGTATTACTAGGTCCAAAAAAGTCTTTTGGATTGATTTCTGTAAGTTCTATGATCAGTTCGTTCAAATGTTTAATTTTAAGTGATTATTCATCTAAAAGTATTCGCATTAAAAAGTACATATAAAAATGGAAAATCTATTACTTTTTAGTAGGTTTGTGTTAAACATTTATCCAAACCTAAGTTTGTTACCATTTCTAACAAACTTAAACAAAAAAACACTTTCTTAAATTAAAAAAACATCAACATTTCTATAAAATGGCTATAATTACTTTGACTACAGATTTTGGAGAGCGGGATCACTTTGTAGGGGCCATAAAAGGATATATCCTTAGCGAAATAGAAAGTGCTACTATTGTTGACATCTCACACCTTGTAAATCCTTTTAATATTGTTGAAGCGGCATATATTTTAAAAAATGCTTACAAAACTTTTCCTGAAGGAAGCATCCATATTATTGGGGTAGATTCTGAGCTTACGCCTAAAAATAAACATGTGGCTGTTAAAATAGACGGTCATTATTTTATTGGTGCCGATAACGGAATTCTTTCTTTTCTTGCTAAAGAAATTAATCCTGAGAAAATGGTGGAGATTAATATCCATGACCATATTGAGAGTGTTTTCCCTGTGATGGATGTTTTTGTAAAAGTAGCGGGACATATTTCTCGTGGAGGAACATTGGAGGTTATTGGGAAGCCTATTTCTGAACTGAAAATGTTAAAAGGTTTATCTCCAATTATTAACAATGAGGAGAATCAAATTACCGGAACCGTTATATATATTGATAATTATGGCAATGTAATTACTAATATCCCTAAGCAATTATTTGATCGTTATAAAAGAGGTCGCGAGTTCGAATTATGGGCTCGCAATCATAAATTTACTAAGATCAATAAAAAATATAGCGATATTATTAACTTCACTGCACCAGAGATTCTTAATAAAGATGGAGAGAAACTAGCTATTTTTAACTCCTCTTCTCTTATAGAACTCGCAATTTACAGAAGTAATTTAGATACTGTTGGCGGTGCCTCTACCCTATTAGGATTAAGTTATAGAGATACTATTACAGTGAATTTTTTATAAATGAATACGTTATTGAACCTAAAGAATGCTAAATAATTATAATATTTATATTTCTTGATTCAACAACTTTTAAAATTTAAACAACTTAAGTGACTGCAATAATAAAAAGAGAAATCAGTAGTTTTTTTTCCACCCCGATAGCCTATTTAGTTATCGGTTTGTTTTTAGTCCTTAACGGACTATTCCTTTGGGTTTTTGATGGTGATTTTAATATCTTAGAAAGTGGATTTGCAGATCTTAATCCGTTTTTTGAATTGGCACCATGGATCCTACTTTTCTTGATTCCTGCTGTGACCATGAAAAGCTTTTCAGAAGAAAAAAAGACAGGTACTTTAGAGCTCCTCCTCACCAGACCAATTAGCAAATCTAAAATTGTATTGGGGAAATTCTTTGGTGCTTTTATATTAGTAGTTATAGCGCTTATCCCCACTTTATTATATGTAGTTACCATATGGCAACTTGCCAATCCCATTGGAAATATCGACCTCGGAAGCATTATAGGTTCTTACTTCGGACTCCTATTTTTAATTGCTGCATACACATCGATAGGGGTTTTTACTTCTTCTATTACCGACAATCAGATTATTGCTTTTATAGGAGCTGTGCTTATTTGTTTTATTGTTTATTATGGGTTTTCGGGGTTTTCAGACATGGCAAATCTCTCTTTTTTAGAAAACTTCAGCTTAAAACATCATTTTGATAGTATTAGCCGTGGGGTAATAGACCTTAGAGATATTATCTATTTTATAAGTATTTCTACATTTTTTCTAGTAGTAACCATTTTTAAATTGAAGTAACTGTTTTGAAATCTCCCAAAAATAACGCTACAAAAATAGTTGTATTGATTCTAATTCTTATTGGAATTAACTTGATAGCTTCACAGCTTTATGTAAGGTTTGATCTTACAAAAAATAAACGCTATACCCTTTCTGATCCTTCTAAAGCTACCGTTAGCAATGCTACACAACCTATTATTATTGATGTTTTACTTTCTGGAAACCTCCCTACAGAATTTAAAAGACTACAAACGGAAACCAAGCAACTTTTAGAAGAATTTGGTACGGTTAATAACCAGATTCGTGTAAATTATATCGATCCATTAGATAATAATAATCCTAAAGAAGAGAATATCCAAGCGTTACAAGAACTGGGCCTCACCCCTGCTTCTATTACTATTGAAGAAGGTAATAGTATGTCTCGAGAAGTGCTTTTTCCTTGGGCATTGGTTAATATGGGACAGAAAACTGTAAAAGTATCGCTCTTACAGAATAAATTGGGTGCCAATAGTGAGCAACGCGTTAATAATTCGGTACAACAATTAGAATATGCTTTTGCTGATGCCTTTAAACAGTTAACGATTACTGATAAAAAGAAAATCGCTATTCTTAAAGGAAATGGAGAAATTCAAGATAAATATCTGGTAGATTTTATAATGAATTTACGTAACTATTACCAGCTCGGAGAATTTAATATGGACTCTTTGGCTAATAATCCTGAAAAGGTATTAGAAAATTTAAATCGCTTTGATGCTACAATTATTGCTAAGCCTACAGAGCCCTTTTCTGAAACTGAAAAATATATCTTAGATCAATATATAGTAAATGGCGGAAAGACTCTTTGGATGGTAGACCAAGTGGTGGCAGATTTGGACAGCCTACAGAATGAAACATTCTCATCTTTTGCCTATCCTCAAGATTTAAATCTCGACGATATGCTTTTCCGTTATGGGGTGCGAATCAATAAAAAACTAGTTCAAGATTTAATTTCTACGCCAGTAACAGTAACCGATCAGAATGGAGAGATTCCTATCAATTGGTTTTATTCTCCTATGGTTGCTACAGGAAATAATCACCCTATTACAAAAGGCGTAAATGTTGTAAAATTAGAGTTTACAAATACTATCGATACATTGCCAAATGGAATTGATAAAACCATACTATTAAAGAGTTCGCCGCAATCTAAAGAAGTTGGAGTTCCAAAAGGATATAGTTTAGATGAATTTGATACACAGCAAGACATTGCTACTTTTAATGATGGAAATAAAACATTAGGTGTATTATTAGAAGGTAAATTTGCCTCTGCATTTAAAAATAGAGTTAAACCTTTTAAAAGCGCCAACAATAAAGAAGAAGCGCTTCAAGAAAATAAAATGATTGTTATTGCAGATGGTGATATTATAAATTACAATTATGCAAATAAGAAGCCATTAATTAACGGAATTGACAAATGGACAAAACAAGTGTATGGAAATAAAGATTTCCTTATTAATAGCGTTAATTACCTATTAGATGATGGCGGACTTATAAACATTCGATCTAAAGAGATTGCTTTATCTTTTCTGAATAAAGAAAAAGTGTATCAAGAGAAAACACTATGGAAGCTAATAAACATAGTGGTTCCCGTAATTTTAATACTTGTTTTCGGGTGGTTATATACAACTCTTAAAAGGAAAAAATACACCCTATAAATGTTAATAAGTTATTTTCATTAAAAAAATCAATTAAGATATCTTTGTAAGTGTTAGAAAACTGAGAATTCAATGAAATTTATAGTATCAAGTTCATATTTATTAAAACAACTTCAAGTCTTAGGTGGCGTTATTAATAATAGCAATACACTACCAATTCTTGATAATTTTTTATTTGAATTAAACCAAGATAAACTTACTGTATCAGCATCAGATTTGGAGACAACGATGAGTGCTGTGCTAGAAGTAGATTCAGATTCTGAAGGAAGTGTTGCGGTGCCTGCAAAATTATTGCTAGACACGTTAAAAACTTTTCCTGAGCAGCCATTAACTTTTGTAATAGAAGATAATAACACTATAGAAATAAGCTCTAATCATGGTAAATATGCGTTAGCATATGCTGATGGAGCGGAATTTCCTAATTCTGTAGAATTGGCAGATGCAAGTTCTACAACTATTCTTGGAGATATTTTAGCAACAGCTATTAGTAAAACAATCTTTGCTTCTGGAAATGATGATTTACGTCCAGTAATGAGCGGAGTATTCTTTCAATTCTCTCCTGAGAATTTAACTTTTGTTGCTACAGATGCTCATAAATTAGTAAAATACCAACGTCATGATGTTACGGCAAGTCAAGTTGCAGAATTCATTATGCCTAAAAAGCCTTTAACTTTACTGAAAGGAATTTTAGCTGGAAACGAAAGTGACGTTACTATAGATTATAACGAGAGTAATGCAAAATTTACTTTTGATAATATCGAATTGGTTTGTAGATTAATCGATGGGAAGTACCCTAACTATGAAGCAGTAATTCCTAAAGAGAATCCAAACAAACTTACAATAGACCGTTCTCAATTTTTTGGTTCTGTAAGAAGGGTTTCTATATTTTCGAATAAAACAACACATCAAATACGTTTAAAAATTGCAGGTGCTGAGCTGAATATTTCTGCGGAAGATGTTGATTATAGCAATAAAGCAGAAGAACGTCTTACTTGTGATTATCAAGGAGATGATATGGAAATTGGATTCAATTCTAGATTCCTAAACGAAATGCTTAACAATTTAACTTCAGATAATGTATCTTTGGAAATGAGCTTGCCAAATAGAGCAGGGATTTTAACTCCTATTGATGGTTTAGATGAAGGAGAACATGTTACAATGCTTGTTATGCCAGTAATGCTTAACAACTAAAAGAAGATAGCAAGAGCTAATGATTTTATATAATTAAACCCCGTCTAAATTGTGTGTTAATTTTAGCACGGGGTTTTTATATTTTTCGGGTTCTCCCTCCTACGCAATTCTTATTTTATAATCTGTAGACTTAGTGGATAATTTGCCACTTCTCCATTACTTACTTTTATTGCATTTATAATCGGAAAAATAAAAGCTATAATTCCTATTGCAATTAGTGTTAGGATTCCAAATCCAAAGAATAAAATTAATGGAATGCTTAAAATGGAATATATCAAAATACTTAATTGGAAGTTGATGATATTCTTTCCATTTTGATCCATATCGATCACATTATCTTTATTACATAACCAAAGAATTAGCGGAGCTATAAGTCCTCCAAATCCGGTAACATAAGTTAATAACTGACTTAAATGGGTAACTACTAATAATTGACTGTCTGTTCGTTGCATAATTTCTTTATGATTGATGGTTATACTATATAGACGAGCCTAAATTACTTTTGTTACAAGAAATTATTCATTTTTTTCTTCTCCCTCGTTATTTAACGATAAATTATTTGAAAAATCTATTGTACGGATTGGGAATGGAATATTAATATCATTCGCATCAAAAGCCTTTTTAATAGCAATAATTGCAGTCCCTTTAGCTTTAGAAATTTGTAATCCAGATGTAGAGTCTATCCAAAAACGAGTTTCAAAATTAATAGAGCTATCACCAAATTCAGTATAAAAAAAGATAACATTATCTTTATTTTTTACGGCATCGAACTTATCTGCGATTGTCTGCTTTACTAAATCTTCCACAAATTCAAGGTCAGAATTATACGCAACACCACAAGTAAGCATAACTCGAGATTGTGAGGTTACAGAATAGTTTTTAACAGGATTTTCAATCACCATTTTATTGGGAATACAAACCATATTATTATCGGCCTGTCTTATAGTTACCGTTCTAAGGTCGATATCTATAACTTCTCCAGTGTAGTCATTACTTTCTATCCAATCGCCCATTTTTACATACTTCACAAAAGAAAGTACGATTCCAGAGAAAGTATTGGCTAAAGTACCTTGTAAAGCTAAACCAATAGCTAAACCAGCAACTCCAGCACCAGCAAGGAGCGAAGTAAGAACTTTATTTAAATTAAGGATTCCAAGTGCTAAAAAAAGTCCCGCTAATATTACAGTTATAGAAACAAGTCTAGCAGTAACCTTTTTTACAGTTCCTTGCATTGAAGATTTTGCAAGGAGTCTTAACATTAATGTGTTAACATATCGTGAGATAAAAAAAGAACCGGCAAAAACTACAATTGCCAATATAACATTAGGAAGACCCACAACTATTGCATCTAGCCATGAGCCTAACTGTTCTAACATTTTATCCCACGCAGATTCTAATCTCTCTTCCATAGAATTACGTGAAATTAATTATAATATTATTTTAATCCGCCTGTAGTTTTTAATCTCCAAGCATCTAGCATCCATGAAGTTTTTTCTAACTCTCTAATATATGCTCCAATTAAATCGATAGTACCTTCATCTCCACCGTTTCCAGCAGTTTCCACTACTTTTCTCATTTGTTTTAAAATGATACCGTGGTCTTCTAACAAGATTTCTATCATTTCCATATCCGTTTTATCACTATCGGATTCTTTAACATTAGAAGTTTTGAGATAATCAGATAGATTACTAACCGGTTGGTGTCTTAGCGTTAAAATACGCTCTGCAATCTCATCAACTTTTAATTTAGCATCATCATAAAGTTCCTCAAATTTTTCATGTAAATCAAAGAAATTTTTACCAAATATATTCCAATGGAAATTTCTTAACTTTTGGTAATATAAATGATAATCCGCTAAAAGCGTATTAAGTTCTTTAACTGTATCTGCTGTTTTATCTTTATCTAAATTTAAATAATTAATCATAGTTTTAATTTTAAGATTATATTCTAAAGGTACAAATAATGTAGGCTTACTACAATATTTTAACAAGGTTTAACTCTCTTTGTTAAGCATATTAATAAGTTTTTATTTACAAGTTATCTTCATTTACAATTTGTATTTTTGCAGCAAATTCTGTGTATGAAAATCCAAGATAATATTATAGCGTTGGCTACTCCATCTGGAGCTGGTGCCATTTCTGTTTTAAGAGTTTCAGGTAAAGATGCAATTACAATTGTAGAACCTTTATTTAAATCTATTCGAGGAAAAAAACTATCGGAGCAGAAAACCCATACCATCCACTTAGGACATATAGTAGATGGTAATAAAGTATTAGACGAAGTATTGGTTTCTATTTTTAAAGGACCAAACTCATATACTGGAGAAAATGTCATAGAAATATCATGCCATGGATCTCCATTTATTCAGCAAGAAATATTACAACTCTTTTTAAGAAATGGATGCCGAGTTGCAGATGCAGGAGAATTTACACTTAGAGCCTTTTTAAATGGCAAATTAGACCTTAGTCAAGCAGAAGCTGTTGCAGATCTAATCGCCTCAGATAATGAAGCCAGTCACCAAATAGCAATGCAACAAATGCGTGGTGGTTTTAGTAGTGAAATAAAAAAGCTTCGAGAAGAGTTATTAAATTTTGCTTCTTTAATAGAATTAGAGTTAGATTTTGCTGAAGAAGATGTAGAATTTGCAGATAGGACCCAGTTTACAGAACTCCTAAACAAAATACAGCTTGTATTAAAAAGATTAATCGATTCTTTTGCCGTTGGAAACGTTATTAAAAATGGAATTCCAGTAGCTATTGTAGGAGAGCCAAATGTTGGTAAATCCACTCTTTTAAATGCCCTTTTAAATGAAGAAAGAGCTATTGTAAGTGATATCGCAGGAACTACAAGAGATACAATTGAAGATGAAATAAGTATTGGAGGAATTGGTTTTAGATTTATTGATACCGCTGGGATTAGAGAAACTAAAGATGTTGTAGAAAGTATCGGGATTAAAAAAACCTTCGAAAAAATTGAGCAAGCGCAAGTAGTCATTTATATAATAGACAGTATTAAGCTTGTTAATAATAGAGAAAACATCTCTCAAATAAGAGTAGAACTCGAAAAGATAAAAAATAGATTCCCACAAAAACCATTAGTGATTATCGCCAATAAAACGGATACTATTTCTAAGGATCTAACAGATTTTATTGCTGCTGAAATAAAAGATATCGCTGCAGCTAATGTAAAAACTAAAGCACTCCTTATTGCTGCAAAAACAGGAATAGGTGTTGAAGAATTGAAAAATATACTCCTAGAATTTGTAAATACAGGAGCATTAAGAAACAATGAAACCATAATTACTAATTCTCGTCATTACGACTCGCTACTTAAAGCTCTAGAAGAAATAGACCGCGTACAAGATGGAATGGCAAATGGTATTTCCAGCGATCTTCTCGCTATCGACATCAGACAAGCACTTTACCATTTCGGAGAAATAACAGGAGAAATAACCACAGACGATCTATTAGGAAATATTTTCGCTAATTTTTGTATCGGGAAGTAAGTGTAGTTTTTTTTAATCGCACATTACCTTCTTTTAACTGATATTTAATTTATTGAAATTATACTTATTGTATTTACGTTCTGTTACTCCTGAATCACTTTATTTATTAGTATTATGATATAACCAACATTATAACATTACTAATCCAAAGTGTAATATGATACACTAATCATAAACCTTAAGACCCACAATAAATAAAACTACTGGAAAAGTGTAATATATCGCACTATTCTATGATTTTATAAATATATTTAATTACTTTTACAATAAAAGAGCCATATAATGCACTTTGACAAATTAATCTATATAATAAAAGAGCGAAGAGAAACACTACAAGTTACTCAAGAAATGCTTTCTGATATCTCTGGTGTTGGATTAAGAACGCTTAAATCTTTTGAAAGTGGAAAAGGAAATCCAACAGTGCAAACCTTAACTAAACTAGGAGATGCTCTTGGATTAGAATTAACATTTCAAATTAAGAAAATATAGAATAATTAATGAGGCAAGCAGAAGTACTATATAAAGATGAAGTAGCTGGATTACTAATTCAAAAAAATGATGGAGCTTTCCAATTTTGTTACAGCGATAGTTGGTATAGCGATTCGAGTAAACCAGCTATTAGCTTAACCCTTCCTAAAAATGAGCAAGAATACACATCAAAACATCTATTCCCTTTTTTTTATAATATGCTTCCTGAAGGTTCTAACAAAGAAGTGGTTTGTTATGAATTACGATTAGATCCAGATGATTATTTTGGTATTTTACTTTCAGTAGCAGAAAATGATACCATAGGAGCTATTAAGATTAAAAAAGTTTAAGCTGCATGAATAAACCTATCATTAAATATTGCCCAGGAACATTAAAGGTAAGTAATGATGCCTATAGTAATCTGTGCCTAAAAAAAATGTTTTGCGGAAGAAAAGTGAGTCCACTACTCCCCTACGAATCACCATCAAGTACAATAGATAGTTCTATTTTTACAGATAACAGAAAGCGAATATCGATCTCGGGAGTTCAAGAAAAATTCTCTGTAACGCTAGATAAAAACCTTATTAGATTAATAGACAAAAATGAACAAGGATTATATATTTTAAAACCTATTCCCAATGTAGGAAAAAATACAGATCAGATGCCCGCTAATGAGCATTTAACTATGCAAATTGCTAGTCAGGTGTTTGATATAGAAATTGCAGAGAATGCTTTAATGTTCTTTAAAAATGGAGATCCTGCTTACATTACAAAACGATTTGATGTTCTGGATAACGGTGAAAAGTTAGCACAAGAAGATTTTGCCTCACTAGCAGAAAGAACACCACAAACTCATGGTGAAAACTATAAATATTTGGGTAACTATTTAGAATTATTCGAATTATTAAAAAAATATGTTCCAGCCTATCAAATTGAGGCTATAAAATTATTCAAAGTAATCCTTTTCAATTATTTAATTTCTAATGGAGATGCGCATTATAAAAACTTTTCATTGATAGAAACACCACAAGGAGATTTTAAACTAAGTCCAGCTTATGATCTATTAAATAGTAGAATCCATATTGAGGATAGAGATTTTGCACTTGTGGATGGACTTTTACCCCTAAATATTGCACAAGGAAAAATTACAGAACAATTTTTTAAATTAGCTGAATTAGCTAATATTTCTAAAAAGCAAGCTTCTAAGGTATTTAATACTGTAATTACTAATGAAGATAAAGTATTAAACCTCATTAAGGTTTCTTACCTCAATGAAAAAACAAAAAGCAATTACATCCAGTCTTATCAAACAAGACGGAAAAAGCTATTAAGGAAATAATTAATTTTATGATGTCATAATTGATCATAGGTAATCAAAAACAAACAATTTAGGGAAGCTACTTAATTAAGACCCCATATTTTCTCATACTACCATATAAATCAGAACAACAACTCCCCCTCTTAAAAAGCCTCACTGAAACCAAAATAAAGACCTGAAGATTCTCGGCCGATTCCGAAATCTATTCTGAGGTTCATTCTTGGTTGTACTTCCAATCTATATCCAACACCTATATTTGGAACCCATTCTGAAACATCACTCAAACTAGGAGCAACTGTTCCTGTTCCCAACCAAGTTGCTAGGCCATGCTTACTTAACGAGCCATCTGATTTTAAAAACATATGTCTCCATTCTGCCATAAAATAAATAGCTGTTTTATCGCGATATTGTCCTTTTATATAACCACGTAAAGCCGCTCCTCCTCCAATTCTTCCCAGTTCTTCATAAGGAACATCTCCATAAGCTGCTCTCATATATAACTTTGTGGCAATAACATTTCCTTCTCTATAAATTTGATGATAGGTTCTAAAGTCTAACTCATAAGTTTCATAATCATTATCACTACCGAGGTAACTTCCATAGAAAAGAGAAGCAAAGCGGAGATACATTCCCTTCCAAGCATTTACAGTGATATCTCTACTATCATAAGCTAGAGATAGACCTGTCGCGCTATTAAAATTTTCTGAACCAAACTGTAGGTAATTAGCATCTTGTTCCATCAACGGATTAACTTCTGTAACCTTTGTTTTATTTAAATTGAAGTTTACTCCGAGATATAAATTGGGTATAATTCTAAACAAAAATCCAGGAGCCAAAAACCATTGATGGCGGTGATAAAGAGATGTAGTATCGCCTTTTTCTATATTTTGGTTCTCTTCCATTCCGACACCAAAATAATCATCGTCTGCATCAGAATATTTGGCGACAACATTTAAGCGAAAGCGATCTTCTTTCCAAAACGATTGTAACTTTACATTCACTCCTATATTACCCCGCGTACTTATAAATGCTGTGATAGGCAACGATGAACGTTGAATTAAAGAGTCCTTAGGATTTGTTTTAAATGTATAAAGCATTCCTCCTGCAATCAAAAAACCATTCTCTGGTGTATACCCAGGACCTAACAAAGGTGATAAAAAAGGCTCTCCTGCTTCAATTTTTTGAGCTTTTAAAGCTTGCCTTTCTTTAAACCATTTCTTTATACCCTTGTCTTGAGCCAAGGAAAAACTTCCTATTAATAGGAATAATATAAGTATATAGTTTTTTAATAGCATAATTACAGACCAAAGCGGTAATTAAAAGATAATAGCAATTGAGTACGTCCTTTACCAAAACCACCTTCTAATCGATACCAATAATGGTCCCCTTGCATAAATTGTACCCCAAGCTGTAAGGTCCAATCCCCTATAGTTTCTTTTTCAAATTCGTATCTAATTACTGTATCTCCAATATCTTTCCCATCCAACCAATCTTCCATATAATCCACCAATCTATCTACAACCACCTTTTGGGGGCGAGATAAATCATCATACCAATTTTGAGCTGAATCTCCAATTTGCTGCTTTATATCGTCCAACTTATCAGGATCGAGCGTTGCAAAACCATCACTAATTTTTAAAGAACCAGCAGACAAACGCTCTATATATTGATTTTGAGCTCCAACACTAAAACTTATACTATTATCTGAATTATAAAAATCGAAAACCTTACCAACCCTCAATGAAGACACCACCCCAAAAACAGGCTCATCTAATGCTGAAGTATGGGATGACGAAAGGTTTAAATTTGCAGCTCCAAAATAATTATTCCTTCCATATGCCAAAACAATACCACCTCCATAGGTATCTACAGATGGTGTTGTTGCAATATTTAAATTAACTGGAAACCTTATATCAATATTAGCATTCCCTTCAGAATGCGCATAAATTCCGTACAGGTTTAAAAAAGGAAAGATCCAAGCATCGGCACGAATATTAAAAACGTTTGCTGTGTTTTGGACTGGATCAAATTCCACAAAATCCAATTGCTCTAAATTAGAATCTCCAAAACCTACTTTTAATTTTGTTATATCTAAACGTGTTTGTTGATGCACATAATTAAACATAAGTCCAAAAGGTAAGGGCAATCTATGCCCCATACTTTGTATTTTTTCTGCAAAAATGGGAAATAGATAGGGGTATTCTTTTTTACCTATACTGTCTTTTAGTTCTCGTTTATGCATTGGCGAAATTTGAGCTGACACCTGCATTGAAAACATAAAAATTATTCCTAATAAAACGTAGTTTGAGGGAAGAGTAACTTTTAAACTAGTCATACTTTAGGATTAAAAAAACAAACTTATCAATCTAAAATACAAAAAGATATAATTCCTCCTTCAATTATATTTAACATTTAGCTACAATTCATAAAAACACTTCAAAATTTTATATAAAAAAGCCAGAGAAATAAAATTCCTCTGGCCTAACTAAAAATATGTATTTACCTTAATTTTTCTTGTTTAATAGCATATAACCTAAAACACCTCCTATTAATGAAGCTGTAAAAATTCCGATTTTAGCTTGAGTCATATAAACTTCTTCCGTGAATGCTAGCGACGTTATAAATAAAGACATAGTGAATCCAATTGCAGCTAACAATCCTATTCCAAAGAGGTTTCTAATATTCATTCCTTCGGGGAAAGGAGCTACTTTAAGTTTAACTAATAATAATGTAACTCCCACAACACCTATTACTTTTCCTAATAGAAGTCCTAATGTAACTCCCATTGCGACGTTTGTACTAAATAACTGCTCGATATCTATTGATAAAGAAATTCCTGCATTAGCTAAGGCAAATAGCGGAATTACAATAAAGGTTACAAATGGATGCATTGCATGCTCTAATCGCTGTAATGGAGGAATGATTTCTTTTGTTCCCTCTTTTGCTTTATCTAAAATATGTAACTGCTCATTAGTTAGAGTTGGGATTTCATCATTGGCATCCATGGCTTTAAATTTCTTTAGATAATGCTGAATCTTATCTATATATGCATTCTCCCCAATTCTCATATCTGCAGGAATTGTAAATGCCGCAAGAACCGCTGCAATAGTTGCATGAACTCCTGAAAGTAAAAAAGCAATCCACACCCCTATAATTCCAAAAAAGGCATAGAAAAGTATGCTTCGTACGCCCATTTTATTCCCGATAAACATTATCAGAACAAATCCTAATCCTATAGATAAGCTTACAAATGAAATTTCTGAAGTATAGAAAAAGGCGATTACCAATACAGCTACCAGGTCATCTACGATCGCTAATGCTGTTAAAAATATTTTCAATGATAACGGAATCTTACTCCCTAAGAGGTATAAAACCCCCAAAGCAAAAGCTATATCTGTAGCCATTGGAATTCCCCATCCACTACTCACTTCTCCTGTGGGATTTAATATTAAATATATAATTGCAGGAACAACAACTCCTCCAAATGCAGCTGCAATAGGTAATAATGCTTTTCTTGGATTGGATAATTCTCCTCCTACAATCTCTCTTTTCAATTCTAATCCAAGTACGAAAAAGAAAATGGCCATTAATCCATCGTTAATCCAATGAATGAAACTATAGTTTAAAAAAGATTCTCCGTTAAACTGGAGTCCTATTTTATGTTGAAAAAATTCAAAATATTGATCCGACCATGGGGAGTTTGCCAAAAACAGTGCAATGATAACGCTGATTCCAAGCACGATCCCTCCTGCTTTTTCTTGTTGAATAAATTTTTGAATTGGGTAGGTAACTTTGTCAATAGGATACTTTTTTTCTTCGCTCATTGGCTTTATATTCTGTGTTTTTGTTATTTTGTAAAGATACCTTTTTAACAGCCCATTTCGATATAATTAGGATAAGTTTCACATGTTAAATAAGGCTTTTCAGACGAAAAAAAATAGAACTATGTAGGATAATTAGTCGTTTCAATTCAAAATAAAATTCAGATATATAAAAAAGGCTGCCCTTATCAGGCAACCTTTTTTACATAGAACTTTAATTCTCAATAAATAACAGCAATCATAAAGTGATAAGAAATTAAAGTCCTCTGAGGGGGGAACCCAATCTTTAATTATTCAAATATGAATTTGCAGTTGAAGTACGTTCTTCAACATGTCTATTTAATTCGCTAATAGCGGTTAGAAAATCGGAACTAGAGTTTAAGAAAGTGTATCCCGAAACTTCTGTTGTTGCATAAGGCTCAACTAAGGAAGAATATGTAGAATACTTAGATTGTATTGTACTAACATTAAACTCATTAGCTATGGCTTCTTCAACATAAGCATCATACTTTGCTTTATATGTCTCATCTTCATATAAGTATCCAATTAATGGCCATTCAGAATTGCTAACATCAGAGAAATCCATTGCCACTGCTCCTTCTCTATTCCCTTGTTGCAAGGCTTCATTGTTATCCCAAGGAATCCACGACAATTTATCGGTATCTGGGTTATTATAAAGGAAATAATTATGCGTCATTCTACCATACGTATCCCAATTCTGAATCACCGTATTCACTGCTAAATATTTCAAGAATGTATCAGTATAAAAAATGGTCTCCAATTCTTCTCTCCATGCTGCTGGATCTGTAGTTCTATTATCGGCATGTAAGGCTGCAAATAAAGCTTCTATATCAGAGAAATCTGCTTCGTCTTCATTTGTTTTCTTAACAAATACATCTTCAGAGAAAGTCCCTTCAGCAAAACTAGCACCATCACCATCTGGCTTATATAAATTCCCGTCGTCATCAGAGAACTGCGTATCTATTACCGTATCATCAACCTCTTCAACCATAGTATACACTCCAAAATATTCTGGTCCATCTCCATGATCTACATAAAGAGTATAAAAAGCTGTATGTGAAACTGCTAAACCTGCATCTCTAAATACATCCGCAGCTACCTTTTCTCTAAGCATAGATTTATCATTATAGTTATTTTTCAAACTCAATTTCTTAAATCCGTAGAAACGCTGATTATCAATTTGTGGGTAATCATCTTCAAACTCATCAAAATCTAACTTAAAAGATAGTTTCAAGATTCCAGAAGACCAGCTCGATTGTAAACTAGAATTTCCTTTAAAGCGTACTCCAACACGGTACCATTCTATCCCATTATAAAATACTTCGGCAGGAACAAAAATCGGATCTTCATCTGTAGTTACCAAACTATTTCCTCCACCTCCAGGACCGCCACCAGAAGAACTTCCAAACGAACCATAGGTAGCTGTCATATCGTCTAACATACTCTGCCAACGCTCTTCCGTAATTACGATATCTATTCGTTTTACAGCTTCATCCTCAAATACTTCGTCAAAATTAGGATCTGCATCATTACTATGGGTTGCTTCTGTCCAATCTAAAGCTTCAAAATCTGAATCATCTTCTGTTATTGTTTCCTCCGTTACGTCTTCTGTTGTTGCTACATCATCATCAGAGCAAGAAAAAACTACGGCAAGTTGCATTGCTATAAAAAATAATATGCTTGCTTTTTTCATTGTTATTGAATTTTTTTAAGTTTATATAGGATCAAATATCTCTATTAGAACCAAACAAAAAATACATATTCAGCGAAAGAGGTAATATTCTCAGCGAACCTCCTTTAATTTCATTTAAAAAAGTCTTGAAACAATGTGAAATTGGTATAATAACCCTTAAAACAGAACAACCACGTAAGTAGTATATACGATATATTATATGTTTTATTCTACTGAAAAAATCTTATAATTGACTTTTAAATAAGCCCTAATAATTGAAGAATTTCTATTAATTACTTTATGAGAATCAATTCCCTTTTACTCTTATCCACAGCTCTTTCATGAGTTTCTGAGCATCTTCCCTTCCCTTTTCAGTTTCTGTGAACTTTAAACGTCCATTGGGATCGGTTTCTATTTTGTACTGAAATACAAAATCTTGAGCATCGGGATCCATACTCATCAATCCGAAACGGAGGTCATTAAAGAACAAATCATTTTCGTGTTCTGTAATGCTATACCATCCTTTGGAGATCTTAATCATCCGTTGCATTTTATCTTTTTCAATAATAGTTGCAATCAACTCATGGTTTTTAGGACGACTATTAAAAGTAATGGGTTGCGAATCGAATAAAGAGTAGCTTCCTAATAAAAAAGCATCTTCCGTAGCTACATTGGTGTTCCATAAAATGGTATTTAAAGGCGAAGGACGTGTGTCTATTTCTGAATAACTTATGTTTTGCTCTGCTAAAGCTTCTTTAAATTTAGCATAAGAAACCCATTTTAAAAGTAAAGAGAGTGCCAAGTAACTAGTACTTATAATGAGTCCCATTTTATTATAAAAACGACGTTTTTTTGTGGTTCTCTTCTGAAACATTGTAAGTACTAAGAACCCTATAAAAGGTACGGTATACAGCGGATCAATTACAAATATGGATTTAAAGGCGACTCTATACTCAAAAGGCCAAAACAGTTGCGTTCCCCAAGTGGTAAATGCGTCTAAAAGTGGATGCGTAAGAAACCCCCAGAAAAACAATAAACTCCACCCTTTAAAATCTTTATAGGACTCGTACCTAGAAACTAACCAGCCGAAAATGGGAGCAAAAATGATAGAAAATAAAATAGAATGTGTAAACCCACGATGCATTTCTAAGGCTGTTACGGTATCTGTAAAATTACTTGCCAAAACATCGAAATCTGGAATAGTACCAGCAATAGCGCCATATAACATAGCCTTATTGCCTATCTTCTTTCCGAGAACAGCCTCACCAACGGCGGCTCCTAATACTATTTGCGTGAGTGAATCCATATCTTTTACAAACATAACTGTTGTAAACTATAAAATATAGTGGCGCGTATTAAAATTGTATGTTTTATTCTGAATAACTGGTTGCTAGTAGCTGCTCCATAGGTGCTCATAATATAATTTACTGATTATTAATAAATTATATTTTAAAGTTTACAAATTAAAGCACCTTATTGAACTTTTTTACTCTATCTTACTGCTTTAATCCTAAATCATATTATATGAAAAACTTAATTACGAATAAGTTCACTCCAAAAGAGGAACAAGCTATTACCAAGAATATTAAAGATATTGAGCGACTCATTAGCGGAAAAGTAACTGCATTGAATGAAAGTGAGCGCAAAAAATACGGCTCTATTAACGAGATTAATAAGTTGTTTGTTAATAAAACTCATGCTATACACGCTGAAAATCCAGAGCTTAGTGCTCCAGAGGTAGATTGGAATGAGTATAAGAAAGATTATCAAACTCGGGTATTTTTAGAAAAGCAAATCCAATCACTTAAAAGCATTGTTTATCAATTAGAAAGTACAAAAACACTTCACGATTTTGATAATTACCAAGATTCATTGATCGATTATAGCTATTCTCAGTACAAAAAGAATGCTAAAGTTAGCGGATACTCGAAAAAAGTAGATGAGCTAAAACAGTTCTTCATAAAAAGTAAAAGCGAGATCGAGAAATAGAAAACCTTCCCTCAATATAAGTACTAAAGCCTTGAAGCAATTATGCTTCAAGGCTTTTTTATGCGCTTAAATCTAATTAATACGTGTCCTGCGGGGTGAAACAACGCTCTTTATACAGTAAACATCCATTTGGAGAGGTTAAATATCCCTCCAGATAGGTGCTACTAGGTGTCTGTTGGGGTTGTTTATAGGTAATTATACGTAAAGTACCTATCCATAGGGGTTAAGAACATATCTCGATACGTACCATGACGTATCCGTTGGCATGAAAGACGTGTCCAGATACGTACCATAACGTATCCGTTGGCGTGAAAGACGTATCCAGATACGTACCATGACGTATCCGTTGACGTGAAAGACGTATCCAGATACGTACCATGACGTATCCGTTGACGTGAAAGACGTATCCAGATACGTACCATGACGTATCCGTTGGCGTGAAAGACGTATCCAGATACGTACCATAACGTATCTGTTGGCGTGAAAGACGTATCTGAATGGGTAAAAAGAATATTTAGAGAAGTTTTTATGAAACTGACACCATATCAAATTCTATTTTTAATCTGAATAGTTATATTCGCACTTTAAAGAATGAGCAATGGCGACCGAGCAGATACATTATAAACTTTACAAACCTTACGGCATTATCAGTCAGACACACAGTAATGACGAACGGCAAGCTCGAAAGAAAAGATTTCTAAAAGAACTTTATGATTTTCCTGAAGGAATTATGCCTATTGGTAGATTGGATGAAAAATCTGAAGGATTACTACTGATGACTACCGACGGAAAGCTTAGCGATACCATTAACAGAAGTGGAATGGAAAAAGAATACTATGCTTTGGTTGATGGTGATATTTCTGAAGAGGCTATTGATAAAATTCAGCAAGGAATTTCTATAGGTTTGGATGGAGGAAAATATAAAACCAAATCTTGTACTGCCAAAAAAATTGACACCCCTAACCTCCCCGAGCGTAAAAAGAAAATTAGAGATGCACGCCATGGCCCTACAAGCTGGGTTAGTATTACCCTTACGGAAGGAAAGTTTCATCAAGTAAGAAAAATGACTTCCGCAGTAGGTTTTCCTACCCTTAGACTTGTAAGAGTTAGAATTGGTGAAATTACTTTAGATGGTATGCAACCTGGTGAGGTTAGACATATAGAAATCTAAACCTATTACATTAATACATGGTTTATAGGTGCTAAAGATGGTGGAATATCTGTTTCGTCTAGCATTTCTCGTAAATCTATTTCTATAGTTCTACTAAGTGCTGCCATAGGGATATCATTAGGACCACCCTCAAACGGATTTGCTGTATGCTGCCCTACTTGTTCTAAAGAAACAAAAACCCAACCTACTACTACACTAAATGGTATGGTAAACCAAACTCCATATGTGCCTATGTTAGCAAATGGTGCCAATAGTCCAAAAGGTAATAACGTTACAAAAATATGTATAAAGAATAAGTTGATGCTTGAGAACTGACTGGGATACGGAAAATTCTTTATTCGTTCTGCCTTTCCTTGGTGTGCAAAGAAATCTTTTAAACAACTTTCTAAACTAACATATGGGTAATCTGCGATTTCATTTTTAGCTTTCAATCGTCTTAAATCTGCCGATTGTAAACTTAAAAGTTGCGTTGCCCTGTTACTCTTCTTTAAAACATAAGCTAAATCTTCTTCACTTAAAAGAGGCTTTAATTCATCTTCCAAATTGCTCTCCCACTCTGGCACAGGATAGTGTTCTTTATACTCCTTAGAATTAACATCATCCATATTCTCCCAAGATTTTGGAGTACGTAATTGAAAACGAAGTGCCGTTAACCAAGCAATATGTCGGTATACCAGTCGCTTATGATCGTCATTTATTTTATAAGCTGAAGCGGGGTCGTTTACAAAATCTTTCACCATAATACCCCAACTGCGACTATCATTAACAATAGCGCCCCATATTTTCCGAGATTCCCATAGTCGATTATAGGTTTGCGTATTCTTAAACCCTACAATAAAAGCAGCCGCAGTACCTATTAAAGCAATTGGAACCCATGGGAGTGCAATCCATTTAATATCGAATACTGCATAAATAACAGTGGGAATGGTGGCGATAAAAAACAACCAATATATGGCTCTTCGCGTCCAAACTAAAAACTCTTTTGCTGTATATTGTTTTCCTGTGTGCATGGATATGTGTCTTAAAATTGAAAAAAGTAAACTTAATAAATTATAAGATTAATCAATACAAATACAGTTTAAAAATTATAATATATAAACAATATACTATCAAATATGACTTAATTACATAAAAAAACCATCAGCACCTTTGTTATAGATACCGATGGCTATTCAATATTTAAGAGCTATTTCTAATTACTATTCCAAAGTGTTTCAAAAGGCAAGCTATATAATTCAGCAGAAGGCAAACCTCCAGATTTTTTAAGCTCATTATACTGATCCAATTGCTTTGGACTAAGATAAATGGTAGGATCTTCATTATCTGCAATAGCAGCATTTACCTTTGTACGTTGCACCATACTTAATGGCATATACCTAAAGTAGCTGTTTTTAAGATAATATTGAGAGTCTCTATCTGTTTTATAGGCATCAGATTTACTAAATGTTTTTATATGCCTTTTAGAAGCATAACCATCTAACTCTTCTTTGGTTACCATTTCTGGATTGTACAAAACCTTTACCACTTCATAAGAACCAATCCACCCAGGATCTGTAGTCAACACCCCCGGATGACGCCCCAAAACAGACTCCCCCGTCCAGAAACAAGACATGGTATAAACGGCTTCTTTAGTGACACCATATTTATGAACCAAATCATACCCCAAAACTTTTACATAAGCTGGAATCTCTTTCTGAGTAGTCTCCAACGCATTAAGCATTGCGTTATAGATGCTTATAGGATGATAGGTATTGGCTACCTTTGGAATAATATCATCTCCGCTACTATTTATAAAATGTACCACAGGATTGTTCCAACTCGGCTCCTTATAGCGTTCTAGAATCTCCTTATCCTTACCTCCTTTATTATTATAAATTGCCAAAGGCACAAAACTATTTTCTATAGCTTCTACCATTAATGGGAAACTCAACACTTGGTTTCCATAATTTACACAAGTGCTGCAACCAGGCACTTCTTGGAAAAGCATAAAGATAGGTTTACCGGTGCTTTTACTTTCTTGCAAGGCCTCGTTATAATCTCGAAACCAGCTTACTTTTCCTAATTCTACAGGTTGATTACTTACATTGGTTTTTGTTTGCGCTATCATATTTCCTCCTAATAAGAGTATACAAACAGAAAATAAATGCTTGTATAATCTTCGATTTAAGTTATTGAAAATACTATGTTTCTTATCTCTCATAGTACAATTTTAAAGGTGAGTATATTTTCAATATAATAGTCGGAAATAAGACTAATAACTTACATTATAGCAAACATATAGACGCAACAAAGAGGAAGTATATTTTCTTCTGAATTAGGTCCAGGAAATATTTAAAAATGACACCTTTTTATTAAAGTTCATACTAGCTACTAAGCATTATCTTGCTCATGCTCTTCAATATCTTTTCTAAGGTCTAGTTTTCTAAAAGCAGGAGATATAATTCCTGTAGCAACCACAGTAATTATTGTCATGGTACCCCCAAAAACAACGGCAGTAACAGTTCCCATAAGTCTTGCTGTTAATCCGCTTTCAAAAGCACCAAGCTCGTTAGAAGATCCTACAAACATAGAATTTACAGAAGCTACACGCCCACGCATATGGTCTGGCGTACGTAATTGTAATATTGTTTGACGGATAATCATAGAGATTCCATCCAACATTCCGCTAAAGAATAATGCCAATACAGAAACCCAGAACCACGTTGATAAACCGAAGATGATAATACAAACTCCAAATCCGAAGATAGCACCAAGTAGTTTTAATCCCGCATTTTTATTAAGAGGAAAATAGGCCGAAGTAAACATCGTTATTAAGGCACCTACAGCTGGTGCTGCCCTTAATACTCCAAAACCTTGGGAACCTACATGCAAAATATCTTGAGCAAAAACAGGTAATAAGGCTACTGCTCCCCCAAAAAGAACAGCGATCATATCTAAAGTAATAGCTCCTAAGATAATCTTAGTATTGAAGACAAATTTTACACCTTCACGAAGACTTTTAAACACATTCTCCCCGATATTAGGATTTAAAATAGGCTTCTTGGGGATTTGCAATAAATTAATGATAGCAATTAAAGAAAAGGCAAATATTAAACACATAGACCAATGAACGCCAATCCAATTAATACTAAATCCCGCTAATGCAGGACCTAAAACAGCCCCCATTTGCCAAACAGAACTACTCCAAGTAGCTGCATTTGGATATATTTTTTTAGGTACAATTAAGGAGAATAAAGAAAAAATTGTTGGTCCGAGGAAAGCTCGTACAATCCCCCCAAGGAAAACTAAAAAGTAAATACAGTACAATACAATATCTGTAGACCATGCCCCCACTACTTTTGGCCACGTTAAGAGAAAGAGTCCGAAGCTAATTACCGAAAACCCAAGAATACATTTTAATAAGAGTCCTCTCTTTTCCTTCTGATCTACAATATGACCAGCAAATAACGCTAAAGAAACGGCAGGAATTACCTCCATTAAACCAATTATTCCCAATGATAATGGATCTTTAGTAATGCTATATACTTCCCATTCTATTACCACAAATTGCATAGACCATGCAAAAACCATGGCAAAACGTACAATTAGAAATATATTAAACTCTCTAAAACGTAAAGCTGCGTACGGATCGTTTTTTTTCAAAGTAGGATTATTTGAAGTTGGTTTTATATCCAATTCTTGTTAATGGATAATCAAAGGTAACGATATCTCTGAAATTTTTAAACGGTTTTATCGGCAATGATAATTAAGTCACAACCAGTTGAGAACCAATCCTCCAAAGGCAATTTCAGTCGATTATGTGCTATTTTTTTACGACGAAATGCAAAAATTTAACATTTACATATGATCTAATTCAGAAATGCGTCCGTAGATAATACAAAACCACTTAAAATCGAATCGTGAAATGCCTCTTTTAAAAGTACGTTTCAGAAACAGAAAATTAAATGGGTTTTTCAATAAGAATTAAAAAATTTAAACTTATTAACAGATGAAAAAAACAGCAATAACATTATTTACAATTGCCTTATTAACTTCTTGTGTATCGAAGAAAAAGTATGTGGAGTTAGAGCATGAAAAAGGAGAAATCCAAAGTCAGCTTCAAAAAACACAAGTAGAAAAAGAAGAATTGGAGACAAAGTTTTCTGCAATACAAAATCGTGTTGATGAATACAATAGCAAGATAAACAGCCTAACAGAAGAGAACGACAGTAAATTGGTAACTGTTGGTGATGTGGCTGTAATTTCTGAAGAAACTAAAAGAGGAATGCGTACTACACTTCAAAATGTAGATCCTTCTAAACTTAGTGAGGCTAAGACATTGAAAGATTCTATGAATCTGGCGGTTTCTTATAACCTACAAAAATCAATGAATAATAGCAGCTTAAATGAAGATGAAGACATCGCTATTAATATTGAAGAAACTGTTGTTATGATTTCTATTTCTGATAAGCTTTTATTTAACACTGCTAGTTATAGAGTAAGCAACAAGGCTGATGATATTCTCCAAAAGCTTGCAGATGTAATTAATTCTGAGCCTAGTATTGAGGTTATGGTTGAAGGGCATACAGATGCAAGAAGCATCCATAATGAGAGAGTTCAAGATAACTGGGATTTAAGTGTATTAAGAGCAACATCTGTGGTTAGAAAACTTCAGAATGAATTTGATGTAAGTCCAGAAAAACTAATCGCTTCAGGAAGAAGTAGCTTTGAACCATTAGTTTCTAATGATACAAAAGAAAATAGAGCTAAAAACAGAAGAACGAGAATTGTTATTCTACCGAATATCAATAAATTCTTTGCATTGATGGCTTCTAACGAATAATACAGTTTAAAATTAACACACACTTTAAGCTGAAAACGTCTTACTCTTAAAAAGGTAAGACGTTTTTTATTTCTTGGCTTTAGCTTTTACAGGCTTGATAACAAAAGGAGTAAACCAATCCCAAGTTACCCCGATAGAAAACCGTGCATAGCTATCTACAAAACGGTAGTTATAATCATCGAAACCAGCAGAAAACTGCGCTATAAACCCTAAATCTGTATCCCAAGGAAATATCATAGCTCTAGTTTGCACTCGGTAAGGATCTGTAGAAGGATGCGCCCCTAAATGAAGGTATAAATCTTGCCCCACTACATACCTAATCTTATTATTTATATACCCTGAATACTCATATTTAAACTCTAACTGATGCCTCCCATATAAGTCGATATCTTCATCATTATAACCTCCAAAATCAAACAATCCAAAAAAGCGATTGTGATATAACTGATAAGTAAAAGTAAAGGAGTGAATTCGGTGAGGGAAATCATCCAAATCAAGATCATTAATGCGGTAATTAAAGGAAAGCCTAGTTAGGTTTGTAGAGTAATTTCCACTGGTTCTGTTCAGCATTGCTGCCAAATCGGTGTCGTCTGTAATGGTAGCGTAAATCTCTTTACTTTCTTCAGACTCATCATCAAACTCTTCACTAAAGGCACTTTTAGACTGCCCATTTGAGTAATGACCACTTTCAATAGCTAATGTTAGGAAGTTATTTTCAGCAGTTTTAATAATTGGTTGCCATCCAAATAATATCTTATAAGAAGGTGTTTTTATAGGCTTTGAAGTTTCATTATACATTCTCAATTGAGGCTGGAAAGAAGCATATATCGCATAACCAGGAGTAATTGTATCTGCACTCAACGAACGTCTGATATCATTATATATACTATAATACACAACAGGTTTGGCATCAAAAAGCATGGTTTCATAAGGGTTGTTTCCCACTCCCCCCATTACATACGGTCTCTCTGCAATTGGATAATACTCTTTAAAATCGGAAGCCTTTTGATGCATCTGCGCAACCAAAGAAAACGTAGTGATTAAGAACGCAAAAAGTACAACAATCTTTTTCATAACTAACTTATTAAAATATAAAAAGAGGCATTCAAAACAGTAAATACTACTCTTTTGAAAACCTCTTTTAAAAGTACAAATGTATTATTATTTATCGGCAGAAACCTTCCAGATAATTCCAGAATCATCATCATTTACCAATAAAGATCCTTTGGGAGTTACGGTAACATCCACAGGACGCCCGTATACTTCTGAGTTCTCATCACTAGCAATAAAACCACCTAAGAAGTCTTCCGGTTGCTGTGGTTTTCCGTCACTAAAAGGAACAAAAATTACTTTATATCCAGCAAATTTAGCTCTATTCCATGAACCGTGTTGCCCAACAAAAGCACCATTTTTATATTTAGCAGGAAACTGATCTGCAGTATAAAAAGTAAGACCTAAAGAAGCGGTATGACTTCCTACTGGCACATCTGGGATAATTGTTTTATCTACCATTTCTTGATGTGGATCTTCTTCCCAACGAGGATCGTTAATAGCTCCATAATAGCTAAATGGCCAACCATAAAAACCTCCTCTTTTAACGCTTGTAATATAATCTGGCACTAAATTATCTCCCAGTCCATCACGCTCATTAACAGCTGTCCAAAGTTCTCCGTTAGCAGGATTCCAATCCATTCCAACAGGATTTCTAATTCCTGTAGCATAAATTTTTTCTCCAGTACCGTCTAAATTAACTTCTAAAATAGCCGCACGTCTTTCTTCTTCTTCCATTCCATGTTCCCCTACATTACTTGCAGAACCAACAGAAATATATATTTTATTCTTTTCTTTATTCGTAATTATATTTCTGGTCCAATGGTTATTATATCCACCCGCAGGAAGATCTACTATCTTCTCCCCTTCTGATGTGATTTTATCTGCACCTTCATCATACGGATATCTATAAAGTCCGTCAGTATTTGCTACATAGAAATAGTCGTTTACAACTAAAATTCCTAAGTTTTGGTGCAATCCTTCTAAATAAACATGACGTTCATCCACTTCTTCATCACCATTAGTATCTCTTAATAAAGTAATTCTATTTGCTGTATCTTTACCTGTATTTGCTTCAGAAACAAAAACATCTCCATTATCCGCAATGTATGTCCAACGTGGATGTTTTAAATCATCTGCATATCTTGTAACTGTAAAACCAGACAATGCTTCAGGAGTTTTACCTTCAGGCCAATCGATTACAGTACTGGATTTAGCTACAGATTTTGTAGAAAAAGGAGCTGGCAACTCAAGACTACCAATAGCAGTTTCTACAACAGTGGTTGTATCTTTAGCTACTTCATCTGGAGTAGCCTCAGCAGTATCCGTATTTTGATCCTTACAACTAGCTAGTACAATTGGTATGGCTAGTAAATAAATTATTTTTTTCATAGACTTTTAAGTTAAATGGGTTATCATTCTAAGATACATTTTATTCTAGATGATGAAAAGATTCCGCCTAAATTAGCATTAATTTAACAATACAAAGCTGACTTTTTCTAATACTATAAATGGCTATGAATTAGAAAAGTATAGCTATTAAATAATGTAATTAACTAAACTTCAGTTTGGCTGCAATAATATGATTCTTCTTTCTCAATAGAATAGTACTTGCTATAAGAGCAGAAAAAAGCATCACAATAATCATAGGAAAAACAGTTTCATTCTGAAAAATTCCGACCATACTGGAGGCTACAGACCCCATTAGCATCTGAATAGCTCCCATTAATGCGGAAGCATTTCCTGCTGTGTGCCCTAATCTTTCTAATGATAATGCAGAAGCATTAGGAAAGATAAAACCTAAACAGAATAAATAGCTAAAGATTAAAAATGTAGTGATATAAAGGTTTGAGAGCTCAAAATAAGTTACCAAAGCCCACAAAGTAGCAACAACACATTGGGCAATTAATGCAATGTAGATGATTTTCATTTCTGAATGCTTCTTTAATATTATATTGTTTATCTGACTTGCAGAAAATAACCCAGCTGCAATTATTGCAAACACGGTTCCGTATTGAGCTTCATTTAAATTGAAAATTTCTAAATACAAATGTGGAGAACCACTTAAATAAGCATACAACCCAGCATAAGCAATAGCTCCACCAAAAGAAAAGATTAAAAACTGACGGTCTTTAAGAATATTGATATAATTTCTAACTACAGTTTTTGGTTTTAATGAAAAGCTCTTATTAGGAGCAGCCGATTCTGGTAAAAACACAGCGGCAACACCCAATAGCACCAGTGCAAATCCTGCAAGGGTAATAAATATAAACTGCCAATTAAAAGAAGTCGTGATAAAAGAACCCAACGTAGGTGCAATAACTGGAGATACCGCAACTACCATCATCAGCATTGAAAATTTACGCGCTACCTCTTTTGTTTTATATAAGTCTCTTACTATAGCTCTCCCTCCTACTAATCCTGCACAAGAGCCTATTGCTTGAAAAAATCTTAAAAGTATCAGTCCAAAAATAGTATCTACATAAGCACAACCAATGGAAGCTATCATATAAATTATTAAACCAATAAAAATAGGTGTTCTTCTCCCAAAACGCTCTAATAATGGTCCATACATTAACTGACCTATTGCGAGTCCAGCAAAAAAACTAGATAACGATAAAGATACTTTTGCTACATCGGTATTTAGGCTTTTCGCTATATCTGCAAAGGCTGGTAAATACATATCTATAGATAATGGACCAATGGCCGTTATTAACCCTAGAATTAGGATCAGTAGCGTTTCATTCTTTTTATTCATCTGTTTCTTTAGAAATTTAAGGATGCAAAATTACTACGATATATTAGTCTTAAAAAACTTATTGAGAAGAAATGTAGTTAAGGAATTTATAAAGCTTAAAAAGAAGAACTCTAATAATGAAATCTAAATACTGTATTTTAGCAGTAATGGACATAAAATCAAAACATATCCAACAGCAATACGAAGGCTATTTACAAACGCCAGCTTTATGGGAGAATGTTCCTGTTTTTGGGCTCCATCAATTTAAAACTCCTAAACAAGCAATAACTGTTTTTAATCGTGAAACTCCAAAGAACCTTCGCTTAGGAAAACTTGTAGAGTTCTTTGTTAGCAGCGAATTATCGCAAAATAATGATATTAAAACATTACTCGAAAATTATCAAGTTCAAAATGGGAAGCATACTATTGGAGAGATTGATTGCATATTATTGCATGAAAACAAGCCTATTCATTTAGAAGTTGTATATAAGTTCTATCTATATGATGAAAATGTCGGAACTACAGAGATTGAACATTGGATTGGTCCTAATAGAAATGACACCCTTATTAAAAAATTATCCAAACTAAAAGAAAAACAACTTCCTTTACTTTATAATGAATACACAGAGCCAATCTTAGATAAGCTCCATCTTAAGTCTGAAGAAATATCGCAAGCTGTTTTATTTAAAGCACAGTTATTCACACCCTATAAAGAAACCATTGGATTCGAAAACTTAAATAAAGACTGTTTAAAGGGATTCTATGTGAACGTTTCTGACATTAATCAGTTTCACGATTGCAAGTTTTATATTCCATCGAAAAAGAACTGGTTATCAGAAGTACATTTACAAGTTGATTGGATGGTTTATAAACAGTTTTCTGAGCAAATAAATATACTAACCGAACAGAAAATGTCTCCCCTTTGTTGGATCAAATTCCCGAATGGATTAACAAAGAAATTTTTTGTTGTTTGGTGGTAATCATAAAGTTCTTAAAAACAAAAATCGCCATTATTCCTAATGACGATTTTATTGTTTATTTATAAGCTATTAGCCAACAATTTCCTTTTGAGTAATATATGGCTGATTGTAATGTCTTTGCCCAGTAGCTTTATATAAAGCATTTGCTAGAGCACCCATTATTGGTGGGAAAGGTGGCTCTCCTAAACCAGTTGGATGTTCTTTATTTTGCACAAAGTGAACGTCTATACTTTTTGGTGCTTCTCTATGACGAATCATTCTGTAGCGATCGAAGTTTGTTTGCTGAGGTTTACCATCTTTAAATGTTAATCCCCCGTACATTGCTTGTCCAATTCCATCTACAGTTCCCCCTTCTACCATATTTGTTGCTGCGATTGGATTAACTACAATTCCGCAATCTACAGCACAATATACTTTTTGAACAACAGGAGTTTCTTCTTCCATAACCATCTCTAAAACATTAGCTACATAAGAATTATGACAGAAATAAGCAGAAAAACCACGGAATACGTTACTATCATCCTTAGGTGACCAATTAGATTTATCTCGCACCAATTCTAAGACGCCAGCATAACGCTTAGGATCGTAATCGTTATTTTCTCCAACTGGATTATTAGTTGCTTTTTCTAAAAGCTCCAAACGGAATGCGATAGGATCTTTCCCCATGCTCTCTGCAAGTTCATCTAAAAAAGACTGTTCTGCTCCAGCAATAAAGTTTGATCGAGGTGCACGAAATGCCCCAATTGAAATATTAGATTTTAATTCCCAAGACTCAGCTAAGTAATTATCTATTGCACCAGCTGGGAATCTATTTGCAAATAGAGGACTTTCTGGAATTCCTCCCGCTCTCACATGAAAGCCTATTAAATTTTTGTCTTTATCCAAAGCTGCTCTATACGTAGCATGGTATGCAGGACGATAATTTCCAAAAGTCATATCGTCTTCGCGCGTATAAACTAATTTTATGGGAGCTTTCATTTTTTGTGAAATTACAGCAGCCTCCACAACAAAATGTCCATAGAGTCGTCTTCCAAAGCCACCACCCTGACGGGTCATATCTAATTCTATTTTATCCAATGGCAATCCGATTCTAGCAGAAACAGATTTCTCCATAAATTCTGGAGTTTGAATAGGTCCACTTAACATGGCTTTCTCTGCAGTAACATTTGCAAAGAAATTCATCGGCTCCATTGTATTATGCGCTAAAAATGGAGCTGTATAACTACGCTCTATGATTGTATCTGCATTTTTAAAAGCCTCAGCGGGATTTCCATCTTTTCTGACTTCCTTAGAAAGCTTTCCAGAAAGTTTATTCATTTCTTCGAGGTGAGAAGATGTATTTTCCCCACCTGCAGGAATTGATTGTTTAAAACTACCATCTCCAGAAAAATTGGTGTATTCCTCGTCATAACCTTCAAAAGATTCCCAATTTACTTTTAATGCTTTCTTAGCATTCATAACTTCCCAAGTAGAATTACCTACCAATACAACAAGTTCAGGAAAAGCATCAGCATCAAACATACTTTTCAGATAACCCTTTTCATAGGTATTTATACTGAAAACATCTTTAATTCCAGGCATTTTCTTCACTTCCGCAGCATCAAAAGATTTTAATTTCATCCCGAAAGCAGGAGGATGAACAATCATTGCAATCAGCATATCATCGGAATATTGATCAATTCCAAACAATGGTTTTCCTGTTACAATATTCTCTCCATCTACATTTCTAGTTTGCTTTCCTATTATTTTAAAATCATCAAGTTCTTTAAGCGCTACTTCCTCTGGAGTTTCCAATGTAGCAGCCAATGAAGCTACTTCTCCATATCCTATGGATTGATCGCTTTTTTTATGATATATGATTCCTTCTTCCGTAGTAATTTCTTCAATAGGAACTTCCCATTTCTGCGCTGCAGCAGCTTTTAACATATGTCTAGCTGTTGCTCCAGCCATTCTGAGACCGTCCCATGCTTGGCGAATAGACTGACTTCCACCAGCCAATTGACGTGTAAATATTGTGGTGTTTAAAGGAGCCTGTTCTACGATAACATTTTTCCAAGCTACATCTAATTCTTCAGCAACAACCATTGGCATAGAAGTTTTTACATTCTGCCCAATTTCTGGATTAGGAGACATAATAGTAACCATACCATTATCGCCAATTTTAAGATATCCATTTATTTCAAACCATTCTCTTGGTAAATCTGCTACTTGCTCAGGAGATGGATTACAGGACGCAAGCCAACTAAAGCCAATAACGATACCACCTCCTGCTAATGCAGAGGTTTTTAAAAATGATCTTCTACCGTATGATGTTTTTATAAGAGTCACAAGTTTTGTTTTAGAGATTAATTAATAGAGGCTTTTACAACTCTGTAGCAGCTGTTTTAATAGCAGCTTTTATCCGAGTATAAGTACCACAACGGCAAATATTACCATTCATGGCATCGTCTATATCATCGTCTGTAGGGTTAGGATTGTTATTCAACAAAGAAGCCGCAGACATAATTTGCCCTGCTTGACAATAACCACATTGCGGCACATCATGTTTTAACCATGCTTTTTGAACTGGATGATCTCCTTTTTCCGACAATCCTTCTATTGTTGTTACTTTTTGCTCTCCAACTGCAGAAACTGGAAGCTGACAAGAACGAACAGCGACCCCTTCAATATGGATAGTACAAGCGCCACATTGAGCAATCCCGCAACCAAATTTGGTTCCAACAAAACGAAGATGATCTCTTAAAACCCATAACATAGGCGTAGTAGCATCTACATCTATACTATGCGATTTTCCATTAATATTAAGTTTGTAATTAGGCATACTTTCTTTTTTGATTAATTTAATAAAAATCTATTATATATAAAGTATGAAAATCAAACATTAACGTCTATTTCGTTGTAATGAGCTTAAAATGGGCATTAATTATAGATAAATAGTAAGTCCTATTTAAGTTTAAACCCTAATAATCTTAAAGCATTTAAAACTACAACTAAAGTAGATCCTTCATGCATAGCCACTGCTATACCGATGTTAGCAAAGCTGAATAATGTAGCTGGAATTAATATAGCTACCATCCCTAAACTGATAAATAAATTTTGCTTAATAATACGTTTAGACTCGCGACTTAATGCTATTACAAAAGGAAGCATTTCAATTTTATCTGACATTAAGGCTACATCTGCAGTCTCCAGAGCAACATCGCTTCCAGCTGCGCCCATTGCAATTCCAACAGTACTATTTGCCATTGCAGGAGCATCGTTAACACCATCTCCAACCATGGCGATTTTTATATTTCCCTTTTTTAGTTCTTGAATTGCTTTTACCTTTTCTTCTGGTAACAATCCTCCTTTAGCTTCCGTAAGTCCTATTTGCTTTGCTATTGCATCGCCAACATTTTGGTGGTCCCCGGTAAGCATTATCATATTTTTTATCCCTATTTCTTGAAGTTTTTCTAAAGTGCCTTTTGCTGTCTCTCTTGGAATATCCATCACACTAATTAATCCTATGAGCTCGTTATCTAAAGCTACTATCATTACCGTGTGTCCACTAGCCAATAAATCGTACATTTCAGTTTTAACCTCTTCAGAAAGAATAATTCCTTGATCGCTCATCAACGCTTCATTTCCTATAAAAACTTTCTTTGAAGTATATAATGCTTGGATTCCTTTTCCTTGAATGACCTCAATCTCTGAAGCGCTGTTACTAACCTCTAAGTCATATTTAGAAATAATATCTTTTGAAATTGCTTTTGCCAACGGATGATTACTTAAGTTCTCAACATCTAAAACCAATTGTTTGAGAGCTTCTTCATCAAAACCATTATAAGAGATAATGTTTGTAAGTTTAGGTTTCCCTTCTGTAAGAGTTCCTGTTTTATCAAAAGCTATGGTATCTAGGCTGCCTAAATCTTCCAAAGCCCTTCCTCCTTTAATCAACACTCCGCTTCTTGCTGCTCTTGCAACACCGCTAAGCACAGCACTTGGTGTAGATATAGCTAATGCACATGGACTTGCTGCAATTAATACCGTAATAGCACGGTATAAACTTTCTTTAAAAGTCTCATCGATTACTAAATATGCAAAGCACAATGCTATTACCAAAATAATTACTGCAGGGACAAACCACTTTTCGAATTTCTTAGTTAAGCGTTGTGTTGGTGATTTCTGGGTTTCTACTTCACTAACCATTTTTATCAAACGAGAGATAGAAGAATCTTCACTTAACTTTAAAACTTGAACTTCTAAAACATTATTCCCATTTAAAGATCCCGTATATACCAAATGATGATTATCCAAAGTATTAAAATCTAACTCCTGACTATTATCGACGATAGCTGTTTTATCCACAGGAATACTCTCTCCAGTAATAAAAGCCTGATTAACACTGCTATTTCCTTTGATAATAACACCATCTGCTGCCACTTTACTATTTGGTTTTACGACAATTATGTCATTCAGTTTAAGTGCTTCTATAGAAACTTCTTTAGTAGTGTTTCCTTCTTTTAAAAGTGCTGTTTTTGGAGATAATTCTCCCAAAGCTTCAATAGATTTTTTAGCTTTATTCATAGCATAATGCTCTAAAGAATGCCCCAAACTGAATAAAAATAATAATAAAGCTCCCTCTGCCCAACTCCCAATGTATGCAGCTCCTAAAGCGGCAACAATCATTAGGAAATCTATTTCAAACTGCTTTTTAGCAATTTTTTCTATAGCTTCTTTTAAAGTAAAATAGCCACCGAAGAAATAGGCTATCATGTAAAAATATATATACCCATCCCAAGAAACCATTTTACTGATTATAAAAGGAATGATTAAAAAGATCCCACTTAAAATAGAAAAATATAATTCTGTGTTTCTTCCGAAGATACCATGGTTATGCTCATGGTTACATCCCTCTGAAGAATTTTTATGTTCATGCTTACTCATCAATATTGCTTTTTATACTACCCAAATATAAAACAATACCTAATGCACAGTATGTGCATTATTCTTGATTACAGCCATCGCATATTCCTCTAACAATCATATTTACATCATCTGGTATATACCCCTTTGGAAGCGCTATTTGTGGGATTTTATGTTCTGTTAAACACATTGTATTCTCGCATTTAGTACAGTAAAAGTGTAAATGCAAATCTGTATGCTTTTCTAAGTGATTTTCGTGTACGCAAAGCGCATATTTAGGAATGGTAGAGCCATCGTTTATTTGATGCACTAAACCACTATCTTCAAATGTTTTTAATGTTCTATATAAAGTTGTTCTTTCTGATTTTTCAAAATTATCTTCAATATCTTTTAAACTAACCGCATAGGTATTATCCTTAAGAAAGTCTAAAATTAGAATTCGCATTGCTGTTGGTCTTATCTTATGATCTTCTAAATGCGCTGTACTACTCTTCACAACTTTGTTTGTAAATTAATTTGAATATGATAAAGTTAAAAAATAAGTGATAATTGCCCTAGCATTAAGCTATATTATATTCATGTTAAAGATTCATAATAGAGAATGAACATTCATTTTATAATATAACTTTGTAGGCTGAAATTAGTTGTTATTTGTAAAGAATCATTCTTATATAAATATGTAAAGCATTTAATGTAAATAACCAGATTTCAAAATGAAAGTTTATATATAAAATAAAGAACATGGAATTATTAGATAAATTAAAGTGGAGATATGCTGCAAAAGCAATGAATGGTAAAAAGGTTGATCAAGATAAAATCGATCGAATTATTGAAGCTGCACGCTTAGCTCCAACATCAAGTGGGTTACAACCGTTTGAAATTTTTGTAATTACAAATCAAGAGATAAAAGAAAAAATCAAGCCTGTAGCTTGGAACCAGTCGGTTATTACTGATTGCTCACACTTATTGGTTTTTGCTGCTTGGGACACTTATACTGAAGAAAGAATTAATAAAATGTTTGATCTTACCAATGAAATTAGAGGATTTAAAAATGAAGGTTGGGAGAACTACAGACAGATGTTATTAAGTTCTTATCCTCAGAAAGATGCTGAAGAAAACTTCAATCACGCCGCTAAACAAGCTTATATTGCATTTTCACAATCTATTGCTGCAGCAGCTTTTGAGGGCGTAGATGCAACTCCTTTAGAAGGGTTTGATCCTACTGCTGTTGACGAGATTTTAGGATTAAGAGAAAAAGGCCTTAGAAGTGCAGTTTTATTACCATTGGGTTACCGTGAAACTGAAAAAGACTGGTTGGTAAACTTAGTTAAGGTTAGAAAAAGTACTGAAGATTTAGTTACTGTAATAGATTAAAGCACTCTCTAATTTAATATAAATGAAAGCGCCCCTCTTTAACAGAAGGGCGCTTTCTTTTCTCTAGCAATTAATTCCCAAATTAAGGTAACAAAACAGTGTCTATAACATGAATAACACCATTAGATTGATAAACATCTGCAATAGTTACTTTAGCTTTATTTCCTTTAGCATCCATTATCCAAAGTTTTTTTCCTTTTTGCATTACCACTAACTCTTCTCCATTTACAGTTTTAAGTTTAGCTTTCCCCATTCCTTTTTTTACAGCTTCCATCAATGCCTCAGCATCCATTTTACCTGCTACTACATGATACGTTAAAACTGCCTGTAATTGTTCTTTATTTTCAGGTTTTAGTAATGTTTCTACCGTTCCTTCTGGTAACGCTTCGAAAGCTTTATTTACTGGTGCAAATACTGTAAATGGACCTTCCGATTGCAAAGTTTCTACCAAACCTGCAGCTTTTACAGCAGCTACAAGCGTCGTGTGGTCTTTGGAGTTTACCGCATTCTCTACAATGTTTTTTGTTGGATACATTTCTGCACCTCCAACCATTTTTGTGTCTTGTGCCGAAGCATTCATAGAAGTTAATGCAAAAACCGCTATTAAGATTCCGTTTTTAATACTGTTACTTTTCATAGTGACTATTTTTTGTTTTATACAATCACTTACGCAAGTTTATCTGGTAGGGTTTTATTTTAATTGTATTAATGTGAAAAAAGATTTCAAATATTGTTATAAACTACTAGTATCAAATTAATTGGACTATATGATCTAATAGCAGTTTATAATTCAGAATGCCAAAAAAAATGAATTATGGGGAAAATAGCACGTATTGGAATCGAAAAAACATCAATAGAAAAGAATTATTTATTTAAATCAAACTATCACGATACCAGAATTACACCATGAATTTTAACCATACTATATGAAAAAGTATGCATTTTATTGCTTAACTTTATGTTATGGAAAATAAAGATTACATAAGAATATTTACTGGAAGTAGTATTCAAGCAGGGTTATTACAAAGCAGACTTGAAGAAGTCGCTATAAGTCCTGTGATTAAAAATGAAACAGAGTCAGCTCGATTAGCTGGTTTTGGTCCTTCTGTTATCAATCAGGTGCAATTATTTGTGCACAAAGATGAGCATGAAAAAGCACTAGAAATTTTAGCAGGAATAGAAAAAGAATTTTCAGAAGAATAAAGACTTATTTTATAATTTAAGAAACCCCAAAGACATTAAATCTTTGGGGTTTCTTTTATACAATGAATTTCACTTGGGTTATAAAGCATTCAACTTTATATAATTAGTTTTTGTTAAAACTCAACGATTTACTTCTTGCTCAAAATTTAAGGAACCTAGAATAGTTTTATACTTCTTCAGAAATTTAAACCCTACTTTCTTTAACGTTTTATTGGGCGTAGGGTTTAAGTTTATAAAATATAGTCAGTGCTTATAAAGTTAGAGGCTTTACTTCCTAATAAATCATTTAAAATACGATTGTTATACTCATTATCTTTAGAAGCTACAAAAGTTCTAATAGAGAAAGAACGCAGAGCATCGTGCACACTTAATGTCCCAACAGCAGAATCTTTACGACCCGTGAATGGGTACACATCTGGTCCACGCTGGCAAGAGCTATTCAAATTAACTCTACAAACAAGATTTACCAAAGTATCTATTAGCGGCGCTAGCGTTCTAATATCTGCTCCAAACAGACTTACTTGTTGTCCGTAATTAGAATTCGCAACGTCATTTAAAGGTTCTTCAATATCTTTAAAAGGAACGATTGGAATAACAGGTCCAAATTGCTCCTCTTTAAACACGCGCATCTCTTTATTTACAGGATATAAAACCGCAGGGAAGATATAATTATCTGTAACTTCTCCTCCTTTAGCATTTATAATATTAGCTCCATTTGCTTTCGCATCATCGATAAGCTCTTGGATATAACTAGGTTTATCTTCCTCTGGTAATGGCGTTAATTTTACACCATCTTCCCATGGATTTCCAAACTTTAATTCGTCTACACGCTTAGAAAAACGCTTATTGAATTCTTCAATAACATCTTCATGAACATAAACAAGCTTTAGAGCAGTACAACGCTGACCATTAAATGACAATGTTCCTGCAATACACTCATTGATAGCCAAATCTAAGTCTGCATCTCGCAAAACTATCGCTGGATTTTTTGCTTCCAATCCTAAAACCAAACGAAGTCTGTTTTTATGTGGATGTTGATCTTGAAGTGCTACTGCAGATTTACTATTTCCAATAAGAGCTAAAACATCTACTCTCCCAGATTTCATAATCGGTGCAGCTACTTCTCTACCTCTACCGTAAACAATATTAACAACTCCTTTTGGAAAACTATTTTTAAAAGCTTCTAATAAAGGAGTAATCAATAAAACACCGTGTTTTGCAGGCTTAAAAATAGCCGTATTCCCCATAATTAAAGCGGGAATTAAAAGTGCGAAAGTTTCATTCAGCGGATAGTTATATGGCCCCAAGCAAAGAACAATTCCTAATGGTCCTCTGCGGATATGAGCATAAATACCATCACGCTTTTTAAAGTTCGCAGAATCACGATCCAGTTGCTTAAAATCTTCGATAGTGTCATAGATATACTCTACAGTTCTATCAAATTCTTTTTCAGAATCAGGAAGTGTTTTCCCAATCTCCCACATAATGAGTTTTACAACTTCATCACGCTTGGTTTCCATTTGCTTTACAAATTTCTCCATACAAGCAACACGGTCTCCAACTTTCATTGTAGGCCACAAACCTTTACCTTTATCAAAAGCAACTCCAGCAGCGTCTAAAGCTTCGTTAGCCTCTGGCTCTGTCATATATGGAATCGTTCCTAAAAGTGTAGGTTTATAATCTTCTGTAGATGAAATTGTAGAATATACCTCCGTAGTTTTTCCTGTCCACGGTTTTAGTTGTCCCCCAACCAAAAACTTGTTTTGATGAACAAGCTCTTTTATTTGATATTTTTCTGGTATTTCTTGAAAATTTTTAGTCTTAGTTTCCATAGTTTGTATCTTTTTTAGCAGGAAATACTGCTTTATATTTTTATACACTAAATAGTAAAGTACGTGATTTTTAGGGGGAAATTAAAAATGTTTATACATCCTTAATGTATTAATAATGTTAAATATGATCCTTTATTTTATACTAAATACTGAAAAAGATCAGGTTTATTATTTAAGTATTCACCAAAGAAATTTTTAGATTTCATACGTGCAATTAGCGGTTCTAAATCGGCCTCCGATTTTAGTTCTATTCCAACCACCGCTGGAGCATTTTCTTTAGCATTCTTTTTTGTATACTGAAAATGAGTAATATCATCTGATGGCCCTAATATTTCAGCAACAAACTCTTTTAAAGCTCCTGCACGCTGCGGGAATCGGATTATAAAATAATGCTTAAGATTAGCATATAGCAACGCACGTTCTTTTATCTCCGCAGTTCTAGTAATATCATTGTTACTACCACTTACCACACATACAACATTCTTACCTTTAAGCTTATCTTTATATTGCTCCAAAGCAGATAGTGTTAATGCACCCGCTGGTTCTACAACAATTGCATCTTTATTGTAAAGATCTAAAATCTCCTGACAAACTTTACCCTCTGGAACGGTTACCATTTCGTCCAAGAGATACTGACAGATAGCAAATGTTCTGTCTCCAACACGCTGTACTGCTGCGCCGTCTACAAATTTATCTATCTCTTTAAGTTCCGTATTTTCTTTATTCTTTAAAGATGTTTTCATAGAAGGGGCTCCCTGAGGCTCCACTCCTATTATTTTAGTTTGAGGAGAAAGTACATCAAAAACACTCGCTAAACCAGAAGCTAGTCCACCACCACCAACGGCAACAAACACATAATCGATTCTCTTTTTAGTTTGCTCAAGAATTTCCAATCCAACAGTTGCCTGACCTTCAATAACTTTTTCATCATCAAAAGGATGAACAAAAGTTTTTCCAACGCGTGTACATTCTTTCATTGCGGCTTTATAGGCATCATCAAAAGTATCACCTTCTAAAACAATGTCTATGTAATCTTCACCAAACATTTTTACCTGCTCAATCTTCTGCCTTGGTGTTGGAGAAGGCATATAAATGGTACCTTTAATTTTTAACTCTTTACAAGAATATGCAACTCCTTGGGAATGATTTCCTGCGGAAGCACAAACAATTCCCTTTGCTCTTTCTTCTTCGGTAAGCGAACTTATTTTATTATAAGCACCACGAATCTTGTACGAACGAACTACCTGTAAATCTTCTCTTTTAAGTAAAACATTAGCCTCAAACTCTTTAGAATAGCGCAAGCTATAGGTTAAAGGTGTAACTGCTGCAACCCCATTTAGGGTTGCAGCAGCTTTTCTAACATCTTCTAATTTTGGTATGTAAACTGTTTTTGTCTGCATAATTTTATATAGAATTAGGAATTTTAAAGCCTGTATTAAACAAGGCTAAAATCCTCCCATAAGAATTAAACAATCTTTTTCATGGCAGTCATAGAAGAACGTAGCCACGCTCCAACCTCTTCTACAGGGTGATTACGAATCTGACTGTTTACTTCTATTAGCTCTTTATTATCAACACCATTATCATCAGAAAAAGCTTTTCCTATAATATTAGTATCTACATTTTTCATGAAGTCTTTTAATAAAGGCTTACAAGCATGATCAAATAAGTAACAACCATATTCTGCTGTATCTGAAATAACACGATTCATTTCAAACAATTTCTTTCTTGCAATTGTATTAGCAATAAGCGGTGTTTCGTGTAAAGATTCGTAATACGCAGATTCGGCAATAATTCCAGCTTCAGTCATCGTTTCGAACGCTAATTCAACTCCAGATTTTACAAATGCTACCATCAACACCGCATTGTCAAAGTATTCTTGCTCAGAAATAGCGACATCTCCTGCAGGTGTTTTCTCAAAAGCAGTTTCTCCAGTTGCAGCTCTCCAAGTATGTAAGTTTTTATCGTCGTTAGCCCAATCTTCCATCATTGTTTTAGAAAAGTGACCACTCATAATATCGTCCATATGTTTTTGGAAAAGAGGACGCATTATTACTTTTAATTCTTCTGAAATTTTAAAAGCTTCTACTTTAGCAGGATTTGATAGACGATCCATCATATTAGTGATCCCACCATATTTAAGAGCCTCAGTAATTGTTTCCCATCCGTATTGGATTAATTTAGAAGCATATCCAGCATCAATTCCTTTTTCTATCATCTTATCGAAACTCAAGATAGAACCTGTTTGTAACAATCCACATAAAATGGTTTGCTCTCCCATAAGGTCAGATTTTACTTCAGCAACAAAAGAAGAACGTAAAACTCCAGCTCTATGTCCACCAGTAGCAGCTGCATAAGCCTTAGCTTGCTCTAATCCTTTTCCTTCAGGATCATTCTCTGGGTGAACAGCTATAAGTGTAGGTACTCCAAATCCTCTTTTATATTCTTCTCTAACTTCAGAACCAGGACATTTTGGAGCCACCATAATAACTGTAATATCTTCACGAACTTTCATCCCTTCTTCAACGATATTAAAACCGTGAGAATAAGATAAAGTAGCTCCCTTTTTCATAAGTGGCATAATCGTACTCACAACATCTGTATGCTGCTTGTCTGGCGTAAGATTACAAACTAAATCTGCAGTAGGAATTAATTCTTTATATGTCCCTACCGTAAATCCATTTTCTGATGCATTTACAAACGACTGTCTCTTTTCTTTAATAGCTCCTTCACGCAATGCATAAGAAACATCCAATCCAGAGTCTCTCATATTAAGACCTTGGTTAAGACCCTGCGCACCGCATCCCACGATAACTACTTTTTTGCCTTTTAACTTTTCTACACCGTCACTAAATTCTGAAATATCCATAAATTCACAAACTCCCAATTGCTCTAATTGCTGTCTAAGTGAAAGTGTATTAAAATAATTTGCCATTTTTAATTATAAATTTTAGTTGTTTAATTCTTTAATTGAAGTCTTTTAATAGACTCGAAATTTTCATTTCTGATTTTGATACTGATATTCTTCCTGAACGAACAAATTGCATAATTCCATATGGTTTTAACTGTTCGTACATTACTTCAATTTCTTCACGTCTTCCTGATTTTGAAATCACGAAAAACTCTGGAGAAACTGTTACTATTTCTGAATGGTTATCTTTTATAATATTCTGAATCTTACGCTCATCAAATAATAAATTAGATGCTATTTTAAAAAGCGCTGATTCTTGAAAAATAGTCTCATCATCTGTATGGTAATATGCTTTAATTACTTCGATCTGTTTTTCGATCTGTCCTACAATTTTACGAGCCCAATCTTCCGTAGAAAAAATAACTATTGTGAATTTAAATACTCCGTCAATCTCTGATTTAGATACATTTAAACTCTCTATATTAATGTGTCTTTTTAAGAATATTCCTGATATTCTATTTAATAAACCCACATTATCTTCAGAATAAACCGATATTGTATATGATTTATTTTCTTCCATTTTACATGCTATTATCCGAATGTTTTACAATGTTTATTACCCTGAAAAAGATAACATCCATAGCTACATTACAACTTTATAAACTAATTTATATTAACTCAAACGAATATCTGAAACCGAAGCTCCTGTAGGAATCATCGGGAACACATTATTTTCTTTTTCTACACAAACTTCAAGGAAATATGCGTCTGGAGAAGCTATCATCTCTTTAATAGCGTCCTCTAAATCTTCTCGCTTAGTTACCTTTTTAGCTTGAATATGATATCCTTCAGCAATAGCCACAAAATTTGGATTTATCATTTCTGTGGATGCATAGCGTTTGTCAAAAAACAACTGTTGCCATTGGCGTACCATTCCTAAAAATTCGTTATTTAAAACAACAATTTTTACTGGAACTTGTGTCTGAAAAATGGTACCCAATTCCTGAATTGTCATTTGGTAACCTCCATCTCCAATAATAGCAACAACTTCTCTCTCTGGAGCTCCCATTTTAGCACCAATTGCTGCTGGAAGAGCAAATCCCATTGTTCCTAATCCTCCAGAAGTAATGTTACTTTTAGACTTATTGAATTTAGCATATCTACAAGCTATCATTTGGTGTTGTCCAACATCTGAAACTATTACAGCATCATGATTGGAGCAAACATTAATCTGCTCAATAACTTCTGCCATGGTAATTCCTTCCGTAGTCGGATTAAGGTCACCATTTATTACTTGATCGAATTCTACTTTATATTTTTCTTTAAACTCATTGTGCCAAGCTTCATGCTTATTTTCTTTAATAAGTGGCAGCAATTGCTTTAAAGACTCTTTTACATCTCCTAAAACAGGAACATCTGCATGCACATTTTTATTAATTTCTGCAGGATCTATTTCAAAATGAAGAACTTTAGCTTGTTTAGCATACGTAGATAAATCTCCCGTAACACGATCATCAAAACGCATTCCCAATGCAATAAGAACATCACATTCGTTAGTCAAAACATTAGGGCCGTAATTACCATGCATACCAACCATACCTACATTTAAAGGATGCGTAGATGGTAAAGCGGAGGCTCCTAAAATTGTCCAAGCAGCAGGAATACCAGATTTCTCTACCAATTCTTTTAATTCTGCTTCTGCTTTTCCTAAAATAATACCTTGCCCCCATACAATCATAGGTTTTTTAGCATTATTAATAGCAGCTGCAGCCTCTTCTATTTTCGAAGCTTCTACAGTTGGATTTGCAGTATAACTACGGATAGCTGTACATTTTTGATAATCGAAATCAAACTCCTCAAATTGTGCATTTTTAGTAATATCAACTAACACAGGTCCTGGACGTCCAGATCTAGCTATATAAAAAGCTTTTGCCATTACCTCCGGAATTTCAGAAGCATTTGTAATCTGATAATTCCATTTTGTTACTGGTGTTGAAATACCAACAATATCTGTTTCTTGAAATGCATCCGAACCTAAAAGATGACGTGCTACTTGCCCAGTAATACAAACCATTGGGGTTGAATCTATCTGAGCATCTGCAATACCAGTAATCAGATTTGTAGCTCCAGGTCCAGATGTAGCCATAGCAACACCTACTTTCCCAGAAACTCTAGCGTAACCTTGAGCAGCGTGAGTTGCCCCCTGCTCGTGTCTTGTTAATACATGATGAAGTTTGTCTTTAAACTTATAAAGTTCATCATAAATTGGCATAATAGCTCCTCCCGGATAACCGTAAAGTGTATCTACCCCTTCGGCAAGTAAACAGTGGATTACTGCTTCTGCTCCCGTAACTCTTATCTTAGTTCCGGTTTTACTTTCTTCTTTTCTTAATGTCTTTACTTCCATAAGTAACAATCTATTAGTTACGAATCGAGTCCGCAATTATCAAATTGACGTTTTAGTATTCTAGTCTTTTTATTGCTGAATAATAAAACAGTATTGGATTTTTTCTAAAACTCGTCAGTTACACAACCTTTTGAAGCTGATGAAACTGTTTTTGCATATTTATATAATGCTCCTCTTTGTACTTTTAAAGCTGGAGCTTTCCATTTTTCTTTTCTTTTTGCAAGCTCTTCATCAGAAATCTCGATATTAATAGTATTATTAACAGCGTCGATTGCAATAATATCTCCGTTTTCTACTAAAGCGATATTACCTCCAACTTGTGCTTCCGGTGCTACGTGTCCCACTACGAAACCATGAGATCCTCCAGAAAAACGCCCGTCTGTAATTAATGCTACTTCTTTACCTAAACCAGCTCCCATAATTGAAGAAGTCGGTTTTAGCATTTCCGGCATTCCTGGTCCACCTTTTGGCCCTTCGTAGCGGATAATGACGACATCTCCTTTTTTTACTTTTCCAGTTTTTATCCCTTCATTTACAGCATCTTCTCCATCAAAAACATTTGCAGTTCCTCTAAAAGACAAGCCTTCTTTACCTGTAATTTTAGCAACAGCACCTTCTGTAGCTAGATTTCCAAATAATATTCTAATATGTCCTGTTTCTTTAATAGGCTTGTCTAAAGTTTTTACAATCTCTTGATTCGCAATTAAATTTGGAACATCTTTTAAATTCTCAGCTATAGTTTTACCTGTTACCGTTAGACAATCTCCATGAAGCATATCGTTATCTAACATATATTTAAGCACTCCAGGAATTCCCCCTACACCATGCAAATCTTCCATTGAATATTTACCACTAGGCTTTAAATCAGCTAGCAATGGAGTATTATCGCTTATCTTTTTAAAATCGTCTAAAGTAAATTCTACCTGAGCAGCTTTAGCAATTGCTAAAAAGTGAAGAACGGCATTCGTAGAACCTCCAAGAACTGTTACCAATCTAAAGGCATTTTCTAAAGATTTTTTAGTAACAATATCAGAAGGTTTAATATCTTTTTCTAATAATAAACGAAGCGCCTCTCCTGCTTTTACACACTCTTCTTCCTTAAGATTATTATTACTAATCGCAGGATTTGAAGAGTTAAAAGGCAATGACATCCCTAAAGCTTCTATTGCAGAAGCCATTGTGTTTGCAGTATACATCCCACCACAAGCTCCAGCTCCAGGACATGCTTTATGAATCACTTCTTTGTACTCTGACTCATCTATAGTTCCTGCTACTTTTTGGCCATAAGCCTCAAATGCAGATATAATATCTAATTTTTTTCCATTATGGCATCCAGAAGCAATCGTTCCTCCATACACTAAAATAGACGGTCTATTTAACCTCAATTGCGCCATTAAAGCTCCTGGCATATTTTTATCACAACCTACTACTGTAATCAAACCATCATAGCTCATAGCCTCTACTACAGTTTCCATAGAATCTGCAATAATATCTCTAGAAGGTAGTGAGAACTTCATTCCTGGTGTTCCGTTAGAAATACCATCACTAACTCCTATAGTATTAAAAATTAATCCTACCGTGTCTGCATTAGCAGTTCCTTTTTTAACATGCTTTGCTAGGTCGTTAAGATGCATATTACAAGGGTTTCCCTCATAACCTGTACTTGCAATCCCTATAAAAGGTTTTTGTAAATCTTCATCTGTTAAGCCCAATGCGTGTAACATAGCTTGTGCAGCTGGAAGCGTTGGGTCTTGTGTTACTTGGTGACTAAATTTTTTTAAATTCACTTTATATGTTAAATTTTAAAGTATTATCTAATTTTATTCAAAAATATACTATTGTATTTATAAATTTTAAAGCATTTCTTTTTTAACTTTAAATCCAACACCCTTAATAAATAACTACATTACTGATATACAGCTATTTAAATGTATATTTTTAGGACATTCAAACGCTTTTATTTACCTTTTTTAAGAGCGTTTATTTACTTTATCAATCAATCCTTAGCTAGCTATTTTACTATAACAATATAGTTTTTAGGTATTGCCATAAACTAAAAAAGCCTTCCAAAAAGGAAGGCTTGCTATATTGATATAATATACACTCCTTCCTATCCCCGTGAAATAATCACAGCGACTAGAATAGAAATGATATTAATTATTTGCGTTTTCATTACTACAATATTAGATATAATTTCTAACTTGAAAAAACATTTTTACTTTAATTGCAAATGGAAAATCAAATTAAACAGGTCTTAGAAGAGCAGAAAGCTTACTATAACAAAGGGACTACAAGAGATTTAAAAGCGAGAAAAAATATTCTAAGAAAATTAAAATCTGAGATAGAAATTCGTGAGAAAGACATTTGCGATGCTTTGTATGCAGATTTTAAAAAATCAGAATTTGAATCATTATTAAGTGAAACACAATATATTTTAGGAGAACTCAATGATGCCATAAAAAAGATCTACTCTTGGGCAAAGCCAAAAGCGGTATCACCTTCGCTAATCAACTTCCCCTCCTCTGCTAAAATCATTAAAGAACCTTATGGAACAGTATTAATTATTGCTCCTTGGAACTATCCGTTTCAATTAGCCATATCCCCTTTAATTGGAGCCATTGCAGCGGGAAATACAGCAGTGATTAAGCCTTCGGAGTTAACCCCAAATACGGCTAATATAATTTCAGAAATTATCAGTGCAGTATTTCCTGAAAACTATGTAAGTGTTACTCAAGGTGATAAAGATGCTTCTACAGCACTGCTTAAAGAACGATGGGATTATATATTTTTTACTGGGAGTCCGCAAGTGGGAAAAATTGTTTACCAAGCTGCAGCTAATAACCTTACTCCTGTAACCTTAGAATTAGGAGGGAAAAACCCATGCATTGTTGATGAAACAGCTAAACTACAACAAGCAGCACGAAGAATTGTTTGGGGTAAGTTTTTAAATGGTGGACAAACCTGTATCGCTCCAGATTATATTCTGGTAGCTTCCGAAGTTAAAGATAAGTTGATAGCCTTTTTAAAGGAAGAAATAATCGCTGCATATTCTGATAACCCGAAGAATTCTCCTGATTACCCTCGAATTGTAAACCAACGTAATTTTGACAGACTAGCCGATTTAATCGACTATGAAAAAGTCACTTTTGGAGGTCAAATTGATCGAACTGATTGCTATATTTCTCCAACTTTAATAACGGAACCTAGTTTAGATAGTGATGTTATGAAAGAGGAGATTTTTGGACCATTGCTACCGATTATCAGTTATAATACTGAAGAAGAAATTAGTGATGTTATTTCCAAATATGAGAAGCCCCTTTCTTTATATGTATTTTCGAGTCGCAAGAACTTTTCTAATAAAGTAATGAACCAATTCTCTTATGGAGGAGGTGTTATAAACGATACTATTGTGCATTTTGTAAACAAGAGACTCCCATTTGGTGGTGTTGGACAAAGTGGTATTGGAGCCTATCATGGAAATCTAACTTTTGATGTTTTCTCACATCATAAGTCGGTTGTAAGAAGAGGAACATGGTTGGATATCCCATTGAAATATGCCCCTTATGAAGGAAAATTAAACCTTGTAAGAAAACTAAAAAATTTCATTTAAAAACAAAAAAGACTGCATTTAAGCAGTCTCTTTCAAATTCATTTATAATATAAAAACTATTTAGCTCCCCATTCTGCTATAGAATCTTGGTTAAGCTTTACATAGTCTTTATTACCAGCTTTTTCAGCAGCAGCCAAAGACTTTTTCGCAGTCTCAATAGCTCCTTTTGTATCTCCCTGTTTAGCTTGAATAAGTGACTTCTGTCTTAACATCCAAAAAGGAGCTTCTTTTTGTTCAGAAATAGCTTTATCCATCCATTCTTGAGCTTGATCTAAATCCTGACCTTCTTGTAAATAGTAAACAGCTGCAGCATAATAATCGCCAGATTGTGGCCCATTCATTACTTTTTTAATACTTGCTGTAGCTTTCTCTTTAGTTGGAACTTCAAAAGGAACTCCCACATATGTATTTTCCCAAACGATTCCTAAAGAAGCACCATTATTAGTTAAGTTATCTACATCGATAGTAAAAGTTTCAACTTCAAAAGGTAATTCATAAGGTGTAGCTGTAACTTTGGCTACTACTTTACTGTCATCCCATTTTTCAGGATTTCCCCAGTTATTAGTATCATTATAAAAGTATACATCCCAACTATTTTTGTTAGGCTTAGAAAAAAGCGCATAACTCCCTTTTTTCACATCTTTCCCTCCTATTTTCACATCATCGCTAAAAGTAACTATTGTATTCTGATTAGCTCCAGTTCTCCAGACTTCACCAAAAGGCACTAATTCTCCAAAAATAGCTCTACCTCTCATAGATGGTCTTGAATAGGCTATTGTAACCTCTGTTAAACCAACTTTCTGCTCCAATTTTGAAGTTGGACTTGGCTGCGGCGTTGTTACCTGTGCGTTTAAAGCATAAGACCCTAAAACAGCACAAATTAGTAAGATTAATTTTTTCATTGTTTGTTTTTAATTAGTTTTTTATCACACGAATTTACGTATTAAGTAAAGTTGAAATGTTAACAAAATCTTAAATAATACTAACGATATTGTTTAATGAAAATCACTAAATAATAAACAAAATTATACTACTTTTGTATGGAAAACTATTCAGATGGAAAATAATATTAATATTTTTTGGTTCCGTAGAGATCTTAGATTAGACGATAATGTGGGCTTTTTGGAAGCTTTAAAAGCTGAGAATCCAGTAATGCCAATCTTCATATTCGACAAGAAAATACTTGAAGATCTCCCAAAAAATGATGCTCGAGTAAGTTTTATTTTTAAAACTCTACAAAATATGAGAGATGAACTACAAGATAAGCTCGATAGTTCTATAGCACTATTCTACGGGGAACCTAAAGAAATATTTAAGGAACTTTCATCTACATATAATATCAATAAAGTTTTTACAAACCGTGATTATGAGCCATACGCTAAAAAAAGAGATGAAGAAATAAAGGAATTATTAGCTAGTAAAAAAATAGAGTTTGAAACTTATAAAGACCAAGTATTTTTTGAAAAGGATGAAGTAGTAAAAGACGACGGAGACCCTTATGTTGTGTATACTCCTTACATGAAAAAATGGAGAGAACACTTCAGTAAAAAGAATTTAAACGTTCATTATACGAGTCAGTATTTAAACAACTTAGTTAAGAATACACGCTTACCACATGTTAGTTTATCTGAAATAGGTTTTACAAAATCTACAGTTGAAGTAAAAGACTACGATATTACTCCTACACTAATTGATAACTACAAGGAGAACAGAGATTTTCCTGCTGAAAATGGAACTTCTAACATAAGTGTACACTTAAGATTTGGGACAGTAGGTATCAGAAAAATATTAAAGAAAGCGTTAGAAGCTGAAGAGCAAACTTTTTGGAATGAACTGATTTGGAGAGAGTTTTTTATGCAGATTCTATGGCACTTCCCTAAGACAGTAAATAATGCTTTTAGAGAGAAATATGATCGAATAGAATGGAGAAATAATGAAGCTGAATTTAAGAAGTGGTGTGAAGGGAAAACTGGCTATCCATTAGTGGATGCTGGAATGCGAGAATTGAATACCACTGGATACATGCATAATAGAGTTAGAATGGTTGTTGCTAGTTTTCTGTGCAAGCATTTGCTAATCGATTGGCGATGGGGAGAAGCTTATTTCGCAGAAAAGCTCTTAGATTACGAACTTTCTAGTAATGTTGGTAATTGGCAATGGGCCGCAGGAAGTGGCGTTGATGCTGCTCCTTATTTTAGAATTTTTAATCCTACCACTCAAATTAAAAAGTTCGATAAAGATTTAAAATATATTAATACTTGGGTGACAGATTTAAATGAACTTACATATCCGGATCCTATTGTGGACCATAAAGAAGCGAGAGAACGCTGCTTAAAAGTATACAAAGAAGCAGTGAGTTAATAACTACACAACGTAACAGAAATATTAATTATCAAGTGAATATTCAGACTTTAATTTAAAGTTAAAGCATAAAAAAACCCTCCAAAAATTGGAGGGTTTAATTTTTAAATGAATTGGAAATTATTATTTCCCTTCCATTTTATCTTTTAATGCTTGAAGCTCTGCATTAGCATCACCAAGAGTTGTTTTCTCTGCTTGGTTACTACGTTTTGTAGCAGCTTTTACATTTTTCTCTTCTTCTTCTTTGAAGATAGCTGTATGAGAAGCAACTACTCTTTTGAATTCTTTATTGAACTCAATGATTTTGAAATCAGCAGTATCTCCTTTTTTCAACTTCTTACCATCTTCTTTCTCTAAATGACGAGATGGAACGAAAGCAACGATATCTTCATTGAAATCGATAGTAGCACCTTTATCTACAATCTCTCCGATTTCCGCATTGTGAATAGTACCTTCAGCAAATTCTGTTTCGTACTTATCCCATGGGTTTTCAGTAGTTTGTTTGTGACCAAGGCTTAGTTTACGTCCATCAACATCTAGTTCAAGAACTTCAACTTCTAACTTATCACCAACATTTACAAATTCAGATGGGTGTTTGATTTTCTTAGTCCAAGAAAGATCAGAGATATAAATCAATCCGTCAATTCCTTCTTCTAATTCAACAAAAACTCCAAAGTTTGTAAAGTTACGAACGATTCCTGTGTGCTTAGAACCTACAGGATATTTAGTTGTAATATCTGTCCATGGATCTGGCGTTAATTGCTTGATACCAAGAGACATTTTACGATCTTCACGATCTAAAGTAAGCACTACTGCTTGTACTTCATCTCCAACTTTCACGAAATCTTGAGCCGAACGTAAGTGTGTAGACCAAGACATTTCAGAAACGTGGATAAGACCTTCAACACCGTCAGCTACTTCGATAAACGCACCGTAATCTGCAATAACAACTACTTTACCTTTAACTTGATCACCAACTTTTACTTCATCACCTAAAGCTTCCCATGGGTGTTTCTGTAATTGTTTAAGACCTAATTGAATTCTAGACTTGTTATCATCAAAGTCTAAGATTACAACGTTTAATTTCTGATCTAATTCAACAACCTCATTTGGATGGTTGATACGAGACCAAGAAAGATCTGTAATATGGATAAGACCATCTACGCCACCAAGATCGATGAATACCCCGTAAGATGTAATATTCTTAACGGTTCCTTCAAGAACTTGACCTTTTTCAAGCTGCCCGATGATTTCTTTTTTCTGTTCTTCGATATCTGCCTCGATAAGAGCTTTGTGAGATACAACAACGTTTTTGAACTCATGATTAATTTTAACCACTTTGAATTCCATTGTTTTACCAACATAAGCATCGTAATCACGAATTGGCTTCACATCAATTTGAGATCCAGGTAAGAACGCTTCGATTCCGAATACGTCTACAATCATACCACCTTTAGTTCTGCACTTAACAAAACCATTAACGATTTCAGCTTTATCATGAGCTGCATTAACTCTATCCCAAGCCTTGATAGTTCTAGCCTTACGGTGAGATAATATTAATTGTCCAGTTTTATCTTCGCGAACGTCGATTAAAACTTCAACCTTGTCTCCTACTTTTAAGTTTGGATTGTAACGAAACTCGTTTAAAGAAATAACTCCTTCAGACTTCGCATTGATATCAATAATCGCTTCTCTGTCTGTTAAGTGAACTACAGTTCCTTCAACAACCTCTTCATCAGCGGTGTCTACGAAGTTTTCTGCAACTAAGTTTTCGAATTCTTGTAATTTAGAATCTTCAACTTGGTCAATACCTTCTTGGTAATTGTGCCAGTTAAAGTTTTTAAGAAACTCTTCCTGAGAAACTGTTTCTTTTACTTCTTGTGTAGCTTCTGCAGATTTAGTTTCTGCAACTTGCTCTTTTTGTGTTTCTTTAGATTCAGCCATGTTTGCTGATTAAGATTTGTATTCTGTATTAAATCAAGAGATTAGCAAAATTTAAACACAGAAGATGTTTATATATAAATTATTTAAAAACCCTTTTTTTCTCTTTGGTTTGCTAAAAAGGAGTGCAAATTTACAACTTAATTTTTGATATTCAAATAATTAGGAAGACAAAAATCAATCTTTATCATCTTAAGACTGTGTATTGATTGGTTTTTTATACAATACATGAAAAAACAATATGAATACGGTATAGGTCATTCCTAGCACTGCTACTCCTTTCCAATGGAACATTTCCCATATCTGAGCTCCAGTTATGGTGCCAAGTGCTCCACCAATAAAGTAAATTACCATATATATGGTATTGATCCGATTTCCTGCTTCAGGGCTACCAGATAAAATGATACTTTGATTCGTAATGTGTAACGATTGTAGTCCCATATCAAGTAAAATAACACCAATTACCAATCCTATAATAGATGCCGTAGAAAAGTAAAATACCAACCATGCGAATATCATAATTATAATAGCAATAAGAATTACTTTATTCTTATTCATTCGGTCGCTCAATTTCCCCATTACATTCGCTGCTAAAGCTCCACAGATACCCAAGGCTCCAAAAGCTCCCGCTACACCGCTACCATAATTAAACACATCTTCTAATAAAAAAACAAGAGTGGTCCAAAAAGCACTAAATCCAGCAAAACCTATAGCTCCACGTAAAGAAGCTAAACGTAAAGTGCTATCAGATTTAAAATAAAACCAAATAGATTTCATCAACTCCTTATAAGTTCCTTTAAATTCTGAAGTAATAGCAGGGAGCTTAAAATAAATCAAAATACCATATAGTGAAACTGCTACAGCTGCTATATAATACATAGCACGCCAACCAAAATATTCTCCAACAAAGCCACTAATAAAGCGACTCCCAAGTATCCCAATTAATAAACCACTCATAACAATGCCTATCGCTTTTCCTCGCTCATTAGGATTAGCTAGCTGCGCAGCCATAGGAACAAAAAATTGAGGAATAACTGAAGAAAAACCAATCATAAAACTGGCTATTATCAGAATTATTAGCGAAGATGAAGTGGCAGCAATAATCAATGAAACTATGATCAGTAGAAAATCTACTAACATTAATTTCTTTCTGTTGAATTTATCTCCTAACGGAATTAGAAATAGTAATCCAAAAGCATATCCTACTTGAGTAAATAGAGGAATATTACTTACTTCGGATTCTGAAACCTGAAAACTTTTAGCTATTAAACCTAGTAAAGGTTGATTGTAATAATTATTTGCAACGATGAGCCCGGCTCCAAAGGCCATCAAATAGAGCAAAGATTTAGGTAATTTCTGATTTTGATCCATAAACATTCCTTGCCAGATATCAAGAAGAACCTAGACTACTGTTTCTCTATAATACGAAGAGAGAAATTATAAACACGTTCAAATTGCTCTTCCAATCCCATATCACTATTATCAAACTCAATAGCATCATCTGCTTTTAAAAGCGGAGAATCTTCTCGTGTAGAATCTATATGATCTCGCTCTTGAACATTTTTCAAAACATCTTTAAAGTTCACATCTTCTCCTCTATCAACAAGCTCTTTATAACGTCTATGAGCTCTAGTTTCAGCAGAAGCTGTCATAAATAATTTTAATTCAGCATCAGGAAAAACAACAGTTCCAATATCTCTTCCATCCATTACAACTCCTTTTTCTGCTCCCATTTTCTTTTGCTGTTCTACCAACTTTTTACGGACTTCAGAAACTGCAGCTACAATACTTACAACATTAGAAATTCTTAACGTGCGTATTTCCTTTTCAACATTCTCATCATTAAGATACATATCTGCATTACCTGTAGTTTCATTAAGCTTAAAATTTAAGGTAATATTTGAGAGATTTTGTAGTAATCCAGTTAGATCTTTCCCCTTTTCATCAATATAACCATTATTAAGCGCATATAATGCTACCGCACGATACATTGCTCCTGTATCTACATACACATAGTTCAACTTTTTAGCTAATTGTTTTGCTATTGTACTTTTACCTGTGGATGAAAATCCGTCTATGGCAATGGTTATCTTTTTCATCTGTTGAGCTTTATTATTTTGAAAACTCCATTGGATAGTAAATGGATACTATCCAATGGAGTTGTCTTAACACCTATTATAATTCTTTGGCATTTTTAACTTTCTGATTCGTGATTGCAAGATCAATAACTTCACTCATTTCATTTACATAATGAAAGGTAAGTCCTTTTAAATACTCTTCTTTGATCTCTAAAATGTCACGTTTATTCTCATTACACAAAATTAACTCTTTAATACGAGCTCTTTTTGCTGCAAGGATTTTTTCTTTGATTCCACCTACTGGCAACACTTTACCTCTAAGTGTTATCTCTCCAGTCATTGCAATGCTCTTCTTAACTTTTTTCTGAGTAAATAACGAAACTAAAGAAGTTAACATCGTCACCCCAGCACTAGGTCCGTCTTTTGGAGTTGCCCCTTCCGGAACGTGGATATGTACATTGTATTTGCTAAAAACTTCTGGATCTATTCCTAAACTTTCTGCATTCGATTTAATGTATTCCATGGCAAGGGTAGCCGATTCTTTCATCACTTTCCCTAAATTCCCAGTAATAGAAAGCGTTCCTTTACCTTTAGAAAGTATAGATTCTATAAAGAGAATATCACCACCAACACTTGTCCAAGCTAGTCCTGTAACAACACCTGCAACATCATTATTCTCATATTTATCTCTTTCTAAACGAGCAGCACCTAATACTTTCTCTACATCTTCAACACTTACCTTAACATCATACTCCTCTTCCATCGCAATAGATTTAGCAGCATAACGTACCATCTTAGCAATCTGCTTTTCTAAACCTCTAACTCCAGATTCTCTAGTATATCCTTCAACTATTTTTTCAAGCTCTTTCTTCCCTACTTTAAGATCTGTTTTAGTAAGTCCATGCTCTTCCAATTGTTTAGGAAGTAAATGACGTTTACCAATCTCAACCTTTTCTTCGATAGTATAACCAGTAACATTAATGATCTCCATACGGTCTCTTAATGCTGGCTGAATCCCCCCAAGGTTATTTGCAGTAGCAATAAACATAACCTTAGATAGATCGTATCCCATTTCCAAGAAATTATCATAAAATTCCTTGTTCTGCTCTGGATCTAAAACTTCTAACATTGCAGAAGAAGGATCACCATTATGACTTGAAGAAAGCTTATCTATTTCATCTAAAATAAATACAGGATTTGAAGTCCCTGCCTTTTTTAGGGATTGAATAATCCTTCCTGGCATTGCTCCAATATACGTTTTTCTATGTCCTCTTATTTCTGCTTCATCTCTCAATCCTCCTAAAGAAATACGCACATATTCTCTCCCCAAGGCCTCTGCTATAGATCTCCCTAATGATGTTTTACCAACTCCTGGAGGTCCGTAAAGACATAATATTGGAGACTTCATATCGTTTCTTAACTTTAGTACAGCTAAGTATTCTATGATACGTTTTTTAACGTCTTCTAATCCGTAATGATCTTTTTCTAGTATTTTTTCAGCTCTTTTTAAATCGAATTTATCCTTAGAGAATTTATTCCAAGGAAGATCTAAAAATAAGTCTAAATAGTTACGCTGAATAGAATATTCTGCTACCTGCGGATTCATGCGCTGTAACTTTGCTAGCTCCTTATCGAAATGCTCTTTTACTTTTGCGTCCCATTTCTTTTTCTTAGCTCTAACACGCATTTGCTCCACTTCTTCTTCATAAGACCCCCCTCCTAATTCTTCTTGGATGGTTTTCATTTGTTGCTGAAGAAAATACTCACGTTGTTGCTGATCTAAATCAGAACGTACTTTTGACTGAATATCGTTTCTTAAATTTAATTTCTGAAACTCAACATTCATAAATTTTAAAGTCGCAAGCGCTCTTTCATGTAAGTTTTTATTTTCAAGAAGCTTTTGCTTATCACTTACCTCCAAATTCATATTTGAAGAAATAAAGTTGATCAAAAATGAATCGCTTTCAATGTTTTTTATAGCAAATGAAGCTTCTGAAGGGATATTTGGACTCTCCTTAATAATTTGCAATGCTAGTTCTTTTATAGAATCTATTATTGTTGCAAACTCCTTATTATCAGCCTCAGGCTTTTCCTCTGGTAATCCTGTTATTTTAGCTGTAAAATAAGGTTCCGTACTTGTAACTTCCTCTATTTCAAAACGCTTTTTCCCTTGAATTATAACAGTAGTATTCCCATCAGGCATTTTTAAAACACGTAGTATTCTAGCTACTGTTCCTGTAGTATTAAGATCTCCAATTTCTGGATCTTCAACATTTTCGTCCTTTTGAGAAACAACTCCTATAACTTTACTACCATTAGAAGCGTCTTTTATTAGCTTTATAGATTTATCTCTTCCAGCTGTAATTGGGATTACAACCCCTGGAAAAAGTACGGTATTCCTTAATGGTAAAATAGGTAGTGTTTCAGGTAGCGTCTCATTGTTTATCTCTTCTTCATCTTCTGGAGTCATCAATGGGATTAACTCTGCATCATCATCAATATTTTGCAATGACAAACTGTCCATATTTATAAATTTGTTTTTACTCATAGTTCTTTATAAGTCATTCTGTCATTCAGAATGAGTTCGATTCTTGTTTTCAGTAGTATCTCATTGCCTTAAAACTCTGCGAGTTCGTATTCAAACTAAAGCCGAGATCGTTTATTTCACTCTGTATAGTCAATTCTCGTGCCATAATTAAAAGTCAAAAATAGAATATCTTACTACAAAAGAGTCATACTATTACTACTTTTATGTTTAATTAGTATCTTTCTAACCTCAATGTTTATTTAAAATTATGAAAAGCATCTTACTAAGTTTTTTTATCTGTTTTACTTTTTTCTATAGTTCTTCACAAGATTTAGAAAAGTACCTTATCAATCCGCCTCAAGAAATAACAATTAGTGATACTTGTGCTGCGTATTCTGATAGTAACTCTCATTATATATCAAAAATAGTAACTCTCTTGGAACATCAAGATTTTACTGGGAAGCTAAAGTTATTCCCTAAAGTAGGAGCTCCAAAGTTAGATTTAGATTTTACAATTGATTCTCTTAATATAAAGCCTCAAGGATATATTTTAAAAATTAAACCAGGTGTTATCTCTATTACTGGACAGAATACCGCAGGTCTTTATTACGGAAAACAAACACTTTTACAACTTCTCTCTTACTCAACTACAGAAAAGAAGGCGCTTCCTTGTCTAGAAATAAACGATTGGCCAAATTTTGTTCGTCGTGGTGTTATGCTTGATGTAAGTCGCGATAAAGTTCCAACTATGGAAACTTTGTATCAGTTAATCGATAAACTTGCTTTTTGGAAGCAAAATGAACTGCAATTATACATAGAACATACTTTTGCGTATAAAGATCATAAGGAAGTATGGAAAGATGCTAGCCCTCTTACTGCTGAAGAAATCCAGCTCTTAGATGCATATTGTAAAGAAAGACACATAGACCTAGTTCCTAATCAGAACTCTTTTGGGCATATGGAGAACTGGTTGAAGCATGATGAATACTTAGACCTTGCAGAGTGTCCAACCGACTGTAAAACTATATGGGGAAACAGAAATCGTACAAGTTTAAATACTACAGATCCTGCCTCCTTAGAGCTAATGAAAAGCCTCTATGAAGAATTACTCCCTAATTTTTCTAGTGAATATTTTAATATTGGTGGAGACGAAACCGTAGAATTATGCGAAGGTAGATCAAAAGAAGAATGCGAGAAAATTGGCAAAGGACAAGTATATTTAAACTACTTAAAAAAGCTAAATACGGAAGTTAATAAACAAGGGTTTAAAGCTCAGTTTTGGGGAGATATAATATTAAATCATCCTGAGTTAATAAAAGACATTCCAAAAAACATGACTGCTGTTGTTTGGGGTTACGATGACGTTTACCCTTTTGATAAAAACCTTCCTAAATTTAAAGAAGCAGGTCTAGATTTTTACGTTTGCCCAGGGACTTCTACGTGGCGATCTGAAATTGGAAGAAATACCAATGCCTTTATAAATCTAAAGAATGCCGCTGTAGAGGGATATAAAAATGAAGCTAAAGGATTTTTAAATACTAATTGGGGGGATTTTGGACACTTTCAGCCACTTTCTGTAACCTACGCTCCATTATTGCTTGGAGCTTCGTATTCTTGGAATTATAAAGAAGAGGCTACAAAGAACCTTGAGTTTCAATTAAACCATTATGTGTTTAAAGATCCAACTGGAAATACTGGTAAAGCGATACTTATGCTTGGAGACGCTTATTTAAAGGCTGATATTCCAAATGGAAATGCTAATGCATTTCACTTAATGTTAAGAAGGTTTAAATGGACCATGAAAGGTCACTTTCAAACAAAACACTTAACAGTAAAAGGATTGCAAGCAGCAGAAAAAGAAGTTAATGATGCGTTAGCTATCTTAGCTAAAGGAAAACCTAGTTCAAAAGATGCTGAAATTGTATTAAAAGAAACCAAACAAGCAGCAGCTTTAGCATTACATGGAGCGCATTTAGGAGAAGCTCGATTAAAAGCTAATGATTATGCTACCAAAAATATCCCAACGATAGAAAAGGATAGTTTAGCCGCTGAATTAGCTCCTATTATTGAAAATCAAGAAACAACTTGGTTCTTAAGAAATAGAGAAGGCGGACTTAAAGATTCTATAGATAAACTAAAAGAATTATTGGAGTATTATAAAGAATAATGGTTGCACGACACTCATTTAAACGTGAATAAATACACGTAAAATATATTTGATTTAAAATAAGTATATAGTTATTTCTTTAATTTTCTATATACTTATTTTTTATTCCATAAAGTACAATTCCAATTCGACTTTTAACTTCGAGCTTTTCAAAAAGACTCTCACGATATCCATCTATAGTTTTCGGAGACAGACACATTTCAGCAGCTATTTCTTTATAAGTCATTTCTGTACAGGCAAGTTTTAAAAACTGAATCTCTCTGTCTTTTAACTTTATACCGTTCTCCTTACTCTCCTTTTTATCAATCCGATCTAAAAGCTTGTTTGTAATTTTATCAGAATAATAAAAACCTTTAAGAATTACATCATTTAAAGCACTTTCAAATACATCTGGATGAATATCTTTTAAAAGATACCCCTTAGCACCCAAACGGAGCATTTGAATAATCGTTTCTTCTCGATCATCCATCGAAAGCGCTATAACTTTTTGGAGTGGATAATTTACCTTTAGCCATTCCATAGTTTCAACTCCATTCATAATTGGCATGTTAATATCTAAAAGAACGATATCTGGCTTTGAACTATTCTTTAGAGCCTCAATAAACTCTTTTCCATTTTTTGCATGAAAAGAAACCTCATAATTGTCTAAAGATCCTACTAAAGATGTAAGAGACTTAGCAAACAAAAGATGATCATCTACAATAGCAATGGAATACTTTTTCATTATAGTCTTAGTTCGTTGGATACACCAAAGTTACTGAAACTCCTTCATTTTTTTGAGTTTGAATAGAAAAATTTGCACCAATAAGCGCCGCGCGCATCTTCATATTTAACAATCCTGTCCCCTCTTTTTCTTCATTAATATCAAAACCTACTCCATTATCTTTTACAACTACTGATAATTGATTTGATGTATAGGATAATTTAATAGTTAATAATGTAGCTTTTGAATATTTAACTACATTAGAAAAACACTCTTGGAAAATTCTGAAAATAATAATCTCATCCTTCTTATTAACAGCATAAGGATCTCCTTCAACTTCATATTCAACTTCAAGAAAATTAAGCCTTTTAAACCTATTTATTTCTCTTTCCAAAGATTCTTGTAACCCTATTTTCGAAATAAAATTAGTGTTTAAGGAATGAGAAAGTTGCCTAATCTCATTTACTCCTTGTCCTAAAACATTCGAAGCTTCATCAAAAGATTTTTGCTTTTCCTCTGGTAAACCGCTTTGCAACATATTTAATTGCATTTTTGCAACCGTAAGCAACTGACCTATATTATCATGTAATTCCCAACTTATATTTTTAAATGTTTGTTCTTGAATTTCTGTTTGTGCTTTTGCCAGTTCGTGCTCAAACTTCCGACGCTCTTCTACTTTCTCTAAGAGAAGTTGAGTTTTTCTTCGTTGGTAAACTAAAAAAAAGGCAACTACAAATATTACGAGAATAACTATAAGTGCACTTACATATATAATTAGACTTACAATCTCTTTTTCATTTTCCATATATATTATAAACACTAAGGTTTGTTGTTTGGGGATTTATAGTTTACTGTTTTTTTATCAAATACTATTATTATAAACATTGCAAATTTAATATATCACATAAATGCTAAAAGGGTACTTTCACCCTTTTTGAGTTCATCTTTTATGAAACGATTGCTCTATTTTTTCTCGATATGTATGAACAATGAATCCAATAATAAAAAAAGAATAAAGAAAATAATTAGAGATATTTAGTATGATATGGAACCATTCATAAAAAAGATCTGATGAAAACATCATGTCAGAAAAAATACTTATTGGAACAATTAATAGATTAAATATCAATGCACCAATCGAAATCCAAAATGGTAGGGTCAAATAAAATTTAGATAATTCGTCATTATAAATTATATCCATAAAATAAAGAAAAATAGCTATAGTTAAAAATATAGCTCCCACAATACGTAACGTTATTAAATATTGACTGCTATATTCATTAAAATTATAAACCACATCCCCTACAGCAACAATAATGAATGCTAACACTAATAATTTTACTATGTTTTTAAACTTTTCAAGTTTTAAAATCCTCCAGTAAAAAGCCAAATAGAATAAATAATGAAGTATAAAGTAGGTATTATACAACCAATCGTTAACGACTACATATTTCTCTTTAAAAATGCTTGTTAACCATATTATAAACTCCGACGAAGGATTAAAATAATGTAATACAGGAATAAGACCAATAGTCTCAATTATGACTACTCCCCATAAATAAAACAAAAAATATCTACACGGTGTGTGTAGATATTTTTTATAGGTTAAAGTGGCAACAATTGCCGCAATAATCTCTAAGTGATAAAAATAATCTGTCAGTAAAAAATCCAGCATTTAGTAATTTCTTGGGGGGATTCTACTGTGTCCAGAATTGTAAGGATCAATATCTTCAATAGTATCATCGTCGTCATCACTCACTGCAGATTTAAGAACCATATTCTCTTTGGTTCCCGTTGGAGCTATAAACATAGTTACATCTCCTTTCTCTTCATCATCTTCATATTTCCCCATAAAAAATCGGAGTCCAAGATCTTTGTACCCTTTTTCTTTAGCTTCACTTTTTACATAAGCAATATAATCCTCTAGCTCTTCTAAAGACCAGCTGAAGTCTCTACAGATATCTTTCTTGAATTCCTTTTTTAAAGCCTTTTCAATTACTTTAACGTACCTGTCTTGAAGTTTTTTTGCCTTTTTTGAAGTGATACACTTTTTAGGTTTTTTTTCCATCATTAATAGTTTTGTTATTGGTTTAAAGTGGAGAGTTTATAACTCTCTTTGACTAAAATATATATTTTAATTTTTATTAAATATATATTTAGGATTTATTCGATTAAAGTTTAGGTTTCTCTGTAATCAGAATATGTAATCTCCATTTTTATAATCATAATATTTGAAAATACATTACAACAGATGTTCGTAAACAAAGTAAATATGCTTGAGCACAGAAAACATATAATATTACTGATTATAATAAACTAATATATCAGGATTTTCCCCCTTTTTATCAATGTGTATATTCTATATCTTGCAAATAAAAATTCAGGCTATGAAAAGGGAGACTTCTTATTTAGACATTCACAACAAAATAAAGTTAAAAACAAGTTATTCTCTTGAGAGGATTTTAAATTTAATTGAGGAAGAAGATATCTCTGCTTCAGAAGAACTATATAGCTTTTTAAAAGACATAGAAGATGTTTTAAGAAAAAACAAAATAGCAGATTATACACATATTGCAGCACATAGAATAGAAGTTTTAGGATTTAACACTGCTATAGATCAAAGAATTCCATTAAAGAAATATCAATTAGAACGTGCTTCCGCTTTAATTCCAACAATTACAGAAACACTATCAAATGCTTTAAAACCTATTGAAGAAAGAATCAATACCTCTCGTATTATTATCAAGGAACTAATTTTAAAAGCATATGAAGAAGAAATAATCAATTATGAAGAAAATACAAATCATGCCGATCATATTAATAAGATATGGCATTCTTTATTGAACCATAAGATTTTAAATAAAAAAGCCAATGAAATATCGCTTTCTTTAAACAAACTCGATATTTTAACTCTTCTTTCAGAAGAAATAAATACTAATAAAATGATATCATAACAGTTACTCTTTCAAAGAAAAGATAACCTCTTCCCCTGTTCTTTTTTGAGCCAATAATGCTATTGCGTTATCTGTTAATTGTAATACTCTTGGATACCCGCCTGTAGTTTGTGCATCTTTCATTAAAATAATTAGTTTTCCTGCTGGCGTAAACTGTACAGTTCCTGGAGTGGTTGCGGAAGTTAATATAGAGTAATTATGAGGATAAAGTTGCTGTTTTAATTGGTATGCCATTCTACTATTCTCTTTAGCAATATTAAAAATTCCGTTTAAGACCTGCTGCTCCTGCTCTTCCGTTAACAAATGAAACTCTGGCCCTTTGTATACTTCCAATTTTTTAGAATCGAAATTATGATTCATTCCTGGTAAATCATCCTTAATATCCTGTTTACTACTTTCATCAACTTCAATTTTTTTTCCTTGTAAAAGATGAGAATACGTTGTTAATGAAACATACCAAGATTTACTCCCCAAAATAGTCTCCGTATTAAATCCTCCTTGGACAGCTAAATAACACCTAAATCCAGTTTTAAGTTCACCAAAACTTAAAATATCACCAGGTTGTATTTCATAAACCTCATCATTATAAATCTCAGCACCATTTATTTTAGGAGATATAATGGCTCCGCTAATAGCAATAACTGTTGCTCTACTAAAAACTAATTCAGGTCCCGTCATTGTAATTTCTAAGACAGCATCATTTTCATCGTTCCCTAATAATTTATTCGCAAATTTTGCAGAAATAGAATCCATGACTCCACTTATTGGAACCCCTTTATCTCGATATCCAAATCTCCCTAAATCTTGTACCGAAGAATAAAACCCAGGTTTATTTACTTGTATCATCTAATTCATATGTTTTTAAATGAAATATATTAGCATCTACCTGAATTGTTATTAATTCATGTTCCGCTTTATCTATAGAATAAAACTTTATTTTATCGCCAACACTCACACCACAAGGATTTTCATTTGCAGCATTAAAAATTTTGACTGGAGAATTTCCTATAATATTCCAACCACCAGGAGAAACTTGAGGATAAACACCAGTTTGCTCTCCTCCAATTCCTACAGAACCCTGAGGAATTTGTAAGCGCGGGGTATCTCTCCTTGGATGATGTAAAGCCTTATTTAACCCTCCTAAATACATAAACCCTGGCAAAAAACCAATACAATAAATAGTATACAATGGCGCTACATGTAAGTCTATAATCTTTTCGATACTCATTTTTTTTGAAAGAGAGTAATCTTCCATATCAATTCCAAACTCTGTATCGTAACAAACAGGAATATGCCATAATTTTCGCTGAATTTTAGCTTGGGTATAATTCTGCTTATAAATCTCTTTTAACTTTTTGACCAGAGAGTCATGATCAATTTCTTCACTAGAAATAATAGTTAGAGAATTATATGCTGGAATAAGTTCATAGGCGTCTAAATTTTCTAAAATGAGCTTCTTAAACTTTATAATATCATTTAAAATGGATTCATTAACCATTCTAGGCCATTCAATTAATAAGGCCTTATTTCCGAATCTCCGATACTCTAATTTAAACTTATCCAATGTTAGCGGTTTGAAAATTTTTATAAAGAAATTCTACTATTTCTATAGCATTTTCTGTATCCGAATGTACACAAAATGTAGCAGCCTCCATCGGTATTGCTTTATTATTTATACTTATTACAGCTTCTTTATTTTTAATATGCATGATCTGTTCCAAAACCTGATTCTTATCTGTTATCAATGAATTCGGTAGTTTTCTACTTACTAAAGATAAATCGTCATTATAAGCTCTGTCTGCAAAAGCTTCATAATATATTGTAAAGCCTTCTTCTAAAGCCTTTTTTGCAACAACACTCCCAAAGGGAACGTAAATAGCTGCTCTATTTTTATAATCCGCTATTGCGGATAAAAAAACAATTGCTAATTTATCATCTTTTGCTATGTCATTATAAAGAGCGCCATGTGGTTTTATATGGTGTAATGTAGCATCATATTCAGATAAAACCTCATCAAAGAGCTTCATCTGTTTTTGTATGGTATTTACTAGGTCTTCATTTGAAATAGACATAGAAACTCTTCCGAAATTCTCAACATCAGGGTAAGAAGGGTGAGCTCCAATAGCGACATCATTTTTTAAAGCTATTTGAATTGCTTCCGCTATCGTATTACGATTTCCTACATGACCACCGCAAGCAATATTACAAGATTGTATGTAAGGCATTATGGACGCTTCGTTTGAAGTACCCTCCCCTAAGTCGCAATTTATATTAACTTCTATCATTATAAACCTTAAATCTAGGTAAGCAGTTAGTATTTAAAAGTTATTATAATAAATATACTATAAGTTTTCTGAATTACTAAATATAATCTGAAATTAGGGTGTTAAGAAAATGGCGATGAGGAATTATATATTATTAATAATCTCAATGAAAAGTGAATAAGAGGATGACTAAAGCCTATTTACAATTATTGGTTGTAAATATTATTCAATAAAAAATTCCTGTACTTATTTTAAAGTTTCCATAGTGTAGAAACCATAAAATAAATACAGGAATCATTAAAATAGTTATACCGATTCTGGATAATATTTTTTTCTAAGCCAGAAAGCTACTTTCACTAGAAGAATAAGTGCTGGAACCTCAACTAAAGGACCAATAACCCCTGTAAATGCTTGTCCAGAATTAAGGCCAAAAACAGCAATAGCTACAGCAATTGCAAGTTCAAAATTATTTCCGGCTGCTGTAAAAGCAATTGCAACATTCGTTTCGTAAGGAGTTCCTTTTGCTTTACTAACAAAGAAACCTATAAAGAACATCACTGTAAAGTATATCAATAATGGAATAGCTATAATAATAACGTCCATTGGGATTTCTACGATAAGCTCTCCTTTTAAAGAGAACATTATAACAATCGTAAACAAAAGTGAAATCAATGTAATTGGAGAAATAAATGGTAAAAACTTATTTGTATACCAATCTTCTCCTTTTACTTTTACTAAAATATATCTACTTAAAAATCCTAGTAAAAAAGGAATTCCTAAATATATCGCTACACTTTCTGCAATTGTTTCTATTGGAATATCTACAATAGCGCCTTCAAACCCAAAATATGGAGGGAGTATCGTTATAAAAAACCACGCATAGAAGCTATAACCAAATACTTGGAAAATACTATTAAGAGCTACTAATCCAGCCCCATATTCATTACTCCCTTCTGCAAGATCATTCCATACTAATACCATTGCAATACATCTTGCAAGTCCTATTAATATTAATCCTACCATATATTCTGGATAATCCTGTAAAAATATAATCGCTAAAAAAAACATTAGAAAAGGACCAATAATCCAATTTAAGACTAATGAAATCGATAAGACTTTTACGTTTTTAAAAACTTTTGGAAGCAATGCATAATCTACTTTTGCTAATGGAGGATACATCATTAAAATTAACCCAATAGCGATAGGTATATTTGTAGTACCGCTATTAAATGAATTAATATACTCCGGAATATCAGTAAAAAAATAACCTAAAGAAACACCTATTCCCATTGCTAGGAATATCCAAAGCGTTAGGTATCTGTCTAAAAAACTTAATTTCTTTTTATCCTTCATTACTTATTTATATTAGAAAAGACATAATACATTTCTTCAGCTATTTGCAAGCTTCTTTCTTGATACTTTTCTTTTTGCTCTGGAGTACCATCAAATGCTTTTGGATCTTCATAAGTTATTGGAATTCTTTTTTCAGCACCTGCAATAAACGGACAACCACTGTCTGCTTGCGAACAAGTCATAATAGCAGCAAATCCACTTTCAGGATTAAATACATCATCATACTTCTTTGAAAAAGCAATGATAGGATGATTATTAGCACTGTATTTAATTGTATACACAGGATTATCTCCTTCTGAAATAGGATTCACTTTAAAACCGCTAGATTTTAGGGTCTCTGCAACCATTGGAAACATAGCTGTCTGCTCTGTCCCTCCCGAATAACAATAGATATTCTTTAAATCGAAATAATTAGCCATCGCTTGTGCCCATACTTGAGACAAGTGACTTCTTCTTGAATTATGAGTACAAATAAAATTAATATTAACCTGCTTACTATCAGCGTATTTGTCGTTAATAAAGTTTACTAAAGAATTAAGTATCTCTTTACGCTCATTAGGAACATTATTACCACTAAAAGAAGCGATTACGTCTTGAATATCTTGATACATAGTATATTTAATTTAGCAACATCCAGAACCAGGTACGCAAGAATTTCCTGCATCGGCATTTAGAGATGATAATTCAACTTTTTTCTTTTCAGGAATACCACAAGCATCTTTAGCCAAACAATCTGTTTGCTTCGTTGTCAAAAGAAAAGCATCTCCAGCTACAGAAAGTCCATATTTGCTGATAGTTTCTCCTTGGTATTCTACTTCGATCTCATGATCTTCAAGATTTAACTTTTCTTCTGAAAGTTCTATAATGTTAACTAACTTTTCAGGGTGTAAACGATGATCATAATCATTTTCTTCCCATAGTTGAAAATTAATTACTTCTTCTGTTCTTAAAGTTCCTCCGCAGTCAATAAACTTTTTAGTTATTGCCCCTACTTCCGTAACGTGGAAATGACTTGGTACTAAACTTCCGTTAGGTAACTGAAAAGCAATCTCTTTTCTTCCTTTTAATTCTGATTTAAATTCTGATAATTTCATTATTATTTATTTAAATGTGATTTTTTTAATTTTCGTTGAACGTTAGTAGTCTAGCTCTATGTTGCCTCCTAACAGCAATCATCTATAGAAAAAGGCTTCTTATTAATAAAAACTCCTAAAGTACCAGATACACGTTGCCAATTATCTTTATCAATACAATAACAAACGCTAGTACCTTCTATGGTTCCTTTAATAATCCCCATATTTTTAAGCTCCTTTAGATGCTGAGATATTGTAGGCTGTGCTAATCCAATTTCATTTACCAAATCTCCACAGATACACGCCTCTGTTTTAAAAAGGTATTGTAAAATAGCTATTCGAGCAGGATGCCCTAATACTTTGGCAATACTTGCAATTTCATTTTGCTCTTCCGTAAAAATTTCTGCCTTTGTTAATCCCATATCAATTTGTTTATTGCAATATTACAATTAATATGATTATCTAACGTTAAATTAATGTTATTACTGACTAATATATTTATATAATAATTTTGAAAATAAGTTTATATAGCTACTGTTCAGTAGTTTGGTCTACTAGCTCTAAACGCTTAACAATTGTTTTCTTTAAAATGAGTGTTCCTGGAGATAAAACTGCATTAGCACCTATCTTACAACCGTCTCCTACTAAAGAACCAAATTTGGTAACTCCTGTTTTTATTAGTTGTCCGTTATAAGAAACAAAAATCGATTTATCGTCCCTTTCGTTATAATGATTGGCAGCAATAGATCCAGCTTCAAAATTTACATTGTTTCCAATAATAGTATTTCCTATATAATTTAAATGTGCTATAGCAGAAGATTTTCCTATAAAACTGCTTTTAATCTCACAATTAGCTCCAATATGAGCATTGTCTGCAATAAAAAAACCTTCTCTTAAATATGAATTCGCTCCTACAAAACTATTTGCTCCTATAAAGCCTGGAGATTTAAGTACTGCACCATTCTCTATAATTGCCGTTTTATGAATCGCTATATTGTTTGTAATCTGGAAATCGTCATTTAACGACTTAATATATTTAAGAATGTACTCTTTTATTAGTGAAGTGAAATTCCATGGAGATTCTATTTCGCTATCAGAAAAAGGAAATTCAGCAATAAAATTATTAATTGAAAGTTGTTCCAATTTAGTCCTTTTTAATAGGAACCATGAAAACAGGTATTTTAGTGTGCTCTAACACAGAAGATGCAACTGTACCTATTAATATCTTTTCTAATGTACTATGGCTATGTGTCCCCATTACAATAAGTGAAGCATCCCACTCTTTTGCATATTCTAGGACTTCGTCTGCAGTATCTCCTTCTGCAATGTGAGAAGAAATAGTAGAATCGTTAAGATGTTTTGTAGCCGTATCTAAGAAATCTTTAGCTACATTTTTCATCTCATCTTGGATACTTGGATCGTAAGGAATATTCATTGTATCATACCCCATAAAACTAGGATATTGGATACCATAATACTGCAAATTACTTATTACATGCATTAAACAAACCTCTGCTCCTAACTTTTTTGCTAATTGATATCCTTTTTTTACAACTTCTTCTGAAGTAGGGTTGTAATCGATAGCTATTAATACACGTTCCATGATTTATATTTTTAAAATGATACGAAATCTATACCCATTAACTATAATATAATGAGATATTAAGATACTGTACTCTAAAGATATAAAATTGATTAGATTTTTTCTATCTAAGGCGCGTTAAGATTTTATAAAAGCTTTTGAGAAGATGTATGTTCTTGCTATTCTTTAATTATCAGTATAGATGCTTTTACTCCAGTTGCTAAATTCCAAATATTGGAAGATATCTGCACTCCTTGATCGTCTATAATTGCGAATTGTGCGGTATTAGGCCCTGAAGTTCCTTGATTTAAAGCTTTAAACTCAATTTTATTAAAGCCAGCTTCTAACTCAAGAAAATATGATTTAAAATTAGAATCTAAATATACATTAGGAACCACCACTTTATCATTTACAATAACACTCACCCGATCTCCATCTACGTATTGGTGGTCTCTACATAATATTTTTACTGCTTTGGCATTCGTTTTAAAATCTCCAAAATACTGAGTTGTTGTGGCTCCAATCTTCTGATTGTCTCCTTTGCTGAAGTCTTTATTAGTTTTCTTCTGAAAACGTTCTCCTGGGTCTAGAAAAACCTCTGTTGGTGCCAAAAGGTTTACTTCTTTGTTAGCAATATCTGTTGCAGAACGCTCTTTAGGAGCTTCAGGAGCATCTGGAATCTCCAAATCTGGAACAGCTTTAATATCTAATGGTTTTTCTTTCTTAGCATCATCATTTTGTTGTTGCGTAGCATTAAGCCCCTCTAATGGAATTGGCGCATTTGGCAAATCCCCTTGAGCGTAAGCAACAGATCCAAAAAGTATAATAATTATAGTTACTAAAAATCTCATATTATCATTAATAATTCATGACAGCGATAAATATAATTAGATAAAGCTTTTTATAAAACCTAAACATCAATGTTTTAATAAAATTTTATCTCTTTATTATTGATAAACCCCATTATGGCCGTAAAAATAATATCCAATTCTATGCCAAACACTTAATTTATGTTAATTTGAAAATTAAAAATGTAAAAAAAAGCCAATCTTTTAAAAATTACACTTAGTAATCTTAAAAGATTGGCGCTTATTATTAACTCTTAAATAAAATTAATACCGCTATTTAATTTAAAATTATGCAATCAACAGCGAATTAATCACTATCGCGTTCTAATTGCTTCTGAATTTTATTTATTGCCGACTCTATAGATTTTTCTGGTTCTATCACATTATACGCTCCCCAGAATTCAGGATCAGAAAACCCAGACGCTTCATCTACAATAATAATAGAACTCTTCATTCGGTCTCTATATCTCAAATCTTTACCCGCTTCACTTTCTTCCCAATCTGTAATAGCCATCTCACTACTCACAAAATATTTAGAATTAAATAATTTCCCCTTTCTATCAACCACAAAAGCTAATTGAACATTTCCGTAGCCATAATAATACTTTCCTTCATTAATTCTATAATCCACTCTATACAATGCCTCCGTTGGATATGCATCTATTCCATTAGGTTTACTTCTTACCAAAAGATCACTTACAAGTTCTTTATTATCGACATTAAGATTAAAAACAGCGCTCATTAACGCTTCTGACTTAGAACTGATATATATCTTACCGTAAAATAATGGATCAATAACTCCTTCTTTTTGCTTAAAACTAACTACATAGACAGGTTCTTCATTTATGGTAGTAGATGTAGTAAATTTAAAATCGTAATGCTTAATAAGATCCTCTGTAAAAATATATTCTGGGTACTTCATAATATCCACATATAGTGGCGTGAAAGGTCCTCCTTGTAACTTCAACGCTACGGTATCTAACCTATGGTAATCGGTACTTTTTCTAGATTTATATAACTCAATATAATCTTTTTTTCCAGATGAATTTGGTTGTTTATAAATATAAGCTACTGCTTCTGAGAGAGAAGCATCTTTGTTCCTCTTTTTTATAGTTTCCCTATAAAATGCAGTCATCTTAACAGGAAACTCAATATAATTATCGCCTTTCTTTTTTAACATCCGCTTTACTAATTCTAAAGCATCTTTAGGGGCTGTAACATCTATTCCCATGAGTTCGATAGAAACTGGTATTAATGAAATTTCATTTTCTCTCTCTTGTAAAGACGAAATTGGAATTTTTCTTTCTTTATATCCTAAGAAAGAAACTAACACACTAGAACTCGATAATGAGTCTGGAACCTTTAACGCAAACTCCCCTTCAGAATTTGTAATAGAGCTAATATTGGTATCTTCAATTGTAAGTGTTGCAAATACTAATTCGTCTCCTGTTTTATCATCTATAATAACTCCTTTATACTCTTTAAAAAGTAAAGAATCTGGAGGGTAACTGTTCATTAAATCTACCTGAAAAGCAAACATATTATGTGTAGTGCATAATAGGAATAGTAAAAATAAAATTGGTTTTATGTTAATTAGTTTTTTCATAAACTTTAGTAGTATTTATTAACCTATAAAAGATACATAATTTTTATATAATTTACTATTAGTCAGTAAATGACAAGAATAATTACATAAAAATTAAAATATTTAGATTTTAGAAATAAAAAACTCCCTAAGCATTACCTAGGGAGTTTTAAAAGTAGTATTCATAGATTAGGGGAAATCTATAATGTTTAGATGCTTTTGTATTTGGGGCTCACAAAAGCACCTTAAACTCAATACGAATATACACGCTATTATTAGTTAACTAAACTTTATGTTGCAAAAGCACCCTTTTTGTATGTATAGACTATATATGTTGATGTTTGCGAAAATATACCTCCCATTAAAACAGGTAGTTATATAAAAATAGAATGTTTAAATAAAGATTTTATGTTGAAAATTAATTAGCTCATATGATATACATTTTAGAAAAAACAGATTTCAATTATATAAAAACACAAACACTACACCGCATACAAACAAACCCGCCTGAAAGAAAACTCCTTCAGGCGGGTATTTATTATAATATTGTTTAAGCTTTTAAAGTATAATAACTCCAAGCTTGGAGTATAAAAAGCGGATCTTATTTTTGTAAAGTTACCTTAACAGCATTTAAGCCTTTAAGTCCTTTTTCAAGTTCAAATGAAACTTTATCATTTTCTGCAATTTCATCAATCAAACCACTTACATGAGTAAAGTATTTCTCTTGATCTTCAGCGTCAATTATAAATCCGAATCCTTTTGAAGTATCAAAAAAAGAAACAGTCCCTTTTCTTACAGGATCAAATGCTTCTCTATCCTCATCAGATATTCTTGGAATACTAATTTCGATATCTTCCGCATCCACTTCTACTTTCATAGAAGGATCTGGTGGAGTATCTGTTAAATTACCATTGAAATCTACATAAGCAAATTCAATTCCTTTCTTATTAGATTCTTTAGCTTCCGCCTTGCGGGCTTCCATCTTCTTTCTCTTGTCTTCACGCTTTTTTAAACGCTTTTTCTCTTTTTCTGTTTTGTTATACGTCTGTTGGGATTTAGCCATTCTTTTATTTAAGGATATATTTTATTAGTTTTTGCAAGTTACCGCTTTTTTAATTAAATATAGCTTTTATAACAAACTATACGCTATAAACATTTTTATAATTAAAATTTTATGATGTAATTTCTAACTTATTTATGCAACTTCTATCAATTTCACCTTTAGCTTATCATTTAAATTTCAAAAGAAAAACAACTCTCCAAAAGCAATGAATTAGCTTTTATAAAGTAGTATATTTGCCACATGCCTTTTAGAAAATTACATTCCGATATAAAAGAGACGTTAGAGCGTCTAAAAATAACAACTCCAACTTCTTTTGAAAGCAATAGTATTCCTGTTATAAAAAGTGGTGCTAATGTTTATTGCACAGCACCAAAAGATAGCGGTAAAACGACTACGCTAATATTGACAACGTTGCAAAAGTTAAAGTGTGAAGCTGCTGGTAATAGTCCTAGAGCTATTGTTCTTGTAGAAAATAAAGAGAAAGCATTAGAGTTATATGACTCTTTTATAAACTACACTAAATATAATTCGTTACGTGTTTATGTTGGTTATGAGCAGCTCCATATCGATGTACAAAAATCAGAGATATTTGAAGGTATAGATATTCTTATTTCTACTCCTGAATCAATGAATAAGCTACTTTTATTAAATGGAGTTAACATTGCCGATTTAAAGATCTTAAGTATTGATGATGCTGAGTTTCTAACTAAAACTACCGCTTACAATGCTATTATGTCGATCACGCAAAGTATTCAAAGATGTCAATTTGTAATGTATTCAGAAAAGATGCATCCCGTTTTACAACGTTTTGAGTCTTATTTCATGGAATATGCTAAAATAGTGTCTGAATAGATTGCTATTAATAACGGTATTATATTGAAGTTATGATTATACCTAAATTACATTATATCTCCCAAGGAAACGCTCCAAAAGAGCATTTAGAGAACATTCAAAAGGCTTGCACTTCTGGTGCTGAATTGGTACAACTACGAATTAAAAATACTTCAGAAAAGAAAGTATTAAAGCTTGCTAAAGAAGCTCGAGAAATTACAGCTCACTTCCAAACAAGATTGATTATTAATGATTTTTATAAAGTAGCCAAAGAAGTTAAAGCAGATGGCGTTCATTTAGGTCAAACAGATACCTGCCCACTTATTGCTCGGAAGTACTTATATACTTGGCAAATGATTGGTGGAACTGCAAATAATTTACAGGAATGCGAAACATTACTAAAAAAAGAAGTTGATTACATTAGTTTAGCTCCTTTTAGAGCGACTACTACAAAAGACACTTTAAATCCAGCTATAGGACTAAGTGGTTATAACGCAATTGTAGATGTATTAAAAACGAAGACTCCTATTATTGGTTGCGGTGGGATCACCTTAGAAGATGTAAAAGAAATTTTAGACACTGGAGTCTCAGGAATTGCAGTCGCAGAAAAAATTACTCGTAATTTTAATAACATCCGCTCTTTTAATCTTTTATTAAACGCTTCACTAACTCAAGAACAACGTCACACTTTTAAGTAAATTTAGTACTGTTAACTGCTACATGATTATAAAGTTATTAGTTAATCATTTCGTGCAAATATAAAGGCGCAAGTTTCCTTTATAATTATTGATGCATTATTACCAATCTTCTCGTAACACCAAGCGATTACCATTAATCTAAAACTTCTCTTTATTCAGATTACCTAATTACAGGTAGGCTCAAATAAATTATCCCTATGATAATATTTAATAATGCTAAGCATTCATTATAAAGTTTTTATAACTTAAAATTCTGCATTAATCACCAACACCTATCAGCAAAAACCTTCCCCTATTTTCACCTCCATTATAAATCTTTGTTAACAAAAAAGAATGAACGTTCATTTTTTATACCTTTGCTATAGAATTTAAAATGATATGGCAACACTTCAAAAAAGTATAGATAAACGTAACGCATTAATAAAGGCTACCATTGAATTAGTAAATAATAATGGTTTTCATGCAACCCCAATGAGTAAAATTGCAAAAATGGCGAACGTCTCTCCTGCTACTATTTACTTATATTTTGAAAATAAGCAAGATCTAGTAAACAAAACTTATATCGAAGTTAAAGCTTCCTATACAAAATATGCATTTGCTACCTATAAAGAGGAAATGACTATAGAAAAAGGTTTTGAAATTATATGGAAGCGTATTGCAGATTTTAAACTTAAGGAGTGTGAACACGCAATGTTTTTAGCACAATGCGACAATACGCCTATTATAGATGAACCTAGTAGACAAGAAGGCATTAAACATTTGCAACCCCTACTCGACCTTTGGGAACGTGGTAGAAATGAAGGAATCATAAAAAATTCTTCAGATTACTTATTGTATGCCTATTCCATCAACCCGTTGTCGTATTTAATGATTACCCAAAAACGAGGAGATTTTAAACTTAATAAATCTCACTTAGAAGAAGCATATCAATCAGCTTGGAACAGTATAAAAGCTTGTAACAAGTAGTTTAAATAATAATTTAAAATAAAAAATAGAGTTATGACTAAGACAATATTATTAAAAAATAGACCAAAAGGAAGACCTACAACTTCAGATTTTGAATTTGTAACTGAAGATAACGACCCAAAAATTAGCGATGGCGAGTTACTTCTAGAAACCACATATGTTTCTGTAGATCCATACCTTAGAGGGAGAATGAGTGATGCTAAATCTTATGTCCCTCCTTTTGAGCTTAATAAACCTATTCAGTCGGGTGTAATTGCTAAAGTAGTAGCCTCTAAGAACAGTAAGTTTAATGAAGGAGATTTTGTTTCAGGAATGTTAGATTGGAAAACAAAACAAGTTTCTAATGGTGAAGGACTTCTAAAAGTAGATGGAAATAAAGCTCCTTTAAGTGCTTATTTGGGTATTCTTGGAATGACAGGAATGACTGCTTATTTAGGACTTAATGAAATCGGTAAACCTAAGGCTGGAGAAACACTTGTAGTTTCTGGTGCTGCTGGTGCTGTTGGAAGTGTTGTTGGTCAGATAGGAAAAATATTAGGACTTCGTGTTATTGGAGTTGCAGGAACTGATGAAAAAATTGAAATGCTAAAATCCAAATTCGGATTTGATGCTGGTATAAATTATAATACTACTAAAGACATTAAAGGCGCTATTGCTGAAGCTGCTCCAAATGGTGTAGACATCTATTTTGATAATGTGGGTGGACCAATTTCTGATGCTCTATTATTCAATATCAATAAATTCGCTAGAATCGTTATTTGTGGTGCTATTTCTGTTTACAATGAAACTGAATTACCTAAAAGCATTAGTGTACAACCTTTCTTAGTGAAAAACAGCGCGTTGATGCAAGGATTTATTGTTTCTAATTATTCTGATAAATTCCCAGAAGCTATGAAACACTTATCTGGTTGGTTATCTGAAGAAAAACTAACTTATAGCGAGACCATTGTTGATGGTTTTGATAATATTCCAAATGCTTTTATCGATTTATTTGACGGTAAAAACAAAGGGAAAATGATAGTTAAAATCTAATAATATTAATCAGCATAAAAAATAACAAATGAATAATTTTGAATTTAAGAACCCTACCAAAATAATTTTTGGAAAGGACACTATAGAAAAATTAAATACAGAGATTCCAGAAGATGCAAAAGTATTAATGCTTTATGGCGGCGGAAGTATCAAGAAAAATGGAATCTATGAGCAAGTAAAAAAGGCATTATCTAATCTTGAGGTAATAGAATTTGGAGGAATTCCTGCAAATCCAGAATACAGCATTCTAATGAAAGCCCTTAAAATTATTAAGGATGAAAACATTACTTACTTACTAGCTGTTGGAGGAGGTTCTGTTATTGATGGAACTAAATTTTTATCTGCCGCTGCATTGTATAATGGAGATACGCCATGGGACATTTTATCCAATAAAATTAGAACAGAAAAAGGAATGCCTTTCGGTACAGTCTTGACGCTTCCAGCAACAGGTTCTGAGATGAATTCTGGAGCAGTAATTACTCGAGAAGAAACTAAAGAAAAGCTTGCTATGGGTGGCCCTGGGTTATTTCCAGAGTTTTCAATACTAGATCCCCAAGTAATTTCTTCTATTCCTAAACGTCAGTTAGCAAATGGTTTAACAGATGCTTTTACGCACGTTTTAGAGCAATACATGACGTATCCTATTGGAGCCTTACTCCAAGATCGTTTTGCAGAAAGCATCTTACAGACTTTATTGGAAGTTGCTCCAAAAGTATTAGAAGACCCTACAGATTATAAAGCAACATCCAACTTTATGTGGAGCTGCACAATGGCATTAAATGGGCTGATTCAAAAAGGAGTTCCTACCGATTGGGCTGTGCATGCAATGGGTCATGAATTAACAGCACTATTTGGTATTGATCATGCACGTACTTTGGCAGTAATTACCCCTAGTCATTATAAATATAATTTTGAAGCTAAAAAGGAAAAATTAGCGCAGTATGCCGAGCGTGTTTGGAATATAACAGATGGTAGTACAGATGATAAAGCTTATGTTGCCATCGAAAAGACAGAAACTTTTTTCCATCAATTGGGGATCGAAACAAAATTGTCTGATTACACTAAAGATTATGAAGGTACCGCAGAGGAGATCGCAAAACGTTTTACAGATCGCGGTTGGTTAGGATTAGGAGAGCATCAATCGCTTACTCCTGATAAGGTTGAAAAGATTGTGAAAATGGCCTACTAATTCATTTTCAATGCTATTATTTCTGAAAGAATTTCAGAAGAGAAAAAACTATAAAAAGAAAAAAATGAAAGTATTATTTGTATTAACATCTCACGATAAATTAGGAGACACAGGAAAGAAAACAGGATTTTGGGTAGAAGAATTTGCCAATCCTTATTATACATTATTAGATAAAGGAGTAGATATTACAATAGCAACGCCAAAAGGAGGTGCTGCGCCAATAGATCCAAGTAGTGACTCTCCAGACGCTGCTACCGAAGCTACAAAACGTTTTGATAAAGATGAAGAAGCCCAAAAAAGAATTGCAAATACAAAAGTATTAGCTAAAATGAATCCAAATGATTTTGACGCTGTATTTTACCCTGGTGGTCACGGTCCGTTATGGGATTTAGCTAACGACACTACTTCTATTGAATTGATCGAAAAATTCAATTCTCAAAACAAACCGATAGCATTTGTTTGCCATGCGCCTGGTGCATTAAAAAATGTAAAAGGAGAAGATGGAAATCCATTAGTTAAAGGTAAAAAAGTAACAGGCTTTACTAATACAGAAGAAGAAGCGGTACAATTAACAGATGTAGTTCCGTTTTTAGTTGAAGATATGCTAGCTAAGAATGGCGGAATCTATTCTAAAAAAGACGATTGGGCTGCGTATGCACTTCAGGACGGAAATCTTATTACTGGTCAGAATCCAGCCTCTTCTGAGCTAGTAGCTGAAAAATTATTAGCTAGTTTGAAATAATATAGATTTATAACAAAAAATAGGCTGCCAGAAAAGGCAGCCTATTTTTTTTGTGCTTATACTATGTAATAAGCATATTATTTAAAGTCTCAATCTTAGTTTAAACATTGTGAATATTACATTTCCACAACGCCTTTATTTACGACTGATATTCTTTTACAATATTCATACGTAGTTTTCTGAAATAATCTTCAGCCAACCAATCGCGATAGTTCTTAGTACTTTTACTTATACAATGTGAATAACGCTTTATTCTACTATCAATATCATCTTTTAATTCCATGGCTAGCATTCTAGCATCGTAAGCATCTTCACTATTATCAACACACATTTCTGTATGTTGCTTTAAAGATTTCTCTAAAATTGTTTTTGAGCGCATTCCTTTCTTTATTGTTTCATCATAGAAATCTTCAATATTGAAAGTCACATCTTCAGTTTTAGCAAATTTCTTACGGAGTTCTGAAGGCATCTCGTAAACAAAATTACTTTCTATCTCCTCATCATCCTTAATATTTTCAAGATAAAAATCTGGATATTTAAAGATATGTTGCCAATCTACTGGTTCACTCCATAGTCCAAAACGAGCTACGTTATTACCAAGATCTAATACTGTAAACTTATTTTTTCCATCTAAAACTCGGGATCCACGCCCAATCATTTGGAAATATAAGGTTAGAGAACGTGTTGCTCTGTTTAGAACAATTGTTTCAACAGAAGGTTCATCAAAACCTGTAGTTAATATACTTACCGAGCTTAAAATAGCATCTGGAGTATTTTTAAACCACTTTAAAATCTCTTTTCTGTCCTTATTACTATGTGTATTATCTAAATGCCTAACAGGATAACCCGCTTCTCTAAACATTTCATAAACATACCAAGATGTATTAATCCCGTTATTAAAGATAAGGGTTTTCTTTCCTTTAGATTTTTGCTCATAGGCATATAAAAGTTTCTCTTGCATCTCTAAATTTGAGTACAAGGCTTCAGAAGATTTAACGGTATAATCTCCGTTAATACCAACTTTTAATGTTCCTAAACCTACATCATAAGAGAAAGTTTCAGCATTCGCCAAAAACCCTTTGTTTATTAATGTTTTTATAGCTTCTCCAATTATAAGTTCATTATAATTATCCTTCATAGGAAGTTTAATATTCGAACTTAATGGCGTAGCAGTAACCCCAAGAATAAAACTATTCTTAAAATAAGAAAGTAATTTTCTAAAAGAGTTATAATGTGCCTCATCAATAATAACAAGTCCTACGTCCTCTATTTCCAGCTTATTATCATTAAGCCTGTTTTTAAGAGTTTCTACCATAGCAACAAAGCACATATATTCTCCTTGATCTGGGAGCTCCTTTACCTTGCTATTAATAACCTTGTTCTTAACATTAAAGCCACGTAACATCTTTGAGGTCTGCTTGCTTAACTCAATTCTATGCGTAAGAACAACAACCTTTTTCTTATATTCCTGAATATATCTTCTTACTATTTCAGAAAAAATAACCGTCTTTCCCCCACCTGTTGGTAGTTGATATAAAAGATGATAATTATTAGGTTTATTCTCTATACGATCAAAAATCTTGTCTATAGCCCCTTTTTGATAATCGTAAAGCTCCTTTTTTTCTACTTCTTCAATCGCTAGCATGCTTTTATAATTATGGTAAATGGTTAAACGTGCAAATTTAGCTAGTTTTATGGTTAAATTGAAATTTTAGGCCAGGATAAACACAAGATTAACAAAGAAACCTCTTATTTATACACGTTTCATATTAAAACTTCTGATTATAAACCTTTTAAACAATCCTTAACATAATTACTATTGCGCTTCCAGAATTTTACTGTAGTTTCGCTGCTTAAGTAAAAACTAAGGTTTGTAACATAATACAAACGCAATTAAAATTTTTATATGAGTCAAGTAAAGGAAAACGACACAGTTAAAGTTCATTACACAGGAAAATTAGAAGACGGTCAAGTTTTCGATAGTTCATTAGAGAGAGAGCCTTTAGAGTTTACTCTTGGTGAAGGACAATTAATCCCTGGGTTTGAAAATGGAATTTTAAATATGGCGGTTAACGAAAAAAAGACTATCAATATTCCATCTTCTGAAGCATACGGTGAAGTTAGAGAAGAATTACTTCAAGAGATTCCTAAAAAGGAGCTTCCAGAAGATATCGAACCACAAAAAGGTATGGGACTTGTTTCTCGTACTCCAGATGGTAGAGAAATCCAATTAGTAGTTGCAGATGTAAAAGACGATTCTATCGTTGTTGATGCAAACCACCCATTGGCAGGAAAAGACCTTACATTTGAAATAGAAGTACTAGAAATTAAGTAATTTTATAGTTTCTAAAATATTTATGGTGCCTGAGATGAAATAATTCTCAGGCACTTTTTTTTAGAATAAAATCGCAAAAATCACCTCCAAAACCACTAAATTCTTAAAATTAAGCCAAAATACTGACGTAAAACGAATTAAGACACGATATAATTTGCTTTTGTGAAAAAAAAGTGTTACTAATGGAGTTCGCATCAAAAATATAGAGAAAATATATGAGACAACTTAAGATAATAAAGCAGGTAACCAACCGTGAATCTAAATCATTAGATAAGTATCTTCAGGATATTAGTAAAATTGATATGATTACAGCCGATGAAGAGGTAGAATTGGCACAACGGATTAGAGAAGGTGATCAAATTGCTTTGGAAAAGTTGACTAAGGCAAATCTGCGTTTTGTTGTTTCAGTAGCAAAACAATATCAAAATCAAGGACTTAAACTTCCTGACCTTATTAATGAAGGGAATTTAGGACTTGTAAAAGCTGCTAAAAGATTTGATGAAACCCGTGGTTTTAAGTTTATATCTTATGCCGTATGGTGGATTCGTCAGTCTATACTTCAAGCGCTTGCAGAACAGTCTCGAATTGTAAGGTTGCCACTTAATAAGATTGGCTCTATAAATAAAATCAATAAAGCATATTCTTTCTTAGAACAAGAACATGAAAGAGCTCCATCTGCAGAAGAAATTGCAAAAGAGCTTGAAATGACGGTTAAAGATGTTAAGCAATCTATGCGTAACTCTGGGAGACATCTTTCTATGGATGCTCCACTTAAAGAAGGAGAAACATCAAATTTATATGATGTTGTTCGCTCTGGAGAATCTCCGACACCAGATTTACAACTTCTTCATGACTCACTTAATATTGAGATAAATAGAGCTTTAGAAACGCTTACCACTCGTGAAGCTGATGTGATTCGCTTAAACTACGGAATTGGAGACCAACAACCAATGACACTTGAAGAAATTGGTGATGTTTTCGACTTAACAAGAGAACGTGTAAGACAAATTCGAGAAAAAGGAATTAGAAGATTAAGACATAATTCAAGAAGTAAAATCTTAAAAATGTATTTAGGATAATACCTAATCTATATAATAATTAAATCCCGCTTCATCCAAGCGGGATTTTTTTTCGTATAAATAGTACGATTGTATGATTTTGGCTATTCAGATTTAATAGTCCTTTAACCATACTTTGACTAATATTTTTGTTTGTTTGTTATTATGATAAAAACCTACCTTAAAAAATATAAAAAGCAACTATTAATTGCTTTTGGAAGTATAATTGCTCTTTTCATAATTTTTGTAATTAGTGTATACCTTGGCGCCTGGGGACATATGCCTTCTGAAGAAGAATTATCGGATCTAAAACTTGATCAAGCTACAGAGATTCTAGCCGATGACGGACAATTACTCGGAAAGATATATATAAACGACAGACAACCTATTCCTTTTGATAGTATTCCAAAAAACTTAATTAATGCGTTGGTAGCTACAGAAGATGCTCGTTTTTATGAGCACAATGGTGTGGATAATAGAAGTTTACTACGTGTATTCTTTAAATCTATATTGCTTCAAGATAAATCTTCTGGTGGCGGAAGTACAATTACACAGCAACTCGCAAAAAATTTATATCCCCGAAAAAACCTTGGTTCTTTAGGAATTATCGTTCATAAACTTCGAGAATCTATAATCGCAAAAAGACTAGAAGATGTCTATTCTAAAGATGAGATTCTATTGCATTATTTAAATACTGTGCCTTTTAGCGATAATACGTATGGAATTGAAAGTGCTTCAAAACATTTCTTTAATAAATCTACTGCGAATTTAACAACTCCAGAAGCAGCTACCCTAATTGGGTCCTTAAAGGCTACTTATTATTACAATCCGAAGTTATTTCCAGAGCGCAGTAAACTCCGTAGAGATGTTGTATTGAGCCAGATGAAAAATTATGAATATATAAACGAAGAAGCTTATGATACACTTATTAAAGATTCTTTAAAACTATCTATTCAAGAATATAGCTACAATGAAGGGATTGCTCCTTATTTTAGAGAACAAGTACGTCTTTACTTAAAAGATTGGCTTAAAGATTATAATGAAAAAAAGGATACAGCCATAAATTTTTATACCGACGGACTTAAAATTTATACTACTATAAACTATGACATGCAGCAATTAGCTGAAGAGTCTGTAAAAGAGCATTTAAGTAAACTTCAAAATCAATTTGAAGATAGTTATGGTGAAAATGCTCCTTGGTTAATTGATGAGGCTATTCTTAAACCTGAAATTGAAAAAAACATCGCTTACAAAAAACTTAAAGCTAAAGGTTTAGAAGATGACCAAATTATAGACTCCCTTCAGAAAAAGAAAGAGGTCTCTGTATTTAATTGGGAAGGAATTTCAAAAGAAAATCTCAGTACAATAGATAGTATTCAACATTATTTAAAATTTCTTAATTGTGGTTTTGTAGCTATTAATCCAAAAAATGGAGCACTAAAATCATGGATCGGAGGGATTGATTATGAGTTTTTTAAATATGACCATGTAATACAAAGTAAGAGACAGGTTGGATCTACATTTAAACCTATTGTATATACTGCCGCCCTAGAAAATGGTATTTCCCCTTGCACCTATTTTTCCGTCGAACCTGTAGCATACGAAAATATGAAAGGGTGGGAACCAAAAAATGCTGGTAATGATGACGAAGAGGAATATATGAATTATTCAATGCAGCATGCTTTGAGTAATTCTATAAATACCATTGCCGTAAAAGTATTGGAGAAAGCTGGTATTAAAAATACCATATTACAAGCCCAGAAAATGGGAGTTACCACTACCCTTCCAGAGGTTCCTTCTTTGGCACTTGGAACAGCAGAAGTAACCCTTATGGAAATGGCTAAAGCTTACACAACATACGTTAATAATAGCGTTCCTACGAATCCATTTTTCATCAATAAAATTGAAGATGATAAAGGAAATATTCTGATGGAAAATAAACGGGAGGATAAAAATGAGAAAGCATTCTCGGATACAACTAGAGAAGTAATGCTGGAAATGATGAAGTCTACAATAAATAGCGGTACTGCCACTAGACTCCGAAATAGCTATGGATTAAAAAATGATATTGCTGGAAAAACAGGAACTACACAAAATAATAAAGATGCTTGGTTTGTTGGTATCACTCCAAATTTGGTGAGTGTAACTTGGGTCGGTTTAGATAATCATCAAATTGGTTTTAAAACAACTGCAATGGGACAAGGTGCAAATGCCGCACTTCCTATTTTTGGTAGATGGATGCAAAAAATGAATAACAACAGTAAATTAAGTTCCATTACACAAGCTAAATTCGATACTCCTTCAAAAGAAATTTTAGAAAGTTTAGACTGTAATCCAGAAAAGCGAGATGGCTTTTTTAAGCGATTATTCTCTAATCCAAATAAAAAGAAAAGTAAAAAGTTTAAAACTAGGTAATAATTAAATTTACTCTCTATTTTTTAAAGTAACTTTGTATCGTATATAAATCTCCTATGGAAGAAAATCAAGAATTAATATCTCGCTTAAGTTGCTATATCCACGACTGGTTAATAGACCATGATTATGCTATTGGTACCGCCCAAAAGCTAAATCTGATCGCAAATATTTTAGTCGTTACAGCTATAGTTTATTTACTTGATATTATCATTAGAACTTTTGTGGTAAAATTCTTTTTAGCATTTACCAATAAAAGTAAAACTACTTTTGATGATTTCTTGGTAAAAAGTAACTTCCCTAAATACATCGCACACATAGCTCCCTTTATATTTATTAAGAATGTAATTCCCTATGTGTTTACAGACTATCATGGGCTGCTAGTTTTCTTTACTAAAGCTACAGATATATACTTAATATTATTAGTAGTTTTTATATTGCGAAGTATTGTAAGAACTACAAAGAATTATCTTAGGACTACAGATCGTTTTTATGACAAACCTTTGGATAGCTATGCACAAGTAGTCATTATTTTTATTTGGTTCTTTGGTTTACTTTTTATTTTTTCTGAATTAACAGGACTTTCAATAGCAAAATTCTTAACTACATTAGGAGCCGCTTCTGCTATTTTACTATTAATATTTCGAGATACTATATTAGGTTTTGTAGCGAGTATCCAAACTTCAGCTAACGACATGGTTCGTATTGGAGACTGGATTACAATGGAAAAATATGATGCAGATGGTGATGTTGTCGAAATAAACCTTGCTACTGTAAAAGTTAGGAATTTTGATTATACTATTACCACAATTCCAACTTATGCGCTTATATCCGACTCCTTTAAAAACTGGAGAGGTATGCAAGAAAGTGGCGGTAGACGTATAAAAAGAGCTATCTTCTTAAAGGCTTCTAGCGTTAAGTTTCTTACTTCTGAAGACCTTGAAAAATATAACAGTATTCAAGCTATAAAACAATATATAGACCATCGTCAAAAAGATATCAATAAGTTCAATAAAGATCAAGGTTACGATAAAGAACAAAATATCGTTAACGGAAGAAATCAAACCAATCTTGGAATCTTTAGAAAGTACTGCGATTTATACTTGCAGAATCATTCTGCTACTAATAAAGATATGCTTATGATGGCACGCCATCTAGCTCCTACTCCGCAAGGAATTCCTATTGAGATATATGTCTTTTCTAGTGATAAAAGATGGGAAAACTATGAGCGCATAATGGCCGATATTTTTGAGCACATCATAGCAGCAGTTCCTCATTTCGACTTAGAGATTTTTGAAGCTCCTTCTGGTTCTGATATTAATAGGTTTACAGGATTTGATAACAAAGTAAATAAGTAATTCTAAACTTAGAATAGAGTTGGCAGCGCATCGTCTTTTGTTTTTGGAATAATTAATTCTGTGCCCAACTCTTTATTAAGCTTTTTGATAAAATATGCTGATAATAAAGGAGATGCCTCTTCTAAGTTCTGATGTACAAAAAAGTTAATATTAGACAATCCCTCCGATTGCCATTTCTTTAATCTTTGTACCCAACTATCCAATCGGTCATAATCACTTGGATGATTGGCTCCAACATATCTTATAAATGCTTCATTATTTGTTAATCTCATATGCATTAAATCTCTTCTTCCCGCAGTATCAACCAATACATTTGCAACATTGTTTTCCTCTAATAAGCTATACAATTCATTTGCAACTACTTCATCATTAAACCAATCTGTATGCCTAAACTCAACCGCTAATGGCAGCTCTTTTGGCCAATATTCAATAAACGACACTACTCTATCAAAATTCTTTGGTCCAAAGTTATTATGCATTTGTAAAAATATCGTTCCTAACTTTTCTTTAAAATGAACAACACCATCCAAATATTCAGGTAAATACCTCTCAAAATCAATCAATCTTTTCATGTGACTCACCATCTGATTCACTTTAGGGAAAAACTTAAAGTCAGCCGGGACTTTATCATGCCACTTCTCAAATTGTGCTATTGGGAAATTCCTATAAAATGTAGAGTTCATTTCAATAGAATTAAACTGTGTTGCATAATAAATAAGCTCATCTTTTGTTCCACGAGGATAAAAATTCTTAAGATCTTGCTTATTCCATTTTGCACATCCAACATGCACATTTACAGCAGTATTATTTATGCGGTTTTTGGATAACGTTATCGCCGTTTTAGGGTGATCTTCTTTTAGACTAAAATCTACGTTTTCAGGATTTTCTACTTTACCAAACTTCATAAACTAATTATTTATTATAAAATCATTAAAGATACTAATAGCGATCAATACAATCATCTTTAAAATTTATCAAATAGTGTTTCATTAATTTTCTATTAATATTTCATTAATACTTAGCAGAAAATTTACGTACGAAAATTTTCCATTGAAACATTGCTAATTATCAATACCACTAATCATTAATTTGATAAAATATCACATAAAATTTTTACAAAATGAATATTTTTTAGCTACATTTATCCATATTATGATTTAATTAACATAATAAAACTAACTATTGTTTAACCAAAATTAAATGTGTGAAAAACTATTTGACAACTTTCAAAAAGCTATTTTTCCCTTTAATACTCATGCTCTTCAGTGTAAGTATTTATGCTAACAAAGGGAACCTGATTGATGAAAAATCAGAAGATCAACAACAAGTTACAGGTACTGTTATCGATGCAGAAACAGGAACACCAATTCCTGGAGCTAACGTCATCGAAAAAGGAAGTACCAATGGTACCACTACAGACTTTGATGGAAACTATTCTATTACTGTAAGTAGTGATGCTACTCTTACTTTTTCCTACATAGGGTTTCAGAATAAAGAAATCCCTGTAGATGGACAAACAACTATTAATGCTACACTTTCTCAAGATGTTACTGCACTTGATGAAATTGTGGTGGTTGGTTACGGTACGCAACGTAAACAAGATTTAACAGGTGCTATTTCTGTTGTTAAAACAGATGAACTAGTACAACAACCCACTGCCGAAGTTACAAGTCAGCTTCAAGGTAGAGTTTCTGGGGTTACCATTACTGGTGGTGGACAACCAGGGGAAGCTCCTCAAGTAAAAATTCGTGGTGCAAATACTTTTGGTAATAATACACCTCTATATGTTGTAGATGGAATTCCTACTGATGGTATTGGTGATTTAAACCCAAATGATGTAGAAACAATGCAAGTACTAAAAGATGCTGCTTCTGCTTCTATTTATGGCTCTCGTGCCGCTAATGGTGTAATTATTATTACTACTAAAAAAGGTAAGGGAAAAATGAAGGTTACTTACGACACCTATTACGGAATGCAATTGGTGCAAAAAGGAAACCCTTGGAATATTCTTAACCCACAAGAAATGGCTGAGTTAAATTTCCAAGCGCAGCGTAACACAAATCCAGGAAAAGCTCCTTCTAGCGCTCAATACGGAAACGGTGCAAATCCTGTATTACCAAACTATATTGCTCCTGAAGGAGTTAATAGTGTAGATGAATCGCTTTACAATGTAAATCCTAATTATACAAATTCTGATGATTTAGGTAATTTTTATCGTATCGTAGAAGCTAATAAAGAAGGTACAAATTGGTTCCAAGAAATATTTAGCCCAGCTAGTATTACCAGTCATAACTTATCTGTTAGTAATGGTACCGATAAAGGAAGCTACTTATTCTCTTTAAACTATTTTGATCAAGAAGGTACTTTAGAAAATACATATCTAAAAAGATATACGATTCGTGCCAACGCAACGTATAATTTAGGAGAAAATGTAAGAATTGGAGAAAACATGAGTTTTACCATTCGTGACAATCCACAAATTGATGCGCTAACAGAAGGAAGTGCTATCGGTATGGCCTTTAGACAACAACCAATTATACCTGTTTATGATATTATGGGTAATTTTGCAGGTTCTTTTGGACAAGAATTAGGTAATGCTAGAAACCCTGTTGCAATTCAAGATAGAATTAAAAATAATAGAGGTGTCTCTTCTAGAGTTTTCGGAAATATCTTTGCTGAAATAGACTTTCTAAAGCATTTTACTTTTAGAACTAGTTTTGGAGGACAGTATTATTCTAATAGCTTTAATTCTTTTCAGTTTCCTGAATATGAAAATGCTGAAAATAATCCAACGAACTCATACACAGAAGCTGCAGCAACGAATTTCAACTGGACATGGACAAACACTGTTAAGTATCAAAACAGTTTCAATGACAAACACAATCTAACTGTTTTAGTAGGTACAGAGGCCTATCAGAATAAAGGAAGAGAAGTTGGTGGAACAATGTTAGACTATTTCTCTTTTGATCCAGATTACGTAACATTAACTACAGGTTCGGGTACGCAAACTAACTATAGTTTTAAATATGCAGATGCCTTATCTTCTTTCTTTAGTAGAGTAGATTATAATTTTGATGACCGCTATTTAATAAGTGGTACGATTCGTCGTGATGGATCGTCTAGATTCTTAAACGACCAATACGGATGGTTCCCTGCAGTAAGTGCTGGATGGAATGTTACAAATGAAAATTTCTTCCCAGAAAGTAACTGGTTAAATGATTTCAAAATTAGAGGAGGTTACGGTATTATGGGGAATCAGCTTAACGTTGCTCCAGAGAATGCATTTACTACTTTTGGTGGGAATAATAGAACTTCTTACTACCCTATCTCAGGAAGTAATGGTTCTATTGCTGAAGGATTCCAACAATCTAGAATTGGTAATCCAAACGCTGGATGGGAGAAAAATATCAATTCAAATATCGGTATCGATTTAACTTTATTCAATAATACTGTTCAACTTACTGCTGACTATTATAGAAAAGATATCGAAGACCTTTTATACAATCCTGATTTACCAGGTACAGTTGGTTCCGCAACGGTTCCTTTTGCAAATGTTGCTGAAATGACAAATAGTGGTTTTGATTTAGATTTATCTACCTATTTTAAAATCGGTAATGAACTTAGATTAAATACTTCTTTTACACTCACTACTTATGATAACGAAATCACAAAAGTATCTGATGGTCAAAACTATTTTGACAGAGAAAGTCGGCGTTTTCCTGGGAACAACCTTATAAGAAACCAAGTAGGACATTCTGTAAGTCAATTTTTTGGATACCAAATTGAAGGTTTCTGGGATACACAAGACGAAATAGATCAAGCTAATGCAGCTGCAGTAGCTGCTACTGGAAATCCAGATACAAATTACCAAAACGATGTTGCGGTTGGTAGATTTAGATATGCTGATATTAATGGTGATAATATTGTGAACAAAGATGACCGTACATTTATCGGAAATCCAAATCCAGATTTTACATACGGTATTAACATCGAACTTATCTATAAAAACTTAGATTTTAGTATGTTTTTATATGGGTCACACGGAAATGATATATGGAACAATGTACGTTGGTGGACAGACTTCAACAGTTCTTTCCAAGGAGCTAAAAGTAAAACAGCTTTATACGACTCTTGGACGCCGCAAAATACAAATGCATCTGCTCCTATTCAGGAAACTACAGGTTCATTTAGTACAGCTGGTGTTCCTAATTCATACTTCGTTGAAGATGGTTCTTATTTAAGAGCACGTCAAATCCAATTAGGATATACATTACCTTCTTCGCTGTTAGAGAAAATGAATATCACTAAGCTAAGGTTATACACGCAAGTTGTAAATGCCTTTACCATTACAAATTATTCTGGATTGGATCCTGAGATTTCTGGAGGTACGGTGAATTTTGGTATTGATGAAGGGGCTTACCCTAATCAAAGACAACTTTTATTAGGTCTTAACGTAATATTTTAATCATGAAATCTAAAAAATTTATATATATGAAAGTTATAAAAGAGATAGGACGCATCTACGCACCTATTATTACACTCCTCATGCTTTTTGGCTCATGCGCAGATAGTTTTCTAGACCAACCTGCATTGGGTGCACTTAGTGAAGATGTTGTTGCAAATCAGCCTGGTATTGAAAAGCTTCTAATTGGAGCATACGGGGCATTAGATGGACAAAGAAATGACGGTTCTCTTGGAGGAGGAAATCCATGGGAAGCCGCTCCTGATAATTGGATCTACGGAGCTGTTGCTGGAGGTACTGCTAGTAAAGGAAGTTTTGGAGGGGATCAATCCGCCATCGACCCTATAGCAAAGTTTACCTCTGACCCTTCTAATGGATTCTTTAATTCAAAATGGAATGCTTCTTATGAAGGAGTTACTAGATGTAATAATACTTTAAAACTCATAAATGCTGCAGATGATATTTCTGATGCTGATAGAAAAAACCTAGCTGGACAAGCACGTTTTTTAAGAGGTCATTATTATTTTGAACTTAAAAAAATGTTCAATATGGTTCCTTGGATAGATGAAACTACAGAAAATCCAAAGCAACCGAATGATCAAGATATCTGGCCTATGATTGAAGCTGACTTTCAATTTGCTTACGATAACTTACCTGCAACGCAAGGAGAGTTTGCAAGAGCAAATAAATGGGCGGCAGCTGCATATTTAGGGAAAGCATATCTTTATCAGAAGAAATTTACAGAAGCTAAAGCTATTTTTACTGATGTAATAAACATGGGTGTAAATTCTGGCGGAGTTAAGTACGATCTAGTAGCCAATTTTAAAGATAATTTTGACGCTGCTACAGAGAACAATGCAGAGACAGTGTTTGACATTCAAATGGTTGCTAATGATGGGACTGGTAACATTACCAACTCCAATCAAGGTGGTAAATTAAACTTTCCATACAACAGTCCATTTAGATGTTGCGGATTTTTACAACCTACACAAGACCTCGTAAACTCTTATAAAACTGATGAAACTACTGGATTACCAGATTTAGATAATTTTAATCAGAATCCGGTTAAAAATGATATGGGGATTGGCGCTAATGAAAGCTTTACTCCATACACAGGATCGCTAGATCCTAGATTAGATTGGACGGCTGGACGTAGAGGTGTTCCTTTTCATGATTGGGGAGATCATCCTGGTGCTGCATGGGTAAGAGATCAAGCTTATGGTGGACCTTATGCTCCTAAGAAAAACATTTATTGGCAAGCAACACAAGATTTATATGCTGATCAGACATCTTGGGCTCCTGGAACAGCTATTAATGTTCATATTATTCGTTTTGCTGATGTACTACTAATGGCTGCAGAAGCAGAAGCACAAACTGGAAGCCTTTCTGTTGCTATGGGGTATGTAAACCGAGTAAGAGAAAGAGCTGCCAATCCAGATGGGTTCTTAAAAGAATATATTGATGAAAGTGATCCTCTTGCTGGATTCGATCCAAATACATACGCTGCTAATTACAATATTAGCGACTATACAATGGCGCAATTCGGATCAAAAGAAGACGCTCTTAAAGCTATTTATTTCGAAAGAAAATTAGAATTAGCTATGGAAGGACACCGCTTCTTCGATTTAGTACGTTGGGGAACAGCTGAAAAAACCTTAAATGCTTACTTTGCATATCAAGGTAGTATTACTACTGATGTTCGTGGAGGGAAATTTATTCCTGGAAAAAGTGAATACTACCCTATTCCACAAGCGCAAATTGATTTAAGTATCGATGAAAGTGGACAACCTACTTTAACACAAAATCCTGGATATTAATATTTAATAATCCGCTTATAATTTTAAAGCCTCCTAAATTTAGGAGGCTTTATTTATTTTACATATACCGTTTTTACATTTATAAATTCCCTAATACCAAAACTACTTAACTCTCTTCCAAAACCTGATGTTTTAATCCCCCCAAATGGCAATCTAGGGTCCGATTTCACCAATTCATTAATAAATACTGCTCCCTCTTCAAATTTAGGAGCTATCTCTAATGCTTTATCAATATTTTCTGTAAAAAGGGAAACCCCTAAACCAAATTCAGAGTTATTAGAGATCTCTATCGCTTCAGCTATTGTTTTAAATGTTCGTACACCAATTACAGGACCAAAAGTCTCTTCATTAAAAACTGGCATGCCATCTGTTACATCAGCAACAATAGTTGGAGGGTAATATGCTCCATTACGCTTACCGCCTATTAAAAGCTTCCCTCCCATTTCTACAGAATCATTCACCTGCTTTTCTATATCTTTTGCTAAGCCTTCTCGAGCCATGACGCCTATATATGTATTTTCATCTAATGGATCCCCACTTTTAAGTTCCTTAACTTTTGCCACATATTTTTCTAAATATGCATCCGCAACTTTCTCATGTAATAACAACCTCTTGGCAGCAATACAACTCTGACCAGTATTTTGATAGCGTGCATTTACACCAACCTCAACAGCTTTATCCAAATCTGCATCGTCCAAAACAATAAAAGCATTACTCCCACCGAGTTCCAATACTGCTTTTTTAATCTCTTTCGCTGCTGTGCCAGCTACAGCACTTCCGGCAGGCTTACTTCCTGTTAAAGTAACTGCTTTTATTTTTTTATTCTTTATAACTTCCGACACCGCATCACTTCCAATAACCAGATTCTGAAAAAGTCCAATAGGAAAACCTGCATCTTCAAATACCTCCTGTATATTATTTGCACTTTGCATCACAGAAGATGCGTGTTTTAAAACAGCTGCATTCCCAGCCATTAATGCCGGAGCAGCAAATCTAAATACTTGCCAAAATGGATAATTCCATGGCATCACCGCTAGAAGAACACCAAGAGGTTCATAAGAGACATAACTTTTCTGAGCATCTGTATCTATAATCTCATCAGCTAAAAAATCTACAGTGTTTTCAGCATAATACTCACAAACCCATGCACATTTCTCTACCTCAGCAATTGCTTGAGTAATAGGTTTCCCCATTTCTTTAGAAATCACTTCTCCATAAATTTTCTTTCGGTCTCTCAATATTGCCGCAGCTTGCTTCATTAATTCTGCACGCTCTTCAAAAGATGTTTCCTTCCAATCTCTGTAGACAGAATCTGCAGCATCAATTTTATCAGAAACCTCACTAGATGTTAAAGGAGTGAAACTATAAATTTTCTCTTCAGTATATGGATTTATGGAATATATCATTATTTATGTTTTTTACTAAGTTACCAATTTGAATATTTTTCTATTCATAAAAGAATGTTATTTGTTTATAAGATAGTTGAAAACTATCCTTGAATCCCAAATTATAGCGCTCTATAAATTTATATCTTTAAGAAAACTTCTTTATTATGGACACTAGAACAGCGGATTTACTCAGTGTACGTCCAGAAATTCCATCAGCAATTATCTATGATACAATGAGCAAAGATGAGCGATTTCAAAACGCTACGTTAAGACCCATTATCAAATTACAGAACGATTTATTAATAGAAGCTTTTAAAAATTATGCCCAAAAACACAAGGGTATTTTTTTTACCTATACGCTAGAAAAGCGATTTCAATACATTGAAAATGCAATTCAAAAAGATATCAAGTTTAGAAATTCCCTAAAAGGGATGGTTATAGGTCAGTTTACTGTTGATGAATACAATATCTACATTGAAAATTCATCTGCTTTAAATAAACGTATGATGAACATTGTTGTAGAGCGCTTAAAAGATCAAATTCAGCTTTTAGAAAACGAAGTCCTTGTTTAATTAAACAATTCATAAGCTATCTAGCTCCTTAAATAATCCTTTTGAGGAGCTAGATTATATGCTTTTATTTCAGAAAAAAACTATATGATTATAGTATTCTTTCCTGCAAATTAAAATCATTATTTATTATTTTTACACTACAACATCATAATAATAAATAATGCTAAAAGAACAACTATATAGAAAGTGCCTAACCACTTTAAATGAAAGAATAGAGCGTTACAGAGCTGAAATAAACATCATAAAGGAGTCTGTAGAAAATGAAGACAGAACCAAAGGAGATGAAGATGAAGGCAGCAGTGGTAGTGGGTACGGAAGTAACTTTACAAAAACTCTAGAATACTTAGAAGAAGCAAACTCTTTAAAGGCTAAATTAAAGCAAGTTGATATTTTTCAGTCCAACGATACTGTAAAACAAGGAAGCTTAGTAGAATGTAGCAATGGTAATTTCTTTCTATCGATTCCTTTAGGTAAAATAACATTAGACGACACCATATACTTTGCGATATCTAAAGAAGCTCCTGTTGGACAGTTATTATTAGACAAGAAAGTAGGTGATACTATTACTTTTAATACAAATAGCTTCCAAATACTTAAAATACACTAATCTAAGGTAGATACACCGTTAAGATCTGTCGTTAAAACATCGCTCATATAATCAAAAAATGGGCGAACTGTTTTAAACGATTCGTCTACTTTATCTATAAAACCAGGAGACATTGCTTCTTTATCAGTAAAGTTCTTAGTAACTATATATTGCTTTTTCTTTATTAAATCTATAGCAGAATGTTCTTTATCAAAGCCTCTTGGAGCTGTTTTAAGCTCTTCTCCCTCTAACGCTCCAAACTCCTTTTTAAAATTAGGATTGTTTATTATCTCTCGGATTTCTTCAGCATCCAATTCAAACTCCTTTCGAATACGCTTTAAATCATCTTTTTCAGGAGCCCAAAATCCACAGGCCAAAAAAGTATTTCCTGGCTCTATATGTAAATAATAGCCTCCTCTTAATCTTGGTTTCACCCTACTAAACGTTCCAGACAAATGTTCTTTATAAGGTTGCTTGTTTGCAGAAAAACGAACATCTCTATAAATACGAAACATCTTCATGTCATCTATTTCATCATGCATCCTTAATTTTGACATCAGGTCAATGTAAAAAGACTTTACCTTCTGTTCTTCTTGTTTAAATTCCTTTTTATGCTCATTAAACCACTCCCTATTATTATTCTTTTTTAACTTATTTAAAAAATTATACACGGAAGATGAAATGTGAGTATCCGACATACGACTTAACTGTTTTGTTATACTCTGATAAAGTTATACAAATTGAATATGCTTTGGCTATATTTATTCTTAATTTTGATTTAAAAAGAAATTGTAATGGGAAATCCAATTGTTGATAGTATCGAAAAACATAAACAACAACCCAATCTAAAGTTCAGATTAAAAGAAACAGCAGAAAAGTTTACAGACCTACTTTTCTATACGCTTTTTGATGCTGAAACCCCTGTAGCTGAAAATATGAAAAAGCTAGAGGTTACTTTTGAAGAATTGGTAGACCTAGCTTGTTGGGATGTGGAAAAACCTTGCGCTAAAGTTTGGGAAAATTACACCGCAAAATTACCGCATATATTAGAACTACTAAATCTTGACGCTAAGGCATTTGTTGAAGATGATCCTGCTGCACTTTCTCAAGAAGAAGTATACTTATGTTACCCTGGATTTTATGCAATTGCAATATATAGATTAGCCCACGAGCTTTATGATGTTGGTTTCCCTTTGGTTCCAAGACTTATGACCGAGTATGCACATAGGCTTACCGGTGTAGATATCAATCCTGGCGCTGTAATTGGAAAATCTTTTTTTATAGATCATGCTACAGGAATTGTTATTGGAGAAACTGCCATTATAAAAGAACATGTTAGAATTTACCAAGGGGTAACTCTTGGAGCTTTATATGTTGCTAAAAATTTACAACACACAAAAAGACATCCTACTATTGAAAATAATGTAACCATTTATGCAAATGCTACTATTTTAGGAGGAAATACTGTTATTGGAGAGAATAGTATTATTGGAGGGAACGTTTGGCTTACAAAATCCATTCCTGCAAATTCGATAGTTTCTCATACTCCAGATATTAAAATTAAAACTGTTACTAATGAATAGTACTTCTATATTAGACCAAATAGGAAACACTCCTTTAGTGGAAGCTAAAGTACTTTTGAATAAACCCGGTGTAAAACTTTTACTAAAGTTAGAAGGTAATAATCCTGGGGGGAGCGTAAAAGACCGTCCTGCATATAATATGATTAAAAGTGCTTTAGAAAGAGGTGATATTTCTGAAAACACAAAATTAATAGAAGCAACAAGTGGAAATACAGGTATTGCACTTGCGATGATTGCGAGCCTATTTCATTTAGATTTAGAGCTTGTAATGCCAGAGAATTCTACTAAAGAACGGATTCAGACTATGCGTGCTTATGGAGCAAAACTAACCCTTACTTCTGCCGATGTTGGTATCGAAGGCTCTAGAGATTATGCAGAAAACAAAGTTAAAAATGAAGGCTATGTTATGCTTAATCAGTTTGGAAATGATGACAACTGGAAAGCTCATTATAAAACTACAGGACCAGAAATATGGCGAGATACTGATGGAGAAATTACACATTTTGTTTCTTCAATGGGAACAACAGGAACTATAATGGGGACTTCTACATATTTAAAAGAAAAAAATCATCAGGTGCAAATTGTAGGTGTACAGCCTACAGATAACTCAAAAATTCCTGGTATCCGAAAATGGCCAGAAGCTTATCTACCTAAAATATTCAATCCTAAAAAAGTAGATCAAGTAATTGAAGTTAGCGAAGAAGATGCTAGAAATATGGCCAAAGAACTTGCTAAAAAAGAAGGTGTGTTTTCTGGTATGAGTAGCGGTGGCGCAGTTACAGCAGCATTAAAACTAACAGAAACTATTGATAAAGGAGTTATTGTAGCTATTATCTGTGACCGTGGAGATCGTTACCTTTCTTCAGATCTATTTGATTAATACCTTAATTTTGAATAAAAATATTGTTTCCACAACGTGGTTAGCTAAGAGCATAAACGATCCTAATTTGATTACCCTCGATGCTACATTTCCAGCTAAAGTTCCTAAGGGACTCGAAGGAAAATGCATAAAAAATGCTCAGTATTTTGACATAAAAAATAAGTTTAGTGATTTAGAGGCTAAATTTACGAGCACATTTCCATCCATAGAACAGTTCGAAAAAGGATGTAGAGAACTCGGAATTCAGAAAGACAGCACTATTGTTATTTATGATAAGACTGGCATTTATACAAGCCCTAGAATTTGGTGGATGTTTAAAACTATAGGCATTAATAATGTATATATATTAGATGGAGGCCTTACGAAATGGATTGCCGACGGATATAATATCGTCAACAACTATAATACAACAATAAAATCCAGTAATTTTAAAATAGATTTACCAAGTATAGATGCTATTAGGAAGCATGATTTTATAAAAAAACATATTTCTTCTGAAAATATAATCACAGTTGATGCTAGATCGAAAGGAAGATTCAATAATACTGAGGAAGATCCTCGTAAGGAGTTAAAAAGTGGTCATATTCCAAATTCCATAAATATTCCATACACTGAAGTATTAAAAAACGGGTGTTTTAAAACAGACACCGAATTAAAACTTGTTTTTAAAGATATTATTGAAATGAATCCTTCAGAATTAGTTTTTTCATGTGGTTCTGGAATTACAGCATGCATTTTACTTTTAGCCTCCGAGAATATTATTAGCTGTAAAAAAACTATTTATGACGGTTCATGGACGGAATGGGCTACATTAGAAGGGCTTTTAAAATAATTCAGCATATAGTAAAAAGAGACTGGTAAAAATCAGTCTCTTTTTTTTTGATTATAAACTCACATTTAAAAATCCCTTTTTTTGAACTTGAAATGCATATAGAATTCCATTTTCTACAACATCAATCCCCTTGACTAATTTCCTTTCTTTTAAATTAAACTTCTTCAATGAAAATCCACAAGCAAAAACATGAACACCATTTTCTGATAACAAGTCTAAATATGATTTCATAAGTTCTTTGTCTACTAATTGCTCAACTACTTTACCGCAAATAACTACATGAAACTCTCCATAATCACTACCGTCTTCAATCTTTAGCTCTTTGGCTGCTAAAGCAATCGGCTTTAATTGTTCTAATTTTCTAGTTAAAACAAAATAGTTATTAAAATCATCTTTTTGTCCCTCTTGTGCATTTACTACATTACCCACAAAGGCTAGCATTATTATCAATCCTAAAAATTTTACCATTCTTTTCATTCTTTTCATTTTATTTTATTTTATTTTATTTTTAATTCTTTTTTCCAAGTAACTCCACTAATATCTGTAAGTACTAGTGTATAATCTCCTTTTGGAAGTTGATTGAATTTGTTATTATTTAAGTTTATGGTTGCTTTGGCTCCTAAAGGAATTATTAAACTATGTTTACCTGGCTTCACCTTAGCGATATAAAAATTATCTATCTGATCGTTTTCTAGTGCCGCTAATGTTTCTCCATCTATATGAAAAACATCATTCCCTTTTTGATCCTTTACAGATATCCCTATTAAAAAAGAGCCGTAAACATCCACCCCTTCCACTCGATATACATCAAATGTCAATTGTGATCCTTTTATGGAAGCCTCGAGAATCTCCACTTTAGGTTTTACAGATTTATTATGCAATGTCCCCCAAAGTCCGCCATGAAAATATTGGTTCGTATAAAGAGTCATAAATAAAATCATGATAGCTCCTACTAGTCCAATTCGCTTATAAACATTAAGATTAATAGGTAAGCTACCGGAACCAATCCAATTCCAATACTTCCATTTAGTAATTGAAAATTCATTTTTCATAATATAGCGGTCTAAAGAAAAGTATCCGCTACCACTTAAAAACAACGTAAACCCGGTTGCAATTCCCAAAACACCAATTTGCCACTCATCTAAACATGTAGTCCCAATCCACCCAGAACCCAATAAAATTCCCATGGCTAATCCAAAAACACCTACACTCATCGCACGAGTAAATAAACCAAACATTATAAAAAGTCCTACAATACCTTCTATAATAGTAAAGCTCATCATTGCAAACCATAAATGATCAGGATTCTCAACTAAGTATTGAATAATTGGCTTGATTCCTAAAGCGTTTGGCAGAAAGTGATTAAATTTTTCTCCTATATATCCAGGGAGCTCAGGATCTAGCTTGTCCTTTAAAATTAATCGCCTCCAAAAGGCAGAAAAATATGTCCATCCCACTACTAAACGTAGGGATAATGTAAAAAGTCCAGCCATAGAAAATGACTGATTACTAATTCTATTCATTGAATTAAATTTTGAATTAAAATATATTATCTAACTATAAAACATACACTTACAAAGACTGATATTCATTTACAATAGAATATTTAAATAGTCATTAGAAGAACTAAATCTTCTGTAAGTCAATAATAGTTTATGCGAGATAAGTTTTTCATATTTCGATACAAAATATACATAGGAATCTCCAGGTAGTTATAGCTATATAGAACAAAGAGATAACGTTTTTTACTATGATACACCTCTAAAGAAGGCGTCATACAAAACCTGAAGAAGTTGCGCGTAAAAAGAAAAATTTTATCTTTTTTTACTTTGGCTTTCTCTACTTTATAAAGTTTATTATTTGCAGTACACGCACCAAAGAAACTGGTTGCTTTGCTTTTATTAAGCGTAGAAGTTTTTTTCATACCTGCAAAATCCTGCATAGAATTTCTGGCAGCGCATGGTGATGCTAGTAATAAAATACTTAGCAATATCAGCACAAAATAATGTACTCCACATTTTATGTGTAAACTCTTTAACATCACGGTTACAAAAATAGAGTTATAAATAAGAATGAAAGTTAAAAAACACTTAATCTAAGAATCTATTCACAAAATGATAATCTATAAGTTTCAATTTTTAGATCTACTTTTAAATTAATTCTGATGAGATTATTAAAATTCCCTATCTAGTTAATAGATTTTCTTACAAAAGAAATACTTTAAATTTGTAACTTTATATTATATCAAAACGCATGGAAACAGCAATTATCATCACTATTATTCTAATTTTAATCAGCTTCACCATAAGCATGTTTGGATCTGTAGTTGGTTTTGGTGGTGGAATATTTATGGTTCCCATACTTATTACTGTTTTTCATTTTCCACTAACGACTGCCGTTGGATCAGTTATGATCTCTCTCATTCCTTCTTCTTTAATTTCTACTTATTTAAATAGAAAAGAAGGATATGTCGATTTTAAAATGGGAATTCTCCTTGAAATCCCTACCATTTTGGGTGTGGTCATTGGAAGTCTACTACTATCTTATATTTCAGCAGAAAGATTAGAAGTTTTATTTGCTGTATTAGTGCTATTCCTCGGAATCTCTTTCTTCTTAAAAAAGGGGAAGAAAGACAAAAAAGGAAATGGAGGGTTTTTCTACCGATTAAATAAATACAAGCCTAGATATATTATTAAGAATAAAAGAAACCATGTAGCTTACCGATTTAGTGCTTGGATGGTTTTGTTTTTTGGGCTATTAGCAGGAACATTAGCCGGTCTGTTTGGAATTGGTGGCGGATTTTTAAAAACTCCAATTATGCTAAAAGTTTTTAAAATGCCAGCAAAAATAGCAACAGCCACTGCTCTATTTATGATTGTTATTACAAGCACAACGGGTACATTTAGCCACTTTATGCTAGGCCATATTGAATTAGATAAAGCATGGCCAATTATGCTCGGCTTTGCAGCTGGTGCATTAGGAGGACAACGGTTAAATTTAAAAATGAAAAATAAAACACTCGAAAAGCTAATCGGAATGGGATTAGTGCTTGCTGCTTTAGTAATGATGTCTAATTTTATTATAAAATAAAAAGCGTTTAATTAGAGCCACTTCTTACGTTTAAAGTATATAACCATCAGAATAAATACAACCAACATAACACCTAAAACTACGAAATAGGCATTCCTTTCTTGTAATTCAGGCATATATTGAAAGTTCATTCCATACACCCCTGCAATAAATGTAAGCGGAATAAAAATACTAGACATAATAGTTAATACTTTCATCACTTCATTCATTTTATTACTTACATTACTCATATACATCTCCATTAAACTCATGCTCATTTCTCGAAGCATTTCTAAAGTTTCATGAATCTGAATACTATGATCGTGTACATCACTCAGGAAAACCTTTGTTTCATTGTGTATTAAACGGTGATCGGTTTTTGTTAAACGATTGGTTATCTCTTTAACTGGATATATATTCTTTCTTACATGCAAAACCTCTTTTCGAAGTCGTTGGATTCGATTTACCACCTCTGGTTCTGGGTTATTGTAAACTTCCTCTTCTAGAATTTCTATCTGATTCGTTATATTCTCTAAAACAACAAAATACTGGTCAATAATCGCATCTATAAGTGCAAAGAAAAGGTAATCGGCATTTCTGGTTCTAATTCTACCATATTTATTATTTAAACGATCTCGAACTCCATTAAAAACATCATCTTCCACCTCCTGAAAAAAGAGTACTGTATGCTCACAAAGTATAACAGCTACGTGCTCTGTAATCAACTTACAATCATCATCCAAATACAGCATTTTTAAAACACAAAACACATATTCGTCGTACTCATCGATTTTAGGCCGCTGATTAGTATTTACAAGATCCTCTAAAACTAACGGATTAATTTTATAGTACTCCCCAAGCTTTTCTATTTCAACCTCATTACTTAATCCTTGAACATTTATCCAAGAAACGGTATCTGTATCCCGAAATACAAAAGCCTCCTTAACATCATCAAAATCTTTTGTTACGCAAAAATCATCAGAATAGTCTGTTACAGTAATCTTATTCTCTCCACCTTCGCGATGCCCCATATAAGTGATCGTTCCTGGAGCTTTACCAACTTTTCGGAGCGATTTAAATGGTTTACGTATCGCTTTCTTAAGATCTATCTTCTTTTTACTCATAAATTTTAATAATGCTTTTTATAAAGATAATAAAACTTAATTTCTCTCTTCAAGCACTTTTACAATGTCTTTTAAAGTATATCCTTTTGCTTGTAGTAAAATAAGGTAATGGAAAAGTAAGTCTGCACTTTCATTTAAAAACAAATCTGCATTATCATCTTTGGCTTCAATTACAGTTTCAACAGCCTCCTCTCCTACTTTTTGAGCTATTTTATTGATTCCACTTCTAAAAAGTGACGCTACATAACTCTCTTCATTATCTTTATTTTCTTTTCTATCAGAAATTATCGCTTCCAACTTACTAATAAATCCGTAACTAGCTTCATTAGTTTCCTCCCAACATGTGTCTGTTCCTTTATGGCAAACAGGACCAACAGGCGAAACTTGAATTAAAAGAGTATCATTATCACAGTCGACTTTAATGTCTTTCAGCAATAAAAAATTTCCACTTTCCTCTCCTTTTGTCCACAAACGTTGCTTCGTTCTACTAAAAAAAGTCACCTTTTCAGTTTCTAAGGTTTGTTTGTATGCCTCTTCATTCATGTATCCCAACATCAACACTTTTTTAGTGTTTACATCTTGAATTACCGCTGGAACCAAAGAGTCGCCGTTTTTATTAAAATCTATTTTCATTTTTATACTTCTTCTAAATCTATTATAATCTTACAGGAATACCATTTTCTCTCAAGACCTCCTTTAGGTCATTGATTTCTATTTCTTTAAAATGAAAAACACTTGCCGCTAATGCTGCATCAGCTTTTCCTTCAACAAAAGTATCTGTAAAATGTTCTATTTTCCCTGCTCCTCCTGAAGCTATTATCGGGATATTTAAATCTGTAGATAATTTTGCTAATGCCTTGTTTGCAAAGCCGTCTTTTGTACCATCATTATCCATGGAAGTAAACAATATCTCTCCAGCTCCACGTTTTTCTACTTCTTCTGCCCAGTCAAATAAATCAAGCTCCGTAGGTACTTTTCCACCTACTAAATGCACTTTCCATTGTCCGTTAATTTGTTTAGCATCAATAGCGACAACCACACACTGACTTCCAAATTTAGCTGAAAGCTCATTTATTAACTGCGGATTTTTAACTGCTGAAGAATTTATAGATACTTTATCAGCCCCCGATTTAAGTAAAACGTCAACATCTTCAACTGAAGATATTCCGCCACCAACTGTAAATGGAATATTAACATTCTCTGCCACACGAAGCACCAAATCTATCAGTGTTTTTCTTCTTTCTTCCGTAGCAGAAATATCTAAAAAAACCAATTCATCAGCACCGTTTTCAGCATATAATTTGGCCAACTCTACTGGATCACCAGCATCTCTTAAGTCAACAAAATTAACGCCCTTTACCGTACGACCATTCTTAATATCTAAACAAGGAATAATCCGTTTTGTTAGCATTTAGGACTTCTTTAAAAATTGTGTTTTTAATACTATTGTACTTTTCCCTACTCTACATTCTACCTCATCTGGAGAACCTGTAAGACGGATGTTCTTAATCGCATTACCACGTTTTAAGGTTTTCGACATCCCTTTTACTTTCAAATCTTTTGTTAAGTGTACAGAATCACCGTCATTTAAAACATTTCCATTACTGTCTTTTACTTCCATTTTTCTAATTTTTAATACCATCTCCCTAAAATGGAGACAGCAATATGTTCTTATTTATTCAAAATATAATCTTCCAACTGTTTTAAACTAATTCTACCTTCATAAATAGCTTTCCCAATAATTGTTCCTTCACAACCTATTTCGGCCAATTTAGGAAGCTCATCAAAGGCAGAAATCCCTCCTGAAGCTATTAGTTTAATTTCTTTAGAAGTCTCTATAATCTTCTTGTAAAGCGCAAATGAAGGTCCTTCCAACATTCCGTCTTTACTAATATCGGTACAAATTACATATTCTATCCCTTTTTGAAGGTATTTTGATATAAAAGGTAATAATTCTTCATCCGATTCTTCTTGCCATCCAGAAACAGCTACTTTTTCATTATCTGCATCTGCTCCTAAAATAATCTTATCATTTCCGTAGTTATTGATCCAACTTTCAAAAACACTTGGCTCCTTAACTGCAATACTCCCTCCAGTAATTTGATTTGCACCGCTTTCAAAAGCTATTTTTAAATCTTCATCAGATTTTAATCCGCCTCCAAAATCTATTTTTAGACTTGTTTTGCTAGCTATGGCTTCTAAAACCTTATAGTTTACAATGTGCTTACTCTTTGCGCCATCTAAATCCACCAAATGCAAATACTCTATCCCATGCGCCTCAAACTCTTTAGCCACTTCCAACGGGTGCTCATTATATATCTTTTTGGTGTTATAATCTCCTTTAGAAAGACGCACACACTTGCCTTCTATTATATCTATTGCGGGTATTATTCTCATTTTTTTTCTTTTAGAATTATCTTATTCTTTACACCTTTTGCAATTCTGCCAATTGGCTAACTTCACTATAATTTCAAAAAGTTCTCCAAAACTCGCTGACCTGCTAAACTACTTTTTTCTGGATGAAACTGTGTTCCGTAAAAATTATCTTTATGCAATGCAGACGAATAATCTAATTCATAATTAGAAGTTGCTATGGTTTCTGAACAAATTGGTGCATAAAAACTATGTACTAAATACATATACTCTTTTTCTGAAATTTCATTAAAAAGTGGCGTTTTTAAATCTGAAATCTGATTCCATCCAATCTGTGGCACCTTTACTTTATTGCTGAATTTTTTTACATCAACATCAAAAATACCCAATCCTTTTGTAGCTCCTTCTTCTGATGCATTACACATTAATTGCATCCCTAGGCAAATTCCTAAAACAGGTTGTTTTAATTTTGGAATCAAAACATCTAGACTAGTAGCTTCCAATTTATGCATTGCGCTACTCGCTTCTCCAACTCCAGGAAAAATTACTTTATCGGCCTTCATTATCAATTCAGCATCATGAGTTAACTCAGGATTTATACCTATTCTTTGGAAAGCAAATTTTATACTTTGTATGTTTCCTGCTCCGTAATCTATGATTGTTATATTCACTATTATGTTTTAAAAATTCAAATTAAAAGTTAAAAATTCGCTATGAGTATATTTTCTATATTTAAATTTAATGTATTTATTACCAGATAATTAAATGATTTACTTAAAGCATCCCTTTAGTGGAAGGGAGAATCATTTTTTCAGTATCTCTTTTAACAGCTACTTTAATTGCTTTGGCAAAAGCTTTAAAAATTGCCTCTATTTTATGGTGCTCATTTTGCCCTTCAGCCTTTACATTTAGATTAGCTTTTGCACCATCGGTAAACGATTTAAAAAAGTGATAAAACATTTCTGTAGGCATCTGCCCTATCATCTCTCTTTTAAAATCGGCGTCCCAAACCAACCAGTTTCTTCCTCCAAAATCGATAGCAACTTGTGCTAGACAATCGTCCATAGGCAAGCAAAATCCATATCGTTCTATACCTAACTTATTTCCTAACGCCATACTAAAAACTTCACCTAATGTAATTGCAGTATCTTCTATTGTATGATGCTCATCTACCTCCAAATCCCCATTAACTTTAACCGTTAGATCCATTTGCCCGTGACGAGAAATCTGATCTAACATATGGTCAAAAAACGCTAAACCTGTAGCTATATCACTCTTTCCGGTTCCATCTAGGTTAAGTTTTATAAAAATATCCGTTTCATTCGTTTTTCTTGTAATCTCAGCAACACGATTATCTAGTTTTAAGAAGTCATATATTTCTTTCCAACTAGCTGTCTCCAAGGCTATAAAAGCATCAAGGTCATTTCTTTTTACCGATATCTCATCAGCTCCCAAATAACTTTCATCATTAATAAAAATACCTTTAGAACCTAAATTCTTAGCTAACTCAATGTCTGTTAGACGATCTCCAATCACAAAAGAATTAGCCAAGTCATATTCTTCAGAGAAATACTTAGTTAGTAGCCCTGTATTTGGCTTTCTTGTAGGCGCATTATCTTTTGCAAAAGTCTTGTCTATAAACACTTCTTTAAAAACAACCCCTTCATTCTCAAAAGATCGCATTATAAAATTATGAACAGGCCAAAATGTATCTTCCGGATACACATCGGTACCGAGTCCATCTTGATTTGTAATCATTACCAATTCATAATCGAACTCTTCCGCAATTCTTTTCATATATGTAAACGCCTGCGGGTAAAAATCTAATTTATCAAAAGCATCAATTTGCTCATCTGCGGGTTCTTTTATGAGTGTCCCATCTCGGTCTATAAAAAGCACTTTTTTTGCCATTATAATTCTTTTAAAACTTCTATTAATTGTTTGTTTTCTGAAGGAGTTCCTATCGTAAATCGGAGTGTGTTTTCACAAAGTGGCTGTGAAGAACGGTTACGAATAACCACCCCTTTTTCGAGTAATTGTTGATAACGTAAATCTGCATTATCAACTTTAGCTAGTACAAAATTTGAATCTGATGGATAAATATTATCGACAAAATTAACTTCAAGTAAAGCTTTATATAAAACACTTCTTTCACTTAAAATTGAGTTGATTTCATTTTTAACAGACTCTACATCAAGAACTCTATCTAAAGCCCTTTTTTGAGTTAGCTCATTTACGTTATAAGGAGGTTTTATTTTATTAATTACTGAAATTATTTCTTCAGAAGCATAACATATCCCTAATCTAATTCCAGCCATTCCATATGCTTTAGACAAGGTTTGCGTTATTATTAAATTTGGATACTCTGATAATTTAGAAACCCAACTTGGAGCTTCAGAAAAATCAATATATGCTTCATCAATTACAACAATACCAGAGAAATTTTGGAGCAACTGCGCTACCTTTTTAATATTGAATATATTTCCAGTAGGATTATTAGGAGAGCAAATAAATAAAAGCTTAGAGTTGCTATCAGCTTCTTTTATGATCGCCTCTACATTAGGTTCAAAATCTTCTGTAAGTAGTACTTCTCTATTTTCAATATCATTTGTTTCTGCCAACACTTTATACATTCCGTAGGTTGGAGGAAGCGTTATAATATTGTCTTTTTTAGGCTCACAGAAAGCTCTAAAAATAAGATCTAGAACTTCATCACTCCCATTCCCTAAAAGAACCTGAGAGGTCTTTATTTGCTTTTGTTGCGCCAAAACATCTTTTAAAGAACGCTGTTGTGGATCTGGATACCTATTTACACCATTGTTAAACGGGTTCTCATTAGCGTCTAAAAAAACCATCTCTTTATCAAAGTCCTTAAACTCATCTCTCGCCGACGAATAAGGTTTCAGTTTCTTTACGTTCTCGCGAACCAAATTATTTATATCGAATGTCATTTTCTATTGTTCGTTAACCAATATATACTTTCCCTTATTTTAAGTCATTTAAACGTAATGTAACAGCATTTTTATGTGCTTGTAAACCTTCTGCTTCTGCCATTAACTCAATTGCAGGACCTATACTTTTAATTCCGTCTTTCGATATTTTCTGAAAAGTCATACTCTTCATAAAACTATCAAGGTTAACACCACTATATTGCTTTGCATACCCATTAGTAGGCAACGTATGATTTGTTCCCGAAGCATAGTCTCCAGCACTTTCTGGAGTATAATCTCCTATAAAGACAGATCCAGCATTGGTAACTCCGTTTACATAAAAATCTTCGTTACTCGTAACCACTATAAAATGCTCAGGACCATATTCATTAATCAACTCCAAAGCCTCTTCATCATTATCTACTAAAATAAATCTTGAATTTTCAATAGCTTTCTTAGCTATTTCTACTCTTGGCAATTCATTTATCTGTAATTCTATTTCTTCAGAAACCGCTTCAATCAAATCTTTAGAAGTAGAAACCAAAACCACCTGACTATCTGCACCGTGTTCCGCTTGAGAAAGCAAATCTGAAGCCACATAAGCAGCCTTTGCTGTTTCATCTGCAACTACTAATAACTCTGACGGGCCAGCAGGCATATCGATAGCTACATTGTAACGTGTTGCCAATTGCTTTGCAACTGTTACAAACTGGTTCCCTGGTCCAAATATTTTATAAACTTTAGAGATAGAATCTGTTCCGAAAGTCATTGCTGCAATAGCTTGTATCCCTCCTACTTTATATATTTTACTAACCCCACATAGCGCTGCTGTATACAAAATTGTAGGATTTACTTTACCTTCTTTATTTGGAGGTGTACACAAAACAACCTCTTTACAACCTGCTATTTGAGCAGGAATAGCCAACATCAAAATTGTAGAAAATAAAGGCGCAGTTCCTCCTGGAATGTAAAGTCCAATTTTTTCTATCGGACGTTTTTCTTGCCAACAAGATACTCCTGCAGTTGTCTCTACTGTTACTTTATCTGTTTTTTGTGCTTTGTGAAAGCTTGTTATATTAGATTTAGCTAATGCAATTGCCGCTTTCAACTCTTCAGAAACAAGACTATTAGCCTCTTCTATTTCCTTTTCAGAAACAATGTTAGAAGATAAAGTTACTCCATCAAAAAGGCTGGTATACTTTTTAACAGCTTCGTCTCCTTTTTGCTTTACTTCATTAAAAACCTCATATACAGTTGCCTCAATATCATCAATAGTTTGCGTAGGGCGTTGTAATATTTCCGACCATTCTTCTCGCTTTGGGTTATATATGTTGCTCATTTTTTATTTTTATTATGATTTAAATAAATCTACTTACTACATTACCATTTTTTCTATTGGGCAAACTAAAATCCCTTCAGCTCCAACCGCTTTAAGTTCATCTATAATCTCCCAAAATCTATCTTTATTGATAACGGTATGAATAGAGCTCCAACCCTCTTCTGCAAGAGGTAATACAGTAGGACTTCTCATTCCTGGAAGCAATTCTATGATCTTATCGATTTTATCATTTGGAGCATTAAGCAATACATATTTAGAATCTCTAGCTTTTAAAACTGACTGGATTCTAAATCTCAGCTTATCTACAACAGCCCTAATTTCTTCATCGATTATAGGTGGACCAACTAGAACAGCCTCACTTCTAAGAATTGTAATTACCTCTTTAAGGTTATTTTTAAAAAGGGTACTTCCACTAGATACTATATCTACAATAGCATCTGCAAGTCCAATATTAGGGGCTATTTCTACAGAACCACTAATTATATGAAGTTCTGCATTGATTTTCTCTCTCTGCAAAAACTCATTTACCGTATTTGGGTAAGACGTAGCTATTTTTTTTCCATCAAGATCTTTAACGGAAGTGAAGTCACTACCTTTTGGAACTGCTAATGAAACTTTACACTTAGAAAATCCTAACTTTTCTACAATCTGTAAGTCCTTACCCTTCTCAATTAGTAGATTTTCGCCAACAATAGCTAGATCTACAACTCCATCTCTTAAATACTGAGGGATATCTCCATTTCGTAAATACATTACCTCCAAAGGGAAATTTCTAGCAGAAGCCTTTAACTGCTCTCTTCCATTATCTATAGAAATACCACAGTCTTTTAAGATTTTCAGAGAATCTTCATTTAACCTTCCTGACTTCTGAATCGCAATTTTTATTTTTCTTTCTTCCATAATTTTTATAAAAATACTTATTTCTTGGTACGGTTTTATTTAAAAAAAATCAATAAAAAAACCCGTTTGATTACTCAAACGGGTTTTTATTATGTAAAAATCACACATAACAATCTCACCTCGCTTGAGCGCAAGTATGAAAATGATGATGATGTGATGTATATATTGTCATTGTTATTATAATCTTCTACAAATTTAAATCATTATAAAAAAGATATGCAAATAATATTGAGTTTTTTTATCACAATATATTAAATCTCTCGATTTTAATAAGAAAAGTTATATTTTTTCTATTAATAAAACCTAAAAAGTCGTTCTGAATAAAAAATACAGAAAAATTTAAAGGTTTGCATTCTTCTTTATGTCATCTTATTAAAAAATAATATCTTGTGCTGCATTTAAAATAAACAAATACTTATAATGAGAACTTTTACTATTACTTTGCTTTTATTAGTATTATCAATTAATACCCCCCTTTCTGCTCAGAGTAAAAAGGAATTAAAAGAACAAGTTGCAACCTTAAACGACAAGGTTAAAGTTTTAAAACAAACGCAATCTGACTTAGCTGTATCACAGAATAAAGTTAAAAGCTTAGAATTTCAGGTGGAGCAACTAGAAGAAACCAATAAGGGACTTTTAGATAATATGAACAATTTCTTATCTACTTCCACACAACAATCCAACAGTATTAGTAGAACTTTAGAAGCTTTAAGAAAAAGAGAAAAACAAATAAAAGGAATTAGAGATACTTTTAGCGCTAACGACTCTGTAGCATTATTAGTATTAACAGACCTTAAAAAAACACTAGGAGAAAACGCTCAAATTGGAGTTGAAAAAGGATCTATTATCGTGAAAATGGAAAATTCTACTCTTTTCAGCGGAAAAGAAGACAATCCTGAAGTAACAGCTTCTGCCAAAGACTTTATTGGAAGACTTGCAGCTACAATAACAAAGTACCCAGAATTATCAGTATCAGCACAGAGCGCTGGTGATGATTGGAGAATTAACTCTTTAAGAGCTTCTGCTATTACAAAAACACTTCAAGAAGATTTTGAAATTGCACCAACAAGATTAAAAGTGACTACAAATACTGGAGGTGGAAATGTATCATACATTTTCTTACATCCAGATTTCAATGCCTTTTACTTAGAAGTTCGTGATGATCTAAAAAAGCTATAAGCTTAAAAAATAAATTATTTATAATCTCTGACGTTAAGCATTTGTTTTAACGTCAGTTTTTTTTTGCCTCTATTAGACTTATATTCCTCTAATTGCTATTTTATTCTCGAAAAAGATTGAAAACTTTGGTACTATTTTATACTTTAGTAAAAATTATTACCTCACATACCCCCTATGATAGCACAGATAGACCCATCAAATTTAACTACAAACCCCTATTTTATTCCCGCAATAGTAACTTTAGCTTTTTTTATTGGTTTGTTTATAGGCAGAGCCCTAAAGAATAATAAATATAAAAATGAACTTGAAAAATGCTTGCTAGATAAAAGTACGTTGGTAAACAACCTTAAAAGTGAAGCTATTAATTTTGCTGAAGACAGTAAGATAAAAGCGGTACAAACTCGAGGAAGAAGTGGAATGTCTATGGATAAGGAACTTAAGGTTACTACTATCAAAAAGCCTTCTTCGAATCTTAAACTCGATTTTAATGTTATAGGTATTGCCTCTGAAGAAGCTAAAGATGACTTAAAATTGATTGAAGGAATTGGCCCTTTTATTGAAAAGAAGTTAAACGGAATTGGGATCTACAAATACGATCAATTAAGTAAATTGAACGATAGAGATATTGAAATTGTAACTGAACTCATTGAGTTTTTTCCAGGACGCATTAAAAGAGATGACTGGAAAGGAAAAGCACAAAAACTTAAAGACTCTTTAAAATAATAAAAACTGAGCTTACTTAAAAACCCAGTTTTCATTATTCCTTACATCAGCTGATATTGCTGACACTTATTGTTATATTATCTTATTGATTCCCCAAAATAATAGGCAACCCATCATCTCCACTACCAATAACAACAACTTTAGAGTTTTGAGACTCTGATAATTTAATTGTAGCTTCAATTCCTTTATCCTGAAGAATTTTATCTGTAAGAGATGCACTTAAAATCTGGTTTGCATCTGCTTTACCTTGCGCTTCGATTATTTGCTTTTGAGCCTCTTTCTCTGCTTTCTCTATTCTAAACTCATACTCTAACGACTCTTGTTCCTGACGAAGTTTACGTTCTATCGCATCTTTAATAGTTGCAGGCAGCGTAACATCTCTAACTAAAATCTGATTTAATTGCACATATTGATTCGATAATATCTTTCTCGTCTCATCGTAAATCTCCTCCTGTATCGCATCCCTTTTACTAGAATACAATTGTTCTGGTGTATATCTACCTACCACACTTCTAGCTGCAGATCTAATTGCAGGCTGCAATACACGAGAAATATAATCTACTCCTCTTTCTTGATGCAATACACCTAAATTATCGTATTGTGGTTGAAACCATATAGAAGCATCCAATTTAATCTCCAGTCCGTTTGAAGATAATACTTGCATTTTTTCTGAAAGCTCTTGCTGACGAACTTCATAAAGAGTAACACTATTCCAAGGAGCCACAATATGAAACCCTTCTGATAAAGCTGGCTCATCTGTAACCACCCCATCTGAAAAAGGTCTAAAAAGAACTCCAGCCTCTCCAGAACCAATGTTTACTGCAGATTTAAAAAGTATAATAACTACTGCTATTGCAATGATAATAATAGGAATCCCAATCTTAGGTAATTTATCCATTTTTTAGTATTTAAAAGTTTAAGTGAATTATTAATAAAATTATTTGTGCTATTTATTTATAGGATACAATGCTCTAATTTTTAATCTCAATCAAAGTAAGTCACAGTATAATTAATATAATCTGAAAACCTACGATTTTATGATATAATTTTAAATTAAGCCATTGTATTTTCTTAGAAACCATTCCGAAGAAAGTGCTATAATGATTACTAGAAGCAACCATTTCCAATCTATTAAAGGTACAATATTTTCCTTACTTTTTTGTACAGATTGGTACTTAGAATTCGTTAAAAGATCTTGCTTTAAATCTGAAAAAGTATCGCTAAAATATAATACTCCTCCTGTATTCTCTGCCAGTGTATTTAACCTCCCAGTATCTGGATTTACAAATTGCTTTTCTACATCAAATGCTAAAATGGTAAAACTCCCAGATTTTGAGATCTTTTCTGAATCTACACGCACCGTAAAACTATACGCTGATGCAGGAAGTGAACTTAAATCTACTTCATAACCTGACCCCTTATAAAGCATAGGATATACAATCTCAGCACCTGTTTCTTTATTTTTTACTTCTATTTTTATTGTTGCATTAGGATCAAAAACATAGTTTTTATCAAAGTAAGAAGCTCCTATTTTTACTTGGGAATTACCATAATAAAAAGATTCACTCGTTATTGTTAATCGCGCTCGCTTTTCCGTTGAAGACAAATACTGAATTAGTTTCCCAAAAAAAGTATCAAAAGATGCTGTACTTTCATTTTCAATAAAACTTGCTGCTCGCCATTTCCAAATTCCTTCTCCCAGTAATATTGTAGCTTTTTGTTCGTTTTTTTCAAAAGTCACCAATTGCGGATCATCAGTAGCTATACTTCCTATTTTTTTATATAACAATGTGTGAGAAGCTCCAAGAAAATCAATTCCTCCAAGACGTGCAGTTAGCGGTGGAAAATCATCAAAACCAATATCTTCAGTTTGAAAAGAATTATAGGTATCGTTATAAAGAGGCAACACTTCCTCTTTCCCACCACTCAAAACATGATTAAAACCAAGCTCAGCTCTATTAAGAAAATTCCAATCTGTATCCTCTCCAGATATAATCCAATAGTTTTGTTTTCGATTCTTTAGCTCCTTAATAACGGTATTGAACGAATTTGTTGGTTGATATAAAATTACTAATTGAAAGTTGTTCTCCAATGCATTAAACGCACCTACATCTACGATAGAAGCCGTTCGAAACTCATTACTTTCTACAATTTTTTTTAAAGCTCCAATATCTGGATGCTTTGTAGCAGTAACTATTGCAATGTTATTTTTCTGATCAATAACTTCAAGAGCAAATAATTTACTGTTATTTTCTTTATTCTTCTCTTCTGAAAGAGGCTCCAAAACAGCTTTTAAAGTCTGTACTCCTATTTTATCTGCTAGAAGCTCTGTTTTTATAACTTTGGAAGTGTTTTTTTCATCAAAAGAAACCTTTTCTGAATATAGCAATTGGTTCCCTCTATAAATTTTAAGCACCGATTTAACAGAAGATTTCCCTTCAAAACTTAAAAATATCTCTACAGGATACTTGTTTTTAAAATATGCATATTTGTTTATATTCAGCTGTGAAATCTTCAGATCGTTATATGTTGTAGAATCTCCTAACACAACTGGATATACTTCCTGCTGAAGACTCTTAGAAGTGAAAGCATAATCCGCTCCATAAGTTTGATTCCCGTCCGAAAGCATCAAAACCGCACCGTTTGAACCTCGATTGATATTCTCTAAAGCTTGTAATGCATTTGAAATATTAGTCTGATTTCCAGAAAACGATAAACTATCTTGTGGTAATAAATCAGTATCGAAAGAATATTCTTCTATTGAAAAACGATTATTCAGCTCTTCATCATTAGTCAACTCATTCAATAATTCTCTTGCTGTATCTTCATAACCCAATTCTTTAATTGAACTTGAGTTATCTACCAGAATTGACAAATAAGGCTTTTCAGTATAAAAGGATTTATTAGAGAATTTTATATTTATTAAGAGCAGTAATAATGTAAAAATAGCTACGAACCGAAGAATTGCCATCGCTATAAAAACTTTACCTTTTCGACTTCTTTTTCTATACAAGAAAAAGGCAATTAGCAAAGAAATAACGGCAGCTAGTAAAGCATAAATTACAGGACTTGCTCCTATCATTAAAATGGGATATTTATTTCTTCAAAAATAAAGAAAAATGAAAATCAAACTTTAATTAGAGCGTAAGCAAATCTTTAAACCCGATTACGCTCTAAATTATAGTTTTTACTATTGTATAATCAAGAATTTCGAGAAATACCTCGAAATATTAATTTTACATCTAGCGAAGGAAATATTAAGTAAGCATTCCTCCGTCTACCTGTAATACTTGACCAGTGATATAATTAGACATATCTGATGCTAAGAAAACACATGCATTAGCTATATCTTCTGGGTTACCCCCTCTTTTTAATGGAATAGCATCTCTCCAACCTTGTACTACTTTTTCATCTAAAGCCCCTGTCATTTCAGTTTCAATAAATCCTGGAGCCACAACGTTACTACGGATATTTCTAGAACCAAGTTCTAAAGCCACCGATTTTGAAAAACCAATAATTCCCGCCTTAGACGCTGCATAGTTTGTTTGCCCTGCATTTCCTTTTACTCCAACAACAGAGCTCATGTTAATAATAGAACCTTTTCGCTGCTTAAGCATAGTTCTTTGCACTGCTTTTGTCATATTAAAAACAGACTTAAGATTTACTTCAATAACGTTATCAAAATCTTCTTCAGAAATACGCATTAAAAGGTTGTCTTTAGTAATTCCAGCGTTGTTTACAAGGATATCTATAGCTCCAAATTCTTTTACTACTTGATCTACCAATTCTTGAGATTCTGTAAAGCTTGCCGCATTACTTTTATAAGCTTTTGCTTTTACACCACTTGCCAACAATTCTTTCTCTAACTCTTTTGCTGGTCCTTCGGACGAACTATAAGTAAACGCTACATTAGCACCTTGTTTTGCAAACTCTTCTGCAATTCCTTTCCCTATACCACGACTAGCACCAGTGATAATCGCTGTTTTACCTTCTAAAAGTTTCATCTGTAATATTTAGATTTTTTGTTTTTGTTACTGAATATCAAATATAGCAAATACCATGTTTTCTCAACAAAAAACCCTGCAAAAATGCAGGGTTTAGTTCTACAAATTATATGTTATTATGATTTTAGAGGTTTTGGCTGCTCATAATTAAATAAATAATCAACTTCCAGCTCCTCAACATCTCCTAATTTTCTTAATGCATCGATATCCACATCATTTTTGTTCCCTATTACCATTACATCATAAGTTTCTCCTTTTATATTCTCTTCAAAGAAACTTTTTAGATCATCAAAAGTCATTTTTTCAATCTCATTATACATTGCTTGTCTTGTATCCTCTGTAATTCCTCTTTTCTTTAAACGCTCATATTCCCAAAAAATATCCTGCTTATTGATTCGGTTTGACGCTAATTTCTTTAATGTAGACTCTTTAGCTGATTCAAATTGTTCTTTTGCTTCAGGCATATCTGTCATCAATTCCATCATAGCTTCTACAGCTTGTGGCATTTTATTAGCTTGTGTCCCGATATAAGCATACGTATAATTAGGTTTTCCTTCTTCAGAAGCATTACTATATGCTGCAAAAGCAGAGTAAGCAAGCGACTTAGACTCTCTTATTTCTTGAAAAACGATCGAAGACAATCCGCTACCAAAGTAAGTATTAAATAAAGATGAAGCCGCCATTTGCTTTGGATCAAACGTTTCTCCCTTTGCTAAGAATAACATCTCACTTTGTACCATATCATAATCTACAAAGTAAACATGACCGCCAGTTTCTTTTTCTAAATATAACTTAGCATCTGGATATTCTTTTAAAGTAGTTGGTACCGTATACTTTTCATTTAAAGAAGCAATTGCCCCATCAATATTATTTCCGAAGTAAAAAATACGTTGTTTATAGTTTTTCAAATCTTTAAAAATATTCACCAATTCTTCAGGGTTAATATCTTTAAGAGCATCAATGGTATAAATATCTCTTAATCTAGAATTATCACCATATTGCCCATAACTCATTAGTCCGTTCCACAAGATATTCCCTTTACTAGCTTTGCTATCTTCTCTGCTCTTACCGATATTCTGAACATACTTATCATAACTCTCTTGATTTGCAACTGCATTAGACCATAAATGATCTAACAACTCCAATCCTTTATCCATATTCTCGCTAAGTCCGCTAATTGTAACATACGCCTTATCGTTTGCAGCACGTACGCTGTATTCAATTCCAAGCTTATAGAATTCTTTTTTCAACTCTTCTGGAGAATATTTATCTGTTCCGATATACTCAACATAACCAATTGCATATTGCAGCTTCTTATCGTTATCTTTACCCATATCAAAAATGATATCTATTTCAGCTAAATCATTCGCTTTATTCTCGATATAAGAAACCTCTAATTCATTATCAGTATTAGTTTCTTTAATAGCTTTATCAAAATCTATATGTTGTGGCTTTATAGGCGGAACCTCAATTTTATTGAATGCTTGTAAGAAATCTGATTGTTTATCTCTATTTAAAGCTACTGGAGTAATTGGAGGGTTTTCTACTTTTACGAGATCTCTACTCTCCCCTTGTCTTTTATACACAACAGCATAATCATCAATATATGTCTTATTTGCATACGCTACTAATTCTTCTTTGGTAACCTTTCTAAGCTCTTCTAACTTTTTAACTTCATCTTCCCAATCTTGAAAATGAACAAAGGCATCTACATAGGCATAAGCTACACCAGAAGCATCTTCATACCTTCTTATCTGAGACAACTTAAGATCGTTAACTACAGCTTGAATCATCCATTCGTCAAAATCTCCCTTTTTAATTTTATCAACTTGAGATAGTAAAAGATCTTTTACTTCTTCCAGAGATTGATCAGACTTAGGATATCCATATAAAGTATGCACCCCATAATCATTATTAAAGTTTGGATAACTCCCCGCTCGCTGTACTTTTTGCTTCTGATTAAGGTTTAAATCAATTAATCCAGCCTGACTATTACTTAAAAGCATATCGATTAGAGTGACATACTTTTCATCCTCTGTTCCTATTCCAGGAGTTCTGTAACCAATACTAACTCTAGCTGCTTCTGGTCCAAAAACTTCTTTTTCGATAGGAGCAGTAATAGGAGCTTCTGTAGGACGCTCTGGATAGGTTACATCTTTGGGCTTGAAATCTCCAAAAGCATTATCTACCATTTTTATAGTTTCGTCAAACTCCAAATCTCCTACCAGAATCACTGCCATATTATTAGGTACATAATATGTATCAAAATAATTATTAATAGCTGCCATAGATGGATTTTTAAGATGCTCTGAAATCCCTATAGTTGGCTGCTGCCCGTATGGATGCTTAGGAAATAGCGTAGAAAGCATCTCATAATATTCTTTTCGCTGATCGCTATCTTGTGTTCTATTGAATTCTTCGTACACTGCCTCTAACTCTGTATGAAATAACCTAAGCACCAACGTACTAAAACGCTCACTTTCTAAAGTAAGCCATTTATCCAATTCGTTAGAAGGAATTTTGTTTACATATACCGTTTCTTCAACAGAAGTCCATGCATTTGTACCTTCCGCACCTATAGAACCCGTCATTTTATCATACTCATTAGCAATAGCTATCTGCGAAGCTAATTGAGAAACACTATCTATTTTTTTATATATTTCTTTTTTCTCTATGGTATCGGTAGCTTTCTTATGAGCTTCATACAAATCTGAAATCTCATCAATAAGTACTTTTTCTTTATCCCAGTCTGTAGTTCCAAATTTATGAGTCCCTTTAAAAACCATATGCTCCAAATAATGAGCTAACCCAGTATTATCTGCAGGATCATAAACAGAACCAGCTCTGACAGGTATAAAAGTCTGAATCTTTGGTTCGTCTGTATTTCTACTTAGATAAACTTTTAATCCATTTTCTAGTGTATACAGGCGTAATCCTGTTGGATCGTTCTCAACGGTTTCATAAGTATACCCGTTTGCATCAGTATGCGTTTTTGCTACTATTTTTTCTTCTGAATTGTTTTTACAACTAACAGAAACAAATAAAATAGTCAACAGGAGGAGTCTTGATAGTTTAAGTGTCATATTTTAAATAGTTTGGTTAAAAAAAAATCCATCCCCTAAATAAATCAGGGGATGGATAAATATATAGATAATATTTTATATATGAGCTATTTAGCCCATAACTTCAGCTACTTTTTTACCTATTTCAGCAGGAGAATCTACAACGTGGATTCCACATTCTCCCATAATACGTTTCTTTGCTTCAGCAGTATCATCATCACCACCAACAATAGCTCCTGCATGACCCATAGTTCTACCTTTAGGTGCAGTTTCTCCCGCGATGAATCCTATTACTGGTTTTCTATTTCCGTCTTCTTTCACCCAACGAGCAGCATCTGCTTCCAGTTGACCTCCAATTTCCCCGATCATAACAATACATTCTGTTTCAGGGTCGTTCATTAACAATTCTACAGCTTCTTTAGTTGTAGTTCCGATAATTGGATCTCCTCCAATTCCAATTGCAGTTGTGATACCAAGACCTTGTTTTACAACTTGATCTGCAGCCTCATACGTAAGCGTTCCAGATTTAGAAACAATTCCTACTTTACCTTTACTGAATACAAAACCTGGCATAATACCAACTTTAGCTTCACCTGGTGTAATTACACCTGGACAGTTAGGCCCGATTAGTCTACAATCTATATCTTTAATATAGTCTGAAGCTTTGATCATATCTGCTACAGGAATACCTTCCGTGATAGTAATTATAACTTTGATACCTGCATTAGCAGCTTCCATTATTGCATCAGCAGCAAAAGCTGGCGGAACAAAAATGATTGATACATCTGCAGCTACTTTATCTACCGCTTCCTTAACAGTATTAAAAACTGGTTTACCCAAATGCTCTTGACCTCCTTTTCCTGGAGTTACACCACCAACTAGGTTGGTACCATATTCAATCATTTGTTCGGCATGAAAAGTTCCTTCACTACCTGTAAATCCTTGTACTATTATTTTAGAATCTTTATTTACTAATACACTCATTAGGGTTATATTTTATTTAAAGCTATACAAAAATAGTTTTTTGAATACGATTTAAGAAATCTACTTCAAAAAATAAATAATTATTTTACTTATGTTAATTTTTTTGACTTGTTGGAATAAAAGAATTTAAGTTTACGGGGTTGTCATCAGCAAGCTGACTAATCTCATACCCTTTGTAAAGTTTATCATCTTTAAACTCCCATATAGTTATAAAATGAGCTAATGGCTGCTCTTCATCTGGATTTTCAATTGTTTTTACATGATAGGTATAACGTACCGTAACACTATTCCCATCTTTTAACAAATGACTTATCTCTGTTCTTACAGAATGATATGCATTTTCCATATTTGAGGCCAAAGCAACAAGTTCTTCCTTGTTTAATTTAGTAAAACCTTTGCTACTATTCCAATAAAGCTCACAATCATCATGGAGGTAATCCATTAAAATAGCTCTATTTTTAATAGGCTCAAGTTCGTAAAAATCTTTTGCAATCTTTTTTATTGACTGTCCCATATCTCTATCGTAATTTTTCAATAATTGATGGTATCATTCGTATCGATGCCAATTCTTTATATTTCTTCCTTGCTTCTTCAGCAGGGTAACCAAAATACGCTTTGTTAGGCTCCAAAGATTTACTAATACCAGACTGTGCCAATAAAACTGCCTTAGATCCTATTGTAATTGCACTAGCAATTCCCACTTGCCCCCAGATGGTCACTTCATCTTCAATAATTACACAACCAGCAATTCCTACTTGTGAGGCTATTAAACATTTTTTACCTATAACAGTATCATGTCCAATTTGCACCTGATTATCTATCTTCGTGCCTTCTTTTATTAAAGTGTCTCCAGTAACTCCTCTATCTATTGTACAAAGAGCTCCTAAATCTACATTATCTTCTAAAACTACACGTCCTCCAGACAATAATTTATCAAATCCTTCTGGTCTATTTTTATAATAAAAAGCATCTGCTCCTAAAACAGTTCCAGCATGAATAGTGATATTATCCCCAAGAATACAATTGTCGTAAATACTAACGTTAGAATGAATCAAACAATTTTTTCCGATGACTACATTATTACCAATAAAAGCTCCTGGCTGTACAACCGTTCCCTCTCCTATTTTTGCTGAAGCAGCAATGGTAGCTGTAGCCTTCTCAAAAGGCTTAAAAAAAGCTGTTAACGTATTAAAATCTCTAAATGGATCGTCAGAAATTAACAATCCCTTATTTGGCGGACATTCAACCTCTTTATTTATAAGAACTACGGTAGCGGCAGATTCTAGCGCCTTATCATAATATTTAGGATGGTCAACAAAAACAATATCACCTGGCTCTACCACATGTATTTCATTCATTCCTGTTATAGGAAAATCATCAGGACCAACATAATCACAACTTAAGATAGTTGCTATTTGCTTTAAGGTATGCTTTTGAGGAAACTTCATCGTAAACTATTCTGATATACTAAAATCAACAAAATATGATTAAAAAAAATATTATAAAAACTTATCCTTTATAGCGCTCCATATAAGCACCTTTATCAGTATCAATTTTTATCTTATCTCCTTCATTAATAAACAAAGGAACATTTATCGTTGCCCCAGTTTCTACTGTTGCAGGTTTTGTTGCATTGGTAGCTGTATTACCTTTTACTCCAGGCTCTGTATGTGTTATTTCTAAAACAACATGTGCTGGTAAATCTACAGAAAGTGGCATGCTATCTTCTGTATTAAATAATATCGTAACTACTTCTCCTTCTTTTAAAAGATCTGGATTGTCTATTGCTGTTTTCTGAATAGTGATTTGATTGTAATCATCTGTATTCATAAAATGAAACGTATCTCCTTCTGGATATAAAAACTGATAAGATCTTGTTTCTACACGAACATCTTCAATTTTATGTCCTGCTGAAAATGTATTATCTAATACTTTTCCTGAAGTAACACTTCTTAATTTTGTTCTAACAAAAGCAGGTCCTTTTCCTGGCTTTACGTGTAAAAACTCAATGATTTTATATATATCGTGATTATATCTTATACATAATCCTTTTCTAATATCTGATGTAGATGCCATAATTTTATTTTAATGATTTGAATTTGAACTAAAATACCCTTTCATGATTCCACGTTGAGAATCTTTGATAAACTGAAGAATCTCGTCACGCTCTGGAGTGGCTTCCATTTCTGCTTCGATAATTTCTACAGCTTGAGAATTATTGTAATTCTTTTGGTATAATATTCGGTAAATATCTTGTATTTCTCTAATTTTCTCTGTTGAATACCCTCTTCTGCGTAATCCTACTGAATTAATCCCTACGTAAGATAAAGGTTCTCTCGCTGCTTTAGCGTATGGAGGAACATCTTTACGTACTAATGAACCACCAGTTACAAAAGCGTGATTTCCAATAGAACAAAACTGATGCACAGCTGTCATTCCTGCAAGAACTACATAGTCTCCAACAGTAATATGCCCTGCAAGAGTACTATTGTTTGAGAAAATACAGTAATCTCCAACAATACAATCGTGAGCAATATGGCTATATGCCATAATCCAACAATTTTTTCCGATTACAGTTTTCATTCTATCGGTAGTCCCTCTATTAATGGTAACACATTCTCTAATAGTTGTGTTATCTCCAATTTGGGTGATGGTATCTTCGTCGTTATATTTTATGTCTTGGGGAACTGCTGAAATTACAGCACCAGGAAAAATATTACAATTTTTCCCAATTCGAGCCCCTTCCATAATGGTAACGTTACTTCCTATCCAAGTGCCCTCTCCAATTACTACATTATTATTAATAGTAGCAAAAGGCTCTATCACTACATTTTTAGCGATTTTCGCTCCTGGATGCACATATGCTAGTGGCTGATTCATTTCTTGTCTGTTTCTTTAACTTTTACGATTTGAGCCATTAGCTCTGCTTCTGTTGCAAGCTGACCATTAACATAAGCATGCGCTTTCATATGGCAAATCCCTCTACGGATAGGAGATATCAATTCCATTTTGAAAACCAATGTATCTCCTGGCTGTACTTGTCTTTTAAACTTAACATTATCCATTTTCATGAAAAATGTAAGGTAATTCTCTGGATCTGGAACTGTATTAAGTACTAAGATCCCTCCAGTCTGCGCCATGGCTTCTACTTGTAAAACCCCCGGCATAATAGGTGCTCCAGGAAAATGTCCTACGAAGAAAGGTTCATTCATAGTCACATTTTTCATTCCCACAACATGTGTATCTGATAATTCTAAAATACGATCTACTAATAAAAATGGTGGTCTATGTGGCAACATTTTCATTATCTGATTCACATCCATTAATGGTGGAATACTTGGATCGTACTTTGGAGCTTTATTTCTTTTCTCTGCTTTTATAATTTTAGAAAGTTTCTTTGCAAACTGAGTATTTACATAATGCCCAGGTTTATTTGCAAAAACTTTTCCTCTAATTCTAGTTCCTACTAATGCAAGATCTCCAATAACATCTAATAACTTATGTCTTGCTGCCTCGTTTGGATGATGAAGCGTTAAATTATCTAATATTCCGTTTGGCTTAACAGAAATAGAATCTTTATTAAAAGCTACTTTTAGCTTTTCCATTGTTTCTTTAGACAGCTCTTTATCTACATAAACAATAGCATTATTAAGGTCACCTCCTTTAATTAGGCCATGCTCTAATAATGTTTCAATTTCATGTAAAAAACTAAAAGTTCTAGAATCTGCAATCTCATCTTCAAACTGCTCTAAGTTAGTCAATGTTGCATTCTGAGTTCCTAAAACCTTAGTTCCAAAATCCACCATTGCCGTTACTTGGTATTCTTCAGAAGGAACAATTGTTATTTCACTTCCTGATTTTTCGTCAATGTAAGAAATAACTTCAGTAACTATAAACTCATCACGATCTGCTTCTTGTTCTACAATTCCAGCTTCTTTTAACGCTTCTATAAAGTACTTAGAAGATCCATCCATTATTGGAGGTTCAGGTGCATTTAATTCAATTAAAACATTATCTATTCCTAAACCTACTAAAGCTGCCAACACATGCTCCGAAGTCTGAATTTTAACTCCTTGTTTCTCTAGATTCGTACCGCGTTGTGTATTCACAACATAGTTAGCATCTGCTTCTATTATAGGCGTTCCTTCTACATCTAAACGTTTAAACGCAAATCCGTGATCTTCTGGAGCCGGTTTAAATGTCATTATTACATTTTCTCCAGTATGCAAGCCTACACCCGTTAAGGATACCTCTTTGGCTATGGTTTTCTGTTTTATAACCTGATTACTCATTGTTATATCTTTTACTTTTTTTCTAGTTGATTAATTTTATCTGCAAGTTTCGGTAAATTCTTAAAGTGTACGTACGATTTATTATAATCGCCGTAATTTAATGCTGGAGACCCCTGTAAAACTTCGTCATCTTTTACATTTCTTCCGATACCAGACTGTGCCTGAATTCTAACTCTATCTCCTATTGTAATATGCCCAACAATACCTACTTGCCCACCAATCATACAGTTCTTACCAATTTTGGTAGACCCTGCAATTCCTGTTTGAGCTGCAATAACAGTATTTTCTCCTATCTCAACGTTATGAGCTATCTGGATCTGATTATCGAGTTTTACACCTCTTCTAATAACTGTAGATCCTAAAGTTGCTCTATCTATAGTTGTTCCTGCACCAACATCTACATAATCTTCAAGAATAACGTTTCCTATTTGTGGCACTTTCTGAAATTCTCCTTTATCATCTGGAGAAAAACCAAATCCATCTGCTCCAATTACGCATCCGCTATGGATTACGCAATTTTTACCTACTATAGATTCAGAATAAATCTTAGCGCCAGCAAAAATGATTGCGTTATCTCCTATCGTAACATTATCTCCGATATAGGCGTTTGGAAAAATCTTTACATTGTTTCCAATCTTTACATTTTCTCCTATATAAGCAAATGCCCCGATATATGCATTTTCTCCGTATGAAGAAGAAGATGCTAAAAAGATAGGTTGCTCTATTCCTGTTTTATTCAACTTCACCTCATTGTAATACTCTAATAATTTAGAAAACGACTTATATGCGTCGTCAACTTTTATTAAGGTTGTATTTACATCATGATCTAAAACCAACGTTTTATTAACGATAGCCACAGATGCTTCTGTTGAATATATATAATGAGTATACTTAGGATTCGCTAAAAAAGTTAACGATCCTTGAGTTCCTTCTTCGATTTTAGAAAGTTTAGACACTTCCACATCTGGATCGCCTATAATTTCACCTTCTAATATTCCTGCTATTTGAGTTGCTGTAAATTTCATTTCCACGCAAAAGTATAAAAAAAGTACTATTTATTTTTTAGGATAGCACATGTAATATTTTGTAACCGTTTTTGATAAGGCTTTAAGGTTTAATTGATCGGATGCTTTAGCTACATCTACAATCTTTCCAGACTTCATTAAAATATGTATATTTTGCTTGTCTACATAATACGCCTGATTCTCTATTAAACCACTAAAAACAAAGTAATTAGCCTCCTCTTCGGTTACGTTATATTTATTAATAAAATCTTCAATATGATCTGCTAATTTAGCTTCTTTTATCGGATTCTTCTTAATCTTAATTTTAAGAAGGTCTCGCTCTAATAATATTTTACATAAATTAGATAAAACAAAATCGTCACTAAATTGCCATTCTTTCATTGCTGATAAAATATCAACATCATCCAAACGAGAAAAGGTCTCTAATATTTCTTCATTGAAGTCAGATTTTCCTATTTCATTATCTAGAAAAAACTGAAGAGCTCTACTTGCATGGAGAGATTTTCCATTGTGATGAAGTTGCTTAGCTCGTTGTAATATTCTAATTAACAGCTGCTCTGCCGCTAAGCTTGTTTTATGTAGATACACCTGCCAGTACATTAATCGGCGGGCAACAAGAAATTTTTCAACTGAATAAATCCCTTTTTCTTCTACTACTAATTTATCATCTACAACATTTAACATAGAGATGATTCGTTCGGAATTTATATTTCCTTCAGAAACACCTGTATAAAAACTATCGCGCTTCAAATAATCAACTCTATCCATATCTAATTGACCTGAAATTAGCTGATTCATGAACGTTCGATGATAAACTCCCTTGAAAATTTTGATGGCTAGCGTTAAAGTTCCGTTAAACTCTTTATTTAACTCCTCCATAAACTGAAGCGAAATATGCTCATGGGAGATTCCATTTACAATACTATGCTCCATTGCATGAGAGAAAGGACCATGACCAATATCATGCAAAAGTATGGCCGCTAGCAAAGCATTCCCTTCTTCTTCGGAAATGTCAACACCTTTAAATCTAAGCACTTGAACGGCTTTCTGCATTAAATGCATACAACCAATTGCATGATGGAATCTTGTATGATGCGCTCCTGGATATACCAAGTAAGAAAGTCCCATTTGGGAAATTCTCCGTAATCGCTGAAAATATTTATGCTCGATTAAATCAAAAATCTGTTCGTTAGGGATGGTAATAAATCCGTAAATTGGATCGTTGAATATTTTGAGCTTGTTTGCTGTGTTCAAACTAAATGAATTGTAAAATTACGTACAAATATACATCAATAGAATGAATGATATAAAGATACTTTGGGTAGATGATGAAATTGAACTTCTAAAACCGCATATTTTATTCCTAGAAAAGAAAAATTATAAAGTGAGTACATGTCAAAGTGGAACTGAAGCTATAGAAGAAGTTAGAGGTCAAAACTTTGATATTGTTTTTCTAGATGAAAACATGCCAGGTCTCTCAGGCTTAGAGACTTTAAGTGAAATTAAAAGCTTAAAACCAACTCTCCCAGTTGTTATGATTACCAAAAGTGAGGAGGAAGATATTATGGAAGAGGCTATTGGTGCTAAAATTGCCGATTACTTAATTAAGCCTGTAAACCCTAATCAGATTCTTTTAAGTTTAAAAAAGAATTTAGATCATTCTAGACTCGTTTCAGAAAAAACGACCTCTAGTTACCAACAAGAGTTTCGTAAAATAGCAATGGATTTAACAATGGTTAATTCTATTGATGAATGGGTGGATCTTTATAAGAAATTAATTTATTGGGAAATTGAATTAGAAGACATTGAAGACACGGGGATGACAGAAATATTAGAATCTCAAAAAACGGAAGCTAATACTCAATTCTGCAAATTCATTGAAAAAAACTATCCGAAATGGTTTCAAGGAGAAGATGGCCCTGTAATGTCTCATACATTATTTAAAGAATTAATAGCTAAAGAGATTGATAAAAAACAACCAACCTTACTCGTTGTAATTGATAATTTAAGGTATGACCAATGGAAAACCTTTGAAGGGACTGTAACCAATTACTACAAAAAAAATAAAGAAGTTCCTTACTTCAGCATCCTTCCTACTGCTACGCAATATGCTAGAAATGCCATTTTTTCAGGGCTAATGCCTTCCGAAATGGAAAAATTATATCCAAAATTATGGAAAAACGATACAGATGAAGGTGGTAAAAACTTACATGAAGCAGCTTTCCTTGAGTCACAAATTAAAAGATTAGGGTTAGATATTAAATGGGAGTATCATAAAATATCAAACTTAAAATTAGGAAAACAATTAGCACAAAATTTTAAATCTCAAAAAGACAACGACTTAACTGTAGTTGTATACAACTTTGTAGATATGCTGTCTCATTCTAAGACAGAAATGGAAGTTGTAAAAGAGCTTGCTTCAAACGATAAAGCATATAGATCTTTAACTCAAAGTTGGTTTAAAAACTCACCTTTATTAGATATTATCCAGCAAGCTCAACAATTAGGGTTCAAGCTCATCATCACTACTGATCACGGGACTATCAATGTAAAGAGACCTTCTAAAGTAATTGGAGATAGGGATACAAGTTTAAATCTGAGATACAAAACAGGAAGGAGTCTTTCTTATGTAGACAAAGAGGTTCTCGGAGTTAAAAATCCGAAGGAAATTAAACTACCTACAATTAACATGAGTAGTTCTTTTATTTTTGCCAAGGAAGATTTATTCTTCGCTTACCCTAACAATTACAATCATTATGTAAACTACTTTAAAAACACATACCAGCACGGCGGAATCTCTCTTGAGGAAATTATTATTCCTTATGTAGTACTGAGTCCGAAGTAGAAAAGCCAATTAAGGGAAGTTTTATAGCGCAAATAATGCATTTATACTATTTTTTGTAGAAAACCATACATCTTAGACTACACCAAATTTGGTGGTTTTGATATCGTATAGTGTTAATATTATGCAAAAAAAAGAAAAAACTTGCATCGAACATAGTTTTTTTTCTATTTTTGGCCAAACCCTCAAAATTAAAACAATGGCAAAAGCAATTGATAGAATTTTTTCTATTATCCAATCTCTTGGAATGAGCGCTAGACAATTTGATATGTCTATTGGCGCATCTAATGGTTACACACTACGTATGAAAAAGAATAATGCATCCGTAGGGAGCGATATTCTAGAAAGAATTGTAGAAAAGTATCCATTTGTAAACATTAACTGGGTAGTTACTGGTCACGGAACCATGTTTGGAACCGACTCTAGTTCTTCGGAAGTACAAAACCCAGAAAAGAAGCTTACATACAAAGAAGTGGAAGCGATAATAGAACAAAAAATTAAAGCACATCAAGAAGACGAAATGAAAAACTTGATGGACAAGATTAAAACTGAAATTAGCACTACTAAAAAAGAAATTAGCTAAGCTAATTTCTTTAGTGTTTAAAACTTAAAAGCATCCTTTTAACTATTGGATGCTTTTTTTTGCTTTTAATTTATCATTCAGTTCTTCTAACTTTTTTAAATACTCTGTTGGTTCATATGAATCTTTATCTGCAATTAAAGCTGCTAGTGCCAATTTATCTTCAGAACAACTCTCTTCATCTTTAGCTAAAAAAGATATCACCTTAAAGGTTTCTGCTTTAATCTTATTTTTCAACTTCTCTACTTTAGTGAAATTATTCAGCTTAAAAGAAAGGAATACTAAAAATAACATCAAAGGTATTAATACTGGAAAAGCTTGCCATACTTCATTCTCATGAACAAACTTTTCGTTTACGTTAAACACAGCTATAATTTGGTAGCTTACTATTGTTAATGGAATCAATAAAAAATACTTCCACCAATACCTACTACTCAAAAACCATATTGTTAATATAATAAAGGAGGTTACTTTTATTAAGGTAAACCAAAAAAAGATTCGAACACTTTGAAATTCAAATGATCCAATTTCCATAAAACCTAAATCCCATATTGTAGCATCTCTAGGTGTTAGTTTGTAAATTCTAGCAATGAAAACAATTGATATAATTAAAAAGAACATCAAATATCCTCCAAGAGTTCTCCTCTTTAGTGGGTTTTTAAAGAATGTATCTTTATCCTCCTCTTCTTTTGATTCATCTTCAGACATTAAAACAGCTTTCGCAACCAGTTGTTTAAGATCATCTACATTAGAAACATAAGCTTCTTCATTAAAACTATTTAATACGCGAGAATAATGATTCGTGTTCTTAAATTTATATTTTAAAATCTCTTCTGAATCTATAGCATCTAGATTAAGCCTATTCCAAAGAGGGTAATTCACCTTTTTAGAAATTAAATAAACAGCGTAACTCACTAATATTGTAAGGAAAAGTACGACTATCTTATTAACTATATCTGACAGCTGGACTTCAGAAAAAACAACCACAAATAATTTATACAAACCAACCACAAGCAGAATAAAAACAGAAGACTTCCACCAATATCTACATGTAATATACCATATTGACAAGAAAATTGTATTACACAAGAACAATAAAACCTGAAAACAATACATCTCCACTGTAGAGTAATAACTGGTAGTAAAACTAAATAGGCTAGTTACCCAATTATCATCCACAGGACATAAAACATGTGCATAAACCATAAAAGATGATACTACAATAATAACTACAATTAGCATATCATAGCTTACCCTTCTTCTGCGTTTTAAATTCAATTTTTATATTTTATTTAAGTTCAAATTTAATCAATATAATTTCTAAGGTATAGAAAAAGGAATTAAATATAAAGTATTACTAAATTTGCTTAAAGACTATAAAGATGATTACAAGAACATACACACTTGATGAATTAGACAAAATAGCCAAAGAGATTGTTCTACACGCTAAAAATAAAATAATCCTATTTAAAGGTGAAATGGGTGCAGGGAAAACAACCTTGATAAAAAAAATAGTTGAGGAATTAGGAAGTCAAGACCATGTTTCTAGTCCTACTTTCTCACTAGTTAATGAATACCAAGGAACGAATGATACAATCTATCATTTTGACCTTTATAGGATAGAAGATGTTGAGGAAATCCATAATATTGGATTTGAAGACTACATATATAGTAATGCTTGGTGTTTTATAGAATGGCCTGATAAAATCATGGATTTTCTACCTAAAGAAGTGACGGTCATCGATATTAAAACACACTTAAACGATGAAAGAACGCTGGTAATCAACTAAAAAACTATATTTACTTACTACAAAATAAGACAGAACTAGTTGTATATTAAAAACTTACTAATGTACGACAAATGTTTTTATTCTCCGCATCTAAGTTTTTGGTATGTTTGACCCATCAAAAAACCTAAAACTATCTTAAAATGCCTATTAAAAAAGTAACTTTTACTATAGCTGCAATCGCTTTACTTTCTATTTCTCTAACTTCTTGTTCAAATGATAGCGTTGCTGATCAAGAAAGTCTTTACAACACACAAGCTGTTGAAAAAGCTAAAATAGAAATGCCTTCTAACGGATAATTAAAATAAACTTAAACAACCCTTTATACTCACTATTATGTCTTTCAAAAAAACAACTTTCGCTATAGCTACAATCGCTTTACTTTCTATTTCTCTAACTTCTTGTTCAAATGATAGCGTTGCTGATCAAGAAAGTCTTTACAACACACAAGCTGTTGAAAAAGCTAAAATAGAAATGCCTTCTAACGGATAATTAAAATAAACTTAAACAACCCTTTATACTCACTATTATGTCTTTCAAAAAAACAACTTTCGCTATAGCTGCAATCGCTTTACTTTCTATTTCTCTAACTTCTTGTTCAAATGATAGCGTTGCTGACCAAGAAAGTCTTTACAACACACAAGCTGTTGAAAAAGCTAAAATAGAAATGCCTTCTAACGGATAATTAAAATAAACTTAAACAACCCCAAAATTAACCAACATGTCTTCAACTAAAATAATTATCACTGGAGCTGTCATTACTTTGTTTTCAATATCATTAACTTCATGCTCTAATGATAGAGTTGCATATCAAGATGGTATGTATTATAATCAAGGAGTTAAAAAAGCTAATATAGAAATGCCTTCTAACGGGTAACTCTTCACTTAAATAAGATTCCATAAAGTAATTAAATATTTGTTTATGTTTTTTGGATTCGCTTAATTTGTGTTTAGATCCAAATCTTATAATTTTGAAAAAAAAGAGTAAAAACTCCTTTGAGCTAGAAAAAAGCAATAAAGCTAGAGTACTAGCCTTAGGTTCAGTCATGGCTTTTATTATAGCTATATCTCCTTATATCTTTTACCTATACGAAAGCTTTCCACAAGAACAGACTTGGGAAACCTTTTTTGTTACCTTCAAAACCTCTTATTACTCTTCATTATATATGGCAGCATGGAACTTCATGAATAAGTTTGTTCCATTACTACTCTTAATTATATGGTTTTTCACCTGTAAACATTGGTGGTATCACGTTATTCTAATCCCTATCAGTATGTATATCTTTCAACTGGTAAGCTCTTTAAATGATGACATTGAATATATAGATGAGTTTGAAATATACTATATTATTCCAGTAATGATGATTGTTATTCCCGTAGTATACCTTATCAGATTAAAATTATTTGATAAAGTTGTCCATGGAATAGATCTAGATAAGATAGATAAAGAGCTAAAAGAATACGAAAACCTAGAAAGTGACCCTGAAAAGGACAACAAATTCTTTTAGACTTAAAAAGTTTAACTACCTTTGAGTTTTTAAGAAAATACCATGTCATATCCTAATACTCCGTTTACAAAACAGGAACTTATTCCTCAAGAGGAGACCCTAGAATTGCTAAAGCAAAAAGGGGAATTATTTATTGGGATCCCCAAAGAAGTTTCCTATCAAGAAAATAGAGTTTGCTTAACTCCCGACGCTATAAATGCATTAACATCACATGGACATCGTGTGATTATAGAGTCTAAAGCAGGCTTCCATGCCAATTATTCTGATAAAGAATACAGTGAAGCTGGTGCAGAGATTACTACTGATACTAAAAAAGTATTTTCCTGCCCTATCATTCTTAAAGTAGAGCCACCATCACTTTCTGAATTAGAACTAATTAATCCGCAGACCATACTTATTTCTGCATTACAAATAAAAACGAGAAGTAAAAAATATTTTGAAACCCTTGCCAATAAACGAATTACAGCATTAGCCTTTGAATTTATAAAAGATGATGATGGAAACTATCCTGCTGTACGCGCATTAAGTGAAATTGCCGGAACTGCTTCTGTCCTAATAGCAGCAGAACTCATGACAAATGCGAATAGCGGTAACGGATTAATGTTTGGAAATATTACTGGAGTACCTCCTGTTGACGTCGTTATCATTGGTGCTGGTACCGTGGGTGAATTTGCTGCTAGATCCGCAATTGGACTTGGAGCTAGCGTTAAAATATTCGACAACTCCATAACTAGGTTAAGATGTATCCAGAATAATCTCGGTCGGATGTTATACACCTCTACCCTACAGCCTAAAAATTTATTAAAAGCATTAAAGCGTTGTGATGTTCTTATAGGCGCAGTAAGAGGTATTGATAGAGCTCCTGTTGTTGTTTCTGAAACCATGGTTGAAAACATGAAAAAAGGAGCTGTAATTATTGATGTAAGTATCGATATGGGCGGATGTATAGAAACTAGTGAGGTAACTTCACACGATAAACCAACATTTACAAAACACGGTGTTATTCATTACTCTGTACCAAATATTCCTGCAAGATATGCTAGAACAGCTTCGGTTTCTCTAAGTAATATCTTTACTCCTTATCTATTAAAAATTGGTGAAGATGGCGGATTAGAACAATCTCTAAGATTTGATAAAGGACTGAGAAATGGACTTTATTTTTACCACGGAATTTTAACAAGCAAATCGGTTGCAGAATGGTTTGACCTTTCTCACCGCGATATAAATCTATTGATATTTTAAATACTATGCCACTAATAAAAAGATTCGGTTTCTTTTTTATCGGTCTTGCTCTAGGACTGATTTTCCTTGCTTATTTTTTCAAAGAGAAAAGAGCAGAATTCTGTTATCTTCCAAATTGCAGAACACTAAAATCCATAAGAACACAAGAGAAAATCAATTTTGCTCCTAATATGCAGCAGTTATTAGACAATAAAACTATCACTGAAGAACAGATAGATTCCGTATTAACTTATGGTGATGTTAATTTTGATAAAAGCGATATTGCTCGTAGTCAAACATCATCGGAAGATAAATGTAGCACTTATTACATAAACGGTAAAATAAACAACGAGCCCGTAGAGCTCGTTGTAAAGAATTGTAAATTTGTTGCTGATATTCTTGATATCAAAAAGGAAACTATAGAATAAGCTTCTTATAGTTTTCTTCGTTTTCTTTCTGTAGATAATAAAGTTAATTCGCGTGTTGTTTGCCCAGCCACAGAAGTGTTTTCTTCTGCACGTCTAATAAGGTATGGCATCACGTCTCTAACAGGCCCAAAAGGGAGATACTTAGCTACATTGTATTTTACATGTGATAAATTATAGCTAATATGATCACTCATTCCATATAATTGCCCAAACCAAACACGATCGTCATTCTTAGCTATATTTTTTTCTTCCATAATAGACAATACTAACAAAGTACTGTCTTCATTATGAGTTCCTAAAAATAATACCATAGTATCTAGGTTATCCATCATATAACGAACGGCAGCATTAAAATTATCATCCGTTTCTTTTTTAGAAGCACATATTGGCGTTGGATATCCTTTTTCTTCCGCACGATCATTTTCCTTTTCCATATAAGCTCCACGAACAAACTTCATTCCTATAATAAAGCCATCCTTTTTAGCTCTTTCATGTAAACCTTTTAGATAATCTAAACGATCCCATCTATATAATTGCAGTGTATTATAAACAACCGCTCTTTCTTTATTGTAAGTACGCATCATCTGCTCCACAATAGTATCAGCAGCAGTCTGCATCCAACTTTCCTCCCCGTCTATAAGCAAAGAAACTTCCAATTCATATGCTTTTTTACATACGGTATCAAACCTTAATATAACACGCTCCCATTCTTCCTTCTCTTCACTGGTAAGTGTATCTCCATTTCCAACCTTCACATAAAGATCAAAACGACCCAATGCTGTTGGTTTAAAAACTGCAAAAGGGATAGCTTCTTTTTCCTTTACAAAATCTATTAATTTTAAAGTTCTAGCAACTACAGCATCAAACTCCTCTTCCGTTTCTTTTCCTTCAACAGAATAATCCAAAACAGAACATACTCCTGCAGTATAAATAGCATCTACAGTCTTCATACAATCCAACTCGCTCACACCTCCACAAAAATGATCGAAAACAGTAGCCCTAATCAAACCCTCTACTGGCAAGTGTGCTTTAATAGCAAAATTTGTAACCGCAGTTCCAATCCTAACTAAAGGTTGGTGAGCTATCATTTTAAATAAAAAGTAAGCTCTTTCAAGTTCAGAGTCGCTTTTTAATTTAAAAGCAATCTCCGTGTTATCAAAAAAATTCTTCATTCAATAAACCGCTATAAATTTTTGCAAATATAGTGTTAGATATTTTACTTTTTTACATGAAAAACTCGTTATTTTGCTAGTAACTAAATTTATATTCAAGATTCATGCTTAATTCTATTAACAGCAACGGTTGCCAAGTACATTTCAATGAAAAATCTTATGAGGAACTTAATGCTCATTTGGAAACAAAAGGTTATTCTAAAATTTTCATATTAGTTGATGAAAATACACATGCAAACTGTTTACCTGTTTTTCTTGGGAAATTAACTACACTTCCTGAGTTTGAAATTATCGAAATTGAAGCTGGAGAAGTGAATAAGCAAATTGAAACCTGTAGTGAAGTTTGGAAAGTTATTTCTGAACTTGGAGGCGATCGTAAATCGTTACTTATAAATTTAGGAGGTGGTGTGGTTACAGATTTAGGAGGTTTTGTTGGCGCAACATATATGCGTGGTATAGATTTCCTAAATATCCCTACAACACTACTCTCTATGGTAGATGCTTCCGTTGGAGGTAAAACAGGCGTAGATTTAGGTCCATTAAAAAATCAAGTTGGCGTTATTATTAACCCTATTATGGTTTTAATTGATACTGAATACCTTGAAACACTTCCGCAGAATGAATTAAGAAGTGGATTGGCAGAAATGCTAAAACACGGTCTCATTTATGATGAAACCTATTGGAAGCAATTACAAAACATGAATCAATTATCTCCTGAAGATTTAGACCAGCTTATACATAGATCTGTTGTCATAAAAAATGAAGTTGTTACTGAAGATCCTCGTGAAAATGGACTTAGAAAAATACTAAACTACGGACATACCTTAGGACATGCAGTAGAATCTTATTTTTTGCAGTCAGAAGAAAAAACAACTCTTTTACATGGAGAAGCTATTGCTATTGGAATGATCATGGAAACTTATCTTTCCTCTGAACTTTTAGATTTTCCTAAAGATAAATTAGAAGAAGTAAAAGCGAACTTTCTTTCATATTTTGACAAAGTAACTATTACAAATGAAGATATGGATGCCATTATTAAGCTGATGAGATTCGACAAGAAAAATGCGCATGGTAATGTCAATTTTGTCCTCTTAGAAAACATTTCAAAACCTAAATTAGACGTCACTGTAAATAAAGACTTATTAATCAAATCTTTAGAATACTATAAAAATTAATTTTTTCTCTTGCGTATTAAAAAAAAATAGTGATTTTTGCTCTTGTATTTTATAGAATTTAATGAGCTGTTTTTTAAACTCCGTGTGTATAAATATTAGGAAGTCCTATTTATATGTATCTTGTAAAACAAGGTCTCGGTCCTTAAATTTAACTTCCAAAAACATTTTAAAAAAATCTGCTATTATATCTATAGCTTACCTCCCTGCCTATTTGCGTATTTGAATAAAAATGCTATTTATAACATAAATTTAAAATAAAATAAATATCATTTTTTTAATATTACAAAAAAGCAACTATGAAGACGAAGTATTTCGATCTTATAGATCAATCCTACTATTTCCCTCAAGAGGAATTTAAACTAGATGGTAACCAGTTAAAGTTTCATGACATCGATCTTATGGAACTTGTTAAAAAATATGGTGCTCCATTAAAGTTTACATATTTACCTCAAATCTCTAACAATATTAAAAGAGCTCAATATTGGTTCAAAAATGCTATCGAAAAGCATAACTACCAAGGAGATTATCACTATTGTTATTGTACAAAAAGCTCGCACTTTAGTCACGTATTAAATGAGGCTTTAAACAATAATATCCACATAGAAACTTCTTCTGCGTTTGATATTGATATTGTTAAAAACCTAATTGCAAAAGGCAAGTTGTCTAAAGATAATTATGTGCTATGTAATGGCTTTAAAAGAGATAAGTATATAGAAAACATTGCGGAACTAATTAATGGTTCCCACAAAAAGTGTATTCCTATTATAGATAACTATGAAGAACTAAACCTTTTAGAAGAATCTATAAACGAACCTTTTAACGTAGGGATTAGAATTGCTTCGGAAGAGGAACCTAAATTTGAATTCTATACAAGTAGACTAGGAATCGGATACAAAAATATTGTACCATTTTATAATCGTGAGATTAAAGACAATAAAAAGGTGAACTTAAAAATGCTTCACTTTTTTATAAACACTGGGATTCGCGATAATGCTTACTATTGGAATGAGCTTCTAAAATGTTTAAAAGTGTACATCCAATTACGTAAAATTTGTCCTACAGTAGATTCATTAAATATTGGAGGAGGATTTCCTATTAAAAACTCATTAGCATTTGATTATGATTATGAGTATATGGTAAATGAAATCATCAACCAGATAAAAACATCTTGTGATGAGGCAAATGTTCCTGTTCCTCATATTTTTACAGAATTCGGAAGTTTTACCGTAGGAGAAAGCGGAGGTGCTATTTATGAAGTTTTATATCAGAAGCAACAAAACGATCGTGAAAAGTGGAACATGATTAATTCCTCTTTCATTACTACATTACCAGACAGCTGGGCTATTAGTAAACGATTTATTATGCTCGCTATAAACCGTTGGAATGATGAATATGAACGTGTACTTTTAGGAGGACTGACCTGTGATAGCGATGATTATTATAACTCTGAGCAAAACATGAATGCCATTTATATGCCTAAGTATGATAAAGCGAAGCCATTGTATATTGGTTTCTTTAATACAGGTGCATATCAAGAAACTATAGGTGGTTTTGGAGGCTTACAACATTGTTTAATCCCTTCTCCAAAACACATTCTTATCAATAAAGATGATGAAGGTAATATTACCACTAAACTTTTTTCTGAACAACAAACAGCAAACGACTTTTTAAAAATCTTAGGTTACGATGAGTAAGAAACATTATGCCGGTATCCCGGAAAAGTACGCACGTTTGGATGACGCTCAAGTAGTACTCATTCCAGTGCCATACGATGGTACAAGCACATGGCAAAAAGGAGCCGATAAGGGTCCCGATGCTTTTTTAGATGCATCTGAAAACATGGAGCTTTTTGATATTGAGACACGAAGCGAACCTTATAAAAAAGGCGTTTACTTGGCTCCTGCGATTACGGAAAATAGCTCTCCGGAGAAAATGGTAGAAGCAGTTTATAAAACAACTAAAAACTATATAAAACAGGAAAAGTTTGTTACCCTTTTTGGAGGAGAACATTCTATTTCTATAGGTTCTATTAGAGCTCTTAATGAGTCGTTTAACGATCTTACCGTGCTACAAATAGATGCCCACGCAGATCTAAGAGAATCTTATGAAGGGAGCAAATGCAATCATGCATGTGCTGTTTATGAGGCTAGTAAGACCACAAAACTTATTCAAGTAGGAATACGTAGTATGGATATTTCTGAGCTTGATAATATGGTAGAAGATCAAACTTATTTTGCTGAAGATATTAATCTTAGCGATGATTGGGTAGACGATTCTATTCATCAAATGAGTGAAAATGTATTTATTACTATAGATTTAGATGCTTTTGATCCATCTATACTTCCTTCAACTGGAACTCCAGAGCCAGGAGGTTTACTATGGTATGAGACATTAGATTATTTAAAAAGAGTATTTAAAAAGAAAAATGTAGTTGGCTTTGATATTGTAGAGCTTTGTCCTAATGAAAACGAAAAATCTTCAGATTTCTTAGCTGCAAAGTTGTATTATAAAATGTTAGCTTATAAATTTAAGTACGCAAACTCAAAAAATCAAGACGAAGATGACGAATAATAAAGGAGCAATTTCAAATTTCATAGAAAAATATTACCTCCACTTCAATTCTGCTGCATTAGTAGATGCCGCAAAAGGATATGAAGCACAACTAGAAAGCGGAGCTAAAATGATGGTAACTCTAGCTGGGGCTATGAGTACTGCAGAACTAGGAAAGATCTTTGCTGAAATGATACGTCAAGATAAAGTGCAAATCATTTCTTGTACTGGAGCAAACCTTGAGGAGGATATTATGAATTTAGTAGCTCATTCTCATTATAAACGCGTACCAAATTACAGAGACCTTACTCCAAAAGAAGAGTGGGATTTATTAGAAAAAGGACTAAACAGAGTTACAGATACTTGTATTCCTGAAGAGGAAGCTTTTAGAAGACTACAAAAGCATATTTTTAAAATATGGAAAGATGCGGAAGAAAACGGTGAACGTTATTTTCCACATGAGTTTATGTATAAAATGTTATTATCTGGAGTATTAGAAGAATACTATGAAATCGATTTAAAAGATTCATGGATGTATGCTGCTGCTGAAAAAAACCTTCCAATTGTAGTTCCTGGATGGGAAGATAGCACTATGGGAAATATTTTTGCTTCTTACGTAATGAAAGGCGAATTAAAAGCCTCTACCGTAAAAAGCGGAATTGAGTATATGGCATATTTAGCAGATTGGTATACTGAAAATTCTGAAAACGGAGTTGGTTTCTTCCAAATCGGAGGAGGAATTGCTGGAGATTTTCCTATCTGCGTTGTTCCAATGTTATATCAAGATATGGAAAGACCAGAAACTCCTTTTTGGAGCTATTTCTGTCAGATTTCCGACTCTACCACAAGTTATGGTTCATATTCTGGAGCCGTTCCAAATGAAAAAATAACATGGGGTAAACTTGATATAGACACGCCTAAATTTATCATAGAATCGGATGCAACTATTGTTGCTCCACTTATTTTTGCATATCTTTTAGATATGTAACTTTAATAAAATATTTAAGAACCTGCATTAATTATCAATATTATGAAACGTGTAATTGTAGATTACAAAAAATTAACCAACGAGATTCTATCTATGCTGGTAGACAAATATCCTGATGGATATGGTGATGATGACATCATTAAATTTAAAAATGCAAATAATGAAACCGTTGAGGCTGTTGAAGTAAGAACAGAAGAAACTATCTATTTAGTAAAAGTAAGTACACGTCTTGCTAATACAATGGAGAAGTTTGAAGACGATGACGATGATGAATTTGCGAATGATGATACGCTAGAAACAGATAATTTAGATATTCCTGAAGATCAGGAAGAAGATGAGGACTAATGTTTTTTTTTATTATATAGAAAAACAAAAACTCAATCTTCTTTGAGTTAATCGTAGCTCAGATTAAAAATATTTATAGTTTTTAAAAAAATAACTGGAGCTTTGCTCCAGTTATTTTTTTGCTTTAGCACTACTACTTAAAACTATTTAAAACAACACGCTTCACCTTCAACACACTCCTTTACTACAACATATATTAACACTGTAAAGTTTACTAATAAGATATTCTTTTGCTTTATAGTATTTTTCAAAGTAAAATCTTACAAGAAATTTTCATATATTCGGTCAATAACCCTTTTTGGCACACAGTTTGTATTGGTATAAGAGAAGAGTAATCGAAAGATTAATTTTCAACCTAAAACTTAGAAAATATGAAACATACATTAATAATACTATTGTCAATATTTCTTAGTGGAACAGCTGTTGCAAAATCTGATGAAGCTAATAACAATTACAATCCTGCATATAGCAGTTCTTTTATATTTGTAGAAAATGGAATAACATTCTCTGTTTACCCTGATGGAGAATTTGACTTTTATATAGATACTCCTGAAATTATTCATACAGGATTACATACAGACAACATTAGCATTACATTTAATTCAGGTTATCGCTACGATCCTTATGTACAGTATGATGATTATGGAGCTGTAATTCAAGTAGAGAACACTCCTATATATTATGATTTTTATGGTCGTGTTACCAGAATTGGTTCCTTAGACGTATTTTACCGTGGTAATTTTGTAAGTAGAATTGGAGGATTACAGGTATATTACAATAATAATGGTGTATATGTAAATTCTAGAGGATATATAAATGCTTATAATAGAACTTATGTATACCGTCCTTATCATCGTTATTTTGAAAGACCTCGTCCTAGCTATTGTATGGTAAATCGTCAACCTTACAGAAGATATTACAGACCTGTAAGATACACGTATTACAAACCTTATAATGATAACAGAAGAAGATCTTATGCAAGCGTTGGTAGAACATATCATTATAAAGAAAGTAACAGTCGTAAATCTCTTTATTCAAATGATAGAAGAGTAACTGTGAGAAACGATAGTAAGGTACAAAATAATGTACGTAGTAGAAGTTTAGCATACGAAACTAATAGAGGTACTGAAGTTAGAAATACTAATAGCTCTAGCAGAAGTAGTTCTCCTAGCTATTCTAGAAGCAGCAACACTAATTCAAGTAATAACACAGGAAGAAGTAGCTACAGTAGATCTGCGTCACCAACAAATACAAGAAGTTCAAGTACACCTATTAACTCAAGAAGTACATCAACTTCTAGATCTAGTAGCAGTAGAAGTTCTGGAAATAGTAATTACTCAACTTCAAGAGAATCTACACCAACGAGTACTAGCAGAAGTAGTTCATCTAGAGCTTCATCTTCTAAATCAACTCGTAGTAGCAGTTCTCCAAGCAGATCTTCATCTACAAGATCTACTACATCTAGTAGAACCAGTGATTACTAATAAAATAAGTTGTTACAATTTAATGTTACAACACAGCATTAACCCACTTAGTGGAATTTAATAGTTCGTTAATAACAAGAATCCGCATGCAATAGCTAGCGGATTTTTTATTTAATATATTTATTTATAACGGCATTAATATCGTCTGAAAGCTTAAGGTTATAAAGAGAGAATACGAAGATTAAACTCACTAATAAAGACTTACAGATGATGTTTATAATAGGAGAAAAGTTGAAATCCCAGAAATAAAAACTAACTAATAAAATGGTTATCAGTAGTGCAGTTTTGAAAGTATTCAGCGAAAATGGCTGTAAATTAAGTTTAGCCTTTACAAAATAGAGTTTAACGATATTATAAAGTGTAAAAGCTAAAAAAGTAGCCAATGCTGCTCCATTTATACCCCAAATAGGAATAAAGATGACATTAAGAAGAACTGTGAGTATCGCTAAGAGCACTCCAAAAAATAATACCATTCTATAATAATCCGAATTAAATATTATTGCGTTATTATTCCCAATTAGATTATCAAAAAGCTTAGCTAGGGATATCAAAAAAACCACAACCACTCCCCCACTATATTGCTCTGGCAGGAGTTTATACAATTCATTTATATTTAATATTATCAATAAAAAAATAAATCCACCAACAATAAATAGATTTATCGAACTCTTCTTATAAAGCACATCGAGCTCCTTAAAATTTCTTGTATTTAGAAGTTTACTTGTAATCGGATATGTAATTTGGTGCATCGCTCTAGCCGGAACAGCTATTACTATGGCAATAAAGACCGCTACATTATAATATGCTATATTTTCGATTTCTTTAAATTGCCCAAGCATAACCTTATCTATATCTAGTAATACTGCAGCGATAGAACCTGTGAGTATTATTAAAAAAGAATATTTTAATACATTTATATAGTTTGTAGGTAAACGAAATATAAATGCAGGTTTCTTGATTATAAAAGCACTAATTAACATTAAAATCATTCTACTGAAGTATACGCCAATTAAAGAATATATAAACATTGGAATACTAAGAACATCAAGATGAACAAGAAAAAGTAAAATCATTACTACTACTCGATGGTAAACTTCTTTTAAGAAATTACCATAAACAGATTTCATATGCACTTTTGCCCAAGCAAAGAAAACCTCAAAATAGGCCATTGAAAAAGCCAATATAAAAATGGTCCACACATAAGGCTCTAAGATTTTATTAGTTTCCGTGAGATAAGACACTATATAATTATAAGATACTATTCCTAATAATCCAACGGGAATTATAATGACCAATGGCAATAAAAACATAAAACCCGTGAAGGCATTTTGCTCTTTACTATTTGTATACGACGAATAGAACTTTATAAGAGTATTCTGGACTCCAAAAGCTAAAATAGGCATCATGATATTAGCAGCGGAAAGTAAATAAGCTACCAATCCATAATAATTATCAGAAAGAAAATTTGTGTATAAAAAAAGGGTACTAACAGCTCCAATTGCAAAACCTATGTAGGTAACAAATGTGTTTTTAACGGTCTGATTTAAAACTATTCCCATGATATTATATGATACCCGCTAGTTGTTCAGTAAGCGATTTACGGTGGTATTTATCGATGCCAACCGAATTTACATACAAATTATCATTTTTATATGCTTTATAAAGTGAAAGTATAGCTGTTTTTAATTTATCTCTATCCCCATAATTAAAATAAAGTCCTGCATTTGTTTTGTTTAATAACTGCTCTACATCCCATTTCTCAGGCCCTAAAGCTAAAATAGGACGTTCCGCAGCAAAATATTCAAATAATTTACCTGGAATTATCCCTCGGGTCTTTTTTGCATCTATCTCAATGAGCAATAATACTTGTGCCGAGCGCTGTAACTTAATAGCATCGTTATGTGACACATATCCTAAAACGCTTAAATTCTCGCTAGGTACATGCTCTTTTATAGAAGCGAGGACATCATCACTTATTACACCTGCTAATTGCAAATTAAAGTCTTCTTTGAAGCCTATATTTTCTGTAAGGAGCTCTTCTATTACACCCCATAAATTCTCTGGATTTCTTCCCGATAAAAGCGAACCTATATGTGAAATTGTAAACTTATTGTCCAACGATTTAACAGCTACTTTATTTGTAACAAATCCATTGGTAATTACCTCTATTGGCTTTTTAGTTATTGCTTCAAACTCTTCCTTTGTAGTAAAACTAGTTGTTACTACGTGATCTGCTCTATTTAAAACTTTTGCTTCTAACTCTTTATGCTTTTGTGAAGCTCTTTTGGAAAGTTTCAACTCAGAATGATATCCAATATTAGTCCATGGGTCTCTAAAATCAGCTATCCACTTAAAGTCTAACTGCTCCTTTAAATTCATTCCTATTAAATGAACACTATGCGGCGGACCTGTAGTAATAACAGTCTCTATTTTTTCTTTTTTGATATAATCCTTAAGATAGGAAACAGAAGGTTTTACCCAGAATATTCGAGCATCAGGAATAAAAAAATTACCACGAATCCATAATAAAAACTTCTCTGAAAATGTCTGCTTTTTTGTTGTTATAATTCCCTTACTAATTTGTTTGGCCTTCTTACTTGATAAAAAAGCGGCCAGTTTATAAGGTTCAAAAATAGGCTGCTTGATAATTTTAATATCCTTTGGAACTTTAGAAAGAAAAGAAGCGTCTTCCATAGGGTAATCAGGATTTTTAGGCACAAAAACTATTGGTTCAACACCAAACTCAGGTAAATACTTTACGAAATTTAACCAACGTTGCACTCCTGGCCCACCCGCTGGCGGCCAATAGTAACATATGATTAAAATTTTTTTCATCCGTAAAATTTAAGAGTGAATAAATCTACAACTTCAAAACATTAAAGCCCTTTAAGAACTTCAAGATATTTAAGATTCTTTTTCCCTTTTATTTTTTTGCTGATAAAAAACACCTCCAATTAGTAGTAAGAATAATAACAGATTACTAGTCAAACTTATAGTACTTCCAGTCTTTACAACTTCAGGATCAAACTTAAAAGTTATCTCGTGTTCTCCAGCAGGAATAGCTAATGCTCTTAAAGCATAATTTACTCTAAATTCATCAACTTCTTGTCCATCTATAGTTACTTTCCAGCCATGAGGATAATACATTTCAGAAAAAACAGCTAAACCATCATTCGAATTTGATGATTTATATTTTATCTCGTTAGGTTTATAATTTACGATTGCTATACTCGCCAAACTATCAACCTCATAATTTTTTTCAGAAATATCTAAAAACTTACTTTGGTTAAAAACAGCTTCAGTTTTTACATTTAAATCTCCTAAAGCTTTCATTTCAGCATCAGCATTATCTGTAGGAATCAATTTACTTACAAACCAAGCAGGCCCATTTGCATATGGGTTGGTAGCTGGATATACTTCTCCTTTTTCATTAGCCCTAATAATATACTTTACATTAAGCATATTAAGAACTCCAACATTATTATTCGCTATTTGATATTCAAATAAATCTTGTAAACGCTTAGGTTTTGCTGCGTGATATCCTCCAATTGATTTATGATAAAAAGAAGTACTTGCTCCGTTGATACTTTCTTGAGAATTGAAAACTCTATAATATCCTGTATCTTCTAAAATCTGCTTATCTATCGCAGATTCTTGGAAAGGCTTATCTAAAACTCTAGCAGAAACAAAATTATCATCATTTACATATTGTCTATCTATCCCTACTAAATCAATTATAAAAAGTAAACCAAAAGCTATTATTGCGTAATTAGCCTTTAATTTTTGCTTGATAAACATCCAAATAACTCCAGCGCTAATAACTACTAAAATAAAAGTTCTCAAAAGGTCTGAGGTATATAAAGACATTCTATCTTTCTTTATATTACTCATCAACTGATTCATTCCCATTTGATCAAACTGTTGGCGGTAATATGCATCATTTGCATGAGCGAAATCAAAAGTTCCTTTCAATAGAAATAATAAAATCACTGTTCCTCCAGCAATAATAGAAGACCACTTTAAGGCATTTAATTTCTGAGAATTCTCTACATCTTTATCAAATAGAGCCTTTAAACTAAGTACTGCCAACACAGGAATACAAAGTTCTAAAATCACTTGTATCGAGGTAATAGCTCTAAATTTATTGTATAACGGGAAATAATCAATCATTAAATTAGTGAGGAAATTGAAATTATGTCCCCACGACAACATTAAAGATACTATCGAACCTGCAACAAGCCACCATTTAAGCTTTGCTTTCAGTAAAAATAAACTTATTAAAAATAAGAATATAACTACAGCTCCAACATAAGCAGGTCCTGAAGTTCCTGGTTGGTCTCCCCAGTACATCATTCTAGCTGCTTGATTTTTAACAAAGTCTTGTGCTTGAGCTGGCGGTACTCCCTGCCCTACTAAATACTTATAACTATTAGAATCTTTGTCTAAATTTTCATCATTTCCTCCACCTAAAAGCCGTGGCACGAAAAGATTTAAAGACTCAAAAAGTCCATAACTATAACTTGTAATATATTCTTTATCTAAACCGCCTGTCTGCTCTTTAGGAGATCCATCTGGATTTATAGTTAACTCACTTTGCCCTCTTGTACTCCACTTCGCATACTCTTGTGTAGCCATTAAATTGGTAGCATTTGTAGCGATAGAAATAATAACGGCTACAGAAAGAATTCCAATAGTTTTAAAAAAATGAGGCAATTCTTTCTTCTTAAATGCATCAATTAAATAGACCACTCCCAATACCAACACTAATAAAAATAGATAGTAAGTCATCTGAAAGTGATTGGCATTTATCTCTAAAGCCATTGCAAAAGCAGTCAATAAAAAACCAACTATATACTTCTTTCTAAAAGCCAACAAAATTCCAGCTAATACGAAAGGGAAATAACCTATTGCATGTGCTTTAGCATTATGACCAACACCTAAAATTATTATTAAATAGGTAGAAAAACCAAAAGCTAAGGCTCCTATTCCAGCTAATTTCCAATCTACCTTTAGCACTAATAAAAGTATGTAAAAGCCTATAAAGTATAAGAATAAATAATCTGCTGGTCTTGGTAAAAAGCGAATTGTTTTATCAAGCTTTTTAATATAATTATGAGGGTAATTAGCTCCTAATTGATAGGTTGGCATCCCTGCAAATGCACTATTTGTCCAATATGACTCTTCTCCAGTTTTATCTTTAAAGTCATTACGTTCTTTAGACATCCCGATATATTGAACAATATCACTTTGGAAGATCTTCTTACCCTGTAAAACAGGAGAAAAATATATTAAGGAGATGAGTATAAAAACTAAAAATACCACAAAATGTGGCAGTATCTTTTTTAATTGGTTGGTCATTAAAATAATGTTTAATTAGTCAATTTCTTCAAATTCTATGTATTCTCCAACTTTTCCTGAAGAATTTGTATTTGAATTCTGAGGTTTCTTATCGATTACCGTTTCTCCCTCTTTGTAGTTTGTCTGCTGACGATTCTGATTTTGTTGTTGCCCAAATTGTTGACTAAACTTCTTTTCCATCTTCTTAGATGCGTATTTTATTAAGTAAGGTCCAAACAAACGTGATAGTATTTTGAAACCGTACCAAACAAGAAGTATAATTAAAATTGTTCTTAATAATTGCATTGAATTCCTCTTTGAAAATACTTTCAAAAATACAATAGATTGACCATAAAACAGGATATAATTCCTTAAAAAAATAATAAAATCACTAAAAAAAGAGTTTAGTAAAGTATATGGAATATAATAGCTATATAAAAAGAGATATTTTCACGATATTTACACCCCCTTTAATTATCATTAATAGTAAATTCGCTGTTAATTATTTTTATCAAAAAATAAGAATTAAACCAAATTTTGACATGAACAGATTATACTTTATTGTTGTCTTTTTATTCTTTATTACCAATTTATCCTACGCCCAATATACCGAAGTAATTAATTCTAACCGCCCAGGTGCTTCCTACAGTGCTTTTGCTGTTGGAAAGAATGTTCTCCAAGGAGAAGCTGGTTTCTATTACGAACGTCAAGACCATTCTCTTTTAGAAACCGAAGCCAATCGTTATGGGGTCGATTACGCTATTCGTTATGGTTTTTTGTTTGAGCAATTAGAGGTTATTTTAGATGGTACTTTTATAAAAGAAAATTTAACTGATTTATCAGTTTCTCCCAGCGTAGATTACACACGAAGTAATTTCACACAAAACACTATCGGAGTAAAATACTTAGTCTATGATCCATATAAAAACCCAGAAAATAACAAGCCTAATCTTTACAGCTGGAAAGCTAACAACCATGTGCAATGGCGTGATTTAATTCCTGCTGTTGCTGTATACGCTGGAGCTAACTTCAACTTTGGAGATAATGCTTTTTACCCTAATGATCCTCAAGTAAGCCCAAAAGTAATGATTGCTACTCAGAATCATTTTACAGCAAATTGGGTGTTGGTTATGAATTTTGTTTATGATAAGTTTACTTCTGACGATCCACTTTTTAATTATGTAATTACACTTACACATGCACTTCCAGATCCAAGATATTCTATATTTGTAGAACACCAAGGTTACAAAAGCGACGCATACGGAGATGGTATTTTTAGAGCAGGTGCTGCCCGTTTATTTGAAAAAAATCTTCAGGTAGATGCTTCTTTAGGAATAAATATAAAAGATACTCCTTCCCGATTCTTCGGATCTATAGGTCTTTCTTATCGTTTAGATAACCATAAAGACAAACCTAAAAACATTGATAACCTTTCTGATGAAGACAAAGAGTTTATCAAAGAAGCTAAGAAAAATAGAAAAAATAAAAATCCTTTTGAGGAGATCGATACTAACGAATAATATATGATTCACGTTAAAGAAATAAATACTAAAAAGGAATTACAACAATTTGTAAAATTCCCTTTCTCTCTTTATAAAAAGTCCAAGAATTGGGTTCCACCAATTATTAATGAAGAAATCAATAATTTTGACAGAGAGAAAAATCCAGCTTTTAAAGATGCTAAAGCATGGTTTTTCTTAGCCTATAAAGACAAACAAATTGTTGGACGTGTATGTGCTATTATTAATTGGAATGAGGTTAATAACCTAGGAAAGAAAAAGCTTCGTTTTGGATGGTTTGATAGTATCGAAGACCCAAATGTTGCAGAAGCGCTTTTTAATAAAGTTGCTGAAATAGGAAAACAGAACGATCTTGAATACATAGAGGGTCCAGCGGGATTTTCTAACATGGATAAAGCCGGAATGATGATTGAAGGCTTTGACAGGATTGGAAGTATGACCACAAATTATAATTATTCATACTATCCGAACCTTATGGAGCACGTAGGGTTTTCTAAGGAGGTGGATTGGAAAGAGTTTGAAATAGAAGCTCCAACAGAAGTTTATGAGCGATTGGAAAAATTTTCAAACCTCATAATGAAGAAATATAATCTAAAACTTATAGACCTTCCTACTACTAAGTCTCTACTTCCATATGCGCAGGATATTTTTGATTTAATGAATAGATCTCATAAGGATTTAGAATCTTTTGTTCCTATAAAGCCTTATCAAATTGAACATTACAAGAACAAATATTTAAAGTTCTTGGATCCTGATTATGTTAATCTTATTGCTGATGAAAACAACAAACTTGTTGGTTTTTCTGTTATAATGCCTTCTTTTGCTGAAGCTTTACAAAAAGCAAATGGCAAACTTTTCCCTTTTGGTTTTTATCATCTCTTAAAGGCTCAGAAGAAAAATGATAAAGCGACCATGCTTCTTATTGGTATTGATCCAGAATATATGAGAAAAGGGCTAACCGCTATTATTTTTTATAAAGTAAACGAAGTCTTTGTTAACCGAGGAATAAAAATCGTAGAAACAAATCCTGAGTTAGAAACTAATAATCAAGTACAAGCTCTTTGGAAGGATTATGATCCTAAATTAATAAAGAAATGGCGTACTTATACAAAGAAGTTATAAAGTAATCTTAGAACTCAGCTTAGAGATTATTTTGGTTTTGATCCCATTTTGTGTCCACCAATAAACGTGATCTGGAAAGGTAATTTCCTTTTTCTAAGGAACTTATATATTTAACCAATTTTTCTCTAAGCTCACAGTGTAGATCCCATGACGTTGTAGCATCTTTACCACTACATAGCGCTCTAATTTTTATAGCTTTGTCTGTTACTTCTACTACTTGAACACTTGGTGAAGTCTCTCTATCCCACTTATCGGAAGATTCTAAAAATTCCTTGAATTTCTCTCTAATCTTATCTACATCAACATGGTAATCAGCATATAAAGTAATAGGTCGGATTTGATTGGCGCTTGTCATAGACCAATTCTCAAAAGTCTTTGAAATAATATCCTTTAATGGCACCACTAAGCGACGTAAATCCCATGTTCTAACAACCATATATGTAAACCTAATATCTTCAACATAACCCCAATTATCATTAATTATAACAGTATCTCCAATCTTTGCTGGTTTAGTTATAGCTATCTGTATCCCTGCAATAATATTACCAAGCGTACTTTGTGCAGCTACACCCAAAATTACAGTAACAACCCCTGCTGAAGCAAGCAGAGATATTCCTAATTTTTCTAAGGAACGAAATTGAGATAGCACAATTGAAATTCCAATTATTGTTACCAGAAATGTTATGATTCTTCTAGCTACTGAAATATAAGTTAACGATTGTCTTGCCTCAGAATTTTCTTCCATAGAAACATCTGCTATTTGGTTTTCAGCAACATAAATCATAAAAGAATCTATAAACTTCATGATAAACCAAGTTATAGAACCTACCACTAATATCAATAATAACGTATAAATATTGCTTGCAAAAGGCCCTGCAAACGATATCAACTCATTCAAAGTGATATAAAAAAATAATACACCAAAAGCTATCGCGCCTGGCTTTGCCAATTTTGATGCTATGGTAGTTAGCCATATTTTTTTAAAACGTTTGAAAATAAACTTTAAAAGCTTATAAAATATCCATCCAACTAAAAAGGATATTCCCATCAATATAAATGTCCCCACTAATTTCCATATCGGAGCATTAAAAAGTTTAAACCTTGCCCAACTTGGCATCATACGATCTAATTTTCTTGGACCATATTCTGTATATAAATCTTCAATATTTTCTACTGTATTAGATGACACCAACCAAAAAGCACCATACTCTTTATATTTAACACGTTGCAATCTTAATACAATATCCCTTTCTCCTAGATCTACAGCACCAAAAACTACACTCCGACGTGGATTCCCAGCAATAGCCTGATTTGTGGTTGTCTGAATGTCCGATTGTCCATCTGGACGATCTGATAATCCATCCCAATCAATTTTAACCCGAGAATCTAATACGATATATAATTTCTGTGCTAGTTCTTGGATCGCTTTTTCATCAATATTATCTGGCAATAAATTGAGATTTAATGCATAAGCTGCCGCTTTGTAATCCTGATTACGACAATGAACAATAAAATGCTCCAAAGTAGCTTGAGGCGTCTGTAAATTATATTTATTTGGAGGAAGCCCCATTACATTATTCAACCTACTTACCTTATAATACGCCTCATTATAATCTCCTATAGGATTGTCTTTATAAACTTTACTTTCAGGTAGAACGCTTTCCTTTTCAGGAAGCTCTCTAATAGAGTCTTTAGCTTGATTGGCATTTTCCTTCTGAGCATGAGCCGTTGTAATGATTAATAAAAGGAAGATGTTTAATAATGTAGAAAAGTATATATGTTTAAATGATCCAATATTCATTTTAAATAGGTAGTTAGTTGGTTATGCATAAAATATAAAACAATTTTTAAATAATCACTCTTTTAACTACCCAATATCAAAATTCAGCAAAAAAATATCTCAAAAACAAAAAACCCGCTATAAAGCGGGTTTCTTATATATGATAGAATAAGGACTATTTATCTCCCATTGCAGCTTCTACAGCAGCAGACAGTCTTTTGTAAGTACCATTTTCCAAACGATCTCTAATAGCAGAGAACGCATCTAAAGTAGCTTCAATGTCTTCTAATGTATGTGTAGCTGTAGGAATCATACGTAATAATATAAGACCTTTAGGTATTACAGGATACACAACAATAGAACAGAAAATACCGTAGTTTTCTCTTAAATCTTTAACAAGCGCCATTGCTTCAGGAATACTACCGTTAAGATATACTGGTGTAACACAACTCTGCGTTGTTCCAATATCAAAACCTTTTTCTTTTAATCCATTCTGAAGTGCGTTTACATTTTCCCAAAGTTTAGCTTTAAGTTCTGGCATTGTTCTTAACATATCCAGACGCTTTAATGCTCCTTTTACAAAAATCATTGGTAATGATTTTGCGAACATTTGAGAACGTAAATTATATTTTAAATAATCTATTACTTCTTTATCTCCAGCTAAGAAAGCTCCTATACTGGCCATAGATTTTGCGAAAGTAGCAAAGTAAACATCAATTTGATCTTGCACTCCTTGCTCCTCACCTGCTCCAGCACCTGTTGCACCAAGTGTTCCAAATCCATGAGCATCATCAACAAGCAATCTAAAGTTATATTTGTCTTTTAAAGCTACAATTTCTTTTAATCTACCTTGTTCACCTCTCATTCCAAAAACTCCTTCAGAAATAACAAGAATACCTCCTCCAGTTTGCTCAGCCATCTTAGTAGCACGCTCTAGATTCTTTTCAAGACTATCTATGTCGTTGTGTTGATATGTAAAACGTTTACCCATATGAAGACGAACTCCATCGATAATACAGGCGTGAGAATCTACATCGTATACAATAATATCATTTTTAGTAACCAAAGCATCTATACAAGATACCATTCCTTGATAACCAAAATTTAATAAATATGTAGCCTCTTTGTTAACAAATTCAGCAAGTTCGTTTTGTAATTGTTCATGTAGGTCTGTATGTCCACTCATCATCCTGGCACCCATTGGGTACGCAGCACCGTGATCTGCAGCTGCTTCTGCATCTGCTTTTAATACTTCTGGGTGATTAGCAAGACCAAGGTAATCATTGATACTCCAGGTAATAACTTCTTTCCCATTAAATTTCATTCTGTTTGAAATTTCGCCTTCCAATTTTGGAAAAACAAAATATCCCTCTGCCTGAGAAGCCCATTTTCCCAATGGTCCTTTGTTCTCAATAATCCTATCAAATAAATCTCTCATGTAAATGGAGTTTCTTTTATGTTCAAATAAACGTTAAATTTACAGCACGCAAAAGTAACTAAATTTAAACTCTTATCATAAATTATTTACTTTTCTTCTACAAGTTTCTTAAACTGTTTTTTAAACATCTTGTCTAAGAACTTGTCTGAAAATACATTAATAGCTAGCCAAAATAGCCATTTTTTAGGGGCTACAAGATACCTTGTATTCCTTTTCTTACCTTCATATATCCCATAGATTAAATTCGACACTTCGCTAGCATCTAATGCAATTCCTTCCATACCTTGAACTGCTTTATCCATGTTATCGTAGATTTTCTCGTATGGAGTATTTTTATACTTATTTACTTGCGTATCGGCATCTGCTTTGGCTTTGCTCCAAATTTGTGATTTTATAGGTCCTGGTTCTATTATAGAAACTTCAATTCCAAAATCACTTAATTCTCTTCTAAAACCATCAGAAAGTGCTTCTACAGCATATTTAGATGCAGAATATGGTGCCATAAATGGTCTTGTTACTCTTCCAGAACCGCTACTTATGTTTATAATTCTTCCTTTAGGACGATCATTATCAAAGCCTAGAAGTGGTAAAAAAGCTTGGGTAACACGAAGAACACCTAGAACATTAATATCCAACTGATCTGAAAACTCTTTGATTGGAATGTAAGCTAAAGGTCCATTAACAGACACTCCAGCATTATTTACTAAGCAATCTAGAGAGCTTCCATCTAAGATCTTTTCGACTTCAATAACAGCTTCTTTTATAGCTGCTTCATCTATAACATCAAATAACAAAGCATGGAAATTACTTCCTAACTCTTGTGACAACTTATCTGCGTCTTCCTTTTTTCGAACGCTTCCAAAGACTAAAAAACCTTTATCTAGAAATAATTTTGCGGTTGTATACCCTATTCCAGAGGAAACTCCGGTAATTAATATGTTTTTCATTTATATGTTTTTATAGCAAAGCTGAACTATTTAAGCTGATGTTATTTCTTGCACTGCCTTGATGGCATTTGCTTCAGCTTTTTCATCTTTGTAATTTTTCCAACGCTCTCCAGCGATGTAATTCATTCCATTATCAACGGTAAAAAGACGTACCAAGTTTGAAAGTCCTTTCGCTTTGGTTTTTAATGAGTCATTAGCTCTTAAAGCTAAAGAATAACCTCCTTCAGCATAATAAACATAATGCCACCACAATTTCGGAATAAATAGTGTTTCCCCATGCTCTATCGTTGCTTCCATGCCTTTGGCATATTTATAAGCAGGGTATTTATTATAATCTGGATTCAAAACATCCAAATGTGAGTGATTGGTGTAAGGTAATTTGTATAACAATTCTGACTGTTCCTGCGGAAATAAATATACTTTTTTCTGCGTTTGAAAATGTGTTAAAAACACATGTGAGCAATCAATATCATAGTGAAGGTTTAGTGCTGAGCCCTTACCTCCAAAAAACATCAGAGCGAATTTTAAAAAACCATCCATAATTGTAGGCGTTTCATAATCTTCTGCAAGCTCAGGAGCTCGTTTCATTATTTGAAAATTATGAAATCTTAGATTTGTGGGTTTTGTTTCTATAATATTTAGATAATCTCTAAATTTTTTATGAGAAACGGGTTTCATATAACCATTTCCTGGGTTATGATAAGAATCATCATACATAGGAATTTCCCAATCTCCGTAATTTTCTTTAAAAAAATCAAAAGTCCATTTCGTAGTCGCTCTCCAATCTTTGGCTAAGTCTTTAAATATTACTGGTGTATTGGTTGAAAGATACCTTTCTTTAAATTCCTTTTTGGTGATGTTCTCTACTTTATCGACCAAACTGAAATTAGACATCTCAAAATTTACTTTATATATTCTATTTTTTGTGTTTCTTCTGTATTAATAGCATCAAAGAAACCTTGAGCACGCATCCAATCGTCACTATAAATTTTACTCATATAACGTGAACCATGATCAGGGAAAATCATAACAACATTACTATTCTCGTCAAATTCTCCTTCTTCTGCTAGTTGTTTTACTGCCTGCATAACAGCACCACTTGTATACCCTACAAAACAACCTTCAGTTTTAGAAATCTCACGAGCTGTGTGAGCACTTTCTTCATCTGAAACTTTGATAAATTTATCAATAACATCAAAATCGGTTGCTGTTGGAATTAAATTCTTTCCTAAACCTTCTATTCTATATGGATAGATTTCATCGGAATCAAATTCTCTAGTTTCATGATATTTTTTAAGCACAGAACCATAAGCATCAACTCCTATAACTCTAATTGCGGGATTTTTCTCTTTTAAAAACCTAGCTGTTCCAGAAATAGTTCCTCCTGTACCGCTACAAGCAATAAAGTGTGTTACTTGTCCTGCTGTTTGCTCCCAAATCTCTGGCCCTGTAGATTGGTAATGTGCATCGATATTAAGCTCGTTAAAATATTGATTTATATAAACCGAACCTTTCATTTCATCGTGCATACGCCTCGCCACTTGGTAATACGATCTTGGATCATCTGCACTAACATGTGCTGGACAAACATACACTTTTGCACCCATGGCGCGTAACATATCTATTTTATCAGGGGAAGACTTAGAACTAACGGCAAGAATACAATCATATCCTTTAATTACACTTACCATAGCGATACTAAAACCAGTGTTTCCAGAAGTAGTTTCTATGATTGTGTCTCCAGGTTTTAAAATTCCTTTACGTTCTGCTTCTTCAATAATGTGGAGTGCTATACGATCTTTACTAGAATGACCCGGATTGAAAGCTTCTACTTTTGCATAAAAATTTCCAATAAGATTCTGGGTTATTTTTCTAAGCTTTAGTAATGGGGTATTCCCTATTAAATCTAAAACGTTATCGTAAGCATTTATCTTTTGTTTCATATAAACAATTTGGTTAGATACAAAATAGTTTTGAATTCCTCCAAACCATGCAAATTTAATTATTTTTTTTAATTACTGCCCTATTCCTTCCAAATCTAAGAGGAAAGCATATTCTTCTGCAACCTCTTTTAAAGCTTCAAATCTCCCTGAAGCTCCCCCGTGGCCTGCATCCATGTTAATATGGAACAATAAAAGTTTATCAGTTTTTTTAACACTTCTTAACTTTGCTACCCACTTGGCTGGTTCCCAATATTGTACTTGAGAGTCGTGCAATCCTGTTGTCACTAATAAATTTGGGTACTCTTTTTCTTCAATATTATCATAAGGAGAATACTCCTTTATATATTGGTAATATTCTTTGTCATTCGGATTTCCCCATTCGTCATATTCTCCTGTTGTTAACGGTATCGATTCGTCCAACATGGTTGTAACAACATCTACAAAAGGTACCGCTGCAATCACTCCGTTATAGAGTTCTGGAGCAATATTTATAACCGCTCCCATTAACAATCCTCCAGCAGAACCGCCCATTGCATATAAATGTTTTTCTGAAGTATAATTTTCATTAATTAGAAATTTAGAGCAGTCAACAAAATCTGTAAATGTATTTTTCTTTGTCAATAACTTTCCGTCTTCATACCACTTTCTACCAAGGTATTCCCCTCCTCTAACATGAGCTATTGCATAAATAAAACCTCGATCCAATAAAGAAAGTCTTACAGTTGAAAAATAAGGGTCTATAGTGGCTCCATAAGAACCATATCCATATAATAATAATGGATTCTTACCATTTTTCTCTATTCCCTTTTTATAAACTATAGAAATAGGAATCATCGTACCGTCTGCAGCTTTTGCCCATACACGCTCAGATTCATAATTGTCTTTATCGAACTTCCCTCCAAGAACTTCTTGCTCTTTTTTAACTGTTTTTTCTTTTGTAATCAGGTTAAAATCGATTGTACTCGCTGGTGTCGTCAATGAGTTATAAACATAACGAAGCGTGTCTGTGTCGAACTCTAAGTTTGTTGATGTAAAAGCTGTATAAGTTTCATTATCAAAAGGGATATAATATTCATTAGTTCCATCCCAACGCGATACTTTTATTTTATTTAGTCCGTTAGAACGCTCGCTAACTATTAAATAATCTTTAAAAATATCTATATCTTCCAGTAAAACATCCTCACGATGCGGAATAACTTCCTCCCAATTCTCTTTTGTAGTCTTCGCTACGGAAGTCTTCATCAATTTAAAATTGGTCGCCTTATCGGCATTTGTAATGATATAAAAAGCATCTTGATAATGAGAAATACTATATTCTAGCCCTCTTATTCTAGGTTGAAAAACGGTAAGCTGATCGTCAGGATTATCAGCATCCAAGAAACTAAATTCTGAGGTTAATGTACTTCCAGAGCCAAAAATGATATATTTCTTAGATTTAGTTTTATAAACAAAAGCATTAAATGTTTCGTCCTTTTCATGATAAACTAATTCATCTTCTTCTTTCTGCTGTTCTAAAACATGCTTATAAACCTTATCCGATCTTAAAGTTTGATCATCTTTACGGGTATAAAAGAATGTTTTATTATCATTTGCCCATGTGCTTCCCCCCGTAGTATTTTCTATTTTTAATGGATAAATCTCTCCTGTTTGTAGATTTTTTATCTGAAGGGTATATTTTCTTCTACTTAATGTATCTACTCCGAAAATGGCTAATTTATTGTCTGGACTAATATTAATTCCTCTTAAGTTAAAATAAGAGTATCCTTTTGCCATTTCATTACAATCGAACATCACTTCTTCTTCCGCACCTTCACTGTCCTTTTTACGGAGAAAAATAGGATAATCTTTCCCTTCTTGGAATTTTGTAATATACCAGTATCCATTATATTTATAAGGAACCGACTCATCATCTTCTTTTATACGGCCTTTCATTTCTTTAAATAAATCGGCTTCAAAAGAATCTGTATGCGCAGTCATTTCTTTAAAATAAGCATTTTCTCTCTCTAGATAATCAATAACTTCTGGGTTCTCTCTATCATTCATCCAATAATAATCATCCACCCTAACATCTCCATGTTTTTCTAATCTTTTAGGCTTCTTTTCGGCAATTGGAGGAGTTATATTTTTCATGTCTTTAATTTCTTTCTTTTTACAGGAAGCCACAAAAATAAGACATAGTACAAGAATTAAAGGACGGATACCCATAATTATTTAAATTAAGATTGTTAACTACTAATTTAGTAATTTTGCAGTTACAAAAATTATAATATTATGTTTGGAGACCTTATGGGAATGATGGGTAAATTAAAAGAAACCCAGAAAAAAATTGAAGAGACAAAAAAACGATTAGATACGGTTACTATTTCTGAAGAAAGTACAGATAAACTTCTTAAAATAGAAATGACTGCCAACAGAGAATTAAAATCGATAAGTTTAGATGACGAACTGTTGAAAGATAAAGAGCAATTAGAAGATTATTTGGTTTTATACCTTAATAAAGCTATTTCGCAAGCTAGTAAGATCAATGAAGCTGAACTTGGTGCAGCTGCCAAAGATGGAATGCCAGATATCCCTGGAATGGATATGTTTAAATAGTTTGGCGTAGTCTTTGTTATTAACCTTGAAAAAATACCTTAGTAATGAAATTTATAATATCCCTATTCTTAACCACAATCCTTGCTACAAGCACTAGCGATGTAGAATGGAAGACAGATTTTTCTGAAGCAAAAAGTATTGCGAAGCATGAAAAAAAGAATATCATGATGTATTTTACTGGAAGCGACTGGTGTGGTCCTTGTAAAATGCTAAAAGAGGATTTATTTGACAGTAAAGAGTTTAAGGAGCTTTCTAAAAACTATGTTCTCGTTAAAGTTGATATTCCAAGGAGAGTAGATATTATCTCTGAAGAACAATTAAAAAAGAATAAAGAATTATTAGGAACTTATAATTCTGACAAAGTATTTCCTAAAATAGTTTTTCTTAATCCAAGAGGGAAAAAAATGAACGAAGTTGAAGGTTATAACTCACTAAGAGACCCACGTCATTATTTTGAAATGATAAAAAAATATCAATAGTCTATATTAAAAAATACTATTTGATTATCTATTATAATAAAGGGTTTTACTTTTAAAAGTAAAACCCTTTATATTTTATCTATACGCACTCCTCTCTTCTATCTTTAGTAGTAAAATCGACACAACAATACGTTTCTCTTATTAACTTTAAGTAAAACTATTAGCTCTTAGAAACAAATCATTAACAATATTCAAAATAGCTCTATATGAAACTTAACAAGCATATCTATGGTCTTATACAGCTTTTTAAGTCTCTTCATACCCAAATTACCAAAGTATAAGAGACAAGTGATTTAAACAAAAAAGGAGCTGCGTTTGCAGCTCCTTTTTATGAATTTAGATAAAGAAAGTTGGTTAGTTATTTATCAATCTAAATTCAGTTCTTCTATTTACAGCGTGTTCACGTTCTGTACAAGATACACCGTCTGAACATCTATTTTTAAGTTTTGATTCTCCGTAACCATTCGCAACTAACAAACTAGAATTTACACCTTTAGTTTGTAAATAATTTGCTACTGCTTGAGCTCTTCTTTCAGAAAGTAATTTATTGCTTTCTTTAGAACCTCTTGAATCTGTATGAGAAGCTAATTCAACTTTAACACCAGGGTTTTGTTTTAAAACAGGCATTAAGTTTTCATCAATAATTCTTTTAGCTTCTGGAGTTAATGTATAACTAGCTAAGTTCCAGTTTATAGGTAAAGCATTGTATTCAACAAGCTTACACTCTACTTCTCTCCATGTAGTTAATCCTCCTTTTTCTTTAAGAACTTCACGAGAAACTGTTTCATAAACTGCAGGAACTGTTTCTTCAGCAGAATAAGCATCTTTTACTAAAACAACTTTAGTAATTTCATCATATTCAGCAGGAATCTCAACTTCTTCTACTCTCGCAGGAGTTACAATAACTTTCTTTGTGTATGAATTAGATTTTTCTGCTACAGGTGAAGAAACTGTTGATGCATCTACATTCAACACTTCTTTAGGAAAAGTTTCGTAAACAGCAGGATATCCTTTATAACACCAGTATCTACAATCGTCTGGGTTTGAAGAATCACAATCTGGAGCTGGAGCACCCAATTCCCATTGTGCATACGCTGGTTTCATTTCTATAGTTTCTGAACTTGGAGAAAATGTTGCTGGAATAACTTCCAATTCATTAGAACGTTCTTTAGAAACAAAAGAAACCGTTTCAGTTCCCCATTGTGCAGGAATAATAGTTAACTTTTTACTTGCTTCCTTTACAAGAACACGCTCTGTTACTGTTTTGTATTCCGCAGGATACGTTTTTAAAACCTTATACGCAGGTTTTACCATAATTTGTACATCTTCATTAACATATACGTCTGGAGTTGTACAACGAACGTAACATTTACCCGGTTCTGGATTTGCCGGTAAGTCTTGAGAAAATGCCCCATAACTAGATGCTAATAAGAATAAAAATAAAATTCTTTTCATAATTCTTTTTAAATTAAAATGATTAGTATTAAGCAGCAAATAGTGCTTGAGGGAAGTGTATTTAACATAAAATTAAGTAAAACTTTCTTCTTTATCAAATTAAAACTGAGTAAATTATTGATAAATAGAACCTTAAAATTAATTAATAACCTATTTGCTGTTTTTTTACGAGTGCAAATATAAATTATTTACTATATGTTTAAAATTTTTTTCAATAAAAAAAATAATAATTTTTATTTCCACCTCTGCAACTCAGATGGTAAACTCATTTTTATAAGTAAAAACTATAGTGATAAAGATGATCTAGATTCAGATATTAATATCATCATTAACAACTCTATAGCAAGCTATGAACGTAAAACAACGGTAGATGGAAAATTCTATTTTATTATAAAGAATAATGGTGGTATTTCTATTGGTAAAAGTGGGTCTTACTCCTCGGAAGCAGGTATGAATAATAGCATAAATACTATTAAAAACAGCATGAAAAAAGCTATAATTAAAGATCTACAGTAAGTTTTAAAGCTTTCTATAACAGCAATTTGACACAAAAAATTTACTTATTTTCTACATCATTTTATTTCAAGTTAATTAACACCTAATACTGATATTTATCATTTTTTTATTGCCTTAAGATGGATAATATTGCAAGGGAGCTGTAATCAGCTCCTTTTAATTTAATATTAACATCATTATGACAACCAACACACATTCTTTCCATATCCCTGTTATGGGAATTGGATTTACAATAGACTCTCCATTAAAAGTAGCGCATTACGGGATCGATTCTGTTATTTCTCTAGTTGATGATATACTGATTGAAAAAATGAGAAAGAACTATTGTGAAAAATATGATCTCATGTATTCAGAAATAACTGAAAAAATAGACGACTACAGAGCCAAAAGAATTACTTCTTACCTTAATATGATGAACGGATTGGTTGATGAAAAAATTGATCAACTAAAAAATGCATCTATAGATAAGATAGATGAGTTAAAAAAATACTTCAATTTATTGCCTTCTGAAGGAGTAAAAGAAGAGTTTTTAGACAAACTAGCCAACACAGAATGTATTTCAGAAATTAGAAAATGGATTCATAAAAACATCAATAAAGGAAGTATTGATGTAAATATTATGACCAAAATCGATAAGGATAATTATAAAGATAACGAACAGCTCCCTTCCATATATAACGACGCACATGCTGCCCTTAGAGGTTTTGCAGAAAGTGATGTTACTGGATCTCTCGTACTTTCCGCCGGAATGAATCCTAGATTATACGGTTATATTGAGCAGTTTGATGATTTCTATCCTAAAGACAATACATTAAAAAAGAAAATCGTTTTAAAAGTAAGTGATTACCGTTCTGCACTTATTCAAGGGAAATTCTTAGCCAAAAAGGGAATCTGGGTTTCTGAGTATAGAATTGAATCTGGTTTAAATTGTGGCGGACATGCTTTTGCTACGGAAGGATTTCTTTTAGGTCCTATATTAGAAGTTTTTAAAAGTAATAAAGAAGACTTAAAGCAAGAACTTCATGAAATTTACAAGAAAGCACTTTCAGAAAAGGAAATCGATTGCCCAACAGAGCCACTAGCTATTAAAGTTACCGCACAAGGAGGTGTAGGAACGCATGAAGAGCAACAGTTTCTATTAGATTATTATAAGGTTGATTCTGTAGGTTGGGGTTCTCCTTTCTTATTAGTTCCTGAAGCTACTACAGTAGATCCAAAAACATTAGAAAAACTAGCTAATGCTAAAGAAAATGACTTATATCTAAGTAATATTTCACCTTTAGGAGTTCCCTTTAATAATTTAAGAGGGAATACTAAAGACCTAGAGAAAGACAAATTGATAAATAAAGGACGACCTGGAAGCTCTTGTCCTAAAAAATATGTCTCATTAAATAAAGAGTTTACAGATAAGTCTATTTGTACCGCTTCAAGACAATATCAGCATAAAAAAATAGAGGCTCTTGAAGAGGAAAATCTAAATCCAGAAGATTACAAAAAAGCTTATGATAAAATAGTTGAGAAATCTTGTATTTGTGTAGGTTTAGGAACTTCTGCTCTTCTAGCAAATGATTTAGACACTAAAAAAGAAGGAGAAGGCGTATCTATTTGTCCTGGTCCAAACATGGCATATTACTCTAAAGTATTAAAGCTAGAGGAAATGGTTGGGCATATTTATGGAAAAACAAACGTAATTTCTAGAACAGACCGTCCACATATGTTTATTAAAGAATTGAATATCTATATTGATTATTTAATAAATGAGATTAAGGAAATGCCAAATGTGTTAGACAGAAAACAGGAGAAGCATATTCGTAATTACACAAAAAATCTTTTAGAAGGGATTGAATACTACACGTCTATATTTCTTGATAATGCTATTTTTTCACCAACAGATAGTACTGCATTGATAAATCAATTAAATATATCAAAAGCTAAAGTAGAAGGTATACAACAAGAAGTATTTGTATAATTCACATGTCAATATAAAATAAAGAAACTGTCTCGAAGGTAATCTCAACAATATACAGTTAGAACTATTAAAACTATATATTATTGAAAACAATACTTTTGAGACAGTTTTGTTTTATGAATAACTATCTTATTTGCTATTTGTTAGTACTTCTAGCACTTTCTCATGCATGGTTTGAGTATAATCAATATGAGTAACCATTCTTAACTTCCCTTGCCCCATATTAATGATTGAAATATCATTCTCATGCAACGTATCCATAAATTTTATACAATCTATTCCTTCCTTTAAATAGAAGATTACAATATTAGTTTCTACAGGATCTATTGCTTTTATATAAGGCGCTTTAGAAAGAACTTCTGCTAATTCTTTGGCTCTTTTGTGGTCTTCTTTAAGTCGGCTTATATTATTATCCAATGCATAAATACCAGCTGCAGCCAAATATCCTGCCTGCCTCATTCCGCCTCCTAAAACTTTTCTAACTCGTAATGCTTTCCCCATAAAGTCTTTAGACCCCATTAAAACAGAACCCACTGGAGCTCCTAAGCCCTTACTTAAACATACAGAAATAGAATCGAATACTTTACCATATTGCGCTGGCGTTTCCCCTTTTGCAACTAAAGCATTCCATAATCTTGCTCCGTCTAAATGTAAACCCAAAGAATTTTCGTTACATACTTTTCTTATTTCTAAGATCTCTTTAAAATCCCAACAAGCTCCTCCTCCTCTATTTGCCGTGTTTTCAAGAGAAACCAAACTAGTTAAAGGACTATGATAAAATTCTGGGGGATTGATAGCATCTATAACATCTTCAGCAGTAAAACTCCCATTATTCCCGTCTATAAGCTTACATGAAACACCACTATTAAAACTTACTCCTCCCCCTTCATAATTAAAAATATGAGCATCTTTATCTGTTATAAGTTGCTCTCCAGGTTGCGTATGTACTTTTATTGCTGTTTGATTTGCCATTGTTCCGCTAGGAAAAAATAACGCAGCTTCCATTCCAAACATATCAGCTACTTTAGCTTCCAGCTCATTTACAGTAGCATCATCTTTAAAAACATCATCTCCAACTTCTGCATTCATCATAGCTTCTAACATTTGCTTAGATGGCTTGGTTACTGTATCGCTTATCAGATTTATTTTCATAAAAACTATATATTTTACACAAAGTTAAGACACATCCATGAAAAACTTCTTATCATTTAAAAAAGTGTTTTACTTTTGAAGAAAATAAGAAGATATGATTACTACCGATCAGGTAAAAAATCTTGCAGAAAGAACGAACGCTTTAAAGGGATACCTCAATATTGAGCAAAAGCTTATTGAAATCCAAAATGAAGAAGAAAAAACCTTTGCTCCAGATTTTTGGGATAAACCAAAAGAAGCGGAGGCAATAATGAGAGAGCTTAGAACCCAAAAGAAATGGGTTGAAGATTATAATAAAGCCAATACCCTAGTTGACGATTTAGATGTTTTATTTGAGTTCTATAAAGAAGGAGAAGCTACGGAAGAAGACCTTGTAAATCAATTCGAAAAAGCAAAATCTCTAATAGAAAGTATGGAGTTTAAAAACATGCTTTCTGAAGAAGGAGATAGTATGAGCGCCGTATTACAAATTACGGCTGGTGCTGGTGGAACGGAAAGTTGCGATTGGGCGTCTATGCTTATGAGAATGTATTTAATGTGGGGTGAAAAAAATGGTTATAAAATAAAGGAACTCAACTTACAAGAGGGAGATGTTGCCGGAATAAAAACAGTCACTTTAGAATTTGAAGGAGATTTTGCTTTTGGATGGCTTAAAGGAGAGAATGGAGTACATAGATTGGTTAGAATCTCCCCGTTTGATAGTAACGCCAAGCGACATACATCTTTTGCTTCTGTATATGTATATCCGTTGGCAGATGATTCTATTGAGATTGATATTAATCCATCAGAAATCTCATGGGATTTTGCACGTTCTAGTGGTGCTGGAGGGCAAAATGTAAATAAAGTTGAAACAAAAGCCATTCTTACCCACCACCCTTCTGGAATTATAATCCATAACTCTGAAACTCGTTCTCAATTGGAAAATAGAGAAAAAGCGATGCAAATGCTAAAGTCTCAGTTATATGAAATTGAGCTTAAGAAAAGACAAGCTGCTAGAGATGAAATTGAGTCTTCAAAAATGAAAATTGAATGGGGTTCTCAAATTCGAAACTATGTAATGCATCCATATAAACTTGTAAAAGATGTTCGTACAACGCATGAAACAGGAAATGTTGATGCGGTAATGGATGGTAATATCGATGAGTTTTTAAAATCCTATTTAATGATGATGGGACAAAGAGACGAAGAGTAAAATAATTGTTTTTTATCAAACCATAAATTAAACAGATAGTAATTTTAAATCTTCACCAATAATTATATTCATCTTTGGGAAAATTAAGTTTTCAAATAAATTAAAATTATGATTAAAATATATCACAATCCACGTTGTAGCAAATCAAGACAAGGAGTTCAGGTTTTAGAAGAATCTGGAAAAGAGTATGAAATTGTAAAATACTTAGAAGAGATTCCATCAGAAAAAGAGCTTCGCAATATTATTACATGTTTGGGTATCAAGCCAATCAATTTGGTAAGAAAAAATGAAAGCATCTGGAAAGAAGAGTTTAAAAATAAAATTTTAACAGATGACGAAGTTATTGAGGCTATGCTTAATAATCCTAAACTAATTGAGCGTCCTATAGTTATAAAAAATAACGTTGCGGTAATAGGTAGACCGGTTGAAAATATTAAGTCAATTTTATGAAAAATTTAACCCTTTAAGGTTAAACCATGGTCTAATTTTGGCGTCAAACTTACTAAACGACTACTAATACGCTAACTATGAAATTTAGACATTACTGCATGCTTGCAGCGACACTTTTTTCTACATTTTTATTTGCTCAACGACCGGATAGAGGAGAAAAAAAACAAATTACTGTTACAGGGAAAGCAATAGACGCAGAAACTGCAGAACCTTTAGAATACGCTACGCTTGTTCTACAAAGCATTGACGACCCAAGTAAAGTAACTGGTGGAGTTACCGACCAAAAGGGAAATTTTAAAGTCGAAGCTCCAGCAGGAAAATATAACATCCGATTAGAGTATATCTCTTACCGTCCTTATACACTTAACAATCAAGATCTTTCTGAATCTAAAGATTTAGGAACTATAAAATTAGCGCTAGATGTTGCACAATTAGACGCTGTAGAAGTTGTTGGTGAGAAAACCACCGTAGAAATACGTCTCGATAAAAAAGTATACAACATAGGTAAAGATCTTACCACTAGTGGTGCTTCTGTAAGTGATGCCCTTGGAAATGTACCTTCTGTAACCGTAGATGTAGAAGGTGCTATAAGTTTAAGAGGAAACGAAAATGTACGTATCTTAATTAATGGAAAACCTTCTGCAATTGCAGGATATGGATCTACAGACGCATTAAAACAACTTCCTGCAGATGCTATAGAGAAAGTAGAAGTTATTACAAGTCCTTCAGCTAGATATGATGCTGAAGGTACTGCTGGTATTCTTAATATCGTTTTAAAGAAAGAAAAAACATTAGGTTTTAATGGATCTATAAATTTAAATACAGGATACCCTTCTAGCAGTCAAGTAAATGCTAATCTTAATCTTAGAACTAATAAATACAACCTTTTTACAACTATAGGTTACTATTACAGAGAACCACCTGGAAATGCTTATTTTGATAATAATTATTTCTTGAATTCTGATTTTACAAGAATTACTGAGGATAGAGATATGTATAGAGAGGATAAAGGTGTGAATATTAATCTGGGAATGGAATATTTCTTAACTGATAAATCATCGATTACGGGGAGTATATTTACACGCCAATCTGATGAAATGGATGGAACAGACAATAACACATTAAGATATAAAGAATCTGGTTTTGATAGCTCTACACTTCGTAGAGAGATTGAAAATGAAGATGATGAAACTTACCAAGCTTCTCTTAATTATACCAATAACTTTAATGACGATGGACATAAGTTAACGGCAGATTTTCAATATTCTTACGATAATGAGAAAATTCTAACCAATATCGATGAGAATGAAATTCTACCTACAGAAGAGCTTATCGCTTTAGAGGAGGTAAATGAAAGAGAAACTCAAAACGAATATTTATTACAAGCAGATTATGTTCTTCCTATGGGAGATGCTCAATTTGAAGCTGGATACCGTGGTAATTTTGAGGAAACGGTTAATGACTATGAATTAAATCAATTTAACCAAGCTACAGGCGAATTTGAGACTAATTATAACCTAACAAATAAATTTACATATACAGAAAATGTAAATGCTGTTTACTCTCAATATGGTGATAAATTTGGTAAGTTTTCTGTTTTATTAGGATTACGTTTAGAGAACACGAGACTTAAAGGAAAGGTTGAATCTGATCTTACAGATGAAGAACTTGTAGATACACTTGGTTTTGACTTTGATCCAGATTTTGATAAAAATTATTTAGGACTCTTCCCTACTGTAAACATAAGTTATGAAATTAACGACCGAGAAAACATTACTTTAGGTTATAATAGAAGAATTAATAGACCTAGAGGATTCTTTATTAACCCCTTTCCTTCTAGATCTAGTAGAACAAATGTATTTCAAGGTAATCCTGATCTAAACCCTGCTTTTGCAGATGCTTTTGATCTTGGATACTTAAAAAGATGGGAAAAACTTACGCTAACATCCTCTGTTTATTACCAAAGAGAAACAGACGCTTTTGAGAGAGTACAAACAGAAACAGGACAGCAAACTTCAGATGGTATTAATATTATTAGAACCATCCCTATAAACCTTGCTACCAATCAGCGTTATGGTGGTGAAGTTGGAGTTATGTATAATGCCATAAAATGGTTACAGTTTAATGGAAGTTTTAACTTCTTTAAATTTATTACTGAAGGTGATTATAACGGAATTGATTACGGAACAGAGAGTACAAGTTGGTTTTCTCGTTTAAGTGCTAAAGTAAAACTTCCACAAAGCATAGACTGGCAAACAAATGGTTTTTACATGGGACCAAGAGAAAACTCTCAGACAAAATCTGAAGGAATGTATTCTATAGACATGGCATTAAGTAAAGATATTTTAAATGACAATGCTACAATTTCTATGAACGTAAACGACTTGTTCAACTCTCGTAAGAGACAATCTTTTACAGAGTCTTATAACGATGCAGGACAACTATCGTTTACATCGGATAGTGAGTTCCAGTGGAGACAACGTCAATTTACAGTATCGTTTATCTATAGATTCAACCAACCTAAAAACACACGTGGAGAACGTGGAAATAGAAATGGTGGTAATGGAGGTGACGACGGTGGAGAATTTGAAGGATAAAAACTGTTAGATATAAAGATAAAAAAAGAAGCCGATGGCTTCTTTTTTTTTGACTTCGAACTATATAAAAGCTATAATTCAAAATCAAAAATTATAATATCTAAGTGCTAAGTTTCTGTAGATCTACATAGCTTGATAAATTTTAACAATAGAATAATATAAGAGATATTTACTAGTTCTCAATACGCTGTAAGATTCATAAAATTAAAGCTAGGAAAGAACAATAGATAATCTTGCTTGTATATTAAACAAACCTATATATTCAATAAAAAGAAGTAACAATTACGCTGTAAAATAGCGTAATCCAAAAAGTATAGATACAAAAAAAGAAGCCAATAGGCTTCTTTTTTTATTCGTCTCGCTTTGCTTTTTTAGCCGCTCTTTTCTCTTTAATCAATTCGATGATTGATCCTCCTAACCAATAAGGAATAACAAAGGTTAATAAAAATATCATTAACCAAAATCCAATAGTTAGAATGGATAAGAATGCTAAAAAGCCAAGGTATTGATCAAATTCAAACATAGTTTCCGGAAATTTTTTTTCTGAATTCGGCTCAAAGATAAGGACAATTCTTAATTTAAAGCCAATTAAATTTAATTATTTCAGCATTAAATACAAACTATAGTATTTTTTCAGAATTATAGATTAAAAAAAGTGGCTAATAAAAGTCTTTTAATTAATTTTACAGTAGTATATTAATCTTCCAACTACTCGTATGTGCTACCTAAACAGATGCTTAATATAGGTTAGTAAACTGATTAAATATGAAAACTAACTTAAAAATATATTAAAATGAAAAAACTAATTGCACTCAGTTTTCTTACTGCTACCCTATTCTTAGTTGGTTGTAATAATGATGATGACGACATTTCTGATTACGATCAGGTTATTACAAAAAATACTGAAACTTACTGGAATACAGAAAACCCTTCTACTTATTACCTTGTAGACGAAATCAGATGGATTGAAGATCCTAACGGTATTGGCAACTCTAATCCTAATATAACAAGAGATTTTGACGCTGCCATTTTATCTAGTATTGAAACTAATATGGCTTCATTAGGATACACAAAAGTGTCTTCTATAGATGATTCCAATCTTCCTGATTTAATTATAGCTGCACAGGCTGTTGCCACAACGTATGCTGATGTAGATATAATTTGGGACGGATGGTACGATTGGTGGGGATATTACGATCCTTTCTACCCAGGTGGATGGTACCCAGTTTATTATGAATGGACAGAAGGAACTATTTTGATCGAAATGGGAGATGCTACCACTTTAAATGAAGAAGATAAAGAAATCGATATTGTTTGGGGAGCAGGAATCAATGGGCTTGTTAGAGGCGACCAAAGTGGTAACATAAACTTTATCCAAGATAGAGTTGATGAAGCTTTTGATCAATCTGAAGATTACTTAGAAGTTAAATAAAATAAATATAAACACATGAAAAAATTAGTATTAGTAACAGCATTATTATTAAGCGTTTTAACATTGCAAGCGCAGGATAAAGAAGATTATCTAAACCTAATTAAATCAAATTTAAATCTTGAAGTAAAATCGTTCATCTACGAAGAGCTTCAATTAACGTCTGCAGAAAGAGAAGCATTCTCTCCTGTATTCAATAAATACCTTGATGAAAGTGGAGAAGTTTCCGTTAAGAAAACAGAGCTTTTCGAAAACTATGCTACAAACATAGCGTCTTATACTCCAGATCAAATTAATGATCTAAACAAAGAGCTTATTAAAACAGATCTTCAGAAGGTAAAAACAGATAAAAAGTATTACAATAAATTTGTAAAAGCTATTGGTGTTAAGAAAGCTACTAATTTCTTTTTTCTGAAAAAATATCTTGATAATGTTGTAGAAGGAGCTAAGTTAGATTTTCTAGCAAACGAATAACAGCGTTTTATACCTCATTAAGGGTCAAATTAATATAAATTTTGAGAATGTTTAAAATACATTTAAATCTATCTTTTATAAAAATGAAGGCTTAAATTTAAATGTATTTTAATACTAAATAATGTGAAAATTGAAATTCTCAAAAGAATAAAAATGTAAATTTGTACATCAAAATAGATGAATACAACTATGGATTTTAGAATAGAGAAAGATACAATGGGGGAAGTTAAAGTTCCTTCAGATAAATTATGGGGAGCGCAAACAGAACGTTCTAGAAACAATTTTAAAATTGGTGAGCCTGCATCAATGCCTTTAGAGGTAGTTTATGGGTTTGCATATCTTAAAAAATCTGCTGCTTATACCAACTGTGAATTGGGAGTTTTACCAATAGACAAAAGAGACCTTATAGCGCAGGTATGTGATGAAATACTAGCAGGACAACACGACGATCAGTTTCCACTTGTAATCTGGCAAACAGGTTCTGGTACACAAAGTAATATGAATGTTAATGAGGTGATTGCTAATCGTGCGCACCAAATTGCAGGAAAAAAGATAGGAGAAGGAGATAAAACTTTACAACCAAACGATGATGTAAACAAATCTCAATCTTCAAACGACACCTTCCCTACTGGAATGCATATCGCAGCCTATAAAATGGTTGTTGAAAAAACAATCCCTGGAGTTACACAGCTTAGAAACACACTAAAGAAAAAATCTGAAGAGTATAAAAACGTAGTAAAAATAGGTAGAACACACCTTATGGATGCTACTCCTCTAACTTTAGGTCAAGAGTTTTCTGGATATGTTTCTCAATTAGACCACGGTCTTAGAGCATTAAATAATACATTGGATCACCTTTCTGAGATTGCTCTTGGAGGTACTGCTGTAGGAACTGGTTTAAATGCACCTAAAGGATACGCGAAACGTGTAGCGGAATTTATTGCTAAGTTTACTGAACACCCTTTTAAAACAGCTGATAATAAGTTTGAAGCATTAGCAGCTCACGATGCTTTTGTAGAAACACATGGAGCACTAAAACAATTATCTGTTTCTCTTAACAAAATAGCAAACGATATCAGATTAATGGCTTCTGGTCCTAGAAGTGGAATTGGAGAAATTATTATTCCAGCTAACGAACCAGGAAGTTCTATTATGCCAGGAAAAGTTAATCCAACTCAATGTGAAGCGTTAACTATGGTTTGTGCTCAAGTAATGGGTAACGATGTTGCTATCACTGTTGGTGGTACTCAAGGTCATTATGAGCTTAACGTTTTTAAACCAATGATGGCTTCCAACTTATTACAGTCGGCTAGACTTATTGGAGATGCTTGTGTTAGTTTTGAAGAACATTGTGCTAGCGGTATCGAGCCTAATACACAGCGAATTAAAGAACTATTAAACAACTCTTTAATGCTTGTAACTGCTTTAAATACTAAAATTGGATACTATAAAGCTGCTGAAATTGCAAATAAAGCACATGAAGAAGGTACTACATTAAAACAAGCTGCCGTTACATTGAATTATCTTACCGAGAAAGAATTTGACGAATGGGTGAAACCAGAAGATATGGTAGGCGGATTAAAATAATATATCCCAAAAATCATAAATATATTTTAAAGCTGAATGGATCATTTTTCCATTCAGCTTTTTTTATTACTTTTCAAAAACAATTTTAAAACCTTCCCATGAAAAACATACTAAAGCTAAGTTTCTTATTCATCATAATATTAAGTTTCTCCTGTAAAAAAGAAAGTAAAGAGAGTAATATTATTGAGTTGAATCAAGCACCAAAAGATAGTATTTTATCAGACATTCCTTCCGTAGAATGCTATTTATATACCAGAGGTAAAGATTCTATTCAGCTAAGAATAGAAAATGAAGATAATGCTATAATCGGTATTTTAAACTATAAGTTTTTTGAAAAAGATAAAAGCAACGGTACCATTAAAGGAAAGCTAAATGGTTCTATTCTAAAAGCCGATTACACATATAAATCAGAAGGAACAACTTCCATTCGTGAAGTAGTTTTTATGAAGAAAAACAACACTTATATTCCTGGTTATGGTGAATCGGAAGAAAAAGACGGAAAGTTTGTTTTCAAAAACAGCACAAAAATAGATTTTAAAGAAGAAGAAGCACTCAAAAAAGTAGACTGCTATTAAAGGTGCTTTTATAACTTAATAATAATGATTAGAAAACTATTAATATTTATCTTCACATGCCTATTCTTTACAAGTAATGCTCAAAAAGTATTTAAATATGAAAAAGAGATTACCAATAAAGAAAAATATAATTTTCATGAAATAACATTCGAAAATTTAAAGGAAGATATACAATTATCAGGCACCTTAATAACTCCAAAAATAGACTTTAAAAAAGTAGTCATAATAGTTCCAGGTTCTGGCCTAGATACAAGACACAGTCATTATAAATTAACTCAAGCTTTGTTAGATAAAAATATAGCAGTCTACAGATATGATGAGCGTGGAGTTGGTAAATCTGAAGGAGACAACTCTCCAGTTAACTATGGCATTTCTAAAATAACAAATGACTTACTCTTTAGCATTAGAGCTTTAAGAAACGATAAATCTGTAATGAATAAGTCTTTAGGCCTAATTGGGCATAGCCAAGGTGGAATGGCAACAATAGGCGCCCTTCAACAAAATGAAAATGTTGATTTTCTAGTACAGTGGGCAGCTCCCGTTCAAAAAAATGGTGAGTTTTTAAAATACCAGATGAGAACTGGAGTTAATCGCTTTGATGATGAACTTATATATGACGATTTGAATAAAAAAATAGAAATATTTACCGTTGCTCAAAAAGTAGTTCGTAAAAACGTTAATGATGACGATTTAACATTATCAAAAAAAATAAAAAAAGAAACTAAAAAACATGGTTTTAAAAGAAGCAATTATACTCGGTTTCCTCTTTGGACATTTCCAAGCATGAAAGATCTCTTAAGACAAGATTATGAATCTACATATAAAAACGCTAAAATCCCTATTCTTTATATAATAGGAGCAGAAGATAATTTTGTAGACCCTAAAGCCAATAGTGAATTGTTAGCCAGCTTTAACAATCCACACATAAAGGTTGAAGTACTTAAAAACTTAAATCATTATTTAACAGAAGAGAAGATTGATCATTCAGCATTAGAAATGTCCTCCTCTTACTATAAAATAGATGACGTAGCATTAAATGAAATAATACAGTTTATAGAAGCTAATTAATATTTATATCCAGTCATTCGCCCTACATAACAAATTTAGGGCTAGGCAATTTCAACTAAAAAAGCCTGTCAATAAAAATTGACAGGCTTTCTAATTATAATTTAAAAGTATCTTACTTCTGATACATTTTTGCACGTTGTTCTTTTATAGAATCATCGCTCATATAATCATCAAAAGTTAAGTAACGATCTATAGTTCCGTTTGGAGTAAGCTCAATAATTCTATTGGCTATCGTTTGTGTAAACTCATGGTCATGAGAAGTTAACATAATCGTTCCAGGAAACTTCTTTAAAGAGTTATTAAAAGCTGTAATACTCTCTAAATCTAAGTGGTTTGTAGGTTCATCCAACATTAATACGTTTCCACGTATCATCATCATTCTACTCAACATACAACGTACTTTTTCTCCTCCTGAAAGTACACGCCCTGTTTTTAAGGCTTCCTCTCCACTAAAAAGCATCTTCCCTAAGAATCCACGTACAAAAACCTCTTCTCTTTCTTCTTCTGTCTTAGCATATTGGCGCAACCAATCTACTAACGTATCGTCATTATCAAAGAACGAAGCATTATCTGATGGTAAATATGCTTGGGTTGTTGTAATTCCCCATTTATATTCTCCGCTATCTGCTTCTGCATTCCCGTTAATAATCTCATAAAAAGCACTCGTAGCACGAGAATCTTTAGAGATAATAGCTACTTTATCTCCTTTAGCAAGATTAATATCTACTCCTTTAAATAACACATCGCCATCTATACTAGCAGAAAGTCCGTGTACATTTAATATTTGATCTCCAGCTTCACGCTCACGCTCAAAAATAATAGCAGGATAACGTCTACTAGAAGGCTTAATATCGTCAACTTTTAACTTCTCCAACATTTTTTTACGAGATGTAGCTTGCTTACTTTTCGCTACATTGGCACTAAAACGCTGAATAAATTCGTTCAATTCTTTTGCTTTATCTTCAGCCTTTTTATTTTGCTGAGAACGCTGTCTTGCAGCAAGCTGACTACTTTCATACCAGAATGTGTAGTTACCACTATATACGTTTAACTTTCCAAAATCGATATCTGCAATACTTGTACAAACAGCATCTAAAAAGTGACGGTCATGGGATACAACGATTACAGTATTCTCGTAATTCGCTAAAAAGTTTTCTAACCAACTAATAGTTTCAAAATCCAAGTCATTCGTAGGCTCATCCATAATTAAAACATCTGGACTTCCAAATAATGCTTGCGCTAATAAAACACGTACTTTTTGCTTCCCATCAAGGTCTGCCATTAAACTATAATGAAGATCTTCAGAAATTCCTAGATTGGATAATAAAGCAGCAGCATCGCTATCAGCATTCCATCCATTCATTTCTTCAAACTGAACCTGTAACTCCCCAATTCTATCAGCATTTTCATCAGAATAGTCGGCATACAGCTCGTCCATTTCTTTCTTTATAGCAAACAATGGTTTATTACCTCTCAATACGGTTTCTAAAACTGGAGTTTCATCATAAGCGTAGTGATCTTGTTCTAAAACAGACATACGTTTACCAGGCTCCAAATGAACATGACCACTAGTTGGGTCTTGTTTCCCTGATAATATTTTTAAAAATGTAGATTTTCCGGCACCATTGGCACCAATAATTCCGTAACAATTCCCTTGAGTAAAAGCAACATTTACTTCATCAAACAAAACTCTCTTCCCAAATTGTACAGATAAATTAGAAACTGATAACATTCACAATTGTTTTTAGTTATTCACTGCGCAAAAGTAACAAAATAACTAGACAAATAGGGTACAATAGCAAACGTTAAAAACACTTATTTAACTTCCTATTAACATTATACTATACTGGGCTTTTATAGATTTGTTAGAACTGATGCTTATAAACATGACATCGTTATATGAAGTACTCTTTTTTAGCGTTTATTATTGCCCTCACCTACAGTTGTACAGATGCTCCCACCAAAACTTATTTTGCTGGAGAAATTGTAAACCCAGGCTCAGACTATGTCCATTTATATTATGACAACAGCATCATAGACTCCTCAAAATTAGACATTAACAATCGTTTTTTCTTTGAAATTGATAAAGTAAAAGAAGGCCTTTATCATTTTGACCATAATGAATATCAGTATATTATATTAGAAAAGGGAGACAGCTTACTCATGCGTCTTAACACCTTAGATTTTGATGAATCTTTAGTATACTCCGGAATAGGTTCAGAAAAAAATAACTTCTTAATCGACATGTTTCTTATATATGAAGATGAAGAAAAGGCTGTAAATAAGTTTAGTGAATTACCTCCTTCAGAGTTTTTAAAGAAAATCGACTCTTTAAAATTAATGAAAGAAGAGCTTCTAAACGATATTAATATAAAGCAACCACTATCTGTAAAAGCTCGACATATTGCTCAAGGTGCAATAAACTATAGATATTTTACCGATATGGAAGAGTATCCTTTTATAAATAAGAGACGTAACGGATTAAAGAAAGCACCTGAACTACCAGCTAGCTATTATAGTTTTAGAAGTGATGTAGATTATAATGATACGCTATTGATGTTTTACAGACCTTATTTTAACTATCTAGTAACTCATTTTAATAACCTTTCATATAATCACTGTAAAGATGAATGTAATGGTGATTTAAACCATATACAGCGCTCTTTACATTACAGTACTCATAAGCTTGAATTAATAGATAGCGCGGTTACAAAAAATAAAACTATAAAAGATAACCTTAATAGAAACGTTGCTTACTCTTATTTACTTGGAGGACATTCCGCAGAAAACAATAAGAAGTTTATTGAAGCTTTCCATAAACATGCAAAAGACAACCAGCATGAAGAAGAAATAAATACTTTTTACAAAAATGTTCAGAACCTTCAGAAAGGACTTATGCTCCCTCCTATCCATTTGGTAGATATGAAAGGAAATAAGGTAACAATAGATTCTAGCACTTATAAAAAGAATACGATTTTCTATTTCTGGAATTATAACCAGAAGAATCATCAAGCAAACGTTTTAACAAGAATAAATAGATTGAAGAGAGATTATCCTAACTATAATTATATTGGGATAAATGTAAATGAAGACCGCAATGAGTGGTTGAAAAATTTAGCTCACATCTCAAAAACTGGTGACACTCTAGATCAATATCAAACAGATAATATGGAAGAACTCTTAGGTACTTTGGTAATTAAGAGCCTTAATAAAATTATTGTAGTTGATAAAACTGGTAAAATTATGGATGGCTTTGGAGATATCTATAAGCACAAAAATCTTGAAACCAGTCTCAGCGAAAGCATGAAGAACTAAAAAAACCTGCCGATCGGCAGGTTTTTTTTTGAATAGGAACTCCTATTAATATTATTTTCATTTTTATTTATTCCCTTTCTCGTAATCAGCTAAGAATTTTTCTAATCCGCTGTCTGTAAGTGGGTGTTTTAAAAGTCCTGTAATAGCAGAAAGTGGTCCTGTCATTACATCTGCTCCTAACTTAGCACAATCTATAACGTGCATTGTATGACGTACAGAAGCTGCTAAAATCTCCGTTTCAAAAGCATAGTTATCATAAATCAAACGGATATCTGCAATAAGTCCTAATCCATCAGTAGAAATATCATCTAATCTACCGATAAATGGAGATACATATGTTGCCCCTGCTTTTGCAGCTAAAAGTGCCTGTCCAGCAGAAAATACCAATGTACAGTTTGTTTTAATTCCTTTATCAGAAAAATATTTTATTGCTTTTACACCATCTTTGATCATTGGTACTTTTACAATGATCTGTGGATGCAATGCAGCTAATTCTTCTCCTTCTTTAATGATACTATCATAATCTGTAGCTATAACTTCCGCAGAAACATCTCCTTCTACAAGGTTACAGATATCTACGTAGTGCTTTAAGATATTCTCTCTTCCAGTAATTCCTTCTTTTGCCATTAAAGATGGGTTTGTAGTAACTCCATCTAAAACTCCTAGTGCTTCAGCTTCCGCAATTTGCTCTAGATTTGCTGTGTCTATAAAAAATTTCATAGCTTATTTATATTCTAGTTTTACAATTAATTATTAAGTAAATATAATGCTCTAATTTGTCTTTATACGTTAAAAAACAAATACCATAAACAAAGTTATAATTTATTTATTGCAGACAACAAACAATTAAAAAATCTTTGTGATTATAGGTATCGATAATATAACTTAAATAAAAGGAAAAGTTTGTAAAGAGAAGTTAAAATTAAGGCATAAAAAAAGGCAAGCTACCTACATCGCACCGCTACAACCATATACCCTTGCTGCGTTCCCGCCCTGGGGGATTCTATAGGAGCTAGTCGTGTAGGACTTGCCGAGGGCAAATTTACAAACTTTTTATCTTCTCACAATAATTTTTCAATCTTAATTTTATTAAATAACTTGCTTAAAAATTAATAATAGCCCATGTATTTTTGTAAGTTTTTAATCATCAGCTTTTTAATAGCATCTGCAAGTGGATGTAACTCTGAAAAATCTTCTGAAAAAAAGTTATTTTCCCTTAAAGTAACGGCCGAATCAGGTAAAATTCAGCAAGGAAGCACCCTTAAAATCGATTTTCAGAATAAAAAAAATAAAGAAATCGACTCTGTTTCTTATCAATTGAATAAAAAAAGAATAGATGTAAACAATAACACTTTTAAACTAAATGCAGATAAGTTAGGAATCTTAACCCTAGAAGCTACTGTATTTTATGAAGGAGAAAAAGCTACCGTTTCACAAAATATCACTGCTTTGGCTTCGGAAGCTCCAAAAGTATATACTTATGAGATTATAAACACCTATCCTCACGATATGAAAGCTTATACGCAGGGGCTAGAATTTCATAATGACACTTTATACGAAAGTACAGGAAGAAAAGGTATTTCCTCGCTTCGAAAAGTAGATTATAAAACTGGAGATGTATTAAAGAAAATTGATTTAGACGATACCTACTTTGGGGAAGGTATAACTATTATCGACAATAAAATATATATGCTCACTTGGCAAGCAGGAACTGGATTTATATATGACCTTAATACTTTTGAAAAAATAGACTCTTTTAAATATAACAAGAGCAAGGAAGGTTGGGGACTTACACACACCAATGATGGTAAAAGGATCTTTAAAAGCGATGGAAGTGATAAAATCTGGATTCTTAATCCAGAGACATTAGTGGAAGAAGATTTTATAGAAACGGTAACGAATACTTCTGTTTTTAATAAGGCAAATGAGTTGGAATATGTGGATGGAAAAATCTATGCCAATGTATATTTAAAAGATAGCGCTATGATTATAGATGCGAAAACGGGTGCTATTATTGGTGTAATCGATTTTAGAGGCTTAAAAGATAAAGTAAAGCAACATGCCGATTTAGATGTGCTTAATGGAATTGCCTACAATCCAAAAACTGAAACTTTCTTCGTTACCGGAAAAAACTGGGATAAAATGTTTGAAGTAACTATAAAAGAGAAGAAATAGAATTACTATTTAGTAGCTAATAGTTAAAAGTTAGATTTTGAAAGAATTCACAGAGATTATTACAGTAAAGGAAGACGATTTAGATGATTTATTTCATGTGAATAATGTTCGCTATATACAATGGGTACAGGATGTAGCTAAAAACCATTGGTTAACGGAAGCTACCGAAGAAATGTTGGAGAATTACATCTGGATGGTTCTTACGCATTACATAGAATATAAAGGACAAGCTTTTTTAGGGGACGAATTATTACTGAAAACTTATATCAAAAAAGCCGCTGGAGTGACCTCAACAAGAATCGTAGAAATTTATAATAATAAAACTGATAAACTACTGTTGCATTCTAAAACAGAATGGTGTTTAATAAATAAGGAAAATAAACGCCCGATTAGACTTACAGAAGATCTGAAAAATATGTTTACCTAGTTTTGATAAATTTAAAAACACATTATTCTGAAATGTATGAGCACGCTAAAACTCAGATTTTAGCAGATAACTATCAAACCGATTCTTTAATAAATAATCCAACGGATAAAAGACGTGGTATTACGCTTGTAATTCGTCCTAACGCAGAAGTTAAAGCCAATATTGAAGCCTTTTTAAAAGAATTGAAGCTTGTTATTCCTAATCAATACTTTTACCCCGAAACCGATGTACACATTACCGTAATGTCGATTATTTCATGTTATAATGGCTTCCGTCTTACTGATATTGATCCTTCTAAATACATTTCTATAATTAAAAATTGTATTTCAGAAATTAAACCTTTTAAAATTGACTATAAAGGTATTACAGCTTCTCCATCTGGAATAATGGTTCAAGGTTTTACAGAATCTACTATTTTAAATGATTTTCGAGATAGATTGCGTGCTGATTTTAAAAGCACTACGCTAGAACAAAGCCTCGATAAAAGATATGCTATAAAGACATCTCATGTTACCATTGCACGCTTTTTAAACTCAATTCAGAATACAGAAAAACTAATTTCCTTTTTAGATAAATATAGAAATTATGATTTCGGAAGCTCCAATGTAGACGCTATGGATTTAGTTCATAATGATTGGTACATGAAAAACGAAGTAGTAGAAAGTCTTCATCATTTTAAAATATAAAGGACATTTACAATAAGTAAAGCAGAAACCATACTTATAAAACCTTTTTTGTAGCTTACTTTTTATTTTTAGTCTCAATCCACTTCGACATATATTTACTTGCCTGTGTAGTTTGTTGCAGCAGCATGCTGCCAATAAAATTTGTAGTTCTATGCTGTTCTAACTCTTCTTTAATAGAATCTATTGCAGTTTTTAGGTTTAGTTTATGAACAGAAACATCAAAGCGCATATTTAATATCTTATGCCCATTTTTAACAGCTTGTTCCCACTTACTTTCTTCAGTATATAGAGAAACGGCGGCATACGCAAAATCTAGTGGATTGTCGTAAATAAAACCATTCCAATTATAAGAACCATTTATTCCCTCTGCCCCAATAGTTGTGGTAACACTAGGTGTATTGCTTTGCATTGCCTCTACTAATTTACCCTTTAAACCTGCGCCAAAACGTAAGGGAGCTAGCATAACTTTAGCCTTGCTGATAACCTCAACAGCATCTTCTGCCCATCCATGAACTATAAATCCTTCCGCAGAATTATTAAGATTATATACTTTCTCGGTAGCATAAGCACCATACACATGCAGCTTCGCTTTTGGGAGTTCCTTTTTTATGAGTGGCCATACCGTTTCTTTGAGCGCCAATACCGCATCCCAATTTGGAGCATGAATAAAATTACCAATAAAAATAAAGTCTTGTTTATCTTCGAGAGGAATCTCTTTCTTTTCTGATTTTTTTAAAAGAAATGGTAAATAAAGAAGTAGCTTTTCATCAACTTGAAAAACCTCTTTTAAAATATCCATTTCAACTTCAGAAATAATCAACGTAAGATCACATCTATAAATAGCCGCTAATTCTCGCTTTGCACGTTCACTATTTAAAAGTGCATTTTTATCAGCTTTAGATTTCCCTTTTAGAGCTAGTTCTCTTTCATATCTTAGAAAGTGAAGATCCTCGGTATCTAATATTCTTAGCGCATTAGGAGCATGTTCTGCAACACGCCAACCAAACTGCTCTTCCATCATATAGCGGTCAAAAACAACTATTGTAGGCTGTAATTTCTCTAAAAAAGTATCAAAAGAGCCGTTATTTAATTCTATTTCCTGCTGATGGACACCAATTGTCTCAAGATCGAAAACATGAGCTCCTTTTTTTGCTGGAGAAGCGAATGTAACTTTTGAACCAGTGCTTTTAAAAAAATCAATCAATTGAAGCATTCTACTTCCTGCAGCTGAAGAATTTGGCTCAGGCCAAACGTAGCCTATAAAAAGTACTTTACTTCCAATCATATTATTAATTATTTAAAAAACATCATCAATAGAACCTTTTCCTTCACGAATAATAACAGGTTCATCACCAGAAAGATCAATAACTGTAGAGGCGACATTATCTCCATACCCACCATCGATAACAATATCTACAAGGTTATCCCATTTCTCTAAAATCAATTCTGGATCTGTTGTATATTCAATAAGCTCATCTTCATCACGAATAGAAGTAGATACAATAGGGTTTCCTAATTGCTCCACAAGAGTTCTTGCAATTCTGTTATCTGGAACCCGAATCCCAACTGTTTTTTTCTTTTTAAAATCTTTAGGGAGGCTATTATTTCCAGGTAATATATAAGTGTAAGCGCCTGGCAAAGTCCTTTTTAATATCTTAAAAGTTGCAGTATCTATCTGACGCACATAATCTGAGATATTACTCAAATCGGCACAGATAAATGAAAAGTTAGCCTTATCGAGCTTCACCCCTTTTATACGTGCAATTTTCTGGAGGGCTTTTGAATTTGTAATATCACAACCTAACCCATAAACGGTATCGGTAGGATAAATAACGAGTCCGCCATTACGCAACACATCCACTACCCTATTTATCTCTTTAGGGTTAGGATTCTCTTCATAAATACGTATTAATTCCGCCATTTTTTTTAGTTTTTAATGTAATAGATATTGGTTTTGGGTTTTAGCACCAAACCTTTTAGTTCTTCAGCTAAACACCTTCAACTTTCAAACTTTTGTACTTTTGAACTTTTGAACCTTCAAACTCAACCCCTATCCAATAATATCAAGCTTTGCAAAACGCAATAATAATTTTTTCAATCCGCCAGTATCAAAACGGATTTCTGCCTTTTTATCGTTTCCTACACCTTCCAAGCTAATAATAACTCCTTTTCCAAAACGTGTATGAGAAACTTTATTTCCTACGGCTAACTCACTATCCATAGAAGCTGTATTCACAGATGGTTCTCCTAAATCTGGCTTTAATTTTCTCAACTTACGCAATTTCTCTTGCGATGGTTTATGAGAAGACGGCGGTGTACTAGAAACTGGTTTCCGCAATCTGAACTTACTCTTATCTACCTCTCCAAAAATATCAGAATCGATTAACGGTTTATAGCGGTAATTTCCATCTAATGGTGGCGTTAGATACTCAATATATTTCTCATCGATCTCTTCTATAAAACGACTCGGTTCAGCATCTATTAGTTTCCCCCAACGGTATCTACTTTGCGTATATGTAAGATAGGCTTGTTTTTCTGCACGAGTAAGCGCTACATAAAACAAACGACGCTCTTCCTCCAATTCACTTCTGGTATTCATACTCATTCCCGATGGAAATAAATCTTCTTCCATACCAACTATAAAAACATAAGGAAACTCTAATCCTTTTGCTAAGTGAATTGTCATCAAAGCTACTCTATCGTCATCACCGGTATCATTATCTAAATCGGTTGCTAAGGCAATATCTTCCATAAATTCGGACATACTTCCCGTTGCATCAACAATCTCTTTTTGCCCTTCAACAAAATCCTGAATACCATTTAAAAGCTCTTGGACGTTATCCATACGAGCAATCCCTTCTGGAGTACCATCTTTTTTAAACTCCTGTAACAAACCACTTTTTTTACAAACATGTTCTGATAACACAAAAGCATCTGCAGATTGATTTGTTACTTGAAAACTCTTAATCATGGTTGTAAAATCTTCAAGCTTCCTTCTAGTTCCAGAATTAATCTTAAGGTTAATCTTATCCAGATTTTCCATAATCTCAAAAATAGAACGCTTATAATGATTTGCAGCCACCGTAAGTTTCTCTATTGTTGTTTGTCCTATTCCACGAGCAGGATAATTAATTACACGCACTAAAGCTTCTTCATCTTTAGGATTTAAAATGAGTCGCATATAAGACAATACATCTTTAATTTCCTTCCGTTGATAAAAAGAAAGTCCTCCATAAATACGATAAGGAATGTCTTTTCTTCGCAATGCATCCTCTATCGATCTAGACTGTGAATTGGTTCTATACAATACAGCAAAATCTTTATCTAAAAGTTGATTCTGCATTTTAGTTTCAAAAATTGTAGAAGCTACAAAACGTCCTTCTTCAGCATCGGTAACAGAACGATGAACAAGAATAGCGTTCCCATCATCATTATCTGTCCATACAATTTTATCTAACCTCGTTTGGTTTTTCTCAATAACAGAATTCGCTGCATTTACAATATTTCGTGTAGAGCGGTAATTTTGCTCCAATCGATACATTTCTACATTATCATAATCCTTCTGGAAGTTCATTATATTCCCAATATTGGCACCTCGGAAAGCATAAATACTTTGTGCATCATCTCCAACAACACAGATATTCTGGAATTTATCAGAAAGAGCCTTTACAATTAAATATTGCGAGTGGTTTGTATCTTGGTACTCATCCACCAAAATATATCTAAATCTATTTTGATACTTCTGTAAAACTTCAGGAAAACGAGTTAATAACTCATTTGTTTTCAGTAATAAATCATCAAAATCCATTGCTCCCGCTTTAAAACAACGTTCACAATATTGATTATAAATTTCTCCTAAGCGTGGTTTTTTTGCCATCGCATCCGCTTCCATTAGCTCAGGATTATTAAAGTATGCCTTAACGGTAATCAGACTATTTTTATAAGAGGAGATTCTATTTTGAACCTGCTTATATTTATAAACATCTTTATCCAACCCCATTTCTTTAATAATGGAGTTTATAAGACGTTGAGAGTCTTGAGTATCGTAAATAGTAAAGTTGCTAGGATACCCCAATTTATCAGCTTCAATACGAAGTATTTTTGCAAAAACAGAATGGAATGTTCCCATCCATAAGTTTTTTGCTTCGCTGCTCCCCACAATATCAGCAATACGCTTTTTCATCTCGCGGGCAGCCTTATTTGTAAACGTCAAGGATAAGATATTAAAAGCATCCACCCCTTGATTCATTAAATAGGCAATTCTATATGTTAATACTCTGGTCTTCCCTGATCCTGCTCCAGCAATAACCATTAAAGCACCATCTTTATGTAATACTGGCGCTCGTTGCGCGTCATTTAACTCTGCTAAATACTTTTCCAATCGAATTCTAAGTTTTTATAGGTATTGTAAACTACAATAATAAGTAGATTTTATTGCTAATAATATAAGCAAAAATATGCAATTTATTTGGGCGTTCAAGTTAATTATTATGCTGTTATTTTTTAATAGAATCCATAAATATTTTTAAACATAACTTTAAAATTAGGTATATTTACTACTGAAAAATAAATACCTTCGTATTATATTCTATTTAACTTAATATAACCTATAGATTTATATAAATGATTAAACTCAATATCTTGACATTATTTCTGATAATGGTGAGTTATAATAGCTATTCACAGCAGGATATCGATTCTGATATCGCTGCAATTGAAGATAAAGTTATTGAATGGAGACGCTATTTTCACGAACATCCGGAATTATCAAACCGTGAGTATAATACTTCAAAAGTAATAGCCAAACACTTAAGTGACCTTGGACTAAAAGTAACTACTGGTGTTGCAAAAACTGGAGTTGTTGCTGTTTTAGAAGGTAATAAACCAGGCAAAGTAATTGCTTTACGTGCAGATATAGATGCGCTCCCTGTAAAAGAAAGAAACGACCTCCCTTTTAAATCTAATGAAGTTACCGATTTTTTAGGGGAAGAAACTGGTGTTATGCATGCCTGCGGACACGATACACACACTGCCATTATGATGGGAGTTGCAGAAATTCTTAGTAAAAACAACGACTTTTCTGGGACTGTAAAGTTTATCTTCCAACCTGCTGAAGAAGGCCCACCGCCTGGTGAAGAAGGTGGAGCTAAACTGATGATTAAAGAAGGAGTATTAGAAAATCCTAAAGTAGATGCCATTTTTGGACTCCATATAAATTCTGCTACCCCAGTGGGAACCATAAGATATAAGCCCGGAGGCACAATGGCAGCTGTAGAGCGTTTTGTTATTGATGTAAAAGGAAAACAAACTCATGGCTCTGCTCCATGGAGCGGTGTTGATCCGATTCTAATTTCAGCAAAAATAATAGATGGACTACAAACTATTATTAGTAGAGACGCTCCTTTAGTGAATGAAGCGGCAGTCATTTCTGTCGGAAAAATTACTAGTGGCGTACGCTTTAATATTATTCCTGAAACTGCACAAATGATAGGAACTATAAGAACATTGGATCCTAAAATGAGAGCGTTAATTTTAAAAAGAATGGAAGAAATGGTGCCTACTATAGCAAAGGCCTATGGAGGCGAAGCTTCCCTTAAAATAGAAAATTTCACTTCTATCACATATAATGACGAGAAATTAGTAGAACAAATGTTACCTTCGTTAGAGAAAGTGGCTGGAAAAGACAATGTAGAGTTAGTAAAAGCAACTACTGGAGGTGAAGACTTTTCTTTCTTTCAAGAGAAAGTACCTGGGTTTTATTTCTTCTTAGGGGGAATGCCCATAAATAGTACAGAAGCAGCTCCTCACCACACTCCAGATTTTTATATAGACGAAAGCGGGCTTATATTAGGAGTAAAAGCTTTCACACAAATAGTAAACGATTATTTAGCACAATAAAATGGAAACGATTCTAGAATTTTTACAAAATATAAGCTGGTGGGTATGGGTACTCATCGCATTAGGACTTATAGCTATTAGAGATATTTTCTTTAATAAAAAACATGTTATTACTCATAATTTCCCAGTTGTAGGCCACATTAGATATATGCTAGAGAGTATAGGGCCGGAGTTAAGGCAATATATTGTTGCTAATAACCGTGAGGAACTTCCATTTAATAGAATTGAACGTGGATGGATTTATGCTTCAGCAAAAAACGAAAACAACTATGAAGGTTTTGGTACAGATAGAGATATTCATGAGTCGCATTATGTATTTATAAACAATGCAATGATGCCTTATAAGATAAAAATGGATCATCCAAATGCTAGTGATCCTTATTTTTTACCTTGTGCTAAACTCATTGGAGGTTATAATAAAAGAGAGCGTCCTTATCGCCCTGCTTCTATCATTAATGTTTCTGCTATGAGTTTCGGTTCTCTATCTGCTCGCGCAATAGAATCTTTAAATAAAGGAGCTTATTTATCTCATGCCTATCATAATACTGGGGAAGGCGGACTTTCTCCGTATCATAAAAAAGGAGCTGATGTAATTTTCCATATTGGAACAGGTTATTTTGGTGTTCGAGATGATAACGGGAATTTCTCCATGGAAAAATTAAAAGCTCTTGTTAAAGAATATCCACAGGTAAGAGCTATAGAACTTAAACTTTCTCAAGGTGCAAAGCCTGGTAAGGGTGGAGTTTTACCAGCATCAAAAATTACAAAAGAGATTTCTGAAATTCGCCATGTCCCAATGGGGCAAGATGTATTATCACCACCTAACCATTCTGCATTCTCTTCAGTGCCAGAAATGGTAGATTTTATAGAGGCGATTGCTAAAGAAACAGGTTTACCTGTTGGAATAAAAGCGGCAATAGGAAAATTAGAACAGTGGCGTGAACTTGCTACCATCATGAAAAAAACTAATAGAGGCCCAGACTTTATTACCGTAGATGGCGGTGAAGGAGGTACAGGAGCAGCTCCTCCTAGTTTTGCAGATCATGTTTCTTTACCTTGGGTATATTCATTTAGCGATTTGTATCGTGTATTTAAGGACCAAGACCTAACCGAAAGAATTGTTTTTATAGGAAGTGGAAAATTAGGTTTCCCTTCTAAAGCTGCAATGGCTTTTGCTATGGGAGCAGATTTAGTGAATGTAGCACGAGAAGCTATGATGAGTATTGGTTGTATTCAAGCAAAAGTGTGTCATAATAATACTTGCCCTAGTGGTGTGGCTACGCAAAATAAATGGCTACAAGCAGGAATTAATATTGAAGATAAAGCAGAACGAGTAAGTTATTATTTTAAAAACTTTAAAAAAGAACTTTTAGAAATCACACATGCTTGTGGTTACGAGCATCCTTCACAACTTACTATGGAAGATGTAGATGTTAACTTAGGAGATAAAAGTTTAACCCAACCCCTAGCAAACGTATATGGGTATAATAAAGTAGAAGTTCCTTTTACTGGGACAGAAAGTTTATTAAATTGCCCTCACTTAGGCGGTCATTATACCACAAAAACTGCAATAGATAAGTTTAAACATAAACAAGTACGTTATTAATTAAAATCCCCATGAACGAATTAAACATCATCAACCTATTATTTTTCCTACTTCCTGCATTAATTACAGGAGCTATAGCTTTTTACTTTTTTAATCTTCATACTAAAAATGAAGAAGGACGAAGACGTTTTTTACTCCATAAGGAAATGGATAAAAACACACTTCCAATCCGCCTACAAGCATACGAAAGGATGGCTTTGTTTTTAGAACGTATAAACCCTTCTAAACTGCTAATTAGAGTTTCTCCTGAGAATACAGATAAGAATTTATATGAAGCACAGCTTATTGCAAATATTGAAAATGAATTTGACCATAATTTAGCACAACAGATTTATATTTCTGATGAATGTTGGAACGTTATCAAAGCATCGAAAAATGCAACAATCCAAATTATTAGAAAAGCTGGAATGAATTCTGAAACGGCAGACAAACTCAGAGAAGAAGTCTTAAACAACCTTTTAGACAAACAACCTCCTTCTAGCGCCGCATTAGGTTATATTAAAAAAGAAATTCGAGATTTATTTAGCTAAGCTAAACTTGAAAAATATACAAAGCCCCTAGAAGTAATAACACTTTTAGGGGCTTTTCTTTTTTTTATGTGCTCGGATGCTACTCCTCTCTTACTTGTTTGTACTCATAGGAAATATATTTCTTAATTAAACTCAATATAACATTCCTTTTAGAATGTAATAATCAAGATTTATTTTAACTTTATTATAAAATATTCCTCATTCTTTTACTAACTTGTTTTCTAAACTAGAAGTTATTTGGTAGCTACAAAACACAGTTAAACATTTAGTTTCCTTCTTAAAAATATTTATCATGATTGAGATCTTGTCAAAAGAAAAAGAACTACTCAAAATACAAAACACAAGTGAAATTGTTGTTTCTGATTTGGATTTCTATATCATGCAATTCATAGATTACAGTACTTCGGATGTAGAGTGGCTAGAAAAAAATTATGGACTCGATTTCACGATCATGAAGCATTTTGAAGATATTGAAATCAGTTCTCACTTTTTAGAGGATGACAATCAAGCTTCATTTCACTTTTCGATTCCCTTTTATAACATAGATCATAAAATGGTAGAAGAGCCTATTTTTATAATACTTTCCAAAGCAGGGCTGTTTCTTTTTACAAGTGCATCTCTAGACGATTATTTCAATAAAATCTATCCGAATAAACTTTTATCCTTTCAGAAGAAATCCAACTCAGAGAGTATTTTTAAGTTCCAATTCGAATTCATCTCCGACTATTTTGCTGACATTACAGAAAGTCAAACCAAGAAAATTAAAATGCTAGCAAATAGAGTGTTAATCGAAAACAAATTTTCAGGTTATGAAATGGATATCATTACAGAATACAACTTTAATAACTTGCTGATAAAAGAATCTCTTATTGAAACTACTCGGGTATACACGCTATACATGAGAAGTGATTGGGATAAAAAAATGGGACTTAAAAAAGAGATAAAAGCTGAATTAAATGATCTGAATGTGATTTCGGATTATATCCAATTTAATTTCGATCGATTGGACGATTTAAAAGAAAATATCTCTAGTAAAATCGATTTAGAACAGAATTATATTTTTAAAATGCTTACCGTAGTTACCGTTTGTATTTCCCTTCCTACTTTTATCGCTGGAGTTTACGGTATGAATTTTAAATACATGCCAGAACTCGATGCCACTTATGGATATCCTATTGTTATTGTTGCAATGATAATTTCTGCCATCTTACCATTTATCTATTTCAAAAGAAAAAAATGGCTATAAGTCAACATACATAACCAACTATAGCATACTATAGAATTAATTCCCATCAGCCAGTAAAGTATTATATTCTGCATAAATAATACTTGGTTTTGAGTTCGTATTCATTGTATCTTGTATATAAGCGACGGATTACATATTCGTTACTTATATGATATAAACATACAAATGATGAAGCTATCTCAGCCAGACTTTCTTTCTTTAAGAAAAATATTCTTTATACTATTCTTTTTATCAATACAATTTAATCACGCTCAGAGTACAAATCGTCCTAATGTAATTTTAATTATGACTGATGATCAGGGTTATGGTGATATCGCAATTCATGGAAATCCTATTATAAAAACACCCAATTTAGACACTCTATATTCAGAAAGTATACGATTTACAGACTTCCATGTAAATGCATTTTGTGCACCAACAAGAGCAGCTTTAATGACAGGAAGAATGTCTGATAGAACTCATGTTCGTTCTACTGTATATCTACGTAATCACCTAAATAAAGAAGAAACTACCATGGCGGAGTTCTTCAAAGAAAGTGGCTATAAAACTGCTTTATTCGGAAAATGACATTTAGGACAAAATTACCCCTACCGTCCTATTGACAGAGGTTTTCAAAAATGGGTTGGACATGGTGACGGAGGTACAGGGACAGCGAGCGACTATTGGAGCAATGATAAAATGAACGACCACTATATGCGAAATGGAAAATGGGAGGAATTTCATGGTTATGGCAACGATAACTTTTTCAATGAAACAAAGAAATTTATTTCCAAGAATATGAATAATCCCTTTTTTATATATCTAGCTACAAATATTCCACACCTTCCATGGAACGTTAAAAAAGAGTGGACAAATATGTACAGTAACATAGATAAAAGTTCTCCTGACTGGGAGTCAGAAGTAGATTTTATGGCTACAATAACAAGGTTTGATAAGAACTTAGGAGATTTAAGAACCTTCTTGAAGAAGAATAATTTAGATGAAAATACAATCATCATATTTTTGTCTGATAATGGTACATCTGGAGGTGATAAAATTTTTAATGCAGGTATGCGTGGTAAAAAAGGGAGTATGTTTGATGGTGGCCATCGTGTTCCGTTAATGATTCATTGGCCTAAAGGAAATATGACTCCAAAAAAAGATGTTTCTAAATTTACTTCTCATATCGATATTCTCCCTACGCTAATTGACCTTTGTGACTTGAAAACACCAAAAAAAGGACACCTTAAATTTGACGGGCGTAGTTTGATGCCTCTACTAAATAATTCATCGTTTAATTGGGAAGATCGAACTCTTTTTCAGCATTATCAAAATACAGAAGAAACTTATATCAAATGGAAAAATAGCTTAGTGTATACATCTAATTGGGGACTTATAAATGGTGCTGAACTATACAATATTAAAAAAGACCCCAGTCAAAAAGAGAATCTAGCAGATCAATATCCTCAAATAGTAGATAGCTTACGAAAGGAATATGATTCTTTTTGGAATGAAGTCAAAGTAATGGATCAACCCTACCCAAGACCAATTGTTGGTACAGAACACGATTTAGAAACTGTCCTCACATCTGATGCATGGGTTTTAAAAAAATCAACTCCCCCCACTTGGAACCAAACACATATATTAAGGGCTGCCAACAATAGTGGTTTTTGGCCTATAAAGATTGCCGAAAAAGCTAATTACATTTTTGAAATAAGGAGATGGGCAAAAGAAGTAAATCATCCTATATCAGAATCGCTACCTAAAAGTAAACAGGGGGATATTTATAATAAGGGTAATCTAGTCTTACTAGGCGAAGGTATTGCTATTCCTGCTGTAAAGGTGCAATTGCAAATAGGAAATAAAACATATACTAAGCAAATATCAAGTTCAGACACAAGTTCAGTTTTTAATCTACCACTTCAAGAAGGTAATACTATGATTAAGGCATGGTTAATTGATAAAGAAGGAAATAAATACCCTGCGTATTATGTATATATTAAAAAGGGAGAAATTTCATAACACACTAAACCTATTTAATAATAACAACCAGTAACTAACAGACTATCCTGCCAAATCTACTGTTTTAGCGCCCTTTTGAGCCTTTACACGCTCCTTTGCGTATTCTTTTCCTTGTACCCACCATTCTGCCATTAATTCTTTGTTAAAATAAAGAGAGTTTTCTGTTAGTCGCGTTGGAGTAAAATAAGTGTTTAGTCGTACATTCTTATTTAAAGCTGCCAATTTTCCTTCGACAACGTCATGAGACTCTAATTGGTCCAACACAAAACTATAGAGATTTACCATTAGTGAAAATGGATTCTTTCCTAATACTTTTTTATGCTCCATATTCTCGGTCTCCAAAATAATAGCATCTACTTCCGTAGCTCCCATTTTAACGGCTTCACGAATTGGAACCACACATCCTAAACCGCCATCTGCATATTCAAATCCATTCTTTTCTGCGAGCGACATAAATGGAACATAATTACAAGAAAGCCAAATCCAATCACAGAAATCTTCATACTCATAGTCCATAATCGATTTATATTCCACACGATTCATAGATAGATTGGAAACTGTAACAATTACATTTTTCCCTTTTTCCTTTAAGCGATTATAATCAGCCTCCGAAAAATGTTTCCTTATATGTTTTCTTAAATTCTTACTCTCCCCAAAAGTACGCTTACGCTTTATTAGCTGCCACATAACATTTAGGTAATTAATTGCAACATACTCTTCATCACCACGCTTTTTGGTTACAAAAGGGTTATTACTAAAAATTTTACGTTGTGTTACAGAAGTATAAACGTTATAAATCTTTTCAATATCGTTATTCGCTAAATGCGGAATTAATAAACTCCCTGTAGAAGTTCCCAAATATAAATCGTAGTCTCTATTTTCCGTCTCCATTAAATATTGTGCAACGCCGCCGGCAAATGCCCCTTTACTTCCTCCTCCACTTATAACTAGTGCTCGCATATTTTTATTTTAGGTTGATTATGGTACGTTATAATTATGAAAATTCCAACGGAATTGCTTTAAAATTATAGCTGACTCGTTTCTTTATTTTTAAACTTCGCGAAATCATATCCACTTTGCCACCAACGAGTCATTTTAACCTTTTCGAAAATTAAGGAATTTGTAGTTAATACCGTCGGTGTATAATAAAAATTAATAATGACATCGTTATTAGAGGCTACAAATTTCCCAATCCGAATATTCTGATGCTCTATTCTATCTAACATAAAACTAAACATAGTCGTTAATAATGAAAACGGATTCCTAGATGGGAGTCGGTTTAGCTGCGTAATTTCTGTCTGTAGAATAATAGCATCAATTTCTTTAGCACCACGGCGGATAGCTTCTTCAATAGGAACCATAGTTCCGATGCCTCCATCGGCATACTCACAACCTTCTTTCCGCGCTAAACTCATAAAAGGAGTATAATTACTAGAGATCCAAACCCAATCACAGAAATCATCATAACTAAAATCATTGATAGATTTATATTCTACCTGATTTAAAGAAAGGTTAGAAACCGTAACTATTACTTCTTTTGTGCTGTGCTTTAATTGTAAAAACTCCTCTTCCGTTAAGGTTTTACGAATTAATTTTTTTAGGTTCTCACTCTCACCAAACGTTTTACTTCCTCTTAAAAAATTACGAACTACATTTAAATGATGAATAGAAATTTGCTCCACTCCATATTTTTTTCTAATTCGAAATGGACAAATATTAAAAATGCTCTCATTATTTACAGAGGTATAAACTTCCTTTATTTTTTCCACCTCATTTAGCGCCAAATGATTTACCAATAAGCTCCCCGTAGACGTTCCCAAAAATAAATCGTAATCTATTTTTAGCTCTTCTATTAAATACTGGGCTACTCCGCCGGCAAAAGCGCCTTTGGATCCACCTCCTGAAATTACGAGTGCTTTCATTATTAATTATCTTTCAGCTTCTGTTCTAAAAAAACTTTTTCTTCGGAAGGCAAATCATTTACAATTCCTTCTAAAACAATTCTATAATCTTTATCCGTTAATAACTCTTCTAGCAATTGCCTAGAAAACTTTGAAAACTGCCACACAGGATGCTTACAAGCCTGAATTAAACTTTTAAGTGCCGCTTCATCAAAGCCTTTTATCTGATAAAGATATTGAAAAGCATGCTGACGAACTTCATAATGCTGCGTTGGATCTGTATAGCTCACTAATGTATCGTAATATTCTTTCTTATCATTCTGATGGTAATTCTCCGTAATTAAAGCCAGAGTAAGCCATAATGTTTCTACATTTTTATCTCTAAATCCTGTTATACCTTTTGTTTGATCTAGAAACTGAGCTCTGTCTTTTACAAAAGGAAAACTAACCCATAACTTCATTAGCGCTTTTTCTATGGTCAGATAACTCCCATCAGATAATAACTTCTCAAAATCAGTTTTAAATTCTTCAGGAATAGGATTCATATAAAGCGCTACCGTTTGTCTAGTTTTTAATACTTCAGATTGTAATGCTGCTAAAAAAATAGTTTTCTCAGCTTCAGAAGTTGGTATAAGTCGCTTAAGAATATGTGTTGCAATAGCAGATTGCTCTTCAGAAGTAAAAATTTTAGAATTATTTTGTGCATACGTTACTACTTCTTCTTTACTCATAGCATCTATCGCTAACAAAGTTTTAGAAGTTTCATTTTCAAGTAATAATTGTTCTGCTTCTTCCAAAGGAAATTCTGTGTTTACTAGCCATTTCTCCACAAAATCTTCTAACTTAATCTGACTCTTTGCCGCAGCTATATTTATAAAATCGTGGGTATTAGCATTTTTATAAGCATAGTCTTTAAGATACTTTTTAACGGATTTTTCAAAAGCCCTATCCCCTATTTTTTTACGCAAAGCGAAGACTGCCCAGGCACCCCGTTGATAAAAAGTAAGGCTACTCGCTTTAGGATTTAATAAGCTCTCGCCTCCATTATCATTTAAAACCTCTAATTGCTTAGCCGAGCTATAAAGTTGTTCATAAAAATAATCCTCTCCAAAAATTTCTCTCTCCGCTAGCAAGGCATAATAAGTAGCAAAACCTTCTTGTAACCAATGGTGCGTACTACTTTCTTCTGTTACCAAATTTCCGAACCACTGATGTGCCAATTCATGTGCATTTACATTTATATAATTCCTATCCACAAAACCTATAGAATCCACCAAATAAGAGTCAGAAAAGATGGTCAATGAAGTATTCTCCATTCCCGCATACAAAAAATCTTTTACAGGAACCTGTTTATAATTCTGCCACGGAAAAGGAACACCTATTTCCTCCTCCAAATAATCGAAAATACGCTTAGAGTGCTTATATGTAGAAGTAACATATTTTTCATCTTCAGGAGAATAGTATTGCTGTAAAGGGATTCCAGATTTAGCAACTTCCTCCTTTACATTATAATCCCCAATAGCAAGAGCCACCAAATAGCTGCTCATCGGGTGTTGCATATCGAACTTCCAAGTAGAGGTTGTATTGTTATTTACTTTCTTATCAATCAGCTTTCCGTTGGCCATTACTTTATATAACGAATTGGTGGTAATAGAAAGATCAAACTCCACCTTTTCATTCATATCATCAAAACTCGGTAACCAATTGGAAGTGTATTTCCCCTGCCCTTGCGTCCATATTTGCTTTTGATCGTCATTATCTTCAGCAACAAAATACAAAGCCTTTTTTGGAGATGCTTTGTATGCTATTTTTAAACTATTATTCTCACGAGGTTTTAAGGTTTTATTTATTATTAATTGCGACCCAGTATTACTATAAGCAAGTTCTTTATCATTTAAAGAAAGACTTTTAATTTCCATATTCAGAGCATCAACAACAAGAGTATCCGTTGTTTCTATGACTTTAAAAGTATAAATGACTTCCCCAGAAACAGTTTCTGCATCAGGATCGATAGTAATATTAACAGTTCCCTTTTTTATATCTATGTACTGAGTTTGCTGTGCATAAGAATATGAAAAAAGGAGAATAAGTAAGCTTGTAAAAATGGGTTTCATTAAAAGATAATTTTTATACCAAAGTAAGACTTTTCTAATGAATTCTAAATCTAATTCAGAGGTTGATTAATCACTTATAAAAGTTTAAATAATTAAAAACTGTAACAATACAAGAAATAAATCATCTTTAAGATAGGTATAACCATTAAAACCAAAAAAAAGATGTTTAGTAATCAAACACATTTTCAGTTAAAAGATAACTCAAAAAAGGCAATCTTTACCATATTTTTAATGATCGCGTTCTTATTATATTCCAATTATTCTACTGCGCAACATAAGGAAATAGCTGTTGCAAATTTTGAAAGAGTTGTTATTAGTCCGCACATACAAGTTGTTTTTAAAGAAGCCAACACAGAATCTGTAACCATAGAGTCTATAAATGTTCCGATGGAAAACCTAAACGTTTATGTAAAAAATAATACGCTTAATGTATATTTAGAAGGCGCAAAAATAACTGGTGATGATAATGAAGAATATATAAGTGGAAATAAACTTGAATATGCTAGTTATGATGGTACCGTTGTGAGAGCAATTATAAACTACAAAAAATTAAGCACTGTCGATTTAAGAGGGGAAGAAAGGTTTGTTTTTGAAGATAATATAGTAGCAGATAAGCTCCGCTTGAAAGTTTTTGGCACATCACAAGTTTATATAAACTCTGTGGATATAAATAAACTAATGGTCTCTATTTATGGAGAAAGCTATTTAGAGATAAAGGATGGAGTAGTTAAAAATCAGCGATTTACAGCCTATGGAGAAGGCACTATAAACGTATCTAATGTTTCTAGCAACGAAACGAAATTAACAGCATATGGCGATGGCTCTTTTCAGTTGAATGTTTCCGATAAACTAAAAGTCAATTCATACGGAGAGGCGACTGTAAGCTACTCTGGAACTCCAGAATTAAATAAGGGGATTGTTATCGGAGAAACTAAAATCACTAAAGTAAACTTCTAAAATTGATAACTATTATTAGTCCTTATTATACTCACTTTTGGAGCTATTCCTGCTTAAAATAAAAAATTATTTACTATATTTAGTTGATTATAATATATCGAAGTGCAATAAAAACTTATTCTAGATGTAGCTTAGCAAAACAAGTTTTTAACCTTCCTTAAATATAGCCTATACTATAATTAAATTATAAAATAAAATGGGAGCTGGAGCAGGACATGTATTGGATATGATTAATCGGATGAAACAGAACCGAGCTCAACGTCCTTCAAATCGAGGTAAGTTTAAAGAGAATAATCGTGAAGGGATTTACTCGACTAACAAGAAACCAGAACAACTGAATTTTAAAATTGTATCTGAAAAAGAACTCCAAAAAATAAAATTGCTAATTCGTGAGCGTGCTAAATTAGAAGTAAAAAAAGAACGTATTATTTACGGAGTTTGTATTCTTTGTGCTGCTATTTCATTAATAGGAATTAAATTATGGCTAAAATAAAAAGTCTGTTTCCAACAATGCTTTCTAAAAAACTAGCTCAATAGCTCCTTCTATATCTTCTACTGAAAAATTGAGCATAGAAAGTTAGTTAAAGCTTTATATAATATTTATCACATTGCTTATAGCCCTAATCGTATTCCATTTCTCTCTATTTAATAGAATATAGCCTCAATTAATTTATATATTTGAAAGGGAAATACACACG